>CAVUTF010000040.1:210000-355537 GCA_963744305.1 uncultured Gammaproteobacteria bacterium
AAAGCTAATCGAGCTCGGAGATAGCTGGTTCTCCTCGAAAGCTATTTAGGTAGCGCCTCGTGTATCACTCTCGGGGGTAGAGCACTGTTTCGGCTAGGGGGTCATCCCGACTTACCAAACCGATGCAAACTCCGAATACCGAGAAGTGCAATCACGGGAGGCACACGGCGGGTGCTAACGTCCGTCGTGAAGAGGGAAACAACCCAGACCGCCAGCTAAGGTCCCAAAGTCATGGCTAAGTGGGAAACGATGTGGGAAGTCATAGACAGCCAGGAGGTTGGCTTAGAAGCAGCCATCCTTTAAAGAAAGCGTAACAGCTCACTGGTCAAGTCGGCCCGCGCGGAAGATTCAACGGGGCTCAAGCCATGCACCGAAGCTGCGGATGTGCACTTTCTTCGGATTGTGTACGTGGTAGAGGAGCGTTCCGTAAGCCTGCGAAGGCGCGCTGCGAGGCGTGCTGGAGGTATCGGAAGTGCGAATGCTGACATGAGTAACGATAATGCGGGTGAAAAACCCGCACGCCGAAAGCCCAAGGTTTCCTGCGCTACGTTAATCGGCGCAGGGTTAGTCGGCCCCTAAGGCGAGACCGAGAGGTGTAGTCGATGGGAAGCAGGTCAATATTCCTGCACCGCTTGTTACTGCGATGAGGGGACGGAGGAGGCTAGGTCATCCGGGCGTTGGTTGTCCCGGTTTAAGCGTGTAGGGAGTGTTCTTAGGCAAATCCGGGAACACAATCCTGAGGCGTGACGACGAGCCCCTTTTTAGGGGCGAAGTGACCGATGCCATGCTCCCAGGAAAAGCCTCTAAGCTTCAGGTAACGAGCGACCGTACCGTAAACCGACACAGGTGGGTAGGGAGAGAATCCTAAGGCGCTTGAGAAAACTCGGGTGAAGGAACTCTGCAAAATAGTACCGTAACTTCGGGAGAAGGTACGCCCTCGCTGGTGAGGAGCTTCGCGCTCCAAAGCCGTTGAGGGTCTCAGAAAATAGGTGGCTGCGACTGTTTACTAAAAACACAGCACTCTGCGAACTCGTAAGAGGAAGTATAGGGTGTGACGCCTGCCCGGTGCCGGAAGGTTAATTGATGGGGTTAGCTCCTTCGGGAGCGAAGCTCTTGATCGAAGCCCCGGTAAACGGCGGCCGTAACTATAACGGTCCTAAGGTAGCGAAATTCCTTGTCGGGTAAGTTCCGACCTGCACGAATGGCGTAACGATGGCCACACTGTCTCCATCCGAGACTCAGTGAAGTTGAAATCGCTGTGAAGATGCAGTGTACCCGCGGCAAGACGGAAAGACCCCGTGAACCTTTACTATAACTTTGCACTGAATTTTGAATTTGTCTGTGTAGGATAGGTGGGAGGCTTTGAAGCGGAGACGCCAGTCTTCGTGGAGCCACCGTTGAAATACCACCCTGATAAATTCGGAGTTCTAACCTAGACCCGTAATCCGGGTTGGGGACAGTGCATGGCGGGTAGTTTGACTGGGGCGGTCTCCTCCCAAAGAGTAACGGAGGAGCACAAAGGTACCCTCAGCGCGGTCGGACATCGCGCAGTGAGTGCATAGGCACAAGGGTGCTTGACTGCGAGACAGACAAGTCGAGCAGGGACGAAAGTCGGTCTAAGTGATCCGGTGGTTCTGTATGGAAGGGCCATCGCTCAACGGATAAAAGGTACTCCGGGGATAACAGGCTTATTCCTCCCAAGAGTCCACATCGACGGAGGAGTTTGGCACCTCGATGTCGGCTCATCACATCCTGGGGCTGTAGCAGGTCCCAAGGGTTCGGCTGTTCGCCGATTAAAGTGGTACGCGAGCTGGGTTTAGAACGTCGTGAGACAGTTCGGTCCCTATCTGCCGTGGGCGTTGGAAATTTGAGGGGAGCTGCTCCTAGTACGAGAGGACCGGAGTGGACGTACCTCTGGTGTTCCGGTTGTCACGCCAGTGGCACCGCCGGGTAGCTATGTACGGAAGGGATAACCGCTGAAAGCATCTAAGCGGGAAGCCCACCCCAAGATTAGATTTCCCTGGGGACTCGATCCCCCTGAAGGGCCCTCGTAGACTACGAGGTTGATAGGCTGGGTGTGGAAGTTCAGTAATGAATGAAGCTAACCAGTACTAATTGCCCGTGAGGCTTGACCATATAACACCCAAACGGTTTGGGCCCGTTCGAAAAGTGAACGGGGTGCGACGACGGATCATTCCAAATTGCGCGTTCTTCGCCGCCTCTTTCGCGGCGTTGAACGGCTAACGGTTTGCCTGGCGGCAATAGCGGACGGGAACCACCCGATCCCATCCCGAACTCGGAAGTGAAAACGTCCAGCGCCGATGGTAGTGTGGGTCTTGCCCACGCGAGAGTAGGACATCGCCAGGCTCTTAAGAGCGAAACCCCGGCCTTTCAAAAAAGGGCCGGGGTTTTTTTGTTACTGGACGTCTACCGTCGGTCGAACTTGACCGCGAATTCTCCCGTGTCGTAGGGATCGCGGCCGACGTCGCCGGCTTTCTTCGCGTCGTCCTCGAGCACCAGATCCGGCACATCGAGACGTTTAAGAAAGTCGTAGGTCCTTGCCAACGGGTCCGACTCTTGCCGTTTCGTGGCGCGATAGTCCACTTTCCACTCGAGCACGGCATGACCGATGTCGTCTTTTCCAACGACCCAGTCTTTACGAGGTATCTTTCGGCGTTCCATCGTCCTTGAGGAGCGTTGTTGTTGTTATTGGTTCGTGTCGCCTTCTGGAGACAACGCAACTCTAGCAGATTGGTCGTGATTTGAAATACGGTTATGTCCAATTGACGCTGAGCGGCCGTCACACTTCAGTAGCCCGCGAGCTCGAGATAACCGTTGCCGGCCGGTGCTCCGTTCGCGGTAGCCGTGGCGCGCACCGCTCCCTCCCAGTACCGCACGGTGAGGTCGATTTCTTGGTCTTCCATTCGCGGCTCGATCGTGACGTCGATTGCATGCTGCGGAATGCTCAGGCGCCAAGCGATCGGATAGCGTGCTCCGCTTTGCGGGCTCTGCCACTCGCGCAGTGCGGTGAGCGCGACGTCGTCCGCATCTAACTCGTGACGACCGCCGTGCGCATCGATAAGGGTTCCGCCACTAAACGGACTCGCGGACCCGTCGACGTTTCGCAGTCGGTAGAACATCAAATCCTGCCCGTCGTTGAGATGCAGCGCGAACCAATCCCAGCCGGTGACTCCTGGGCTCAACGCGCTCGTGCCCCATTCTCGGTCCATCCACGCGAGCCCCTCGACCTCGCTCGCCTCTGTATTCAGCTGCACGGTGCCGCTCGCGCGCAGTCGTGGGAGCGAATAGTAGTACGACGCATTCCCAGCTTCCGGCCCTTTCGCATCGACTCCTCGATCCCCGTGCAGGACTGGCGGCTTCTCGGCTACGAGATCGAGCTCGAGCGCGAGGTTTTCGTGCCGCGCGCTCAAGTGCAAACGAGCAGTGCTGTCGGTTGCTGTGCCCGCGGCGGACCAATCTTCCAGCCAGATGCGCAGCGGCTCGCTAGTTGCCCCCGCGAGCCCTAGAGCGCCGCGCGCAAAGCGTTCGTGTGCGATGAATCTACCGTTTGCAGTATCCGTCACTGCAAAGTGCGCCATCCAAATTTGGTTGGCCGCCCAATTGGACGTTCGCGGTGGTTGCTGCGGCGCCAGAGCGATCCGGAAGAACGTCAGCTCGAAACCGAAGTGCCGACCGTCTGCGGCGAACAGATTCCCGGTGAAATACCACCACTCGGTGCGGTAGTCCGGATGGCTCGCATGGTCCAACGGAAAAACGAAAGCTCGCGGCGCAAGAACCCGCGTGAAACCCTCGTCGGTTCCGTCGGCGAGGAATCGGATGCTCGAGGTTCCGTCGGAAGCGAAAGGGGTCGGCGGAGGATCCTCGCAGGCCGCACAGCTGATCAGCGCGACGCAAATCAGACCGATGCGCATCGTCATTCCTCGCGCAACGCCCCGCCGAGCTCGACGCGGCTCACGCGAATAGCGGGGTAGAGGCCAGCGAGCAACGCCGCGACGACGGCCAATCCCATCCCCATCAACAGAGGGCTCGCGCTGATCGTGAACTCCATACTCCACCCGAAGGAGCGCCGGTTGATCACATGCACGAGGAGTGCCGCGAGCGCGGTCCCGAGCGGCAGTGCGGCGATTCCTGCGGCCGCGCCGAGCAATCCAGTCTGGGTAAGCAGAGTCGTCGCAAGCTGTCCCGGAGAAAATCCCAACGAACGCAGCACGGCGAGCTCGCGCGCGCGCTCCAGCTCGATGGAAAGCAATGCGCTCAGCACGCCAAGGAAGGCGACCAGGGCGGCTAGAATTTGCAGCACCTCCGTAATCTTGAACGTGCGGTCGAAGACCTCGAGCGACAAACGTTCGATGGCTTCGCTCGAGCGTAACCGGTAGGCGACGTCCGGTAGCGCGCCCCGCAGCATCGGCTCGATACGTGCGAGGTCGTAGTCGCGCTCCAAGTCGAGGCCGATGCCGGTGAGGTTGCGATCGGTCCACCAGCGGCGGTACAAGCCGAGGTCCATCACAATGGCATTCGCGCCCGTATTGTAGTCGCGAGAGATGCCGACAATGGAGAACGTGCGCTCACCAACCGCGGTGGGTAGACGCAGCTCGTCGCCCGTTGCAAGCTCGCGCGCGAACGCGAACGGCTCCGACACCACGATACCAACGCCTGCGGCAAGCTTCTCCAGCGCTTCGTCGGGGTGTCCGTCGATGATCTCGAGGCCCCAGCCGTTCGGTCCTGGTCGGGCGGCGCGGACCGCGAGCTCTCCGATCGGGCTGGGCAAGCGAACGGTCCGCGATACGCTGATGCCGATGACACCATCGATGCTCGCGATTGCCGCAATCTGGACCGGATCGAGTGGCGCGCCGTTTTCGCCGCCGAGCGCAATGTACACGTCCGCGGTAAGCGTAGTGCCGAGCCAGTCGATCAAGCTCGCGCGGAAGCTCGCGATCATCAAGCCGACTCCGATCACGGTCGCGACGGCGACCGCGAGCGCGGCCGTGGCGACGCCAGTGCGGCTCAGCGACGCTGTCACACCGCGCACCGCAAGCACACCCGGCAAATGGAACAAGCGCTCCGCGGGGCGCTCGCAGGCCTTCATCAGCAGAACTGTGGTGCCGGGGGTCAACAGTGCGCCGGCGGCGAGTACGCAAAACAAGGCTGCAAACGCGGTATGCAAATCACGCGCGCTCAAGGCGAATACCGCGCCGGCGGCGCCGAGCAGGGGCAGCGCCGCTAGGGCGCCGAGGCGCGCGCCGTGCTGCGCATGCCGTTCGAGCAGCGCGCGTTTCATCACATCGGCCGGTGCCGCTCTCGATGCGTCGAGGGCCGGCTTCAATGCGGCAAGCAACGTGGCGCCGACCCCGAGCAGCGCGCCCTTACCGTAGATCCAAGGCGAGGCCGAGGCGGCGGTGACGGCAGAGGCGAAATACAAGTCACCGATCGTTTGCAGGACGAGATCCACGAGCCCCCGTGCAAGCAGATGACCGAGCGCAAGTCCGCCCAGAGTTGCGGCTGCCCCGAGACTGATCGCTTCGATCAGGACGCTGGCTAGTAGCTCACGGCGCTGTAGGCCGAGCGCGCGCAGCACGCCGAAGGTCGGCCGGCGCTGAACGATCGCGAACGACATAGTGCCGTAAATCAGGAACATGCCGACGACGAGCGCAAGCAATCCGAGGGCGGTCAAGTTCGTGCGGAATGCCGCGGCGAGCTCCGTGAACGCCGCGTTTTGCCCCGCCACTTCGACCAACGTCGTCGCCGGCGGCGGACTCGCCGCTAGGCGTTCTGCGTCGCGCGGGTCGAGCCGCAAGTCGATGTAGCTGATCGTGCCCTCACGGCCGAGGAGCTCTTGGGCCGTGGCTATGTCGGCGAGGATCGGTGGCTCGGCTGCAGCGTCCGTCGCGACCCTCTCGACGATCCCGATGACCTCGACTTTCGCGGTTCGTCCGCGAACTGAAAGCGACAAAGACGAGCCCACGACGGCACCGAGCTCCTCGGCCAGCGCTTGCGGCAAAAGCACGGTCCCGGGTTCGGAGATCAAGCGCGCGAGGTCCGAGCGGCTGCCCGGAACGAAGCTCGAGAAGCCGCGTAGACCGGATTCCTCGAGCGGATCGATACCGAGCAGGGGGTAGTAGAGTTGCGGGCGCGCGGCGAATGCGACGACCGACTCGATCACGGGGGCGGCCACATCGAGACCGCGGTTCACGACGAGCTCTCGGTAGACGCTCTCGGGCAGCTCACCGCCCACGGGCAGCAAGCGGTGGGTCGTTTGCCCGACGACGATCTCCGACGACAGCTCGAATGCGCGCCGCGCACTGTCGTTCGCGAGATCGACACCCACGTAAACGGCGACGCCGAGGCTGATACCAACTACGGCAAGGCATAGCTGCCATGGGTGCCGAAGGTAGAAGCGTCGGGAAGAGCGCCGGACCAGCCAGCTCACGAACCGTCTTCCTGCACTTGCCCGCTGCGAATCTTGAGGACGCGGTCGGCGTGGCCCGCGACCTCCACGCCATGGGTCGCCATTACCAGTGTGGCACCGCGGCTTCGACACGTGCTCACGAGCAGCTCGAGCACGCGACTCGCGGTTTCGAGATCCAGATTGCCCGTGGGCTCGTCGGCGAGAACCAAGGCCGGCTCGTGAGAGACGGCGCGCGCGATTGCGACGCGCTGTTGCTCGCCGCCGGACAACTCCTCGGGGAATCGTTTAGCGCAGTGTGCGAGCTCGAGCTCGGCGAGCAGCTTGGCCGTGCGCAGAGCGGCTTCGGCGCGCGACACCTCGTTCAACGCGAGGGGCAATTGGACGTTCTCTGCGACGGTGAGCGTCGGGATCAGGTTGAAGAACTGAAAGACGAAGCCGAGTGTCCGGCGGCGCAAGCTCGCGCGCTCTCGCTCGGACATGCCACCCAAATCGCGGCCGGCGAAGCATACTTCGCCGCTGTCGGGGGACTCCAACCCGCCGATCAGCCGTAGCAGCGTCGATTTGCCGGACCCGCTGCGCCCGACCACGACGACGAACTCGCCTCGGCCAATCGCCACGGATGCGCGGTCGAGTACGACCTGATCACCATAGCGCTTCGATGCGCTCTTGAGCTCGATCTGGCTCTGTGGACCCATGACTGCGATCGTACGCGTTCGAGTTCCTCCGATCAGCGTTTGGTAACGGACGGCGAGGGCTGGTCGGAGAGCGATAAGGTGCTCATGGACGCACTGCAGGAACTCACGGTCGTGTTGGAGTCCGATCTGACCCAGATACAAGTGGCGCTTGGCCACGTGGCGGCCAGGTGCTCCGGAGCGTAGAGGAATTCGTGAAAGCCGCGGAAAAAGCTGTACGCGGCCAAGCTCCAAGGGCGCAATCGCAGCTTGCCGTTCGACCTCGTCGCGAACAGCCAGCTCCCCTCATGTAGCCTCGGGCCTTACGATCAGTAACGCCAGGCGCGCTGCTCGCCGGGAGCCTCAATGATTTCCCATTCCCGGGCGAGCGCGGCCGTCAGCAGAGCCTGATCCGGGCGCACCGCGACGGGCTGACCGACCGCTTCCAGCAGAAAGATGTCGTGCCCGGAATCTCCATAGGCGCTTGCTTGTGCGAGATCGAGGTCGAGCTGGCTTGCGAGCTGTTTGGCGAGGCCCAACTTCGCGGCGCCGAACGGATGCGTCTCCGGCGGTTGCGGCAAGTAGTAGCCGTGCCGTTCGCTGCAGAGCGTCGCGCAGACGCGTCGCACTCCGAGGTACGCCGCCAATGCCTGCGCGATGGGCTCGATCGTTCCGGATAGGAGCACGACGACATCCTTGCGCTGCTGATGCTGCTTCAACCGCTGCACGGCGGGCTCGTTCAAGCGTTTCACGAGCCGCGTCTGCACGAACTCCGCCGCCAGCATCGCGACGTCGCCAGCCTCTAGGCCCGTGAGGTAAGCCTTGTTTTTCTTGATCGTGTGAATGCCCCCGGTCGGCAGGTAGCGAACGAGGAACAACAGGTACGCGAATATCTGCCGCGGGCCTTGCCTGCCGCGGGTCACAAGGTAGAGCCAAAACAGTCTCTCCGAGCTGCCGCGGACCAGGGTGCCGTCAATGTCGAATAGCGCGAGGTTCATTGCTGCGTTCCCGAGGCCTTAAGGATATCGCCCCTCCGCGCGTAGACAAACTCCGCGATGACCGGCAGGCCGCGAATGACGCATAGCAGCACGGCAAGATAGACGAAAAAGTAAGTCAGCGCGGTCGTCAACCAGCCGATTTGCTCAAAGAGCCACGGCAGGACGACGGGAAAAGGACGCTCCAGCGCAAGCCCCGCGAACGCACAGCCTTTGACCGCAGCGTACAGACCGCGCATGAACTTGCCGGCCACCAGGAATTTTCCGAACGGCGAGCTCATCAACGCGAACGGCGCAACTCCTTGCGCGAGCGCTTGGCTCGAGCGGATCGTGTCGACGATTACGCCGCGCATGATGAACACGAGCGGCACCCAAATCGGCACTAGATCGTTGTCCGCGGCGACGATCCACAACGTGAGCTCGGTGATGCGATCGCCTGCTATGTCGAACAGTGCACCGAACAGACTCGCCTCGTTGCGCTTGCGCGCGACGTAACCATCTAGCCCGTCGGAAACGAAAACCAGGATCGTCAAGAAGAAGCCGGCGAATTGCCACCAGCCGGGTGGAACGTAGTACAGCCAAGCCACGACCAGCAGCAGCAGCAAGCGACCCAACGTCACGAGGTTGGCCATGGTGAACGATTATACGAACGCTCACGCGGCGTTTCCCGTGTAAACTGCGCGCGCGTCGTCCATTGCAGGGATTCCAATTGAAGTTCTACGACTTCCTACGGCCGAAGCGTTGGCGCGACGAAGTGGCGGAGCGGCCGGCGATCAAGGGCGCCGGCTAGTCGGTACGGCGCCACGGCACGATCAGCGACTCGCCTTCGTGCTGGCCGATGTAGGCCGCGACGCGATAGTAGCGGCGCAACGTATCGGCGTTGAGCACGCTGGCCGACGCACCGTCGGCGACGATCTTGCCACCGTGCAGCAACACCACGCGAGAACAAAACCGAGCTGCGAGCTCGAGGTCATGCAGCACCGCAACCACCAACCGGTCACCGTCGGCACCACGAGCGTACGCTTGCAACAGCGCCATGATTTGCAGTTGGTGATACGGGTCGAGCGATACGATCGGCTCGTCGACGAGCAGTACTGGCGCCCGTACCGCGAGCGCGCGTGCCAGCAGCACGCGCGAGCGCTCGCCTACCGATAGCTCGTCCACGTTGCGCTCGGCAAACGCCGTGATCTCCGTCTGCTGCATTGCCGCGTCGATCGCCGCGCGATCCGCGGCGGATTCTGCTTGTCCGAGCGCTCGGTGCGGCAATCGTCCGAGCCCAACGAGCTCCCGTGCACGCAGCGGCCAATGCGCCGATGGCGCCTGCGGAAGATAAGCGACCGTGCGCGCGCGCGTGCTTGCGTGCAGCGGCTCGAGGTCTTGGCCGTTCCACGCGACGCGACCCGTGCGACGGACGAGGCCCGCAAGCGCTTTGAGCAGGCTGCTCTTGCCCGCGCCGTTGGGCCCGACGAGAGCGACGAGCTCGCCAGGCGAGAGCGCAAGCGATGTCGCTTCGACGGCGATGCGCGAGCCGTATCGAACTTCTACTCCCTCGACCGCAAGGGTCATGCGGCGAGTCCACGGCGCGGCTGCATGATCAGATGCAGGAAGAAAGGCGCTCCGAGCAGCGCCGTCACCACGCCGAGCTTGAGCTCCGGTCCAGCCGGCATCAGCCGAATCGCGATGTCGGCCACGAGTGTGAGCGCCGCGCCGCCGAAAAAGCTTGGGATCAAGAGTCGGCTAGGGCGATAGCCGACTAGCGGTCGCAGCAAGTGCGGCACGACGAGCCCGACGAAGCCGACGACCCCCGCAACAGCCACTGCCGTGCCCACCGCGAGCGCCGTGCCGCCGATCACGAGCCACTGCGTGCGGCGTGGATCGAAACCTAGGCTCGCGGCCGTCTCCTCGCCGAGCGTGAGCGCATCGAGGCCGCGCGCAGACGCCGTCACAAGAAGCCAGCCGGGCACCATGAGCCAGACGGCGAGCCACACATGAGTCAGGCTGCGGTCGGCGAGCGATCCGAGCATCCAAAATAGAATTTCGAGCGCGGCATACGGACTCGGCGCGAAGTTCAGCGCGAGCGAAGTCAGGGCTGCCGCGAGCGCGTTGATGGCGATGCCGGCGAGAATGATCGTGAGAAAATCGCCGCGCCGTGCGGCGAGCGCATACAAGGTTGCGAGCGCGGTCATCGAGCCCACGACCGCGCCGATCGGCAGAATCAACGAGTCGGCGGCCGCGAGCCCGAAGTAGAAAACGAGCACCGCGCCGAGCGCGGCGCCGCTCGACGCACCGAGCAGCCCCGGCTCGGCGAGCGGATTGCGCAGCAAACCTTGCAGTGCGGCGCCGCAAAGCCCCAGCGTGCCGCCGATCAGGAGCGCGAGCAACGTGCGCGGCAGACGAATCTCGACGAAGAGTGTCGCGGCGAGCTCGCGGCCGCCGAACCCGAACGTCGGACCGCCACTCGTGCGGCCGATGAACAGCGACAATGCGGCGGCCGCCGCGGCGAGCGCGGCCAACGCGGAATACACAGCGAGCGCCCGCGTGCGCGTCATCGCGGCGCCACAGCGTCTTGCAGCAATGTCGCGGCCTGCAAGCTCTGCGGCAAGCCGCACGCCGACGTCGGCGCGGGCACCGTAACGGCACGCACATCCTTCGACAATCGCGCGAGCGCCGGGTGTTGCAGCACGGCGTTTGCGAGCGATGCATGAGCGGAGTGATAGCCGGACACGATGAGAAGCTCCGGCTTGCTGCGCAGGAGCGTTTCCATCGATAGGCTGCCCCAACGATCAAGCCCCTGCTCGGCGGCGACGTTGCGTAGACCTGCGAGCATCATTAGCTCGTGAGCAAGCGAGTTAGCACCGACGGTAAATCCACCGGGGCGCACTACCACAGCTGGAATCGGCCGCGAGGATCGCTTAGCAGCAATCGCGTGGGTGCGAGCGCGCAGCTCGGCAACGCGCGTCTCGGCCTGCTCGGCTCGGCCGATCGCCCCGCCGACGAGACGCAGGTTGCCCTCTATTTCCGCGAGCGTCGTTTCCGGCGCTACCTCGATGACCGTGTAGCCGAGCCGTTTGAGCAGCGCTCGCGTAAATCCGGCTGTATAGGAGCCTGCGATCACCACGTCGGGATCAAAGCGCAAAAGCTCCTCGGCCGAGCCGTAGTTCAACGGCACGCGGGCAGCCTCGTCCGAAAGCATGGATTCCTCGGGATCCGCCGCGAGCCAGCTCACGGTCAAGATCTGCTCGGGGTCGGCCAACGAGAGCACGAGCTGATCGCCGCACAGATTGATGGATGCGACCGAAGGCAACTGCGCATCGGCGGAAGCCGCAAGCAGCGCAACTGCGATAGCGCACCAGGCGCGCGGTAACGAACGATTCCGCGCGCTGCCCGCGGTCGTCACGGTTTTCACCACGCTCGACATGTGCGCTCCAACGTCTCGAGGCTGGAGCCTGGCACGAACGAGCGTGGCGCAGATCCCAACCCTTGCCTTCCAAGAGTTGTCGCCACAGCGGAGGGCCGCACCGAATGTTTCCCCGGCATGCGGAAGGACGACTCGGTGGCAGGTTTCCTGGCTTGCGGTTCGAGCGGCTGCCGCTGGCCTTCCCGAGGCGAACCTCAGTGGCCGCAAGTCGCGGGAGCCTCGCCGCTCACAGTTGCGGGGACAGCCGCAGTTTCGACTGCGTTCCCTTTTAACCCGTCGAGGGCACCACCTCTCGTCACCTTAGAAGTGCGTCGCGCTTTTTGCAAGCAACGGTATGCGACAATGCCTGCGTGTCGCGCGCCGCGCGGAGGAATGAACACTGATCCAGTATCGAATCCGTTTGGCCGATCTTGATCGTCACCATTTCGAGATCGAATGTCGCATCGAAAACCCCGCCGCTGATCAATACTTCTCGTTGCCGGCATGGATCCCAGGTAGCTACCTGCTGCGAGATTTCGCGCGGCACGTCGTGGGCCTGGAGGCCGCAAGTCGTGGTCAGTCGCTGCCGGTCGAGAAGGTCGCGAGCGGCCGATGGCTTTGCCGCGGCGCGCAGAGCGATCTAGTCCTCACCGCCACCGTCCATGCGCTCGATCAATCGGTTCGCGGTGCATACTTGGATCGGCGCCGCGGTTACTTCAACGGACCGTGCGTGTTCATCTTGCCGGACGGGCGGGATGCGGAGCCGATAGAGCTTACGATCGAGCCGCCGCGGCACGTCCTTTGCGAGGATTGGCGCGTCGCGACGGCGCTCGCACCGAGTAGCGTCGACGAGCGCGGCTTCGGAGTCTATCGTGCGACCGATTACGATGAGCTGCTCGACCACCCGGTCGAGATCAGCGACTTCGAGAGCGTCGACTTCGAAGCCGCCGGCGTGCCGCACCACTTGGTCGTCGCCGGACGTTTCGAGTCGGACCTCGAGCGAGTCGGCGCGGATTTGCGGCAAATCTGCGAGGCGCAGATCGATTTCTTCGGGCGGCCCGCGCCTTTCGATCGCTATTGGTTTCTGTGCCTCGCGGTCGGCGACGGTTACGGCGGCCTCGAGCATCGGGCGTCGACGAGCCTGATCTTCAGTCGCGATGATTTGCCGAAGCCCGGGGAGACGGGCGTACCGCGCGACTACCAGCGTTTTCTCGGGCTTGCGAGCCACGAGTACTTTCACACCTGGCACGTGAAGCGGAGCAAGCCCGCCGCGTTCATGCCGTATCGGCTCGATCGGCGCAACTACACGCGGCTGCTCTGGGTGTTCGAAGGGATCACGAGCTATTACCAAGAGGTCATGCTGCTGCGCAGCGGGGTGCTCGGTGCGCCGGTGTTTCTGCAGCGCCTCGGCGAGCTCGTGACGCGCGTCTATCGTACGCCGGGCCGTTTCAAGCAAAGCCTCGCCGACTCGAGCTTCGACGCGTGGGACATCCTTTACAAACCCGAGGCCAATCACCCGAACACGAGCATCAGCTACTACACGAAGGGCGCGCTCGTTGCGCTTGCACTCGACCTCACGCTGCGCCGGAACACGGCGGGCCGGGTTTCGCTGGATGAAGTGATGCGCGCGCTCTGGCGCCGCTACGGCGAGCAAGGCATCGGCCTACCCGAGGACGGATTCGAGACGCTCGCAATCGAGCTCGGTGGGGCGGAGCTTGCCGACTTCTTCGCGCGCGCGATTCGCGGCACGGAGGACTTGCCGTTGCAGGAGCTGTTCGGCGAATTTGCGATCAAGCTCGAGTTTCGAGCGGCGAGCGGTCCCGACGACAAAGGCGGCACGCCGCGTGTCCCGAACGGTGAGATCCTGGCTTTGGGTTGCGCTTACCGCGAGCGCGAGTCCGGGCTCGAGCTCACGGCGGTGTACGAGGGCGGACCGGCGCAGCGCGCGGGCTTGAACCCGGGCGACGTGTTGGTCGCCGTGGATCGCCTCAAGGTCAACGAACGCAATCTCAAGCGGCGGCTCGCGCGCTTCGAGGTCGGCGAGCGCGTGACCGCGAGCGTTTTCCGCGGCGACGAGCTCATCGAGGTCGGATTGGTGCTCAAAGCCGCGCCGCTCGACACCGCTTACTTGCGGTTCGACGAGCAGGCGGATGCGGCCGCGTTGGAGCGCCGGAAAGCATGGCTAGGAGAATGAGCGCGCCGTAACATTGCCGGCCATGGTCGAGCTCGGACTGAAGTTCACGCTTGCGTATCTCCTGGGTTCTGTGCTCGGTAGCCTCGTCGTCGGCTATCTCAAGGGCGGCGTCGACATCCGCAAGGTCGGCAGCGGCAACGCGGGTGGCACGAACGCTCTGCGCACGCAGGGCAAGTGGTTCGCGTTATGGGTGATGGTGATCGATGTCGGCAAAGGGCTTCTCGCCGTGACCGCGATCCCTCTTCTTGCGCTTCCCGGCGTCGGCGTCGATCCCGAGATCGAGCGCGCGCTCATTGTCTATGCGGTCGGAGTCGGAGCAATCGCGGGCCACGTGTTTCCAATCTGGTTCGGGTTTCGCGGCGGCAAGGGTGGTGCGACAGCGGCCGGTCTCCTGTGCTATTTCGCGCCCGGTGCGGGAGTGCCGGTCATCGGCCTGTGGCTCGCGGTCGTGCTGCTGACAGGGTACGTCGGCCTGGCGACGATGACGGCCGGTCTCGCCGCAGTCGCGTTCATCGGCGCCACCAGACTTCCCGAGGAGCACGGTTTGTTCGTGTTCGCGTGCGTCGTCGCGCTGATTCTGATCTACACCCACCGCGGCAACATTCGCCGCATGTTGAACGGAACCGAATCGCGGTTTTCACGCCCGCTGCTCGGCCGTTTGCACGGCGGCAAGTGACCCGTGGAATCCGAGCGGCTCCTTCGAGCGCTTGCCGACGGTGAGCCTCACTCGGGTGAGGAGCTCGCGCAAGCGTTCGGCGTCACGCGCGCGGCCGTCTGGAAGCAAGTGGGGAAGCTCGAACGCTGGGGCTTGAGCGTTGCCGCGGTGCCGGGAGTGGGATATCGGCTCGACAAGCCGATCGACCTGCTCGACGCCGTATCGCTGCGTGCCGCTCTGTCGGAAGGCGTCACAGCGCGCGTCGCGCGCCTCGAAGTATTCACGGAGATCGGCTCGACGAATCGTTATTTGCTCGACCTTCCGAGCCCCGAGCCGGGCCGGCTCGATGTCTGCATCGCGGAGTTTCAGAGCGAGGGACGCGGCCGGCGCGGGCGTCGCTGGAGCACCCCGCTCGGCGGCGGCCTATGCCTGTCCGTCGGGTGGCAGTTCGCGGATACGCCGCGCGAGCTCGCAGCGCTGACGCTCGCAGTCGGCGTGATCGTGCGACGCGCACTGATAAAGGCCTGTGGGCTCGAAGTCGGGCTCAAGTGGCCGAACGACCTCGTCTTCGATGACCGCAAGCTCGGTGGGATCCTGCTGGAGCTCAGGGCGGAGGCTCAGGGCGGGTGTCACGTCGTGGCCGGCATCGGGCTCAATGTCGCGCTGCCTTCCGCGCTGCTCGCGGCCGTGAGCGACTGGCCGCGCGGCGCGGTGGATCTCGCGACCGCGCTCGGGCACAAGCCGCCGCCGGCGCGATCGGCGCTCGCGGTAGTCCTGATCGAGGAGCTCGCGGCGCTGTTCGCCGAGTACGCGAGCCGCGGCTTCAGCCCGTATACGGCCGATTGGAACGAGGCTGACTACCTGCTCGGCCGTCACGTTCACCTCGCGGGAGCCGGCGAAGAGGTCAGCGGCGCCGCGGTCGGAATCGACGCGGACGGCGCGTTGCTGATCGAAACGACCGCGGGTGGTCGCCGGCGCGTCGTTTCCGGCGACGTCAGTGTGCGGAGCATGCGGTGAACGTCGTCATCGATATCGGCAATGCGCGCATCAAGTGGGGGCGCGTCGAAAACGGGCGGCTGCAGATGATCGGCCATGCACTGCATCTAGACGGCTTCGACGCAGCGTTTGAAAAGCTCGCGGCGGAACTGCCTAGAACCGTCGAGCGCGTCGTCGTCGCGAACGTCGCGGGCGAGAAATTCGCGACGCGCGTCGTGCAGCTCGCGCGGGTGCGCTTCCGTGTCGAGCCCGAGTTCGTCGCCACGAGCACCGAGCGCTTCGGTGTGCATTGCGGCTACGCTAATCCGGCGCGGCTGGGCGTCGATCGCTGGGTTGCTGTGATCGCGGCGTATCACCGGTCGAAAGAAGCGGCGTGCGTGATCGGTGCCGGCACGGCGGTAACCTTCGACGCCATCGATTCATCGGGCCAACACCTCGGCGGGCTCATCTTCGCAGGAGCACGGCTGGTCGCGGCTGCGCTCGATCGCAGCACGAGTGACATCGGCGCGACGCCGCTCGCCGGCGCGCCGCCCACCGGGTTGGGCTTGCTCGGCAAGAACACGGACACTGCGGTCGGGCATGCCGCAATGCTCGGTGTCGCGGCCGCGCTCGACCGCGCCGTTGCGAGGGTCAGCAACGCGCTGGGAATTGCGCCTCGCGTGCTCGTGACCGGCGGCGACGGCCCGCACTTGCGCGCTTGGCTGGAAACCGAGACGCAACTCGCGGCAGACTTGGTGCTCGAGGGCCTTGCGCTGTTCGCGGGCGAGGCGCCGCAAAGGTAGTACGGATGCGCAATATTTTTCTCGCGCTCGTGTTGGCCAATCTCGCTTATGCTGCCTGGCATGCTTGGTTCGCGGCGGCCCCGCGTACGGTTCGGCCGGCTTCGGCCGACGTCGCTGGCATCACACTCGTGAGCGAGCTGCCGGTAGACGTCGTCGACCAAGTGGCGCCAAGCGCTGCCGGCGTTGCGCCCGAACCTGCTCCGGCCGACGCGCGATCCGCCGCGACTCCGCGCTGCATCAGCGTCGGGCCATTTCGGGAGCTTGCACAGGCCGCCACCGCCGCTGCGAACTTCCGCACCGCCGGATATCAACCGACGCAGCGCGTCGCCGAAGGCGACATCTGGATCGGCTATTGGGTATATATCGAGGCGATCCCGACCGAAGCGGAAGCGAACGAGATCTTGGGCAAGGTCAGGGCGACCGGCATCACCGACTCGTACGTCATTCCGAATAGCGACACCGGCAACGTCGTCTCCCTCGGTGTCTTCAGCGAGATCAGCGGCGTTACGCGCCGCCGCGAGGAGGTGCGAAAGCTCGGCTACGAGCCGACGGTCGTCGATCGCACGCGGCGCGCGACCGTCTATTGGGTGGACGTCGTTCTCGCGTCCGATCAGACGCTCGATCTCGAAGCGTTGCAGGCTCCGGGCCGAATCATTCGGCTAGAGCAACGCATTTGCGGGTCGTCGCCCGTCTGAATTCGCGGCGTTTACATTTCTTGAGATTCCCTTCGAGCACGAGTCGGGACCCGCGTGCAAAGGACCCGTTCTTTCCGTTATGGTGATGGTTTACCCGCGCCGCGAGTTCCGCCTAGCGCGGGCCGCGAACACGAAAACGACAAGGAGCTCAAAGATGAACCTTCACCAACGAGTCTCGTGCGCTTTGGCACTATGTCTGCTCGGCAGCACCGTCGGCTCGCTCGCATATGCTCAAGACGAGCAGGTTACGCGCATGCGGGCCGCTCTCGCCGCGCCGGAACGTTCGGCCGAGAACAAAGGACGTGACGCCGCGCGCAAGCCGATAGAGTCCGTGCAATTCGTCGGCATCAAGACCGGCATGACCGTCGTCGATGTCTTCGCCGTGGGCGGCTGGTTCACGGAAGTGCTGTCGGCCGCTGTTGGGCCAACCGGGAAGGTGTACGCGCAGAATCCGCAGTTCTTCGTGCAGCGCGAAGGTTTCGCTGCGCGCGAGAAGGAGCTGCACGACCGTCTCCCCAATGTCGAAGCCATCCACGGTGACTTGCCCGCCAGCATCGCCGGCCAAGCCGACGCGGCGATCACCGCGTTGAACCTGCACGACATGTACAACGGCCAGGGCGGCGAGGCCGCCGGTGTCGCGATGCTGAAGGGCATCTACGACTCGTTGAAGCCGGGCGGTGTGCTCGGGTTGATCGACCATGTCGGTATCGCGGGTCAGGACAACGCCGCGTTTCATCGCATCCAGCCGCAGCAGGCGCGCGATGCAGTGGTGAAAGCGGGCTTCACGATCGAGGCCGAGTCGAACATCCTCGAGAACCCGGCCGACGATCACACCAAGCGCGTGTTCGACCCTTCCGTAGCGCGGCACACCGATCAGTTCCTGATTCGCGCGCGCAAACCGCGCTGATTTCAACTCACGCGTGCAACTGCACGGAAGGCGCCAGCTCGTCTGGCGCCTCCTTCTTTGCGCCGAAGCTCACGGTATGCCAGTCGATCCGGCGCGTGATCCACATGAAAACGGCGAGCACCGCGAACGATCCGAGCGCGCCGGAGAGCAGCGCATAGTCTTCGGCTTTTAGTGTGACGTAGAGATAGCCGTACATCCCTGCGAGCAAGCCGACCACGGGCAGCGCACGCTGCGTGGAGTGCAACACGGCGGCGCTGTACGCGCCGATCAGCGCGCTCGACGCCACCGCGCTTGCGAGGTATGCCCAACCGAAACCGACGTGCTCAGCCAATGCCAGCAGCAACAGGTAGAACATCGCGTTCGCCATGCCCACGAGCAGGTACTGCAGCGCGTGCAGGCGCAGCCCGGCGAACAGCTCGAACAGGAAGTACGCGACGAACGAGAAGCCGATGAACAGCACGGCGTATTTCGCGGCCCGCATGCTCGCCTCATGGATCCCGATCGGCGTGATCAGGTCGACACCGAATGCCGACGCCTCGATTCCCTCGGGAAGTGGCGTCGACTTCTTCCAGGTCGAGGCGTAGCCGCGCCCGATGTCCAGCACACGCCACTGCGCAGAGAATCCGTCCGCCGTGACGTCGCGTTGTTCCGGGAGAAAAGCGCCGCCGAATCGCGGCGAAGCCCAGTTCGACTGCAGGCGCACGGTCGTCAGACCGCCGAGCGGAAGAAAATGCACGCCGCTGGTACCGCCGAGCACGAGGTCGAAGGAAAAGGCCTGGGGCGCTGCGAGATCGCCCAGGCCGAGCTCACCGTACTCCGCAACGAGTTGTTGACCAAAGCCCGCGACACGCGAGCCTCCGGGCTTGAACGTCGCGCTCGCGTCGCCCACGCGCAAGACGATCGGTTCCCGAACCGCGCGCGCGTCGGCTAGCGGCAAGGCGAACTGCGCTTGGCTCCACAGAATCTGCAGATCCTCGTAGCCTTCGAGCTCGGGCGGCTGGAAGGCGCCGTTCACCGTGAGCCGCGCCGTGTAGACGGGCACGCGGTAGATGCCGCGCCGGCGCTCCTCGACCTGTACGCTGCCGGCAAGCTCGAGCGTCTCGGGCAGCAGATACAGCTCGTCGGTCAAGGTGATCGGTCCGGCGTGCGCCGGCCGGGTGTATTGAAACGGCACGACGAGGATCGGCGCACCGACCAGCTGCGATTCGCCCCACGCATTCGCAACGTCGGTAGTTGCTGCCGAGTACATACCCATGCGCTCGAAGATGACGCCGCGAATCATGCCGACGGGGATCAGCAGCAATAGCGTCAGCAGGCCGATGAACATGACCTTGCCGGTGACAGAGCGCTGCAACGTTTCGATCAGAGTTTTCATCTCGCCGCCTTTCTCGTACGCGACGGCGAGCATTGTCGCGAGCGATTCTGCCGGCGCGGCGGCGGAATTCTGATGAATTCTGACGAGTGCGGCGGCGCTATAATGGCGCGCGTGCCGGCTTAGCACAGTTGGTAGTGCACCTGATTTGTAATCAGGGGGTCGGGGGTTCGAGTCCCTCAGCCGGCACCATCTCTCCATTGGTCCGTACCGGGCGGGGTTTACACCTTATTCCGGCCGGAGACATGCGTAACACGTCGGCCTCGCACTCGACTTGATCGAGTTGCATTTGCCGCACAAAAAACGCAACAAAGTGCTCAATCATCCAGAAGAGCAAAAGGGGTAAGCGCTTCCGGCGACGTTGCTTGCGAGCGAATTATGTCCCGTGTCATCGGCACGGTTGAACATTGGCGCGTTTGGTGAGCTGTATCACGGCGCGCCATCATTTTTTGATGAGCCGTATCACGGCGCCCAATCATTCAGGCCAGTAGGATTCGCGCACCTGTGCCGCTCAGCAAACTCGTGCGGCGCGGAGTGATCAATTGTCAAATGAGCAAAGCTCACAGGCCCAGACAGCGGCACGTGAAGACGATTTGGAGCATCGTATGTCAAAGCGGAGCGTACAGCCGCTCGCCCCTCGCTGGGAGTTGGAACGTCAAGCGGGCTTCACGCTACTCGAGCTCATGGTTACCGTCGCCGTCGCGGCGATCTTGCTCGTCGTAGGCGTCCCTGCGTTCACGAGCTTCGTGCAAAACAATCGCGCCGCGACACACGCGAACGAGCTAGTCACCGCGTTTGCGCTCGCGCGCAACGAGGCGATCCGGCGCGGCGCCGCAACCGTCATCTGTAGCTCCATGGATGGTGCGACGTGCGCGGGCGGCAACGACTGGACGGTTGGCTGGATCGTGCGCACCGCGGGCGGTCAAGTGTTGCGTGCGTGGCCGCAACGCAGCGGCGGCGCAGGCGTTCTGAGCGCGGACGTGAGCACGGTTCAATATGCGCCGCAAGGCTCGGCCACGGCCGCGGTCTTGCCTACCCGGTTTCGCGTGCGACCCCCGCAGTGCGCCGGCGATCAAGGTCGAGACGTCCGCATCAACGCCGCTGGGCGAACGGTCGTGACGCGCGAGGTTTGCCCATGAATCGGGAAGTCCGCGAGCTCATGCCGGAGGTGCAGCATGCGGCCTGCCGCGGCGTGACGTTGCTCGAAGTACTGGTCGCGCTCATCGTCTTGTCGATCGGCTTGCTCGGGCTCGCCGGCCTGCAAACCGTGTCGCTGCAATTCAGCACGAGCGCCTATTTCCGAACCCAGTCCACCGCGCTCGCCTATGGGCTTGTCGATCGAATGCGCGCGGGCCGCCAAGCAGCGTTGAACAATGCCTACAATGCCGCGTTTCTCGCTCCAGCTCCCGCATGTGATCCGAACGCCCCGGCGGGAGGCACGCCGGCGCAGGATCTTGCCGCCTGGCGCAACGCGCTCGCTTGCGAGCTGCCGCAGGGCAACGGCCAGGTCGTCCGCAACGGCAATCGGTTCGCGATCACCGTGCAGTGGGACGACAGCCATGGCAGCGAAGCTCCGCTCGAATTCGTGTTCACGACAGCGCTATGAACACGGCAACCAATCGTCTCGCTCGTTGCACGGCGACGCCGGATGGTCGCGAACGCGGCGTCACACTCATCGAGCTCATGATAGCGATGATGCTCGGTTTGGTGCTGACCGCCGGCATGATCCAAGTCTTCACCGGCAACCGCGCGACATACGCGTTCAACGACGGGCTGTCGCGTGTGCAGGAGAACGCACGCTTCGCGCTCGATCGGATAACACAGAGTGCGCGAATGGCCGGCTACCGCGGCTGCCTTGCGGACGTCGGCGTCATCAATAATCTGGCGGCACCGAACCCGCTCCGAGACGACCTCGCAGTCGGCATGCAGGGCCATGACTTCAACGGGACGGGCACCGGCCAACTCTATGGCGCCGCTGCGACGGATCCGGCGCCGCTTGCCAACCCCGCCGCTTGGACCCCAGCGTTACCTATTGAGCTTACGAACCCGGCGCAAGTCGTGCCGGGCAGCGACGTGCTCGTGATCCGTTATGTTTCGGGCGACGCGGTCCCCCTCGTGGCTCCATTCAGCGGTGCCTTGCAGCTCACCGTCGCAGCGCCGACGAACTTCCAAGCCGGGCAGCTGCTCGTCGTCACGGATTGCCAGCGCGCGTCGATCTTTCAATTGACTGGCATCGCGGCAGCGGGCGGTGACCTGAACTTGTCGCACGCGATGGGCGGTTTCGTGCCCGGCAACAATGCCGCGGCCTGGGGCCCTAACCAGACGTACGGTTTGGCTTCGGAGGTGGCGCGCCTGGAGGCGGTCGCCTTCTACGTCGGCCGCGGCGAAACCAATGCTCCTTCTCTGTTCCAACTGCGCTTACAACGCACCGGCGCGACGACGAGTGAGTTCGTCGCGGAAGAGCTCGTGGAAGGGATCGACACGATGCAAGTCCGTTATGGGCTCGACACGGACAACGATCGCCAGGTGAACGTCTGGCAGACGGCCAATCTCGTTGCGGCGGCGAACGACTGGCCCCGCGTCTTGAGCGTCGAGATCACGCTGCTCGCGCGCTCGACCGAGGAGTACGGCACGGAGACCGATGCCGTGGTCTACAACGTGGGCGGAATGCGCTTCGACCCGATCGACGATCGGCGCTTGCGCAAGGTTTTCACGACGACGATGGCCCTGCGCAACCGTTTGCCTTGAACGAAGAGCCGGTATGAAACGCAATCAATCTCTGCCTCTGTTGCATTCGGGTTCGGCGCTGATCGTGGCGCTGATTTTTCTGCTGCTGATGACGTTGCTCGGCACGACCGCGATGCGCGGCTCGAGCATGCAAGAAAGGATGGCGGGTAACGCGCGCGACTGGAATCTCGCCTTCCAGGCGGCTGAGGCAGCGCTGCGCGAGGGTGAGCAGTTTTTGCTCGCCACGGCTGTGTTGCCCGATTTCGACAACACCAACGGCTTCTACGGCCTGAACGATCCGGGCCAGCCGCAATGGCTCGGCGGTGCAATCGCCGACGGCAACGGTGCCGTTACGTACGGCACCTTGCCCGGAGTGCCGATGTACGGCGGCGCCCTCGACGGAGTAACGACCTTGCCGCGCTACTACTTCGAGGAGCTGACAACGGTGAGGCCGCCCGGAACGGAAACCGAGACCGGAACGCCGCCACCCGACATCCAGTTTTACCGTCTGACCGCGATCGGCTTTGGCGGCGCGGTCGACGACGGCGGCCAGCCGATCGCATCGACAGTATTGAGCAGCGTGTATCGCAGCCGCTGACGCGGCGCCCCGATAGGGAAAGGGATGAACCTATGAGCAGACAACTGTTGCGCGAAGCAAGGACTTGGCTCGCGATACGCCGAGCGGGACACACCGC
Organism: uncultured Gammaproteobacteria bacterium; assembly: GCA_963744305.1. Taxonomy (GTDB): domain Bacteria; phylum Pseudomonadota; class Gammaproteobacteria; order Steroidobacterales; family Rariloculaceae; genus FEN-1219. Next base: position 232,514 of record CAVUTF010000040.1, read on the forward strand.
AGTCGCCGCCGCGGCGATCCTGTTGGCATTCACAACCGCACACGCCGAGGTGTCGCAAACTCCGCTTTACCTCGGCGGCGGCAACGTGCCCGGCAATCTCGTCCTCACGCCGTCCGTCGAGTGGCCCACGATCAACAGCCTCGCTAATCTCGGTGCCTACAACGAGACTCGCGGGTACCTCGGCTATTTCGATGCGCGCAAGTGCTATGTCTACGTATATAACGCGAACGAAGCGTTGCGGCACTTCAATCCTACGCGCTTCACGACGGATCACATCTGCGGCGGAGCGAACGAGTGGAGCGGCAATTACCTGAATTGGGCCGCGACGCAGACGATCGATCCGTTTCGGAGCGCGCTGACGGGCGGCGACCGGGTCCGCGATACGGCTACGGAGACGTGGCTCGAGAAGGCACGCCACGACGGCCAGGGTGGCACCGGCATTTTCCCGAACCGCCGCCTGCCGGCGGCGGGAGCGAACACAACGCTCGTCCGAGGCGCAACGCCGGCGGGGTGGGACTCTTTCAGGACGCGCATCCAGGGACTCGGCAACAAGATGCGTTTTATCCGCGCATCGGGCACGGGCGACGTCAACGCCGCCGCCGCTACGGTCGTACCGTATGACCCGGCGGTAGCGCTCGATCCGGTCTCGAACGTCGTCTACGAAGTCAGCGTCCGCGTCGCGGTGTGCGTAGCGGGTCTGCGCGAGCCGAACTGCCGCGAATATTCGAGTGCGTGGAAGCCTGAAGGACTGATCCAACAGTACTCCGAGGATTTACGTATCGGCGTGTTCGGCTATTTGAACGATCCGAGCATGCTGCGCGACGGCGCCGCGCTCCGGGCCCGTCAGAAGTTCGTCAGTCCGTTGATGATCGCGCCGGGCGTCCAAGGCCAGGTCGCCAACCCGGAACGCGAGTGGGACCCGGTCACTGGCGTTTTGATCCAGAACCCGAATGCCGCAGACGCCGCGGCGACGGCCGGCGTAACGATCACGAACAGCGGTGCGATCAACTACCTGAACAAGTTCGGTCAACTGACGACGAACAATCACAAGAACTTCGACCCGGTGAGCGAGCTCTATTACACGGCGCTGCGCTATCTGCAAAACGAAGGCAACGTACCGGAGTACACGGCGGTGCCGGGCAACACCGGAGTCACAGCGGCGCGGGCCGCGGACGGCTTCCCGATCATCACGTCGTGGGACGATCCGATTCAGTACGCCTGCCAGAAGAACATTTTTCTCGGCATCGGCGACGTGTACACGCATCGCGACAAGAACCTGCCCGGTAACAGCACATACATGACCGAGGAGCCGACGAAGCCCGCGGTCGTCGCGAGCGACACTACGGCGGACGTCATCACGTGGACGAACCGCGTCGGCGCGATGGAAGGTCTCGGCAATATCGCGAACAACAACAACTGGTCCGGTCGCAACAATTCGGCTTATCTTGCGGGCCTCGCTTACTTCGCGAGGACCACCGACATCCGGCAAGACATTCCGGGCACGCAAACCGCCTCGACCTATTGGGTCGACGTGCGCGAGGCGCAAACCGTCGAGGCGCCCGTGCGCAATCAGTATTACCTCGCCACGAAGTACGGCGGTTTCAAGATGCCGGAGGACTTCGATCCGTTCACCGACGCGCTGCAGCTCGATTGGTGGCACACGAACGGCGACACGCTGATCTCGGGCGTACAGCCGTCGATGGCGGGCACGAGCTTCGCGCGCCCGGACAACTACTTCGTCGCGGGCGAAGCGGACCGCATGGTGGCCGGCCTCACGGAAGCATTTGCCAAGATCCTTGCCGAGGTACGGAGCTCGGCGTCCTCCGTCGCCGCAAACTCAACGCGCATCGGTACTGACACGGCCGTGTTCCAAGCCGCGTTCGACAGCCGGCGGTGGAGCGGCGAGCTCAAAGCGTTCCGGATCGGAACCGGCGGCGCGATCGCCGTCAATCCGGATTGGAGTGCGTCGCAGCAACTCGACGCGCTGACGGAGGGAGAGCTTGCGACCCGCAAGATCTTTACGGTGTTGCCGCCGACGGCCGGCTCCGGCGGATCGCTTCGTGTCGACGGGCGGCATCGACTTTCAATGGGCGTCGCTGACTCCTGCACAGCAGGACGCCCTGCGCCAGACGCCGAACGGCGGTCCGCTGGTCACACCAGCAGCCGGCCTGGACCGCCTCGCGTACCTGCGCGGCTCGCGACTGAACGAAGTCCCTAACGGCTCGTTCCGTGAGCGCGACAGCCGGCTCGGCGATATCGTCAATTCGGACCCGCAGTTCGTGTACAACCAGGACTTCGGTTACACGGTGCTCGACCAGTCGGGCGCTTTTCCGAGCTCGGTCGCGGACGGCTATCTCACCTTCCGCCAATCCGCCGCGTACCGAAACCGCCGGCCGCTCGTGGTCGTCGGCGCGAACGATGGGATGCTGCACGGGTTCGATGCGAGTCTCGATGCTAACGGGGGTCGTGAGCTGTTCGCGTTCGTGCCGCACGCGGCGTACGAAAATCTCTACTCGCTCTCCCTCCCGGCTTATTCGCACCGCTATTTCGTGGACGGCGCTCCGAGGGTCGCGGACGCATGGCTCGGCAGCTCCGGCTGGGGAACAATCGCCGTCGGCGTCACCGGCGCGGGCGGTCGAAGCATCTTTGCGCTCGACGTGACGGATCCCTCCACGATGACGTCCGCCGACGTGTTGTGGGAGTTCACCCATCCCGAGATGGGCAACACGCTCGGGCAGCCGGCCGTGGCGCCGCTGCCGAACGGTGAATTCGCAGTCGTCGTCACGAGCGGTTACACGGGCACGACCAACGGCCGTATTTGGATGCTCGATCCGGCGGACGGCAGCGTCATTCACTCATTTTCGTTGCCGAATAGCGGCGACCTCGGTGCGCCATTGCTCGCAGATCTGAACGCCGACCGGGTCGCGGATCGGCTCTACGTCGGCGATTCGAACGGCAACCTCTGGCGATTCGACCTCGTGGGCAGCACGCCGTCTTCATGGGGGCCGCCGACCGGCCTAACGTCCGGCGGTAATCCGGTGCCGTTGCTCGTCGCACGTGACCCGAACGGCAATCGCCAAGCGATCACGGGCGCGCTTTCCTCGGCGTTCAACGAGCGCGGCGATCACATGGTGTTCTTCGGCACCGGCAGTTTCTATCAAATCGACGACAACGTCGTGCCGGTAAACCCGCCAGTGGACACGTTTTACGGCGTCATCGACGGCGGTGCGCCGATCACCGGCCGCAGCGAGCTGCGCGATCAAGAAATCCTCACCGAACAAACGGTCAATAGCATGCGTGTACGAGCCGTGACCGCGAACGAGATGGATGTGGGCCACAAAGGCTGGTACCTCGATCTCGTTTGGAAGAACACCTACGGCGGACCGGGCGCGAAAGGCGAGCGCGTCGTATCGCGCCCCGTGGTTCGCGGCGACCGGGTGATCTTCCCGACGCTGATTCCGAACGCCGACCCGTGCGCGTTCGGCGGCGACAGCTGGCTCATGGAGCTCAACATGTTCAGCGGCAGTCGCCTCGCGTACGCCGTATTCGACGTCGACGTCGACGATGATTTCGACACGGACGACTGGATCACGGTCACGCTGCCGGACGGCTCGACGATCGAGGTGCCGCCCTCGGCCGTGGCGCCCGAAATCGGCATCATGGACACGCCGGCCGTGCTCTCGGACGAGACGGGGAACGAAAACAAGATCGCCAGCGGCTCGTCCGGACAGCTCATTCGAGTCAGAGAGCGCGGCAGCATCGATATCGGGCGCCAATCCTGGCGGCAGTCGAGGTAGATATGAATACGCAGCGGTGCGGTCTCCGCCACAATGTCCGCGGAATCACGCTCATCGAGCTGCTGATCGTCATCGTCGTGATTTCGATTCTCGCCGTGATCGCATATCCGTCATATCAAGATCAGGTGCGGCGGTCGCGTCGTGCGGATGCCAAAGCGACACTACTCGACGTCGCGCAACGGCTCGAACGTTGCTACACGCGGTTCGGCCGCTACGACGACGCGAACTGCACGGTGGTCTTGCCGGTCGCGTCGGCGGAAGGTTTCTACAGCGTCGCTGCCGTCGGCGCGATCACCGCCGCCACGTTCACGCTCGCCGCGACGCCGCAAGGTACGCAAGTAGACGACGCGCAGTGCGGCGTGTTGCGGCTCACGAGCACGGGACAGCAAGGTTCTCAGGACACCGACGCGGACGCGAACGAGTGCTGGTAGGACCGGTGCAGTCGATGAACGACGGTGGTATTCCGTCGGAACGCCGCTGACGAGCCAACGGTCGCGCGCTCCGGACGACGCGAGGCGCAAAGCTCATAGCCGCTGCACCGGATCCGATCCGTCCGGGGAGCGCGAGCGGCCACCCGTCTGGTCCACGATCCGTTCCTCAACGTCCAGCCCAGTGCGGTCATGACGTGCCGATCCTCCTTTGGATCGTGGACGTAGAACCGCGGATCGTTCTCGCAAAGCGATGCGGCCGCTCGCGTGCCGTCGAAGCTCATCCATGAATAGCCGGCAGCCGAGTGCTTGCACTCCGCGTCGAAGAGCTTCAAAGTTCTGAGCAGCGATTGATGCGGACGGGAGATGCGACAATCGAGGTTCGACTCCTCGGCCCCGGAGACACCGCGGTCCTCGACCGCGTGGCGCCTGAGGTGTTCGACAACGCGGTCGACGCGAACCTCGCTCGGGAGTTTCTGGCCGATCCGCGTCATCACATCGCGGTCGCTGTCGCCGACGGCGTAGTCGTAGGATTCGCGTCGGGTGTTCACTACATCCACCCGGACAAGCCGGCACAGCTCTTCGTCAACGAGGTTGGAGTAGCCCCCGGTTATCGGCGGCGCGGCATCGGGCGGCGCGTGCTCGCGCTGTTGCTCGGGCGAGGCGAGGAAGTCGGGTGCACTGAGGCATGGGTCGGCACGGAGGTTGGCAACGTAGCAGCCCGAGCACTGTACGCGCGATCGGGCGGCGTCGAGGATCCAGAGCCGTTCGTGCTAGCGCTCTATCCGTTGCATCCGCGGCGCTGATTCCGCCGAGTTGGAGTCAGCGCGGTGGCCGCGCTCGTGCAGGCGCTCGCCCACGCCGGTATCATCCGTGCCGCATAGCGTTCGAGAGCGCAGTGAAATATCGCGTAGACATCGATCTCGCCAATGACACGAAGCGCGGCCTGTCGGCGGTGATCGACGGCAAGGACGCGCGCGTGCTGAATCGGGTCGGCGCGTTCGCGGCGCTGTTCTTGCCGGATCTGTCGCGGTTCGCCGAGCCGGTCCTCGTGCTCAAGACGGAGGAGCCCGGCAGCAAGCAGGTGCTCGCGTTCCGCCACGACCGTGTCGAGTCGGTGTGCTTCGACATGATCAATCACCTGATCAACGATTGCGTCGTGCTCGGCGCCGAGCCGCTTGCGGTGCAGGATCTCATCGTCTGCGGACGCATGGACAAGGCGATCGTCACTCGAATCGTCGCGGCGTGCGCTGCCGCTTGCCAGGCGCAGAGCTGCGCGCTCACGGGCGGCGAAACTACGGAGCAGCCCGATGTCGTGCCGCCCGGCACCTACATCTTGGGCTCGAGCATCGTCGGCATCGTCGAGCGCAGCAAGATCGTGGACGGCGCGCGGATACAGCGCGGCGACGCTGTCGTCGCGGTCGCCTCGTCCGGCCCGCATACGAACGGATACACGTTGATCCGGGACCTGTTGGCTCGTGATCCCAAGCTTGCGGATTCGCCGGTCGGTGACACGACATTTCTCGAAGCCGTGCTCGCCACGCATCGCTGCTATTACCAAGCGCTCAAAGGGTTGTTCGAGCGCGAGCTCGTCACGGGCTTGGCCCATATCACCGGCGGCGGGATTCGCGAGAACCTCGACCGCATCCTGCCGAAGGATCTCGACGCGCGGATCTCGTTGGCGAAATATCGGACTCCGGAGGTCTTCGAACGGATCCGCAAGGCTGCGAACGCGAGTCAAGACACGATGCTGCGAACGTTCAATCTCGGAGTCGGTCTCGCAGTCGTGTGCCGCGAGCGCGATACGAGCGACGTCATCGCTCATCTCGTCGGCGGCCGGTGAGCAGGCGTACGCAATCGGCGAAATCGTTCCCGGGTCGGGCCAGGTGCGCTGCTCTTGATCCCCGCTCCCCGCAGCGCGGCCGCGAGCGATCCGACAAAGGCCTAGTGGAAACGAACTTGAACTACTATCGCAATCGCAGCGAGGGCCGCGAGCCGGGGGCGTGATGAGGCAGTCGATGGCTTGGTCGATCCTGATCCTCGCGGGACTCTTCGAGGTCGCTTGGGCGATCGGGCTCAAATACACGGACGGCTTCACGCGGCTCTGGCCGAGCGTTGCCACCGATCGCAGCGATCGCGCTCTCCATGGGGCTTCTCGGCGTCGCGGTGCGGACGTTGCCGGTCGGCACGGCGTACGCCGTTTGGGTTGGCGTCGGCGCCGTGGGCACGGTAATCCTCGGCATCGTGCTGCTCGACGAGCCTGCGAACGCGGCGCGCATGATCAGTGTCGCGCTGATCATCGCCGGCATTGTCGGTCTCAAGCTCGCCACGCCCGCATGAGACCTGCACGCTGATGCAGCGGCGAAGTATTCTCGTCATTGGGGCCGTGCTCGCGTTTGTCGGTGGCTGGGTATTGCCCGTGATCGACGATCATCGCGGCTGGCAAGCTTTCCGCGTCGCACTCTCTCCGGTGTGGCCGTACGAGAACTTCGGCTTCGATGCGTGGTACAGCGCCGCGCTCACCGTCGCTAGCGCGCTCACGAACGTGGTGTTCTTGCTCGTGCTGGCCGCCGTCTCGTTGCGGCTCAACGTGGCAGCGCGGACGCTCACCTGGATTCTGCTCGGAGCGCTGCTCCTCGACTTACACTGGCTCGTGCGCGCAGGCGCCCAGTTTACGGAGCTAGGCGTCGGCTACTACGTCTGGATCGCGGCGTTTCCGTTGCTCGCGCTCGCTGCGCGCAGCCGCTAGACGATGCCACTGGAGTATATCGCGATGGCGCGAGCTCGCGAACCGCAGGTGAAGGATCCGCGCGCGCAGTTGACGCACCGCGCCGTGCTCACGATCGCGGTGCCGGTGATGATCTCGAACGTCTCGACGCCGCTGCTCGGCATCGTGGACACGGGCGTCGTCGGACAGATTCCCGATCCTTCCTACATCGGCGCGGTCGCGATCGGATCCCTGATCTTCACATCCGTTTTCTGGGCCTTTGGCTTCCTGCGGATGGGCACGACGGGGCTCACGGCGCAAGCGCTCGGCGCGGGCGATCCGGAAGCAGTGGCCGCGGCCCTAGGAAGAGCGCTCTTGATTGCCGGCGCCGTAGGCGCGGGCCTGCTGGCGCTGCAATGGCCGATCCGCGAGAGCGCATTTGCGCTGCTCGACGGCAGCGGCGAGGTCGAAGCGCTCGCGCGCGATTACTTCGACATCCGCATTTGGGCGGCGCCTGCAACGCTAGCGAACTACGCGCTGCTCGGTTGGTTCATCGGGCTCGGGCGGACCGACATCGGGCTGGTGTTGCAGCTGCTCTTGAACGTGACGAACGTCTTGCTCGACGTGCTATTCGTGCTCGGCTTCGGTCTAGGCGTCGAAGGAGTCGCGCTCGGCACACTGATCGCCGAGTTCGTCGGGGCGGCGGCCGGAATCGCAATCGCGCTGCGTCATATCAAGGGGTTCGGCGCGACGCTGACGCGCGCGCGCCTTTTGGTCGCCGGCGAGCTCAAACGCACGATCGCCGTGAACGCGGACATCATGGTCCGCTCGCTTGCGCTGATCGTCGCGTTCGTATGGTTCGTGGCGAACGGCGCGAGACAAGGCGACGTCATACTCGCGGCGAACGCCGTGCTCATGAATTTCATCTCGATCGCCGCGTTCTTTCTCGACGGCCTTGCGTTTGCGGCCGAAGCGCTCGTTGGTCGGGCGATCGGTGCGGCACACCGCGCGGGATTGCTGGCCGCTGTCAAGCTCACGACGCTCTGGGCCGTAGGCATTGCGGCGCTGCTGTCGCTTGCGTTCGCGGTGCTCGGGCCCGCGCTCATCGATCTGTTGACGGTCGACTCCGCAGCGCGCGCGGCGGCGCGGACATATCTGCCGTGGATGGCGCTGGTGCCGATACTGGGCGTCTGGGCCTTTCAGCTCGACGGGATTTTCATCGGCGCGACCAGAACCGTGGAGATGCGCAATGCGATGCTCGTTGCGCTCGCGATCTTCCTCGCGGCCTGGTGGCTCGCCTCGCCCTGGGGCAACCACGGCCTTTGGGCGGCGTTCTACGTGCACTACTTCGCCCGAGCTGGAACACTCCTGTGGTACTACCCGGCGCTCGTCCGCGCGGTGCCGCCTTGATAGGGAACGGTGGCACAATGCCTCAAGGACGCCGCGAACTGCGCGGCCGCCCGCACAATAACGGCGTCCCCAGGCGACGAGGGGGGTAGTGATTGGGGCGTAACGACAGGCACGTGACTGCCAGTCAGGGTCATACCGCGACTGCCGCGCGAGAGCGGTCGTCGTCTGCGCCAGCCGACTCACAAGGCTCGGCGCCCCCGGGCCTTCCAGCGCTGACACCCTATTGGCGTCCACGGTATTGGCCGACGTGGCTGTTCGTGCTGTGGCTGCGGTTCGCTGCGGCCTTGCCTTGGCGCGTCGCGATAGCCTTGCATATGCACTTGGGCAGAGTCGCGGGAGCGCTGCTGCCCAGGCGCCGCCGCATCGTGCGCCGCAACCTGCAGATTTGCTTCCCGCAGCTCGATCCGCAGCAAATCGAGATGCTCACGAAACGCCAGTTCGAGAACGTCGGCGCGTTCTTCCCGGAAGTGGCGACCACTTGGTTCGGCTCGACAGAGCGCGTTGCCCACCTCTTTCGAATCGAAGGCGTGGAGCACTTGCACGCGGCACTCGCTCGCGGCAAAGGCGTGCTGCTCTTCTCCGGGCACTTCACCACCCTGGAGATTTGTGTGCCGGTCATCAAGTCGCTCGTGCCGTGCTACGCCTTCATGTTTCGCGCGCGGAGCAACGCATTGCTCAACGCCGTTCAAACGCGCGGCCGCCGCCGTGCCGCACACGTCGCTCTCGCGAACAACGATGTACGCGCCGTGCTAAGGCTGCTGCGCAAGAACGCTGTCGTGTGGTACGCACCGGATCAGGCGAGTAGCGACCGCGGCGAGCTGCTGCCGTTCTTCGGCGAGCCGGCAATGACCAGCACGGCGGCGAGCCGACTCGCGCGGGTCAGCGGCGCAGCCGTCATACCTTTGTTCTTCCGCCGTTTGCCGGACTACTCAGGCTATCTGCTCCGTTTTCACGCCCCACTCGCCGGCCTACCCAGTGCCGACGCCACGCACGACACGGCTCGCCTCGTCGCCGTGCTCGAAGACTTCGTTCGCGAGTGTCCTGAGCAATACTTCTGGACACACCGAAAATTCAAGAACAGACCGGTCGACTTGCCCGATGCCTACACGTAGCGATCGCATGATCCGGCATCGCAACCAGGAGCCAACCATGAAGGTCACACGACGCGCAATGATCGGCGGTCATCTAACGATGATCGACGCACCCGAGGAGGCCAATCGCGCCGTACGCGAGTTCCTGGCTCGCGTCGAGAACGCCTGACGTAAGCGCTGGGATCGTGAGTCATGGTGGTGTGGGTCGACGCGGACGCTTGTCCGGCTCCGATCAAGGAGATCTTGTTCCGGGCGGCGGCGCGGGCGCAGGTACAGGTAGTGCTCGTCGCCAACCACGCGATGCGCGTTCCGAAGTCGCAGTTCATCAAGGCGGTGCAGGTGGAACACGGCTTCGATGTCGCGGATGCTCGGATACTCGCGGCTTTGGCCGCGGGCGATCTCGTGATCACTGCGGACGTCCCACTCGCAGCGCAGGTCGTCGCGAGCAATGCGTTCGCGCTGAATCCGCGCGGCACGCTCTACACTGCGGACAACGTCAAGGAGCACTTGGCGCGTCGCGACTTCATGGACGGACTACGCTCCATGGGCGAAATCACGCGCGGGCCGCCGGCATTGACCAAGACCGATATACAAGCGTTCGCGAACGAGCTCGACAAATTCCTCGCGAGGCGCGCGCGGGCCGATGTCTCCCTATAATGGCCGCATGACCGGCGCCCGGGACATCTGATGCGATTCGACAAGGCTGCGTTCCTCATTCTCGCAGGTGTGTGGGCTGCGTGTTTCTCCGCGGCGGCCACCGCGGTAGAGGAGGGCGACACCGCGCCTAGATGGCACGCCGCTGACTTCGACGGCCGCGCGGTGGATTTTCCGGCCGTAGCCGGCGGAAAGCCCGCAATCGTCGTCTTCTGGGCAACCTGGTGCGGATACTGCAAGGCATTCATGCCGTATCTGAAGGACATCGAGGCCGACTACGCCGAGGCCGGCATCAAGATCGTCGCGATCAACGCGAAGGAAGACGGGCGGGGCGATCCGCAAGGCTATGTTCGGGGCTTAAGCTTCCCAGCGATCGCGATTCGCGACGGCGATGCGATCGCGCAAGCTTACGGCGTGCAGTACATTCCGGGACTCATAATCGTGAACGGCGAGGGCGTCGTCGCCTATCGCAGGCCGTGGACCGATTTGCCCGCCGGCCAGACCGTTGCGCAGCTTTGGGACGGCCAGGTCCGCGCGGCCCTCGATCGGCTCGTCGGCCGATAATTCTTGACTCAAGGACGTACGGTATTTTCGTAAAGTGACCCCGAGTCCTTCGGGAGCAAATCTCGTGCACGCATCTCGATTCGCAGCCTTCGCGACGGTGTTCTCGGTTTCTTTGTGGGTGACTTCCGTTGCTGCGCAGGAACCCGGCTCTACCGAGGTGACGAGACGCATTCAAGCTGCGATCGCGAGCGACGTCCGCACCGACGCGGACAAGGCCCGGGACGGGAACCGCAAGCCGCTCGAGACGTTGCTGTTCTTCGGCCTGCGCGAGGACATGCAGGTGCTGGAGCTCGTCCCCGCAGGCGGCTGGTTCACGAAGATCCTCGGACCCGTACTGAAAGACCGCGGCAAGCTGTACGTCGGTCTCGGTCCGATGGACGAGGTGCGGGGGCTCACGCAGCAGCATGAGGAGCTCGCTGACGTCGTCGTCCTCGACACGGCCTCCGACATCACGTTTCGGAACCCGCCGGATTTGTCCCAAGTGGAAGATACGTCCTTCGGCGTGACGGGGCTCGACATGGTCGTCACGTTCCGCAACGTGCACAACTATTCGCCCGAGATGCGCGTGCTAATGCACAAAGCCGTATTCGCCGCGTTGAAACCCGGCGGCATTTACGGCGTTCTGGACCATACGCGGCGGCACATGGCGCCGAACGCGCGCGATCTCAATCGGCGAGTGGACCCGGTGCAAGCCATCAAGGAAATTCAGGCGGCCGGCTTCGTGTTCGAGGATTACTCGACGATCCATTACAGTCCTGTCGACGCGCTCAATCTCGAGGTCGGGCATCCCGACGTCACGAATCAAACGGATCGGTTCACTCTTCGCTTCCGTAAACCTTAGAGAGGGGAAGTGCATGGCACGGAAGACTCGCATGAGCCGACGGCGTTTCATCGAGACGAGCTCCCTCGCTGCGCTCGCGCCGTTCGTCGGCAAGACGCTGGCGCAGGAGGCGCCGCGGAGCTCGTTCGGGACAGCCGCCACCGCCGAGGAGGTCACTGCCGGGATCGACATGAGCGGCAAGACGGTCGTCGTGACCGGTTGCAACTCCGGCATCGGTCTCGAGACGATGCGTGTTCTCGCTCTGCGCGGCGCGCACGTAATAGGCACCGCGCGCACCCCCGAGCGCGGCCGGGAGGCCTGCGAGGGAATTCAGGGACGCGCGACGCCGGTCGTGCTGGAGCTCTCCGACTTCGATTCGGTAGTCGCTTGTGCCGACACGATCAACGCTATGGGCACGCGGATCGACGCGCTGATCTGCAACGCGGGCGTGCTGCTCACGGATCTGCAGCAGGTGCGCGGGCTAGAGATGCAATTCGTCGTCAATCATCTCGGCCACTTCATCTTGACCAACCGCCTCCTCGACCGGGTGACCGCAGCACCGCAAGGCCGCGTGATCGTCGTCGGCAGCATGTCGCACAGGCAGGTGCCGCCGGGCGGTATCCAGTTCGACAATCTGTCGGGTCAAGGCTGGGAACGCCAGGCCTACGGTCATTCGAAGCTCGCGAACGGCCTATTCTCGCTCGAGCTCTCGAAGCGTCTCGAGGGCACCAACGCGACGTCTAACTCCCTGCATCCGGGTGTGGTTGCCACGAACATCATGCGCAACATGAGCTTCACGCCGCCAGTCGGCGGTGGGCAAGGCGGTCGTTCGGGCGGCGGTGGATTCCAATTCGAGACGCCGCAGCAGGGCGCCGCAACGAGTTGCTATCTTGCGAGCAATCCTGCCCTCGCCGGCGTCTCCGGCCTCTATTTCGTCGACTGCAACCCGGCCGACCAAAGCGATCACCAGAAGGACGCCGCGATGGCGGCGAAGCTCTGGCAAGTATCCGAGGAGCTCACGCGCAGCTACTTGAGCTAACGAGGAATCAATCGTCGAACGAGGCGACCGCGCCGGTCTCCGTCCGGCCCAGTCGGTCCGCGCGTTGCAGCCGTTCCGCTCGATCGGTGATCTCCCCGAGGCTCATGAGGTAGCTCGGTTTCTGGTTCTCGAACAAGTCATTGCGCGCCTGAACCGGGACGCACGTGGTCGTTGGTGCCGCGAATAGCCCGCGAACGCTCGCCACGAGGAACGGATTCCCGGCACCGTACGTCTGATAGCAATCGTCGGTGATCCAGACGACGTACTGGCCGAACGGGTTCGTGTCGGCGAGGCCGGCGCGCCCCTTGGACGGTGAGTCGAACGCGGTCTTCGGGGGCTCGAGTCCCGCACTCAATGGCCGCCTGACGCTCCGCCTGCTCCAATGCTTGCTCTTGAGCGATCGTGCCGGAGAAGGAGAATGACCGGTACGAGGCGCCGCGCTGATGTTCAGCGAGAGCGTCCTCGATCGCGCGCCTGCGCGCCTCGGACCAATCGATCGCGGGACGCGGCGACGTCGAAGATGCGGGCTGCTCGGGAGCCGGGGGCGCGTCGCTCGAAGGACCGTCGGTGACGTTGGTCGGCCGCTCGCTTTGCGCGGGGTCCGGCGTCGGCGGCTCCTCGGCAGAGTCGCTCGTGGAGCCCGGCTCGGAATCGACCTCGTCGCGGCCTTGCTGCGCGCCGGGAAGCGGGTGCCGGCGCCCATTCGCCGAGCCACACGACGCTAGCGGCGGCAGGCTCGGCGGGGGCGTTGATCATTCCAGGCGATTCTGGTCAGCGCCACCGCGGCGAGCGCATGCAGCACAAGGGATATCGCCACTCCAGGCGCCGGAGTTCTGCACTGGATCAATCCAAGGTTGTTGTTTAGTTCAGGACCGCGCCGGTGCGTGCAAGTTCACGCCCCGACGCCCGTCGCGCCGAGCGCCCGTCCTGGTTCGTCGTGAAAGTTTGCTCGGGCAGCGATTATTTGCCGAATCGCTGCCTCGCCGTCAACCCCACAAACGTCGCGATGCGCGGGCCGCCCCCTCGACGAGCGCCTCGAGCTTCTTGTAGGCGACGGCGGGGTCGACTCGCGAATAACCCGCGAAAGATCCGAAGCCGCAGTCGGCGCCTGCGATCACGCGCTCGCGGCCGACAAACGATGCGAACTGGCAGATCTGCTGCGCGATCAATTCCGGATGCTCGACGTAATTCGACGTCGAGCTGATACAACCCGGGATGAGGATCTTATCGTCGGGTAGCCGAGCGTCGCGCCAAACCGCCCACTCATGGCGATGCCGCGGATTGGCCGCCTCGAAAACGATGCCCGCGGGCTTCGCGCGCAGCACGATGCGCAGGATCTTCTCGAGCGGAATGTCGTGATCGTGCGGGCCTTCGTAGTTGCCCCAGCAGATGTGCAAGCGCATTGCCTCCGCCGGGATGGCGGCGACGGCGTGATTCAGCGCCTCGACTTGATACTCGGCGCGCCGCAAGAATTCATCCTCGCTGAGCTCCTGAAAGCCGGTGTGCCGCGCCATCGCGAGATCCGGACAGTCGAGCTGCAAAACGAAGCCGGCCGCAGCGATCGCTTCGTACTCGTCCTTCATCGCCGCCGCGATCGCATCCACGTAGGCCTCGTGGCTTGCGTAATAGCGGTTGGATTGGAACGACGAGATCACCCCCGGCGACGCCGCGTTCATGAAGACATCCATCGGCTCGTGGCGCTTCGCGGCCGCGCGCATGTTCGCGACGTCTTTGCGCATGGCGTCCCGGTCGACGAGCGCGATCGGGGCGACACACGCGGCACGCTTGAACGTTTGCTTGCCGAGCATACGCGTGAGCGCTTCGCGCAGCTCCGGATAAGGCGCAAGGTCGAGATGCGGTGGGCGAGGGACATGTCCTTCGAATCCCGAGAGTCGGTCCTTTACATACGTCGCGTAGCCGACCTTGCTCATCTCGCCGTCGCTTACGACGTCGATGCCGACCTCGACCTGTCTGCGCACGACGTCGTCGACGGCCGCGCGGACCGCATCGTCGAAAACCGCGGCGTCGTAGCTTTCGCTTTGCTCTTTCTTATGGACCAGGTCGAGCACGGCGGCGCTGCGTGGCAGGCTGCCAACGTGCGTCGTCAGGATCCGCTCTGCGCTACGTTTCATGCGCCCCTCCGGCTGGTGCCGGTATTGTGTCCGAAGGTGCGTGCAAAAGCTTGGGCCCGCGCCTGTCCATTTGACGGCTTCGGGCCGTCGTGATTTATTGGTATCGAGGCTTCGCCTCGAGGTCAGGTGTGCAATGGATACGCGGCACAGAATCGTGGATTCGTTCTCGCTTCGGCTTTGAGCGTTCTGCTCGCCGGCACTGCGGCGCAAGCAGCCGAAGACATCGGCTACGATCCGCAGGCTGATGCCGCCGCGCTGCTTGCCGAAGGCGTCGCCCGCGCAAAAGCTGAAGGCAAGCTCGTGCTCGCGATCGCCGGCGGCGATTGGTGCATCTGGTGTCACTATTTGAATGCGTTCGTCAAGAACAATGCGGACGTCGAAAAAGCCCTCTACGACACATTCGTCATCGTCAAGGTCTACTACGGCGACGACAACGAGAATGCGAAATTCTTCTCCAGTTGGCCGAAGGCCGACGGCTACCCGCATTTCTGGGTGTTCTCCGGAGACGGCAATCTGCTGAGCTCGCAACCGACGCTGCCGCTCGAGGACGGCGACAAGAGCTACGACAAAGCCGAGTTCTTAGCGTTTGTCGCGCGCTGGAAGAAGCCGGGCTGAGCGCGTTCATGAAAGGAATCCGATGGGGATGGGTGGCGCTCGGCGGATTCCTCGCGGAGCTTGCGATTTTCATCATCGCGATCCCGCTGAGCCTTTGGCTCGGCCAAGACTCCTTGCTTTACAGCGCGCCGGCGGCATCGTTTGCGGCGACGTTCGTATTCGGCTTTTGGGTTGCTCGTAAGGCGCGTGCGCGCTTCGTTGTCCACGGAACGCTCGTCGGAATAGTGTCGGCGCTGTTGTACGTCGCGATATCGGGCGGTCAATCGGTGCCGTGGGCGTACATCCTTGCGCACGCCCTGAAGGTGCTCGGCGGCGCGCTCGGGGGCTTGCTCGCGCAAAAACGCGCGAGCAGCGCCGCACCCATGGCACGCGCCGCGTGACGGCGACTTGGGAAGACAAAGTTTCCGGGCGTACGTGCCCATTCGACCGGCCGCGCGCCGATTACGACGACCAGATCTATCTCGTGCGCAAGCTTTCGGTGTCGTCGCTGTACCTGGCTCGCAACCAGACGTATCGCGGCCACTGCATGCTGATTTTCGACTTGGGCCACGTGCTGCGGATCGACCAGCTCAGCCCCGAGGCGTGGGCCGCGCAAGCCACCGATATCAAGCTGGCGCAGACCGCAGTGTTCGCGGCCGTCGCGCCCGATCACATCAACGTCGCGAGCCTCGGCAATGTAGTCCCGCATTTGCACTGGCACATCGTGCCGCGCTACAAGAACGATCCGCGCTGGGGCGATCCGATCTGGACACCCAACATGCCCACGACGAGGCTCGCCGAGTCTGAGTACGCCGAGCTCGCTGCCAAGATCGCGGCCGCGGTCGATCGGCAGATCCGCGCTGGCTGAGCGGATGCGGCGCGCTTTCTCGGGTTTGAAGCGCGTACGCCTTGCGGTATTCTGCGACCCTCACCCCGCGACGATCCGCTTCCGATCGAGCAACTACTCGGTGCACCATGAGTTATGAGATTCTGCTCACAGGCAACGAGCCCATCGACGATTGGACCGTCTGCACGGTTTGCCTGAACGTCGACCGTACCGCTGCGGTGAGCGCGAAGAAATGGCGGTGCTCCGACTGCGGCAGCGGTACGAGCAACAATTTGCAGCAATCGATGCGCGCCTATCTCCTGGAGAATCCGCCTGACGTTCTGGAATCGAACCTGAAGCAATGGGGTTCCGTGAAGGGCGTTCGTCCCGCGTACAAGATGTTGAAGTCGGCACGGTACAAGTGCCTGCTCACGCTGAGCAGACGGGAGAGCGGCACTCCGGGAGCGGCATGACGCAGACCTTGCTCGCCGACCGGATCGATCACATCGTGCTCACGGTCGCCGACATCGAGGCGACCACACGCTTTTATGAACGAGCGCTCGGGTTCAAGCGGGAGTTCTTCCGCGGTCCGGAAGGCCAGCCGCGGTATGCGCTTTCCTTCGGCGAGCAGAAGATCAATCTGCAGGATCGTGCCACCGTGACGCCGACCAAGGCCGCGGAGCCGACGCCGGGCTCGGGCGACTTCTGTCTGCTCGCGACGGCGCCGCTCGACGAGGTACGCGCGCACTTGGAGGCGCTCGGAATCCCGCTCGAGGCCGGTCCTGTGCCGCGGCGCGGCGCGCGTGGCGCGTTGCGATCGATCTATTTTCGCGATCCGGACGGTAACCTAGTCGAGGTCGCCGAGTATGTCCGCGAGCCGTGACTGGGCTCGGGTTGATCTCCCGCGACCATGACGTAGACTCGTAGCCGACGCGCGCCTAGGGCGCACCGAGCGCCCGAGAATCTTTCGGACGGTGACGATGGCGAAAAGGTTATCGGCGAGCGCAGCGCAACAGCGCTTCCGCAAGCTCGAGGCGATCTGTCTCGCCTTGCCGGATGCTCAGCAGACGGTCAGCGGCGATCATGCTACCTATCGCGTGCGCGGCAAGGTGTTCGCGTACTTCCTGAACGACCATCATGGCGACGGCATTGTTTCCGTGTGCGTGAAGTCCGAGCTGGGAGAGAACGTCGATCGCGCGCGACTCGACCCCGACCGGTTCTATTTACCGGATTACATCGGGCCGCGCGGCTGGTTCGGCCTGCGACTCGACCGCGGCCGCGTCGATTGGCGGGAAGTCGCCGAAGTCGTCGAGCGGAGCTTTCGGCTGAGCGCGCCGAAAACCGTGCTCCGGAAGCTCGACGGCACCGCCGCGTGACTTCTAGGTTTCGCTAGCTCGATAATCGGGCGCATTCGGCAGCGCGTACGGGAGTAAACAACGATGGCGTGGTGGGGTTGGGCCGTGATCGGCACTCTGTTGCTGTGCGCCGAGCTCTTCGCGATCGACGCCCAGTTCTACCTGATCTTCATCGGCGCCGGCGCGATCGTCGTCGGCTTGATCGGGCTTGCAGGCATCGATTTCCCGATCTGGGCGCAGTGGCTGTTGTTCGCCGTGTTGTCGATCACTGCGATGGTGACGGTGCGGCGCCACCTCTACGAGAGGCTGCGGTCGCAGACCACGGCGCACGTCGACACTGACGTCAACCGCCGTGTGCTTATCCCGCAGGAGCTCGCCCCCGGCAGGTCCAGTCGCGTGGAATACCGGGGCAGCGGTTGGACGGCCGTGAACATCGGCGACCAAGTCATCCCGGCGGGCTCGGAGGTGCGGATCGACTCTGTCGACGGCCTCACGTTGAATGTCCGCCTCCAATAGCCTTCAGGGGAAACCGATGGATCAAGCAGTGTTCTTCTTCGCGCTCGCGGTCGCCGTGCTCGCGATCATCATTCTCGCCAAGACGGCGATCGTCGTGCCGCAGCAGAGCGCCTATATCGTCGAAAGACTGGGCAAGTACAGCAACACGCTGTCCGCCGGTTTTCACATTTTGTTTCCGTTCATCGACCGGGTCGCATACAAGCACAGCCTCAAGGAGCAGGCCCTCGATATCCCGGAGCAGGTGTGCATCACGAAGGACAACGTGCAGGTCGGTATCGACGGCGTTCTCTACATGCAGGTCCTCGAGCCGGCGCGCGCATCGTATGGTATCGCGGACTACTACTTCGCGATCTCGCAGCTCGCCCAGACCACGTTGCGCAGCGAGATCGGCAAGATCGATCTCGACCGCACGTTCGAGGAGCGCGGGAAGATCAACGTCAACGTCGTGAGCGAGCTCGACAAGGCCTCCGAGCCTTGGGGCGTGAAGGTGCTGCGCTACGAGATCAAGAACATCAATCCGCCGCGCGACGTCATTCAAGCGATGGAAAAGCAAATGCGCGCGGAGCGAGAGAAGCGCGCCGTCGTGCTCACGTCCGAAGGCGAGCGCGACGCCAAGATCAATCAGGCGGAAGGCGAGAAGCAGCGCGTCATCAAGGAGTCCGAAGCCAACCGGCAGCAGCAGATCAACGAAGCGGCCGGCGAGGCGGAGGCGATCTTGGCCGTTGCGACGGCCACGGCTGAAGGCTTGCGCCGAGTGGCCGAAGCCGTGAGCTCGACCGGCGGCCGCGAGGCGATGCAGCTGCGCGTCGCGGAGGAGTACGTCGCGCAGTTCGGCCACCTCGCGAGAAGCGCGAATACTCTCGTGGTTCCCGCCAATTTGAGCGACATCGCGAGCATGATCGCGATGGCGACGAGAGTTTTCGAGCAAGGCAGGAGCACCGCGGGCACGACCCCGAGCCCGCGTTGAGGGGCAGGAGATGGACGTGTTCAAGAAGCTCCGAAGCGCGATCTCGACAGGCTGCCGAAACTGAACTTCTCTCTGGCCTTCGTGACCAAGCAGGAAGAGGTCGATGCCCTTGCGAAGTCGATTCGAGCGAAGAGGGATTCGACCGAAGGGAAGATGCGGTGAGATCAATCGCGATTCGGGTTGGCGGGCGCTGAACGCCGCCGGGTTCGAGGGTATGCGCATGGTGGCGATCGACGATGATTGGTCCGCATTGCGTTTTCGGCGCAGAGAGTTCATCAAACGTGCAGACGCGGATCCGAAGAAAGGCCGCAAGCCGCTGCGTTAGTGATGATTGGCCTAGGATCTTTCATAGGCGTCTTCTGGATTCTAGGTCTCACCATCCTCGGCGCGTCCTCGCTCACTTATCATCACGCGATCTGGGACACGAAGCGGTATCTCAAGCACCACCACCCCGAAACGTGGCGTACGCAGATCGGCGACTTCGAGCTCAAGCGCCCGTTCTTGTCCTCCTATCGATTGCGCATGTTCGTTCATGAGAATCGGCACTTGCCGCTCTTGGATCCGGTGCTGAACCGCAAGATCAAGATCGTCTGGGCCACGTATTTCGGAATCGGCACGGGCGGCGTGATGATCGGCGTCGGCAGCCTAGCGCTCGCTTTCCAGTAACGCAGATGGTGAAGCTCGATCACCTAACGCTGTTCGTTCAGGACGTCGAGCTGTCACGGGATTGGTACGTCAATATTCTCGCGTTGCGCGTCGAGTTCGACGTCCCGGCCGTCCAAGCGGTCGCCCTGCAGGATACCGACGGCTTCGGCCTATTTCTGCAGGAACGCTCGATGAGAAAGTTCGCGCCCTCGTGCGTGCTCACGTTCCAGGTGGACGACGTCGAAGCGAAATGCCGCGAGCTAGCGGCCTTAGGGATAGATCTGGACGCCCCGCCGCAAAAGCTCGCATGGGGGTACGGCGCGGAGATCACGGACCCCGACGGTTACGTTATTCGGCTCTGGGACGAGCGATCGATGCGGGAGAAGGGCTGACGCCGGCGTCATGCTCAACCGCGCTTGGTTGATGGTCGCTGTGCTCTGCACCGGGTGCGATCGGGAGCGCACGCCCACCATCGCCGGGGCTGCGCCGTCTGGCGCCGAGCAGCTCGTGAACCGCGTCTGGACGCAATCCGCAACCGCCGGCCTGCCAGGTGTCATGCGCATATTCTTGAGCGACGGAACGCTCGTGCAGGACTCGTGCTGGGAGACCCATCGCTTGTCCCGGTGGAGCTTGGGCCCGGCGGGAGTGCTCACCTGGGACGAGGACGGCCGTTCGATCACGGCTGACCTGGTCGCCGTCGACGAGCAGGAGCTCGTTCTGCGGCTACATCTCGTCGCTGGCGCCGTAGAGGACCAGCGGTTCGTGCCGGCCGCCGCGCCGTACGTCTGTCCCGACCTGCCGCGCTAGATCGCGCCGTCGAGGTACGCCCTGCGGCGCTCGGGCGGAAACTTCTCGATCGCGTACCGCAGCATCGTGCGCGGCATCTGCCGATAGTGAGCGCGCAGGAAGCGCTCTTCGACGGCGCGGTTGCGATTGCCGACTTCGCGCAGCATCCAGCCGACCGCCTTGTGGATCAGATCTTGCTCGTCGCGCAGCAACAGCTTTGCGATCGCGAGCGCGTCGTCGAAAAAGCCGCGTTTGATGAACCAGAAGGTTGCGATGATCGCCACGCGCCGCTCCCAGAGATTGGACGAACGGGCGAGATCGTAGAGAGCGGCGCGGTCGCGGTGCTCGAGATGCGCGCCGACGATGTCGCGCGCAGAAGAATCGACCAAATCCCAGTTGTTGACGCACGTCCTTATGCGCTTTCGATACTCCTCGTAAATTCGCGTCTGTTCTTCCTCCGTGCCGCGCGCGAAGCGATCGACGAGCATCAGCAGAGCAAGCAGCCGCTCCTCGTGCAACGGCGAGCGCAGTAGCGCGAACGCAGCCGAAAGCGGAGCTGCACGGAACTCGCGCGCGACCTTGCGCACGTCGGGTACACGTACGCCGAGGAAGCGGTCGCCTTCGCCGTACTCGCCGGGTCCCGTCTTGAAGAAACGCTGCGACGATCCCGCGATGAGTGGGTCGGCCAGCGATTCGAGCCGCGCGCGAATGTCCGCGACGCCTACGGTCGATCGTCGACGCTGTACGTCGCGGCTTTGCCGGGCTACTGGGCGGCGACCCAATCGTTCACGCGCCGCTCGAGAATGGCGAGCGGCATTGCGCCGCCGCCGAGCACTGCGTCATGGAAGCCACGGATGTCGAACTTGTCGCCGAGCGCGGCCTGGGCATTTGCGCGCAGCTTCAGTATCTCGAGCATGCCGATCTTGTAGGCCGTTGCTTGGCCGGGATTCACGATGTAGCGACGCACCTCGGCGCGAGCCTGCCCCTCGGCGTTCGGCGAGTTCGCGATGAAGTACTGGACTGCGTCCTCCTCCGTCCACTGTTTCGCGTGCAAGCCGGTATCGACAACGAGCCTGATCGCGCGCCAGATCTCTGCGCCGAGCCTGCCGAAATCCGCGTACGGGTCCTCGTAAGCGCCCATCTCCTTCGCCAGCCGTTCCGCGTAAAGGCCCCAGCCTTCCGTGTACGCGGTGAAGAAGCTCTGCGTGCGGAATTGCGGCACGCCCGTAAGCTCCTGCGCGATCGCGATCTGCATGTGATGTCCCGGGATGCCCTCGTGATAGGCGATCGACTCCATCGTCGGCTTCGGCATAGAGCTCATGTCGATCAAGTGCGCGTAGTAGACGCCCGGCCGCGAGCCGTCAGGAGTGCCCGGGACATAGTGTTGAGCGGCACCGGGCAGCTCGCGAAATGCTTCGACCCGCTTCACGACGATGCCCGCTTTCGGCAAGAGGCCGAAGAAGTCCGGCAAACGGCTCTGGATGCGCGTCGAAGTGGTCGCGCGCGGCCTGGAGGTAGGCCTCGCGTCCTTCGTCGGTGCTCGGAAAGTAGAACTGCGGGTTCTCGCGGACGAACGTGAAGAACTCCTGCAACGTGCCAGTAAACCCCACCTTGTCCTTGATCGCTTCCATCTCGGTCTTGATACGAGCGACCTCGCTCAAGCCTAGAGCGTGGATCTCCTCCGCAGTCATCTTCGTCGTCGTCGACGAGGCGAGCCGTTGCTCGTAGAAGGCCGTGCCTTCCGGCAATTTCCAGACGCCGGTTGCGATCTCATCCGCATTCGGCAGGTCTGTTTCGGCGAAAGCGATCAGCGCCTCGTAGGCGGGCTTGAAGCGCTCGATGAGTGCGGTGCGCGCGCCTTCGCGCAGGGCTTCGGCGCGCGCGGCGTCGATTTTGCCGCTCGCGACGAGCGCGTCGATTTTCGCCTGTGCGTCCTTCCAGAGCGGCGCGTCGCCGTCGCCTTCGAACGGTGCGCCTGTGATGAGCGCGCGCGCCTGAGCGACCACCGCGGCGTACGCAAATCGAGGCGCATGAACACCTTCCTCTGCGGCGAGCTTCGCACGCTCGACGCTTTGATCTAGTGCTCGGGCAATCTCGCCGATGCGCGCGTTATAGGCCTCCATGTCGGCTGCTTCGTCGACGCGGTGAAAGTTCAGGAGGACTTGCGGCAGGCCGGTATGCGGGCCATCCATTTGGTCGAAGATATAGCCGCGCCTACGAAACGGCCTCGCGCTCTCCGCATCTTCGAGAGCGTAGAGCCATAGGTCGTACGAGATCTTCGCTTCGGGCGTCAACAGCGCATAGTCGAAGCTTTGCTGCAGGTCTTCGACGGTTGCTCGATACCAATCGAGTTGGGCGTCTTGAGCGGCCTCCGACACATCGTCGATCTTGTCGTAGTCATCCTTGCGCCCGAGCACCGTTTTGCGGATCGGACTGAAGTCGAGCTGCTCCTCGAAGCGCGCGTCGAACCACTGATTGAGGCGCTCCGTTTCCTGCGCGAGTGGCTGCGTGTCTTGCGGGAGACGCTCGGCGTTGTCGCAACCCGCGAGCACGCCCACCCAAAGTAACAGCGTTGCCACTTGCCCGCGCATAGCTGGTCTCCGAGATCAGCGCACGTGTTGTGTTCGAAACGGCTTCTTGCCACGCGCGAGCGCGCGGTGTCCTTCGGGGCGGCTGCCGGTGCCTTTCGGCTGGAAACGCGGCACGAGATGCTGCTTGCCGTTGCCGATCAAATCCCTGCGACCCATGCGCTTCAGCGCCGCACGCAGCATAGGCCAGTTGTTCGCGTCGTGGTAGCGCAGGAACGCCTTGTGCAGCCGCCGGATCTTGAGCCCTTTCGGCACATGCACTTCTTCCGAATCGCGCGTGACGCGGCGCAGCGGATTCTTGCCCGAGTGATACATCGCCGTTGCAGTTGCCATCGGACCCGGCAGGAATGCCTGCACCTGGTCCGCGCGGTAGCCGTTCTGTTTCAACCACAGCGCGAGCTCGAGCATGTCCTCGATCGGTCGTGCCCGGATGTGCGGCGATGAAGTACGGAATCAGATACTGCTCTTTGCCCGCGGCCTTCGAATAGCGGTCGAAGAGCTGCTTGAATCGGTAGTACGCGCCGACACCGGGCTTCATCATTTTCGCCAGCGGGCCCTCGGATATTGCCTCGGGAGCGATCTTCAAATAGCCGCCCGTATGGTGCTGTGCAAGCTCCTTCACGTACTCGGGCGATTCGATCGCGAGGTCGTAGCGCACGCCCGAGGCGATCAGCACCTTCTTGACGCCTTGCAGTGCGCGGGCGCGCTTGTAAAGCTTGATCAGCGGCGCGTGATCGGTATTCAGGTTGGGGCAAACCGACGGGTAGACGCAGGACGGGCGCCGGCACGCGGCTTCGATCTCGCGGCTCTTGCAGGCCAGCCGATACATGTTGGCCGTCGGTCCGCCAAGGTCGGAGATCACGCCCGTGAAGCCGGGCACGGAGTCTCGAATCGTCTCGATCTCACGCAGCACTGAGTCCTCGCTGCGGTTCTGGATGATCCGGCCCTCATGCTCGGTAATCGAGCAGAACGTGCAGCCGCCGAAACATCCGCGCTGGATCGTAACGGAGAAGCGAATCATCTCGTATGCCGGGATCTTTGCGCCGGTGTATGCGGGATGCGGGCGCCGCGCGTACGGCAGCTCGTAGATCCTATCCATTTCCTCGATGTTGAGCGGCACTGGCGGCGGATTGAGCCACACGTCGCTCGCGCCGTGCTGCTGCACGAGCGCGCGCGCGTTGCCGGGATTCGATTCCATGTGCAGGATCCGCGACGCGTGCGCGTACAGCACGGCGTCGTCGCGCACCTGCTCATAGCTCGGGAGACGGATATAGCTGCGCGCGCGATCGGCCGTCGGCACGCGCCTCGTGAAACGCACGACGTTGACGCCTGGCTCGAGCGTGGACTTGCGTGCTGCCGCGGCGATTTCCGCTTCCATCGCGTAGGGATCGGGATGCTTGCCGACGGGGCCCGGCGTATCGAGATGCGTCGAGTCGATCTCGGTCCAGCCGTCGCTCGCCGCCGTGCCGAGAAACGCGGTGCCGCGAACGTCCCTGATCTCGCCCGGTTGCTCGCCGGCCGCGAGGCGATGCGCGATCTCGACGATCTGCCGCTCACCGTTGCCGAATACGAGCAGGTCGGCGCGAGCGTCGAGTAGAATCGATCTGCGCACCTTTTCCTGCCAGTAGTCGAAGTGCGCGATGCGGCGCAGGCTGGCCTCGATGCCGCCGATCACGATCGGCGTATCCGCAAACGCCTCGCGCACGCGCTGCGCATAGACGATCACGCTGCGATCCGGCCGCTGGCCGCCTTGGCCATGCGGTGTGTACGCATCGTCGCGCCGCACGCGCCGGTCGGCCGTGTAGCGATTCACCATCGAATCCATGTTGCCGGCCGTGATGCCGAAGAAGAGCGCTGGTGGCCCAAGCGGCTCGAAATCGCGCGTCGAACGCCAATCGGGTTGCGCGATGATACCGACGCGAAAGCCCTGCGCCTCGAGAACGCGGCCGACGATGGCCATGCCGAAGCTTGGATGGTCGACGTAAGCATCGCCCGTCACGAGAATCACGTCGCACTGGTCCCAGCCGAGCGTGTCCATTTCCTCGCGCGACATCGGCAGGAACGGCGCCGGCGTGAGCCGGTGCGCCCAATACTTGCGGTACCCGAAGAGCTCGGGTGCCGTTAGGCAAGCGCTGAGGTTCATGGGCGGCAACGTTGGAACATCCGATTTGCTCGAGGCCCGGCTCTCGAACCAATCAGCCTAACACTTCGGCGTGGCCCAGTATTGAGACGAATCTGCCGCCCGTGAGCTTTGGCGGTAAGATACGGCCTGCGGCGCAGAATCCGCGCGAGGAGCCTATATGAACGAGCAGCCTCCCGAGTACGCCCCGAGCGATAGCCGATCCGTGGAAGAGAACCTAAAGTCGCGCTCGACGTGGCTGCGGCTGCTGTTCATGATCGTCATGGTGTTGATATACGGTATTTCGCGCATCGTCGTGAGCGCGGTAGTCGTGCTCCAGTTCTTTCACGTGCTGTTCACGGGCCGTACGAATCCGCAGCTGCTGAAGCTCGGCGAGTCCCTCGCGGCGTATACCTACCAGATCCTGCTGTACCTCACGTTCAACACGGAGGTGCGGCCCTTCCCGTTCGATGGCGATTGGCCAAACCCGTCGGCGTAGTCCCGCATCAGAGCTTCCGCACGACGTTCCCGGTGAGTGTTTCCCTGTTCGGGGAGAACACCTTGAGCGCTGCGCTCACGTACGGCGTGAGCTGACGTGTGCCGAAGGTCAGAAACCCGACGTTGTGAACTTCCCGCAGCGTTGCTCGGTAGTGCTCGAGGAGCGCATCCGCGAGCACGGTGCCGCCCTTGCCGACGCTGAGCGCGGCCGACTTCGATAGCAACCGCGCCCGCTCCGGCAGGTTGCCGACGGCGGACATCGCGAGCAATGACGACAGCTCGAACACCGAGCGATCCTGCGCGGCCGCTTCGTTACGCAGGTTGGTCCACAATTGCGTGACGGCGCTGGGCGATGGCAGCTTCGGCGCCGGCAGCTCACGCACCTCGCTCACGAACTTTTCCCACTCCCGCCGCAGACCAGGCACGTCGAGCGGTGGAGCATTGACCGTTTCGGCGAGTTGCCCAGCGCTGCGCTCGAGGCCCTTCAGCAGTTGATCCATCGTCGTGAACGAGCCGCCTGGAGCGAGCAGCCCCTCTTTTTTCAGTGCCTCCGTGATTTCGGGAATGAGCTGACGCCCGAAGCCGCAGACATCCGCTACCGCGGCGAGCACCCACACTGGGGATGCCCTGAACAGCAGCACGCCCATGATCTCTACGCCGTTGCCCGCCGTGCGGCGCAGCAGGAAGTCCTTGCTGAGCTCATCGTCTGCGCGATACACGCCTTGTACCTGGCCGACGTGCTCGATCAAGAACCGCAAAGTCGTCTCGACGAGGTTTTGATACAGCCGTCCGCGCCGCACTCCGATCGGTAGCGCCACCGACACCACCTCGCGGATGAGGCCACCCGTCAACGCGGAAGCCGACCGCACCGCGCGCTCCGGCAGCGACAGCACGTACGACACGGACGACCGGCGGCTAAACGACTTGATCTTGTCCTTGACCGTCACGCAGGGCTGCTCGACACGATCTTCCCATCGAGCAAATGCACTACGCGATTGGCGTGCGCCGCGTGGGCGGGCGAGTGTGTGGCGATGACGACCGTGGCGCCTTCGCGATGCAAAGTCGCGAGCATTTGCATCACTTCCCCGCCGTTCTTGCTGTCAAGGTTGCCCGTGGGCTCGTCCGCGAGAATCAACTTCGGGTCGTTGACGAGCGCGCGCGCAACGGCGACGCGTTGTTGCTCGCCCCCGGAGAGTTGTTCTGGTAATTGCCGCGACCGCCTGTCCAAGCCTACGAGCTCGAGCACCTCGCGTACGAGCGTGGCTCGGCGCGCCCGCGCGACGTTCTGGTAACGCAGCGGCAACTCCACGTTCTCGTAGACCGTAAGCTCTGCGATGAGGTGAAAGCTCTGAAAGATGTAGCCGATGTTGCGCTTGCGCAGCTCGGCGAGGTGGCCGGGCGAGCGATAGGAAAGCTCTTGGTCGTCGAACACGTATTTGCCGCTCGAGGGCTCGTCGATCAGACCGACGATGTTGAGCAGGGTGGACTTGCCGGACCCCGAGGGACCCATGATGGCCACGAATTCGCCGGCGCCGATCGTAAGGTCGATTCCGTCGAGCGCTGTGGCCTCGGCTTCGGCCTGTGCGTAGCGTTTGCACACGTTCGATAGCTTGATCAACTTGCGATGCCCCGCTTCAAGTCTTTCGTTGCTGAAAGCTTATATGGCAGGTTTCGTGCCAAGCCTATCTCATCCGCTCAACTCTTTGACGAAAATAACAAATCTCCGGTGTGCAGGCGATGTGCGGCGAGACGCGTACTAGCTCTTTGCGCCAGTTGTTGACTCAATTGATCAACTGTTTTGCTGCAGGCGAGCGCGTCAGTCCGCGTTCTCGTCGGTTTCGGCGGCGCCCCCGAGAAGGCCATTGAGTCCGTTCGTCCCGAATCCGCCAAGGAGCTTCGCAAGCTGCGCGGGATCGATCGTGCCCGCAACGTTGATGAAGACGGCTTCGCCGTCGTAGACCATCAGCGTGAGCCCGGTCATCTGCTGCTGATCGACCTTCGTGTAGATGCGAACCTTTTCCGTGCCTTCCTGCACGTAAACCGCTCGTTGCCAACCCGCGCGCTCGAGCGTCCCGGACGTATCGTCGATGAAGTCGAGCACTGCTTGCTCGTTCTCGATCGTCTCGTACACGCGCACTCGAACGCCTTCGATGCCCTTCAGCGCTTCCGCCGCGGACGGGTCAGCCTCGGTCGCTGCAGCGTTGATGAACGCGAGCATCGCGCCGCTCAAGTCGATTTGAACTGTGGGCTCTCCGGATATTCCCGGGATTTGGCCGAACTCGAAGTAGCCTTGCGCGTGCGCGGTGCCCGCGAGCGCTAGGGCGCACGCGATGCCGGTGAAAATCGTCGTTCTCGACATGCCGTTAACCTCCGTTTTCTTGCCCGCGGTCGCGTACGGAATCGCGGCTGACGATCAGCGCTTCGCGTAGACCGTAGCCAACCGCGGCGTTGACCTCTTCGTGCGTGACCGCCGCGCTTTTGCGCATGTAGTGCACCGCGAGCTCGAGCTGCTGCATTGCGGCGGCGGTGCGCGGATCCGTTTCCACGAGCGGCGCCGGCGCAGAACCGATCCATACCGCGACGCCGGCGACGGTTGCTGCAATCGCGAGTGCGCCTAGCGCCGTCGCAATGCGCACGCCCCGATGCGTGCCGTGAAGCCGTGGAGACGGAATCCGCAGCAGCTGCAGCAGGAACCCGTGGGAAGGGCCGCGTTCCCGCAGGCTGCCGAGCTCGCGGTGCACCGAGCGTGCGCGCGCTACGGCGCGCCGCAGCCGCGGGTCGTTTTCGAGTGCGCGCTGCATGCGCTCCAGGGCGATGCCCTCGAGGCTGCCATCCGCCATCGACTCTATCTGGGTCCAAGCCCATTCGCCGTTCAATTCTGTCGGCTCGTCTGTCATGAGGACTGCTCCAGCTCGCGCCGCAGGCGTCGCCGCGCGCGATGCAAATACACCTTCACTTGATTGATGTTCAAGTCGAGGATTCGGGCACAGGACGCGCCGTCCATGCCCTGCAGGTCGAACAGCACGACCAAGCTCCGTTGCGGCTCGGGCAATCCGTCGACCAAGCGACGCAGGCGATCGGCGAGCTCGCGTCGTTGGTAATGCCAGGCCGGGTCGCGCTCGTCGGGGGCTTCCGGCCGGCCCGCATCCTCTTCGGCCACGAGCCGGCGTTGCTTGCGCAGCACGTCGAGACACGTATTTCGCGCCACTTTGAGCAGCCACTCGCGAGGGCGGGCTATCGAATCGTGGCTTTGCCAGTAGCGCATGAACGCCTCTTGCGTAACATCCTCGGCCTCTCGGTCGCCGCGCAGCAGCGCGCGGGCAAGCCCATACACGGCGCGGTGATGCTGCAGTACCACCAATCGAAATTGCCACGCGGACATCTTCGCCCCTTGCCGCGCGGACGCTTTAGCCGGTAGCTCGGTTGGCGTATGTCGTTCGGCTGGTTCGACTCGCTGTGTAGCCACAGAATCATCCGTTCGCACACAGTCCAGACGAGTCACTCGCCGGAAAGTTACATGGCGCACGTGGGGGACCTATTCGCCGCCGGCGGCCGTGCAAGAGAGGACCTCCGAGGTGGCCGTTTGGCGCCCCCTAGCGTAACGACCCTCGAGGCGGGTCGCGAGCGCTTTTGCGTCGGGCTTGCACTTGGCTTTTTTGCTCGAATAAGCGACTCTTAGGGCTGGTCCCACAACCCAAAGGAGGTGATCCCATGTCTAGTGAGAGTCTTGGGGTTTCAGTAGGTCTGCGTTCTCGACCGATCAACGAGGGCCGCGACCACTAATCCTTAGGGGTGCGAGACCCCGTTCTCACGGAGGGCCGCGTTGCGGCCCTCTTTCGTTTTGGGCCCCTATGACCGCTTCAATCGGTATCGCCCGCCGATTCGAAGCGGGTACGCCAGTATCTCGCCAGCTTGTCCCATTCCTCGATCGCGACCACGAGCCGATGACTGGCGAGCGCCTCCGCTTTCGCAGCGACAACTGCCCTCAAGATCGGGCTCGCCTGCCCATCTACGCCGTGAATCTGAATGCGGATCCGGTCG
The DNA here is from genome assembly GCA_963744305.1 of uncultured Gammaproteobacteria bacterium. Classification (GTDB taxonomy): domain Bacteria; phylum Pseudomonadota; class Gammaproteobacteria; order Steroidobacterales; family Rariloculaceae; genus FEN-1219. The sequence continues at coordinate 262,091 of CAVUTF010000040.1, forward strand.
CCGACGGCGGCCGTCGCGAGCTTGACAGGGGCGACAGTGATGGGAATCGCGACTTGGATCGCGCTGCCCACAATGGTCGGACGCTCGATCTCGACGTAATTTCGCGCTGCGTAGTAGATCGCAACTTGCATCCCTCAATACCAGCATCGGGCCGCGGCGCGCAAGCGGCACGCGCCGCGCCGAAACCGCCACGCGCGTGCGGAATCGCGCTAACAACTAGCGAAAATCAGCAGCTGCAAGACGCATGCTCGGAGTGCGAGCGGCGACCGGGTTCCGTGGAAGATCAAAGACTTAGGCGACCGTCGTTCACCGTGGCACGGATTCTGCTAACGCAACGCTCGGGTCTCCCGTCAAAGCTTCCGCAATCGGTCTGACCAACCGGTACGGTCTGCTGTTCACATCCTCCCCAAGGACGCCCAACGGCAGTGCGGCGGGAGACCCGCTCCGGTCCTTTTGCCGTTCGGTCCCGTTTGGATTACTAAGTCCCCGCGGATGTGCGCGCCGGGGATTTGATCGGCGCGAGCCAAGACTTCGTCTCTTGGCCTTTGCCGTTGCGCAACCAGCCGAACACGACGCTGTGCCAGAGCACGCGCTGCACGTAGTCGCGGGTCTCGTTGTACGGCACGTTCTCGAGCCAGATGTCCCCTTCCACGGGTTCCTCGGGAAGCCAGCGCTCGACCGCGAGCGGCCCGGCGTTATAAGCGGCGAGGGCGACGGCGAGTTGGTCGTCGAATCGATCGAGGAGTGTGCGCAAGTGCGTCGCGGCGAGCTCCAGGTTGACCGCCGGGTCGAGCAAGTCGGTCGCACCCGGCACGGGCCGACGCGCGGCTCGGGCAGCGCTGCGGGCGGTTGCGGGCAGCAGCTGGGCAAGCCCCATCGCGCCGGCGGGCGATATCGCGTCGGCTCGAAATAGGCTCTCCTGACGAATCACGCCGTAGAGCAGGGTCTGATCGAGCTTCGTCGAGCGTACTGCCGCGCGCACTTCGTCTGCGTAAGGCTGCGGATACAGCAGCGCATAATCGAAAAACACGTTTTGCCGCGTGGCCGTGGCGACGGATACATCGTACCAACCCCAGCTCGCCGCGAGATGAATCGCTTGGGTGCGCTCGAGCTCACCGAGCGCCGCATACTCGGCTGCCCACTCGTTCGTCGCCGCGACGTCGAGCTCGCACAGCTTGAGCTCGCGCGCGCGCACGAAGCCCGGGCGGGACGCGAGCGCACGCAGCTCGTCCGGGTCTGCCGGCAAGCTCTCCGGATGCGGCTCGGCGCGCTCGCCGAGGCGAGCGGCTGCGGCCGCAGAATAGTAGTTGTCGCGCGTGAGCACGGATCGGTACAGCGACCGCGCTTCGTCGCGTGCCCCACGCTGTTCGGTCGCGCGTGCCGCCCAGTAGAGCCACCGCGGCTCCGCCCGCTGCTCCGCGGACATCGCGTCGATCAAGCGCTCGACGTCTTGCCAGGAGGCGGACCAGAGCGCCGCGCGCGCCCGCCACGCGAGCGCGTAGTCGTCGAGATCGGGTGCTGCGACGCGCGCGAAGAACGCCTCCGCCTCGCTGCGTCGATCCCAGGCGAGGCCGAGCGCCAGCGCGAGCGCCGCGCGGCTCACGAGCTCCGTGTCGAATGAGTACGCCGCGACGAGGTGCTCGTAGCGGGCGAGCGCTGCCGCCGGCTCGTTGCGCGCCAGCTTTCTCCAACCGGCGAGCAAAGCGTCCCGCTCCACGGCGGCATCGGGCGCTGCGAGCACCGCATCGATCGAGCGCTGAGGGTGGTCCAAGAGGTTCGCCCATTGCAGCAACGGCGCTGCGCGCTGCGGGCTGAGGCGCCTCGCGACGACGAGCGCGAACGACGTCTCGCCGTTCTGCAGCAGCAAGCGAACTCGTTGCTCGATGAGCTCCTCGGTCATCGCCGGTCGCTCGCGCAGCCACTCGAACAACGGTTCACATTCGCGAGGCAGCCTTTCGGCCGTGAGCCAGCGCTCGACGACGGCTTGCTCGATCTCTTCGGTTTCCCCCAGCGCGATCTTTGCACTCAACAATTGACAATGCAGCTGCGCATCGGCGATCTCGGGACGGTAGTGATCTGCGAACGCTCGCAGCTCGTCGCGTCGCACCAAGCTCTCGAGCCACACTCTGCGCAGGTCGCGTGCGACAGGCTCGGCGTCGTGTGCCTCCAAGAACGCTTGCGCCTCGTCGTCGATCGCCGTCAAGCCTTCGCCTACGGTATTGAGCGCGCGAGCTATGCGCGCGCGTTGCAGGTAGGGATACAGTGGATACGAGCGCAGAGTAGGGCTGTCTTGCGCTGCGGACGTCGATTCGTCGACCAGCGCTTGGGCGCGCATGAATTCCGCGCGCGCATCTTCGTAGGGATCGTCCGCGGCAACGGCAGCAGTCGCGGCGAGCGCCGTCAGTGCCGCTCCGAGCACTAGCTTGGTATGCGTGCGGCGTGAGCCGTCTGAATTGGCGTGCAACACCCACCGAGCATAAAGCAACGGCGGCGGACGGTCATGGTCGCCGTACGGCGACGTCAGCGGCGCTCGCGGGCCGCGAAGGCTCCGGACCGCATGCCCCTCCCGCTTGCTCGCTCTCGATCGCCGCATCAGCGCATCGCAGAACGGCTTGCACGTCGTTCGCAAAATCGTGCACGGCGGCGCTCGCGCGATCGTTGCGCTTACGTAGCCAGCTCGTTGCGACGATGGCGAGCACTGTGACGGCAAGCCCGGCGGCCGTCGTGATCAACGCCACACCGATCGGCGCCGACAGGCCTGCGTCCTTCTCGGTGAGCACGCGGTGGATGCCCCACACCGTGCCGAACAAGCCAATGAACGGTGCGGTTGCGCCGATGGCGTCGAGAAAGACGATGCCGCGCTGCAGTTTCGCATCGACGGCGGCCGCGGATCGCTGTGCCGACATCGCGATCCAGTCGTTGCGTTCGATTCCGTCGGTCAACCTGCCTTCCCTATGCCGCGCCGCTTCTAACGCCCCTTCGGCGAGTGCGCGAAACGTGCTTTGCGGGTCGAGCGTGCGCACGGCCTCGTACATGTTGGGCGCCGTCCAGAAGCTGTGCTCCAGCATTTTCGCGCCGCGCAGCACGAGCTGTTGCTCGCCGAACCTTCGCAGCACGACGTACGCGCCGCTGCCGAACAGTAGGCCGAGGAGTAGAAGTGTGCCGCGAGCGACGGCGCCGCTTTGCCGCCAGAAGGCGCGCCATCCGCGGGAGGTGCCGTCTGGTTTCACAGCGGCATGCTCAGCAGCCGCCCCGGCGCGTTCGCTCGGGAGCGTCGGCGCGTGAGCGTTCTCCGGCTCTCTCGCTGCGAGTTGCGGGGCAGCTTCGACGTCGGTCGTCGCATTCTGCGCGAGAGTCGCGATCGACCAACCAGTCGCGGTAACGAGTACGAGCAGCGAAGCTAGCAGCAAGCGCTGCCCATTTCGGCTGCGTCGGGAAAAGGCGGCCACGGGTTACCTCCTCGTCCGAGAATCGCCCCGCGGCGCATAAGAAATCCATTCCAGCACCAGCGTGGTGCCATAGGAATTCCATAGGCCGCTGAAGTTCTCGAGGTCGCGATCAGTCGAGGATTTGTAGCCGATAGCCGACGCCGGGCTCGGTCAGGATGTAGCGAGGTTGCTCCGCGGACTGCTCGATCTTCTGCCGAATTTGGCGGATGTAGACGCGCAGATACTGGACGTCGACCCCTGTCTCGCTGCCCCACGCGACGCGAAGTAAGTGACGATGCGTCAACACCCTGCCGGCATGCACGACGAGCTCCCGCAGAATGTCGTACTCCTTGCGCGACAGTTTGACATCGCGGCCATCCACGGTGACGACCCTCCGCGTGAGATCGACCGCGAGACCGCCGCTCGCGAACACCGGCAGGCTGCCTTCGCTCGCAAGACGATGGCGCAAAGCGGTCCGCATGCGGGCCATGAGCTCGTCGACACCGAAAGGCTTGCTGACGTAGTCGTCGGCGCCGAGATCGAGAGCCATCACTTTGCCGGCCTCATCGCTTCTGCTCGACAACACGAGAATCGGCACCGCAGAGGATTCACGGATCTGCGGAATGATTTCCATGCCGTCCATATCCGGCAGTCCAAGGTCTAGAATCACGAGCTCCGGGTTTAGCTGGCGCGCCAGCCCGAGTCCTTCACTACCGGTTTCCGCCTCGCGCACCTCGTACTCCTGGACGCGCAGGGTGTTGCGCAAGAAACGTCGGATTGCAGGGTCGTCCTCGATGATCAGCACTCGGACGTTGCGCCCGGTTGTCACGGTGCGCTCTCGATTGGGCGCGTTTTGGGCACAGTGACCGTGAACACGGCGCCGCTGCGATCGGTTCGGTTGCTCGCAGTAATCGCGCCGCCCATCGCCTCGACGAAGCCTTTGCAGATCGCAAGGCCAAGCCCGGCACCCGCGCGGCGGTGGTCGGCGACGTTGGCGCGGAAGAATCGCTCGAACACGTGCGGTAAGTCGTCGGCACCGATCCCCGGGCCCTCGTCCATGACCCTGATCCCGACGTCGTGATCGTGCTCCTCGACGCAGATCGTGACGAGCGATTCCGCCGGTGTGTATTTCGCAGCATTGTCGAGCAAGTTCACGAGAACGTGCTCCGCCAGGACGAAATCGAGCGGGACCATGGCGAGGTCGGATGCTACGTCGGTAGCCACGCGGTGGGTCTGCAACAGCTTGTCGCAGCGCTGCAATGCCGCGCCGATGAGGTCGGAAAGGTCGACAGCCTCTAGCGTCGGGCGCAAGGCGCCTGCGTCGATCCGCGTCATGTGAAGGAGGTTGTCGACGAAACGGGAGAGACGCAGGGTCTCGTTCTCAGCGAACGTGAGCATCTCGGAGCGCGTCGGCTCATCGTACAAATGACCGTACTGTCGCAGGCTCGTCACGTTGCCGAGGATCGAGGCGAGCGGAGTTTTCAAATCGTGCGAGATGGAGGTCAAGAGCGCGGTTCGAAGCTTTTCCGTCGCGGCCAACATCTCCGTTTCGTGCATCTCCTCCGCGAGTCGTGCGCGCTCCAAGCTCACGGTGACTTGATCGCCGAGCGCGTCGAGCAAGCGGCTTTCGTCGGCGCCGAGCAGCGGCCCTGCGCCGTCGCGGCGAATACCGAGCACGCCGACCGGGCCTCGGCTAGTGTGGAGGCGCAGATACAAGTGCGACACGCCGTGAAATACGCCGCTGCCGCGACCGGCGGGTTGACCGTGCTCCCAGCACCAGTTCGCGGCCAACAACTCGCGCGGCTCGAGCTCATGAGCACGACATGCTGCGGCGACGCGCAACGTGCCGTGCTTCGGCAGCAGCAGCACTGCGTCGACGCGCAGCATCGAGTGAATGTGTTGAACGGCCTCCCTCGCAAGCTCGTCGATCGCTGAAATGGATGCGAGTCTCGAGCTGAAGGCGTACAGCTCCTCGATCACTCGGCTGTGCCGTCCGGCCGCGGCGGCTCGCTCCCGCACCTGCGCCGCGAGACTGCTCGTGAACGCGGATACGACGACGAAAATCAACAACGCCCATATGTTGCCGGCATCCGCCACGGCAAATGACAGTCGCGGTTCCGCGAGGAAGTAGCTCGTCGCGAGAATGCTCAACACGGAAGTCCACAGTGCCGCCCAAAACCCATATCTAACCGCCGCAAACAGAATGACGGGCAAGAACACCAGCAGGATATTCGGGATCTTGAAGAAGCTCTCGATGACCAAGCCCGTCGCGAGGGCCGCCACGAGAAGGCTCGTGCACACCAAGCAGGCGATCGCACGGTCGCGCAGAGGTTTCGGCGCAGCCACGAGCGGCGGTCGCGCGCCGACCAAGTCGGTGCTCGGCCGCGGGAGATCGTCGAGGCTGCGTTGCTCTGTAATTCCGCTGACGCCGGTTGCAACCGCCGGCGCATCGATCGTTGAACGAGGCATGCCGAAATAGGTCGAACGAGGCTGAGGGCCTCTTGGCCGGATGATACCGGATGGGCCGGGAGCGCGGAGAAATTGATGGATTTCCGCGCCGGCGGCGCGCAAAATGACTACCATCGAGCGACCACAGTCGACCATTTTTGGAGAGAAATCATGGGACTAGCGATGAGCGTCCCCCAGCTTCTGATCATCCTCGTGATCGTTGCGCTCATCTTCGGCACGAAGCGGCTGAAGGACATCGGCGGCGACTTGGGCGGAGCACTGAAGAGCTTTCGCAAAGCGATGAATACCGGCGAGACGGATGACAGCGCAACCACCGCAGACCCGAAGCGCATCACGAAAGACGAAGAAGTCAGTTAACCTAACGTCCATTCCGGCGCGCCCGCGCGGCGGCACCGGCTCTCCTGTCGAACATGCAGTGGCTCACAGGCACCCCTAACTTCAATTTCATGAAGTACCGCCACACGGCGCTCATCGCGTCGGCGGTGCTCACGTTGATATCGCTCGGGTCACTTGCGATCAGAGGGCTGAACTACGGCATCGACTTCACCGGCGGCGTGATCCTCGAGGTTAGATACCCGCAAGAAGCGAACTTAGAGAACATTCGGTCGGACTTCGCGGCGGCCGGATTCGACAACGCGCAAGTCCAGAGCTTCGGGTCGGTCACCGATGTATTGATCAGACTGCCGCCGCTCGACGCAGCGCAGGACAGGGGGACGGCGCGGGAAGAATTGCTCGGGATCCTGAGAGCGCGGGAGCCGAACGTCGAGCAGCGCAACTTCGCAGACGTCGACTCGCAGGTCGGCAGCGAGCTGGCCGAGCAGGGCGGGCTCGCGCTCTTGCTTGCGATGATCATGATCTTCATCTACGTCATGCTGCGTTTCCGTTGGAAGCTCGCGCTGGGCGCGATCGTCGCAACCGCGCACGACGTGATCGTGACTGTCGGCCTTTTTTCGGTGCTCGGGTTGCAGTTCGATTTGACCGTGCTTGGCTCCGTGCTGGCCGTGCTCGGATACTCGTTGAACGACACGATCGTCGTCTACGACCGCATTCGCGACAACTTCCGAATCGTTCGGCGCGGCACACCCGAGTCGATCGTCAACCTGTCCGTGAATCAGACGTTGGCGCGCACGTTGGTGACCGGCGTCACGACGCTGCTCGTGCTGGCCGCACTGCTGGTGGTGGGCGGCGACACGATGTGGGGATTCTCCATCGCCCTGATCTTCGGCATCGTGATCGGCACTTACTCCTCGATCTACGTCGCGAGCGCGATGGCTCTCGCATTGAAGGTCACGCCGGCCGACCTGATGCCAGCCAAGCGGGAAGAGATCGACGAGCTTCCTTGACGCCGTGCGCGTGCACCTTGAACGGCCGTCGTTGCGGCGCGAGCACGACTATATCGAAGCAGTCCTGCGCAGCCGAGCGCTGCACCGCGGGTTCGTGACCGCCGCAAGCACGCGTGACGACTACCGCAACTACCTACGCCGGTCGCGGCGCCACAACCAGGAATCGTTTTTCATCGTGCGCGACGATAGCGGCGAGTTGGCAGGCGTCGTCAACGTGAACGAGATCGTTCGCTACTCGTTCCAGTCGGCATATCTCGGTTACTACGCATTCACGCCGCATGCGGCCTGCGGCTTCATGCGGGAAGGGTTGCAGCTCGTAATCGAGCGCGCCTTCGACGAGCTCGGATTGCATCGTCTCGAGGCGAACATTCAGCCCGCCAACGAGCGCTCCATTGCGCTCGTGCGCGGCTTGGGGTTTCGCAATGAAGGGCTGTCGCGTCGATATCTGAAGATCAGCGGCCGCTGGCGAGATCACGAACGCTGGGCGCTGCTCGTCGAAGAATGGTGAGCCGCGGCACGTCAGGCGCCCTTGCGCGCATAGGCAAGCGGCAGAGCCGTCGTGTCGATGGCCTTGCGCAGCACGAATGACGAATGCACGCCGATCACGCCCTCGATGCGCGTGATCTCGTTCAGCAGGAAGCGCTGATATTCCTCCATGTTCGGCACGGCAATCTTGAGCTGATAGTCGGCTTCCTGACCCGTGATGAGGTAGCATTCCTGCACCTCGGGATACGCGCGTACGACGCTTTCGAATTGCGCGAAACGTTCCGGAGTGTGTCGATCCATGCGGATATGGATCAGCACCGTCAAATCCAATCCAATCTTGCGCGGGTCGAGCCGCACGACGCGCGTCCCGATCACGCCGGCGTCCTCGAGCTGTCGAATACGCCTCGAGCAAGGCGACGCCGACAGGCCAACGCGGTCCGCGATCTCCTGGTTGCTGAGACCGCCGTTCGCCTGAAGCTCCGCGAGAATCTTGAGGTCGAACGAGTCGAGGTTAATGGTGTTTTGCGGCATAGTCTGCTAAGAATCATGGAAAAAGCGACAGAAGCATGCGCAGTCTATCGCAGAATGCATGGATTTAGGTCAACAATGCTGGGAATGTCGGCATAGAATCAACGTTTCGTTTGCCCATAGCTGCCGGAGGACCCGCGATGCGCGAATACGACCACACGAAGTACCGGCCTTATCGACCGATCCAGCTGCAGAACCGGACGTGGCCCGATCGTGTTCTCGAGCGCGCACCCGACTGGTGCAGCGTCGATCTGCGGGACGGCAATCAAGCGTTGGTCCAACCGATGTCGGTGCGGAAAAAGCTCGAGATGTTCGATCTGCTCGTAGAGATCGGCTTCAAGGAGATCGAAATCGGGTTTCCGTCTGCGTCGCAAACGGAGTTCGACTTCGCGCGACGCCTCATCGATGAGCGGAGGATTCCCGATTCGGTGAGGGTGCAAGTGCTGACACAGGCGCGCCCGGAGCTAATCGAACGAACGTTCGAAGCGCTGCGCGGCATCCGCCGTGCGATTGTTCACGTTTACAACTCAACCTCGCCGGTGCAACGCGAGCAGGTGTTCAAAGCCAGCAAGGAAGAGATCATCGCAATCGCGGTCAACGGCGCGCGGCTTCTGCAGGAGCACGCGGCGCGGCATGCGGATGCGGAGTGGATCTTTGAATACTCTCCGGAGAGCTTTTCCGGAACCGAACCGGACTACGCGGTCGAGGTATGCAACGCAGTCCTCGACGTCTGGCAGCCGCAGAAGGGACGCGGCGTCGTGATCAACCTACCAGCCACGGTCGAGATGACGTCGCCGAACGTGTTCGCCGACCAAGTCGAGTATTTCTGCCGGCATGTCACGCATCGCGAGCATATTCGCGTCAGCCTGCACACTCACAACGATCGCGGCTGCGCGATCGCGGCATCGGAGCTCGGCTTGATGGCGGGCGCAGACCGCATCGAGGGAACGTTGTTCGGAAACGGCGAGCGCACGGGCAACATGGACATCGTCACGATGGCGATGAACTTGTACTCGCAGGGAATCGATCCGCGTTTGGATTTCGCGAACATGGCGCGCGTCATCGAGATCTACAAACGCTGCACCGACATGCCCGTGCACCCTCGCCATCCGTGGGCCGGCGATCTGGTGTACGCGGCGTTCTCGGGCAGCCATCAGGATGCGATCCGCAAGTCGATGGCGTTTCACCGCGAGCAGGGTCTACCGCACTGGACCGTGGCGTACCTGCCGATCGATCCGCGCGATCTCGGCCGCCGCTACGAGGAAGTCGTGCGGATCAACAGCCAATCGGGCAAGGGCGGGGTTGCGCTCGTGCTCGAGCGCGACCACGGCATCACGCTGCCGAAGTGGCTGCATCCTGCGATCAGCCGCGTCGTGCAGAGTGAGGCCGATGCGAGCGGTGAGGAGATCTCCTCGCGGCAAGTACTCGCGCTCTTCCAGTCGGAGTTCTTGGCGGTGCCCGAGGGATGGCGGCTGCAGGGATACGACCTGCACTCCGAAGCGCAGCGCACCCACGGGCGTTTCCACCTCGGCTCGGGCGGCGTCGATTTGATGTTGAACGGCGACGGCCAGGGGCTCATCGAAGCGCTGGTGGACGCGGTCAGCAGGCAATTCGACGTGAGCGTTGCCGTCGTCGATTTCGACGAGCATGCGATGACGCCCGGGACCGAAGCGAAGGCTCTTGCTTCGGTCACCGTCGAGGCGGGTGGGCGTCGTGCGACCGCGTGCTGCATCGACGAAGACACTTCGCTGGCATCGCTGCAAGCGACGTTGTCTGCGGTGGGCCGCGCACTCGCGAAGCGGTCGGCAAACGCGAAGCAACGACTTCGCAACGTCAGCTGAGCCGGCGGTCGCGAGCCGCGGCTGCTGAAGACCTCATCGCCTGTTACGGGCTCCGCGCGCTGCTGTGGGGGCGGCCGCGAGGTTCGTAGCTGATCGCCGGGTGTGCGACGCCGCCGTCGGCGGCGGCATACTATTCGTGCATCGACCGAAAAGGCAGCGAACCGCCGTGGAAACGATTCTCTGTGACCGCTCGTACTCGTCTGCAATCCTCGCCATTCTGAACGACGCGATCGTGACCACAACCGCCCTCTGGGATTACCAGCCACGCCCGCCGAAATCGATGGACGCGTGGTTTGCGGCGAAGGAGGAGCGCAGCTATCCGGTCGTGGGCGTCGTCGAGGGCGGCGAGCTGCTCGGCTTCGCGAGCTACGGCGTATTTCGGCCATGGCCCGCCTATAAGTACACCGTCGAGCACGCCGTGTACGTGCACAAGGAGCATCGGCGCAAGGGCATCGGCCGGCGCCTCGTGCTCGCGTGCCTCGAGCACGCGCAGGCGCAGAACTATCACACGGTCATTGCCGCCATCGGCGCCGACAACCTCCCAAGCATCAGGTTGCACGAGTCGCTGGGTTTCGTGATCTGCGGAAAGATTCGCGAGGCGGGATACAAGTTCGATCGCTGGCTCGACCTCACGCTAATGCAGTACGTTTTGCCGACGCCGGCAGCGCCCACGGCGGACTAGAGCGTTCGCTCATGCAGCACGACGCAACGGCGACCGCGAACGACGAGCTCTGCTTTGCGGACGCTCACCGGTTGGTCGCGATGCTTCGCGAGCGCACCGTGTCGGCCGTCGAGCTGCTGCGCGCATTCCTTGCGCAGATCGAGAAGTTGAACCCGCTAGTCAATGCTCTGCCGACGCTGCTGCCTGAGAGCCAGCTGCTGCAGGCGGCGCGCGCGGCAGATCGCGAAATCGAGCGCGGCGCGCGGCTCGGCCCCCTGCACGGAATGCCGCTCGCGATCAAGGACCTCACGAAGACCCGCGGAATTCGCACGACTTTCGGGTCGCGGATCTATGCGGATTTTTGTCCAACGTCCGACGAGCTCTACGTGGAGCGCTGCCGGCGGGCGGGAGCCATAATCATCGGCAAAACCAACACGCCGGAGTTCGGCGCCGGCTCGCAGACCTTCAACGCGGTGTTCGGTGCGACGCGCAATCCATACGATCTTGGGAGGACCTGCGGCGGCAGCAGCGGCGGTGCCGCCGCAGCGCTCGCTTGCGGAATGGTTCCGCTCGCGGACGGCACGGATCTCGGCGGCTCTTTGCGTAATCCAGCGAGCTTCTGCAACGTCGTCGGCTTTCGTCCTTCGCCCGGCCGCGTGCCGCGGCTCGAAGCGCGCGCCGGCGACACGTTGGGAGTGCACGGTCCGATGGCGCGCACCGTGCGCGACGTCGCGTGCCTACTCGCCGTGATGGCGGGACCGGATGCGCGAGATCCCGTTTCGCGCGGCGCGCCGACGGAAGATTTTCGGCGCGATCTCGCCCGCGACTTCCGCGGCACGCGCATCGCTTGGAGCGCAACTCTCGGCGGCTACCCGGTGGAGCGGGCCGTGATCGCTGTGTGCAGCGCTGCATGCAATACTTTCCTGGAGCTCGATTGCGAGCTCTCCGATGCGGAGCCCGATCTTTCCGGCGTCGACGAAATCTTTCAGACGCTGCGTGCGGCAGGATATGCCGCGGCGCATCGCGGGGACTACGAGCGCCATCGGTACCTCATGAAGGACACAGTCGTTTGGAATATCGAGCGCGGCTTGGAGCTGCAGGCGGGCGACGTCGAGCGAGCAAGCGCGGAGCTTGCAGCTCTGCGTGCGCGCACCGCCGAGTTTTTCGCACGGTATGACTATCTCGTTCTGCCGGTTTCGCAAGTTGCGCCGTTTCCCGTTGAGGTCGAATGGGTGCGCGAGATCGAAGGCGTGCGGATGGCGACGTACATCGATTGGATGGCAACGTGCTACGCGATCAGCTGCACGGGATTGCCGGCGATCTCGATTCCGTGCGGTTTCACGTCGGCAGGGTTGCCGATCGGCCTGCAAATCGTCGGCGGGCCGCAGCGCGATTTTGCCGTGCTGCAGCTCGCGCGGGCGTTCGAGCTCGCGACGCAGCACGCGCGTCGCCGTCCCCCGATCGCGATCGGGCGTGCCTCGAATGCAGAGAAGAAAGAAGGAGACCTCAGATGAATTCATCGGACGAGCAGCGCACAGCGGTGGTGGTAGGCGTCGGAACGGGGCTTGGGCTCGCTCTCGTGGACGCGTTGGCAGCGCAGGGGTACACGGTTCTCGCCGCGGCTCGCAGCATCTCGAAGGTCGTTGCGCTCGGGACGAAGTTTCCGCCCGGCAGCGTTGTGCCGGTGACCTGCGACGCCACGGTACCGGCGGACGTGGACGCGCTGTTTGCGCGCAGCGAATCGCTCGGTGCACTCGAGATCGCAATCTTCAACGCCGGAACTTTCGAGCGCGGCGGTGTTCTCGACACGCAGCCTGAGGACTTCGAGCGTTGTTGGCGCGTGGGCTGCTTCGGCGGCTATCTCGTGGGGCGCGCGGCGGCACGGCTCATGGCGGCACGCGGCGCGGGGACGATCCTCTTCACGGGCGCTACCGCGTCGCTGCGCGGGAGCGCGGGCTTCGTGAATCTAGCATCGCCGAAATTCGCTTTGCGTGCGCTTGCGCAGTGCATGGCGAGGGAGCTTGGGCCGAAAGGTGTGCACGTGGCGCATGTGATCATCGACGGACAAATCAAATCCGAACGCTACGCGCATCTCGAGGATGCGCGCGGCCCCGATTCGCTGCTCGCGCCGAGCGCCATTGCCGAGGCCTACCTCGGCGTGCACCACCAGCCGCGCTCGGCTTGGACGCACGAGCTCGATCTGCGCCCGTGGGTGGAAAAATTCTAGTGAGGCCGCCTGCGGGCCATGGACGGCCCGGCACGCGGCAATTGCTGGAGCAAATTGCCGCTAGCTCGCGCGAGCGAACGACACCGGCTGCGGAGGCAGCAGGTCGCCGGAGAGAGTCCGCTCCCGCATCCGGTCCGCCCCGGAGCGGGCCTCCGGAATGAGCGAGCTCAAGAGGTACGGCGCTCGCCGGCGCACAGCGCGTGCCGCCGCTTATTCACCGCCACCGCGTGCCATGCTGCCTTCGTGGCGCGCGTGCCACAGCGAGTAACGCGTCTTATCCGCGAGCAGCTGCGAGCAGATGCACCGCGGTATTTCGTCCGAAGAGAACGCGCGCTCGTGTACCGTCTTCTCGGACTCGAGCATCAGTCGTCTTTGCGTCAGATAGATCACGCCGCGCCGGACGATTTCGTTCTCTTTTTAGCGGCGGCAGTAGAGTGATTCCATGAACGGCTTGTACAAGCCTTCGAAGCTTCGTGCTTGAAGCGGTAGATTAACGGTCGCGTAGAACGCATTGACTACGCGATTGAGCGTGCGACGGGGGCGGTCGCGTGCGCAAGATGTAGGCAACGAGCGTTTTGGACGCCCCAAAAAAAACCCGGCCGCTTGGGCCGGGAAATTCTCAAGGGGAAACCGTTAGAGCAATATCTCCGATAGCTGCTCCAAAAGTATCCGAGGCCCCCGACCCTCAGCTGTGAACACCGTCACAGATTTGACATAAGAGACACGGCTTACGTCGTCGCGTACGGTTGCGCCAAGCGATATTGAGGGTTCTTGGTCAGCCAGGCGGCAAGGCGATCGGTCCGCGAGATCGCCGTCGGGATGAAGTCGAGCGCTTTCTGCAGCCGGTCGTTCGGTTCCGCGCAACTGAAACGCAGGAATCCCGCGCCGGCCTGGCCGAAGCACTCTCCGCCGAGACACGCGATGCCGAACTTGTCGTCGGCACCCTGCAGCATGAACAGCGCCAACCCGTGGCTCGTCACGCCGAGGCGATTGCAAACGGGTGCTACGTTCGGGAAAACGTAGAACGTGGCGGTTGGGTCGAGCGTGTGAAAACCGTCGATGCGGTTCAGGCCGGAAGTCAGAAGCACGACCTTCTCGCGAAACTTCTGCATGACGAGGTCGCGCTCCTGCCTGTCTCGCTTGAGCGCGGCCGTTCCGGCGAGCTGCACAAGGGGCGGCGTGCACGACAGAGTCGTGTTGATCATCTTGGCGATGATGTCGGCGACCTCCACGGACGCAACCGCGAATCCCAACCGCCAGCCGCTCATGCTGTAGGACTTGCTGAAAGTGTACGCGCCGACGCATTGCGCGAGCATGCCCGGCTCACTCAGCAGGGAATGATGGCTGCCCTTCCAGACCATGTGGCAATACGGCTCGTCGCTGAAAACGGCAACGTCGCGGCCGCGAATCAGATCCGCGATTGTGCGCAGGTCGTCGCGCGTCGTTACACCGCCCGTCGGATTGTGCGGCGAGTTCAGCAGGATCGCCTCGAGGCGAGGGGTCCTCCTCGAGAAAGCGCTCGATGTCGGCGACGTCGGGCCTGAACTCGTTCGCTTGCCGCAACGGGACCATGACCGCGCGTGCTGCGCGTCGTTCGATGTTCGGCAGGTAAGTCGGAAAGTACGGACTGAACACGAGCACGCCATCGCCCGGATTCAGAAATGCTTCGCAAAAGTACTGCTCGAATACCTTCGCCCCTGGACCGGCGACGATGTTGCCAGCTTCTGCGGGGATGTCGAACTCGGCGCGCACGAATTCCGCGGCAGCCTGCCGAAACTCCGGGATGCCGGGGGATGGACAATAGTGCGACTGGTTGTTGTTGATCGCCTCGACGCCGCCGGCGCGCGCCGCGGCCGTGCTGTCGAACGGACTGTCGCCGATTTCCAGCTCCACGACGTCTTTGCCGGCCGCTTTCAGCGTTCTCGCCATTGCGAGCACAGTGAAGGCGGTCTCAACGGTTAGGGAACGAGCGAAATCACTGAGTTGTGCAGACACGGGTTGGCACCTTTCTTGGCGGCGTCAGTATTGTGCGAGCTTGCGGTGAGCTGGCGAAGCGAGCGTGCGGTCGGCGAGCAGCATAGCACGCGTGCCGTGAACGTCGGAGCGAGCGGGCGGCTACTGCATCGTGGGTCGTGCGTTGCATAATGTGCCGTCCCAACCCCCCAAGGAGAAGAACCAATGATCGGGTATGTAACGATCGGCACGAACGACCTCGCCGCGTGCCGCAAAGTTTTACGACGCACTGCTCGGCGAGCTCGGCGGCAAGCGTTTCATGGAGAACGAACGGCTGGTCGCTTGGTCGGCCGGTCAGGACAGGCCGGGCATCGGGGTCTGCAAGCCGTTCGACGGCAACGCGGCGACGATCGGCAACGGGACGATGGTTGCGCTCGCAGTCGATTCACCGGAGAAAGTCAAAGCGCTCTATGACAAGGCGATGAAGCTGGGCGCGAAGGACGAAGGTCCTCCGGGAACTCGTTTCGGCAATTTCTACGCTGCGTACTTTCGCGATCTCGACGGCAACAAGCTCAACGCCTTCTGCATGGGCTAACGTTCAAGCATCGGGGCGCGCCGCCGCTCTCGCGGGGCGCGCCATCGACGATGCGCTGAACCGTCGGTGCCGCTCGGGGACGCGTCAAAACTCTAGATCGAGGGCACCGCAAAGAAATGCTATCAGCGGTGCGGCGCTCGCGAACCGCGCCGCCACGTCGGCGACGAACTGCGGCCGCAACGTCTCTGCGTCCGCGAGCTCACACGATGCAATGAAATCCTTGCGCCGCAGATCTTCGGCATGCGGCGCGTCGGGCGGATATCCGCGCGGCGACTTGGCGAGCCGCTCCCCGCCAAGCTCGAAATGCTCGCGAAAACGCCGATCGTCGCGCGCCCGCTGCCAGAGCTTCGGCTGCTCGACGATTTCGGCGCGAATCGCTGCCAACGCGGCGGATTCCGGGTGCCAGATGCCGGCTCCCAAGAAACACCCACCGGGCTCTATGTGCACATAGAAGCCCGGCGCGTGCACGTTCCTGCCGCGCGCGTGCCGAAACTGGATGCCGATGTTGGTCTTGTACGGCGTCTTGTCGCGTGCGAAGCGCGTATCACGGTGAACCCGCATCAGCGAGCCGCCGACGCGCCTTCTGCTTGCGACGAAATGTCTGGAGATCTTCTGGAGGTGCGGCGCCATCGCGTCAATGAACGCAAGAGCGGGCGTCATCACGTGCGTCTCGTAGCGGGGCTTGTTCGCCTCGAACCATGGGCGCTCGTTGTGGGCGGCGAGCTCCCGCAAGAACGCGAACGTCTGCGCATCGAAGCGGCTCGCAACGGCGGCTTTGCTGCTCGGCATTGGCGAGGTTCCGGTACAGGTACAGGGATTCTAACCGCGCGCCGGCGCGGTGGGTGCTGGCTCCAGCCGTTTCTCAGAAGCCCCGAGAGGGGCTTTTAGGCGGATTGCCGCGATGGGCGCAGTGCTCGCTGCCGCGAACGGCGCGCGGCGACTCGCACCGAGCCCTGGCTCAGTCGTCGCGCCGCGCGGCGCAGTGTTTGTCTCGAGAGCTGCGATACAGCGGCGCAGGTAGCTCTGCAGCCCTGCGACTTCATCCGTGGAGAGCGCCGCGAGCATTCGGGAGAACACCGTATCTCCAATGACTCGCGCCCGCGCGAGCTGCTTTTCGCCTTGCGCGGTGAGGGACCAGCTGTCTGCCCGGCGGCTTTCCGGATGCGGACCTCGCTCGATGAGGCCATCGGCCTCGAGGCGCCGCAGGATCGAATTCATCGTCTGCGCCGACACCATTGCACGCCGCGCAAGCTGCGCGCCTGTGGTGCCGGGGTCGCTGAAAAGCCCGAACAACGTGGCGAAGTGCGCGAATGACATCTCGAGGCCGCGTGCGCGCAGCGCCTCGTCCATTGCCTGCCGCAGGGTATGGTGTAGGCTCTTCATCAAGAAGCCAACGACGTGCTCTGGCTTGTCGGACCGCAGCCAGTCGGTACTCGTCTGCTTCACAATTCTTGGCATCGCACAATTTGCTCAATATCAGTGAGCTGATATGATATCAGCAAGCTGATGGTTTGCAAGGACGATCCTCGAACATGAAAAGGGACGCTTCCTCGGGGCGACGCCGAGTGGGACTCGCAGTCGCCGGTGTCGCCGTCGCGGCCGCACTCGTGCTGGCAGCGGCGCCTCTACGGCCGGCCGTCCGGCGATCGAGCGGCACCGGCCGCCGCCACGACGAACGCTCGCGAAGCCGTGATGACCGTCACCGCTGCGGAGCTCGTGGGCGTCGAGCTCGCGCGCACGCTTACGTTGAACGGCTCGATTCACGCGTGGCAAGAAGTGATCATTGCTCCCGAGGTCGGCGGCTATCGCGTCGCCGAGGTGTTTGTCGACGTGGGCGATAGCGTGAAGCGTGGTCAAAAGCTCGTCGAGCTGTCGACGGCGCTGCTGTCGGCCGAGGTTGCGACGAAGCAAGCGGCGCTCAAGCAACGCGAGGCGGAGCTTCTCAACACAGAAGCGGAACTCAAGCGTGGTGAGGCTCTGTCGTCGATGAATGTTCTGTCCGAGGCCGATCTCGATCGCTTGAAGAGCGAGTCGCTCGCGGCGCAAGCGCGCCTGGAGTCGGCGCGTGCGGATCTAGAGACGTCGCAACTGCGGCTGCAGTTCTCGCGGGTGACCGCGCCCGACGACGGCGTGATTACGTCGCGAACCGTCACGGTCGGGCAGATCGCGCAGGCCGGCACCGAGATGCTGCGCTTGTTGCGGAACGGCCGGATCGAGTGGCGCGGCGAGGTTCCCGAGGTACGGCTCGGCAGCCTGCATGCCGGCCAGTCCGTGATCGTGACGACGCCCGATGGAACGGAGCTCGCCGGCGAGATCCGCGTCGTCGCGCCGACCATTAACGACGCCAACCGCACCGGCCTCGTTTACGTCGACCTTGCTCCCGACGCGCGCATTCGGCCGGGCATGTTCGCCCACGGCGAGATCGAGATCGGCCGCGGGATGGGTTATACAGTGCCGCTGCGAAGCTTGGTGAGCGTGGACGGGTACAGCTACGTATTCGTGCTGCGCGACGACAGCACCGTCGAGCGCCGGCATGTCGAGACCGGCGCCGTTCGCGGCGACGCGATCGAAGTGGTTGCAGGCATCGAAAGCGGCGAGATGATCGTCGAGAGAGGCGCGGGCTTTCTCAAGGACGGCGATCTCGTGAACGTCGCTGACGCGTCCACCTCGCAGAGGTAGCCGCTCATGAACTTCGTCACCTGGTCGATCCGCAATCCCGTTCCCGTGATCGTGCTGTTTGTCGCGCTAACTGTTGCGGGCGTGTTGAGCTTTCCGAAGCTCGGCGTGCAGGACCGCCCCGACATCGAATTCCCGGCCGTGATCGTGACCATCACCTATCCGGGCGTCGCGCCGACGCAAATGGAATCGGAGATCACGCGCAAGGTCGAGGATGCCGTCGCGACGATCGCCGGCATCGAGCAGATGACCTCGACCGTTGACGAGGGTGCTTCCACGACGGCCATCGAGTTTCGGTTCGGCACGGACCTCTCCGCCGCGCTCGACGACGTCCGCGATGCAATGACTCGGATACGCTCCGACTTGCCGGCCGACGCCAATGAGCCGATCGTGTCGCGGACGACGACGGCCGGCGGCGCGGTCGTGACGTGGAGCGTCGCGTCGGACACGATGTCGGACACGGAGCTCTCGTGGTTCGTCGACCTCACGGTTACGCGAGCCCTCTCCGCCGTACCCGGCGTCGGGCGCGTGAGCAGGGTCGGCGGCGTGGATCGCGAGATTCGCGTCGATCTCGATCCGGATCGGATGGCCGCGCTCGGCGCCACTGCGAGCGACGTCTCCCGGCAGCTGCGGCGCATCCAAGCCGAGTACCCGGGCGGGGAGGCTCGCGTCGGCGGCCTCGAGCAGACCGTCCGCACCACCGGCACCATCGCCTCGGTCTATGACCTCGCCGGGCTGCCGATCGCGTTGCCGGACGGCCGCAGCGTGCGGCTCGACACGATTGCGGACGTCCGCGATCAGGCGGCGGAGCAGCGCGCATCGCGCTGCTCGACGGGCGGCCCGTCGTCGGCTTCCAGATCGTCCGCAGCTGGGGCGCGAGTGCGCTCGACGTTGCGAAGGAGGCGCGGGCGACCGTGGATGAGCTCGCGGCGCAGTACCCGCACGTGAAGTTCGCCGAAGCGAGCTCGACCGTCGCATACATTCAAACCTCTTTCGATTCCTCGATGGAGATGCTCATCGAGGGCGCGATACTCGCGATCATCGTGGTGTGGCTCTTCTTGCGCGATTGGCGAGCCACGGCCGTGTCGGCAGTCGCGCTGCCGTTGTCGATCATCCCCACGTTTTGGGCGATCTACATACTCGGGTACACGCTCAACATCCTGACGTTGCTGGCGCTGACACTCGTCGTCGGAATTCTCGTCGACGACGCCATCGTCGAGGTGGAGAACATCGTGCGCCACCTGCGGACGGGTAAGCCGCCGCGGCAGGCGGCGATGGATGCGGCAATCGAGATCGGCCTCGCGGTCGTTGCAACGACACTCACGATCTGTGCCGTCTTCATTCCCGTTGCGTTCATGAGCGGCATCGCGGGCGAGTTCTTCGCGCCGTTCGGTTTCACGGTGACCGTCGCCGTGTTGTTCTCGCTGTTGGTGGCTCGCACCCTGACGCCGATGATGGCCGCGTATTTTCTGAAGCCGCACGATAGGCCCGAGAAGACGCCGCGCATCATGACTTGGTACCTCGGCCGCGTCCGTTGGTGTCTGGGCCATCGGTGGACGACCCTCGGCGTCGCAACCGTGGTCATCTTCTCGATGCTCGCGTTGTACCCGACTTTGCCGACCGCGTTCTCGCCGGCCGGCGACAATGGTTTTACGACGTTGTCGGTGGAGCTGCCTCCCGGTGCCTCGCTCGAGGACACGCTGGCGGTCACCGAGCAGGCACGGCTGCGCTTGGCCGCGTTGCCCGAGGTCTCGAGTGTCTACACCTCGATCGGGTCGCAAGGCGGGGGCAACCGCTTCGGCGGCGGCGGCGGGGCGGGATCGGTGCGCCGCGGCAGCCTCGTGATTCAAATCGAGAACAAGGACGGAACTCGCGGGGCGCAGCAAGCGTTCGAGCGCAAGGCGACCGAGATGCTCCGCGACATACCGGGCGCGAGGCTGCAATTCCAAGGCGGCGGCGGCGATCGAGTGGATGTCACGCTCGCCGGGGACGAGCCGCAGCGTCTGGCGCTCGTCGCGGCCGCGGTCGAGCGCGAGCTGCGCGGAATGCCGGGCCTCGGCACGATCACGAGCAGCGCGGCACTGCAGAAGCCCGAGATTGTCGTCCGGCCGGATCCGGACAGGGCGGCGGAGCTCGGCGTCACGACCGAGACGCTGAGCTTGGTCACGCGCATCGCGACGAGCGGCGACGTCGAGACGGGCCTCGCGAAATTCAATCTCGACAATCGGCAGATCCCGATTCGCGTACGCTTGAACGACGCTTCGCGAGCGAACCTCGAGGACCTGCGGCTGTTGCCGGTGCCGGGCCGGCGCGGTCCCGTTCCGCTCATGAACGTTGCGGACGTGTCGCTCGGTGCAGGACCGGCGCAGATCACCCGAATCGATCGCAGCCGCAACATCACGATCACCGCGAACCTGAACGGCGTCGCGCTCGGCGACGCGCTCGAGCAGATCGAAGCGCTGCCGTCGATGCGCAACTTACCGGACGGCGTGCGGCATCTACGCACGGGTGACTCGCGTTGGATCGTCGAGATCTTCAGCCAGTTCGCGATCGCGATGGCGATCGGCGTGCTGTCGATTTACGCAGTGCTCGTGATGTTGTTCCACAAGTTCATCCAGCCCGTGACGATCTTGACGGCATTGCCGCCGTCGGCGGCCGGCGCGATCTTCGCGCTGTCGCTGTTCGGCTACGGGCTCGCGATAAACACGCTGATCGGCTTGCTGATGCTGATGGGCATCGTGTCCAAGAACTCCATCCTGCTCGTCGAGTACGCGATCATGGCGCAGCGCGACCGCGGGCTTTCGCGGTTCGACGCGCTCATCGACGCCTGCTCGAAGCGCGCTCGGCCGATCGTGATGACGACGATTGCAATGACCGCGGGCATGATGCCGATCGCGATGGGATGGGCCGGAGATCCGAGCTTCCGCTCCCCGATGGGCGTGGCCGTCGTCGGCGGACTGTTGGTCTCGACCGTGATGAGCCTGTTCATCGTGCCCGCGATGTTCAGCGTGATCGACGACTTTCAGCAGGGGCTCGCGCGCAAATTCAGGCGCGGCGAAGCGAGCGCATCGTCCGCGATCGTCGCGAAGAGGGCGCTCCGGGTTAAACCTCGTCAGCGGCGAAACAGCCGCACGACATCGGTCGCGATTAAGACCGAGGTCACCACCGTGAGCGCGCCCACGACGATCCGGAGAATCCATTCCGCTGTGTTGACCGCTCGCTCGAGCGAATCACCATCCGCGATGCCGGTGGCTTCTATCAAGCCGTCGGTGCGGAACAAAAGCACGAACGCGAGCAACCAGCACACGTTGAGGACGAGACGCACGAGTACTCTCGACGGCGTACGAAACGGGTACGCGAAATCCAACGCCAGACGCACGAGGTCGACCACGGCCAGCGCGAGAACGGGCCAAAAGAACGGCTCAATCGCGGCCGTGAACTCGACAGCCGTCCCGAAGCCCAAAACGTTAGTGAAGTCCAGCCAGCCGATCCACCAAGGAATGAAAATCGCCATGGTCGCGATCTCGGACACCGTGTCCGACCGCGCGATCGCCGACATCGGTGCGGCGCGCACGCCAAAGATACCGACCTCGAGCTTGCGCGGATCGAAGTCTTCGAGGAAACGTAGGCGCACGCTTTCGTGATCGATGATGGCGAAAACCAAGGTCACGATGGCCGCGCCGCATAGTGCAAACCAGAAGAAGTCAGCCAACACTTGCATCAGGCTAAGCCCCGGGCTGGAGTCGGTGAGCAGGTTGACGGCGCCAAGCACTGCCGTGATTACGGCGATGACGATCACGACGGCCTGCAGCGAATACCAGTAGATCGGGAAAACGCGCGGACCTATGAGTCTTGCATCGGCAGATAGCGGCCCGCGACGAGCAGCGGATGCCCATATCCTTTGAGCACTGCGGCGAGCTCGTCGTCCGTGAGCGCACGGCCGATTTCGCCTTCGCGATCGGCGACTGCTGCGCGAATGCTCTCGCTGAGCTCCGTCGCGATGTCCTCGCGCTGCCTGGCGGGAAGAAACGAGCGAAGCTGCAACAGATAGGAATCAATGAGCGTCGATCATAGAGCATCCTCCTAGACGATGCGATCGAGCGACGCGTTCAAATCGCGCCACTCGGACAACAACTGCTCGAGAATCTTTCGGCCATCGGCCGAGAGGCGGTAAAAGCGCTTTTCGCGCTTGTCTTCCTCGCGCCATTCGCTGGTCAGCAACCCTTGTGCTTCGAGGCGCCGCAGCAGGGGATAGAGCGTGCCCTCATCGATAGCGAGCCCCCGCTCCTCAAGCGCCTTGCGCAGCGTGTAGCCGTAGTGCTCGACCCGCAGGTGCGCGAGCACCGCGATCGTCAAGGACCCGCGGCGCAACTCCATGCGGAGTTTTTCGATGAGCTCTGAGGCCATTGGATCTCGCGAGGTATGCTGTGCGGCACATACTATATGGTACATAGTATGTGATGTCCAGTACTTTTGTCGACGCCACAAACGCGTTGGCGCAGAGGCCGGTCGTGCCGCAGGTCTCGTGTAGGATTCCGCGGCAATGCGCGGCACGCCCAAGCTTTCCCTCGTGGTCGTTCTGTCGGTGGTCTACATCGACATGCTGGGCATTGGGCTCGCGTTTCCGGTGCTCCCGAAGCTGATCGAGCAGTTCGAGGGCGGCGACATCTCGCGGGCGTCCTATATATACGGCCTGCTTGCGGCCGCGTACTCGCTGATGCAGTTCGCGTTTGCGCCGTTCATCGGAGCGTTGTCGGATCGTTTCGGTCGCCGTCCGGTGATTTTGCTCGCGCTCGCCGGCATGGCGATCAACTACGTGCTGCTGGCATTCGCGCCGACGCTCGTTTGGTTTGCGGTTGGACGCATGGTCGCCGGGGCGTTCGGCGCGACGTTTCTCCGCCGCCGGCGCCTACATCGCGGACATCACACCGCCAGAGAAGCGGGCGCAGAGCTTCGGCCTCATCGGCGCGGCCTTCGGCTTTGGGTTCATCACGGGTCCCGCCATCGGCGGAGTGCTCGGGGCAGTCGATCTGCGGCTCCCGTTCGTGGTCGCGGCGGGCTTGAGCTTGGCCGACTTCTTGTTTGCCTATTTCGCCCTGCCCGAATCTCTTTCCGCGGATAACCGCAAGCCGCTCAATTTGCGGCACGCGAATCCCGTCGGCGCGCTGCGGGAG
Organism: uncultured Gammaproteobacteria bacterium; assembly: GCA_963744305.1. Taxonomy (GTDB): domain Bacteria; phylum Pseudomonadota; class Gammaproteobacteria; order Steroidobacterales; family Rariloculaceae; genus FEN-1219. Next base: position 285,472 of record CAVUTF010000040.1, read on the forward strand.
ATCGGGCGCTACTCGTCCGTGCTGGGTCTCATGGCGATCTTCGTGATGGCCACGTTTGCGAATCGCGTGGCGGAGATGACTTGGGTGCTGTTCACCTCATACCGCTTCGACTGGGGACCGCAGCAAATCGGGCTCTCGCTCGCGATGGTCGGCGTGATGTTCGTTGTCGGACAGGCTGGCCTGGTCAGAGTCGTTGTCCCGCGGTTGGGCGAGCGTCGCGCCGTGCTCATTGGGCTCGCAGTGAGCGTCATCGTGCCTGTGCTCTACGGCGTCGTCCCGCAGGGATGGATGATCTATCCCGTCATGGTGTTGGCCATTTTCGGCTGGACGATCGCTCAACCGGCCGTGCAAGCCCTGATGTCGCAAGCTGTCCCTTCGAACGAGCAAGGCCTTTTGCAAGGGGCGCTCGCGAGCATGACCAACCTCACGTCGATTTTCGGCCCACCGATCTGGACGGGTTTGTTCGGTTTTTTCGTCTCGCCGGCCGCGCCTTTCATCTTGCCGGGCGCCGCCTTCTTCGCTTCGGCGTTCGTGTTTCTCGCCGCGTTCGTGCTAGCCACACGCCGGCTCTCAGGGCCGCGCGCTGTGACGACGGCCTAACCCTTGCGCCGTTCCGCCAAGAATTTGCCCAATGCTCGGAATTCCTCCGCACGCGAGCTGCCGCGCCGCCACGCCAACGCGATCGTGCGGTAGCTCTTGTCGGCGAGCGGATAGGTCTTCACGTGCGTGCTCTGCAGCATTGCCGACCCGACCGCCATCTCCGGCAGGAACGTGATGCCGAGATCGGCGTCCACCATCTCGATCAGCGTCAGCAGGCTCGACGCCGACACGCGGTGCAGCTTGCTTGTATTGCGAATCCGGCACGCATCGATCGCATGCTCGCGTAGGCAGTGGCCCTCGCGAAGCAGCAGCACGCTGCCCGCGTTGAGCTGGCTGAAACGATAGTGCTCGGGATCGACGAGCTCAGTGCCCTCCCGAGCGGCGAGACGAAAGCGGTCCGTGAAGAGCTCTGCCGTCTCGACTCCGGTCAAGTCGTACGGCAGCGCCAACAGCACGACGTCGAGACTTCCTTCCATGAGCTCGGCATGCAACCGCTCCGTGACGTCCTCGTGCAGGAACAGCTTGAGTGCCGGAAAGCTCTTTCCGCAGAGCGGGCAGCACTCGCGGCAAGAGGAATGGCGCGATGGTCGGGATGATTCCCAGCTGCAGCGCGCCCTGCAGGGGCCGGCTTTCGCCGCGCGCGAGGTCCACGAGCGCCGCGAGATCGCGCAAGCATAGTTTCGCGAGCACCGCGATGTCCTTGCCCGTCGCCGTGATCGTTACCCGACGGTTCGTGCGATCGACGAGATTCGCACCCAGCAGCGCCTCGAGCTCTTGGATCGCTATACTGAACGCCGATTGAGACACGAAGCACTCGGCGGCAGCCCTACCGAAATGTTTGTGCTCGGCCAACGCGACGAAGTAGCGTAGCTGTTTGAAAGTCGGCAGATGCGACGAGGCTGCGGACACGTCGGGCACCGATTGAAATAACCAAACAGTATCATACAAACAATCAACTGTATCTAACACGCTCGGGCGCTAGACTGGCCCGCAATTCGAGACTAGGAGCGCACGATGGCTATCGATATCGGGATTCCCGCGAAAAGTCGGGCGAAGATCGCAACGGGTCTGTCGCGGCTCCTCGCGGACAGCTACACGTTGTACTTGAAGACTCACAACTACCACTGGAACGTGACCGGACCGTTATTCAACACGCTGCATACGATGTTCGAGCAGCAGTACACGGAGCTCGCGACGGCAGTCGACGAGATTGCCGAGCGCATCCGCGCTCTCGGTCATCCTGCCCCCGGCTCCTACCAGGCGTTCGCCTCGCTGACCAAGATCGAAGAGGAAGCAAGTGTGCCGAGCGCGGAGGAGATGATTCGGCAGCTCGTTATCGGTCAGGAGACGGTGGTGAGAACGGCGCGGGAAATTTTTCCGCTTGCCGAGAAGGCGAACGACGAGCCAACCGCCGATCTGCTCACCCAACGGATGCAGCTGCACGAGAAGAACGCTTGGATGCTGCGCAGCATGCTCGGGCAATAGTCCGTCGAGGCAAAGCGGGGCTTCGGCGCGCGAGCGTCAATCCCTGGAGCGGCGCCCGAAGCGCACGCGAAACAGCTCGATGTAGCCGAGCCGCTTCATTTCGCGGTTGAGCAGAAACATGTCGTTGTGGGTCACCGGATTTTCCGGGTCGTACAACGGCAGCAACGTCGCCTGAATGCGTGCGTCGCTTTTCTCTTCTTCGCGGTCGGCTCGCCAAGCGCTGCCCAAGTCGGGCAGCCGCCACTGCAGTCCGCCGATCACGACGATCTCGTCCGCGGTGGCAAGGCGCTCCTCCGGCAGCGGCGCGAGCCGCGCGCTGTCCGGCGCGCGAATGGTGGTAGGCGACGCCGCTGCGGGGCGTGCGGGCGGCGCATCGACGCGCGGCGGCAACGGCACGTCGTCGTTCTGACCCATAGCCAGCGCTCGCGACGAGCGCGAGCGCCCACGCCGTGCCGCAACGATCACCGCTCCGCGCTCTCAAGCCGTTGTCTCCAGCGCAACGATTCGAACCAATAGCTCGTCGTCGTCGGCAACCACGTGTCGGCCTCTCGGGCTGTAATCCACGCATTCAAGAACGCCAAGAAGTCCGCATCGCCCTTGCCGATCGCAAACGCCGCGCGGCTTTTCAGCAACGGCCGCGCGAGCGGCACGTCCACGATGTCGGGATTCTCGAGCGCCAGATATGCAGGGATTGGCTCGTCCTCGAGATAACCATGCACATCGCCGGCAAGCAGCGCCGCGCTCGCCGCATCGGCCGACTGAAATTGTCGCAGCTTCGCCCGCGGTAGTAGTCGCTCTGCAACCGCTACTGCAACGGAGCCTTCCACGGCCGCGAGCGTATACGCGGGATCGTTGAGATCCTCGAGCCGCTGCACTTCCCGCGTGCTCTGCAGATGCGTGGCGAGCGCGACGCCGCTCTCGGCATACGGTTGGCTGAAGTTCACGTGCAGCGCGCGCTCCGGCGTAACGCTGAGGCCCGCGGCGATCAGGTCTATCTCGCCGGCTTCCAGCGCCGGAATCAAGCGGTCGAACTCGTAAGTGAGAAGCTCGGCCTTCACGCCCATGTCGGCCGCCACCTGTTTTGCGACGTCGACCTCGAAGCCGACGAGCTCGCCGCCCTCGGTCCGCGTTGCCCATGGCGTGAAGAGCGCAACGCCGACCCGCAGCGTCCCGGAATTCAGCACTTGCTGGAGGCTGCGCGCCGCGGCGCCGGCGGGGGCGAGCGCGACGGCCACCAGTGCGGCGATTGTGAGTCGATGCACGATCATCCCTCGAGTTCCCTCCTGGCTCAGACAGCGGCCTCGACCGCATGGTTCATGGCGCGAGCCGAACCAGCATTCTCGCTGAGCAGCCAGGCGCACAAAGTCAGGACAAGAAGTCGGAAGAGCGCTCTGCAGAATCAACATTCGCGTTGCTATCGTTCGGCTTGCGCGACTCTCGATGGAGCGGAGTATGATCCGCGTCGACATCGGCCGACCGCATCGTAGCGCAGCACATAAGGCCATGCCCATCCATTTGTTGCACCGTGAGCGAACCGCCGCCTTTTGAAGCGTTGATCAAGCCGCATTTGCACGGCCTGTATCGGCTTGCGTATCGCCTCACCGGTTCCGTCGCCGACGCCGAGGATCTGCTGCAAGAGGTGCTGATCCGGCTGTATCGGCGCGGCGGCTTGCACGAGATCGAGTCGTTGCAGGTTTGGCTCAAGCGCGTCCTCTACAACCAATTCGTCGACGAGGCCCGTCGCTACGCCCGCCGCCGGCTCGAATCGATCGAGGACCATGCGCTCGAGCTGCAAAGCCGAGAGGCGAAGGACGGACCGGAGGCCGACGCCGCTCGTGCATTTGACAGAAGCGCGCTGCACAAGGCCCTCGCCGCGCTGCCCGTCGAGCAGCGCACGGTCGTGCTGATGCACGACTCAGAAGGTTATAAGCTATTGGAAATACAAGAGATTACGGGTGTCGAGCTCGGCACGTTGAAGTCCCGCCTGCATCGTGGGCGTGAGCATTTACGCAGGCTGCTCACCCCGATGGAACCTTTTGGTCCGCGCCGTCGTGCTTGATCAGGAGTACGGAGCACGCGAAATGTCCTGTCACGATGTCACAAGGCAGCTCGATGAGCTCCTCGATGGCGAGCTCGACGCCGAGCGCGCGCGCGCTGCGTGGGCGCACGTCGAGGGATGTGCCGCGTGCGCGGCTCGCGTGGCAGCGCAGCGCAGCCTGCTCGACGCGCTTGCCAATGAGCCCGTCGAAGGCCCGACGGCCGGGTTTTTCGAGCGCGCGCTCGCGACGGCCTCGGACGTCGCGGCACGGCGGGGGACACCGCGGTGGGTTGCGGCGGGATTCACGGGCGCGTTTGCGGCGAGCATTCTGACCGTGGTGTTGACGGGGCTATGGGTACGGTCACCCGATGCAAGAAAGCCCACGGCGACGCCCGAAGTAAGTCTCACGCTGCGCCAGGCGCGAGTCGTGAATCTGGTCTTTGCGTCAGCGCAGGCTCTCGACGACGTCGCGCTCTCGGTCGAGTTGCCGGACGGCATCGAGCTCGCCGATTACCCGGGTCGCCGTGACGTCGGTTGGAATACCGAGCTCGCCGCAGGCAACAACGTCCTGCCTCTGACGCTCATCGCCGTGGCGGGACGCGGTGGTCCCGTCGTGGCGCGCCTACAGCAAGGTGCCAAACAGAAGATCTTCATCATCAACGTCAATGTCGGTTGACTCTCGAAGGAGTGAGCTTATGAAAGGGAATTCGTTCTTGGTTTGCGCCGGGTTCGCGCTGCTCGTGCTGGCTTCGCCGGCATTCGCGCAGAACGACGACGAGCTCGAGGTGACTCTGCAGGTGCTCGACGACGTGGCCGATATCGACGGGGTAGTGCTGTCCGTCGGCGACACGGATTCGTCCGCGGAGGCGGAGGACGAGGAGCGTGGCGAGGCGGAAGCCACGGGCGATGCACCGGCCCCGGTAGGCGCCGATGAGGATGAAGCCGACGAGGACTTCGAATCCGACCGCGACGAGGAAAGCGAAGGCCGCGTCGAGGATCGGGACGTCGAAGAGCCCCCGCCGGAGGTGGAGCCCGCGCCGGCCGAGGAAGTTTGACGATCGAGCCTGTCGCTTCGTGAAGACAGCGCGTCGAGCACCCGGTGTGAACCCGGTCATATCGCGCGGCGTGCGCGGCCGCCTAGAGTGGCGCTACTCGAATTGCGCGGACGACGGGCGTGGGACGTTCTACCAACGCATTGCTGGCAGCGTGCGCGGCTTTGCTCCTTGCGGCGCCGTGCGCGGCACAGCTGTCCGGTGGGCAGCTCATGGAGGAGGGCAACGCGCTCGCCCGAGCTGGCATCTACCGGACCGCCTTGCTTCGTTATCGCGAGGCCGCCGCTGCCGGCCTAGACTCGCCGTTGCTCCACTACAATCTGGGCGTCACGTACTACCGGCTCGGCGAATACGATCATGCCGCGCAGGAGTTCGAGCGTGCCGCCGGGGCGCCGGACGACCGGCTCGGCGCGCTCGCCGAGTACAACTTGGGGCTTGCATTGCGCGCCGCGGGCGATCGGGCCGCCGCCGAAAACGCGTTTCGCACAGCCGCGGAGCGTGCGCCCGGACGGAGCTTGAGACGGCTCGCGGAGCACGCATCCCTAGTCGTCGCGGCGCCGCCGGTGCGAAGAAGCGCCGAGGACGCGCCGCGCCGGCCAGCCGGGCAACCGCCGGACGACCGCATAGGGGCCCTTCGCTTCAGCGCGGCTGCGCGTCTCGGCCAGGATGACAACGTATACCGCTCGCCCGCCGACCCGTACGTGGACTATTCGGATCCGGCCCAACCCGTCGTGATACCGACGGTCCAAGCCGCCTCGTTCGTGCCCGTCGACATCCTCGCTGCGTACGTGCTGCGGAACGAGGCCGACGACACCGACTTCAACTTTGCCTATGAGCTCGACGGCGACTTCTTCGCAAGCGAGTTCGCGAACGCGGACAGAATAGAGCAGCGGTTCTCGATTGGCGCCGATATCGTGCTCGGCGAAGCGGAGCGTCGACGGCGCACGGTGCAGTCGGCGTTTTTCATTCGCGACCATCAAGAGACCAATTTTGATCCGGACGATGGCTTGACTCGCGACATCGACGGAGTCGACGTCTCCGAGCGCTTCTCATATCACGCTGCGGGCGTCGAGGGTCAATTCGAGCACGCGATCGGTGATTGGCGCTGGGGCTTCGACATGCGTTTCGAGCGGCGCGAATACCCGCAAGTTGAGCCGGTCGCAAACTACGATCACGAGTATTACTTCACGACCGCATCGGTCGAATACGACTTCAGCCGCGACATGACTCTGTCCTTCGGCTTGCGCCGCTATAGCCGGCTGTACGATACGCGGCTCGCGCGCGATTTGAACGGCGATCTCCTCACGACGAACCCCGCTCAGCGCTACGACTATCGCGGCGTGCAGCTAGGCGTTGCGCGGCGGTTGTCTCGTGCGCTGACGGTCGACTTCGATTTTCTGCGCCTCGATCGGCTCGACGAGTTCCTCGGCTACAACGACTACACGCAGGACGTGCTGCGCCTGCGCGCCATGTACGCGCCGAACTCGCGATTCTCGCTGGCCGCCAGCGCGCTTGCCCGCACCTACGATTTCCCGAGCGCCTTTGCCTTCAACGAGCCGACGGCCGGCGTGCGCGAGCTCGAAGGCTTCGGCGCGGAGCTCTCCGGGGAGTTTCTCATCTCGCGAAAGTGGTCATTGTGGGCGGAGCTGATCGTCGACGACGTTTCATCGACCGATGCTCGCTCGGCTTATGCGAGGACCCGAACGGCGCTCGGCGCGCGTTGGCGGCTCTAGAAGCCGCTCCTGCCTTCGACGCAGCTCTGCGGTCAGTTGGACCCGGCTATCGAGATGCTGCTGCGATCTTGCGGATCGACGGTAGCGAGCTGCCTGTCGACGGAGCGCGTCCACTGGCGTGCCTCTGCGCGGCATCCTGCGTCAGCGGCAGCGCAGGCGATCCACCAATACTGCGAGTTCGGTGCGCGGGTGACGACGAAACTGTCCGCGTAGGTGTAGGTACGCGCGCCGTCCGGAGTGCTCACGGCGGCGCGGCCGCCCACGCGTTGATCGGTCGGGGGCACCAAGACGTTCGCCTGTGCCTCGGAATCGATGCAGACCCAGCGTCCGACATACTTGCCGGTGCCTTGCGCGCAGCCGAACACCATTAGCGGCTCCTGGCACGCGTTCATGAGCCCGATGTCGACGCTTTCACCGAAGTTGTATACGGCCTCTTCGCGCAGGCACTGATTGCGCGGCCCGCCGGACGGCGCGGCCGCCTGCGCGGCGCTCGCGGGCGCGGCGGAACCAGCATTAGCGAGGTTGAATTCGATGCGGTCGGTGATAGTTTGCGCGGGCCGCTCAGGGTTCGCCGCATAGCGCCACCGGCGGACGGCGGCAAGCGCGGCTTGATCGAACACGTCCGCGGGCTGCGCCGCGACGACTCGCGGATTCTCGACGTCGCCGGCCGGCGTCACGGTGACCTCGATGTCCACGTAACCTTGCAAACCGCGCGCCTGCGCGGCGCTCGGGTAGCTAGGGGCGACTTTGATCAACGGCTGCAACGGCGAATCGGTCGCCTCGCTTTGGGTCTGCGGCGCCGCGCTTGCACTTCTCGGCGCCGGTGCGGCGGTGCCCGAGTTTTCTCGGCATACCTGACAGCTTTGCACCATGATCCGCGGATTCCCGGTTCGCGCGATCCAATCCTGACGATCGGTGCCGTCGACCGCGACAGAAACGAACGGCTGGCCGTCGATGAAATAGTCGACGCGCGCGCATTGTTGATTGTCCGTTTTGATCTCGACGAAGCTGCCGCGAATCGCGACGTCGGCGTTGCAGCTAGCTACGACGCTCGTGCAGTCGCAGCGGAACTGCGCCTGCGTCGTCGCGCACCAACCGAGAGAGATGACCGCCGCGGGGACTACTAAGTTGCGTATTGCCATGGCGCGATACTCTTTGTTCTCGAGTGGGCCTAGAGCATCGATCTTACCCCAACGGAATCGAAACGGAATTCGCAGGTCGATAAAAACGTTATGTCAATTGCGGTGAGGCGCAGCATAGCCGCGCCGAGTAAGGGGGCCGCGGTCTACTCGACGAAGCGTATCCGGGTATAGGAGCGCTGCTCGATCTGCCGGCCCATGAACACGCGCGGCTCGAAGCGCCACTGTTGCACAGCCGCGACCGCCTCCCGGCGAAAGAAGTTTTCGTGGGATGCGTCTGCGATGGCGACGTCGCGGACGGCGCCGTCCGGTGCCACGATGAATTCGACGTCCACCCAACCTTCGAGCCGCCGCTCGAGCGCCCGTTCTGGGTAGACGGGCGCGACATAATTCACGACCTTCAGCGCGGAGGCGGGAAGCGGTTTAGCCGCTTCCATTGCGATGAGCTGATCCGTCCACGCTTCACGCGCGTTGCGCACGTTCGCGCTTCCGCCTTCGAGCAGCTCCGCTTCGGTGATCCACGTGTCGGCCGCGTCAGTGTCGAGCCCCTCGAGCGATTGACTTGCGCGCGACAGAAACTCGGCGGCGAGACGCGCACGCGCCTTCTGCGTAAGCTCGTGATCAGGATTCGCATCCGTGAGCACCGCCACGAAATGTTTGGCGCTCTGCTCGGCGGGCGTCAACAAGCGGCTCGCACTCATCGCCTGGTCGAATTGCTTGTTGGCTTCCACGATGGGATCCACGACCGGCCGCCGTGGAGCTTCCTGCACCGCGACGATAACCGGAGCCACGACGGGAATGGCTTGCTGCACCGGAATCTCGGGACGGAACGCCTCGGCGGCGCTTGCGCGCGCCGGACCGACGTCCGGCAAGAGGCGTGCTTCGAGGGCTTTTGCGCCCTCGTGATCGGGCAGGGCCTCGAGGACGCGGTTCGTGGTGCTGCGCGCGTCGTCGAAACGGCCCTGCTCCAATGCGGTTTCTGCGCGCCTCACGAGCTCCTCGGCGACCTTGGTCAAGCCTTCGAGCGCAGCCGCATTGTCGGGCTCACCCTTGACCACCTTCGCATAGAGCGTCCACGCGCTGTATTCCTCGGGCTCGACCAGCATGCCGGCGTCGAACGCAAGCTGCGCCATGCGTAACGGGTCATCGAGTGTCGTCTCCACCCCAGTCGCTTGATCCGGAACTGGCGGCTGGTCGAGCACTGCGAGCACAGGCACGGGCGGGTCGTGGGATGCGGTCACCGTGCGTTCATCGCCGGACGACCAAGGTTGTGAGATCAACAACCACGCGACGCCAACGGTTGCGACGCCGCCGCCAGCGACCCACAAAATCAAGTCGCTCTGCCGCCCAGCGTCGTTACGCGCGGATTTCGTAGAGCTCATACGTCATACCCACAAACGCTTCATGTTCTTGAGCTTCGCGAGAATGCCGTCGACGAGGCCGGTCGCGTCATGGGCCGCATCCACTTCGTGGCGTTTGACGAGATCGGGGTTCTTCAACAGCATGCGATGGTGCTGCAGCGCAGCCTGCAAGCTGATCGCGCAACGGCCGGCCGACAACGGCTTGCGCAAGAATCGGAAGATTTGTCCGTGGTTGATCAGCCACACCATGTCGAGGACGTCGCGGTGCTGCGATACGGCGATTGTCACGAGCTCCGGCACGTGCTCCTTGAGTCGCGCCGTCATCGCTTGGATCGTCGATTTGTCGTCGGAGACGTCGGTCACCAGGACGCCGGGGCGATGCTCGTCGAGAAGCTTGACGACATGCACGATGTTGCCCGCGCGATAGACGGGCAAACGGCCGCGCACGGCTTTCTGCACGGTATCGAGAACCTCGTCGTCACTCGAGAACACGACGATGCCGAGGCCGGTTGCGAGCTTTGGGCGCGTCTGCGTCGTCGGACTCGAGTCTGCTGCCGGCGGAATTTTCGGTGGGGGAATGATGGCGGTCGTCGAGGCGCGCTCGACTGGCTCCTCGGCCGCCGGCGCGGTATCGGGCAGAGCACGGTGCGGCGAGCTGATCTCGGTTACCGTGTCGCTCTCCAGAACGATCTCGAGCGTGTCCTCCGGAGACAGAACCTCGCGCGGCGGCGGAGCCGGGGCTTCGCGGGCGAGCTTCGCCGCGAGCTCGATGGTCTCACGCAACTGCTTCGGCGCGCACGGCTTGGTCAAGAAGCGGAAGACCTCACTCTCGTTGATCGAGCCTTCGACCGCGTCGAGATCGGCGTATCCCGTCAACAGTATTCGCACCGTGCGCGGCGACAAGGCACGCACCTGTGTCAGAACCTCGACGCCGGTCATTTTCGGCATGCGATGGTCGGCGACGATGACGTCGATGTCTTTGTTCTTGACGATGCTGAGTGCTTCGGCGCCATGCGACGCCAGGAACAGCTCGAACTGTCGGCGAAACATGATGCGCATCGAGTTCAAAACACGCTGCTCGTCGTCGACGAACAGTAGGCGAGGGCGGTAGCCGGCGGTTGCTTCCGTCATAGGGTTAGACAGCCTCGGCGAATGCGGGCTGGTCGCTTTCGTCCTCGGTGGAATCGCCGTTCGGGGAGTCGCTGGGGTTGGCCTGCGCGGCGCTCGCCGTGCTCTTGATCGGCAATATCACGGTGAACGCCGAGCCCTTGCCGACCTTCGACTCGACCAACAGGTCACCGCCGTGGCTGCGAATGATCTCGTCGACGATCGACAGTCCGAGGCCGGTGCCCGTGCCGACTTCCTTCGTCGTGAAGAACGGATCACGAATCTTCGCGAGATTCTCCTCGGGTATTCCGCAACCGGTATCCGCGATGCGAATTGCGACGTGGCGTTCGTCATGCAGACGCGTCGTGATCACGATCTCGCCGTAATCCTCGATCGCCTGCGCGGCATTGGTGATGATGTTCAGAAACACCTGGTTGATCTGCGAAGGCGAGCATTCGATCTCGGGAACCTCCCCGTAGAACTTGCGCACGTCAGCCTTGTGCTTGAGGATGTTCTTCGCGATCAGCAGCGTTTTGTCCATGCCGGCGTTCACGTCGAAGCTTGCGACCGGTGCGCGGTCGAGACGGCTGAAGTCCTTCAGGCTGCGCGCCATTTCGGTCAGCTCGCTAAGCCCCTCGATGCTGTCGCGTGCAAGGTCCTGCGCTTCCTCGACGTTCGCCTCTAGCTCCGCGTCCCGCAGCAGCATCTTCACTTCCTTGAGCGCCGTGACGAAGCTGCGTCTGGTACTCGGCGCGGTCTGCGAAGTCCTCGGCCTTGATGCTGAACGCGGCCGTGCAGTGCTTGACGAACTCGTGCATGAGGTTGAGTCGTTCCTGGATGAGCTCTGCATTGTTCGTGAGATACAGCAGCGGGGTGTTGATCTCGTGGCTGATGCCGGCCACCAACTGACCGAGCGACGACATTTTCTCCGCTTGGACCAGCTGGACCTGTGACTCCTTCAGATCCGAGAGCGTGCCGGCGAGCTCATTCGTGCGCTCGGAGACGCGCTGCTCGAGGGACTCATTGAGCTCCCGCCAGCTCGCTGTTCGCGCGGTTGATCTCGCGGTAGCTGCTGTGGAGTCGGACGGCGATCAAGCCGACGGCGAGCAGTAGGACGACCGCATAGACGGACAACATCAATCGCGCCTCGTCCACCCGCGCCACTGTGCTGCGATATAGCTCGGCTGCCGCGAGGCTCAAGTTCGTTGCGCTCGCGACGACCGGTGTGCCGGCGAGCTGCACGAGCTTGCTGCGGATGTTGCTCTTCTTGCTCAAGATCGTGTCCGCGCTATCCAGCAGGCGGGGGAGGTCGTTCGGCATTGCATCGACTCTTCTGATCTCGGTGCAGAGCTGCGACCAATTTGCGCAGCTCGAACTCCTGCACCGTCGCATTCGGCCCCGCGAAGTCGAGAGAGCCAATCACGAGCTGGAACGCGTCGGCCGATGCGCGGTCGAGATCCATCTCGCGCATCTCCTCGATCACTTGCGCTCCGGAGTCGCGAAGAAAATCGACGCTGGCGGCATACTGCGCTTGCTCGATCAGCAACTCCTCCGCGAGCCGGGTCGAGTCATTGATCGTGTTCGTGAAGCCGTCAAAGCTATTCTTGAGACGCGCTTCTTGGCTTGCGCTCCCGCGCATCGCGAACAACGCCGGCGACAGCTTCTTGGGTTGTTCGATCACTCGAGCGAGCAACGCGCGCGCACCTTCGCCCGGTGCCTGCGCTTGATTCCACGCTGACTCGAGCGTGGCAACGAGCGCGCGGAAGTCTTCGTTGACCCGCTCGAGGTCACCGGCGATCGTGTACTGGGCGACGTGCACGTCCACCGACAGCGGCCGCGATTCGAGCGCGAGCGATATCAAGAGTCCGAGCGCGGCGAGCGCAAGAACTACGGCGATAGCTGTACGCTTCATGGGGAGACCGGTTTACGTAATCGCAGTGCTCCAACACTAGGCAAAACCACGAAACCTTGCAGTGATAGGATTCACAGGAAGGCCTGTCGCCGCATCGCGACGTTTCACCGTTATGTCGCATGCATCGCGGACGTTCGGCTCGGATTCGAGCAACTCGACGTTCAGCAAGAGGTGTTCTTCGAGGTTTCCGGTTCCTCGAAACAGAGTCCGCCGCGCCCGTGATGGAGCCGCCGGCGACTCGCCCTGGCCCGTGTCGCCCTGCGGCCAATTCGCTATGATTGGCGCTTCCGATTGCACGCCCAAGACAAAACGCTCCAAGAGGTGAATGACAATGAAGACCTTGCTGCGCGCCGTTTTGGCGTTCGCCGCTACCGCCACCGCGTCGTTGGTGCTCGCCGCTCCGAAGGAAGGGGAGGCAGCGCCCGACTTCCGGCTTCAGGACCAGAACTCGCAGTGGCACGCGCTCGAAGATTACGCTGGCAAATGGACGGTGCTGTACTTCTATCCGAAGGCGGACACTCCGGGATGCACGACCGAAGCCTGCGAATTCCGCGATAACATCTTCGCTTTCGAGGAAGCGGGGGTCGCCATCCTAGGCGTAAGCTTGGACGACGTCGGCTCGCAGAAGGAATTTGCCGAAAAATACCATCTGCCGTTCCCGTTGCTATCCGATGCCAAGCAACAAGTCGCGACGAGCTACGGTGTGCTGACGACGTTCCGCGATACGCCGGTCGCGAGCCGGCAAACATTCGTAATCGATCCCGCGGGGAAAATTGCGAAACACTATCCCCAAGTGAATCCCGAGACGCACACGAAGCAGGTTCTCGACGACCTGAAGACCCTGATGTAATGGTCGTCGAACGGGTCGAGCTTCTCGGGGACGCGAGCAGCATCGCAGCTGAACCGCCAGCGGTGCCGGAAGCGGAGCTTTCGGCCCGCGACGATCACTCGTCGCCCGCTTCTCAGGCATCGGGGCGTTGGAAAAAACTCCAAGCCGAGCTGCGAGGCAAGGTCGGCAAGGCGATCATGGACTACGGCATGATTGCCGACGGCGACCGCGTGATGGTTTGTCTATCCGGCGGCAAGGACTCGTATACGCTTCTCGACGTGCTGCTGAGCCTGCAGCAACGCGCGCCCGTCGCCTTCGATTTGATCGCGGTCAATCTCGATCAGAAGCAGCCCGGCTTTCCGCAAGACGTGCTGCCGACGTATCTGCGCGATCTGGGCGTCGCATTTCGCATCGTCGAGGAGGACACGTACTCGGTGGTCACTCGCGTCATCGAGCCGGGCAAGACGATGTGCGGCCTATGCTCGCGGCTGCGTCGTGGGGTCTTGTACCGGGTGGCGAGCGAGCTCGGCGCGAACAAGGTCGCGCTGGGGCACCATCGCGACGATATCGTCGAGACGATGTTTTTGAACATGTTCTACGGCGGACGCTTGAAAGCGATGCCGCCGAAACTCCTGAGCGACGACGGCAGGCACGTCGTCATTCGGCCGCTCGCGTACTGCGCCGAGCACGATATCGCGCGTTACGCGCGCGGGAGGGGTTTTCCGATCATCCCGTGCAAGCTATGCGGCTCTCAAGACAACATGAAGCGGCGCGAGATCAAGGGGATGCTCGCCGCGTGGGAGAAGGAAGACCCCGGCCGCACCGATCGGCTGTTTCGCAGCCTGCAAAACGTGACGGCATCGCACCTCGCCGATCGCGCTCTTTTCGACTTCGAGAACCTCGACCCCCAACGCTCCTAGCCAGAGCTCGTCGCCGGCTCGAGCCGTTGGATCTGCATCGTGGTATGCGACATTTTGTCGATGGCCTCGATCAATTCGCGGGCGTTTGCAAGACGCTGCTGCGCGTCTTTCACGAGCAGGCGGTCGAGCAACGGCTGCAGCGCGCTCAAGTACTTGGGGAGCCGCGGCAGCGGCGCCTCGCGGTGCTGGTCGAGGATCGCTTGCATCGAATCGCCGACGTACGGCTTTTCGCCCGTGAGCATGTGATAGAGGATTACGCCGAGCGCGTACAGGTCGGTGCGTTCGTCAGTGGGGGCGCCGCTCGCCTGCTCGGGGCTCATGTAGTACGGCGTTCCCGTGATCGCCTCGCCGTCACGTTCCCCGGATCGGTTGACTGCGTTGGAGTGGGAAATTCCGAAGTCGATGAGTGCCACGGTGGCCGTGTCGCGGAGCATGATGTTGGCGGGCTTCAGATCCCGATGGACGATGCCGGCGGCATGGATGATCGAGAGGGCGTGCGCGATTTCCACCGTATAGCGCAACGCTTCTGCGGGCGGCAACGGCTGCCCGAGTCGCCCGCCGAGATGGCCTAGCGGAAAGTACTCCATCGCGATGTAGCAATACTGGCTCGTGACGCGGAAATCGTAGATTTCGGCGACTGCCGAATCGTTGAGATCGTAGAGCAGCTTGAACTCATCGACGAAGCGCTCGAAGTTGTTGTCGCGCGCCAACGCACCGCGGCCGCGGTGTAGCACTTTGAGCACGACTTCTTTGCCGCGCTCGCCGCTGAACGCCACGTGCACCGAAACGTTCTCCCGCGTTGCAAGACAGCGCCGCATATCGTAGCCAAATAGACGCGGCGATCCCGAGACGCTGCCGTCCTTGGGTGCCATCGTTCCGCGCCGTTGCAACATGGCCCGCTGGATCGCGGATACAACCCGCTCGCGCCCGAGCAGGTCTATCGGTATGTAGTCGAAAGCTCCGGACTTGATCGCCTGAACCGCGCTGTACTCACTGCCCTTTTTCGTGAGCAGGATCGTTGCCGGATTGCTCGGATCCGCTGTGATCGCGCGCAATGCGCGCAGCGTGGGGTTCTCGGCGGTTCCATCGTTCGCGAAATTGCAGCCGGCCAACAGGACATCGAAGCTCTTGAGGCGCTCGATGTCGCCGACGATGTCCTCGAGACTACTGCTCGTCGATTGCACCGACGCGCCCTGCCAACCCTTCATCGCGTAGCGGAGCAGGGTTGCACGAATCTTGCTGTCGGACTCCAGAATCAGAATCCGCGGCGTGCTGCTGCTTGCGGTGTCCACCGCGCGGAACCGTAGCAAATGCACGATTCGGAATAAGTGATAGGCATCACAAGGGCGTCCCGGACGCGCTCAGCGTGCGGCTTCGGCGCGTTCCCTAACCGCCTCGACGACGCGGGGGAGATCGCGCTTCATCGTGGCACGCACGAAGAAGCGCGGCACCGGAAGGCCCGGGTCGACTGCGAGCTGATAGACGAGCAGGATCTTGCCGTCCTCTTGCGGCAGCAGCCACCAGCTGCCCTCCATCAATGCGATCGGTCCACTCACTCGATGCACGTCGATCCGTTCGTAGGGTTGGTAGTCCAAGCGAAATACGTGCTCGAACGTCGGCAGAAAGAACGCAGGCTTCACGGTCTGCACGAACAGCTGCGCCTTGCCGTCGTCGACGAGCTCGAGTGAGCGGCAACTCACGACATTCGGCACGTATTCGGGCGCAATCTGGCAGGCCACGAGCACGTCCCAAATCGCCTGCGCGGAGGATGCGACGAGCGCCGCGAGCTTCACCTGCACCGTCAACGGCTGCACGTCGCGATCGGCCCGTACGAGCACCTCGCCCGCGCTGAGCGCTTGCCAATCGAGCCAGCTCAAGTCGGGACCTTCCGCCGCGACTGCGTCGGCCACGGATGCGGCCAACAGCCCGCACCCGACGAGGCGTGCATGCCGGATCACACGCTTCGAATCACGAAACAAAGACTGCTCCGGGTCTGGGCGCGCTCTCAGCCGCCGTCTTCGTCGACGACGTCATTGCGCAGCACGCCGATGCCGCTGATCTCGACCTCGACGCTGTCGCCGGCCTTCATCCACAACGGCGGTGTGCGTCCCGCACCCACGCCGCCCGGTGTACCCGTCACGATGACGTCGCCCGGCGCAAGTTGCGTCCATGTCGAGCAGTACTCGATGAGCTGCGGGACGTCGAAACACAGCTCGCCGACGCTTTCATTCTGCACGACCTCGCCGTTCAACCGCGTAGTGAGCTGCATGCGGGCCGGGTCGGGTTGCTCGTCGCTCGTGACGAGCCATGGGCCAAAGGAGCCGCTACGATGAAAATTCTTGCCGGGCGTCCATTGAATGGTGTGCCTCTGGAAATCGCGGACGCTGCCGTCGTTGAAGCAGCTGTAGCCCGCGACGTACTCGTAGGCGCGCGCTCGCGGTACGTGCCTGGCCGTCTTGCCGATGACCACGGCGAGCTCGCCCTCGTAGTCGAACTGCACCGATGCGCGCGGCCGGATGAGAGGCTGCTCGTGTCCAACGATACTGTCGGCGAAGCGCACGAACAGCACTGGAAACGGCGGGCGTTCGCGGCCCATTTCCTTGATGTGCGGTAGGTAATTGACACCGACGCACAAGATCTTCGCCGCGGCGTCCGCGATGACCGGCAGATGAGTCACGTCCGTCAGAGCGCAATCGGGATCGAGCTCTTGCATATCGCGCAGGCGTTGCAGCTCTCCGGCGATGAGCACCTCGCGCAAGTTGCGAAAGCGGCCCGCGAGCTTGCTGCCCGCGTCGACGATTTGCTCGCCGACCACGATCCCGAAGCTCGGCTTCCGATTCCGCTCGAAGCTGATCAAACGCATGTCGTTGTCCCCCAAGTCGGTTTTGCCCAGCGGTGTGGGAGTCCTAAGCTTACGCGACCGCGTGCATGACGCGCACGGGGAGTTACTCGAGTCGAAGTGAAGGTTCCCGCCTAGTCCGTGGCTCCGGGCGGTGCTTGGCCGCGCGACCGCGCCTCGGCGCGCAGCTCCCGATGGCTTGCGCGAGCGGCATGCTGACCTGCGCCTGCTGCCCCAAACGCCGCACGGACACGGTGCGTTCGACGACCTCGCGCTTGCCGACCGCGACGATGACGGGAATCTTCGCGAGGCTGTGCTCGCGAACCTTGTAGTTGATCTTCTCGTTGCGCATGTCGCTCTCGGCGCGCAGCCCCGCGGCCGCGAAACTCTCGACCGCAGCGCGCGCATATTCGTCGGCGTCGGACGTGATCGTCGCGACGACGATTTGCGTCGGCGCGAGCCAGAAGGGCAAAGCGCCGGCGTAGTGCTCGAGAAGTATGCCAATGAAGCGTTCGAGCGACCCGAAGATCGCGCGATGCAACATCACGGGCGTATGGCGGTTGCCGTCCTCGCCGATGAACGTGGCGCCGAGCCTGCTCGGAAGATTGAGATCGACCTGCACGGTCCCGCACTGCCATTCGCGGCCGATCGCATCGCGAAGCGCGAACTCGATTTTCGGACCGTAGAATGCGCCTTCGCCCTTGTTGTGTGTGTATTGCAACCCGAGCGACTGCATGGCGCGAGTCAGCGCGCCTTCAGCGCGGTCCCAGACGGCGTCGTCACCGACCCTGCGCGCGGGCCGATCCGCGAATTTCATGACCACGTCGTCGAACCCGAGGTCGCTGTAGATCGACAGCAGCAGCCGGCACATCGCGCCGGTTTCCTGCGTGATCTGTTCCTCGGTGCAGAAGACGTGCGCGTCGTCCTGCGTGAACGCGCGCACACGCATCAAGCCGTGCAATGCGCCGGACGGCTCGTAGCGATGCACCTTGCCGAACTCGGCGACACGGTACGGCAGATCTCGATAGCTGCGCAGCTCGTTCTTGAAGATCTGCACGTGGCCTGGGCAATTCATCGGCTTGATCGCAAAGACTTGCTCGTCAGGCGTTACGCTCGTGTACATGTTCTCGCCGAACGTGTCCCAGTGTCCGGACGCCACCCAAAGCGAGCGGTCCATGAGCTCCGGCGTGTTCACCTCGCGATAGCCTGCCGGAGTTTGGCGCGCCCGCAGGTACTCGACGAGGGTGCGGAACAAGGTCCAGCCCTTCGTGTGCCAGAACACCGCGCCGACGGCCTCGTCCTGGAAATGAAACAGATCCATCTGCCGACCGAGTCGGCGGTGATCGCGGCGTTCGGCCTCCTCGAGGCGGTCGAGGTAGGCCTTGAGCTCCTTCGGATCCGACCATGCGGTGCCGTAGATCCGCTGCAACATTTCATTGCGCGAATCGCCGCGCCAATAGGCGCCCGCGAGCTTCGTGAGCTTGAAGCCTAGGCCGAGCCGCCCGGTCGATGGCAGATGCGGCCCGCGGCACAGGTCGATGAAGGTTCCCTGCCGATAGAGGCTGATCTCCTCGCCCTGTGGAATGGAGGCGATGATCTCGGCCTTGTAGCGTTCGCCTTGGGCCTGAAAAAACTCCACGGCGGCATCGCGCTGCCAGGTTTCGCGCACGATCTTCTCGTCGCGAGCCACGATCTCGCGCATGCGCGTCTCGATGCGCTCGAGGTCTTCGGGAACGAAGGCCGTGGCGCGGGCGAAGTCGTAATAAAAGCCGTTCTCGATCGCGGGGCCGATCGTGACTTGCGTTTCGGGGAAAAGCTCTTTGACGGCCTCGGCCATCACGTGCGCCGCGTCATGTCTCAGGATCGTTAGCCCGTCCGGCGACCCGCGCGTCACGATCTCCACGTTCGCGTCATGCGCGATGACGGTGCTCAGGTCTTTCAGCCGACCGTCGACGCGCACGGCGACCGCGTCCCGCTCGAGGCGCGGCCCAATGCTGCTCGCGACTCGCAGGCCGTCCACGGGTTCGCCGAAATCGCGCTTGCTTCCGTCGGGTAAGGTAATCGTAGGCATAAGGTCCCAAGGCCGATCGCAGTTCTGCGCCCGCGCAGGCGAAAAACCAAACCCCGCGCGGCGCCCGCGCATTGTACGATAAGCCGGAGGCGCTCGAGCGCCGCACTTGAGCTGCACCGATGAGCGACCTTCAGATCCGGATGTTCCCGTGCTTGCAGGACAACTACGCGTATCTGCTGCACGATGCCGCCGCTCGAGTCACTGCGGCGATCGATACGCCGGACGCGCATGCGATTCTCGCCGAGCTCGAGCGCAACGGCTGGCAGCTCACGCATATTCTCAATACGCATCACCATGCGGATCACGCGGGCGGCAATCTGTTGCTGAAGGAACGCACCGGCTGCACGATCGTCGGACCGCGCGCCGACGCCGCGAGGATTCCGGGCATCGACGTCGAAGTCGGGGAGGGGGACGTCTTCATGCTCGGCTCGCACGAGGCTCGCGTCTACGACACGCCGGGCCATACGCGCGGCCACATCGTCTATTTCTTTCCAGAGGACGGCGCGGCGTTCGTCGGCGATACGTTGTTTGCGATGGGCTGCGGTCGGTTGTTCGAAGGCACGCCTCGGCAGATGTGGACGTCGTTGCAGAAGATCAAGAATTGGCCGGAAGCCACGCGCTTGTACTGCGCTCACGAGTACACGCAAGCGAACGCACGGTTCGCTCTGACTGTTGAGCCGGACAATCGAACGCTCGCGGAGCGCGCAAGCCGCGTGGACCGGCTCCGCGCGGAGCGACGGCCGACGATTCCGACGACATTGGGTGAGGAGCTCGCGACGAATCCGTTCCTGCGCGCTGCGAGCGCGGATCTACAGCGCACGATCGGTCTTTCGGGCGCGGACGAGGTAACGGTATTTGCGAAGACGCGTGCGCTGAAGGATGCGTTCTAATGCATCCTCCAGGGCGAAGATCGTTTGGATCTTAGGCGCTGGGCCGAACTTGGGCTCGGCCCTGCATCATCAGGCCGGCTCCGCGGTCGGAGACGTGCGCGAGCACGGCTTTGCGCCGATGCAAACGGACGGTTTCGCCGAGGTTGACCGCAAATACGAGGTTGACCACGGTGCCTGCCGGTAGCCCTAGGGCTTTGATCTCCAGGAAGACACCCATGGCTGACAGATTTCTTGCCCGACAACGGTGCAAACGGCCTCCGGGTACCGAGAGGTACACCGTGGTCGCAACTCTGTTTCTTTCCAGCAGACGTCGTTCCACCAGCCAGTCCTTTGTGTTGTTGTTAGTGGCCCGGTGCTCAGGATGCCTTGACGGCGCGCAAAATCAAGTCCGTCGCGGCGCTGCCTTTTCGCAACGCCTAAAGCGAACGCTACAGTCTCGGTGGCGTCAATTATGTTGAGCAGGGTGCGCCGGACAACGTGGCGCCATCGAGCGGCGCAGAACGCGCCCGCAAGCCGCAAAGCGACCTGTGTCGGTCCTGTGAGAGCTTATTGTCCTTGCGGCGGACGCTCGGCGAGCAAACCGCCGCTTCGTGCCGCGAGAGCGCGTCGCGGAAGTGCTTGAATCCGCTCGATCGCAAGCGATCCGCGAAAAAGACGTTGCGCATCGGTGGCGTAGTAGCACGCGCGACCGAAGGGTTGGCGTATGGAAGATGGCGTGTTAATAGGCGGAGTCGAGAAGAGCAATATCGTGGTAGTGGACTACGATCCACTTTGGCCAAGTAAATTCGCACAGCATGCGGAAATCATTGAAAGGGCATTGGTCGGAAAAGCGATCTCAATTCAGCACGTGGGATCAACCTCGGTGCCAAGGCTCGCCGCCAAGCCGATAATCGACATCATTTGTAGTTGAGGATTCTAGTGACGAGGCGACCTATCTTCCTGCATTGGTGGAAGCCGGCTATGTCTTGCGGGTTCGGGAGCCGGAGTGGCACCAGCATCGTATGTTCAGAACCCAAGAATTGGACGTTCACGTCCATGTCTTCTCGCTCGGTTGCGAGGAGGTCGACCGGATGGTGGCCTTTCGTGACTGGCTGAGGAGCTCGTGCCGAGGACCGAAATTGTACGAGTCGGTCGCGAAGAATGTCGCGCAGGAAAAACCGAACATGAATGCTCGCGCTGGGAAAGGGCTAAGAGCGAGCTCAATAGGGAAGATGGTACTGCTCGCGCATACGAAGGAAAGTCGAGCTAGAAAGCAGCTGAGCCGCATTTGCTTCGCAAAAAATGACGCAGCGAGCGGGCAAGACGTCTTCCATCTCCACTTCCACATCGTTCCACGATTTCTCGGAGATGATTTCGACACCGCTCCTTATGAAAGCGTGGATGAACGCATACGCATTGAGCAGGCCGAGGCACTGCGACGTGCCTGGGTACCTTGAAGTTTTGCCAAATCGGTGCGTGCCTGTCACAGATTCGTTTCGGAAGTCTTGGGCAGGAGTTGAACCTCGTGCGGCAAGCGCGCCGCTCGGCTGAGAAAGGGGACCCGATGAACACGGAGCAAAAGATCGTCGCTGTTGGTGCTGCGAGTGGAGTGGTGGCAATGGCCCTGAGCGTGTGGTTTCTCACAAACGCGTTGCCGACGCCAGGGATTGCAGACGCGCTCGGGGAGCGCCTGGCGTACGCGCTGCAAGCAAACATTGTCGCGATCGTGCCGTTTTTCATTATGCTCATCACGGTTGGTAATTCGCGATTCTTGAGCGAGGCGATCGACCCCACTCGCCGTGCGGAGAGTCGTTCGATGGAAATCGATGGGCGCGTCGCCGACAACACGCTACAGCAGAATTTCGTTTTCGCCATCGCGTCGCTCTCATTGAGCACGATTGTTCCGCTGCAGCATCTGCAGGTCGTCTGGGCCTGCGTAATCGTATTCGTAGTCGCCCGCGCAGTTTTCTGGCTGGGCTACCGCCTCAATCCGCTCTATCGCGCGCCCGGGATGTCGGCGACCGCCTACATGAATCTAGGCATGATCCTGTATCTTCTCTTCCATATGTTCGTGCGCTGAGCGGGGCATCGTTATCCGGCGGGTTGAAATGGTTTGAGTGGTCGCAGCTAGTTGGTGCCCATTCCCGTCACGGCGATTGCCGGCGCAGGATGTTGAAAATTTCGCGCGAGTTCGTTACACGATCCGCGCCGGTGAAATCATCTACTCCGCACAATGACTCGCGCTGTTTTGCGGGCATGTCTAGGGGTCCACTGGCGCTTGCAGCGAGGATAATGAACCCTTCCGAGGAGGGAATCACAAGTGTCACCACGTCAGCGGTTCGCTGAAGTCGCACTCTGGTCAGCGCTTCTTCTGTTAGCCACGATGCTGGGCGCATCCGTTTATCAGCGCGTCTCACTCATCCCCGAATGGGGCGGCTCCCTTCCACAATCCGTCGTGTCGTACTTCCACGGCACCAGCGCTGGCGCTTCGATCGATCGCTTTTGGACGAGCGTCACCGCGCCCACCGCCCTGCTCATGCTCACCACGGTGCTCGCGAATTGGCCGGCGGTTCCCCGACGCAAGTGGCTGGGCACGGCGGCACTTCTCTTCTTCGCCATGCTCATCTGGACCGCCATCTACTTTGTTCCCAAAGGCGTCATTCCGCTCATGGTGCGTGGAGGTGAGGGAATGAGCCCCGATGAGATCACTCGCGCGGCGAGTGCGTGGATTTTCTGGGACTGGTTCCGAATGGCTGGTACTACTGCGGCATACTTGTGCTTGCTGAAAGCAGCGACGATTCCTTTTTCTGGGCGTTCATCCGGCAACGTCGCCGCTGAGCCGAACGCTACGCGGACTGGAATCTGATGAATGAGGGGAAGGAACTAAGATGATCATCGGTGCCCACTCAGTTGTCAGCAGCACGAATCCTGAGGCGGATTGTGCGTTCCTGCGCAATGTACTCAAGTTGACGAACGTCGATGCCGGCGGGTATCTCGTCTTTGGGTTGCCGCCGGCGGAGGTCTCAGTGCATGGCTCCGACAAGAACGACGTTCACGCTTTCTACCTGATGTGCGATGACGTCAAGGCGTTTGTTGCGGAGATGAAGACGCACAGCATCGTCTGCGGTCCCGTCCAGAACCAAGGTTGGGGTCTGGTGACGCAGCTAACGTTGCCCGGCGGCGGCAAGCTCGGCGTTTACGAACCGCGCTACGCTCGACCAAAACCTATGACTGCGAGGAAGCGGGCCGCGAAGCCCCAACGACCGCGGAAAAAACGCTCGAAGAGAAAAGTCAGATAACCGCGTTCCGCTCGCCTCGATGACCCCAAGCCGGGCCGGAATCCTTGCGCTGCGCGGGCTGAGGAGGGCGACGTAGAGGGGTGCCCGAGGACCTGCATCTCGCGGCGCCGAAGCGGTTCTGGCTGTTGCAGAACGCGGTGCACCCTGAGGGCGAGACCGATCTCGTGTGGCTAACGCACGGCGAAAACAAGTCGCCGGCGATCCCATCAGTGAGCACTGCGAAGAGCGGCTCGGCGGCTCGCTCGCGGCCTGATTTTAGGTTGACACTCCCTAGCATCAGATCAGACAATAGCCGGCTTCTGTCCGCGGAGGGGTACCCAAGCGGTCAACGGGGGCAGACTGTAAATCTGCTGGCTATGCCTTCGTAGGTTCGAATCCTACCCCCTCCACCAGTTGTGGAGGGGCGAGATAGGACGGCCGGCGAGAAGGCGGGTGTAGTTCAACGGTAGAACCTCAGCCTTCCAAGCTGATGGTGGCGGTTCGATTCCGCTCACCCGCTCCAACTACCGGGCGGGAAACATTGGGATCAGAAATGGGGTCAGAGCCCTTTTCCGGGAACGCGCAACGAGATTCCGAGGCTTTGCGGAAAAGGGCTCTGACCCCGTTTCTGTCTGCCCCCGATCTTTTTGCCGCCCACATAGCTCAGTTGGTAGAGCACTTCCTTGGTAAGGAAGAGGTCACCGGTTCAACTCCGGTTGTGGGCTCCAGGTTACGGGCGGTGCGCCCGGGGGCCCGGGCGAAAGCGCACCAGGCCGACACATTATATATACCGCACGTGAACTTCACGGGCTAAAGCGCAAGGTCGAGCGTCCAGCGAAGCAGGAGTTTTCCTATGGGCAAGGCAAAGTTTGAGCGGAAGAAGCCGCATGTGAATGTTGGGACGATTGGGCATGTGGATCATGGGAAGACGACGTTGACGGCGGCGCTGACGAAGGTGATGGCGGAGAAGCACGGCGGGACGTTCATGGCGTACGACCAGATTGACAAGGCGCCGGAGGAGAAGGCCCGCGGGATCACGATTGCGACGGCGCACGTGGAGTACGAGAGCGATGCGCGGCATTACGCGCACGTGGACTGTCCGGGGCACGCGGACTACGTGAAGAACATGATCACGGGTGCGGCGCAGATGGACGGTGCGATATTGGTGGTGAGTGCGGCAGACGGGCCGATGCCGCAGACGCGCGAGCACATTTTGTTGGCGCGGCAGGTGGGCGTGCCGTACATCCTGGTGTACCTGAACAAGGCCGACATGGTGGATGACGCCGAGTTGCTCGAGCTGGTGGAGCTCGAGGTCCGGGATTTGCTGACGATGTATGAGTTTCCGGGCGACAAGACCCCGATCGTGACGGGCAGTGCGTTGAAGGCGCTGGAAGGGGAGGCGTCGGAGCTGGGGACACAGAGTGTGATCAAGCTGGTGGCGGAGATGGACAAGTACATTCCGGTGCCGGAGCGCTTGATCGATGGGCCGTTCTTGATGCCGATCGAGGACGTTTTCTCGATCTCGGGTCGCGGCACGGTGGTCACCGGGCGTATCGATCGAGGGATCGTCAAGGTGGGGGACGAGGTGGAGATCGTGGGGATCAAGCCGACGACCAAGACGATCTGCACGGGTGTTGAGATGTTCAGGAAGCTCCTGGACGAGGGGCGAGCGGGCGACAACGTTGGGGTGCTGCTGCGCGGCACGAAGCGCGAGGAAGTGGAGCGAGGGCAGGTGCTGGCGAAGCCCGGTTCCATCACGCCGCACACGAAGTTCGAGTGCGAGGTGTACGTGCTGACGAAAGAGGAAGGGGGGCGGCACACGCCGTTCTTCAAGGGTTACCGGCCGCAGTTTTATTTCCGCACGACGGACGTGACGGGAGCGGTGGAGTTGCCGGAGGCGACCGAGATGGTGATGCCCGGTGACAACATTCAGATGAAGGTGGACCTGATCTCTCCGATCGCGATGGAGGAAGGTTTGAGGTTTGCGATCCGCGAAGGCGGCCGCACCGTGGGCGCCGGCGTCGTCTCGAAGATCCTCGAGTGACCGCGGACTTGACGGAAGGCCAGTAGCTCAATTGGTAGAGTAGCGGTCTCCAAAACCGTTGGTTGGGGGTTCGAGTCCCTCCTGGCCTGCCAACCCGCCGATGCGAGCGGGTCGGACGAACCTCGGACTGCGCACATAGCGAAAGACATGGATACCAAGGTAGAGAATCAGCCCACGTTGTTCGATACGGCGAAGCTCGCGCTCGCCGTGGCGATCTTCTTGGCCGGACTTCTCGCGTACTACCTTCTTCCGGACGTATCGGTATTGCTGCGCGCGATCGGTGTGCTGGTTGGCGTGCTGCTCGGGGCGTTCGTTGCGCTGCAGTCGGCGCAAGGGCAAGAGCTCTGGAAGTTCATTCAGGCGGCGCGCGTCGAGCTCAGAAAGGTTGTCTGGCCCACGCGCGAGGAAACGATTCAGACCACGATTGCGGTGTTCGTGTTCGCGGTGATCATGGGTGTGTTTTTCTGGTTGCTCGACTTATCGCTGTTGTACATCACGAGCTACCTCACAGGTCAGGGAAGCTAGCCCCATGCCATTGCAGTGGTACGTGGTCCACGCCTACTCGAACTATGAGCACAAGGTGAAGAGCTCATTGGAGGAGCGCATTCGCCGGCATGGTCTGGAGGAGCGCTTCGGCGAAATCTTGGTGCCGACCGAAGAGGTCGTCGAGATGCGTGAGGGCCAGCGCCGCAAAAGCGAGCGCAAGTTTTTCCCGGGCTATGTGCTCGTGCAGATGGAGATGGACGACGAAACCTGGCATCTCGTGAAAGAGGTCCCGAAGGTGCTCGGCTTCATCGGCGGCAGCAGTGATCGGCCGGCACCGATCAGCGACCGCGAAGCGCAAGCGATCCTGAACAGGGTGCAAGAGGGTGTCGACAAGCCGCGGCCGAAGATCTTGTTCGAGCCGGGGGAGGTCGTGCGCGTCACCGACGGGCCGTTCAACGATTTCAGCGGCGTCGTCGAGCAAGTGAACTACGAGAAGAGCAAGGTCAGAGTCGCGGTGCAAATCTTAGGGCGTTCGACGCCGGTCGAGCTCGACTTCGGCCAGGTAGAAAAAGCATAACGGGTTACGGCATATGGCACGGAAGATCGAAACGTACATCAAGCTGCAGGTGAAAGCCGGACAGGCCAACCCAAGCCCGCCGGTCGGGCCTGCGCTCGGCCAGCATGGCGTCAACATCATGGAGTTCTGCAAGGCGTTCAACGCCGCGACTCAGGGCATGGAGCTCGGAATGCCGGTGCCCGTCGTGATCTCCGTCTACAACGACCGCAGCTTCACGTTCATCACGAAGACGCCGCCGGCGACGGTTCTGCTCAAGAAGGCGGCTGGCATCGACAAGGGCAGCGGCGAGCCGAACACGAACAAGGTCGGAAAGGTCACCCGCGCGCAGCTCGAGGAAATCGCGAAGGTGAAGGCCCCCGATCTGAACGCCGCCGACCTCGATGCCGCGGTGCGGATCATCGCGGGCAGCGCCCGCAGCATGGGCTTGGACGTGGAGGGCTAAAGCGATGGCGAAGATAACTAAAGCGAGAAAGGCCGCGAACGCTAGCCTGCAGCCCGGCAAGACCTATCCGGCAGACGAGGCGTTGAAGCTCGTAAAGGAACTTGCGCACGCGAAATTTGTCGAGTCTGTCGACGTTGCGATCAATCTCGGGATCGATCCCAAGAAGTCCGACCAGGTCGTCCGGGGCTCCACGGTCCTGCCGCACGGCAGCGGCAAGAAGGTCCGCGTCGCCGTGTTCGCGCAGGGCGCCAACGCCGAGGCCGCGAAGCAGGCCGGAGCCGACATTGTCGGCATGGAAGACTTGGCCGAGCGTATCCAGGGCGGCGACCTCGATTTCAACGTCGTGATCGCAAGCCCCGACGCGATGCGCGTCGTCGGTAAGTTGGGCCAGATACTCGGCCCGCGCGGCTTGATGCCCAATCCCAAGGTGGGCACGGTGTCGGCGGACGTCGCGGGCGCAGTGCGCAACGCGAAGGCCGGGCAAGTGCGCTACCGCGCCGACAAGGCCGGCACGGTGCACTGCGTCATCGGCAACGTTAGCTTCGACGTCCACGCGCTGAAGGACAACTTGACGGCGCTCGTCACCGACCTCAACAAGTCGCGGCCGGCGTCGGCAAAGGGCGTCTACATGCAGAAGGTCTCGGTGTCCTCGACGATGGGGCCCGGCGTCCTCATCGACCAGTCGTCGTTGATCACGGCGACGGAGGACGAGAGTTAGTGGGGTCAGGCGCCGTGCCTGATCCTGATTTTGGGTCGGCGGAAGCCGACCGTCATCGAAGACCGTAGGTCCCTCCGCTTGGGAGGAGTAATGGCGGAACAGCCGCCTACGCAGATGGTGTTACCTGACTTGGCCTGGCCGGGTGAGGCATACCGTCAAAGGGACCGCGAGTGCTCGCAAGGGCTCGAAGCGGAGTGTGTGCAAGCCCACGTGGGAGTCGTCTTCTCGTTGGAAGAAGACGCTGCCAGGGAGTACTAGATGTCGCTGA
The DNA here is from genome assembly GCA_963744305.1 of uncultured Gammaproteobacteria bacterium. GTDB lineage: Bacteria > Pseudomonadota > Gammaproteobacteria > Steroidobacterales > Rariloculaceae > FEN-1219. The sequence continues at coordinate 313,240 of CAVUTF010000040.1, forward strand.
AAATCGAAGCAAAACAAGCCGTCGTCGCTGAGGTCAGCGCGGTGGCGGCGACCGCACAGTCTGCGATTGCCGCCGAGTACCGCGGCCTGACCGTGGCGCAGATGACCCAGCTTCGGGCGGCTGCGCGCAAATCCGGCGTGTACGTGAAGGTCGTGAAGAACACGTTGGCGCGGCGCGCCATCGAAGGCACGAGCTTCGAGTGCATGAAGGGCAGTCTCAAGGGCCCGTTGGTGCTCGCTTTCTCTCGCGAGGACCCCGGTGCGGCCGCGAGAGTCTTCAAGGGTTTCGCGAAGGATCACGAGAAGCTCGTGACGGTGGCTTTGTCGATCGGCGGCGAGCTCTATGCGCCGTCGGACTTGGATCGACTGGCCGCTCTCCCGACGCTCGAGGAGGCCCGCGCCAGTTTGCTGCGCGTGTTGAACGCGCCGCTCACGCAGTTGGTCCGGACGTTGGCCGAACCGGCGGCGATGTTGGCTCGTACGCTGAAGGCCCGAAGCGAGCAGCCGGCTCAATAGTGAACATTTTCAGGTAACGATTTTTTCGAGGAGTAGTTAGTCATGGCGTTGTCCAATGCAGAGTTGATCGATGCGCTTTCCGCCAAACCGATCATGGAAATCGTGGAGCTCGTGAAGGCGCTCGAGGAGAAATGGGGCGTTTCCGCCGCCGCGCCGGTGGCCGTCGCCGCCGCAGCCGGGGCCGGTGGGGCCGCTGCAGCAGCCGTCGAGGAGAAGACCGAGTTCGACGTCGTCATGAGCTCGTTCGGCCCGAACAAGGTGGCCGTCATCAAGGTCGTTCGCGCGGTCACGGGCCTAGGTCTCAAGGAGGCCAAGGATCTGGTCGAGGGAGCGCCTTCGACCGTGAAAGAAGCCGTCACGAAGGACGAGGCGGAGACCATCAAGAAGCAGCTCGAAGAGGCAGGCGCCGCCGCTACCGTCAAGTGATGGGGGCGTTGCGACGCTATCGCAGGCCGGCTCGTCGCGCATGAGACGAGCGGACGGTCGGGTAATGCATAGTCAGTGCGCTTGCGCCGCCGGCAGTTCGTGCCGGGCGCCAAGCCACTTTTTTTGCTGGCCTACACAGTCGGAGTAGCAGGCATGGCGTATTCGTTCACCGAGAAAAAGCGCATTCGCAAGGATTTCGGGAAGCTGCCGGGTATCTTGAGCGTTCCCTATCTCCTTTCGATCCAGCTCGACTCGTATCAGAAGTTTCTGCAGGAAGCCGTTGCGCCCGAAGCGCGCGAAGACATGGGTCTGCATGCGGCGTTTCGCAGCGTATTCCCGATCGTGAGCTACTCGGGCAACGCCGCGCTCGAGTACGTGAGCTATCGCTTGGGCGATCCCGTGTTCGACGTCAAGGAATGCCAGCTGCGCGGGCTGACCTATGCGGCGCCGCTGCGCGTGCTCGTTCGCCTGGTGATCTACGACAAGGAGGCCTCGACCGCGACCAAGAAGAAGGTCAAGGATATCCGTGAGCAAGAGGTCTATCTCGGCGAGATGCCGCTGATGACCGATCACGGCACGTTCGTGATCAACGGTACCGAACGCGTCATCGTCTCCCAGTTGCACCGCTCGCCCGGCGTGTTCTTCGACCACGACAAAGGCAAGACGCACTCGTCCGGCAAGCTGTTGTTCTCCGCGCGCGTCATTCCGTATCGGGGCTCGTGGCTCGACTTCGAGTTCGATCCGAAGGACTCGGTGTTCGTGCGTATCGACCGCCGGCGCAAGCTGCCCGTGAGCATCATCTTGCGCGCGCTCGACTTCACGAACGAACAGATCCTGGATCTGTTCTTCGACAAGAACGAGTTCACGCTGTCGAAGGACGGCGTGCAGCTCAAGCTCGTGCCTGAGCGGCTGCGCGGCGAGACCGCAAGCTTCGACATCAAGATAGGACGCAAGGTGATCGTCGAGAAGGATCGGCGCATCACGTTGCGGCACGTGCGCGAGCTCGAGCAGGCCAAGATCAAGGAGCTCGACGTTCCGGTCGATTACCTCGAAGGCAAGATGCTCGCGCACGACATCGTCGACAAGGGCACGGGCGAGCTCATTGCGAGCGCGAACGAGGAGCTCACGGCGCAAACCATCGAGAAGCTCGTCGCGGCGGGCGTCAAGAGGATCGAGACGCTGTTCGTGAACGATCTCGACCGCGGAGCGTTTATCTCGAATACGCTGAAGATCGACTCGACCACGAACAAGCTCGAGGCGCTCGTCGAGATCTACCGCATGATGCGTCCGGGCGAGCCGCCCACGAAGGAAGCTGCGGAGAACCTCTTCCAGAACCTGTTCTTCAACACGGAGCGCTATGACCTTTCGGCCGTCGGCCGCATGAAGTTCAACCGGCGCGTGGGCCGCGGCGAGTCCGAAGGGCCGGGCGTGCTGTCGAAGGAAGACATCATCGATGTTTTGAAGACGCTGATCGATATCCGCAACGGCAACGGCACGGTCGACGACATCGATCACTTGGGCAACCGCCGCGTGCGCAGCGTGGGTGAGATGGCGGAGAACGCGTTTCGCATCGGCTTGGTGCGCGTCGAGCGCGCCGTCAAGGAACGCCTCACGCTCGCCGAGTCCGAAGGCTTGATGCCGCAGGAGATGATCAACGCGAAGCCGGTTGCGGCCGCCGTGAAGGAATTCTTCGGCTCGAGCCAGCTGTCGCAGTTCATGGACCAGAACAATCCGCTGTCGGAAGTCACGCACAAACGCCGCGTTTCGGCACTCGGCCCAGGCGGCTTGACGCGCGAGCGGGCGGGATTCGAGGTCCGCGACGTGCATCCGACGCACTACGGACGCGTGTGCCCGATCGAGACGCCGGAAGGGCCGAACATCGGCCTGATCAACTCCTTGGCCGTCTATGCCCGGACCAACGAATACGGTTTCCTCGAGACGCCGTACCGCAAGGTCATTAACGGTCGCGTAAGCAGCGAGATCGATTACCTGTCGGCGATCGAGGAAGGCCAGTACGTGATCGCACAGGCGAACGCGAACCTGTCCCCGAAGGGCGAGTTCGTCGACGACCTCGTGTCGTCCCGCCATCAAAACGAGTTCGCGTTGTTGCCGGCGGACCAGATCCAGTACATGGACGTATCGCCGAAGCAGATCGTGTCCGTGGCCGCGTCGCTGATCCCGTTCCTCGAGCACGACGACGCAAACCGCGCGTTGATGGGCTCGAACATGCAGCGCCAAGCGGTCCCCACTCTGCGGACGGAAACGCCGCTCGTCGGCACCGGCATGGAGCGCGCAGTGGCCGTGGACTCGGGCGTGACCGTGATCGCGCGCCGCGGCGGCGTCGTCGACTCCGTCGACGCGTCGCGCATCGTCGTGCGTGTGAAGGACGAAGAGACGAAGGCGGGTGAAGCCGGCGTCGACATCTACAACCTCACGAAGTACACGCGCTCGAACCAGAACACCTGCATCAATCAGCGGCCGCTCGTCAAAGCGGGCAACGCGATCGAGAAGGGTGACGTGCTCGCGGACGGTCCGTCCACGAGCATGGGCGAGCTCGCGCTCGGCCAGAACCTGCTCGTCGCTTTCATGCCCTGGAACGGCTACAACTTCGAGGACTCGATTCTGATCTCCGAGCGCGTCGTCGAGGAGGATCGTTTCACGACGATTCACATCGAAGAGCTCACTTGCGTCGCGCGCGACACGAAGCTCGGGCCGGAAGAGGTCACGGCAGACATCCCGAACGTGGGCGACGCGGCTTTGACGAAGCTCGATGAATCCGGCATCGCGTTCATCGGCGCGGAGGTGAGCGCCGGCGACATCTTGGTGGGTAAAGTCACGCCCAAGGGCGAGACACAGCTCACGCCGGAAGAAAAACTGCTTCGCGCGATCTTCGGCGAGAAGGCGTCGGACGTTAAGGACACGAGCCTACGCGTGCCGCCGGGCATGGACGGCACGGTGATCGACGTACGGGTGTTCACGCGCGACGGTGTGGAGAAGGACGGCCGCGCTTTGTCGATCGAGCGGCAGGAGCTGGAATCGGTCCGCAAGGACTTGGACGACCAGCAGCGCATCCTCGAAGACGACATTTATCAACGCGTCGAGCGGCTGCTCGTGCACAAGGTTGCTGCGGGTGGACCCGAAGGGCTCGCAGCCGGCGCGAAGGTGACGAAAACGTATCTCGATGCGTTACCGCGCGAGCAGTGGTTCGGCGTGCGCGTGAAGAGCGACGAGGCGAATGCTCAGCTCGAGCAGGCCGCGGAACGATTGCGCTCCCAGCGCGAGCAATTCGACAAGCGGTTCGAGGAGAAGAAGCAGAAGATCACCGCGGGCGACGACTTGGCGCCCGGCGTGCTCAAGATGGTCAAGGTCTACCTCGCCGTGAAGCGCCGCGTCCAACCGGGCGACAAGATGGCGGGCCGGCACGGCAATAAGGGCGTGATCTCGACGATCGTGCCGGTGGAGGACATGCCGTACATGGCGGACGGCACGCCGGTCGACATCGTCTTGAACCCGCTCGGCGTGCCCTCACGTATGAACGTCGGCCAAGTGCTCGAGACGCATTTGGGCTGGGCGGCGAAGGGCTTGGGACTCAAGATCGGCGAGATGATCCGCACGGGCAGCACCGTCAAGGAGCTGCGCGGATTCATCGACAAGATCTACAACCAAACGGGCGGCCAAAAGGCCGACGTCGCCTCGTTGAACGACGACGAGATGACCGAGCTCGCTCAGAACCTTTCACACGGCGTGCCGATCGCGACTCCGGTGTTCGATGGTGCCCACGAGGACGAGATCAAGCAGCTCCTGAAGATGGCGGACCTGCCGGAGACGGGCCAGACCGTGCTCTACGACGGCCGCACCGGCGAGCGGTTCGACCGGCCTGTCACCGTCGGCTACATGTACATGCTGAAGTTGAACCACTTGGTCGACGACAAGATGCATGCGCGTTCCACGGGGCCGTACAGCTTGGTCACGCAGCAGCCGCTAGGCGGGAAGGCGCAGTTCGGCGGGCAGCGATTCGGCGAGATGGAAGTCTGGGCACTCGAGGCCTACGGCGCGGCGTACACGCTGCAAGAGATGCTTACCGTCAAGTCGGACGACGTGCAGGGCCGCACGAAGATGTACAAGAACATCGTCGACGGCACGCACGAGATGCACGCCGGCATGCCGGAGTCGTTCAACGTATTGGTCAAGGAAATTCGTTCGCTCGGCATCAACATCGATCTCGATACGGCGTAGCAAGTCGCGGTTCGGGAACGAGGTGGTGTCGGTGAGAACATTGGCAGTAGGTGGTATTAGATGAAAGATCTACTGAAACTATTCAGGCAGCAAAGCGCGGTCGAAGATTTCGATCTGATCCGGATCGGTTTGGCGTCGCCAGACATGATCCGGTCGTGGTCGTACGGCGAGGTCAAGAAGCCGGAAACGATCAACTACCGCACCTTCAAGCCGGAGCGCGACGGGCTGTTCTGCGCGAAGATCTTCGGACCGATCAAGGACTACGAGTGCTTGTGCGGCAAGTACAAGCGCTTGAAGCACCGCGGCGTGGTCTGCGAGAAGTGCGGCGTCGAGGTCACGCAGACCAAGGTGCGGCGCGAGCGCATGGGACACATCGAGCTCGCGAGCCCGGTCGCGCACATCTGGTTCTTGAAATCGCTGCCGTCGCGCATCGGTTTGATGCTCGACATGACGCTGCGCGAGATCGAGCGAATCCTCTACTTCGAAGCTTTCGTCGTGGTCGATCCCGGTATGACGCCGCTCGAGCGCGGTCAGCTCATGACCGACGAGGCCTATCTCGAGGCGATCGAGCAATACGGTGATGAGTTCGACGCCCGGATGGGCGCCGAAGCCGTGCGCGATCTGCTCGCGTCGATGAACCTCGACACCGAGGTCAACAAGGTGCGCGATGAGATCGGCGCCACTAACTCCGAGACGAAAATCAAGCGCCTGACGAAACGGCTAAAGCTCGTGGAGTCGTTCCTCGAGTCGTCGAATCATCCCGAATGGATGGTCATGACCGTGCTGCCCGTGCTGCCGCCGGATCTGCGGCCGCTCGTGCCGCTCGACGGCGGCCGCTTCGCGACGTCGGACTTGAACGACCTCTACCGGCGCGTGATCAACCGCAACAACCGCCTGCGCCGGTTGCTCGAGCTCAATGCGCCCGACATCATCGTGCGCAACGAGAAGCGCATGCTGCAGGAGTCCGTGGACGCGTTGCTCGACAACGGCCGCCGCGGCCGCGCGATCACGGGTACGAACAAGCGCCCGCTGAAATCCCTCGCCGACATGATCAAAGGCAAGCAGGGCCGCTTCCGCCAGAACCTGCTCGGCAAGAGAGTCGACTACTCGGGCCGCTCGGTCATCGTGGTCGGCCCGACCTTGAAGCTGCATCAATGCGGCTTGCCGAAAAAGCTCGCACTCGAGCTCTTCAAGCCGTTCATCTTCTCGAAGCTGCAGTTACGCGGCGAGGCGACGACGATCAAGGCCGCGAAGCGCTTGGTCGAGCGCGAGGGGCCCGAGGTCTGGGACATCCTGGAGCAGGTCATTCGCGAGCATCCGGTGCTCTTGAACCGCGCGCCGACGTTGCACCGGCTCGGCATTCAAGCGTTCGAGCCCGTGCTGATCGAAGGCAAAGCCATCCAGCTGCATCCGCTCGTTTGCACCGCGTTCAATGCGGACTTCGACGGCGACCAGATGGCCGTGCACGTGCCGCTCTCGATCGAGGCGCAGCTCGAGGCGCGCGCCTTGATGATGTCGAGCAACAACATTTTGTCCCCCGCGAACGGTGAGCCGATCATCGTGCCGTCGCAGGACGTGGTGCTCGGTATCTATTACATGACGCGCGAGCGCGTGAACGCGCAAGGCGAAGGCATGGTGTTCGCCGACGTGGAGGAGGTGCATCGGGCTTACGAGTCGGGCAACGCGGATCTGCACGCGCGCATCAAGGTGCGCATCCCCCAGCAAATCGACGGCGTCGACCACGAAGACAGCTCGTGGCAACGACCGTTGGCCGCGCGCTCTTGTCCGAGATCATGCCGAAAGGCCTGCCGTTCGAGACGATCAATCGCGCGATGAACAAGCGCGCGATCTCGGCCACGATCAATGCTTGCTATCGTCAGCTCGGTCTCAAGGAAACCGTCGTGTTCGCGGACCAGCTCATGTACACGGGCTTCCACTACGCGACGCGTGCGGGTGTCTCGTTCGGCGTGAACGACATGGTCGTTCCCGACGAGAAGTCGCGCATCCTGCAAGCCGCCGAAAGCGAGGTGAAGGACATTCAGGACCAGTACTCCGCCGGTCTCGTCACCGACGGCGAGCGCTACAACAAAGTGGTCGACATCTGGTCGCGCACGAACGATCAAGTCGCGAAGGCGATGATGGAGAAGCTCGGTGTGGAGCCCGTGGCCGCCGGCGGCAAGGGCAAGACGCAGGAGTCGTTCAACTCGATCTACATGATGGCCGACTCCGGAGCCAGAGGCTCCGCTGCGCAGATCAGGCAGCTCGCCGGCATGCGCGGACTCATGGCGAAGCCCGACGGCTCGATCATCGAGACGCCGATCACGGCCAACTTCCGCGAAGGCCTCGACGTGCTGCAGTACTTCATCTCGACGCACGGCGCGCGCAAGGGCCTCGCCGACACGGCGTTGAAGACTGCGAACTCCGGGTTATCTCACGCGCCGGCTCGTCGATGTGGCTCAAGACTTGGTCGTCACGGATCCCGACTGCGGGACCACGCAGGGTCTTCTGATGACGCCGCTCGTCGAGGGCGGCGACATCGTCGAGCCGCTGCGCGAGCGGGTGCTCGGCCGCGCGACCGCGGTCGACGTTCTGGCTCCCGGGTCCGACACGGTCGTGCTCGAGGCGGGTACGCTGCTCGACGAGAACGCGGTCAAGAAGCTCGAGGCGTACTCGATCGATCAGGTCCTGGTGCGTTCGCCGATCACTTGCGAGACGCGTTACGGCGTTTGCGCGCAGTGCTACGGTCGCGACTTGGCGCGAGGCCATCGCGTGAACCGCGGCGAAGCCGTCGGGGTCATCGCGGCGCAATCGATCGGCGAGCCCGGCACGCAGCTCACGATGCGCACGTTCCACATCGGCGGTGCGGCTTCTCGCTCCGCGGCCGTCAACAGCGTGGAGGTCAAGAGCGCCGGTACGATTCGGATGATCAACGTGAAAGCGGTCACCCATGAGCAAAAGGGGCACCGCATCACGACGTCGCGCTCAGGAGAGCTCGCGGTCATTGACGAGTTCGGGCGCGAGCGCGAGCGCTACAAGGTGCCCTACGGCGCGACGCTCGGCGTCAAGGACGGGGAAGCCGTCTCGCCGGGACAGCTCATCGCGAGCTGGGATCCGCACACGCATCCGGTCGTCACCGAAGTGAGCGGCTACCTGAAGTTCGAGGACTTCATCGACGGCGTCACGATCACGACCCAGGTCGACGAGATCACGGGTCTGACCAGCATCGTCGTGCTCGACGCGGCGCAGAGCAGGACCGATTACCGGCCCACTGCGAAGCTCGTCGACAGCCATGGCAAGGCGATCACGTTCCCGAACACGGACATTCCGGCCGCCTACGCGCTGCCCTCGGGAGCCGTGATCAGCATGGAGAATGGCGCACGCGTCGCGGTTGGCGACGTGCTCGCGCGCTTGCCGCAGGAGAGCTCGAAGACCCGCGACATCACGGGCGGTCTGCCGCGCGTGGCCGACTTGTTCGAGGCCCGTCGGCCGAAGGATCCCGCGATTCTCGCGGAATACTCCGGCACCGTGAGCTTCGGCAAGGAAACGAAGGGCAAACGCCGGCTAGTGATCACCGACGAGGAGGCCGAGCAGCACGAGGAGCTGATTCCGAAGTGGCGGCACCTGAACGTGTTCGAAGGCGAAAAGGTGTTGCGCGGCGAGATCATCGCCGACGGCGAGCCGAATCCGCACGATATCCTGCGCCTGCAAGGCGTCGAGAGGCTGGCCGACTATCTGGTCCGCGAGATCCAGGACGTCTACCGGCTCCAGGGCGTGAAGATCAACGACAAGCACATCGAGGTGATCATTCGTCAGATGCTGCGCAAGGTCGAGATCACCGATTCGGGCGACAGCAAGATGCTCCGCGGCGAGCAGCTGGATCGCACTCGGGTGACGGAGGCCAACCGCGAAATCGAGTCGAAGCAGGGCAAGCCGGCACAGTACGAGCCGGTGCTGCTCGGCATCACGAAGGCGTCGCTCGCTACGGAGTCGTTCATCTCCGCGGCCTCGTTCCAGGAGACCACGAGGGTTCTCACCGAGGCGGCGGTGCGGGGGTTGCGCGACGATCTGCGGGGACTCAAGGAAAACGTCATCGTCGGCCGGCTGATCCCGGCGGGATCGGGCTACGCCCATCACGAGGATCGGCGCCGCACGCAGGAGGACATCCTGGCGGCGGAGCTCAAGGAGCTCGAGGTCCAGCAGCAGCGCGCTGCCGCGGAGGCCGCTGCAGCAGCGGCTTTGGCGGCTGAGGCGAAGTCGGTTGCGGAGGCGACGCCCGCGAGCTAGTCGGTAGAACGGATCGGCGCTTGAGCCCGGTGCCCGGGCCGGCGCCGAAGCCCCTCGCGGCGGCGGCGGAGGATCGGTTGGAGCAAAAGGGTGCGGCATGGCGTAAGCGAGTCTGTGCCTTCTTGACCGTTGTCGCGCTGCTAGCCGCGGCCAAGGCGCCCGCCCACCACTCGCTCGCGATCTACACCGATGAAAGCCGGACGCTCGACGGCGAGATCGTCGACGTGCTCTGGGCGAACCCGCACATCAGGATCAGGCTCAAGACGGTCGCGCCGGACGGCCAAACGCAGGTCTGGAGCCTCGAAGGCGGCTCGCTTGATGACGCTCGGGCGCGCGGGCGTCACGAGCGAACTGTTCCGCGACGGGCGACACGTGTCAAGGCGGCGGTCAGGGTCTCCGAACGCGACCCGCTGCGTCGCGGGCGTGACGAGCGTGCTGCTTCCGGACGGCCGCGAAGCGCAGATGTTGACAGGCGCCCCGGCCTATTTCACGGACGCCGGATCGGCTCATCCAGGCGAGGGATCGCGTCGCCGGCGATCCGGCCAGTGAGAATCGCGGCATTTTCAGGGTCTGGAGCGTGCCGGCCCCGAACCCCGCCGGCGCCGCGGCGCTGGAGCGCTTGCCGTTCACTGCGGCCGCGGTCGCTGCGCGAGCCTCGTTCGACCTGTTCGACAACTTCGCGACCCGCTGCGAGCCGGAGGGAATGCCGCGGCTTCTCTTCAACCCGCACCCGTTCGAGTTCATCGACCGCGGGGCGACGATCACCCAGCGCACGGAGCTCTACGACACCGAGCGGACGATCCACATGGACCGCGCCGAGCCGCCGGCGGGGGAGCCCGCGTCGCGGCTCGGCTACTCGGTGGGCCGTATGGGAAGGCGAAGACCTCGTCGTCACGACGTCGCGCGTGAGCTGGCCCTTTTTCGACAACCGGGGCACGCCGCAGAGCAGTGCCGTGCGGATCGTCGAACGGTACAGCTTGAGCGAGGAGCAGAGCCGGCTCGACTTCCGGGTGACCGTGACGGATCCCTCGACGTTCACGGCCCCGGCCGTGATCGACGGCCATTGGCTCGCGCTCGGAGGCTCGATCCCGCGCTACGACTGCCAGCCACGCTGAGCGGGCCCTCCGCACGGGGGCGGGCCCGATCGATCAGCCGCGGCCGCGCACGTTCAGGTTGACGCACATGCGCCCGGAACCCTAAACTTCCTGGCTCTCCGCGTGCCTCTGCCGGCGACCCGGGCGCAAAAACGCGCCGGATCGGCGAGTGCCAGGAGGCTCTAGTTGGCCCGGATGCCGAAAGATAATCGGCAACGGGCCTAAATTTATTTGGAAGCATCGAATGGCGACGACCAACCAACTCGTTCGTAAACCGCGCACGATTCGCAAGGCGAAAAGCAACGTGCCCGCGCTGGCCGCTTCGCCGCAGAAGCGCGGCGTCTGCACGCGCGTCTATACCACGACGCCGAAGAAGCCGAACTCGGCCATGCGCAAAGTGGCACGCGTACGTTTGACGAACGGCTTCGAGGTGACGAGCTACATCGGCGGCGAAGGCCACAATCTGCAGGAGCACTCGGTCGTGCTGATCCGCGGCGGTCGCGTCAAGGATTTGCCCGGCGTGCGCTATCACGTCGTGCGCGGGACGCTCGATTGCGGCGGCGTCAGCGATCGGCGTCAAGGGCGCTCGAAGTACGGCGCGAAGCGTCCGAAGGGGTAGCCAATGTCGAGAAGAGCACCAGCACCGCGCCGCGTAGCACTGCCCGACCCGAAATATGGGAATCAGATGCTCGCCAAGTTCATCAACATGGTGATGAAGAGCGGCAAGAAGTCCACGGCCGAAGCCATCGTGTACGGCGCGTTGGACCGGATTGCGACGCGCACCGGCGAGGACAAGCTTCGCGCGCTCGAGTTGCTCGGCCAGGCGCTAGACAACATCAAGCCCGCGGTCGAGGTGAAGTCCAGACGAGTCGGCGGCGCTACTTATCAGGTGCCGGTCGAGGTGCGCTCGGCGCGGCGCGAGACCCTCGCAATGCGTTGGGCGATCGATGCCGCCAGGAGCCGGTCCGAGAAGAGCATGGCCATGCGCTTGGCGCACGAATTGATGGACGCCGCGGACAACCGTGGCGCGGCCGTGAAGAAACGCGAAGACACGCATCGAATGGCGGACGCGAATAGAGCGTTCGCGCATTATCGGTGGTAAGCGCCCGATGGACCGAGGCCTCAGCCGTGACGCGGAAGACCCCACTCCAACACTATCGGAATATCGGCATCATGGCCCACATCGATGCCGGCAAGACCACGACGACTGAACGCATCCTGTTCTACACCGGCGTATCCCACAAGATGGGCGAAGTCCACGACGGCGCCGCCGTCATGGACTGGATGGAGCAGGAACAGGAACGCGGTATCACGATCACGTCCGCCGCGACCACGTGCTTCTGGAAAGGCATGGACCAGACCTATCCGGAGCACCGCATCAATATCATCGATACTCCGGGCCACATCGATTTCACGATCGAGGTGCAGCGCAGTCTGCGCGTGCTCGACGGAGCCGTAGCGCTGTTCTGCTCCGTCGGCGGCGTAGAGCCGCAATCCGAAACCGTCTGGCGGCAAGCCAACAAGTACGGCGTACCCCGGCTCGCGTTCGTGAACAAGATGGATCGTGCGGGGGCCGATTTTTATCGCGTGTTGCGTCAGATCAAAGAGCGCTTACGCGGCAATCCGGTGGCTTTGCAGCTGCCCGTCGGCGCCGAGGAAAAATTCGAGGGCGTCGTCGACCTGATCAAGATGAAAGCGATCGCGTGGGACGACGAGACGCAGGGAATGCGCTTCGAGGAGCGCGAAATCCCGACGGACTTGAAGCAGCCCGCGAAGGAGTACCGCGAGAAGCTCATCGAAGCGGCCGCTGAGGGCGACGAAGAGCTGCTTCACAAGTATCTCGAAAGCGGCACGTTGAGCATCGAGGACATCAAGCGCGGTCTTCGGGCGCGCTGCGTGAAAGGCGAAATCGTCCCGGTGCTGTGCGGCTCGGCGTTCAAGAACAAGGGTGTGCAGGCCGTGCTCGACGCCGTGGTGGACTATCTGCCTGCGCCGTCGGATCGCCCGCCGGTCAAGGGTTTCCTCGAGAACAAGACGGAAGCCACGCGCACCGCGAGCGATGACGAGCCGTTCGCCGCGCTCGCGTTCAAGATCGCAACCGATCCGTTCGTCGGCAATCTCACGTTCTTCCGCGTCTACTCGGGTGTGCTCGCCTCCGGCGACACCGTGTTCAATCCGGTGAAGGACAGGAAGGAACGCATCGGCCGCTTGCTGCAGATGCACGCGAACGAGCGCAACGAAATCAAAGAGGTGCGCGCGGGCGACATCGCGGCTGCCGTGGGGCTCAAAGACGTCACGACCGGTGACAGCCTCACCGATCCGAAGAACGTGATCACACTGGAGAAGATGGAGTTCCCCGAGCCCGTGATCGCGGTCGCCGTCGAGCCAAGGACGAAGGCCGACCAAGAGAAGATGGGCATCGCACTCGGCAAGCTCGCGCGCGAGGATCCATCATTCCGCGTGCGCACCGACGAGGAGTCGGGCCAGACCATCATCGCGGGCATGGGCGAGTTGCATCTGGAGATCATCGTCGAGCGCATGAAGCGCGAGTTCAGCGTGGCGGCGAACGTCGGGAAGCCGCAGGTCGCTTATCGCGAGACGATTCGTGCCGCCGTCGAGCAGGAAGGCAAGTTCGTGCGCCAGAGTGGCGGCCGCGGCCAATACGGCCACGTGTATCTCCGGCTCGAGCCGCTGCCCCCCGGGACCGGCTATGAGTTCGTCAACGGCATCGTCGGCGGCGTCGTGCCGCGCGAGTACATCCCGGCCGTCGACAAGGGCGTGCGGGAGCAGATCGCGAACGGCGTGATCGCGGGCTATCCGGTCGTCGACGTGAAGGTCACGGTCTTCGACGGCTCGTACCACGACGTCGATTCGAGCGAAATTGCGTTCAAGATCGCGGGCTCCATGGCTTTCAAGGAAGGCGCGAAAAAGGCACGACCGGTGCTGCTCGAGCCGATCATGAACGTCGAGGTCGTGACGCCCGAGGACTACATGGGCGACGTGAACGGCGACTTGAGCCGCCGCCGCGGCGTGCTCCAAGGATTGGAGGACGGGCCCGCTGGCAAGATCGTGCGCGCGCAAGTGCCGCTGTCGGAGATGTTCGGTTACGCCACGACGCTGCGCTCGATGAGTCAAGGCCGCGCAACTTACACGATGGAATTCGGGCATTACGCCGAGGTGCCGGCGAACGTTGCGCAAGAAGTCATCAAGGATCGGGGATAAGGTTTTCGGATCGAGCCGTTGCGGCGCTGACCAGGAACGAAAAACGAGGTAAGAAACCGTGGGCAAGGCAAAGTTTGAGCGGAAGAAGCCGCATGTGAATGTTGGGACGATTGGGCATGTGGATCATGGGAAGACGACGTTGACGGCGGCGCTGACGAAGGTGATGGCGGAGAAGCACGGCGGGACGTTCATGGCGTACGACCAGATTGACAAGGCGCCGGAGGAAAAGGCCCGCGGGATCACGATTGCGACGGCGCACGTGGAGTACGAGAGCGATGCGCGGCACTACGCGCACGTGGACTGTCCGGGGCACGCGGACTACGTGAAGAACATGATCACGGGTGCGGCGCAGATGGACGGTGCGATATTGGTGGTATCGGCGGCGGACGGGCCGATGCCGCAGACGCGCGAGCACATTTTGTTGGCGCGGCAGGTGGGCGTGCCGTACATCCTGGTGTACCTGAACAAGGCCGACATGGTGGATGACGCGGAGCTTGCTGGAGCTGGTGGAGCTCGAGGTCCGGGATTTGCTGACGATGTACGAGTTTCCGGGCGACAAGACGCCGATCGTGACGGGCAGTGCGTTGAAGGCGCTGGAAGGGGAGGCGTCGGAGCTGGGGACCCAGAGTGTGATCAAGCTGGTGACGGAGATGGACAAGTACATTCCGGTGCCGGAGCGCTTGATCGATGGGCCGTTCTTGATGCCGATCGAGGACGTGTTTCTCGATCTCGGGTCGCGGCACGGTGGTCACGGGGCGTATCGATCGAGGGATCGTCAAGGTGGGGGACGAGGTGGAGATCGTGGGGATCAAGCCGACGACCAAGACGATCTGCACGGGTGTTGAGATGTTCAGGAAGCTCCTGGATGAGGGGCGAGCGGGCGACAACGTTGGGGTGCTGCTGCGCGGCACGAAGCGCGAGGAAGTGGAGCGTGGGCAGGTGCTGGCGAAGCCCGGTTCCATCACGCCGCACACGAAGTTCGAGTGCGAGGTGTACGTGCTGACGAAAGAGGAAGGGGGGCGGCACACGCCGTTCTTCAAGGGTTACCGGCCGCAGTTTTATTTCCGCACGACGGACGTGACGGGAGCGGTGGAGTTGCCGGAGGCAACCGAGATGGTGATGCCCGGTGACAACATTCAGATGAAGGTGGACCTGATCTCTCCGATCGCGATGGAGGAAGGTTTGAGGTTTGCGATCCGCGAAGGCGGCCGCACCGTGGGCGCCGGCGTCGTCTCGAAGATCATCGAGTAGGAAACATGGCCACTAATCAGAATATTCGCATCCGCCTCAAGGCGTTCGATCATCGTTTGATCGACAAATCGGCCCGAGAGATCGTCGAGACGGCCAAGCGCACGGGCGCGACGGTCCGGGGCCCGGTGCCGCTGCCGACCAAGGTCGAGCGCTACACGATCCTGGTTTCGCCGCACGCGAACAAGGATGCCCGGGACCAGTACGAGCTCCTGACCCACAAGCGGCTCATGGATATCGTCGACCCGACGGACAAGACCGTCGATGCGCTCATGAAGCTCGAGCTGCCGGCCGGCGTCGACGTGCAGATCAAGCTGAACTAACGCGGGGTCAGGCACCGGTGCCTGACCCCGTTTCCGGTCTCCCGTGCCTGACCCCGATTGAACTGCTGTTTAACCGGTGGTTATAATGCCGGGCTCTTTCGCCGGCTCGGACGACTGGATCGCCGCCCGGTTTCGAACAGGGGTTGTCGGGGATCACCCGACAACGACACAAAAGGCTCCTACCGGTTCTAGACACCCGGCGGAGTCTTTTTAGGTGCCAGAGCGCCTTGATGGCAGCCCTGGCTGAAGCGCCGGCCGACGCAGTCGGTGCGGATATAGAGGAATCGCAGATGTCAGTCGGTTTAGTGGGCCGAAAATGCGGCATGACCCGCATTTTCACGGCGGCCGGGGATGCAGTCCCGGTCACGGTCATTGAGGCCCTCCCGAATCGCGTCACCACGTTGAAGACGGCCGATCGAGACGGCTACCGCGCCGTGCAGGTCACGGTCGGGGCTGCGCCGCGCGCGCACCGGCTCGGCAAGCCCGCGGACGGGCACTTCAAGAAAACCGAGGTAGCCGCGGGCGAGGGGCTTTGGGAGTTTCGGCTCGACGGCGACGAGGGCGCGGATCTTGCGCCGGGCGCGGAGCTCAAGGTCGATCGCTTCCAGGCCGGTCAATTCGTCGACGTAACGGGTACGACTAAGGGCAAGGGCTACGCGGGCGTCATCAAGCGCCACCACTTCTCGAAGCAACCCATGTCGCACGGTAATTCCCTCTCGCATCGCGCGCCGGGCTCCATCGGCCAGCGGCAGACGCCGGGCAGAGTCTTCCCCGGCAAGCGCATGGCGGGCCGGCTCGGCCAGGACCGCAACACGATCATGAATCTCGAGGTCGTGCGCGTGGACACCGAACGGAATCTGCTGCTCGTCAAAGGCGCGATTCCGGGCGCTGCGAGCGGTCGCGTCGTCGTCCGGCCGGCAGTCAAACACCCGGCGGCCAAGAAGTAACCGGCCACGAGATCGAGCGATGAAGATCAAGCTACAAGGCACCGGTGGAACGCTCGAGCTCGCGGACGCATCGTTCGACGCGCGGTTCAATGCGCCGCTCGTCCATCAGGTCGTCACGGCCTATCTCGCCGCGGGTCGCGCAGGCACGAAGGCGCAGAAAAATCGCTCCGACGTGCGCGGCGGCGGCCGCAAGCCCTGGAAGCAGAAGGGCAGCGGGCGCGCTCGCGTAGGCACGATTCGCAGCCCGATTTGGGTCGGCGGCGGCCGCACCTTCGCGGCACGTCCGCGCAGCTTCGAGCAGAAGGTCAACCGCAAGATGTATCGCGGTGCCTTGCGGTCAATGGTCTCCGAGCTGCTGCGGCAGGATCGCTTGCTCGTCACCTCCGAGCTCTCGGTGTCCGCACCGAAAACGAAGGAGCTCAGGGGTAAGCTCGCGGCCCTCGAGTTCGAGACGGGTCTGATCGTGGTCGATCAGTTCGACGGCAATTTGTGGCTCGCGGCGCGCAATCTGCCGAACGTCGACGTCCTCGAGGCGAGGTTCGTCGATCCCGTGAGCCTGGCTGGCGCCCCCAAGGTGCTGCTGACAGCGGCGGCGCTGAAGATCGTCGAGGAGCGGTTGCGATGAGCACGAGTGCCCATCAAGAGCGTTTGATGCAGGTGTTGCTCGGGCCGCACGTGTCGGAGAAGTCCACGAGCGTCGCAGCCTCCGCGAACCAGGTGGTTTTCAAGGTCCGTTCGGACGCGACCAAGGCCGACGTGCGCCGCGCGGTCGAGCTGCTGTTCGAGGTCAAGGTAGAGAGAGTGTCGGTCGTGCGGATGCCCTCGAAGGCGAAGCGATTCGGGACGAATCGCGGCCAGCGCTCAGGATGGAAAAAAGCCTACGTGCGGTTGGCGGCCGGCCAGTCGATCGACTTCATCGGTGCCGAGTAGGCGCGTTTCAGGTTAGAGGAACAAACGTGGCTCTACGCAAGCTCAAACCAACATCGCCCGGACAACGTTTCGTCGTCCGGGTCGTGACGCCCGGCCTCCACAAAGGTGCGCCGCACGAAGGTTTGATCGCGCCGCTGCCGAAGCGCGGCGGGCGTAACAATCAGGGACGCGTGACCGTGCGGCATCAGGGCGGCGGGCACAAGCGGAATTACCGCGTCATCGACTTCAGACGCGACAAGGACGGCATCACGGGACTGGTGGAACGGCTCGAGTACGACCCGAATCGCACGGCGCACCTGGCTCTCGTGCTGTACACGGACGGTGAGCGACGCTACATCTTGGCGCCGAAGCGCATCGCGGTGGGCGACACGATCGCTTCGGGTCCGGAGGCGCCGATCAAGGTCGGCAACGCACTGCCGCTCAAGAACATTCCGCTCGGCACGCAGGTCCACTGCATCGAGCTCAAGCCCGGCAAGGGTGCGCAACTTGCGCGCAGCGCGGGCGCCACCGTGCAGATCGTGGCGAGGGAGGGCGAGTACGTGACCGTCCGCCTACGCTCCGGTGAGATGCGCAAGGTGCACGTGAATTGCCGCGCGACGGTCGGCGAGGTCGGCAACGACGAGCACAACCTGCGCAAGATCGGCAAGGCCGGAGCGCAGCGTTGGCGCGGCATCAAGCCCACGGTGCGCGGCGTGGCCAAGAACCCAGTGGATCATCCGCACGGCGGCGGCGAAGGTAGATCGGGCCAAGGTAATCCGCACCCCGTGTCGCCGTGGGGGCAGCCCGCGAAGGGCTACAAGACGCGGCACAACAAGCGCACGAGCGCGATGATCGTTCGCGATCGGCGGCAGAAGTAAACGTTCGAGCTCACGAGTAACCACATGCCACGTTCGATCAAGAAAGGTCCGTTTATCGATGCGCACTTGCTCGCGAAGGTCGCGAAAGCCGCCGCGACGAACGATCGGCGCCCGATCAAAACCTGGTCGCGACGCTCGATGGTCCTGCCCGACATGGTCGGCTTGACCATCGCGGTGCACAACGGGCGGCAGCACATTCCCGTGCTGGTGTCCGAGAACATGGTGGGCCACAAGCTCGGCGAATTTGCGCCGACCAGAACATTCCGCGGCCACTCGGGCGACCGCAAGGCCAAGGAGGCAGCTGCGGCTGCCGCGGCTGCGGGCGGTGGCGGTGGCGGTGCGCCGGGCGCGGCGCCGGGTGCGCCCCCGCCGAGCAAACCCGCTGCGGGGGGCTGATCGATGGAAGTGACCGCTAAGCTTCGTTACGCGCGGCTCTCGCCGCAAAAGTGCCGGCTCGTCGCGGATCAAATCCGCGGCAAGACGGTTGCTGATGCTCTGCGAATTCTGAGGTTCAGCCCGAAGAAGGCCGCGCGCGTGCTTCACAAAGTGCTCGAGTCTGCGATTGCGAATGCGGAGCACAACCACGGTGCCGACATCGACGAGCTCAAGGTGGCGCTCATCGAGATCGACGGCGCGCCGTTCTTTGCCCGCTACGCCGCCCGCGCGAAAGGCCGCGGCGACCGGATCTTGAAGCGCAATAGCCACATCACCGTGCGTGTAGGCGACGAGTAACCGATTCGAGTAAATACGTATGGGTCAAAAGGTTCATCCGATCGGCATCAGGCTCGGCATCACTCGGGAGTGGAGCTCCAAGTGGTACGCCAACACGCAGACGTACCCCGTATACGTCGAGCAGGACCATCGCACGCGCGAGTTCCTGCGCAAGAAGCTAAAAGAAGCCTCCGTCAGCCGAATTCAAATCGAGCGCCCCGCGAAGAAGGCGAACATCACGATTCACACGGCGCGGCCGGGCATCGTGATCGGCAAGAAGGGCGAGGACATCGAGAAGCTGCGCAGCGAGGTCGCGAAACTGCTCGGCATGCCGCTTCACGACGTGCGCCTGAACATCGCCGAGATTCGCAAACCCGAGCTCGACGCGCAGCTCGTGGCCGAAGGTATTGCGCAGCAGCTCGAGCGCCGCGTGCAGTTTCGCCGCGCGATGCGCCGGGCCGTTACGAACACGATGCGCATCGGTGCGCAAGGCATCAAGGTGAAAGTGGCGGGCCGCCTGAATGGCGCCGAGATCGCACGCTCGGAGTGGTACCGCGAAGGGCGCGTGCCGCTGCACACCTTCCGCGCCGACATCGACTACGGTCTTGCCGAGGCCCGCACGACTTACGGCGTCATCGGCGTCAAGGTCTGGGTGTTCCGCGGCGAGGTATTCGACACGCCGGAAGCCGCGGCGCCGGAAAGTCCCGAAGGTGCGCGCCCGCCACAACGTCCGGCCGTGGAATAAAGGCGACGGAACTCGAGATTAGTGGAATCTGTCCATGCTGCAACCAAAACGCACCAAGTATCGCAAGCAGTTCAAGGGCCGCAACCGCGGCTTGGCGCAGCGCGGCAACGCCGTGAGCTTTGGCGATTACGGGTTGAAATCGATCGATCGCGGCCAACTCACCTCGCGGCAAATCGAAGCGGCGCGGCGCGCAATGACGCGCTACGTGAAACGCGGGGGAAAAATTTGGATCCGCGTTTTCCCGGACAAGCCGATCACGAAGAAGCCGCTCGAAGTGCGGCAGGGCAAAGGCAAGGGCAACGTCGAGTACTGGGTCGCGCAGATCCAACCCGGCCGGCTCCTTTATGAGATCGCCGGCGTGACGGAGGACGTAGCGCGCGAGGCGTTCGCGTTAGCCGCGGCGAAGTTGCCCTGCAAGACCACGTTCGTCGTAAGGCACGCAGTGTGATAAAGACCAAAGATTTGCGAGCAATGTCGGAGGAGGCGCTCGGCGAGGAGCTCCTGAAGCTACGGCGCGAGCAGTTCAACCTGCGTATGCAAGGAGCCACGGGCCAGGGTGCGAAACCGGATCAGCATGGCAAGGTGCGCAGGAACATCGCGCGCCTAAAAACGGTTCTGCGCGAGCGGACCAAGGCGTAAAGTAAGTGGACAAAAGCGTGAGCGCGGAAACTGACAACCAGACCACGAACCGCCGAACCATCGGCCGGGTCGTGAGCAACAAGATGCAGAAGAGCGTCACCGTTTCGGTCGAGCGCTTGATTCGCCATCCCGTGTACGGAAAGTTCATTCGCCGTACCACGAAGATCATGGCGCATGACGAGGATGGCACGTGTAAAGAGGGTGACACGGTCGCGATTGCGGAGTGTCGCCCGATCAGTAAGCGCAAGGCGTGGCGCGTCGTAGAGATCATCGAACGGGCCCCGGTTGAAGCCGAGTCTTGAGGATCAACCGATGATTCAGACCCAAACGTACCTCAATGCGGCCGACAACAGCGGCGCCCGGCGACTCATGTGCATCAAGGTGTTCGGCGGCTCGAAGCGCCGCTATGCCGGAATCGGCGACATCATCAAGGTCACGATCAAGGACGCGATCCCGCGCGGCCGCGTGAAGAAAGGCGAGGTCTATCACGCTGTCGTCGTGCGCACCAAGCACAGTCTGCGCCGCCAGGATGGCTCCTCGATCCGCTTCGACGGTAATGCAGCGGTGCTGCTTACGAACAAATTCGAGCCGATCGGCACGCGCATCTTCGGGCCGGTCACGCGCGAGCTGCGCACGAGCAGGTTCATGAAAATCATCTCCCTGGCGCCGGAGGTGCTGTAGGCGTGGAACGCATCAAGAAAGGCGACGAGGTCATCGTGATCACCGGCAAGGACAAGGGCCGGCGCGGCTCGGTCCTGCGCGTATATGAAGACGGCCGCGTGCTCGTCGAAAACGTCAACGTCGCCCGCAAACATCAGCGGCCGAATCCGAACGCGGGCGTTGCGGGAGGCATCATCGAGAAGGAACGCCCGCTCGACGGCTCGAACGTGATGTTGTTCAACCCGACCACGCAGAAGGGCGATCGTGTCGGTGTCCGCCGCCTCGCGGACGGCCGCAAGGTGCGGTACTTCAAATCCAACGACGAAGTCATGGATACCTGATATGGCCAGGTTGCACGAGTTCTATAACAAAGAGGTCATACCCGCGCTGATGAAGCAGCTTGGGCTCAAGAACCCGATGGCCGTGCCGCGTATCACGAAGGTTACGCTGAACATGGGCGTCGGCGAGGCGCTGGCCGACAAGAAGGTGCTCGAGAACGCGATGAGCGATCTCACGAAAATCAGCGGCCAGAAACCGGTGCAGTGCAATGCGCGCGTGTCGGTCGCGAGCTTCAAGGTGCGGGCCGGCGTTCCGATCGGCTGCAAGGTCACGCTGCGCAACGAGCGCATGTACGAGTTTCTGGATCGACTCATCAGCGTCGCGATCCCGAGAATTCGCGACTTCCGCGGCTTCTCGGCGCGCGCGTTCGACGGCCGCGGCAACTACAGCCTGGGCGTGAAAGAGCAGATTATTTTTCCGGAAATCAACTACGACCAAGTGGACGCGATCCGCGGTCTCGACATCTCGATCACGACCACTGCAAGAACCGACGCGGCCGGTCGAGCGTTGCTCGAGGCATTCAAGTTCCCGCTACGCACGTGAGCTTGGGAGAAATTTGAGATGGCAAAGAAATCGATGCTGATGCGAAACGCCAAGCGAGCGAAGCTCGTGAAGCGCTATGCGAAAAGACGCGCCGCGCTCAAGGAGATCATTCGCGACCCGAAGGCGCATGAAGACGAGAAGCTCGCCGCCCAGCAGAGCCTGCAGGCTCTGCCGCGCGATGCGAATCCCGTGCGCCTGAGAAGCCGCTGCGCGATCACCGGCCGCCCGCACGGCTTCTATCGAAAATTCGGGCTCGCTCGCAACAAGCTTCGCGAAGCGACGATGCGCGGCGAGATTCCGGGCTTGCGCAAGGCCAGCTGGTAAGCGCCGGAGGTTATTCGAATGAGCATGACCGATCCCGTAGCCGACATGCTGACCCGCATCCGCAATGGTCAGACCGCGCGCAAGGTGTCCGTCACGATGCCGGCGTCGAAACAGAAGCTCGCGGTTGCGAAAGTCCTCGCGCAGGAGGGCTACGTCGCGAGCGTCACGACGGAAGACGTCGATGACAAGAAGACGATGACGATCGAGCTCAAGTACTACCAGGACCGGCCCGTGATCGAGCGCCTGGAGCGCGTGAGCCGTCCGGGTCTGCGTATCTATAAGCGCGCGACCGATTTGCCGGTCGTGCAGGGTGGCCTCGGCGTCGCGATCGTGTCGACGTCGCGAGGCGTGATGACGAACCGTCAGGCACGCAGCGAAGGCCACGGCGGCGAAGTGCTGTGCATCGTGCTGTGATGAAGGTTTGAGGCGATGTCGAGAGTAGCCAGACGTCCCGTGACATTGGCCAAAGGCGTCTCCGCGGAGGTGCAGGGCCAGTCTTTGACCATCAAAGGTCCGAAGGTGAGCCTCACGCTGCAAGTGAGCTCCGAGGTCGACGTGAAAGCGGAAGACGGGCTCGTGAAAGTGGCTGCGCGCTCCGGCGGCCGGTTTGCGAATGCAATGGCCGGCACGACGCGCGCCCTGATCAACAACATGGTCACCGGCGTCACGGCCGGCTTTCAGCGCAAGCTCGAGCTCGTCGGCGTCGGGTACCGCGCGCAGGCCCAGGGCAGCAAGCTGAATTTGACGCTCGGGTTCTCGCACCCCGTCGAGTACAAGGTTCCGGCGGGTGTCACCGTCGAAACGCCGAGCCAGACCGAGATCATCATCAAGGGCGCGGATCGGCAAAAGGTCGGCCAGGTGGCGGCTGAGGTGCGCGGGTTCCGTCCGCCGGAGCCTTACAAAGGCAAGGGCGTGCGGTACAGCGACGAGAAGATCGTGCTGAAAGAAGCGAAGAAGAAATAGGGAGGACGGCGATGGAAAAGAGAGACAACCGCCAACGCCGCGCTCGCCGAAGCCGCGTGCGGATCGCGCTGCGCGGAATGCCGCGGCTTTGCGTGCATCGCACGCCGAAGCACATCTACGCCCAGATCATCGCTCCCGAAGGCAATCGCGTGCTGACGAGCGCGTCCACGCTCACGAAAGAGCTGCGCGAGGCGCTGAAGACCACGGGGAACAAAACCGCGGCTGCCGCTGTCGGCAAGAAGATAGCCGAGCGCGCCAAAGAGCAAGGTATCGAGCAGGTCGCGTTCGATCGCTCCGGGTTCAAGTATCACGGGCGCCTCAAGGCGCTCGCCGACGCGGCTAGAGAAGCGGGGCTGAAAATCTAAATGGCACGCGAGAACAGTCGAGCTGAGCGGATGGCAAACACCACCGAAGAGTTTCAGGAGAAGCTGGTCGCGGTCAATCGCGTGGCGAAAGTCGTCAAGGGCGGCCGGCAGTTCGGCTTTACGGCCCTCACGGTCGTCGGCGACGGCAACGGCCGCGTCGGTTTCGGCTACGGCAAGGCCCGCGAGCTGCCGCTCGCAATCCAAAAAGCGATGCAGGCGGCGCGCAAGAATCTTCAGACCGTGAACCTGAAGAAGGACACGCTGCAATACGAGCTGC
The DNA here is from genome assembly GCA_963744305.1 of uncultured Gammaproteobacteria bacterium. GTDB lineage: Bacteria > Pseudomonadota > Gammaproteobacteria > Steroidobacterales > Rariloculaceae > FEN-1219. The sequence goes on from CAVUTF010000040.1 coordinate 336,888, forward strand.
GCGGCAGCCACGGCGCCACGCGCGTGTTCATGCAGCCGGCGTCCGAAGGCACGGGCGTCATTGCGGGCGGCGCGATGCGTGCGGTGCTCGAGTGCGCGGGCGTGCGAAACGTGCTCGCGAAAAGCTATGGGTCGCGCAATCCGATCAACGTCGTGCGCGCCACGCTGAACGCGCTGAGCCAGATGCGCTCTCCCGCGCAGATCGCTGCGAAGCGCGGCAAGAGCGTTGAAGAAATCTTGAGTTGAGGTCGCCGTGGCGAAGAAAGCCGTGCCCAAGAAAGACTTGAAGCAGCTGAAGCTCACGCTGCTGAAGAGCCGATTCGGCCGCACGCCCGGGCATGCGGAGTGCCTCCAGGGCTTGGGGTTGCGCAATCGCCATCAGACCGTCGTCGTTGCGAGCACGCCGGAGAACCTCGGAATGATCGACAAGGTCAAGTACATGCTGCAGATCGAGGAGGCTTGAGATGCTGAACACGCTCAGACCGGCCGATGGCAGCAAACGCGAGCACAAGCGGCGCGGACGCGGCGCTGGGTCCGGTCTCGGCAAGACCGGCGGCCGCGGCACCAAGGGTCAACGTGCGCGCGCCGGCGGCTACCACAAGGTCGGTTTCGAAGGCGGGCAGATGCCGATGCAGCGGCGCTTGCCGAAAGTCGGCTTCGTGTCGAGGTCGAAGGGCTTGTCGGTCGAGCTGCGTGTGCACGAATTGAAGGCGTTCGCGGGCAAGAGCGCGGATCTGGCGGCGCTGCAGGCCGCAGGCCTAGTCAGCAAGCGCGCGGAGCGCGTGAAGGTCATTGCCTCGGGGACCTTGGACAAGCCCGTAACCGTCAAAGGACTGAAGGTGACCCCCGGCGCCCGCAAGATCATCGAGGCGGCCGGCGGGTCCGTGGAGTGAGACCCTAAAGGATATGGCCAAGACCACCACTGCGAATCCGGCCACGCTGCTCGGCGATGCAACGCGCTTCGCCGATTTGCGCCAGCGCCTGTTCTTTTTGATCAGCGCGCTCGTGGTTTACCGGATCGGCACGTTCATTCCGGTTCCCGGCATCGATCCGGTCGCGCTCGAGCAGTTCTTCGAGCAGCAGTCGGGCACGATCCTGTCGATGTTCAACATGTTCTCGGGCGGCGCGCTCTCTCGGTTGTCCATCTTCGCGCTCGGGATCATGCCGTACATTTCGGCGTCCATCATCATTCAGATGGCGACGCACGTCGTGCCCACGCTGGGGCAGCTGCGCAAAGAGGGCGAGTCCGGCCGCCGCAAGATCACGCAGTACACGCGCTATAGCACGGTCGTGCTGTCGGCGTTTCAGTCCACGGCCGCCGCGACGGCTTTGCAGAATCAAGGCGTCGTGTTGACGCCGGGCACGGGGTTCGTGCTCACGGCCGCCATCACGCTCGTGACGGGCACGATGTTCCTGATGTGGCTCGGCGAGCAGATCACCGAGCGCGGCGTCGGCAACGGCATCTCGATGATCATCTTGGCGAGCATTCTGTCGGGCCTGCCGTCCGCGATCGGCGGCACGCTCGAGCTCGTGAACACTGGCGGCATGAGCCAGGTGATGCCGTTCGTACTCGGTATCTTGGTATTGGGCGTGACGGGTTTCGTCGTGTTCATGGAGCGCGCGCAGCGGCGTATTCCGGTGAACTATGCGAAGCGCCAGCAGGGCCGCAAGATGTACGCGGGGCAGACGAGCCACCTGCCGTTCAAGATCAACATGTCGGGCGTGATCCCGCCGATTTTCGCGTCGAGCCTGATCCTGTTTCCGGCGACGATCGCGAGCTGGTTCGGCACGAGCCAGGCCGTGTCGTGGCTGCAACGTCTTGCGGCGTCGCTCTCGCCGGGCCAGCCGATCTACATTCTGCTGTATGCCGGGTTGATCATGTTCTTCTGCTTCTTCTACACGTCGCTCGTGTTCAACTCGCGCGAGACGGCGGACAACCTGCGCCGCTCCGGCGCGTTCATCCCGGGCATTCGGCCGGGCCAGCAAACCGCGGAGTACATCGACAAGGTGTTGACGCGGCTCACGTTCTGGGGGGCGCTCTACATCACGGCGGTGTGCCTGCTGCCCGAGTTCATGATTCTCGAGTTCTCCGTGCCGTTCTATTTCGGCGGCACGTCCGTGCTGATCATGGTGGTCGTCACGATGGACTTCATCGCACAACTGCAGGCGCACATGATGACCCATCAGTACGAGGGGCTTCTGAAGAAGGCGAATTTGCGCGGCTACGGTAAGAACACTTGAGAAGGAGTTCGACGTGAAAGTACGAGCCTCAGTGCGCAAGATCTGTCGGAACTGCAAGGTCGTCCGCCGCAAGGGCGTGGTTCGAATCATTTGCTCGGATCCGCGTCACAAGCAGCGGCAGGGATAAAGGTCAATACCATGGCACGTATCGCCGGCATCAACATTCCGGTCAGCAAGCACGTTTCGATCGCGTTGACGCACATCTACGGGATCGGCCGCAACCGCGCGCTGATGACCTGCAAGGCAGCGGGCATCGATCCGACGACCGCGGTGAAAGACCTGACGGAGTCCGAGGTCGCAAAGCTGCGCGACGTCGTCGCGAAGTTCCCCGTCGAAGGCGACCTGCGCCGCGAAACGGCGATGAACATCAAGCGACTGATGGACTTGGGTTGCTATCGCGGTATCCGGCACCGCCGCGGCTTGCCGCTGCGCGGCCAACGCACGAGAACGAACGCCCGCACGCGCAAAGGCCCGCGTCGGCCCGTCAGGAAGTAGGCTCAAGGAGTCCGCATGGCGCAACAGCCAGTCGTCACCAAAGTCCGAAAGAAAGCGAAACGGCAGATTCTCGACGCCGTGGCTCACGTGCACGCGTCGTTCAACAACACGATCATCAGCATCACCGACCGGCAGGGCAACACGCTCGCGTGGGCGACGGCCGGTAACTGTGGCTTCAAGGGCTCGCGCAAGAGCACGCCTTTCGCGGCGCAAGTCGCGGCCGAGCGCGCCGGCACTGCGGCCAAGGACTACGGCGTGAAGAACCTCGAAGTGCGGGTGAAGGGTCCAGGCCCGGGCCGCGAGTCGGCCGTGCGCGCGCTCAACGCTGTGGGGTTCCGGATCACCCAGATCGAAGATGTCACGCCGATTCCCCACAACGGCTGTCGGCCACCGAAGAAACGTCGGGTCTAAGCGGAAACACTATGGCGAGATATAGAGGTCCAACTTGCAAGCTTGCGCGGCGCGAGGGCACCGATCTGTTCTTGAAGAGCGGTATGAAGCCGCTCGAGAGCAAATGCAAGCTCGAGGTTCCGCCGGGAGGTCCGGGTCAGCGCCGCACGCGCCTGTCGGACTACGGTGTGCAGCTGCGCGAGAAGCAGAAGCTGCGCCGCATGTACGGGGTGCTCGAGCGGCAGTTCCGCAACTACTACAAGAAGGCGGCGCGGATCAAAGGTTCGACGGGTGAGATCTTGCTGCGGATGCTCGAATCGCGTCTCGACAACGTGGTGTACCGCATGGGTTTTGCTGCGACGCGCGCCGAAGCACGGCAGCTCGTGAGCCACAGCGGCATCACGGTGAACGAGAAGGTCGTCAACATTCCGTCCTACCAGCTCAAGGCCGGCGACAAGGTTGCGGTGCGCGAGCGCGCTAAGGCGCAACTCCGGATCAAAGCGGCTCTCGACATCGCCGGGCAAGTGGGTTTCCCGGACTGGGTCGAAGTCGACGACAAGAACATGCGCGGTCTATTGAAGAATCTACCGGAGCGCGACGAGATCCTCCCGGATATCAATGAGAATCTGGTGGTCGAGCTGTACTCCAAGTAATGCGAGGTTAATGTTTCATGCAGGAATCAGCCACAGAGTTTTTGCGGCCGCGCGCCGTCAAGGTTCAGCCGCTTGGTGTCAACCGTGCGCGAGTGACGGTGGAGCCGTTCGAACGCGGCTTCGGTCATACATTGGGCAATGCGCTGCGCCGCGTGTTGCTGTCGTCGATGCCGGGCGCCGCGGTCGTCGAAGCCGAGATCGAGGGCGTGTTGCATGAGTACACGAGCATTGAAGGCGTCCAGGAGGACGTCGTCGATATTCTGCTGAACTTGAAAACGGTCGCGATCCGGATGCACTCGCGCGACGAGGCGGAGCTCTCGCTTGCGAAGAAGGGCCCGGGTCCGGTCAAGGCCGGCGACATCGTCACGGATCACGACATCGAGATCGTGAATCCGGACCTCGTGCTCGCGAACTTGACGCAGGCCGGAGAGATTCGCGCGTTCTTGAAGGTCGTGCGCGGTCGCGGCTATCGCCCCGCGACGCAGATCGCTACGTTCGACGAGCAGACGCGCCCGATCGGCCGGCTGCAGCTCGATGCATCGTTCAGCCCGATCCGCCGCGTGACCTACACGGTGGAGCGCGCGCGCGTCGAACAGCGCACGGACCTGGACAAGCTCATCCTCGACATCGAGACGAACGGCACGATTGACGCCGAAGAGGCGATCCGCCGCGCCGGCATGATCCTGAAGAGTCAGCTCGACGTGTTCGTCGATCTGCAGGGCGAGGACGAGATCGGCTTCGGCCGCGCCGAGGCACAAGTCGATCCGATTCTGCTGCGCCCCGTCGACGAGCTCGAGCTCACGGTGCGCTCTGCGAACTGCTTGAAGGCGGAGAACATCAACTACATCGGCGACCTCGTGCAGCGCACCGAAGTCGAGCTCCTGCGCACCCCGAACCTCGGCAAGAAGTCCCTGACCGAGATCAAGGAGGTTCTCGAGACGCATGGGCTCGCGCTCGGCATGCGCCTCGACAACTGGCCTCCCCCGGGCCTGCGCCCCGAAGAGGAGGCCGCCACGCCTCCGTCGTCGCTTGCGTCGTTCTGATCGGAGTCCTGATCGATGCGTCACAAGAAGTCCGGCCGCCGGCTAGGTCGAAAGTCTCCTCATCGCCGAGCGATGTACCGCAACCTCGCGGCGTCGCTCGTGCGCCATGAGACGGTCAAAACCACCTTGCCGAAGGCGAAGGAGCTCCGACGCGTCGTGGAGCCCTTGATCACGCTCGCAAAAGAAGATGGCGTCGCCCGCCGGCGCCTCGCGTTCAATCGCCTGCGCGACGCCGCCGCCGTCGGCAAGCTCTTCACGGAGCTCGGCCCGCGCTTCAAGAAGCGCCCCGGCGGCTACCTGCGCATCCTCAAGATGGGCTTCCGCGCGCGGCGACGCCGCTCCGATGGCGCTCGTCCAACTCCTCGACCAGCCAAAGCCCGAAGCCGAACGCCCCGAACCGAAGTCGCGCGCCTAGCGGGCGAAGTGGCGGCTAGTCGTCGTCGCGGCGGCGGGTGCGGCGCCAGCGTTGGCGCGGGCGGCGCATCGTGAGCTTTTGCCAAGGGACGCGGATCCAGCGGGCGATGCGCTCGATCCAGAGCGGGCGGTAGAGCGGCGCGTCGGACGCCGACAGTGCATCGGTGCGGCGCTGGTACTTCAGCTTGATCCAGGCGTTGTAGTCCATTTGCTTGCCGGGCTCGAACCAGACGCGATTCAGGAGCGCGCTCGTGTCGCTGCGCAGCCATGCGACGCCGAAGTCGATGAGGTACGGCCGCTCGCCGGGGCCGACGATGATGTTGTCCTTGCGCTTCAAGTCGCCGTGCGCGACGCCGGCGGCGTGCATCGCCTGCACCGTCTTCAAGAGCTCGCCGAAGAAGCGCTCGCGATCGCGAAGGCTGCCTTCGTGCTCGCGCAGCGACGGGCCCGCGATGTGCTCGAGCACGAGATACTCGTCGTCTAACAGACCGAAAGACCGCGGTACGCCCGGGACCCCGCGCAGCCGCGCGTACACCTGATTCTCGCGGCGCAGTAAGTACCGCCAAAGGAAGCCGAGTCTTTTCGCGGCGTGCGCTTTCTTTACGACGAGGTTGCCGGCGGGCGTCGTGTAGAGATGCACCGTGGCCTGATAGCCGCTGCCGAGGCGGCGACCCGGCGAAGCCTTGATCGCGCCCCGCAGCCAGATAGCGACGTCGCGCCCGAGCCCGGGGCGCGCGTCTTCAACCATGGCGGCCACTCAGCTCGTCCGCCACGCGACCCAGACCATGCAGATCAGGAGGAACGCTACGAGCACGAGCTCGCCGTTGCGCTGCATGCTCGTCGCGAGCGACCAGCTGCGATCGGACGCGCTCGACGCCGGGTTGAAACGCGGCATGAGCGCCGGCGTGCGGAGCGCCCACTGTTCCCAGGTCGCACCGAAAATTCTTTTGAGCTTGCGATCCTCGTACTCGATCGCGGGCGGGTAGTAGAACCAGAAGAACAGCGCCGCGAGCGGCAGCCCCCACCAGCGCGAGCCCGCGATCGCGAAGCCGACGACGAGCAGGATGTTGCCGGTGTACAGCGGATGGCGCACGAAGCGATACGGTCCATCGGTCGCGAGCTGCTCGTTCTTCACGATGAAGCCGCTCGCGTAAAGCCTCACTAGCGTGCCCGCGAACGCGATCGCGAGCCCGATCACGGCGAGCGCCGGAACCGGCCGCGCGGTCGCCGCGTACACGACGACGAGCACCACCGCGAGAACCTGGCGCGCCACCTCGTGGTAGCGCAGCTCGCGCATCGTATGCGCGAGCCCCGTCAGCGGCGGCAGATCGGAAGTTCGGTGCGACATCGGCCCTCGTACCTATCCAGGCTCACACGCGCCGCGCGGGCGCGACGGCCGCGAATGCTTCGCGTGTTAGGTTTTTGATTCCCTCGGGCGTGACCTCGACGTCGTCCTCGATCCGGATGCCGCCCAGCGGAATCAGCCGCTCGATCATACTCAAGTTCAGCTTGTCCGCCTGACGCTCGAGCAGCGGCTTGAGCAGCGCCGGGATGAAATAGAGGCCGGGCTCGATCGTGACGACGAATCCGGGCTCGAGCACGCGCGTGAGACGAAGATGCGGCCGATCCTCGGGCGGCTCGCGCAGCTTGCCGGTCGGATCGATCTGCCGCCCGCCCGCATCGTGTACCTGCAAGCCGAGCAAATGCCCCAAGCCGTGGGGCAGAAAGGCGCGCGTGATGCCGTTTGCGACGGCCTCCTCGGCGCTGCATTTCGTGATCGTGTGATTGCGCAGCACGAGGCCGAGCAGCCGGTGCATGAACACGTCGAGATCGACGAAGTCGACGCTCGCGCGCACGGCGCCGCAGACCTGCTGCTGGAGCTGCTCCATCGAAGCGATCAAAGCGGCGAAATCGTCGTTCGCCGCCGCATGGGTGCGCGTGACGTCGGCCGCGTAGCCGTTGAACTGCGCGCCCGCATCGATCAGCAGCGAGCGCGACATTCCGGGTGCTTTCGCGCGCAGACGCTGATAGTGCAGCGTGGCCGCGTGCTCGTTGATGCCGATGATCGGCGCGTACGGCAGCTCCGTCTCGCGCTGCTGCGCGGCGCCGCAATAGGTTTGGCAGAGCTCGAGCTCGGACACGCCTGCACGGAACGTTGCAGCCACAGCCGCGTGGCCGCGCGCGGCCATGATCTGCGCGCCGCGCATGCAGAGGATTTCGTAGCGGGTCTTGATGGCGCGGTAGTAATCGAGGTGACGAAGGAACTTGCGGTCGTTCACTGAAGGCGGCGGCGGCTTCGCCCTGCCCGCCGTCTCGCCGATAGCCACCCACCGTGGACCGGTCCCGCTCAGCTTGCGCGCTTCCTCCTCGCTGCGCACGACGCGAATGTCGAAATACGAGGTCCAGTACCCCTCGGGATCGCTCGGCGGCTCGAACCAATAGTCATCGACCTGCTTGTAGACGAGCATCGGGCGCTGGCCGGGCGCCACTCGCAGGAACGAGCCCGGCGCCTGTGTGAGCGGCAACCAGGCCTTGAAGTAGGGCTCCACCTGGAACGGATAGGCCTGGTCGTCGCGAAAGATCATTTTCTCGTCGCCGGCGAAAATCACAGCGCCGTCGAAGCCCCCGGCTGCGAGCGCGTCGCCGAGCCGCTGCTCCATGATCGCGAGGTGCGCGCCATATTCGCCCGCGAGGCGCGCGGGCAGCTCCTCCACGGAACGGATGTCGCTGTCCAGCGCGACGGGGCTGATGGTGCCTGGTGTGCTCAAACGTTCGATCGGCCGTTCAAAGTCAGGAATAATAGACGGCCCGCGCGGCACGCACCAACTTAAGGCCTAGCCGCGTGCTCGAGCCACGGCCCTATAGCACACGCGTGGATAGACCGCACCAGCAGAAGTTCGCAAGCCGCTCCGTCGTCATGGCGAAGCGCGGCATGGTTGCGACGAGTCAGCCGCTCGCAACCGGCATCGGCCTCGACGTGCTCAAGCGCGGCGGCAGCGCGGTCGATGCGGCGATCGCGGCGAACGCGGCGCTGGGTCTCATGGAGCCCACCGGGTGCGGCATCGGCGGCGATCTGTTTGCGATCGTTTGGGAAGCCGGAGCGCGCAAGTTGCACGGCCTCAACGCGAGCGGTCGGTCGCCGCGCGCGCTCACGCGCGAGCATTTTCTGCGCGAGGGTCACACGACGATTCCGCTGCGCGGGCCGTTGTCGGTGAGTGTGCCGGGCGCGGTCGACGGCTGGTTCGAGCTGCATGCGCGCTTCGGCCGCCTGCCGATGCACGTCCTGCTTGCGCCGTCGATCGAGTACGCGCGCACGGGATTCCCGGTCACCGAGGTCATTGCAGCGGCTTGGAGCGCGGACGCCGAGGCTATCGACGATTCGCCGGGCTTCGCGGCGGTGTTCCTGCCGCGCGGCCGCGCGCCCGAAGCGGGCGAGACTTTCGTCAACGCTCCGCTCGCGAGCGCTTATGAGCTCCTCGCGACGGACGGCCGCGACGCGTTCTATCGCGGCCCCATAGGCGGCGCACTCGCCGATCATCTGCAGGCGCACGGTGGCTTCGTCGCGCGCGAGGACCTCGCGGCGCACCGTTCCGATTGGGTGGATCCCGTGTCGAGCACGTATCGCGGCTGGCACGTGTACGAGCTGCCGCCGAACGGGCAGGGCATCGCGGTGCTGCAGATGCTGAACATCCTCGAAGGTTTCGACATGAGCTCGCTGCGCTGGGGCAGCGCCGAGCACCTGCATCTCATCATCGAGGCGAAGAAGCTCGCGTTCGAGGATCGCGCACGTTTCTACGCCGATCCCGAATTTGCTCGCGGGCCCATCGAAGCGCTCGTCTCGAAGAGCTACGCCGCCACGCGCCGAGCGTTGCTCGATCCCGATCGCGCCCTAGCGGCGCCCGGCAGCGGCGACCCCGCGTCGATTCGCGCCGGGGACACGGTCTATCTCGCAACCGCGGACGCCGCCGGCAACATGGTGTCGCTGATTCAGAGCAACTTCCACGGCTTCGGCTCGGGGGTGACCGTGGAGCGGTTCGGCTTCGGGCTGCAAAGCCGTGGCTCGTCGTTCGCGCTCGAGGAAGATCACGCGAACGTTTATGGGCCCGGCAAGCGGCCGTTCCATACTATTATTCCGGCGTTCGCCATTCGCTATCACGAACCGGGCCGCAACGAGGACGAGCCGATCGGAGCGCTCTTGAGCTTCGGCGTGATGGGCGCCGCGATGCAGCCGCAGGGACAAGTGCAGGTGTTCAGCAACGTCGTCGACTTCGGCATGAATTTGCAGGAAGCCGGCGATGCGCCGCGCGTGCGGCACGATGGCTCGAGCGAGCCGACCGGCGGGATGACGATGCGCGACGGCGGCGTCGTGCATCTCGAGTCCGGCTTCGACGCGGCGGCACACGAGGGTTTGCGCGCGCGCGGCCACCGGATCGAGCCTCGAAGCGGCGGGTTCGGCGGCTACCAGGCGATCCTGCGGGATCTTAGGGCCGGCGTGTATTTCGGCGCTTCCGAGTCGCGCAAGGACGGCCACGCAGCCGGCTTTTGAAGATAAGGTAACGATGGATACGGTTCTGACAGGTATCAAGACCACGGGCACGCCGCACATCGGCAACTATGTGGGCATGTTCAAGCCGGCGATCGCCGCGAGCACGCGACCGGACGTGCGCTCGTACTTCTTCCTCGCGGACTATCACGCGGTCGGTGGTGACCCTGACCGTGTGGCGCGATCGACGCTCGAGGTCGCGGCGGTATGGCTCGCGTTGGGCCTCGACCCGAACAGGGTGTTTTTCTATAGGCAGTCCGACGTGCCCGAGATCACCGAGCTCACGTGGATCTTGATGAGCGTCACTGCAAAGGGGCTCATGAACCGCGCGCACGCTTACAAGGCCGCGGTCGCTGAGAACGAGGCAGCCGGCCGGCCGGATCCCGATCACGCGGTCATGATGAATCTGTACTCCTATCCGATCCTGATGGCGGCGGACATCCTGATGTTCAAAGCCACGAAGGTGCCGGTCGGCAAGGACCAGAAACAGCACGTCGAGATGGCGCGCGACGTTGCGCAACGCTTCAACCACAATTTCGGCGAGACGTTCGTGCTGCCCGATGCCGTGATCGGCGAGAACGTCGCGCTGCTGCCGGGGCTCGACGGCCGCAAGATGTCGAAGAGCTACGACAACATCATCCCGCTGTTCGCGAGCGAGAAAGAGCTCCGCAAGCTCATCATGAAGATCAAGACGAACTCGCTCGAACCGGGCTATCCGAAGGACACCGATGACAGCGCGCTCTACGCGATCTACCGTGCGTTTGCGACGGAGCAGGAGACGGCTGCCGTGCGCGACCGGTACGCCGCCGGGATCGGCTGGGGCGAAATGAAGCAGGTCTTGTTCGAGCGCATCAATACGGAGCTCGCGCCGGCGCGGGCAGAGTACGAGCGGCTGCTCGGCTCGCCTGCCGAGGTGGAAGAGCTGCTCTTGCAGGGCGCCGAGAAGGCGCGCGTCGTCAGTCGCCCGTTCCTAGCCGAGATTCGCGAACGCATAGGCGTTCGCGCGCTTGCACGCTGACCCGATCGTCTTGAGTTCGCGTTCGACCTCGCTGGCGTGCCCCTGTGCTTGCAGTTATCCTCATTTGCGGATCGCAAGGGTCCGCGCCTCATAACGAGCAATTACAGGGGGAGCCAGCCATGAACGTAGCCCAAGTCGCAGCGGAAATACTCAAGCGCGAGGGTGTCGAGGTTCTCATCAACTACCCGCTCAATCCGCTGACGGAATCCGCGGCGGCCATCGACATTCGCCCCATATGTGTCCGCCAAGAGCGCGTCGGCGCAGCGATGGCCGATGCGATGAGCCGCATGACGTCGGGCGACAAAGTGGGGGTATTCGCCTGCCAGAACGGACCGGGGATCGAGAACGCGTTCGGCTCAGTGGCTCAGGCGTTCTCGGAGAACGTGCCTCTCGTCGTCATTCCCGGCGGCATGCCGCGGGCCGTGCACAACGTGCGACCGACGTTCAACGCCGCGTTGAACTTCAAGCACATCACGAAGAGCGCGGAAACGGTCACGACGCCCGACATGTTGGTGCCGGCGCTGCGCCGGGCCTTCAGCATGGCGCGCAACGGCCGTCCCGGCCCCTGTCTCGTCGAAATCCCCGCCGACGTGTGGACTCTGGAGGTTCCGGGAGAGCTCAACTACACCAAAACGAAACGGATACTCATCGCGCCGGATCCCAACGCGATCGACGCGGCGGCCGAGGCGCTGCTCAAGGCGAGAATGCCGCTGATTTACGCCGGGCAGGGCGTGCATTACGCGAAGGCGTGGGCTGAGCTCAAGCAAGTGGCGGAGCTGCTCGAGGCTCCGGTCACCACGAGCCTGGAAGGCAAGAGCGCTTTCCCCGAGAGCCACCCGCTCGCGCTAGGCTCTGGCGGCCGCGCCCACACGCGCGCGGTGGCGGCCCACGTCGCCGAATCGGACGTCGTGTTCGGCGTCGGCGCGAGCTTCACGGCCACGAACTATGGGCTACGTTTCCCCACCGCCGGCAAGACATTCATCCACAACACCATAGAACCGCTCGACATCGACAAGAACATTCCGACCGAGCATCCCATCCTCGGCGACGCGAAGCTCGCGCTCGCGATGCTGCACGAGGCGCTCAGCGAGCGGCTCCGCGGGAAGCCTCGCGGTCTCGCTCGCGAGGTTGCCGCACGCATTCGTGAGCAGAACGAGCCGTGGGAGAGGCAGTGGATGCCGTATCTTTCGAGCGAGGCGAAACCGTTGTCACCCTACAGGATCATCTACGACCTGCTGCAGGTCGCCGACGTGCCGAACACCGTCATCACGCACGATGCGGGGAGTCCGCGCGAGGAGCTGTCGGCATTTTGGAAAGCGGAGACGCCGCTCTCGTATATCGGCTGGGGCAAGACCACGCAGCTCGGCTACGGGCTCGGGCTCGCGATGGGCGCCAAGCTCGCCCACCCGGAGAAGCTCTGCATGAACTTCTGGGGTGATGCGGCGATCGGCATGACGGGCATGGATTTCGAGACCTGCGTGCGCGCGAACATTCCGATCATGTCGATCTTGTCGAACAATTTCGCGATGGCGACGGAAGACGACGACATGGCTCTGTCGAGGGCCAAGTACAACTCGACCGACATCTCGGGGAACTACTCCGAGTTCGCGAAGGCGCTGGGCGGCTACAGCGAGCGCGTGACGGACCCCGATCAGGTCGTGCATGCGCTCCTGAACGGCATCCGGGCGACGCAGGAAGGCAAGCCCGTGCTGCTCGAGTTCATCACGATGCGCGAGAAGCAGTACTCGACGTTCCCGAACGGCTACCAGACCAACGCGTGAGGCGTAGGGTTTGCGGCGCCCGAAACGAAACCGGGGTCGGGTACCGATTTCGTCCGGGTCTCTGGGCTCGCGCGACAGTGGGCGAAATCGGTACCCGACCCCTCTTCGCCTAACGTCTTTCGGCGGGTATCGACGTGGCTGGGCCCATGCCCCACACCTGGATGATTGCCTCGCCGTCCTTCGCGCCGTCGTAGTGCACCTTGCCCGCCTTGTGAATGACGTAGCTGCCGGCGGGCGCGGGCACCGTGCTGTCCGGGATCGAACGTGTCGCCGGTGCCGAGCCACCACGTGCCGGAGATGACGATGAAGAAGCGGTCGTTCATGTGGTAGTGCGGCCGGCTCATGTTGCCGGGCAGCCATTTCAGCCGAATGACGTAAGGCCCTTCCTTCGTCGGATCGCCGAACAGGATGGCCTGCTCGTTCGTGCCCGCCTCGTTGCGCACCCACTTGATGTTGGCCGGCGTCGTGAACTCGACGGCGGCGGGATCGATGTCGCCGGCGCCGTATTCGAAGGGCACGGCGAGCAGCGCAAGGGGCAGCGTAATGGAAAGCACTCGGGTCGTTCGACGCATGTTGTTCTCCTGTTTTCCGGTCGGAATCGCAGCAGCCGGTATGGTGCGCTGTTCATCCGCGAACGAAAAGCCCCCGTCATCTCGCGTTGCTCCGGCAAGCCGACTGCTCCTATGCTGTGCTCGCCACATGAAAGGGGGTAGGTAGCAATGAACATTCCAAGCGCGCGGGTTGCCGGCGCCTGGCTAGTCGCCGGCGCATTTGCGATATCCGGCGCGGCGCTCGCGCAGCAACGCGTGCCGTTCAACAACGGCATTCCGGTCGCGCCCGAGCTTCCGGTGCGGCCGATTCCCGATCATCCCGTCGAGTACCGCACGGCCGAAGGATTCGACATCCGCGTCGTCGTCGTCGCTCGCGGCATCGAGCATCCGTGGAGCATCGCGTTCCTGCCGGACAACGTGATGCTCGTGACCGAGACGCACGGGCATCTGCGCGTGATCCGCGACGGCGTTCTCGATCCGGCGCCGGTCGCGGGAGTTCCCGAGGTCAAGCCGCTACGGCGCTCCGGTTTGCTCGACATCGCGTTGCATCCGAAGTTTGCCGACAATCGACTCGTCTACTTCACGTACCACAAGCCGCTGCCGAACGATCAGTCCGCGCTTGCGCTCGCGCGCGCGCGTTGGGACGGCAAGGCGCTCATCGGCGCCGCCGACGTGTTCGTGACGCAGCCCGATTCCGGCAGCATCTCGCGCATCCTGTTCGCACGCGACGGCACGCTCTACATGACGACGCCCGGCGGCAACGAGGGGAAATCGCAAGACCCCATGAGCCATGCCGGCAAGGTGCTGCGCTTGCGCGACGACGGCGCCGTGCCTGCCGACAATCCATTCGTGGGCAAGGCCGGCTACCTCCCGGAGGTGTACACGCTCGGGCATCGCGGCACGATCGGTCTCGCGCAGCATCCGGGCACGGGCGAGATTTGGCAGAGCGAGAACGGGCCGAACGGCGGCGACGAGATCAACATCCTCAAGCCCGGCGGCAACTACGGCTGGCCCCTCGTCAGCCTCGGCCGCACGTATCAGGGGCCCTGGCACTCGCAGAAGTTCCAACAGGAAGGATTCATCGATCCCGTCGTCTATTGGACTCCGGCGATCGCCGTCTCGGGGCTCCTGTTCTACACCGGCGATCGCCTACCGAAGTGGAAGGGCGACGTGTTCGTCGGCGCTTTGCGCACCGGTGAGATCATCGGCACGGGCCACATGCAGCGCATTCTTTTCAACGAGAACATGGAGGAGCTGCGGCGCGAATCGCTGCTCACGGATTGGGGGCATCGGATTCGCGACGTGCGGCAAGGGCCCGATGGGCTGATCTACGTGCTCGTCGATCACGATGACGGCGCGGTCTTGCGGATCGAGCCGGTAGAGTAGGCACGAGCATGACCCGTTCGCACGTCCAGGGAGTTTCGCTGCGTCGACGCGCCGCCATGGGCTTGCTGGCCGCGGCCGCCTCTCTTTCCTGCTTCGGGCAACCGCCGGCGCCCGATCATGCGGTCGAGAAGCCCGCGGCGCTCGTTGCCGACGGCGTGCCGCCCGTGCCGCAAAAGCTCGCGGAGCGCACGCGGCCCTACATGGAATTTCGCACCGCCTTGTTCAGAGGCTGGCAGCCGCTCGATCGGTCGATCTTGATCACGACTCGCTTCGGGAACACCGCGCAGCTGCATGAGGTCAAGTCACCCGGCGGCTCCCGCAACCAGTTGAGCTTCGAGGTGGAGCCGATCTCCGACGCCTCGTGGGCCCCCTCCAAGGGCGACGTCATCGTCGTGCAAAAGGATGTCGGCGGGAACGAATTCTTCCAGCTCTACACGCTCGAGGACGGGCGCCTGACGCTGCTGACCGATGGCAAGAGCCGCAACCTTTTGAACACGTGGGCCGAGGACGGCTCGATCATTGGCTACACCTCCACGCGCCGCAACGGCGCCGACAGCGATCTCTACGTCATGGATCCGCGCAATCCGAAGACGGATCGCAGAGTCGCGGAAGTCGAGGGCGGCGGCTGGGCGATCTTGTCCTTTTCACCCGATCGGGCGAAGGCGGTCGTCATCGAATACGTGTCGATCACCAAGTCGAATCTTCACCTGCTCGACCTCGCGTCGGGGGCCATGACGCCGATCGGCGATCACGACAAGGAGGTCGCGTACGGTAACGCGCTATTCGCGCCGGATGGGACGCTCTGGGCGACTTCGGACGAAGGCTCGGAATTTCAGCGCTTGGGAACCGTCGATTTGGCCACCGGCACGCTCACGCCGAGAACGCCCGAGGTCGAGTGGGACGTGGAGGTGTTCGATATCGCAAACGACGGATCATTCATCGCCTACGTCGTCAACGACGCCGGCGTCGCGCGACTCAAGCTGCTCAATCCTACGAATGGCAGCGTGCGCACCGTCGACAATCTGCCGGCCGGGCAGCTATTCAACATCTCGATCGCCCCGTGGGGCGATATCGGCCTCTCGTTCAGCTCGGCGAAAAGCACCGCGGACGCCTTTTCCGTCGATCCCCGGACGCTCGCCGTCACGCGCTGGACGACCAGCGAAACGGGGGGCCTCGACGCGACCAGGAACGTCGAGCCGGCGCTCGTCGAGGCCAAAAGCTTCGACGGCACGACGGTGTCGGGTTTCCTCTACCGTCCGAATCCCGCGGCGTTTCCCGGCAAGCGGCCGCTGATCATCAACATCCATGGCGGACCCGAGGCGCAGTCGCGCCCGAGCTTTCTCGGGCGCAACAACTACCTGATCAACGAGCTCGGCGTCGCCGTTTTCTTCCCGAACGTTCGCGGATCCACCGGGTACGGCAAGACATTCGTGAGCCTTGACGACGGGCCGTTCCGCCGCGAGGACTCGGTGCAAGATATCGGCGCCTTCCTCGATCGATTGGAGAAAGATCCGGCGCTCGATTCGGCGCGCTTCGCCGTGACGGGCGGCAGCTACGGCGGCTACATGTGCTATGCCGTCGCGATTCGCTACGGCGCAAAGCTCAAGGCAGCGAACTGCGTCGTTGCGATCTCGAACTTCGTGAGCTTCCTGGAAAATACCGAGAGCTATCGCCGGGATCTGCGGCGCGCGGAATACGGCGACGAGCGCGATGCTGCGCAGCGTGCGAAGCTGATGGAAATATCGCCGCTCACATCGGTCGGCGAAATTGAATATCCCGTTGCTGGTCGTGACGGGCGGCAACGACCCGCGCGTACCGCCGTCGGAGGCCATGCAGATGCTCGAGGCCGCTCGCGGCCGCGGCGGCGTCGTTTGGCACCTGCTCGGCGAGGACGAGGGACACGGCTTCGCCAAGAAGGCGAATCAGGATTACCAGTTCTGGACGAGCCTGCTGTTCTGGGAGCAGACGCTCCTCGAGTGAGGATTGCTGTCAGTCTGCCGGCCGTTCCCAGCCTTGCTCGAAATGCTCCTCCCAGTTCTGCGCCCAAGGGCGGCCGAAGTAGTCGATGTAGCCTTCATCGGAGAACGTGAGCTGCGTCGGCCTTCCGTCCGGCCCGTTGACGATCGTGCTCTGCACGCGGCATTCGACGAACGTGTACCTGCGCTCTCGGATCGTCGATACCGGTTGCGAAGCTCCACGGCGTGACGGTGTGCAGCGGCCTCTGAAACGCCTCGGGGTCGTAGAACGTGGCCTCGACGACCAAGCCTTTGCCGGTTTCGGCGGGCCGAAAGACCTCGATGATCTGCAGCGAATTGCTGTACTCGAACATCGAGTGCGACAACGTCCAGCCCTGGACGTTAGCAGTCCAGACGACGAGTGCGTTGCCGTCCCAAAATCCGACGCTCTCGCCGTACCACTGCGGAACCTGCTCCACGTGCTCCTGGCCGATCAGAATCTTGCGCACGAAGTTGTCGGCGACTCCAGCCGTGAGCAATACCTGATGCGGGGTGAGCAACACTTCGATGTCGCGAAGCGAGAACTCGGCCCACCAGCGCATCAGTCCTTCCGGATAGCAGAATGCCGCGAGCCACTGCGGCGCGTTCGTGACGGCCTCGTGATAGGCCATCTGCGTCATGCGTGTTCGATACTCGGGCGTGAGAAGGGATAGCAAAGTCGCCGCTTGCAGATTGCGGCCATAAAGCCACTGCTCCGCACGCGCGCCGCGGTTGTACCAGCCGTCCCAATCGGGCAGCGTGCTCCGAGTGTGCGAAGTCGGGCCGCCGTGCGCATTTGCTTGCCGGAGCAGGGCCGCGTAATGCTCGGCGGCGGTGGCGTATTCGTACGGGCTCGCGACGTCCGCGACGGGCCGGTCGACATTGCAGTCGCCCCATTGTCCGACTCTGTCGGCCACCCACATATCGGTGAGTTGGCGCGGCGTGTTGCAGCGCGTGTACCTCGGATCCGTCCAGTATTCGCGATCGAGATAAAAATTCTTCGTCGTGAACAAGTCCACCGGCAAGGGCTCGACGCCCTGCGGCGCCTCGACTAACTGCGCACGCACGCCTAGCGCTGCCGCCGTGCCGACCATGAGCAGCGCGAGTCGATATGTCGCCGAACGTATCTTGCCCATCGAGTGTCCCCTTGCAGTCCGCGGCAATGTAGCTTCTTTGCCGAGCAAGCCACAAGCCGCGCGGTGTAACTGGCATCGCGCGCAAGAACGCAACGTTCGGTTCGATCGATGTGCACCTCGCGCGAAGCCGCCTTTGAACTTACCATCCGCGTTGGAGGCGCCAAAATGAACTCGTTCCACCTGGCCGCGGGAGCGGCTGCCCTCGGGTTTCTGTTCACGGACATCGCCGCCGCGGCAGACAAGACCGTCGCGGGTCAGTTCATCGCGGAGCCGCCTACGCTGATCTCGCTCGGATTCGAGTGGGAGATCGAGGGGGATGACAATCGCAACGCCGCGGTCACCGTTTCTTATCGCGAGAAGGGCACGGAGGTCTGGAAGCAAGGTTTGCCGCTGCTGCGATTGCAGAACGAACGGATCAACCGCGGGCCGCTCCAGTACACGACGCCGAACATGTTCGCGGGGAGCATCTTCGATCTTGCGCCCGACACCGAGTACGAGAGCCGCTTCGTGCTCAGCGATCCGGACGGCGTGGAAGGGCCGGTGGAACGACTCGCGCTCGTGCGCACGCGTTTCGAGCCGCAGCCTTTTGCGGGCGGCCGCGTGTACCACGTCTACCCGCCCGGCCACAGCGGACCGAAAGAGGAACCGGCGTTCACCGGGCTTCTCGAGGCGTACTACACGGGCTCGGCCCACTCGGACAACTCCAATACGTTCCCGCCGAGGGTTCAGCCGGGCGACACGATTCTCGTCCATGCCGGCCTCTACAAAGACAACCGGTTCCGCTATGGCAGGGGCGAGGGGCTCGGCACGATCTCCGACGGCACGTACTTCCTGACGCAGAGCGGCACGCCGGACAAGCCGATCGTCGTCAAAGGGGCCGGGGACGGCGAGGTCGTCTTCGACGGCGACGGCGCGCACAACCTGTTCAACGTGATGGCCGCGAACGACAACTACTTCGAAGGCTTGACGATCCGCAACACGGAGATCGCCTTTCTCGCGGGCCGCA
>CAVUTF010000041.1:0-17276 GCA_963744305.1 uncultured Gammaproteobacteria bacterium
TCCTCAACGAGACCGGAAGCCTGCTCGATAGAGTCACCGACGAGGTGCAGACGTTGGATGCGTCTCTCGGCGGGGCAGGACCGCGAGGCCGTCGGCGTGTATTTCGACTCGGTCCGCGAGATCGAGCGCCGCGTGCAGATGGACTCGAAGCAGACACGAGAGTAATCTCGATATCCCCGAGGCGCCGGTCGGCGTGCCGAACGACTCTCGGCACATCGCGCTGATGTTCGACCTGATGGCGCTCGCGTTCCAGGCGGACCTCACGCGCGTGATCACGTTCTCGATGGACCGCGAAGCGAGCATGCGACGTACAACAACTTGAGCATCTCGGAAGCATTCCATCCGCTCTCGCATCACGGAAACGATCCCGCGAAGCAAGACCGGCTGGGCGTGATCCAGACTACCTCACGAAGGTGTTCGCGCGCTTCGTCGAAGCTGGCGAAGATGAAGGATGGCGACGGCTCGCTGCTGGATCACTCGATGATTCTCTACGGCAGCAACATGAGCGACAGCAACCGGCACAACAACGATCCGCTGCCGTCGGCAGCTGGGTCGCGTTACGGCCGCATCAAAGGCGGCCAGCACTTGCGATACCCGCAGGACTCGCCGATTGCGAATCTGTGCTCACGCTGCTCGAAGAGCGAGATCCCGGTCGAGACGATCGGCGACAGCACCGGGAGTTGTCGGAGGTCTGAAGGCCATGACCAGTCTCGCTGATTTGCGCTCGCCGTTCTTTGTGCGTTGCGCTGTGGCCCTGCTCGGGCACGGCTGGCCGCGTTCGCGAGTGGCGGTGCGCAAGCGAACGACGATTTGCTCGAGGCGTGCTGGAAGCTGGCGATCGTGCGGCGGCGCTGCGCTTGCTCGACGCCGGCGGCGACGCGAAGGCGCGCGGCCCCGACGGCACGACGGCGGTGATGTGGGCCGCGTATAACGGTGACGCCGACTCTGCTCGAGCGGCTCATCGCGGCGGGCGCGGACGTCAACGTGAAGAACGAATACGGGGCGCACGCGTTGTCGGAAGCTGCGGTGGGCGGCTACGACGCCGTCATCGAGGCGTTGCTCGACGCGGCGCGGACGCCAACAGCCGAATGCCGAAGGCGAGACGCCGCTGATGGTCGTCGCGCGGACGGGCAACGTCGAGTCGGCACGGCTGCTGCTCGACGCCGGTGCGGACGTCAACGCGAAAGAGCACTGGGGCAGCAGTCGGCGCTGATGTGGGCCGCCGCGCAGAGGCAGCCCGAGATGATGAAGCTCCTGCTCGCGAACGGCGCCGACCCCGACGCGCGAGGCCTCAGCGCAATTGGCAGCGCAGGATCATCACGGAGCCGCGGCCGAAGGACATGAACCAAGGCGGCTTCACGGCGCTGTTGTACGCGGCGCGCGAAGGCTGCATCGATTGCGCGCAGCCAGCTCGTGGACGGCGGCGCCGACCTCGATCTGCCCGATCCGGAGCGCGTGACGCCGCTGGACATGGCGATCAACAACCTGCACTTCGATTTGGCGGCGTACTTGATCGAGGCCGGCGCCGACATCGACAAATGGGACTTGTTCGGCCGCTCGCCGCTGTATCAGGCCGTGGACATGAGCACGATGCCGACGCAGGGCAGCGGCTCGATGTCCGCGATCCCGAGCCTGGACAAGCACACGGGGCTCGACGTCGCGCGATTGCTGCTCGACAACGGCGCGAATCCGAAGTGCAGCTCAAGCGCCGACCGCCGTATCGCAACGTACCGAACGACCGCGGCGGCGACATGATCCTCTCGGTGGGCGCCACGCCGCTGCTTCGCGCCGCGCGGGCCGGCGACACACCGACCGTGGAGCTGTTGCTCGCGCACGGCGCGCTCGTCGATCTGCCGAGCAATGAAGGCGTGACGCCGCTGATGGCGGCGGCCGGCGTCGAGTACGGCTTGCGCGTGACGCGCGGCCGCAATCGCACCGAGGAGGGTGTGCTCGAGACGATGCAGCTGCTGCTCGATGCCGGCGCGGACATCGACGCGCGCATCGGTCGTGGAGCCGCACAGCGGCGAAGGCCGTACGGGGCGTCAACGAGCGCGGCGCGCCAGGGCGACTACGCGTTCAACCGGCGCGGCCGGCAGGTGCCGAGCCGCGAGCGCCGTGCCGCATCGAACTGGCGATGCACGGCGCAGCCAGCGCGGGTTCACGTCCATCGTGGAGTTTCTGGCCGAGAACGGCGCCGAGCTCGACGGCCAAGGACGCGAACGGCCGGACGCCGCTCGATCTCGCGCTGGCAACTACAGCGAGGACTTCCTGCGCAGGCCGCCGAGCCGCACGTGGAAACCGCGAAGGTGCTCGAGGCGCTGATTGCCGCGCGCTCGACCACGAGCCCGGTTCGGGCGTTGCGTCCGTGAGCCCGGAGGACGTCGCCGAGTAGTCTTCGACCGTAATCCCGCGTGAAACCCGCTTTCGCGCGCATCGCAATGCCGTGAGCCACCGGTTGACGCGCAAACGGCTCTCGGCGGGCAGTGGTCTCCTTTTCAGGGGGCGGCTCGCTATTCGCACCAGCCCAAGGGAAAAAAGTTTGATCAGAGATCGGGGACTTTGCCGGATATCGGCCGTCTCGGCGGCGGTAACAATGCTGGCCTGCATGGCGGCGTGCACACAAGAGGCGCCGGAAACGCCCGCGGCGCAATCCACACCGGCGACACCAGCTGCACCGGCGACGCAGGCGAGACCTGCGACACCGCCGCCGCTGCTACACGCGGTGACGTGGCACGCGGCGAATATTTGGTCGAGACCATCGCGGGTTGCGGCAACTGCCACACGCCGCACCTGCCTGACGGATCGCTCGACCCGAGCTTGTCGCTGGCCGGCGCGTTCGTGATCGAGGAGCCCGTGTTCAAGGCCTACGCGCGCAACATCACTCCGGACATGGAGACCGGCATCGGTTCCTGGACGGAGGACCAGATCGTGAAGGCACTGCGCGAAGCGGTCAGGCCCGACGGCAAAATCCTTGGCCCACCGATGTCGTTTCATTTCTATAACAAGCTCTCGGACAACGATGCCTACGCGATCGCGGCGTACATCAAGACCGTGCCGGCAATCCGCAACGTCGTTCCTGAAAGCACATTCCAGATTCCGTTAGCGGCCCAGCCCGCCGTCTCGAACGTGCCGGACGTGCCGCGCGCGGATCCCGTGAAGTATGGCGAGTACCTCGCGGGGCCGGTCGGCCATTGCATGGACTGCCATACGACGTACGTCATGGGCCAGATCGACTACGCGCAGCTCGGCCGCGGCGGCAACGTCTACACGAGGCCGTTCATTTATGACTGGGCGGCCGTGTCCGCGAACATCACGCCGCATCCGGAAGCCGGCCTCGGCCAGTGGACGGACGCCGAGATCAAGCGGGCGATCACGGAAGGCGTAAGCCGCGACGGGCGAACGCTGCTGCCGTTCATGCCGTATGGCCTCTACAAGAAGATGGACGCGCGCGACCTCAATGCCGTCGTCGCGTATCTGCGCTCGATTCCACCGCTCGGCCCCGCGGCGCCGCCACGCCCGGAGTAGACGACTCAGACTCAGCGGCGCGATCCCTCCGGATCGCGCCGCGTCACTCCGGAACAGACCGACCAGCCAGTGCATGACGTTGAGCACGAACTGCGCGTTCTGCTCCGCGCCCGGGCGCGTTCATGCCCATGCGGTTTTTGTTTGGGCCGGCTAGCTGAGCGGAGAACATCGCGGCTTCCCCAAACGCCGCGACGCGACCCATACCGACCGAGAGCGTCGCCCCTTGAAGAAGCCCGGCGGCCGGACGGCGCGGCGTCTCCGCGGAGAACTCACCGGCCGTTTCGGTCAGCAACAAGAAAGCGTCCGTTGGGACCTCGAACAGCGGCTCCGCGCCGGTTGCACCGAAACGCTTGCCCGGTGAACGTCGTGACGCTGGCGATGGCCTCTTCGGCGGCGCGGCCGCGTGTGATCGCGTGCGCCTTCAGCGAGCCGTCCGACGTTGAAACACATAACTTGCGCGGTTGCGATCGGGCTGGACCGCGTAGCCGTTCGTGAACGACATGCCAAACGCATAGCCCAAGTCTGCGGCCGCTCCGCCGAACGGCATGTGATCCGCGATCAACAAAAGCGCGCCGCCCGCGTCGACCCAGTCGCGGACTGCCGCAATCTCTTCGGCAGATGAACGCCGACGGCGTAGGCAACGACCACTCCTCGACGTTGCGCGCGTTCAGAGCATTCGCGATCACGAGCACGTCGATCTCAGCCAGCGTCGATCGGCTGAGCTTTTCCTTCAGCGGCGTCACCACGAAGCCGTCGCGACGCAGCAACTGGGCGAAAAGGAGCGTAACGGCCGTCGGCGGTGTGGAAGTTGAAGTGCGCCTCGTCGATGGCCACGCGCGGGCCACGCGCCTCCGCAAACGCGGGTGCAGAGACGCGCGGGGCGAAATCCGTATCGGCCACTTGTTGAGCCGCTGACCGCGCCCGCAGCGAGAAACACGAGAGCCGCGGATCCCGCTCGCCGCCGGTTGGAAATGCCGGGTACCATTGGATGATCCGTTAGCGCTCCTAAAGAGGCGCCTCAAAGCGTATTCCAAAGATCCAGGAGAAGGGCCATGATGAAAAGACGAATACCGCCGCTACTCGCCTTCTGCCTAATGTTGGGCGCCGTCGCGCCGCTCGCCGCGCAGGACCTCACGATCACCAACGCCCGCATCGTCGTCGGCAACGGCGCCGTGATCGAGCGCGGCTCGATCGTCGTGCGCGCCGGCAAGATCGTCTCGGGGCTGCCGGCGCCCCGCCGGCCGCGAGCGGCCAGACGATCGACGCCCACGGCATGAGCGCGATGCCGGGCTTCATCGATGCGCACAAGCACATCAACACCGGACCCGACGAGAAGGCGCAGATGCAAGCGTTGCTCGAAGCGGGCTACACGACCATCCTATCCGGCGGCGGTCCGGGCGACGGCAACATCACGCTCCGGGATCACATCGACCAGGGCTCATCAACGGACCGCGCATCATCCCCTCCGGGCACTGCGCCTGACCCAACACACGCCCGAGACGGCGCGCGCCGAAATCCGCAAGATGGCCGCCATGGGCGTCAAATACACCGGCGAGATCGCGCTCACGCCCGTGCCCGGACCGACTGCGCAGGAAATGGAAGTGCTGCAGCGCGGTCGTCGACGAAGGCGAAGAAAGCCGGCGTGAGGTCCAGGTCCACGCGGTGAGCACTCCCGCGATGATGGCCGCCGTGGACGCCGGCGTGCCGCTGCTGGTGCACCTTCCCAACAAGGACTGGGTGAGCGGCGGACGCGGAGAAGCTCGCCGCCGCCGGCACGAAGATCCTGGTGACGATCGGGTTCGGCGCCCCGTGTTCGGCGTGTTCGCGGACGACAACAAGCCGCGGTTTCGCGACGGCAAGCCGTGGCCGGAATCCATCGTCGACGGCGTCGGCACTCGGCGAGGAAGCGGGATACATGTCGTGAACGCGCGCACCGTCTTCGATGCGGGCGGCATCCTCGGCTACTGCACCGACACCGTGTACGACGCGCTAGCAGGACTGGAGCACGAGCTCAAGTCGTTGAACGTGGTGTTCTCGATGCAGGACATGGTGAAAATCATGGGCCCGAACACGGCGTCGTACTTCAGCATGGGGGATCAGCTCGGCACGCTGGAGGCGGGCAAGCTCGCCGACATCGTCCTGCTCGACGGCGATCCGCTCGAAGGCTATTGGAATTGGCTCAAGGCGAAAGTCGTGGTCAAGGAAGGCAAGGTCGTCGTCGACGCGCGCTAGCCCCACTCGCTAGCGCCGCTCGCGAGCCCCGCTCGAGGCGGGCCGAAATCTTGCATGTCTCGCACTGGACCTTGTGAGGTGCAGTGCAATGCTTAAGAGACTCGTACTGGCAACGATAGGCATCGTCGTCGTCGCGGCTGCGATCGCGCGTTTTCTTGGCGGTGAACCAGCTGGATGGCGTGGTCGCAGACGCCGTTGAGACCTATGGCCGCGCCGCCACCGGGACCGACGTGGACGTTGGCAGCGTCAACGTCGCGTTGGCCGAAGGCAGAGGCAAGCTCACGCGGCTGACGGTCGACAATCCGACGGGTTTCGAAACCGACTACGCCGTGCGTGTCAATGACGTCGCGGTGTCGCTCGACTTGAGCTCGCTTCCAACGGGTGTGCCCGTCGTCACCGAGTTGCTCTTGGAGGATGCGCACATCAACGCGGAGCAACGCGGCGATGCGACGAACCTGACGGACATTCAGCGCTACGTGAGTCAAGCGCCGGCCGAGCCGGCCGCCGCCACCGAAGAGGCCGGCCGCATCATCATCGACCGTTTCCGCGTGACGAACGCTCGCGTGACGGTCACTTCCGAGCTGTTGAGCAAGCCCGAAGAGCTAGAGCTCGAGGATGTGGTCGTCACTGGCATCGGCCGCAGCGCCGGCGGCGCGTCGTACAGTGAAGCTGCCGAGGCGATGCTCGCTCCGATATTCGCCGCCGCGCGCTCCGCGGCCCAGGCACGCTTGCAGAACCAGGCGGCCGAGGCCGTGCGCGAGGAGCTTCAGGAGGAGGTCGAGGAGAAGGCCGGGGAAAAGCTGCGCGAGCTGCTCGATCGCGACTGACCACCCTGAGGTATGCTTTGCTCGCGAGGAGGACCTGCAATGCTCAAATTGCTGCTCTGGCTCATTCTGTTCGTGGTGTGCTGGCCGCTCGCGCTGCTGGCGCTCCTCTTGTGGCCGGTGCTGTGGCTGCTCACGATCCCGTTCCGTCTCCTCGGCATTGCGGTCGAAGGCGTTTTCGAGCTGCTGCGCGCGATCATTTTCTTGCCGGCGCGTTTGCTCGGCGGCGGACCACCGAGGCGCGAGCCAAGTGGTCGCTAGCCGCTCTCGTTCGGGAAGGGGGAATCTAAGATGATCATCAAACTCCTGTGTGTTGCCGCGGCGACAACAGCCGTCGCGTCGACCTGTTTCGCTCAAGTAACGGCGGAGCAGCTTGCGACCACTGAGATCCGCACGGAGAAGGTCGGCGACAACCTCTACGTGCTGTTCGGCGTGGGCGGCAACATCGCAGTGTCGATCGGCGCGCAAGGCGTGCTCATAGTCGACGCCCAATTCCCCGAAATGGTGCCGAAGTACCGGGCCGCGATACGCGAGCTCGGCGGCGACGACATCGATCTCGCGATCAATACGCATTGGCACTACGACCATGCCGACGGCAACAAGACCCTCGGCCCGGAAGGCGTTTGGCTGGTGGCGCAATCGAAGTCGCGGCAAATGATGACGAAGAACAACGTGATCAACACCGTCGTCGGCCGCCGTTCCCGCAGAACGCCTATCCGGCGGCGGCGCTGCCCGCGGCGACGTTCGACGACCGCATGCAGCTTCACTACAACGGCGAGCAAATCGACCTGCTGCACTTTGGCCCGGCCCACACGACCGGCGACGCAGCGGTGGTCTTTCGCGGTCACAACGCCGTTCACATGGGGGACGTCTTCAACAACGCCGGCTATCCGTTCATCGACGCGGACAACGGCGGAGACCTCGATGGAACGATCGCGTTCTGCGAGGCGGTGCTGAAAGAGCTCCGGCCCGGCGCCGTCGTCATTCCAGGCCACGGCGCGGTCGCGAAGTACGCGGACCTCGAGCGCTACATCGAGATGCTGAAGGGTGTGCGGGCGAAGGTCTCCGCGTTGATCAAAGACGGCGCGACGCTCGAGCAAGTCATTGCGGCGAAACCTACTGCCGAGTGGGACGAGCGCTACGGAGATCCGACTCGAATGGTGAACCGCGCCTACGCGGCGCTGTCGCGCTGAACGCGGAACGGCGGCGGCATCCTAGGCCGCCGCCGGTTTGCGTCAGGCAGGCATCGGCTCGCCGTTCGCGAGCGCGATCAGCCCGCGCACGTGGCGATAGACATACCAGAGCCACGCCAATCCGAGGACGACCCAACCGATACCGGCCCACAACGTGATGCAGCCGATCACGGTCCAGAGGACAGCCCACCAGAACGAGCGGATCATCCAACGATGATGACTGTCGAGCGGCGCGCCGTATTGATCCCGCCGCACGTAGTTGAGGATCAATCCGATGATGCTCGTGATGCCGGTGACGGCGCCCACGAGATGCAGCACATAGGTAACCAGCACAAAAGTCCGTTCGGATTCGATGCTTGTTCGCTCGACACTCATTTCTAACGACCTCCCGTAAGCCCGCGGCTCCTGCGACAGCGCGGGCTATTGCAGCTCCCGTGCCAGAAACCGGGCGCGTCTAAGTGCCTAATTTATCGGCACTTACCTCCGTGGCGCCAGGAGGGCACGTGAGCCCCGCATCAAGGGGTAGCGTATTTCCGCAACTCTTGGCGAAAAACGTAGGCTGATCAGGGCTCGTCGATCCGCTTCTGAATGTCGTCGGCGCGCTGGCTCGCGCGAAACTCGATGATCCGAAAGTCGGCTAGGCCGTGCTTGCAGAAAGGATCCTGCTTCACGATGCCTTCGATCTCCTGCTTGTCCTTGCCGACCGCGAGAATGATCCCGCCGTCCCGCGGTATCTTGCGGCCCGAGACCAGGAAGTTGCCGGCGGCATAGTGCTTTTTCAGGAACACCATGTGCGCGCGCATGTGTGCGTCGATCTCCGCGAGGTCGGCTTTGTAGATCAGCTCGATAACAAACATGTGCCCTCCGGCTGCGTCACTCAGAGCGAGTATGCGGCCGTCGGAGGAGCCGCCGCGAGCGGCAGCGCTTGCTCATCCTGAAATTGCATCCACTCGATCGCCTGGCTGTAGTCCATGGATTCGCCGGTCCAGCGGCACCGGCTCGTGCGAGCGTCGATCGTGAGACCGTGCTCGCGGTTCAGCGTCTCGAGTGAATCGTCGGTGACCGGGGATTTGTTTCCGCGGAAACTTTGCGCATACGCGCCGCATTCGCCGATCCGGCGGCCGTCGGGTCGAGTGAAGACGAACAGACCGTCGTGCGTCGCGGTCAGTCCGAATCCGCCTTCATGGACCAGCTTGTGATGAAAGGTGCACAGCGTCACGAGGTTCGAAAGCTTCGTCTCCCCGCCGTCCGCCCAATGCCTCACGTGGTGCCCGTGCGTATAGCGCGTGCGGTCGCAGCCCGGGAACCGGCAGCCTCCGTCGCGTGCTTTGAGCGCCCGCGCGAGCGGCAGCGGGATGCTGCGGGTTTTGCGGCCGACGCTGAGCGGCTCCCCGTCATCGTCTTCCAGTAGCGTCACGAGGGAGCAGTCGCACGCGAGGCGCCGAACCGTGTCGAGCGCGAGCGCCGGACCGTCCTCGAGCTCGCAGCGGTGCGGCTCGCCATCGTGCGCTCGTGCGCCGACATCCGACAGCACCGCCTGATCGACATGGACGACGATTTGATACGAGTCGCTCGGCGAGTCCATCGTCTCGGATGGGTGGCGCAAAAAGCTCTCCGCAAGGTGCCGCAGAGCATCCGCTCGACGTGCGCCGTACGCGTTTTCATCTCGCTCCGCCCAGGCTGTCCCCGCCGCCAATGTTTCCGCGGAAACATTTTTGGATGCCGATTCCAGGGCCGGCTCACGAATCGCCTCGGCCGCCGCATCCAGCGCCTGCTTCAAAATCGCGCCGACTTCGGGCGGCAAGCGCCCTTGGATCACGAACGCCCCGCCGTCCTCCTCGTCGAAGAAACAATGCAGATAGCGCCGCGAGTGCTGCTCGTCCGCCGTCTTCGCCGCGTCGCGCCGCTGGCACCAACGGTACTTACGAACGAGCCGCTCGACGTGTGATGCCGTGCCGTGCAACGCGACGTTGCACGCAGCGCCTCCTCGTTTGCCGCCGTCGCCACACGCGTCATCGCGCGCACCTTCGAGTACGAGATCTCGCCGCGCTCGAACGACGCGCTTATCTGGGGTAGAGCCTCCAACGCGCGTGCAACGCGCACCTTCTCGCGCGCCGCAACCGCCGCGGATGCCGCATTGCCAATTCAACCACTGCGCGGTGTTGGCGAGCCCGTGATAACCGTAGCCTTCGCGGCGATCGAACTCGGCGACAAGCATCAGGAAGCGATACGTCGCCGCGTTGAGGTGCCCCCAGAGCTCCGTGATCTTGGCTTCGAGCTCGTTGAAGGCTCGTTCCCGAGGCGTTGCGATGATTTGCGTGGGATAGCCGCTGCCCGAACCGTCCATGGCGCTTCTCCGGGGGCTGTTATTATATACAGTATAGTGGCATATAATGCCTATCGCTTCAATAGGTTAATGGACCACGGCAGGCGCTCGGGGGCTATAGATATATGGGCGAAAAAAGACACACGGCCCCATGGCTGCGTGGACCGCTTCATAAGTGGATCGAGTCCGTGGGGCGGCGGAACGAGAGTGGAATCGAACGTCCGCTTCCGGGAGACGAGCGGAAGTTAAATGCCCAGCACTCTACTTCCGCTTCGGGCCTATTCCGTTGAAAAACTCGGCTGATTGGGACGCGGATGAGATAATCGTGGCGTGTTGATTGCCGGAGTTGTGCCTGATGATGGGCAGCAACGACAAGCCACAGAAGCAGTTGTTCTACTCGTTTAATCTCGACGAGGTGGTGCCGGAAGATCATCTGCTGCGCCACATCGATCGCTTCCTCGATTTCTCGGACTTGCGCCAGCACCTCGCCCCCTACTACAGCCCTACCGGCCGCCCATCGGTGGATCCGGAGCTGATGATCCGGATGCTTCTAATTGGCTACTGCTTGGGGATTCGCTCTGAGCGGCAGCTGTGCGAGGAAGTGAAGTTGAACCTGGCGTATCGGTGGTTCTGTCGGCTGAGCATCACGGATGCGGTGCCCGATCACTCGACGTTCTCGAAGAACCGCCACGGTCGATTCCGAGAGTCGGAAGCTTTCCGGTACGTCTTCGAGCAGGTGCTCAAGCGCTGCATCGAAGCGGGCCTTGTTAAAGGGGAAGGCTTTGCGGTGGATGCCAGCGTGGTGAAGGCGGACGCAAGCCGGCAGCGCGAGCACAAGGATGACGATGACTGGGGCAGCGGCCCAGGGGTGCGGGAGTATCTGGAAGGGCTCGATGCCGCGGCGCCGTCATCGAAGACGCCGAGGCGCGTTTCACCCACGGATCCTGCGGCCCGGTGGACGGCCGCACCCGGTGGGCCGGCGTTTTATGCGTACTCGACGAACTATCTGGTGGACACCGAAGCGGGGATCATCGTGGATGTCGAGGCGACGCCCGCACACCGCAGCCAGGAAGTTGAATCGACGAAGACGATGGTCGAGCGAGTCAAGGATCGCTTTGGCATCGACACGAAGAAGCTCATTGGTGACACGGCGTACGGAACGGCCGAGCTCTTAGCCTGGATGGTGAACGAACAAGGCATCGAGCCGCATGTGCCGGTGTGGGAGAAAGCGGAACGATCCGACGAGACGTTCTCGCGCTCGGACTTTAGCTTCGATGAGGCGCGCAACACTTACACCTGCCCGAACGGCAAGTTGCTCTATCCGAGGCGGCGCAACTTCAAGAAGCTTCGCGGCATCCCGACGACCGATGGTCACATCCGCTATCGCGCATCGGTACGCGATTGTGGCGGCTGTCCGCTGAAGCAACGCTGCTGTCCGAACACCCCGGCACGCAAGGTCACGCGAAGTGTTCATGAATCGGCCAGGGATGTCGCCCGTGCCATCGCGCAGAAGCCTGAATACAGCATGACGCGCCGGCATCGCAAAAAGGTCGAGATCTTGTTCGCGCACATGAAGCGCATCTTGAAGGTGGATCGACTACGACTGCGCGGGCTCGGTGGTGCGAGGGAGGAGTTTCTGCTCACGGCGGCAGCGCAGAATCTCAGGCGTATGGCGAAGATCTTGGGCACCGGTCCGCCCAAAATCTGCCTGGCGACGTGAGGAGGATGAAAATGTTTCCGCTGAAACGACTAATCGGGAACAAAAATCCGCTAAACAGCGGACCAACGCGCTCGAATCGAAGAGATCAGCGCACCGAAGCTCGCCGCAAATCGAGTTTTTCAACGGAATAGGTCGTTAGTCGTCGCTCAACCGAATCTTAGCGCGATCGCTCGCCTAGCGACCGCTCTTGAGCGTATTGCGGACGGTGCGATTTCGCGTTGCGAGCTCGGAGCGACCGTCAAAACTCGGGCGATGCTGTTGAAAAACTCGGCTTCGTGGAGGAGATGACGAATCTCCGCTCATATGAGGCTTCAGAGAATTTTCCACGTGGGGGGTCACCACTTTCTTGTGATCTCTTCACGTGAGACTCGCGATTGAGCCACACGCAAAATGAGGCGGGCACTTTCGATCCAGATGCTTTCTCGCAGGAATTCGAGACTGCAATGTTTTCGAGTTTTTCAACAGAATCGGGCACTTGGAGACGTTCAGAGGGCTGAGCTCAATCATTTCGTCGGCACGCGCTGCTTGAGCTCCTCGGCCCAATTCTCCACGACGACGATGCTTGCAGGGGCTACGTCAGTGCTCGCGCCCGGCAGTTCGATCATGAGGAAACGACCGTCGCGCGCGACATCGTACGAGCTAGCCCCCGCGTTTGGGTTTATTACGTAGGATCTCGCGAAGAGTTGTTCCGGGGCCTTGAACGATAACTCGCGCTCGGTCTCGACGGCGACGGCCATCATCGCGTTGCCTTGAAGATAGTAGAGCTCCTGCCCGTCGACCGACCACCGTGGCTCATAACCACCGTTCGTCGAAACGCGAACGGCGACCCCGTCCGGGTAGCCCTGCACCCAGATCTCGATTCGACCCGTGCGGTTCGAGGCATACGCGAGCCAGTGGCCGTTCGGCGACAACGCAGGGTCGATTTCGAGGAAGTCGGTTGCAACGATCTGGCGCGTCTCGCCCGCCGCTCGGATCGGTCTCGCAGCGATATCGGCGCTGGAAAGGCCCCCAAAGCCCTGGAGGATGAGTTCGTCCGTAGCGGACCAGACCTTGGGAGCACCCACTTCCGTGGCCAGCGGCTGCGGCGCTAGCACGCTGCCGTCCGCTGGCAGTGTGAAGACGGCCATCGAGCCACTTCCAGCTCTCGCGAATGCGACCTGCTTACTGTCGGGACTCCAGACCGGGCCAAAGTTGTTGCCGGGCAGTGCGAGCGGAATCGGGGGCGGCCGCCCAGGTCGTAGCTCCAAAGTTCCCCGGCGCCGATGGCTCCCGTCACGAGCAGCAAGTGCGTTCCGTCGGGTGAGAGATGCGGGTCGCGAGGGTGTTCACCGGCTCGCTCACAGCGCGTTCGACCGCGTTCCCGGTCCGGTCGACCCAGACGACCGCGGATCCCGATTCGGCGTCGACTGGGCGCCGGCACATAAACGAGCGTCCCATTCGCCGAGAGGTCGAAGTCGGTCGCCGTGCCGGGACCCGGATGGCGGACGCCTTGCAGAACGGCCACGGGCTCGCCCGTGACCGCGAGCTCGGCCACGTTGAACGGGACTGCCATCAGCGTCGTGCCGCGCGAGAATACAATATGCCCCGTCTCGGAGTAGACGGCGGTCCCGCCTTCAAGGAGCTTCTTCTCCTCGCCCGTCTCCAAATCGAGCACGGCCACGTTCTCGGTTCCGCCTGCGATGTCTACGAACAGCACCGCTCGCTCGCCGGGCAACAGG
This sequence comes from uncultured Gammaproteobacteria bacterium, assembly GCA_963744305.1. Taxonomy (GTDB): domain Bacteria; phylum Pseudomonadota; class Gammaproteobacteria; order Steroidobacterales; family Rariloculaceae; genus FEN-1219. The sequence goes on from CAVUTF010000041.1 coordinate 13,539, forward strand.
ACGGGAGCAGCAACGAAGGTACCAGCACCTGGTCTCTCCACCAACGGCTCGGGCGTACCGCCGCCGCTCGCAGTGCCTCGTTGCAATTGGGCCGCCGACGAGTAGATCAGCGTGTTGTCGGCGGCCCACGAAGCGCCCAGGAAGACCGGCGCTGGCGCGTCGAGCAATTTGACCGTCGGGCGGCCGTCGATCGCGACGCCGAGGACCCCGCGCGCCCCAGCGGAGAACCCAATCGATTGCCCATCGGGCGAGAAGAATGGCATCACCGCCGGCGCGTCCGATTCTGTTCCCGGCAGCGGCCGCGATTCGAGCGCATCGAGCTCGCGCACATAAAGCTCGACGGTATTGTGCTCCAGGTTCTGGGCGAGGTATGCGATGCGCTTGCCGTCGCGGGAGATCACAACGTCCGCGGGATTTTGCGACGCGAGCGGCGCCGTAGCCGGCGGCGTGATCACGAATCGTGACACCGGCAGCGTTGCCGTTGCTTCCGGCCGTATCGCGGGCTGCCTGACGGCGATGAAGTAGACGCTCGTGAGCAGGGCTCCGAGCAGTAGGGCTATCGCCGAGACCGGTATTGCGCGTCGCCAGAACGGCCGCGTTTCGCTCGCGACGCCTGCGCCGCCCTTGGGATCGCTCAGCACTTTCTCGATGTCGACGCGCACGTCGGCGATCGAGTGATAGCGGTTGCGCGCGTTCTTCTCGAGGCAGCGCTCGAGCAGCAACCTCAGGCGCGGGTGCAGGTTCTTCGGCAGCCGGCTCCAGTCGGGCGGCGTGCGAGAACGTCGGCGAGAACGTGCGGCACCGATTCGCCTGAGAACAGCGGCTTGCCCGTGAGCATCTCGAAGAGCACGACGCCGAACGCCCAGATGTCGGCGCGCTGATCGGTCGCTTGGCCGCTCGCCTGCTCCGGGCTCATGTAGCCGGCCGTGCCGAGGATCAGCCCTGCTGCGTCATCGCGAGACTCAACGCGGGCGAGTTGCGCGGGCTCGCTCGCGTTCGGATTGCCCGAGAACGCCTTCGCGAGACCGAAGTCGAGCACCTTCACCGCGCCGTCGGGCGTGACCATGACGTTGGCGGGCTTGAGGTCCCGATGCACGACGCCTTTCTCGTGCGCCGCCTCGAGCGCTTCCGCGATCTGCAGCGCGAGCCGCAACGCATCTTCGACCGGCATCGCGCGCGCTCTGAGCGTCGCGTTCCAGCGTCTCGCCCTCGACGAGCTCCATCGCGAGAAACTGCGTGCCCTCGTGCTCGTCGAGCCCGTAGATCGCCGCGATGTGCGGATGATTGAGCGCGGCGAGCAGCTTCGCCTCGCGCTCGAAGCGCGCGAGCCGGTCGGCGTCGTTGGCGAGCTCGCTCGGCAGCGTCTTGATCGCGACGTTGCGGCCGAGCTTCGTGTCGGTCGCGCGATAGACCTCGCCCATGCCCCCGACGCCGATCAGGCCGGTGATCTCGTAGACGCCGAGGCGCGTTCCGGCTGTAAAGGTCATGGCTTACTTGGAGCCCCACCCGATAGACATTCGGCTCGCCTTTGTTCTCGTTCTTATGCGTGGATTCTACCGGATGGGACAGAATTTGCTGCAGGAACCAAGGGCCGCAATGGGTCCTATTCCGTTGAAAAACTCGGCTTCATGGAGGAGCTGACGAATCTCCGCCCATATCAGGCTTCAGAGAATTTTCCACGTGGGGGGTCACCACATTCTTGTGATTTCTTCACGAGAGACTCGTGGTTGAGCCACACGCAAAATGAGGTGGGCGCTTTCGATCCAGATGCTTTCTAGCAGGAATTCGAGCCTGCAAAGTTTTCGAGTTTTTCAACAGAATCGGTCGGTTGCGGCCGGTCGCCTCGATTCAATGCCGCTTCTAGAATGAGCGGCCGCTTAGGAGTGCACTCGAGTCGTTTTCCCGCATCCGATTGCGGCTGAATCATCGGGCCGCCTTCGGCGAGGAGTGGCCCTTCGACCAGGATGGTTCGCAGGAAATCGGCGACTGAACCCGATAGTCACTCAGTCACCGAGACTCATCCGAACCCAACACCATAGTTCTCAAGCCGCCCGGCTAGTCGCCCGCTGCGCCGGCGCGCGCTTGCGCGACCACCGCGACGATCGCGTCGATCACTACCTGCGGCCTTACCTGCTGGATCGCATGTGTGGCGCCAGGAACTCGGGCGTTGACGCCGCGCGTAGACAGGGCTGCGAGCTCGTCGTGGCCGAGATTGATCAATTCGATGAACGCCGTTCCTTGCGCCAACAGATCCGGTGCAGCTCCCGGCGGCGGCGACCCCATGTCGGTCGCCGTTAGGACAATCAGCGGCATGTCGCCATAGTTGCGCGCCGGGTTGACGACCAGGGCCGCGCTCTCCGCAACGCTTGCGTTGAAGGACGCCACGGTCTCGAATCGTTCGGGGCCGCGGAGCCGCCCGATCGCCTCGCGCAGCGCGGCCGGATAGGCCGAGGGAATTGGCCGCAGGCATCCCGCCGGATCGGGCTTCGCCGGCGCGACCGTTCCATCCCGCAGGTCCGCGGCACACTTGCGCATCTCCGCCACGCCCGCCGCCATCGTCACCTTAATTTGCTCGTCGATCAGGGGCGCGACGCGCGCGTAGCCGGCGAACTGGTCGGGAATGCTGGGATCGACGAGCACCATTCCGACGACGGCGTTCCCGTGGCGATCGGTGAAGAGCAGGCTTTCGTATGAGCCGAGCGAATGGCCGACCATGACGTAGGGTGCTCCGGGTCCGCTCTCGAGAGCTTCCTCGAGATCAGCCGTGGTCGTAGCGACGGTCTGACGGACCGAGCTCGCGTCGCTTAAGCCGAAACCCGGCCGGTCCCATGCGCAGGCGCGCGTGGTGCGCGCGAGCGTCGGCTGAACCTCCTTCCAACCCGCGGCCCAGTCGCCGAGGCCGGCTGTCAGAATGACCGTTGGCGAGCCTGCGCCCATGCACACAAAATGGATCTCGCGACCATCGGCGAGCGTCACCGAGTGCGTCGTGTCGGCATAGGCGGCCAAAGATTCGTCGGTTGGCGGCAGATCTTGCGCCAGCGCTCGAGCAGTCAGGGTTGCCGCAAGCGCGAACACGAAATGTTGGTGACGCTGCATTCCCCTCTCCCGGCTCCGCTGACGAGCTAGGCGCGCTCATCTCGTCTGGCTAACCGAATGACCGTTCGTGGTCGATGCCGGACCTACGTCCAGGTCTTGAAAATTAGCATGGGAACGACCGCTTCGGGGGGGTGGAGCGGACGTTTCCGGCAGCTGTTACGACCCGCGAGGCCGGGCCGCCGGCACAGAACTCCGGCGCGCCTGTTGATGGCAAGTGCGGGCGTCAAGATCCGGTAGCCGGGCACGGCACCGATGATCTCATCTAGCCGGGAGTATCTCGGCGTCGGCCTTCTCTGCGACTCACTAGGTGCTGGATGTTGGCACCAACGCAAGGCCCACGCAGTGTTGCCCGGGGCTCGCGGACAACAAAACGAATGGCGCTCGCCCGGGCTCAAAACTGGTTCTTCGTCACGGTCGCGATCGTAATGTTCGGTATCGTGGTCGCCGGATTCACGCCCACTTTTTATTTGCGGTCGTTGTTTGCTTCCACCGGCTATCTCGACCAAACCACGGACTTTCTGATCGGTACGAAGAGCCTGCCTTGGCATTTGATTGCACAAACTTCACGATGGTCGCCATCCCAGTGGCGACGACACCGACGGCGATCGCAGCGCCAACCGCGCCGAGTTGCCGATGAACGCG
>CAVUTF010000042.1:0-153371 GCA_963744305.1 uncultured Gammaproteobacteria bacterium
CGCACGGCGTCGGGCGCCGCCAAGCACCTCGTCGCCACTGACCACCTCGAGGACGACCGGCTGTGCGCGCTCACCGTCACCGAGGTGCTGGACGTGGTGGCCCGGCACCGCCTGCACTTCGACCACTCGACGCAGACCGGCGTGGTGTTCCACATGCGCCGCTGCGTCCACCAAGTGCGGCCGCCTCGGCATGACGGCCATCGGGGACACCCACGAGGAGGCCTGGCGCACCTACCAGGAGGCGACCGCCGCACTGCTGGCGGAGGCCGAGCTGGCCGGCGAGCCGGGGAACCTCCCGTCGTGACCGGGGCGGGTCCGGAGCCCCTCTGGTATGCCGCCTTCGGGTCCAACCGTCCCGCGCCCGCCGCACTACCTGTCCGGTGGCAGGCCGACGGGCTCGCGCCGCGACTACCCCGGCTGCCGCGACAGCACACCGCTGGTCGGCCGCAGCTGTTCCCCGACCGGCACCCTGTGCTTCGGGGGCGAGTCCGGCGCCTGGGGCGGCGGGATGGCGTTCTTCGTGCCCGGCGACTCGGGCGTGGTGCACGCCCGGGCCTACCTCCTGCAGCACGACCAGCTCGGCGATCTGATTGCCCAGGAGGCGCGCCGGCCAGTCGGCAGCCCGTGGAGCTGGCCCCGTCCGGGCCCAGCCGCCACGGGCTCTCGCAGGTGTACGACGTCCTGCTCGACCTCGGTCGCCTCGACGGGCACCGGCTGGTGACCCTGACGACGACCGGCCGCCACCCGCCCAACCCGCCCGCAGCGGCGTACGTGCGGACGATGCTCGACGGGCTCGCGGACGGGTTCGGGCTCGACCTGGAGGCGCGCGTCGCCTACCTCGCCGCCGCCGACGGGATGGCCCCGCACTGGACGGCGGACCGGTTGCGCGGCTGGCCGCGGGGGCCGTCGCGGGGTGCCGGCCGCAGGTCAGAGGTGCTGGGGCTGCGCGGCGATCAGGTCGGCGTACCAGTGGAACGAGTTCTTCGGGGTGCGCTCCAGGGTCTCGTAGTCGACGTGCACCAGGCCGAAGCGCTGCGTGTAGCCCTCGGCCCACTCGAAGTTGTCCATCAGCGACCAGCAGTAGTAGCCGCGGACGTCGACGCCGCGGGTGATCGCCTCGGAGACGGCGTTGATGTGGGAGCGGAGGTAGTCGATGCGCGGCTGGTCGTCGACGACGCCGTGCTCGTCGGGGCCCATGTTGTAGCTGCAGCCGGACTCGGTGATGTAGATCGGCGGCAGCGCGGCGCGGAAGCGGGCGCGGAACATGACGAGCCACTCGCGCAGCGCGTCGGGCACGATCGGCCAGCCGAAGTCGGTGGTCGGGTAGCCGACGACCTCGCGGAACTCGAAGGGGATGTCGGAGTCCTCGTCGGCGGCCGCGATCTTCATCGGGTTGTAGTAGTTGACGCCGTAGAAGTCGAGCGGCTGGCGGATCGTCGCGAGGTCGCCGTCGTGCATGACGTCCTCGAAGAGCGGCATCAGGTCGGCGGGGTAGCGGCCGAGCAGCATCGGCTCGAGGAACATGCCGTTCCAGAGCGCGTCGAAGATCTTGCTCATCCCGACGTCGGCGTCGTCGTCGCTGGCGGGCCAGATCGGCGCGTGGTTGTTGGCGCAGCCGATCGACGTCGCGCCGGCGCTTGCGCAGCTCGATCGCGGCGCGGCCGTGGGCCAGGAGCAGGTGGTGCGCGGCCGGGAGGCAGTCGAAGAGCAGGGCCTTGCCGGGGGCGTGCGTGCCGATGCCGTAGCCGAGGATCGAGGCGACGTTGGGCTCGTTGACCGGGATCCAGTGCTCGACGCGGTCGGCGAACCGCTCGCCCACGATCGCGGCGTACTCGGCGAACCGGTCGACGGTGTCGCGGTTGAGCCAGCCGCCGTCGTCCTCGAGCGCCTGCGGGAGGTCCCAGTGGTAGAGCGTGACCATCGGCTGCTGGCCGTGGGCGAGCAGGGTGTCGATGAGCCGGTCGTAGAAGGCCAGGCCCTCCTCGTTGGCCGGCCCGCGCCCGGTGGGCTGGATGCGCGGCCAGGCGATCGAGAAGCGGTAGCCGCCGGTGCCGAGCTCCTGCATCAGCGCGACGTCCTCCTCGACCCGGTGGTAGTGGTCGCACGCGACGTCGCCGGTGCTGCCGTCGACGACCGTGCCGGGCTCGGCGGTGAAGGTGTCCCAGATGCTCGGGCCCCTGCCGTCCTCGGCCGCGGCGCCCTCGATCTGGTAGCTCGCCGTGCTGGTCCCGAACCGGAACCCGGGCGGGAGCATGGGGAAGTCCTGCGTGGGGGGCACATCCGCGAAGATATCGGCATGACGAGTGCCCTGTACGCCGGTTCGGACAGGTCGTCCTCGACCGCCGAGGGGCGGGTGACGCAGGCACTCCTTCTCCTTCGGGCCGCACTACGACCCGGCCAACCTCGGCTTCGGCCCCCTGGTCTGCCACAACGACGACGTGCTCGACCGGCCGCGGCCGGCTATCCCGAGCACCCGCACTCGGAGCTGGAGATCGTCACCTGGGTGCTCGAGGGCGCGCTCGTCCACACCGACTCGACCGGCGCGCGGCACGTCGTCGAGGCCGGTCGCGCGCAGGTGCTGTCGGCCGGGGCGGGCATCCGCCACAGCGAGGTCGCCGACCCCGGATCGGGCCGCTGTCGCTTCATCCAGGCGTGGCTCACGCCGACCGACGCCGGGCACCGAGCCGTCGTACGTCCTGGGCGAGGCGCCGCCGCCGACCGCCGGCCTGGCCGAGGTGGCCGGCGGCGCCGGCCTGCCGGTCGGCGCGCCGGCGCCCGCCTGCTGGTGGCCCGGCTGGCCGCCGGTCAGTCGGTGACGCTGCCCGACGACCCGCGCCAGCACGTCTTCGCCGCTACCGGGGCGGTGGTCGGTGGACGAGCGCGCTGGCGCGCCGGGCGACGCCGTACGCATCATCGACGAGCCGGGGCGAGGTCGTCCGGGCGACCGAGGCCGACCGAGCTGCTGGTCTGGACGTTTGGCTGACCTGGCCGCGCCGATGGATTTCCACTCGTGCGAGTGGAAGTTCAGGGCCTCGGCGCCGCCGTCCACGCTCAGGCCCGGACACGGCCGACTTGAGCCTGAAGTCGCTGCCGCTCGGCGAGGTCGCGGCCCATCCCGGCCGAGTGGGAGAAGGTCGTCCGCAAGCTGCGCGCCGGCATGATGCCGCCCGTCGGCGAGCCGCGGCCGGCGGCCGAGGCGCGCTTGGCGCTCGCGGGCTGGCTCGAGAGCGAGCTCGACGCCGCGGCCGCGGCGCAGCCCGAACCCCGGCCGCACGGAGCCGTTCCACCGCCTGAACCGCGCCGAGTACCGCAACGCGGTCCGCGACCTGCTGCACCTCGACGTCGAGGTCGCCGAGCTGCTGCCGGCCGACGAGGCGAGCTACGGCTTCGACAACATCGCGGGCGTGCTGAAGCTGTCGCCGACGCTGCTCGAGCGCTATCTCGCCGCGGCCGACAAGGTCAGCCGGCTCGCCGTCGGCACGCCGTCGCAGTTCGTGAGCATCGATTGGTTCCGCGTGCCCGACGACCGCTCGCAGGAGCGGCGCCTGCCGGGCCTGCCGTTCGGCACGCGCGGCGGCACGTCGATCGAGTACAACTTCCCGGCCGACGCCGAGTACGTCGATCGCCGCCGAGCTCGCGCGCGACCTGAACGAGCAGCATGCCGCTGTACGCCGAGGAGCAGCGCTCGAGATCGCCATCGACGGCGAGCGCGTCGCGCTGTTCACGCTGCCCGCCGTGCCGCTGATGCGCGCCGCAAGCGACGCCAACAACGACCCGAACGCGCCGGCGATCAGCCAGATCGTGCAGCGCTTTCAGCTGAGCCCGCGACGGAACGCGCGGCGCGCAACCGCGCCGACGCCGACTGGCGCGTGCGCGTGCCCGTCAGCGCCGGCGCGCAGACCGTCACGGCCACGTTCCTCGCGACGCACGGCGCGCGCTCGACGAGCCGGCGCGGCTGCCGTTCGAGCGGCCGTACCCGGCCGGCGTGAACATTCCCGAGACGCGCACCGGCGCCTACCTGCGCAGCGTCGAGATCAGCGGGCCCTACGAGGCGGCGGCGCCGGCGAGACGGCGAGCCGGCGACCGGATCTTCTCGCTGCCGGCCGGCGGAGGACGCAGCGCGACGGACACGAGCGCTGCGCGAGCGAGATCTTGAGCTGGACTCGCGCGCCGCGCGTATCCGGCGGCCCGTCGACCGACGACGACGTCGCGCCGCTGCTCGCGTTCTACCGCGACGGCGCCGCGCGACGGCTTCGACGCCGGCATTCAGCTCGCGCTGAAGCGCTTGCTCGTGTCGCCCGGAGTTCCTGTTCCGCGTCGAGCAAGACCCGGCGGACGCCGCGCCGGGCTCCGTCGTACCGCGTGTCGCGACCTCACGCTCGCGTCGCGCCTGTCGTTCTTCCTCTGGAGCAGCATCCCCGACGACGAGCTGCTCGCGGCCGCCGAGCGCGGCGAGCTGCGCGACGCCGCAAAGTCTCGAGCGGCAGGTGCAGCGCATGCTCGCGGACGCGCGCGCGACGGCGTTCGTCGAGAACTTCGCCGGGCAGTGGCTGTACCTGCGCAACCTCGACGCCGTCGTGCCCGTGCAGAGCGAATTCCCCGACTTCGACGACACGCTGCGCGCAGGGGCTGAAGCGCGAGACGGAGCTCTTCTTCGGCAGCATCGTGCACGAGGATCGCAGCGCGCTCGATCTGCTGCGCGCCGACTACACGTTCGTCAACGAGCGCGTCGCGCGCCTCTACGGCCTGCCGAACATCAAGGGCAACTCACTTCCGCCGCGTGACGCTGCCGGCCGACAACCCGCGCCGCGGCCTGCTCGGCCACGGCAGCATCCTCACCGTCACGTCGTATCCGGACCGCACGTCGCCCGTCGTGCGCGGCAAGTGGATCCTCGAGAACTTGCTCGGGGTCCCGCCGCCGCCGCCGCCGGCCGACGTGCCCGAGCTCGAGGCGACGGACGGCGCGCGGCACCGCGCTGTCGATCCGCGAGCGGCTCGCGGCGCATCGCGCGCACGGCCGAGCCTGCGCGAGCTGCCACGCGATGATGGACCCGCTCGGCTTCGCGCTCGAGAATTTCGACGCCGTCGGCGTCTGGCGCACGCTCGGCGACGCCGGCGGCGCGCATCGACGCGTCGCGGCACGCTGCCCGACGGCACGCGCGTTCGACGGCGCCGAGGGGCTCCGCGCGGCGCTGCTGAAAACTCGGATCTGTTCGTCACGACGCTGACCGAGAAGCTCATGACCTACGCGCTCGGGCGCGGGCGTCGAGGCATTACGACAGCCCGCCGTGCGCGCGATCGTGCGCGACGCGGCGGCGAGCGACTACCGTTTCTCGGCCTTGATCACGGGCGTCGTGCAGAGCCCGCCGTTTCAGATGCGGAGAGCCGGGACCATGATCATCAGCAAGCGCACGCTGCCGCGGCGCACGTTCCTGCGCGGCGCCGGCGCCGCCATCGCACTGCCGCTGCTCGACGCGATGGTCCCGGCGCTGGCCGCGACGCCGTCGCCCGACGAAGCGCCTCGGCTTCATCTATCTGCCGAACGGCGTCGCGATGAATTTTCGACGGCATCGAACTTCTGGACGCCGAAAGGCGACGGGCAAGAGCTTCGAGCTGTCGCCGATCCTGCAGCCGCTCGCGCCCTACACGACCGGCTGACGGTCGATCAGCGGCCTCGCGCACCATGCCAGCCGACGCGCACGACGACGGCGCGAACGGCGACCACACGCGCGCGACGGCCTCGTGGCTCTCGGGCGTGCGCTGCAAGCGCACCGAAGGCGCCGACGTCGAGAACGGCGTCTCGGCCGATCAGATCGCGGCAGCGGTGCTCGGCAAGCGACACGCGTGCTGCCGTCGCTCGAGCTCGTCGATCGACCTGAGCTTTCTCTCGGGGCAATGCGAGAACAGCTACAGCCTGCGTCTACATGAATACGATCGCGTGGCGCTCGCCGACGAGCCCGCTGCCGACGGAGAACAATCCGCGCCTCGTGTTCGAGCGGCTGTTCGGCAACGGCGGCACGACGGCGCAGCGCGTCGCGCTCGCGCGCGAGAACCGCAGCATCCTCGACTCGGTGACGGCGGATTTCGCGCGGCTGGCGCGGCACGCTGGGCCCAGCCGATCGCGCGCAGGTCGACAGCTACCTCGAAGCCGTGCGCGAGGTCGAGCGGCGCATCGCAGGCCGTCGAGACGGTGGGCGACGACGCCGGCCTACCCGCGCTCGAACGGCCGCGCGGCATTCCCGAAGCAATTCGGCGACCACGTGAAGCTCATGTACGAGCTCCAGTGGCTCGCGTTCCAGGCGGACATGACGCGCGTCGTCACGTTCATGCTCGGCCGCGAGCTGAACTTCCGCACGTATCCCGAGATCGGATTCAACGAAGGCCATCACGGCGTCTCGCACCACGGCGATCGGCCCGAGCAGATCGAGAAGCTCGCGCGGCTCAACACCTATCAGACCGAGCTCTTCGCGGGGTTCCTCGACAAGCTGCGCGGCGACGCCCGAAGGCGACGGCACGTCTGCTCGATCACTCGCTGTTCCTGTACGGCGCGAGCTTGAGCAACCCGAACCTGCATGCTCACTACGACTTGCCGCTGACGCTCGTCGGCGGCGCCGCCGGCGCGCTCGACGGCAACCGCCACTTCGTGTTCCCGGCCGAGACGCCGATGACGAACCTGCTGCTCGCGATGCTCGACAAGGTCGAGCGTGCCGACCGAGTCGCTCGGCGACAGCACCGATCGACTCGACCTCGAGCCGCTGAGCGTCTAGCAACGCGCATGTCGCGGCACGCACCGCCTGACCGCTCGCGCTGCTGCTCGGCTGCGCGGCCGCGCACGCGGCGGCCGCTGCTCGAGCACGTCAAGGACGGGCAGCGATGGCACCGCGGCCCGCGCGCTGCTCGCACGAGGCGCCGACGCGAACGACGCCGACGCCGACGGCACCACCGCGCTGCACTGGGCCGTGCATCTCGACGACGTCGACCTCGCGGCAGCGCTGCTGCGACGCGGGCGCCAAGGTCGACGCGCGCAATCGCTACGGCGTGCCGCCGCTCGACTCTCGCCGCCGAGAACGGCGACGCCGCGATGGTGAGCACGCTGCTCGAGCAGCGGCGCCGATCGCGAACACGGCGTTGCCCGAAGGCGAGACGGCGCTGATGACGGCCGCGCGGACCGGCGACGTCGCGACACTCGCCGCGCTGCATCGCGGCCGGCGCGCGACGTCGAACGACGCGCGAAGGCTGGAAGGGCCAGACGGCGCTGATGTGGGCGGCGCACGAGAACAACGCGCCGGCGATCGGCACGCTGCTCGCCGCAGGGGCCGAGCGCGACGCGCGCTCGAGCGGCCGGCGACTTCAGCGCGCTGCTGTTCGCCGTCCGCGCCGGCTCGATCGACGCCGCCGCGAGCACTGCTCGACGGCCGGCGCCGACGCGAACGAGAGCGCTGCTCGACGGCACGAGCGCGCTCGTGCTCGCGGCCACGAATGCCCACTACGAGCTCGCGGCGCTGCTGCTCGCGCGCGGCGCGGACCCGAACGCCGCCGCGCAAGGCTGGACCGCGCTGCACCAGATCGCTTGGTCGCGCCGCTGGAACATGGGCTTCAACCTGCCCGGGCCCCGCGCAGACCGGCCATCTCGACAGCCTCGAGCTCGTCCGCCGGCTCGTCGGCGGCCGGCGCCGACGTCGACGCGCGGCAGACGAAGGAGCCCGCCGACGGCAACCGCAACAAGCTCGACCGGCTCGGCGCCACGCCGTTCGTGCTCGCCGCGAAGTCGTGCGACCTGCCGCTGATGCACACGCTGCTCGAGCTCGGCGCCGATCGTCGACCTCACGACGAACGCAGGCACGACGGCGCTGATGGCCGCGGCCGGCGTCGGCATCTGGGCGCCCGGCGAGAATCCCGGCACGCACGACGAGTGCCTCGCGGCCGATGGAGCTCGCGCATCGAGGTCGGCGGCGGCGACGTCAACGACGATCGACGCGAACGGCGAGACGGCGCTGCACGGCGCCGATCTACCGCGGCGGCAAATTCCGGTCATCGAGTTTCTCGCCGAGCGCGGCGCGAACGCTCGACGCCGTGAACGCGAAAGGCTGGACGCCGATCACCGTCGCCGACGGCGTCGAGTACACGCCCGACGTGCTGAAGCGCTATCCCGAGGCCGCGGCGTTGCTGCGCTCGCTGCTCGCGGAGCGTGGCTTGCCCGTTCCGCCGTCGACCCAGCCGGGGCACGGCGGCTGACGTCGTCAGTTGTCGAGGATGATCGAGAACCCCGGCGCGCTGAACGCGATCTCCACGGAAAAATTCGCCACGTCGCGGTTTGCCTTCCGGATCTTGACGTGCTCGCCGGAATCCTTGTCGACTTCGTAGTTCGGACCGAGAACCGGCTCCAGCGCCGTCGCGATGCCTTTCGCGATGTCGTTCTCGCTCATGCGCTTCAGCACGTCGATCGTCGCTTCGAGTGCCACGTCGTTCTCGGGCTGCACGCGCACACGCAGATAGCCATCGGCCCGCGCGCGGTCATTCACGGTGATCTTCGCTTCCTCGAAGAACGTGCTGTTGTGCGGCGTAGACTCCTCTGCCGCGACGCAGAACACGGTGACAGCACAAACCAGCGCGACGGCAAACCGCCCAGTCGTTCTAACCATGGAATCCCTCGTGCGATGCGTAGCCGAACCGGTCGCAGACTAAGCGAACGAGCGGTACGCGGCTGCGTCTTGCTTCTCGATTTGGAGGCGGCGCTCCGCATTCCGCGCTCGAACGATAGCTCCGACGCGACATAAGCGCTTTCCACTGCGCGTTGACGCGGTGAAGCGGCAGCGGATTACACTAGTCCGCACAGGAAAACTAACGAGTCCTTCATGCGCATATCCAAGAACCAGATTCCCGCCAAGATCAACGTCCCCGGCGCAGTCGCGCGTGTAGCCACCGATTTCGGTGACGCGACCGGCTTCGGCAAGATGGGAGGCGAGTACTTCTCCTCGGCCGCCGGAACCGACATCGCGCCGCTCCTGAAGGGCCTCAAGGACGACGCCTGCCATGCCCCGCACTGGGGCTACATGATCCGCGGCGAGCTCGTGGTGACCTACACCGACGGCAAGGTGGACACGTGCCAAGAGAGCGACCTTTCTATTGGCCGCCCGGCCATAGCGTGAGGGTGGTCAAGGACTCCGACGTCATCCTGTTCAGCCCGCAGCGGAGCACGTCCATGTCATGGACCACATGCTGAACGCAATGAAGGGATGAGCCTCGGCCCTTGCACCGGCATCTCGCGCAGAAGCCTGGCTATTGAGCGATGCCTTCGACGCTCCAGTTCGACGACGAAATAGTCCGACGCGTCGAGGCTCTCTATCGGACCGACGACGCAGCCAAGCGACGTCGAGCGGTTCTCGAGGCACTACGGCTTCGAACCGGTGAACGCGTGCTCGACATCGGCACCGGCCCCGGCTTCCTCGCCCATGAGATGGCGGATCGCGTCGGCCAAGCCGGCGAGATTCTTGGCGTCGATACCAGCGATGCGATGTTGGGGCTCAGCCCGTCGACGCTGTTCAGAGCAACCGCAGGTGCACTTCAAGACTGGGAATGCGACGCAACTCCCGGTCCCCGACGCGAGCTTCGACGTCGCCGTCTCCGTGCAAGTCTACGAATATGTCCGCGAGGTCGATTCAGCTTTAGCCGAAATGTACCGTGTGCTCCGGCCAGGAGGGCGAGCCGCAATCATCTCGACCGATTGGAAGTCGATTGCATGGAACGCCTCCGATGAGCGACGAATGCAAAACGTGCTCTCTGCGTGGGCGGAGCACTGTGTGTACACGGATCTCCCTTGGAAACTTCGACCGAAGCTGATCTCGGCGGGGTTTGTCGTAGACCAGCAGCAGATTGTCCCGCAGTTCAACCCTACGTATGACGCCGAATACCTATAGCGGTCACCTGATCGAGATGATCCGGGATTTCGTATCAGGGCGGCAGGGCCTAACCGATGTGGACGCAGCTGAGTGGGTGGAGGATCTGCGGCGACTAGGCGAACAAGGAAACTACTTCTTCTGCCTGAACCAGTACTGTACGTGGCGACGAAGCCCGCGCGCAGTACCTGAGTCTGGCAGATCCGCCTACTTGCACACCTCGGTCACGCAGATCGAGTCGATCGTGCGGCCTTCGGGCGGGACTGGAAGCCCGCGCTCCTGCATGAGCTTGCGGAGCAGCGCGGCGGTTTCCGGCTGAGGCTGCGCGGACTGCACGCCCACCCTCACGAGACCGTCCGCGTAGTCGATCGCGGTCCAGGTCACTCCGGCGAGCAGATGAATGCTGTCGCGGCTGCCGATATCGCGCGCCGCGAGATCCGCTCCGTGGTCCACGAGGAGCTGCACGACATCGGGCCGGCCCTTGTGCGCTGCGCCCATCAGCGGCGACGCGACCGTCGAGCGTGTCGCGCGCATTCACGTCGGCGCCGAGATCAGGAGCAGCTTCACGACCTCGTAGGTCTGCGCCTTCGACCACTCGTAGGTCACGCCTTCGACCCAACCGATGCCCGCCGCCACCATCAGCGGCGTCACGTAGTGCTCTGTCGGAATCGACGGGTCCGCGCCGTGCTCGAGCAGCAGCTTCATGAGCGTCAAGTCGCCCGATTGAGCCGCGCGTAGAAACGGCGTGGCGCCTTCCTCGTAGAGCCACTGGTGCGTAAAGATCGTGCGCGTCTCCGTGCTCGAGCTTCATGCGCGCGTTGACATCGCGCCGTGCTCGAGGAGCAACTGGATGTACGCGAGATGATCCATGTCGGGCTTGCGCGTCGGATAGTCGCCGCCCTCGATGTTGCGGTTGTCGGTGGCGATGTATAGCGGCGTCCAGCCGCCCTTGTTCGCGATGTTCGGATCGGCGCCTTGGTCGAGCAAGAACTTGCCGAGCTGGTAGTAGCGGTTCTACGTCGCCGTCAGGCAGCCGGCGTCCAGCCGAACTCGCTCGTCTCGATTGACGTCGGCGCCCGCCTCGACCAGAAGTCGGCACGGACTCCAGTCGTTTCTCGCGCGTCGCAAAGATCAGCGGTGTGAGCCCGCCCCCATCGCGCTGCGGCGAGCCGCCGAATCGCGGCGCATCGACATTGTCGTCGTCGACCGCGCCTTCAGCCGCTGCGATCTTCTCGTCGGTCGGCGGCGGCTTTGCCTCCGGCAGCGGAGCCTCCTCACCGGTCGAGCTCGGGTCCGTTGCTGTGGATCCGGTGCCACGGTCCGCGGGGTCTTCGATCTTGAAGACGACTGCAGCGCCGCGCGCGCCCGTGCCGTTCAGGAACTCATCGATGCGCTCGCGCGCGGGCGGCGCAAGATACGGACGCCTGCCGCGAGCAGCGACGGCGGACGCGCCGCAACGTCGGCACCGTTCGCGATGAGGACACGCACGGCTTGCGGATGCGCGTAGGCGGCCGCCCACATGAGCGCCGTGGTGCCGCGCAACGACTCCACCTCGTCGACGGCCGCGCCGCTTCGCGAGCAGCGTTTCGAGCGTTGTGACACTGCCCGTGCGCGCCGCCATCATGAGCGGCGTCTCCCCGTTCGTAAGCCGCTCGTTGGCGTCGGCGCCCGCATCGAGCAGCCGTTCGACCATCGCGGCGTTGCCGTTTTGTGCCGCGAGCGACAACGCCGTCGCTCCGTCGCGGTTCTTGGCCTTCGGATCGGCGCCGGCCGCAAGCAGGATCTCGACCGTTTCCAGGTCATCGCGGTACGCCGCCCAGTGCAGCGCCGTAGCGCCGTCCGGCTGCGGTGCGTCGACGTCGGCGCGACCGGCCACGAGGCTCTCGAGCTTGGCGCGATCGCCGCGCATCACCGCATCGGCGATATCGCTCGAGGCCTGCGCCGCCGAGACAACGGCGAGCAGCGTACCTGCGAGCAAAGACGCAATGCGCGTGCGGTATGCGGTCACGGCACGATCGGGCTGCTGCGATCGATGCTCGAGCGCTCGCCGCCGACCATGAGCTCGACGCGCGTAGTTCGCCTGCTGGCACTGAGTACTCGAACAGCTCCACGCCGCGTTCGAACTGCAGATCGAACGCGCCGGTCCAGTCGCGCGGTGTAGGCGCCGGGGTCGTGGACCTTGATCTCGTAAGCGACCGTCTCGGAGTCCTTGCGCGTGAAACGCTCGACCGTGTGCAGCTGCGTCGTGTGCGGCATGCCGCGGCGGTCGAGCCAGAAGCTCTCGTTGAAGCCCGTGCTGTCGATGACGAGCGTGTCGCCTTCCCACCAGCCGATCGAGTGGCCGTAGTAGCTCGGCTCGAGGTCCTGCGGATGCGAGCGGCCGTCCATGTAGACCGTGCGAAACGTGTGCGGGCCGCCGATATCGAAGATGTAGAGGCGCTCGAGCGCCGGCATCTCGACGAACTCGACGCCGTACGGCGTCTGGAATTGCCGCGCGGTGCCGCTCGCCTTGCAGCGCGTGTGCGGCTCGAGCTCGTGGATCTGGCGCGCGTCGTAGAGCGCCTTCGCCCACGGCTGGAACGGCGTCTGGTCGGCCGGATTGATCGGCTCGGTGATGCCGAACATCGGCGTCCACACGCCCTTCTCGTCCGGCGTCGCGCCCCACGAGCATCGCGCGCCCTTCGGCGTCGCGCGGCGCCGGGCCCGGCGGCGGCAGGTTCGGGTTGCGGTCGCGGCGCTGCGCCGCGGCGGGATCCGCGATCACGAGCACCGCCAAGACCAGGGCCGACGACGAGCAGCCGTCTGCTTCATGAGCGTCTCTCCGCGGCGAGGCTCGCCGCCCTCGGATCGACTAGTTACCCTGGCGGCTGCTCGAATCGGCGTCGAGCGTCTGGCCGGGCCGGCCGCCCGTCGCGGTCAGCGTGACCGTGCGCGCGTTCATGCGGTTCTCGCCGTTGCGCGCGAGAAAGCCGTCGACGCTCACCGACTCGCCGATCTTCAGCGTCTCGCGCCGCCAGCCGCTGCGCTGCAGACCGTGCGGCGGGCCCATCTCGGCGCCCCAATTCGTGACCTCGCCCGTCGCCTCGTCCTTGACGTTGATGTAGAACCAGACGTGCGGGTTGGTCCACTCGACCTTCGTGACGATGCCCGTGAGCTTGATGGGCTTCGCTCGCATCGAACTCGGCCGAGAACGAATGATGCGCCGACGGCGGCTCCGCGCAGAGGAGCATGCCGGCGACGATCGAGGCGGCCAGTGTGCGAATGTTCATGTTGCAATCCTCCGAATCAAAATGCGGCGAGCGAGCGCCGCTTACGAGCGGTTGTCCTGACAGAAATACACGGGCAAGTCTTCGCCCCCGACCCAGCGCAACTCCCAGCCGCTCGACCAGGGCTGCGTGTAGGCGCCAGGATCGTTGACCGTGACCTCATAGCGCAGCGTGTCGTAGTCGGGGCGCGAGAAACGCTCGACGAGCGACAGCTGGTCCGTGTGCGGCAAGCCGCCGTTGGTGAACCAGAAGTCCTCGTTGAAGCCGGTCGTTCGCGACGACCAACGTATCGCCTTCCCAGCGGCGCGACGGCGCGGCCGTAGTAGAGCGGATTGTCGTCGTCGCCCTGCACCTGGCCCTGTTGGTCGCGGCCATCCATATAGATGATGTGGTAGTTGCGGTTGCCGCCGCCGATCAGCACGAAGATGCGCTGGCGCGCCGGGTCCTCGACGAACTGCACGCCGTACGGCGTTTGGAACTGCCGCACCGCGCCCGGCGCTTTGCAATTCAGGAACACCGGGATCGTCGCGAGATGGCGCTGCTGGCGATGCTCGATAGACGCCGAGCGCCCACGGTTGAAACGGCGCGACGCGCGGCGCGTCGGCGAGCCGCGCGAGCACGCCGTCGCTCGTTCATCTGCACGTTGGCGCCGGCCTGCATCGAGCACCGTGCTCGACGGATAGGCCCAGTAACCGCCGCGCGCGTCCTCGAAGCCGAGCAGCGGCTTGCCGTCGGCGCAGCGCGGCGTCGGGCGCGGCGACTGCGAGGCGGACTCGGCGTCCGGTGTCGTTGACGTTGTAGACCTGGCGCTGCGTCGCCGACTCTGCATGACGCTCTCGCCCCAGACCTGGCGCGAGCCATCGCGCGCCGCCGGGCCGCTGACGTCGATCGCATCGCCGGGGCGCAGCGTGTCGTGCTGTCCAGCCGCTGCGCTTGAGCAGGCACCGTGCTCTCGAGCTCGACGGCCCAGTTCTCGATGGCGCCGTTCTCGCGTGTGACGTTGGTGAACACGTGCACGTGCGGATTGCGCCAGTCGACGCTGGTGACGATGCCGCGCAGCGCCAGTCGGCTTCGTTTCGTCGAACTTCGCCGTCGATCGGGTGGTGCGCGACGGCCAACGAGCCGCTGAGCGCAGCGCAACGCCGGCGCAGCCGAACGGTGACGGCGATCGCGGACTCTCATTGCCGGCTCGCCGTGAAAGTGCCGCGGCCCTTGTTGCTCGACCACGTGCCGATTGATCGAGCGATTCGGCAGCTCGAGGTTCTCGAGCTTGCCTTCGATGACGTAGCGCACCGCGCTGCCGTCCTTGTCCTTGCCCTCGGCTTCGAGCTTGACGACCCAGCCCTCCGGCTCGAGCGATGCCTTCGCTGAGCGGAATGTTGTCGGTGCCGGGATTGATCATGCCGGTGATGGCTTTGCCGTCCCAATCGAGGATCAGCAGGATGTTGTCGCCGTGAACGCTGTTGCCCGCCCACTCGCCGAGCCACGAGCCCTTGAGCGGGTGGCCTTCTTGTGCCGTCGCCGGCAGCGTCGAGCCGAGCGCGAATACCGCGGTGAGCAGTGCGACGCGAAGCGCGTGCCGCGGACCGGAGTGCCGGCACCTGTGTTCTTCGAAATGACGCGTCGAGTGATGCATTGATGACTCGCGATGCCTTGGGGGTCGCGGCAGTGCAGCCGCCGGTTGTCGCGACGCCGTTTTATCCGACGCCGTGGTGCGATGCACGTTCCGTTGACACTTCTAAAGAATAATGGATTTCGCGCGCGCCCAATCGTGAAGAATCGTCAGACGCCACCTCGGGCTGGTCGAGTGCCGATCGTAGTACTACGGATACCCGGCTACGACCCATCTGTGCCGCGCGATCCGGATCGTTTCGATGAGCGGTCGCGATGGCGCTCGTGAATTGCTGAGCGCCGCGCGCGCGGCAAGCGGCGAGAAGGGCTCTGTTATCATCGCTGCAACTAGGCCTCGCGAAGAATTCGACAGGAATTTCCCGCCATGATGCTCGATAGATTGCCTGCCATCGGTGTCGCGGTTTTGGCCGCAGCGATCGCCGCCTTTGTGCACGCTCAGACGCCCGAGATCGCCGGGCAGAAACCGCCGCCCGGCGTCGAGCCGCTCCCCGTGGATCTGTTCACGACGAAAAACTTCTACTTCGACGGCAAGTATTGGGCAGACAAACGCTACACGCGCTGCAACACACCGAATCAGCTCTGGGGCATGTGGTCCGAGATCGATCGGGGCGAGGAGCATCGCGGCGTCGGCTCGTGGGGCGACTGCAACTTCGGTCTCGATGCGAAAGACATCGTGAGCCCATACGCGTACAAGACGGCCGAGGAGCACTACGACGCGCTCATGGAGAAAGCGAAGGCGAACGGCGGACCGACGCAGCACACGCGCGCGACGCTGCCCGACTGGGACGGTTGGTACCGGCGCAGCGCGCGCGAGGACCAGTGGATTTACGGCGACAACTTGCTCGCAGGCACGATGGCGTCGCTGCTGACGCCCGAGTACCAGAAGCGCATGACGCAGATCGACTATCACGAGGCGGTGACGAATGCGCCGCAGTGGATGGCGTCGTTCTGCTATCCCGAGGGGCTCATGCGCTGGTGGAGCGCGCCGGCGATACGCGAGATCGAGGTGCTGATGACGCCGCGCCAAGTGCAGTTCATCGCCGGCGTGGCGGACAACTTCATCCGCAAGGTCCTGATCGGTCAAAAGCACGTCGCAGCAAGTACCGCAGTGGTACGGCGAGACGGTCGGCTTCTGGGACGGCGACACGCTCGTCGCGTGGACCGCGAACGTTCAGGGCTGGACGATCGACCCACTCGATGTTCGAGTACAGCAACTCGATGGAGGTCATCGAGGTCATCAAGCCGAGCGAGAACGGCGACGGCGTCGTCGTCGAGGCCACGTTCTACGATCCCGAAGCGTTCGTGCGGCCGCTGCAAACCGTGACGCCCTGGATCCGAACCGGCGGCCTCGATCATCCGGACAAGCGCTACACGTTCGTCGAGTGCCGCGTGCAGAGCACGATCGTGCTCGGACCCGATGGACGGCCGACCCAGCTCACGCCGGTCGACGAAGGCTACATCGATTTCTTCGGCCGGCCGTGGGCGCAGAACTGGGAGAAGTATTTCGAGCAGGGCTGGGAGCATCCGCCGGAGTAACGGCGGGATCCACCGGTTCCGCGCATAGGAGAAGCCGAGCATGAGCGCGCCGCCCGGCGTCAGCGAGCAGGATTTTCAACGCGCCGTAGACCGCTTCGAGTCGGTCGTCGGGCGCGAATGGGTCTTCACTAGCGACGAGGACGTCGCCCTGTACCGCGACGCCTACTCGCCGCTCTGGAGCGAAGAGGAAGAAAAGATCGCCTCGGCCGCCGTCGCCCCAGACTCGGCCGAGCAGGTCCAAGAGATCGTGCGCATCGCGAACGAGTTCCGCGTGCCGCTGTATCCGATCTCGACCGGGCGCAACTTGGGGTACGGCGGGTCGGCGCCGGTGCTGTCCGGTAGCGTCGTGCTCGATTTGAAGCGCATGAATCGGATCCTCGAGGTGGACGAGCGCAACGCATACGCGCTGGTCGAGCCCGGCGTGAGCTATTTCGACCTCTATCGCCACATCGAAGACCGCGCGCTCAAGCTTTGGATCGATTGTCCGGATCCCGGCTGGGGCAGCGTGATCGGCAACGCGCTCGACCACGGTGTCGGCTACACGATGAATCCGTACCGCGATCACTGGGACGGACACTGTGGCCTCGAGGTCGTCACGGGCGAAGGCTCGCTCGTGCGCACCGGCATGGGCGCGCTGCCCGGCGCCGCGACGTGGCAGCACTTCAAGTACGGCTACGGGCCCTACGTCGACGGCATGTTCTCGCAGTCGAACTTCGGCGTCGTCACCAAGATGGGTGTCTGGCTCATGCCGGAGCCCGAGGCGTACATCGAAGGCCAAGCGCTCGTGTTCAAGCACGACGACATCATTCCGCTCGTCGAGCACATGAAATATTTGATGAACACGGGCTTGCAAAACTGCGGCACGAATTTGCAGTCGCCGATCCGTTTCGCCGTGGGCGCCGATCCCGAGCTTCGGCCGTTGCTCGCACGCGGCGACGCAGCGTCGATCGAGCGCCTCAACGCGTTTGCGGCCGAGCGCAACATCCCGTTCTACTCGAACTGGTTCAAGTTCTACGGTCCCGAGGAGGTCGTGCGCGCTCAGTGGGCGTATGCGAAGAAGCGCATGAGCTCGATTCCGGGCGCACGGTTCGTCGACGGCGCCGTTCTACAAATTCCCGCTGACGAACGAGCAAATTGCGTCGCTGCGCGACGAGCAGGATTTCGGCATTCCGACGCTGTCGACGTTCTCGATCGGGGCGCGCTCGAACTTTGGTCCGCCGACGCGCGGCCACGTTGGCTTTTCGCCGGTCATTCCGATGACGGGCGAAGCCGTCATCGAGTCGCAGCGAGTGTTCGAGCAGGTGCTGCAAGAGTACGGACGCGACGTCGCCGTCAACGTCTTCCCGCAGTCATACCATCCGCGCACGTTCGTCATCTTGATCATGTTCGCGGTGCAGCAAGACGTCGCCATCAATCGGCGCACGCGCGAGGTGTTTAGGCGACTCGTCACGATCGCGGCGGAGCACGGTTGGGGCGAATACCGGACGCACACGGCGTTCATGGACGACTGCGCACGCGCGTACGCGTTCAACGATCACGCGCTGCTGAAGCTGCACGAGGCATTGAAGGACGCCGTCGACCCCAACGGTATCTTGTCGGCCGGCCGGTACGGCATCTGGCCGAAGCACCTGCGCCAAGATCGGTAAAATCGGGGTCGGGTACCAATTTCCGCTCGCTCCGCGAACCGTTCGATGGTGGTGGCGGAAATTGGTACCCGACCCCGATTTCAGTGCGGAATCGCGGCGGCTTCGCCGCGGATCAGGCGATCGAAACGCTCGATGAGGATCAACAGCGCGCGCGGGTCGTCGAGGTGCTCGACGCAGTCCTCGGCATACGGCCAAATCGCGCTCTGCGTCGGCAGGTCGCCCTCGCCCGCAAAGATGCGCCGCATCCGCGGAATCAATAGCCACTGCAGCCACTGCGAGAAAGCGAGCGTGTCGAAGCAGAACGGCTGAGTGCTTGCGAGCTGCGTTTCGCTCGGCGGAAGGAGCTCCCACAACTGCATGCGGCGCAGCTCCGCCTCGAGGCCGTCGACGACGGCGATCAACGCGCGCTCCCGCAGGCTCAGAACGGGGTCAGGCACCGGTGTCGGCGCTCGATGGCGTGGGGTCGGGTACCGATTTCGGCCTCCGCCGTCTCGAATCTTCCCCGAGTGGTCGAAATCGGTACCCGACCCCTCTTTGGCCGAAGTTTCTCAGGCTTCCTTCTCCATTAGCTTGTCGACGAGGCCCGGCGGTACTTCGGCGTAGTGGTCGAACTCCATCGTGAACGTGCCGCGCCCGCTCGTGCTGGAGCGCAGGAAATTGATGTAGCCGAACATCTCGGACAGCGGAACGAACCCCAGCACGGTGACTTGCGGACCTTTCTGCCCTTGATCGGTGACCTGGCCGCGGCGCCGGTTGATGTCGCCGATGATGGTGCCCAAGTAATCCGCTTCGCTCACCACCTCGATCTTCATGATCGGCTCGAGCAATTTCGGGCGGCTCGCTTGATGAGCTTCGCGGAAGCAGGCGCGGGCCGCGATCTCGAAGGCCAATGCCGAGCTGTCGACATCGTGGTACTTGCCGTCAAGGAGACGCGCCCTGAAGTCGACGACTTCGTAGCCCGCGACCTGACCGCGTTTGCATTCGCTCATGATCGCCTTCTCGACGGCGGGAATGAACTCGCGCGGAATCCGGCCGCCGACGACTTCATCGGAAAACTCTACGCCGCTGCCGCCTCCGAGCGGCTCGAAGATCATCTTCACTTCCGCGAATTGTCCCGAACCGCCGGATTGCTTCTTGTGCGTATAGATGCGCTCGATTGTGTGGCCGAACGCTTCGCGGAAGCTCACTCGGGGCCGGCCCATGTTGGCTTCCACGCCGAGCTCGGTGCGCATGCGGTCGATCGTGACTTCCAAGTGCAGCTCGCCCATGCCGCGCAGCAAGGTCTGGCCCGTTTCTTGGTCCACTTCGAGACGTAGGGACGGATCCGCCTTCACCATCTTGTAGAGCGCCGTGGACATCTTGTCGACGTCGGCGCGCGTCTTCGGCTCGACCGCAACGCTGATCACGGGATCCGGGAAACGCATCCGCTCGAGCAACGCGGGCTTGTCCGGAGACGACAGCGAATCGCCGGTCTCCGTTTCCTTCATGGAGACGAACGCGCAGATGTCGCCGGCGCGTGCCTCGTCGATGTCCTCGGTGTCGGCGGCGTGGATTTCCACCATGCGCCCGATGCGTTCTTTCCTGCCACGCGTGACGTTGAGCAGCGTGTCGCCCTTCTTGATGACGCCCGAGTAGACGCGCACGAAAGTGAGCGTGCCGAACTGGTCGTTGATGACCTTGAACGCCAACGCGCGCGCCGGGGCGTCGTCCCTGACTTCTTGCGTGCCGATCGGCTTGCCGTTCTCGTCGACGATCGCTATGCCGCCGTTCTCGCCCGGGAACGGCAGGTAGTCGACGACCGCATCGAGCATCTGCTGCACGCCTTTGTGCTTGAAAGACGAGCCGCACAGTACCGGCACGAGTCGTCCGCTGACGGCGCCTTTGCGGATGCACTTCTTCAGGGTCTCGGGGTCGTACTTGCCCGATTCAACGAACTCGAGGAACGCCTCTTCGTCCTCGGCCAACGCGTGCTCGAGCAGCTCTTTGCGCAGCTCGGGAATGCGCGCGATCCACTCGTTGTCTCGAGTGGTCGAGAAATTGAAGCGGCCCGCGATCTGGTCGAGCGGCACGACCTCCCATTCGGCGTCCTTGTCGTCCGAGTTCCAGATGTAGCCCACGTTCGCGACGAGATCCGCCATGCCGACGAACTCGTCGGAGCTGCCGAACGGCACGTGACACAGCAGCGCGTTGGCGCCGAGCCGCTCCTTGATGCCTTTCACGCAGTGGCCGAAGTTCGCGCCGATGCGGTCCATCTTGTTCACGTAGCAGAGGCGCGGAACGTTGTATTGGTTCGCGAGGCGCCAATTGGTCTCGGTCTGCGGCTCGACGCCGGCGACGCCGTCGAACACGACGACGGCCCCATCGAGCACGCGCAGGCTCCGGTTCACCTCGATCGTGAAATCGACGTGGCCCGGAGTGTCGATGATGTTGATCTGGTGTCCCTTCCACTCGGCCGTCACGGCCGCGCTCTGGATCGTGATGCCGCGTTTGCGCTCTTGCTCCAAGTAGTCGGTCGTGGTGCTCGTCTTGCCGTCCTTGGTGTCGTGCACCTCGATGATGTTGTGCTTGCGGCCCGTGTAATAGAGCACGCGCTCCGTAGTCGTGGTCTTGCCCGCGTCGATGTGGGCAATGATCCCGATGTTGCGGTAGAGTTTCAGCTCCTTTTGCCTGGCCATATATCGTGTCTCGTGAACGAAGCTTATGCCGGGGCGCTCACCGGCGGAGCGCGAACTATATAGATTTATCGCGATTTTTGAAGGTGTGATGTCTCAAAAAACCTCTACTTCGGCGCCGTCCGGGGCCGGCATGGACTGCGAAAACTCAGGCCCGAGGCGGGCTGCGCGGTGAGCTTAAAGCCCATCTTAGAGCCCGGCCGCGACACCCCGCTCTACGGCGAATACGAGATCGTGATCTTGGGCGGCGGCCCGGCCGGCATTGCGGCGGCGATCGCCGCGGGCCGCAGCGGCCGCTCGACGATCGTCATCGAGCGCTACGGCTTCATGGGCGGGGCCGGCACGGCCGCGGGCCTGTCCACGTTTTGCGGCCTGCACGGCGTCGTTTTCGGCGAGCACAAGCAGATCGTGCACGGGGTCGCTGACGACATCCTCGAGCGCCTGCGCGCGATGGACGGCCTGAACAAGCCCCACCTGACCGTCCGCGACCAGATCACGGCTCAGGCCTACGACATTTCGGCGTTCAAGATCGCCGCGGATGAGCTCATGGCGCAAAGCGGCGTCGAGGTGCTGTTCCATGCGTTCGGAGTAGGCGCCGTGATGACCTCGGCCGACCGTATCGACGCAGTGCTCGTGGAGACCAAATCGGGCCGGTTTGCCATTCGCGGGAAAATCTTCGTCGACGGCTCCGGCGACGGCGATCTTGCGGCTTGGACCGGCGTGCCGTACGAGATCGGCGACGGCGCGGGCAACATGCTGTACCCCTCCACGATGTTCCGGATCAACGGGGTCGATCCCGCGAAGGCCGGCCGCGCGTGGGAGCTGGTCCCGCAGTTGATGGACGAGGCCGAGAAAAAGGGGCGCACGTTCCCGCGCAAGAAGCCGATCGTCCGGCCGCAGCGCAACCCGATCGAGTGGCGCGCGAATCTCACGCAGATCAAGAATCCGGACGGCACCGCCGTCAACGGCGTGGATGCTCGCCAACTTTCCTATGGCGAGGTCGAAGGCCGCCGGCAATGTTGGGACGTGTTCCAATTCATCAAGGAGGTGACTCCGGGATTCGCCGATTCCTACATCGTCGAAATCGCGCCGCAGATCGGCATTCGCGAAACGCGCCGGATCGAGGGCGAGTATCGGCTGACGGAGCACGACATCTTGGGGTGCCGCGATTTCGACGATTCGATAGGCGTCAACGGCTGGCCGGTGGAGGCGCACATAAAAGGCGACGTGAAATTCGTCTTCACTGCGCCAGGCACGCGCGGCTACAACCAGATCCCGTATCGGATCATCGTGCCGAAGAAAGTCGAGAACCTGTTCGTGATCGGCCGCTGCGCGTCGATGTCGCACGAGGGTCAGTCCTCGGCGCGCGTGAGCGGCCCATGCTTCGTAATGGGACAAGCAGCGGGCACGGCCGCGGATCTCGCATTGCGCGCGGGCGTGCCGCCGCGTCAGGTGAACGTGCGTGCGTTGCAGGAGCGCTTGGTCGCGGCCGGGGCATTCCTCGGCGAGCCGCCGAGCGCAACGAGGACCGGCGGTGTCGCGCAAGCTGCGCAGTAATCTTACGCCGGGCACCGCGCTCTGGGCCGGTCGCCGCGCGCAGTGGCGCGCGCTCGGCATTTCCGATGACGACATGGCTAAGCCCAAGATCGCGGTCGTCAACTCCTCGTCCGAGCTTTCGAGCTGCTTCAGTCACCTCGACGGCGTCGCCGCGGAGCTCAAAGCCGCGATCCGCGCCGCGGGCGGATTGCCGTTCGAGGTGCGAACGGCGGCGCCGAGCGACTTCATCACGAGTGCGGGCCGTCGCGGCGCGTACATCTTGCCGACGCGTGACTTGATCGCCGCCGATATCGAGGTGCAAGTCGAAGGGGCGTTGCTCGACGGCATGGTGTGTCTCGCGTCGTGCGACAAAACCACACCGGGTCAGCTCATGGCCGCGGGTAGGCTCGACATTCCGACGATCGTCGTCGTCTGTGGGTATCAGAAGAGCGGCGAGTATCGCGGCCAGCACGTCGACATCGAAGAGGTGTTCTTGAAATCGGGCTACGTCGCGTCGAGCGGCATCACGGTCGAGGAGCTCGGGGCCATGGCCGACGTCGCCGTCCAGAGTCCCGGCGTGTGCGCGGGCATGGGCACCGCAAACTCGATGCACATCGTCTGCGAGGCGCTCGGCATGGCGCTGCCGGGCAGCGCTCCGGTCGCCGCGCTCTCGCCGAAAATGTCGACGCAAGTGCGGGCCGCAGGGTTGAGAATCGTCGAGATGATCGAATCGGACCTGAAGCCGCGGGACATCATCACCGCAGGCTCGGTGAAGAATGCCGTGCTGATCGTGCTCGCGCTCTCGGGGTCCATCAACTGCGTTAAGCATTTGCAGGCGATCGCCACGGAAGCGGAAGTCGACGTCGACGTTTATCAGCTCTTTGCCGACTACTCCGATCGCATTCCGCTGCTCGCTGCCGTGCGGCCGAATGGTCCGGGTCTCATCGAGGAATTCGAGCACGCAGGCGGTGCGCGCGCCGTGCTGAAGCGGCTCGAGCCGTTCCTCGATCTCGACGTGCGCACCGTCACGGGGACCACTCTGCGCGAGGTCTTGGAAGGCGTCGGCGTCACGGATGCAACAGTCATTCGCACGCTCGAGGAGCCGGTGTCCACGCGGCCGTCGATCGTCATCGTGCGCGGCAACCTGCTGCCGGGCGGCGGCATCGTGCGGCTCGGTGGCGCCGGCGAGCGGATGCTTCAGTTTCGCGGACCGGCGAACATCTTTCACTCGCGCGACGAAGCGCTCGCTGCGATCGCGCGCCGCGAAGTCAAGGCCGGCGAAGTCGTCGTGCTGCGCGGTCTCGGCGTGATCGGCGGACCCGGCATGGCGATGACTTCCGCTGTCGTGTTCGCGCTCGACGGCGCCGGCTTGATCGACGAAGTTGCGATGATCACCGAGGGGCAGCTCTCTGGCCTCGTGAACACCGGCCTCGTCGTCGGCGAGGCGTCGCCGGAAGCGGCGGCCGGCGGACCGCTTGCCTACGTCGACAACGGCGACGTGATTTCGATCGACGTGCAGCGCAAACGCGTCGACCTCGAGGTGAGCGACGCCGTGCTCGCCGAGCGGCGCAAGACGCCGCGGGAATTCGGCGCGCGTGGCGAGCGCGGTTGGCTCAAGGTCTATCAACGCACGGTTTCGCCCGTCCACGAGGGTGCCGTTCTTGCGCACGAGGGGAAGCAATGAGCGGCAAAGCAGTGCGACTCGCCATGCTGATCGGTGGTTGTGCGGTCGTCTGCGCAGGCTGCTCGGCGCGCGACGAAGCCCGCGACTCTGCGGCGCTTGCGCAGCAGATCGCGGCGCTCGAGGGCGCCGTAGCGGAGGCGAAGCAAACCCTGCAGCGGCTCGAGGACTACGACGAGCTCGAGAACCTCGCCGGTGCGTACGGCCACTATGTCGACAAGTCGCGGCACGACGACGTCGCCGATCTGTTCTCTCGAAATGGCGTCGTCGAGATCTACGGGCGCGGCGTATTTTTGGGCCAGGACCGCGTGCGGCAATACATGCACAACTTGAGCCCCTCGATCGGCCCGCGCGAGGGCTCGCTGTTCAATCACATGCACCTGCAGCCCGTGATTCACGTGGCGCCCGACGGCCAGACCGCGAACGTGCGCTCGCGCCCGTTCATCATGTTCGGCATCCATGGCGTGAACGCGCAGTGGGGCAGCGGCGTCTACGAGAACCGCTTCGTCAAGGAAGACGGCGTCTGGAAATTCGACTACCTCCACGGCTATTGGACGTTCTACACGAACTACGAGGATGGCTGGACGCGGCGGGCGTCGCCGATGTTCGGGCAGTACGAGCGCCTGCCGCCGGATCGGCCGCAATCAGTGCCGTACGAGGGTTATCCGGCCCCGTTCGTACCGCCGTTCCACTACGTGAATCCGGTCAGCGGCCGCAGCGATCACTTCGGAGATTCGCGCCTGCGCCAACCGTAGCGGTGTCAGGCACGGGGTCAGGCACGGGGCCTGACCCCGCTCAGGTCGGCGGCATCGGCGGGTAGCGTTCCCGCCCTGCACTTGCACAACGTAGTCTACGCTGGCATTCTGCATGCATGACGATACAGATTACGATCAGGGACGTACCTGAAAAAGTTCGCGACGAGTTGGCCGCGCGCGCCGCGCTCCAGGGAAAATCGATGCAAGAGTTCCTGCGTAGCGAGCTCGAACGCCTGGCGCGCGCCCATCGATCGAGGCATGGCTCGACGAGGTTCGCAAGAGAAAAAGCGCAGCGCAAACGCGAGTGACTTCCAAGGAAATCCTTCGGCATCGCAACGCTGACAGACGTTGAGCGCGGTAATCGATGCGTCCGTTCTCGTCGCCGCGATGGTCGACACCGGCCCCAACGGCATTTGGGCCGAAACGGTGCTCAGCGGCGGTTTGCTTTATGGCCCGGAGCTGCTGGCGGCCGAGACGACGAATATCCTTCGTCGCTTGGAACGGGCAAAGCGCATCACATCGCTCGAAGCGAATACCGCGCATGAAGATCACAAGCGCCTCGAGATCGAGCTCTACCCTTTGCACCCTTCGCTGACCGCGTCTGGATGCTGCGGCATACGCTAACGAGCTACGACGCATGGTATGTCGCAGTGGCGGAAGCGCTCGGGCTGCCGCTTGCGACGCTGGACCTTCGCTTGGCGAGCGCAGGCGGGCCCGCCTGTGAGTTCCTGTTGCCCCGCGGTCAATGACATGCACCTTCGGAGCCCTTGCCAACGCTAGCCGTAGCGGGATCCGGCACGAATCGGGTCGGGTACCAATTTCCGCAGCCGCCATCGGGGCCCACGGTCACGGCGGAAATTGGTACCCGACCGATTTCGAGGTCCCGAGCCTGACCCCGCTCAGGCGGGCGGCTTCGCCGAGCATTCCGCGACGGCAATGAGCCATTCACGAAACGCTGCGACCTTCGGCAGCTTCAGATAGGACTCCGGACAGACGAAGTAGTAGCTGCTCGCAAAACGAAGAGCGTGCGGATGCGCGAGCACGAGGTGGCCCGCCGCGATCGCAGAGGCCGCGAGCGACCAGCGCGACGAGCGCGAGCCCTTGCCCCTGCTCGGCTGCGTGCAGCACCGACACCGAGTCGTCGAACGCCGTGCCTCCTACGGGCCACACCTCTTTGTTCTCGTCTTTGCCGGTCAGCCAAATTTCCCAGGGCTCGCTGGAGCTGTGCACGAGAGGGTAATCGCCGACGTCACGAGGCCCGCGCAAGCGGCCATAACGCTTCAACAGCCCTGGTGTGCAGACCGCGACGAGCCACTCGTCCATGACTCTTTCGGCATGAACGCGGGGCCAGCCGCCGCGGCCGAAGCGAATCGCGACGTGCACATCATCGCGCGCGAAATCGACGAGCGACACGCTGGTCCGGACCTGCAGGTCGATCTTCGGATGCGCTTGCCGGAACGCCGGCAGACGCGCCATGAACCACCTCTGCAAGAACGAGGACAGCAGGCTGATCGTCAACGCGCCGCCGCGCGCCGACTTGATCGCCCGAAACCCGAGCTCGAGCTCGTCCAAGCCTCGGCGCACATAAGGTAGGAGAGACTCTCCTTCGGCCGTCAACTGCACGTCACGCCGATTGCGACGAAACAATCGCACCTGCAGATACTGCTCCAGGGATTTGATCTGCATGCTCACGGCGGCCGTGGTGACGTGCAGTGCATCTGCCGCCGCACTGAAGCTCTGTTGCGTGGCAACGGCCTCGAATACCCGCACTGCATTCAGCGGCAATCGGGCCGATCGCGCGGACGTTTTGTCTTGTTGGGTTTTCTTTTTCACTCGTTCGACGGGATCGATGCTTCAGGACAACTGAACGATGCTTCAGAGACTGGAATTGCCGCTCGCGTCGCACGGCTCGAGAATGACCGCCATCGAAACCCAGTTCCTAGCACCAGCGGAATCGAATCACGACATTCAAAACTTTTCGGGAGGGCGACATGTTCAAAGTTATCGGAAAATATGCACTTGCCATCGCGGCGTTCAGCGCCGTTGGAGCCGTCTCGCTCGGCTCCAGCGCGCAGGCAGCGGAGCAATCCGCTGGCCGTACCGACCGTCACCGTACGTTACGCCGATCTCAATCTCAATACGGCCGAGGGCGTGGAAGCGTTGTACGCTCGTTTGCGAGCTGCTGCGAAGAAGGCGTGCAGTCAGCACGAAGGACGCGCACTCATCAACGTCGTCGAGTGGAGAACCTGCTACACCCAGGCGCTCGAGAAAGCAGTCAGCAACGTGAAATCGGAACACTTGAGTGTGCTGCATCGGGAGAGTGCGCGGGAGACGTTGTCCTGAGTGCTCGCGGGCAGCGGCGGCATCCGAACCGCCGCTGCCCCCCTTATCTCTGCCGTCATGAGCGCGGCGAGTGGCTTTCGTGAACGAAGGCCGCTATTTTTACGGAGAGATGAACCGCTCGGCGACTTTCCTCCTCACACTAGCTGACATTCAGGCGGCCGCCGCGCGCACGAAAGGCGCAGTGCGACGCACGCCCGCGGACGCCTCGCACACGCTCGTCGGCGATCCTCGGGTTGTGAAATCCGCCTGAAGTTCGAGATCTTTCAGTTCACTGCGTCATTCAAGGAGCGCGGCGCGCTCAACAAGCTGCTCACGCTGACGGACGAGGAGCGCAGCCGCGGCGTGATCACGGTATCGGCCGGGAATCACGCGCAGGCCGTCGCGTATCACTGCCGCCGGCTCGGCATTCCTGCGACCGTGGTAATGCCGCGCCATACGCCGTTCTCGAAGGTGTCACGCGCGCAAGAGCTCGGCGCCGACGTCGTCCTCGAGGGCCAAGGTTTTGCCGAAGCGGTGATTGCGGCCGAGAAGCTGCGAGCCGCGAAAGGCGCAACGTTAGTCCACCCATTCGATGATCCGCTCGTGATCGCGGGCCAAGGAACTCTCGCGCTGGAGTTCCTCGAGGATTTCCCCGACCTCGATGCACTCGTCGTACCCGTCGGCGGCGGGGGCTTGATCGCCGGATGCGCCGTTGCCGCGAAAGCCGTGAAGCCGCGCATCAAGGTGATCGGCGTGCAGACGGCATCGTTCCCCGGCATGAGTCATGCGTTCCGCAAAGGCGATGCTGGATCGCACCGCCAAACGATTGCGGACGGCATCGCAGTCAAGGCCCCGGGCCGGATCACTCGAGCCGTCGCTGCAGATCTCGTTGACGACATCTTGGTCGTGAGCGAGGACGCGATCGAACGCGCCATCTGCGCCCTCGTAGAGATCGAAAAGGTCGTGGTCGAAGGCGCCGGAGCCGTGCCGTTGGCGGCCGTTGCGGCGCATCCGAAGGTCTTCGCAGGCAAGCGCGTCGGTCTGCGTGCTTTCGGGAGCGAACATCGACAGCCGGGCGCTTGCCGGATGTTTGCTCCGCGGCCTCGTGCGCGATGGCCGCATCGTCCGGCTGTCGATCGAAATGGAAGATGTGCCGGGCAATTTGGCGCGCGTCGCATCGGTGATCGGCGATGCGGGCGGCAACATCATCGAGGTGCTGCATCAGCGTTTGAGCGCCGATCTCTCGTTGCGCTACGCGGGTCTACGATATCCAGTTGGAAACGCGCGACCGTCACCACACCGACAAGATCGTGACGGCCCTGAAGCAAGCCGGTTTCGCCGTGACCGTTCGCGGCTGAACGTCGGAGGCGACCATGGGACGAATGAAACTGTTTGGCGAGCCAGGTTGGGGCTCCGCGATCGTCGAGGCACAGCTTGCCTGGTACGGTTTCGCGTACGACTTCGACCGCGTCGGCGATCTGTTCAAATCGGCCGAATCGCGGCAACGACTCGCGACCGTGAATCCGTTGGCGCAGATCCCGACGCTGGTGCTCGACGACGGCACGGTCATGACCGAAAGCGCCGCGATCACGTTGCATCTCGCCGACGTCGCCGGCGACGACTCGCTCGTGCCCGGCGCCGGGCATGCATCCCGCGCCGCGTTTCTGCGTTGGTTGATGTTCATCGTCGCGAACATCTATCCAACCTATACCTACGCCGACGATCCGACGCGTTTCGTCGAGGTGAGCGACGCGCAGCAGAGCTTCAAGAACGCCGTCGATCGGTACGCGCAAAAGCTCTACGCGATTCTCGACGGCGAAGCCGGCGAGCCGTGGTTCCTCGGCGAGCGCTTCTGCGCACTCGACATCTACGTCTGCGTGATGAGCCGGTGGCGGCCGAAGCGACCCTGGTTTGCCGAGCATGCGCCGCGCTTGTTCGCCATTGCGTCGCGTACGGAAGCCGTCGACCGGCTCCAGGCAGTCTGGCGAAAGAACTATCCGGACGGCTAGCGCCGCGCGCCGCCGTCAGCTCGACGCGTACCCGCGGGCCGCCGCCGCCATCGATTTAACGAGGTCGCGCTCGGCCGACGTCAGCAGCGGATTCCACAGATCGAAGATCAGCACGACGCGCAGCTCGTCGCTGTCGTTGCGCGCTTCGTGCTCGATCGTGTCGTCGAAGACAGCATCTCGCCGACTTGCCAGCGGCGCTCCTCGAAGCCCACGCGATACCAGCAGCCGTCCGGGACGATCAGCGGCAAGTGCGCGACGACGCGCGCGTTCGTCTCGCCGTTGTGCGGCGGAATGTGCGTCTTCGGCGCCAGCGCCGAGAACATCGCGTTGGGGCAAAGCCCGCCGATATCGGCCATCGGCAGCGCGGCGAGCGCGCGCGCCGTCTCGGGGCAGCGCTCGAGGTTCTCCTCAACCGGCTTGCCGCTGCGCCACAGGTGCAGCGTGCTCCAGCGCAGCGAGTGATTGAGCTCGCGCCACTGGTTGACCGGCTGCTCCGGCGCCGATATTGGATGTACGGGCGTGAACCGGTCGCGGTCGGCTTCGAGGGCCGCGATCAGCTCCGCGCGAATGACGTCCGTCTTCGCCTCGAGCGGCGCGAGAAATGGGAAACTCCGCGCGGTCGAAGAACGGAACCGCCGGCAAACGCGGGACATGCAGAGCTGATTGGACTCGGCCGATACGGCTTCGACTTGCCGCGCCAAGATCGAGGCCGCCTCGCGCCAGCGCGCGGCAAGCGGCGGCCGGCAAGCGCTGCCAGCCGACTCTGCGAGCTCGCGATTCAAGAAAGGCGTCGAACGCCTCGGCATGGCGATCGACGACCTCGCGCGCATGCTCGAGCTCGCGACGCAGGTTCGCCGGCCAGTGCGTCGGCGGCGGCGCGACCTTGAGCGCGTTCGCGAACGTCGCCGCGGCACCCGCGCTGCGTGCCGAAGCGCTCGAGCCAGCTGCCCTTGGCGAGCAGCGCTGGAAGAAAATACGGGTCGACTGCGTCAGCGCCGCTTCGATCGCCTCTCGCTCACCTTCCGCGTCGCCGAGATGCTGGCAGGCCGCGCACAACGTCATCAGCACGAGCAGGTCGCGTCGGCGCGACCTTGCGTGCGGCGCGACAGCAGCTCGTGTGCCGCATTGCCGTCGCCGCGTTTCAGCGCGTGCACGCCGAGGCTGAACAGCGCCCGCGGATGCTGCGGGTCGCGGTTGCGAATTTCGAGCCAGACCTGCTCGGCGTCGTCCCAGCGGCCCGGAGCTCGCCAAGCGGCCCGCGTGCTCGACGAGTTGGTCGATGCTGCGCCGGCATGCACGATCAGCGCTAGCCGATTTGCGCGCGTCAATGCACCTCAGAACAAAACGGCGGGCCGAAGCCCGCCGTCCGTGTTGCCGCTAAAGACTGGATCAGAACTGTCATGTTCAGCTGCACCGTGTACACCGGACCCGAGCGTGTCGTAGGAGCTCGGGAACGTGTTGCCCGAGTTGAAGTCCGTCGATGCGGCCTCGTTGCCGACGACCGGCGGATCCTCGTCCGTCACGTTCATCGCGCCGAAGCTCAGCAGGTACCGATCGCGGATACGGTAGCTCGCGTACAAGTCGAAGTAGTCGTACGCGTCGATGTGGCGGAACTCGGTGTACACGTCCGTTCGCCTCGGGCGGCTCGACGTCGACAGCTCCATGGTGCCGCCATTGCACCGACAGCGACAGATTGTTGCGGTCCCAGGTCGTGCGCTGGATGAAGCGCATCTCCGGCCGCGCGTTCTCGCAGCTCGTGCCGAAGTAGCCGTTGCAATCGACGACCGGCAGCTCGTCGATGCTCTGGAACTCGTGCGTCAAGTACTTGTTGACGGTGCCCGAGAAAGTAAGATCGCCGCGGCCGACGCCGAACCCGAACGAGAAGCCGAGCTCGACACCCTCGGCCTGCAGGTAGACCTTGTTCCTCGTCAAGAGCTGGACGCCCGAGCCGTCAGCGTCAGCGTGCCGCCGACGCGGATGATCTTCGCGCATTCGCTCGCGAGCGCCAGCTGGTAGCAGGCGTCGAGGATCTCCTGCGCCGCGAAATCGTCGATCGGGTTGTTGATGTCGATGTCGTAGTAGTCGAGCGAGAACACCGGGTTCTGGAGCGCGCCGAGGTCAGGCGTCCAGACGAAGCCGACCGTCGTCGTGTCCGCTTGCTCGATCGTCGGCAGGTTCGCGAGATCCGTGCCCTCGAAGATGTTGATCTGGCCCGACGACGATGTCCTCGACCGTGCCGACCTGCGCGGCCGACATGCCCGTCGAGATGCAGAGCTGCTGCAGCTGCGGCGTGATGTTGCGCGGCGTTCGCGATCGAGCATGGATCCAGCGTCGCGTTGTCGAGGCCGATGACCGACCGGGCTCACGAGCTCGTCGACGTTCGGCGCCCGGGCCGCGCGTTGCCGCATCATGCGGAACATCAGCGTATCGATGGGCCGCCAGTTGAAGCCTGCCTTCCAGGTGTCGTCGGAGCCCGACGGCGTTGTAGTCCGAATAGCGATAGCCGAACTCGAGATCGAGTCCCTGCGCGCCCGTCTTGCCGTCGACCAACGGAATCAGCGCCTCCATGAAGCCTCGTTGACCTTGTAGCCGCCGTCGATCGGCAGCAGGTAGCCGCCGGCGCCGCCGAGGCAGCTCGCCGGCGCGAGCTTCAAGCACTCGTCCGGGATCAGCGCGCGCGGACTCGTCGCGATGCTCGACGCCGAAGCTGAAAGCGAGCGGGCTGTCGAGGCCGACGGGAGCTGCAGCGCGTCGAACGAGCCCGTCACGAACGCCGAGCCGATCAGCTGCTCGTAGTCCTGCTCCTGGATCGCCGTCGCGCCGGAGTAGGCCGCCATCGCCGGCGTGATCGCGCCGAAGCCGCCGAACAGGTTGATCGGCACGCAGGTCGCATCGCCGTTCGGGCACGTCATGCCGTCGGTCGTCTGCAGCGCGTTGCCGATGTTCGTGAGGTTCGTGTAGCCCCGGCGCACGAGCATCCGATTGGTTTCGCCGTACTGGAGCGACGCGTCGTAGTCCCAGTTCTCGGTGAGGTCGCCGCGCAAGCCGAGCGATGGCCTGGAACAGCTCGTTGTTGTAGTCCTCGGAGCGCGGGCCGAACTCGACCGTTCGCCGGCGGTAATGGATGTTGAGATCGTCGGCCACGTCGACTACGCCGTTGCCGTTGATGTCGTTCCAGTTGTGGAACAGGAAGTCGTTCGGGTTCGGCGTGCCCATATTCGGCACACCGGCGAGGTTGACCGTGCCCGCGATCCTTCCTGCGTTCGCCGCTGTCGATGATGCCGTGCGCGCTTGCGCGCCGATCAGCGGGTTCGCGAGCGGCGTGAAGATGGGCGTGCCGAAGACGCCGGACGGCGCGACTTGCTGCGCAACTTTGCTCTTGCCGTAGTTGAACATCGAGTAGACCTCGACGTTCTCGCTGACATCCAGGCTCGCGAGCACCGTGGCGTTGTAGCGCTCGAGCGGCGTCTGGTAGTAGTTGTACGGGTTGAAATTGAACACGCTGCAGTTCGCGCGCGAGCGTGCCGTCGTCGCGGAACTGGCCGAGGCCCGGGCCGCCGGCGATCGCGACGCGCGTCGGCAGCGTGGTGGTCGAGCCGCCCGCCGCCACGGAGTCGGGGCCGCCGCAGCCCGCCGGCGCCGGCGTCGGCGGCTGGCCGGCCAGGAACTGGCGTAGCCGGCGCCGTCTGCCGTGACGATGCCGAGCTGGCCGAGCGGCCGCGCGCCGAGCAGGACGGGTCGCGCTCTTGGTAGTTCAAGCTCAGCACGATGTTCGCCGGCGCCGTCGGCCGCGTTCGTGCCGAGCGTGACGGCGACGAAGCTGTCCTGGCCGTCGCCCTCGCCCGTCTGCGAGGTGTTCGTCTGGATGTCGACGCCCTCGAAGTCGTCCTTGAGGATGAAATTCAGTGCGCCCGAGATCGCATCGGAGCCGTACACGGCCGAGGCGCCGCCCGTGATGATGTCGATGCGCTCGATCGAGCGCGTCGGAATCATCGACGTGTCGACCTCGCCGTCGTCGTTGAACGGCACCATGCGCTTGCCGTTCATCAGCATCAGGTTGCGCTGCGAGCCGAGACCGCGCAGGTCGATCGTCGCGGCGCCTTGCGTGCCGTTGTTGACGTTCTGGCCGTCGCTCGGCACCGTGATCGGCAGGAGGCGCAGAATCTTCTCGACCTCGGGCTCTTGCTGGCGCTGGATCTCCTCCTCACTGATGCGAGTAGATCGGGCTCGACGACACGACGCCGGGTTGTCGGATGCGCGTGCCGGTGACGACGACCTCGTCTTGCGGCGGCTGGAGGGGGGATCCTGCGCGTACGCAGGCAAGCCGGTTGCGGCTACGGCCGCCCCGGTCATCAGGGCGCAGCGAACGGCGCCGCGAACGGAGTCTTGGTTGGACATGGATGCGCGCCGGCTCTGATGCAGAGCGAGACGCACTGCGGAACTGACCTTGTTGTTACGAGACATGGCAGCCTCCCCATGATTCAAAAAATTATGTCTCACCGCTGTGCGACGAGCGTCGGGGGAGGCGCGATGCGAGCACCCCTCCGAACGGGTCTCACAACATGCTTGTAACGCAGCATACAGCAAGGTGTGGCCGGAATCACACATGAATGGGGTAAACGAGTAGCTTCGATGCTCGGGCTAGCGGGCGATGTGAGGGATTAGCCGATACGGTGTTGCGTAAACGATGCCGGCAGCAGCGCACAGGCAGACCGATCGGTTCGGCGGAAGGGCTTGCTCGTCGCGGAACCGGCGGTGCCCCGGCGTGGCGCAGGACCAAAAGGCCCGTCAGAGGGACTGCTTGGTCGCGTCGAAGAAGCCTTTGCCCGACTTGCCGGCGCCCGTCTTGCTCCCGATCGCATCGAGCTAACTTGTGCGAGCCGGCCGAGGTCGTCGCCCACGTGCTCGGCATCGTCTATCGCGTCATCTCAGGACGCTTGATCAGATTGCTCCGCTCTAGGTGGATCGCTAGGCTGACAATGATGGGAGCTACAGCCGGTCAACTCATTCAGCTTGCTTCGGAAGAGCGCCAGACGGCAAAGGCAATGGCTGCCGTCGCGCGAGAATTTCGCGGTTAAAAGCGTCCTCGATGTCATCAGACCCGATCGACATCCGCACCATGGGCCAAGCAGGGGCGGCCGCGCTGCAGGCCGGCGACGGAGAACAGCCCGCCACCACTTCGAACAGCTGGTCGCGAGTGGCCACGCCGACGCTTCTGCTTGGATCGCGCTCGCAGTGGCATGTCAAGCGCTCAAGGACGAAACGCAGATGCTCGTAGCGCTAGACAAGGCACTCGCGCTCGAGCCACGCAATCTGCGCGCGCTCATCATGAAAGGCGATCATCTTGCTGCCAAGGGCAACGCTCGCGCTGCGGTTTCGTTCTACGAAGTGGTGCTTGCGCTAGCGTCCCAAAGCGCGGACCTGCCACCAGCGATTGCTGAGGCCCTTCCGCGGGTCAAGACTGCGCGGAGCAAGATCCATGCAGACTTCGAAGCGCACCTTCGAAAGCGCCTGGCGGAATTCGGCTACGACGAGCGCACGTCGAGCGCCCGATTTGCGCAATCACTGGATATGCTCACCGGCAAGAAACAACGGTATATCCAGGAGCCGCGCTCATATTTTTTTCCGGAGTTGCCGAACACTCAGTTCTATCCGCGCAGCATGTTTCCATGGCTCGATGCCGTAGAGGCGGCCACCGAGAACATCTGCGCCGAGCTTTCGGAAATCTCGAAAAAGGAATTCGTCCCGTACATTCAAACGCCGACCGAGCGCCCGATCAACAGCGAGCACAAACTGCTCAATAGTCTGGACTGGAGCGCCTTCTTTCTCTGGAAAGACGGTGCGCTCGTCGTCGGAAACGCAGAGCGATGCCCCAATACGCTCGCCGCTCTCGAGACAGTTCCACTTGCGCGTATCAGGGGGCGTACGCCATCGATCTTATTCTCGCGCCTGAAGCCCGGCGCCGGGATCGCGCCGCACACCGGTTTTCTGAATACTCGGCTCATCTGTCATTTACCCCTCGTTGTTCCGCCGGGCTGTTACTTCCGGGTAGGCAATGATCAGCGCCAATGGGAGAAAGGGAGGGCGTGGGTATTCGATGACACTATCGAGCACGAGGCATGGAACTCCAGCGGCGAACCGCGCGTCGTGCTCATTTTTCATATCTGGCGTCCGGAGCTCACTAGCGAGGAGCGAGATTTGGTCACTGCGCTCATGGAAGCCGTTGATTCTTATGAGGCGGGCGCGAACGATAGCTGGCATGCATGACGTGAAGAACCGCCGATGCGATCGGAAACGCACTTGGAGCACAGTCCCGACGCCGTCCGACCGCGCGAACGGAAGTGGTCAGCGTCGATGCGGAGACAGGAAAACGAATCGCGAGCACATCCGCGCTCTATGAGACCTGAACGCCGATAAAGCTCGTGCGGTCACTTGTCGTCGCCGAAGCGCTGCGTGATGTTCGCGTAGGCGTCGACGCGCCGGTCGCGGAAGAAGGGCCAGCCGATGCGGCTCGCGTCGATCTCGGCGAGATCGATCTCTTCGACGAGCACTGCCTCGCGCTCTTTCGGCGCGCGCGCGATCACGCGGCCGTCGGGCGCAACCAAGAAACTCTGGCCCCAGAACTCGATGCCGCCGGAGCCCCGCGGATCCGGCTCGAAGCCCACGCGATTCACGGCGACGACGAAGCAGCCGTTCGCGATCGCGTGGCTGCGCTGCACGGTCTCCCACGCCGCGTGCTGGCGGTCGCCGTACTTGGCCTTCTCCTCGGGATGCCAGCCGATCGCGGTCGGGTAGATCAGAACTTCCGCGCCCTGCAGCGCCGTGAGGCGTGCGGCCTCGGGATACCACTGGTCCCAGCAGACGAGCACGCCGAGCTTCGCCGCAGGCGTGTCGAACGCTTTGAACCCCAAGTCACCGGGCGTGAAATAGAACTTCTCGTAGTACCGCGGATCGTCAGGGATGTGCATCTTGCGATACTTGCCGAGATAGCCGCCCTCCGCGTCCAGCACGGCCGCCGTGTTGTGAAACAGGCCGGCCGCGCGCTTCTCGAACAAGCTTGCGACTAGCGTGATCTTGAGCTCTTTTGCGAGCGCCGCGAGCGCCTCGGTGCTGGGCCCCGGCACCGTTTCCGCAAGCTGGAAGAAAGCCGCGTCCTCGGACTGGCAGAAATAGCGCGACTGGAACAGCTCGGGGAGCACGACGAGCTGCGCGCCTCGGCCGGCCGCTTCGCGCACTGCGGTGATCGGCTCGCCCGAGATTCTCGGCCGGATCCTCCCCCATCGACATCTGCACGAGCCCGACTTTGAGCGGGCGGGCAGCTGTCATTTCGGCGCTTCCCGTTCCATGTCGCGCGGATTGCAATACGTGGTCTGCGGGAAGCACGCCATGTATTGATCCAAGATTTCCATGCCCTGCGTCGGCCGCACCACGTTCGCTTGGATCTTCGCGCGCACGAGCTCGCTCATCCGCCGGTGCAGATCGTTCGGGAAGTACTGCACCTGCGCGAGCATGTCCTGCACGGCGGTGCCGTGGATGATCTTCTCGATCCAGAAGTAGCCGGGCTCCTCCGCATCGGCATAGACATGCGCTTCGGAGACGCGGCCGAACAGGTTGTGGGCGTCGCCGACGATGTCCTCGTACGCGCCCATCAAGAAGAAGCCCAAGTAATAGGGCTCGTTCGGCTCCGGCGTGTGCAGCGGCAGGAAACGGTTGTCGCGGCTCGACACATAGTGGCTCACCTTGCCGTCCGAGTCGCAGGTGAGATCGACGAGAATTGCGCGGCGATCCGGCGCCTGATCGAGGCGGTCGATCGGCACGATCGGGAACGGCTGGCCGATGGCCCAGTGGTCGAGCATCGACTGGAACACGGAGAAGTCGCAGAGGTATTGATCGGTGAGCGCGTCCTCGAGCTCGATGATCTCCGGCCGCGAGGAGTCCGGGCTGCGCTTCAGGGCCTTCAGGAGCCCGCTGCACACGCGCCAGAAAATGCTCTCGGCGAGCGCGCGTTGCTCGATCGGCAGATAGCCGAGCGTGAACAGGGTGCGCACTTCCTCGAGCCGCTCCTTCGCGTCGTGAAACGCCTCGAGCAACTCGGCCTGCTTGCGCGTCTTCGGGAGCGCCGTGAGGATCGCGTTCAACGCGTGCACCGGCTCCGCCGCGCCCTCCTCGACCGTGAGATGTCTGATTCGGATCGTCCTTCGAATGGGCGCCGAGCACGGGCACGATCAGCACGGAGTGATGCGCGGTCAGCGCTCGGCCGCTCTCGGTCACGAGAATCGGCGTCGGCACCTCGTTCGCCGCGCACACCTCCTTGATCGTGAACACCACCGCGTTCGCGTACTCCTCGAGGCTGTAGTTGATGCCCGCGTCTTCCTCGAGATGTCCCTTGTCGTAGTTCACGCCGAGACCGCCGCCGACGTCGAGGTATTTCAAGCCGATGCCGCGCCTCACGAGCTCCGCGTAGATCTGCGCAACCTCTTTGGTCGCCTGCTTGAGCACCTGAATGTCCGCAATTTGGCTGCCGATGTGGCAATGCAAGAGCACGAGCTTGTTTTGAATACCGCCGGCCTCGAGCTCATTGACCATGCGCATGAGCTCCGCGACGTTCAAGCCGAACTTGGAGTTCGTGCCCGAGGACTCCGACCAGCGGCCCGAGCCGCGCGTCGCGAGCCGCACGCGCACGCCGAGCTGCGACATGTAGCCCGTGGAGAACGCGAGGCCCTTGAGATCGACGAACTCGGAATACTTCTCGATGACGGGCACGATGTTCTGGCCGAGCTTCTGCCCCGCGATCATCAGCGAGAGCATCGTGCGGTCCTTCACGCCATTGCAGACGAGCAGCGTCTCGCCGTCGATCTGCGGCAGAGAGGCGATGAGCTCGGCCTTCGAGCCGCATTCGAGGCCCATGCCGTACGGCCGGCCCGCGTCGAGCAGCTCGTCGACGACCTCGTGCAGCTGATTCACCTTGATCGGATAGATGCCGCGATAGATGTTGCCGTAGTTGGCCTCGGCGATCGCGCTGCGGAACGCCTCGTTGATGCGCCGCACCTGCGCGCGCAGCACGTCTTGAAACCGGATCAACACGGGAAACTGCACGCCGCGGCGGTGCAGCTCGTTGACGATCGTGACCACGTCCATCGTCGTGCCAGCCTCATCGAGCGCGCGCACAGCCATGTGGCCGGCCGGATTCACGAAGAAAAACGGGTCGCCCCAGCTCGCGATCGCGGTAAAGCTCGGTCGCGTCGGCGACCGTCCACTCGTTCGGGGCAGGCTGCGGCTTTTTCACTTGTGTCGACATCGCGTTCACTCTCCGAGCACGTGCGCAAAAATCAACGGCGCGACGATACTCGCGTCCGATTCGATGATGAATTTCGGCGTATCGGCCGAGAGCTTGCCCCAGGTGATCTTCTCGTTCGGCACGGCACCCGAGTACGACCCGAAGCTCGTCGTCGAATCGCTGATCTGGCAGAAGTAGCCCCAGCGCGGCGTATCCGGCAGCTGCAAATCCTGCTGCAGCATCGGCACGACGCAGATCGGAAAATCGCCCGCGATGCCGCCGCCGATCTGAAAGAAGCCGATCGAGCCCCGGCGGCAGGTAGTCTGGTACCAGTCCGCGAGCACCATCATGTACTCGATGCCCGTGCGCACCGTGTGCACGTTTTCGACATCCCCCGCGATGCAGTGTCCGGCGTAGATGTTGCCGAGCGTCGAGTCTTCCCAGCCCGGGACGAACATCGGCAGGTCGCGCTCGCAGGCCGCGAGCAGCCAGCTATCGGCCGGATCGATCTGGTAGTACTGCTCCAGCGCGCCGGAGCGCAGGATCTTGTACATGAACTCGTGCGGGAAAAAGCGCTGGCCGGCCTTGTCCGCGCGCTGCCACTCCTCGAGCACGGCCTTCTCGATACGCCGGATCGCTTCGTGCTCGGGGATACAGGTGTCGGTCACGCGGTTCAGATGCTGCTCGAGCAGCTCCTCCTCTTGCTCCGGCGAGAGGTGGCGGTAGTTCGGGATCCGCACGTAGTGGTCGTGCGCGACGAGGTTGAACACGTCCTCCTCGAGGTTCGCCCCGGTGCACGAGATTGCGTGCACCTTGCCGCGGCGGATCATCTCCGCCAGCGACAGCCCGAGCTCTGCCGTGCTCATCGCGCCGGCGAGCGTCACCAGCATCTGGCCGCCGGCGTCGAGATGGCGCACGTAGCCTTCGGCGGCATCCACGAGCGCGGCGCCGTTGAAGTGCCGGAAGTGGTGCTGGATGAAATCCGAGATGGCGCCCATGTTGTTCTAGTCCTTCGAGGCGTCCCGCGCCGGTGAAAAGGCCACAAGAGTAGGAAATCGAGCACCGTCCGACAATAGCAGCCCCTCAATGTTCCCGTTACGCTTCTATGGCGGGGTCAGGCTCCGATTTCCGCCGCGACACAAGATCTCAAGGCGCCGGCGCGAAAATCGGTGCCTGACCCCACTTCGAGTCACGCGCCGGTACCTGCTGGGTCAGGCAGTGCAGCGTGCCCAAGCCGGCGACGAGCGTGCGGCAATCGATCGGCACGACGCGCCGGCGCGGGAAGCAGTCGCCGATGATGCCGCACGCCGCTTCGTCCTGCGGGCAATCGAACACGGGCACGAGCACCGCCTCGTTCGCGATGTAGAAGTTGGCGTAGCTCGCCGGCAGGCGCTGCGTATCCAAGTACTGCGGGTCCGGCATCGGCAGCTCGATCACTTCGAGCGCGCGGCCAGACAGGAGCTCCAGCTCCTTGAGGCGGCGGCGATTGGCTGCGAGCGTCGCGTGGTTGGGATCGCGCGGGTTTGCCTCGAGCACGGTCACCACGGTGGCGGGCGCGACGAACCGCGTAAGGTCGTCGATGTGGCCGTCGGTGTCGTCGCCTTCGATGCCGTCGCCGAGCCACAGGATCTCGTGCACGCCGAACGCTCCGCGCAGCACGGTCTCGATCTCGCTGCGGCTCAAGTGGGGGTTGCGATTCGGGTTCAGCAGACACTGCTCGGTCGTGAGCATCACACCTGCGCCGTTCACTTCGATCGAGCCGCCTTCGAGAATCACGGGCGAGGCAAACCGCGGGACGCCGAGCGCTTCGGCCATCTGCCGCCCCACGAGCCGATCGAGGTCGTACGGCGGGTATTTCCCGCCCCAGGCGTTGTAGTCGAAGTCGAGCGCGAGACGGGGCTCCGTGCCCTCCCGCGTCACGAAAATCGCGCCGTGGTCGCGCGCCCACGCGTCGTTGGTCGGGAACTGGTAGAACCTGAGGCGCTCCGCCGGCGCAATCGCTGCGAGCTGCCGGCGCACGTGGCGCTCATGCTCGGCGTCGAGCACGTTGATGTACACCGGCTCGCTTGCGGCGAGCGCGCGCACGAACTCGACCATCGCCGGCTCGACCTTCT
This sequence comes from uncultured Gammaproteobacteria bacterium, assembly GCA_963744305.1. Classification (GTDB taxonomy): domain Bacteria; phylum Pseudomonadota; class Gammaproteobacteria; order Steroidobacterales; family Rariloculaceae; genus FEN-1219. Next base: position 40,343 of record CAVUTF010000042.1, read on the forward strand.
CGTACACGCCCGGCCAGCTGTCGCGATTGTGCGGCCAAGACAACCAGGTCGCCTCGTGCGGCGACCATTCGGCCGGCATCCGGTAGCCGCGCTCGGTTGGCCAAGTCGTGGAATCGGCGCTCAAGTCACTCGTTACCTCGCACCGGGGTCCGCGCGAAGTGCACGGGCGCCGCGGCGAATGGGTCGCGAATCATACATGTTGCTCCGGGGCTTGCGACACGTTCCATGCGCGAAATCGGTATGATGCCAACGATGAGGCTGACCCTCGCAATCATCCTCGCCGTGCTCGCGGGCCCAGTCACGGCGCAGCAAACCGTTGCCGCCGGGTCTCTGCTCGTCGCAAGCCCAGCGCTTGCGGACCCCAACTTCATGCGCTCGGTCGTGCTCGTATTACGGCACGATGACATGGGAACGATCGGCGTCGTGATCAACCGCGCCACCTCGTTGGCGCCCGTGAAGGTTTTTCCGGAGTTTTCCCCAGCGCTCGACGGCTACATGGGCACGCTGTATCGCGGCGGACCGGTTGGCCCCGCGCGCGTGCTGTTCCTGATCACGGGACTCGCGGCCGCCGTCGTGCAAGGGCCGGAGCTGCTCGAGGACCTGTACGTGAGCGGCGACCCGGACCAGTTGCCGGAGCTCGCGGCGCTCGCTGAGGGTCCGGACGGCCTCCGGCTCTATGCCGGGCACGCTGAATGGGAGGCGGGCCAGCTCGAAGAGGAAATCGCGGACGGAAGTTGGCGCGTAATTCCGGGCAACGTGGATCTCGTGTTTGGCGAGGCGGCTGCGATCTGGGAGCAGGCAGCGGCGCTCGACGCGGAGGTCGTAGTCGACGCGCGCGTCCCGTGAGCACCACTCGCGATCGCCGCTAGCCAGTGCCATACGCCTATTACGCCAAGCTCAAATCGCGCGACAAAGCCACCTACCGCAAGAGCGACGCCGTCGCAGAGCTGCCGCTACCGAACGCCGAGAGCTTGAAGCCGCTGGTCCGCGCGCTCGAAGTGGCACTCGCGACCGAGGATCGGCCCACCGTGGAACGCGCCACTCGAGACCTCGGTGGCGCGATCCTCGCGAACCTGAAAACCCCGCCGGTTCGTATCAAGGTGCTCGCGGCGCGCCCGAGCAAGAGCTGGGGGGAGTTGCACGGTCTCTACGAGCCCAGCGAAGGGCGCGCGGCCGCGACGATCTCCTTGTGGATGCGGACGGCGTATCACAAGAAGGTCGTAGCGTTTCGAACTTTCTTGCGAACGCTGCTGCACGAGCTCGGGCACCATCTCGACTACGAGCTCTTGAAGCTCGAGGACTCGTTCCATACGGAGGGGTTCTTCAAACGGGAGTCGAGCCTGTTCAAGCAGCTCGTGGACTAGGGCGTGCAGCCGCTCAGGCTTGCTTCGCGAACGACTTGATCTGCGGCAGGTTCGAAAGATCGGCGTTCACATAGACGTCCGCGACGTCGCCGCGCTTCGCAATCGCGACCGCCTTGTCGAGCGCGGCCTGCGGACCGAGCTCCATGTCGGGAATCAGCTCCTTGACGACGTATTGGCCGCGACTGGGCCGCACCATATACAAAGAGGCGAGCGTGCGCTGCGGCTTGCCCGGCTCCGTCACACGCCACACGCGCAGAAACAGCGTAGCCTTATTGATAGGCTCCGTAGGCGTTCCCTGCGTGACGTTGATGCCGTCTCTGACGACCTTGATGCCGTCTCTGACAACGACCTTTTCGCCCTTCGGCATACGCTTCCTGCGCCCCTTCGCGAGTGACCCGGTCCTTGGCCACCCGAAAGTCTGCGCCGCCGCCCGGCCGCCCGCTGTGATCCAGGTCGAAAATCGAATGGGGTCAGGCACGGTGTCAGGCACCGATTTGGCGCGCGCTTGAAGCCACGCAACCGCGGGAACGGTGCCTGACACCGTGCCTGACCCCGATTTCAGCGGGCGGAGCGGACGCGGTAGTTGCCGGAGGGGTTGTCGCGGTCGATCGTGATGAGGCCTTCCTTGGCGGCGTCCTCGAGGAGGTCGGAGAAGCTGCGGTAGCCGTAGTAGGTCTCGTTGAAACCCGGATAGACGCGCTTGACCGTCTGCTTCACCTGCGAGCCCCACACCGGGTCATAATCCGACTCCAGCGACATCACCGTCGTCGTCAGACGATTGAAGACTTCCTGCTTCTTGTCGGATTCTTTGTTGTCCGACTCGCCCTCCGTCGCCTGCTCGCGCTGCTTGGTCTTCTCGCGCGCCCGCTTCGACACGCGGATCAAGTCGTCGTAAAAGATGAACTCGTCGCAGTTGTTGGCGAGCAGATCGGACGTCGAGCTGCGAACGCCGCAGCCGAGCACGCGTCTTGTTGTTCTCCTTGAGCTTCGACACGAGCGGCGAGAAGTCGCTGTCGCCCGTCAGAAGAGCGAACGTGTCGATGTGCGCCTTCGAGTACGACAGGTCGATCGCGTCCACGACCATGCGAATGTCCGCGCTGTTCTTGCCCGACACCTTCGAGGACGGAATGTCGATCATCTCGAAGCCGTGCCGGTGGAACTCGTGCATGAAGTCCTTGAACCGGGTCCAGTCGCAGTACGCGCGCTTGAATACGATGCGGCCGCGCTCGAGCAGCCGATTTAGCACGAGTTGGATTTCGAATTGACCCTTCTTGTCCTGCTGTACGCCGCGCGCGAGGTTCTCGAAATCGACGAATATGGCGGTCGTGAGCTCTTGGCGGACGATTGGATCGGTCATGCCGGGCATCTTGAGCGATGAGTCAGAAGGAGGCAACCCGCTCGGCGAGCACGACTATGCGTATGACACAACCTTCGAATGGTCGAAGCTAACGAGGTTTCGGCGGCGGTGGGGGCGCGAACGGCATGCCCGTCGCAAGCGCTTCGCAGAGCTCGACATAGACGTTTTTCAGTTTGTTGCGATCGGGAAAGAGGCCGACGGCCTTGCTGATCCGCGTCGCGAGCGTGCCGTGACGCAAGTAGTGCTCGAGCATCCGGCCGCTGTCGCGATCGAGCGCACCGCGCGCCGCCACGGTATTGATCAGATGCTCCCAGACCTCGCCCACCGTCGCGCCGCTGCGTTTCAGCCCGAGCGCGCCCAGGTACCGCCGCTCGGCGATTCCGGCATCTTCCGCCTGCCGCTCCGTGAGCTTGAGCAACGTCGCGAGCTCGGCCGTGCGCCACGAGGCGAGCGCGGGCAGGTCCGCCCACTGCTCGTCGCACAGCAGCTTCAACACTTCGACGATCAGGAGCAGGTAAGCGACGTCAACCCGCGGCGTCTCCTGCACGTCGAGCACGCGAATCTCGATGCTCATTCGCTCGAAGCGCGCGATCGCCCCGCGCGCGTTGACCCATTCGTGCCGCAGCACGCCTTCCGGGTCGTGCGGGGCGAGGTCGCGATACAAGCGCGCGAGCAGGGTCTCGTGATACTCGCCGATGGATCCTACGGCTTCCGGGACCACGTCGCCCGTGATGGACGGGATCCGCGCGCAATTGCCGCGATAGGCGACCAGCCGGTTGTCGAGAATCCCGTTGCGCTCGCCGTCGACGATCGGCGAGCTCGCAGCGAGGCCGGGGAGAATCGGCAGCAGGAAGCGAACGGCCGTGTGCAGCCGCGCAAACTCCTCGTCACCCGAGAACGGCAGGTTGAGATGCGCGCTTTGCAGGTTTGCCCAGCCGTGCCCCTTGCACGAGAAGATCCGGTCGAACGTCTCGTAGACCGTGCGCAAGCCGTGCGGCCAGAGGGCAAGCTCGTCGTGCGGATCCATCCACGGGTGCATCGCCGTGGGCATCAGCCGGCGGTCGCGGTCGCGAAGCTTCGCGTTGGCGAGCGCGACGTTCTCCTCGAACGCCTTGGCCAAGCCGGCAAGCGACGGCCGCGGACCGTTGCATTTGAGCTCGACGACGTGCAGCGCGAGCTCGTTGTTCCAGGCGATCTCGCCGTTCTCCCATTCGTCGGTGAGCTCGCCGGCGACGGCCTCGAGCAGCTCGTCCGCGGCGGGAGCGACGTCTAGCGTGCCCTCGTGCACGAGCATGTACTCGAGCTCGACGCCGTAGGCCGCAAACAGCCCGAGCGGCCGCTCAGCTGCTTGGCTTGAATTGTCGTCCGGCATCCACCCGAGCCCGAAACACTTTCATGACCCGCTCGTAGAGCTCGTCGCCGAGGACCAGGTCCTCGACGCCGCGATCGATGCTCGGGTTGTCGTTGATCTCCATGAGCACCTGGGCGCCGTTGACCGTCTTGATGTCGACGCCGTAGAAGCCGTCGCCGACCGCGTTCGCGGTGCGCAGCGCGAGATTCAGCACCTCGCGCGGCGCGTGCGCCACGGCGAGCGTCTCGCTGTGGCCCTCCGTCGTGCGCTTCTCCCCGTGGTGATAGATCTGCCAGTGCCCGTCCGCCATGTAGTAGCGGCAGACGAACAGGGGTTGGCGGTCGATGATGCCGACCCGCCAGTCGAACTCCGTCGGCATGAACGACTGCACGACGACCAGATCGCTGCGCGACAACAGGCGCTGCAAGCCGGCGCTCAGCGCCTCGCGCGTATCGGCCCGAAAGACGCCCTTCCGAGAACGCGCTGTCGGGCTGTTTCAATACGCAGGGCAAGCCGAGCTCCTTGATGATGTCGTCCGGACGCGCGCCGCTCACGACCATCGTCGGCGGAATCGCGAGATCGAGGCGTTTCGCGAGCTCGAAAAGGTACACCTTGTTGCCGCAGCGGATGATCGATTCCGGGTCGTCCATGACCACCATACCTTCCGCCCGCGCGCGGCTCGCGAATCGGTAGGTGTGATGGTTCACGCTGCGTCGTCTCGCGGATGAACAACGCGTCGAACTCGGCGATCCGGCCATAGTCGTCGCGGTTCAAGAACTCGACGTCGAAGCCTTGGTGCCGCGCGGCGCGCTCGAACCGCTTCAACGCCTCGCGGTTCGAAGGCGGCGAGCGTTCCGCGTCGTTCGCGAGAATCGCGAGATCGTATTCGTATTGGACGGTGCGGCCGGAGCGGCCCGCAGGGCCGCGACGAGCGAAGTGATTCTCGATCACCTCGCGGAGGAACTCGCGGTGGCTCGACGGCAAGTCTCCCACCGGGAGAGGCGCAATGCTCGACGGCCGCCACTTGCCGGTGCTCGAGGACTTCGAGAACGACGCTCGCATCAGCGGCACCGGGAAATAAATTGAACAGCGCCCGGCTCAAGTCCGCGTGCCGCTCGGCGAGATTGCAGCCGAAGTAGATCGAAAGCTCGAAGCGCTTGGAGACGATCGTGTGCAGCGAGCGCTGGATCAGCTCCTCGAGCTCGTCGTCCGCGCGCAGGAGGGAGCGCACCTTCATGTCCTGGATCGTCGCAACGCCGGGCATCGTGCGGTGGCCGCGCGCGGCGGCAAGCAACGACACGTAGTAGCCCGCCGTTTGGTAGCCATACGAGTCGCAGAGGTTGTAGATCCGCGCCTGCTTGAGCTCGCTGAAGCGCTGCTCCCGCAGATAGTCGTCCGCGCTGATCACCTCGGCCGCCGGTATCTTGAGCGGCCACTCCTTGGGATCGTCGACGATCAGGAGCGCCGTCATTAGTTCTTGGGCTCTATGACGAGTAGGTCCGCGTCGTAGGTCATGGTCCCGAGCAGGATGGCGCCGATTAGCCGATGCACTGTCACCGCATAATACCTGGAACTCACGAGCGGATTCGTGCGCAACGGATCTGCGATCAGGATCTCGCGCGTCACGCGCCGATAGCCCGTGAGCACGACGAAATGACCCACCGGCTCGCCGCGAACGTCGTCGACTTGGTTCGTCTCCGGAATGTCGCGTACCGTCCGATACAGGTACGTGGCGCTCAAGCCGGTGATGACGGGAATCCCGCGCTTCAAATATTTGCGCAGCAATGACGGCTCGAGATCGCGCAAGCGCAGCCTGCCTCCGAGCCGCAAGAACTCGTCATAGCCTCGCGTCGCAATCTGCAGACGCTTCCAGCGCTGCTTGACCAGCGCTTGCGCAGCCAACCGCTCGCGAATCTGCTCGCTCGGCAGATCGAACCAGGTCGGGTCGAACAGCTGGAAGTTGTAGGTGATCAGCGTGACCTTGTAGCCGCGGTGCAGCGCGTGATTTGCGAGGAACACATCGAAGGTGCCGCTGTAGTCGACCATCCTCAAATCACGCGTCACCTCCTCGAGAGGAATCGAGTCCCCGTAGTGACGGTAGATGCCGTGCAGACACGCGGCTCCGCAAGTATCGTCGTCGAGCTGCTGCTCGACCTCGAACCCCAACCCGGGCTCTGCCGGCCGAGCGGGGGAAGGCCGATCCTCGTTATCGGTGCTCATCGCGCTCACCGACACCGAATTGGCGGGCGATGCTGTGGGTGGCAATGCGGGCCGTTGCGTCCAAGCGCGGGCCCGCTAGCGGGATCAGCCGACTAGAGCTTGGTGTCGAAGTCGTCTTGCTCGTAGTCGTCCCAGTCGGATAGTTGACGCCGCAACGTCTGCTGCTCGTTGCGCAGCTCGACTCGTTGTCGTGCGGGTCGCTTGCGTTGGCGGGGATCTCGCGAACCGGTCTGGTCGTCCTGGTCGTCTACTGAGTCGTCGGATTCGAAGTCTTCACCTGGTAAATGGGCTTCACTACTGCCGTCGTCATCGGCTTGCTCTTTGGGCTTACGCATCGTAACCCTCCATGCCTCTCAAACCCTGCAACTTCCCCGATTTGAAGCCCATCGGCCCCGGTACGCTCTTCGACACCGGTGGCCGCTCGAAATGCCCCGACCGCGCACTATAGGCCCTTCTGAACGCGTGTCAAGACGGGAATCTGTAACTAAATCCGACACTTATGGCTATTGGGGAGCGCTGGGAACGGCCTTACAGAAGACGATCTTATGGTCACCGGGCGCGTAGAAATCGCGCAAGGACGCGACCCGTTTGTAGCCCGCCCGGCGATAGAACTTGCGCGTGCGGGCATAGACGCCGCGCGAGGAGGTTTCGATGTACAGCCCGCCGCCGCCGCGGCGCGCGACCGCGGCTTCCGTGAGCTGCATGAGCCTCTGGCCGATCCCAAAGCCTTGCCAGCTCGGCGCCACGACGATCCAGTAGAGGTCGTAGCTTGCTCGGGTGAGCGGCACCGTTCCCCAGGTGCAGTAGCCGATGAGCTCGCCCGCGCATTCGGCAAAGAAGAAGAAATAGCCGCTCTTCGCGCCCATCTCGAGGCGCTCCTCGAGGAGCTCGACCGCGATCTTGAGCTCCTCGGCGTAGAACACGTCGGTCTCCGCAACCAAACGGCGCAGTGCCGCCAGGTCGGAAGGCCGGGGCCGGCTGCGAAACTTGGGTTTTGCCTCGCGCCGCGGACCGCGTGCACGTCGAAGGCTAACCACGTCGTCCCGTTCCCGCGACCCGCCGCCGCGCGTCGTCGAGCAACCAGGCCACCGCGGTCTTGAACTCGATGCCGGCCTCTGCGAGCGCGGCTGCAAAACCCGCGTCGGGCGACAGGCATGGATTCGCGTTCACCTCGAGCACCCACGGCGTGCCGTCCGTCGCGACGCGCAGATCGACTCGCGCGTAGCCTTCGAGCTCGAAGGCTTCCCAGCAGCCGAGAGCGAGCTCGACCGCGCGCGCCGCGAGCGCGGAGTCCCGCACGAACTCGCGCACCGTATTGCGGCACTCGAAGCTGTCGCCGTGCCACTTCGCCGCATAACCGACGATCTGCGGCTTCCCGGGAGGGAAATCCTTGAAACGGATCTCGGCGATCGGCAGCGGCGTTGGTCCGTCGGCCGTGGCGATGATCGCCACGTTGAGCTCGCGGCCCGGCACGTACGTTTCCGCGAACCACCGGCCGCCGAATTCGGCGGCGCGCGAATCGAGCAGCGCCCGCACGCCGGCCTCGTCGCCCACCACCGAGGCGTCGTCGAGGCCCAGCGACGCGTGCTCCCAGACGGACTTCACGATCCATGGGCCCTGTTGCGTGCCGTCCGCCATGAACGTCGCCGGCGTCGGTATCCCGGCGCGCCGCATGTGCCGTTTCGCGGCGAGCTTGTTAGACGTTAGATACTGCGCCCCCGCCGAGCAGCCGGTGAACGGCAGGTTCGCCGCCTCGAGCAGCGCCGGAACGACGTGGACGAGCTCGCCGCGGCCGTCGAGGGACTCTACGAGATTGACGACTGCATACGGGTCGAGCGTCGCGAGCGCGCGCTCGAGCTCCGCAAGGTCGAGGCCCACCGGCAGGATCCGCGCCTCGTACCCTAGTGTGGCGAGCGCACCGGCGATATGCCCGGCCTCGAGCAAGACGTCGCTTGCGTCCACTCGTCCCTGCGACGCGTGCGCATCGTGCAGCAACACCACCGGTGACGGCATGCGCGGGAAGCCCTACGGGTCGTTCCGCCGGCTCCTACGCCGCGGCGGCGCGCTCGGCTTCGGCCGCCAACCGTAAGGACGTGCAGCGCAGGATTTCGGCGATCAAGGCACGGTACTCCATTCCCTTGAGGGCGGCCATGATCGGCAGGTCGGAGTGTTCCGGCGTCAAGCCCGCGAGCGGGTTTACCTCGAGCATCTGGGGGCGCCCGGAATCATCCAACCGCACGTCGACGCGTCCCGCGTCCCGGCAACCCAAGGCGCGCCAGGTCGCAAGCGCAACCTCCTCGACCTCCCGCCGCAGCTCACCCGCCTCGAGCAACCGGTACTCGACGAGCTCGCGCCAGTCCTTCTTGTTCCGAAACGAGTACACGCCCCGATCCGCGCCATCGCGCAGCACCACCTCGAGCGTAGCGAGCGCGCGCGCACTGTCGCCCGTGCCGAGCACACCGACCGTGAACTCGCGGCCCGTGAGATAGCGTTCGACGATCACGGGTTGCCGATACGCTTCCAGCAAATCCGTGCAGACGTCGACGAGCGCGGCGCGCGAGGTGACGAGGGATGCCGCCGTCACGCCTTTGCTCGTGCCCTCGGCCACCGGCTTCACGAACAGCGGGCAGCGGCAGAGTGACGGCCGCGCTTTCCGCGCTCGTGGTGACGATCTCGAAATCCGGCGTCGGCACGCCGCAACCGCGCGCGACGTGCTTCGCCATCCCTTTGTGCAAGGTGAGCGCGCATACGAGCGGATCGGAGAATGTGTATGGAACGTCGTAAGCTTCGAGCAGCGCGGGCACCTGCGCTTCGCGCCCGAATCCGGCCACGCCTTCGGCGATGTTGAAGACGAGATCCCAGCGCTCGTTGGCCACGAGCCGTGCCGCAAGCGCGCGTACATTGCCGATCCGCACGACGTCGTGCCCCAGCGCCGTCAACGCATCGCAAACGGCATCGATCGTAGCGCGCGAATCGAACTCGGCGACCTGATGCTCGGTGAGACCGAGCGCCAAGTAGTCGTCCTTGAGATCGTACGTAACGCCGATCTTCACGTCAGCTTCCCCTTCTCGACGGACGTCGAGGCGTCGTCAGGTTTTTGTGCCGAGCGTACCGTTCGGGTCGGGATACCGGCACTGCTCGCCGCGGAAGTTCCGAAGGAGCAGATCTTCGCCGTCGCGTCCGAGCACCGCATCCGGGAGCAGCGCGATCTTGCCGCCGCCGCCCGGTGCATCCACTACGTAGTTCGGCACCGCGTAGCCGGTCGTGTAGCCGCGCAGCTGCGAGATCAGCTCGAGCCCCTTGTCGACGCTCGTGCGGAAATGCGCCGAGCCTGAGATCGGGTCGCATTGATAGAGGTAATACGGCCGAACACGAATCTTCAGCAAGCCATGGAAGAGACGCTTCAGCGTATCGACGTCGTCATTGACGCCTTTCAAGAGCACCGTCTGGCTACCGAGCGGAATACCGGCGTCGGCAAGACGGCCGCACGCCTCCGCCACTTCCGGCGTGAGCTCATCGGGATGCGTGAAATGCAGGCTCATCCACAGCGGATGGTAACGGCGCAGCATCCTGGTCAAGCGCCGGCGTTACCCGCATCGGCTGCACGACCGGCTGCTTGGTGCCGATTCGGATGAACTCCAGATGCTTGATCGCGCGCAGGCGCGAGACGACGTACTCGAGGCGCTCCTCGTCGAGGGACAGCGGGTCGCCGCCCGAAATCAGGACGTCGCGTACCGCCGGGGTCTTCGCGATGTACTCGATCGCGCGGTCGATGTCGCCTTTCTTGAGCGCGCGCTCGCCGCTCGCCCCGACCAACCGGGCACGCGTGCAGTACCGGCAGTAGACCGAGCAGAAGTTCGTGACCAAGAGCAGGACGCGGTCGGGGTAGCGATGCACGAGGCCCGGAACCGGGCTCAAGTTGTCCTCGCCGAGCGGGTCTTCTTCCTCGCCCGGGCTGCGGGTGAACTCCGCCAAGCTCGGAATCGCAGTCCGGCGCAGCCCCTGCCCCGGATCGTTTGGATCGATCAAGCTCAGGTAATACGGAGTGATGCCGATCGGCAGGGGGCCCTCGTGACGAGTGATCGCTTCGCGCTCCTCGTCGGTGACGCGAATGATGCGTTCGAGCTGAGCGAGATTGCGGACGCGATTACGGTTCTGCCAACGCCAGTCGTTCCACTCGACGTTCTTCACGCCGGGGAAGTGACGCTTGCGAAACTCGTTGGCGGCGGAACCGACTACGAAACGGGGTTTCGCTCCCGCCAGCTGAACCGGCGCGGAGAGCCCGTGACCGTTGAGTTCTCGAAGATGTAGCGCAGATTTTAGAGCTTTGGACTGTTCGGCTCGCGCCGGACTGGGAGGTTCCTCCTCCAGAGACAGCAGCTTGTTCACCTTACGAGATGGCCTCGGGCACGGTGCCCTTGTGATTCGTCAACCCGGCAATTCCGTCGTTACCCGGCTGGGCAGACCATCTGCCCGCAACGAAACCGGCGTAAATATAAAACGCCCCTCGAAGATTGCAAGAACTTTTTTCCGGCTTCGCGAATTGGAACACAGCGCCGTTTTGAGTGAAGCGATTGCAACTGAGCGGTCGGGCACAGCAGCAATGGACGAGCGTAGAATACGCTGCCCAGTGGGAGGCCATATGACCAAGAACGCAACGTTGAGCTACGACGGCAAGAGCTTCGAACTGCCGGTCGTCGTCGGCACGGAGAACGAAACGGCCGTCGACATTTCGAACCTCCGCACCCAGTCCGGCCTGATCACGCTCGACAACGGCTACGCGAACACGGGCGCCTGCAGCAGCAGGATCACGTTCATCGACGGCGAGAAGGGCATCCTGCGATACCGCGGCTATCCGGTAGAGGAGCTCGCCGAACGCTCGAGCTTCGTCGAGACGGCCTACCTGTTGATCTTCGGCGAGCTGCCGACAGCCGCTCAGCTCGCGGAGTTCCGGCGGTTGCTCGGTCGGCACGAATACATCCACGAGGACATGCTGCATCACTTCGACGGCTTCCCGGCGAATGCGCCGCCGATGGCGATCCTGTCCGCGATGATCAATGCGGTCGGCTGCTTCCAGCCGGTGTTCATGCAGCCCGAGGATAGCGACCACTTCATGGAGCCGGCGGCCCGGCTCATGAGCAAGGTCCGAACGATCGCGGCGGCGAGCTACCGAAAGTCGATCGGGCGGCCCGTCAACTACCCGCGTACCGAGCTGCGCTACACGGCGAATCTGCTCCATATGTTGTTCTCGCAGCCGCACAAGCTTTATCAGCCCGACGAGGTCGTCGTGCGGGCTTTGGACAGCCTGCTGCTGCTGCACGCGGACCACGAGCAGAACTGCTCGACGTCGACCGTCCGGATGGTGGGCTCTTCGCAGGCAAACCTCTATGCGTCAGTGGCCGCGGGCGTCTGCGCGCTGTGGGGTCCGCTGCACGGCGGCGCGAATGTGGCGGTCATGGACATGCTGACCCAGCTCAAGGACAGCGGCGAGAAGCTCGAGACGTTCGTCGCGCGGGTCAAAGACAAGGAGGCTCACGCACGGCTCATGGGCTTCGGTCATCGCGTCTACAAGAACTTCGATCCTCGAGCGAGGATCATCAAGGAAGCCTGCCACGCGCTTCTGGAGAGGCTCGGGGTCAACGATCCGCTGCTCGATCTCGCGATGCGCCTCGAAGAAGTCGCGCTGAAAGACGAATACTTCATCCAGCGCAAGCTCTATCCGAACGTCGACTACTACAGCGGCATCATCATGCGGGCGGTGGGCATCCCGACGAACATGTTCACGGTGATGTTCGCGATCGGCCGCCTGCCGGGGTGGATCGCCCATTGGCGCGAAGTCCGCGTGAGCGGCAACTCGAAGATCGATCGGCCGCGGCAAGTCTATACCGGACACATCAAGCGATCGTTCGTCCCGCTGGAGCAGCGCAAATAGCGCAATGAAAATCCTGATGGTCTGCGCGGAGTACGCCCCCTACGCGAAGACGGGCGGACTGGCAGACGCTGTCACGGGGCTTGCCGAAGGGCTAGCCGCACGCGGTCACGACGTGCGCGTGCTGTTGCCGAGATACGCGCACGTGCCGGCGGGCGATGCCCCGGAGACGATCGACGGCCCGAAATTTCGTTATGTCGCGCTCGAAGCGCGCGCGAAGGCACCGCGCGTCTACTTGCTCGAGCTCCCCGAGCTCGCTTCGGGCGGCATCTATACCGGAGACGACCGCGAAGCGGGCCGATTCCTGAAGCTGGCGGAAGGCGCGGTGCTCTTGCCGGCGGCGATCGACTGGCAACCCGACGTCGTGCACTGTCACGACTGGCACGCGGCGCTCGTGCCGGCCTTTCAGGCGGCGCACGGCATGGACACTCCGGTGGTCCTCACGCTACACAACATCGGCTACCAGGGCGCGTTCCCCCTCGCCGTGCTCGCGCAAGACGGCTCGGCGGATCTCGAGCCGTTCCTCCCGACCGACGCGCTCGCAGGCGGTTTCGTCAATTTCCTGCGCGCGGGCGTTGCCGCCGCGGCAGCGATCACGACCGTGAGCCCGACGTATGCGAAAGAGATTCTCACGAGCGAGTTCGGCATGGGACTGGAGGACTTGCTCGCGGCGCGCGGCGCGGATCTGACCGGCATCTTGAACGGCGTCGACTACGCGGTCTGGAGCCCCGACCGCGACCCGCTGCTGCCCTACCCGTACGATGCCGAGAATCTCACGGGCAAGTACAAGCTGAAGAGCGAGCTCACCGCGCGCCTGAAGCTCGTGCCGGACAAAAACGCGCCCCTAGTCGGCGTCGTCAGCCGGCTCGTGTCTCAGAAGGGGATCGATCTCCTGCTCGCTGCGTTACCGACGCTGCTCGGCGAGACGCGCGCGAGCTTCGCGCTGCTCGGCAGCGGTGAGCCTGCATACAGCGCCCAGCTTCGAGCGATCGCGGCCGTGCAGCCGACGCGCGTGTCGTTCACAGAGGGCTACGACGAGTCTCTCGCGCACCGGATTCTCGCGGGGAGCGACATCGTGCTCGTGCCGTCGCGTTACGAGCCTTGTGGCCTCACGCAAATGTATGCGCTGCGCTACGGCTCGATACCCGTCGTCCGCGCGACCGGCGGCCTCGCCGATACGATCCAACATTTCGATCCCGTTACCGGTGCTGGAACCGGCGCCGTTTTCAGAGACGCCGACGTCGGCGGATTGCTGTGGGCTACGCGCTGCGCGCTCGACTGGGTCGATCAGCCGTCCGCGCGATCGCGGATAATCGCCAACGCGATGCGCGCCGACTTCTCCTGGCACAAGCAGATCCCCGCCTACGAAGCCGTTTACCGCCGCGTGATCTGACTCGCGCCGTTGCTCGCGGCTCGCGAGGCGGTTCGCGCAGTGGCGCAGGGTCGCATGGTCATGGTCGTCGCGTGGCCGCCGTCGCTCAACGATCCGCGCAGGTAGCAACGATGTGGGGCCCGGGCGTACCGGGAACATCCATCAGCGCTTCGCGACGGGCTGCGCATAAAACCGAACGAAAGCGAGTGTTTCGGGCCCCACGTGCGCAGGCGACGTCGGCCACGCGCCAACCACGACCACGCACCCCTGCGATTCCGACGACACCGCGCGCCGCTCGGGCATCGGACTGCTCGTTGCGCGTTGCTGAAACCGCCGAAACGAGTCGCACGGTCCGGCCGCTGTTGAGCGAGCGGGCCGCGCTGGCGAGAAATTGCGAGGAGGTGCGGGTGTGTTTTGCGCGCAGCGCGGGCGCCCCGCGCGCGTGGGGCCCGAGGGCACCGTCGACGCCAATCTTATGTGCGCCGCGAAGGAGCCGTTGCCGGAGCATTGCCGGCACGCCCAGGCCCCACATCGCTCGCTCGTAGCCATTGCGCGTTGCGGGCGCACGCGCTGCGCGCGAAATGCACCCGCGCCTCGTCGCACCACGGGGAGAAACGCCCAGCGAGCTCACGCCAACCGCGAGTGCTCCTGCGCGCGCTGCAAGGACCGGGCCGCGACGGTGGGATCGACTTGCGACCAGTCGAAGCGCCAGCGCCAGTTGCCTTCGGCCGTGCCGGGCGTATTCATGCGAGCCGAGGAATCCAGGCCGAGCAGATCCTGCATCGGCAGCACGGCGAGCCGCGCCGGAGAACCGTAGGTCGCATCGATCATCGCCTCCGGCACGTTCGCCGCATCGGACAACCCGAGCCCGCGATGCACGAGCTCGCGCTCGGACTCCGAAAGCTTCGCGTACCAGCCCACCGTCGTGTCGTTATCGTGCGTCCCCGTGTACGCGACCCCGTTCACCGGATGGTTCTGGGGCAGGTGCGGATTGTCGGGCTTGCCGTCGAACGCGAACTGCAGGACGGACATGCCGGGCAGCCCGAAACGGTCGCGCAATTCGCGGACCTCGTCGGTGATGATGCCTAGGTCCTCCGCGACGAGCGGGGTCTCGCCTAGACGTTCCTTCAGCGCTGCAAGCAGGCGATCGCCGACGCCGTGCCGCCAAACGCCCGTGCGGGCGGTCGGTGCGCCGGCCGGCACCTCCCAGTACGACTCGAGCGCGCGAAAGTGATCGATGCGCACGAGGTCGAAGCGCCGTAGCTGAGCTTGGAGGCGCTGCAGCCACCACTCGAAACCGTCGCGCTCCATGCGCTCCCAGTCGTACAGCGGATTGCCCCAGAGCTGACCGTCTGCGTTGAAGTAGTCGGGCGGCACGCCCGCAACGGCGACGGGCTTGCCGTCCGCGTCGAGCCGGAACAGCTCGCGGTCCCACCAAACGTCGACGCTGTTCAAATCGACATAGAACGGCAAATCGCCGAAGAGATAGACGCCACGCTCGTTCGCGTGATTCTTCAACGCCGCCCATTGCAGCTCGAATAGATATTGCTCGAATAGCGCCGCGCGAAACTGCTCGCGTTCCTCGGCGAGAAACTCGAGCAGGCTCGGCACGTGCGGCTCGCGAAACGCCTCGGGCCAGAACCACCAGGGATCCTCCAAGAACCGCTCTCGGCAGAGCTCGAAGAGCCCGTACGGCAAGAGCCAGCGGCGCTGCGCGCGCACGAACTGCGCAAACGACCGCCGCTGCTCCGGATTCGCGCACAGCGGCGAACGAGCGGTAGGTGCCGACTCGCTGTTCGCGCGCCGGATCAAACGCGACCCCCGTCGGGAGCTGCGGCAAGTTGCGCAGGTAGTCCGGATCGATGAGCCGCGGCTCGCCTGCATGCACGGAACGCAAGCAGTATGGCGAGCCGTAACGGTCGACGGGCCCGAGCGGGAGCGTCTGCCAGACGCTGAACCCACCGGCTCGCAAGAAGTCCACGAACTGCCACGCGTCCGCGCCGAGCGTGCCGCTGCGCTGCCGCCCGGGCAGCGAGGTCGGATGAAGCAATACGCCGGCCCGGCGCGTGGCGAGAGACTGGATTCATGCAGCGTGCTTAGGGACGGCGCGCGCGAAGTTCAATGCGCACCGCGACGCATAGCGGCGAGCATCTCGCGCGTGACGAGCACGACGCCGTTGTCCGTGACGTGGAAATGCTGCCGATCCGTTCTCAAATCTCTGCCGATGACGCTGCCGTGCGGAATGATGCAACCCTCGTCGATGATCGCATTCGCAATGTAGCAGCTGCGGCCGATCTCCACGTGCGGTAGCACAACCGAGCGGCGCACTTCGGTCGACTCGTCGACCATGACGCTGAAGAACAACAGCGACTCGCGGACGGTGGCGCCGGAGATGATGCACCCGCCCGCGATCATCGAATTGATCGCGATGCCGCGCCGGCCCACGTCGTCGAGAATGAACTTAGCGCTCGGCACTTGCTGCTGGTACGTCCAGATCGGCCATGCCTCGTCGTACAAGTTGAGCTCGGGGCTCACGTAGATGAGCTCCATGTTCGCATTGTAGTACGCATCCACCGTGCCGACGTCGCGCCAATACGCTTGTGCCTTGGTCTCCACGTCCTCGAACGGATAGGCGAACACGCGCCGCGTTGCCACGGCTTCGGGAATGACGTTGCGCCCGAAGTCATGAGCCGAGTTTGGATCGGCGGAATCGCGTTGCAGCGTCGCGCGTAGAAACTCCGTGCCGATCACATAAATGCCCATCGATGCGAGCGCAACGCCCTCGCGCCCCGGCATCGGCCGCGCCTCTTTGGGCTTCTCGTCGAAGCTGACGACGCGGTGATCCGCACTCAAGCTCATGACGCCGACCTCGTGCGCCTGCGAAAGCGGCACTTGCACGCCGCCGATCGTGATGTCGGCGCCGTTTTCCTTGTGAAAGGCGATCAACGGGCCGTAGTCCATCTTGTAGACGTGATCGCCGGCCAGAATCAGCACCATCTCGGGGCGGTGTTGATCGATGATGTCCAAATTTTGGAAAACGGCGTCGGCGGTGCCGCGATACCAGATCTCGCCGAGCTGCTGCTGCGCCGGCACGATATCGATGAACTCGCCGAGCTCGCCGTGCAAGTACCCCCAACCGCGCTGCACATGCTGAATCAGCGAGTGCGCTTTATACTGAGTCAGAATGAAGATCTGGCGTATCCCGGAATTGACGCAGTTCGACAGCGAGAAATCGATGATGCGATATTTCCCGCCGAACGGTGTCGCCGGTTTCGCGCGGTTGTCCGTGAGCTGCTTGAGACGCTGGCCACGCCCTCCAGCCATGATCACTGCCATCGTACTGCGTGTGAGCTGACTGACTAGACGTCTGCGTGATAACGGCCTCATCGCGTACAAAGCTACTAAAGAGGACGCCGCCTGTCTAACGGCAGGCAAACGGCGCGAAGGGTGCTTGAGAACTCACGGAGTCGAGTATTGCAAACTGACTTGAACGATCACGACGTCGGCCGGCTGCTGGCCGGCAGGCTGCACGATCCGCGCCGGGTGCTCGGTGTCCACTCTATCAACGATCGGGACGTGGTCGTGCGTGCGCTGTTGCCGAACGCTCAGCGCGCGGCTCTCGTGAGCCCCGCCGTCGAGCTCGAGCGAGTTGGGCAAACGGCGCTTTTCGAGTGGGTCGGCGCACGCCGTGAGCTGCCGGCGCAGTACCGGCTTCGCTGGGAAACGCACACGGGCCATTGGCAGGAGCGCTACGACCCCTATTGCTTCGCGCCGCAGGTTCGGGCAGACGATTTGCAGCGCTTCGCGAGCGGCCACCACGACCATGCGCACCGTTTCCTCGGCGCTCATGCCGTCCATGTTGAGGGGATTGCCGGCATCCGCTTCGCGGTGTGGGCGCCGAACGCGGAGCGTGTGAGCGTCGTCGGCTCGTTCAACCACTGGGACGGCCGGCCGCACCCGATGAGCGTGCGCGGCGACTCGGGCGTATGGGAGCTCTTCATTCCGGAGCTTGCCGTCGGCGAGCTCTACAAGTACGAGATTTTCGTTCGCGACTCGCGCGAGCTGCGCATCAAGAGCGATCCGTACGGCGCATTGTTCGAGAATCGGCCGGCGACGGCCGCGGTCACGACAGCGCCGAGCAAGTTCGAGTGGACTGACGGCGAGTGGATGAGGCGGCGGGCGGAGCGCGATTGGCTCCGCGAGCCGATGTCCGTCTACGAAGTGCACCTGGGCTCGTGGCGGCGCGACGCCGCGGGCAGGTTCTTGAGCTATCGGGAAATCGCGCGCGAGCTCGGCGCCTATGTCGCGGACCTCGGTTTCACCCACGTCGAGCTGCTGCCGATCACGGAGCATCCGTTCGACGACTCGTGGGGCTATCAATGCACGGGCTACTTCGCGCCGACGCGCCGGCACGGCGACCCCGACGAGCTGCGCGAGCTCGTGGCCGAGCTGCATCGCCTCGGGATAGGCGTGATCCTCGACTGGGTGCCCGGGCACTTTCCGAAGGACGACCATGCGCTCGCGCGCTTCGACGGTACGATGCTCTACGAGTACGGTGACAAGCAAAAAGGCGAGCAGCCTGACTGGGACACGCTCGTATTCAACTACTCGCGTCACGAAGTGCAGAGCTTCCTGCTGTCGAGCGCGATTTGTTGGCTCGAGGACTATCACTTCGACGGACTGCGCGTCGACGCGGTAGCTTCGATGCTGTATCTGGATTATTCCCGGGGTCACGGTCAGTGGTCGCCGAATGTCTTCGGGGGCAACGAGAATCTCGAAGCCATCGCGTTCTTGAAGCGCCTCAATGAAACGACGCACGCCGTGTGCCCCGGATCGATCACCGTTGCCGAGGAATCCACCGCCTGGCCGCAGGTGTCGAGGCCTACGTACAGCGGTGGGCTCGGCTTCACGTTCAAGTGGAACATGGGGTGGATGCACGACACGTTGAGCTACGTGAGCAAAGATCCCGTGCACCGCAGGTTCCACCACAACCTGCTCACCTTCGGACCGATCTACGTGTTCACCGAGAATTTCGTCTCGCCGCTTTCACACGACGAGGTGGTGCACGGCAAGCGCTCGCTGCTCGACAAGATGCCGGGCGACGATTGGCAGCGGTTCGCAAACCTGCGTCTGCTGCTCATGTTCCAGTGGACGTATCCGGGCAAGAAACTCTTGTTCATGGGCGGCGAGTTCGGGCAACCGCGCGAGTGGAATCATCACCAATCGTTGTCGTGGCACTTGGCCTCCGAGGGGCTGCACGGCGGGGTGCGCGCACTCGTGAAAGACCTCAACCGCGCGTATCGCTCGGTGCCCGCGCTACACCGGCTGGATCACGAGGGCGCGGGCTTCTCGTGGCTGTCGTGGCAAGACGATCAGCATTCCGTGCTCAGCTACGTACGCAAGAACGGCGACGAGCACGTCGTCGTGATCTTGAATTTCACGCCGGTGCCCCGGCACGGGTACCGGGTCGGCGTGCCGGCCGCGGGCGGCTATCGCGAGATCCTGAACTCCGACTCGGCCTACTACGGCGGCTCGAATCTCGGCAACGGCTTCATTGCGACCGAGCCGGTTGCCTGCATGGGCCACCCACAATCGATCGTCGTGACTGTGCCGCCCCTCGCCGGGATCTTGCTGACGCCGGGCTAGGGCGCTATTCCCGCGCTCGCAGGAACCGCCGCGGAGTCAAAACGTAGTGCGAGGATTCGGCAGGCCTTCGCGGATCTTGGCCGAGAAATCCGGGCTGTCACCCGCGGCTTTGCCGCGCGAGTCGATGACCGAGATCTCGTGCAGCTCGGCGAAAGGACGGCTCGTGTCGAGCACGCCGCGTTCGTAGAGCCACTCGTCGAGATAGCCGTTCATGAGCAGCCGCCAGTCGAGCGGAACAGTCCCGGGAGTGATGTGCCGAACGTGCTGCCGGATCGTGGTCGTGCAGTTGTCGGTGAGCGCGTTGTACCACTCGGGCCGCTCGACGAGCGCGTTCATGCTTTCCACGTAGTCGAGCAGCAGGCGGCGCGCATTCTCCGGCGGTGTCTTCAAGCGATAGAGGAAGACGTTCTCGCCGCGGAAGTTCGTGCGCACACCGATCACGTCGCGCTCGTCGGCTGCGACGTAGTAGATCGGGTACTGGCGGAAGAAGCCGGCGACGGCCGAGTATTCCTGGCCCACCCGCTTGCGCGTCTCGATCGAGATCGCGAGCGGCGCTGCATTCGCGAAGCTCCAAGACAGGATCGTGTGCGCGATCTTCGGTGAGCTCCAATGAGAAAAGTACATGTCGAGTCCCTCGAGCTTCGCGAGGTCGTACGTCCGCGTTTCCCAGCGCGCCGTGAAATCCGCCTCGCTGCGATACGTGAAGTTGCGAACGTTGTGCAGCGTGAGCGTGTGGCCGTTGAGCTCAGCGTGAGCAAGCCGGCTCACATCCGGCTGCCAGTCGCCGGAGTTCGAAGGCTCGGTCGAGAAGTACCAAACGACGGCCAGCGCCGCGCCGAGCGGGAATGCGATCGCGAGGGGTCGCGCGAGCCAGGCCGGCCCTGGGAACGCGTTCCAAAGCGCGAATCCCGCCCAACCTAGCGCGGCGAGCAGGATGGCCTGCGCCAGCAGGCGCTCAGGCCGCCATGTCGTCGCTCTCATGACGAACCACCAGATCGTCCTCGTCGACGGCTTCGCTCCCGCGGTTCATCGCTCGTTCTTCCTCCGCGACGGCCCGCACGATGTGCTCCACGTAGAGGTGAACGCTGTGATCGCTGAGCATGTCGAGATTCCAGTGCAGCAAGCCCTGCGCGAAACCGTGCCAGCGATCGCGGCTGCGCATCAGGCCCGTGAGCTTACTAATCCGCCCGTGCCGATCGAGGTAGATCTCATTGCCGCCGTGACGGTAGCCCATCCACACCGGTGGCACACGCGTCACGACGTCGTTGTTGTGCACCCAGCGATAGTGCTCCAACGGCGTTTGGCACAAGTATCGCTTGTCGGCGCACGCGTGGGCTGCCGAACGTGTGCAGCTCTTCCGGATTGGTGACGATGGACGCTAGCCTGCAGCGGTAGGCGCAGATCGTCGCCATCGCAGCGCCAAGCGAGTGCCCGCAGAACCACACGGGTTGGGTATTGTCGCGAAGCACGTCCTCCAGCAGCGGCCACAGATCCTCGACCTCGCGATTGAAGCCGCTGTGGACTTTGCCGAAACGAGCCGACGACGGCGAGCGAGGCGTTCGCGTCGGCCTGCAGGTCGTTCCACTCGGTAGGCTCCGTGCCGCGACAGGCCATGACGCAATCGTGCTCGTTGCGAAATCGATAGGCTTGCGACCCGTCATTGTCGAAGAGTTGCGTTTCGGTAAAGCCGATCGCGCCCCCGGCTCTCTGCGCTTCGGCCTGGTCGTTGTAGGAGATCATCGCGAGCTCCGCCATGACCAGCGCACGCTGAAGGAAGGTCTGGTCCTTCAACGGCCGTTGCGCGTCCGAGTGCAGGACGAGCGGTTCTTCCCCAACGTCTTGGATGATTTTCTTTTTCATGGCCGACTCCTCGCGGCTATTTGAAGATGTTCAACATCTTGAGAATGGCGATCAAAAGCACCGCGCCGCCGACCGCGATGATCCACCGAATGATCGCGCCGCCCTCGGCAAGGCCGAGTAGCCCCGCGAGCCAGAAACCCAACAACGAGCCAACGATACCGACGACGACGTTGGCGATGATCCCCATCTGCACGTTCGTCTTCATGATCCGGCTGCCGACCCAGCCGATGACGCCGCCGATGATCAACGTAATGACGAGGTCCATGTACACCTCCCTTTGGTGCCGCCGCGTGGAGTTCCAGGGATAGAGCGTAGGCGCGAGACGAGCCAAAACGCATTGGCTCTATGGCCTATGCTAGGGCGGCTGCCGCGCCTCGAACACCGCAATACCGTTCGCCGGCAGGCGTAGTCGCCCCGGTGACGGGCTCGCCGTGCGAATCGATATCCTCCGGCGACGCACGCGTCGTATCGACCACCCGCGTCCAGCGAAGCGGCGCGACGTCCGGCAGGGGCAATGACTTCGCGTCCGGCGACATGTTGAGCATCACGTGCAGCGCGGCCTCATCCGTGTCCGCGCCCGCAAGCGTAAAGCACAGAACCTTCGCGTCTGGTGCATTCCAGTCCGGCCGCCCGAGCCCCTCTCCGTACCATCGAATGCCGTCGCCGCGTCCCTCGTCCGCCCCGAAGAACCGCGTGCGCCGCAGCGCCGCGTGCCGCTTGCGCAGCGCGATCATCTCGCGCGTGAAGCGCAACATCGCGTCGCCTGAAGCGCTTTGCGACCAACGCTGCCAGCTCAAGTCGTTGTCCTGGCAATACGCATTGTTGTTGCCTTGCTGCGTGCGCAGCACCTCGTCGCCTGCGAGCAGCATCGGCACGCCTTGACTCAACAGCAGCAGCGCCACGAAGTTGCGCGCGCGTTGCTCGCGCAAACGGTTGACCTTCTGATCGGTCGTCGGTCCCTCGAACCCGGAGTTCCAGCTGAAATTGTCGTCGCGGCCGTCGTGATTGCCCTCGCCGTTCGCCTCGTTGTGCTTGCGGTCGTAGCTCACGAGGTCGTACAACGTGAAACCGTCGTGGCAGGTCACGAAATTGATGCTGTTGGTCGGCGCCTTGCCGGCCGCGGCATAGAAATCGCTGCTGCCCGCGATTCGCGTTGCGATCTCGCCGATCATGCCGGGCTCGCCGCGCAGAAAGCGGCGCACCGAGTCGCGGTAGCGGCCGTTCCATTCTGCCCAGCGAAATCCCGGGAAATCGCCGACCTGGTAGAATCCCGTCGCGTCCCATGCTTCGGCGATCAGCGCGGAATCCTTCAGGGCATCGGAAAACTCGAGGTTCCAGATGACGGGCGGATGCACGAGCGGCTCGCCGTCCTCGCCGCGCGACAGCACGCTCGCAAGATCCACGCGGAAACCGTCGACGTGCATCTCGCGTACCCAGAACTCGAGGCACTCTTGCAGAAAGCGGGCCACGATCGGGTGATTGCAGTTGATCGTGTTGCCGACCCCCGTGAAATCGAGATACTCGCTCCTATCCTCGGGATCCAAGTGATAGAAGAACTCGTTCATGAGCCCCTTGAAGCTGATCGTGGGGCCGCTCGCGCCGGCTTCGGCCGTGTGGTTGAGAACGGCGTCGAGGATCACCGCGATACCCGCCTTGTGCAGCGCCTTCACCATGTCGCGAAACTCGGTGCGCGCATCGCTTTGCGCGGCAAACTCGGGCTGCAGCGCGAAAAAGCCGTACGTGCTGTAGCCCCAATAATTGCGTGAGGCCAAGGTTTTTACTCGCGGTCGGCAGATCCTGACTGTCGAACGCCATCACGGGCAAGAGCTCCACCGCGGTGATGCCGAGCGACTGCAGATACGGGATCTTTTCCACGAGACCCGCGAACGTGCCCGGGTGCTCCACGCCGGAGGATGGATGGCGCGTGAACCCGCGCACGTGCATCTCGTAGATGATGGTGTCCTGCAGCGGCTGCCGCAGGGGCTCGTCGCCTTCCCAGTCGTAAACGTCAGGCGGCGCGATGCGCGCGCGAAAGGCGGCGCGTTCGCCGCGCCGAGCAGCCGCGCGATCCCACAGCTCGTCGCTCACGAGCCGCGCCCAAGGATCCAAGAGCTCGCGCGTCGGATCGAACCGGAGGCCGTCTGCGGGCGCGTTCGGCCCATCGGCGCGCCACGTGTAATACCAGCCCGGGCGCGCGCCGCCGACGAACACGTGCCAAAAGAAATACGTGCGATGCGCACGCGGATCGAGCTCCACCTCGAGCAGCGGCGTGCGGTCGGTCGCGCGCCGATAGAGCCGCAGCCACATCTTCGTCGCGCGCCGGGAGAAGATCGAAAAATTGACGCCGTCCGCGGTCACCGTTGCGCCGGTCGGGGCGCGAGTCCCGCTCGAGATCTCGAAGGTTTCGGTCATTCGCGGCAAACGACCTATAGCTTGCGCATGAGTCCGAGCTCGTACGGATGCGTGAGATTGGGGTGCTGCGGCACCGCGCGAATCTCGTAGAGCAACGTGCCCGCCCAAGGGGGCTTGAGGTTCAACCGATAGCGGCACTTGCCCTCGGCCGGCTCCGCCGGATCGAGCGTTTCGATGAGCACCGTCTTGCCGTCAATCGCCGTGACACCCTCCATCGCGTGCTGGTTCTCGGCGTAGCGGCGCACCGGCACCGTGAGCTCGGAGCACATGGCGCGGTGCACGACGCATTCCACGCGAATGTCGGAAGGCGCAAGCCCGTTCAGCACGACGTCGACCTCGAGCAGAACGGAGTCGTGAAAGCCGACGTCGCGCGCGGGCGTCTGCACCGCGGTGAGCTGGACGCCGGGCCACGCGACGAGAATTTTGGCCTTCCAGTCGGCGAGCTCGCGAGCGACGCGGAAAGCCGCCGCAGCGACAGCACGGCCGTTGCGCGCGGCGGGCGCATAGTAGCAGTGCACATAGTCGTGCAGCACGCGCTCCGTGTTGAAGTGCGGCAAGATCGAAGCCATCGAGCGCTTACAAAGGGCGACCCACTCCGGCGAGTAACCGAGCTCCAGGATTGCGCGCGTAGTACAACGGGATCACTTCGTCTTGCAGAATCTCGTAGACGCTGATCGCGTCTTGCCGATCGCGGTCGCCGGCCCCTTGCGCATCCGGAAAGGGTGGAATGCCCCAGCCGTTCTTGCCGTCGTAGGCCTCTGCCCACCAGCCGTCGAGCACGCTCAGGTTCACGGTGCCGTTGATCGCCGCCTTCATGCCGGACGTGCCGCTCGCCTCCAACGGGTACACCGGGTTGTTCAGCCAGACGTCCACTCCCGACGTGAGCACGCGGCTGATGCCCATGTCGTAGCCCTCGACGAGCAGGATCTTGCCGATGAACGGCGGCTGGCTCGAGATGCGCTGAATCTCGCGCATCATCCACTGCGCGGGCTCATCGGCCGGGTGCGCCTTGCCCGCGAACACGAACAGCACCGGCCGTTCGTCGATCGACACCAATTGCTCGAGCCACCCTAGGTCGGTAAAGAGCAGCGTCGCGCGCTTGTAGGTGGCGAAGCGGCGCGCAAAGCCGATCGTGAGCACGCCCGGATTGTCGGGGTTCGCGAGCCTGAGCAGCCGTTGGATGTGCGCTTCGCTCAAACCGTTGCGTGTGTGCTGCGCCGACAGCCGGTCGCGCAGCACACGCAGCATCTTGCTCTTGACCTCCTGGCTCGTCGACCAGAATTGCGCGTCCGGTATGTCGCGGATCCGATCGATCAACGTACGGTCCATGAGCTGCGCGCGCCATTTCACACCCAGGTGCTGGTCGAGCAAGGAGGCCCAGTCTTGGCGCAGAAACGTCGGCACGTGCACGCCGTTCGTCACGTAGCCGACGGGGTTCTCCGGCGGCGGGATGTCCGGCCAGTTGGCCTGGTAGAGCCGCGACGTGACGCCGCCGTGGATCTTGCTCACGCCGTTCATGGCGGCCGCGCCGCGAATCGCGAGCCGCGTCATGCTGAACGAGTCGCGTTGCTCGGGAGATCTTCCTAGGTCGAGCATCTGCTCGGGCGTGACGCCGAGCTCCGCCGGGAACGTCTCGAAGTATTTCGCGACGCGTTCCGGCCGAAACAGATCATGCCCCGCGCTGACCGGCGTATGCGTCGTAAACAGCGTGCTCGCGGCCGTCGCCTCGAGCGCCGCCGCGAACGGCAAGCCGGCGCGGGCGTGCTCGCGAAGCCGCTCGAGCACGGAGAAAGCGGCGTGACCTTCATTGATGTGCCACACGGTCGGGTTGAGGCCCAGCGCGCGCAGCGCGCGCACGCCGCCGACGCCGAGGATGGCCTCTTGCTGCAAACGCAGCTCGTCGCCGCCGCCGTAGAGAACGTGAGCGATCTTGCGATCGTCCGGCGTATTCTCCTCGACGTCGGTATCGAGAAACAGCACGGTCACGCGTCCGACCGTCGCCTTCCAAATCCGCACGGAGACGGAGCGCTCGGCCAACGGGCAACTCACGCGCACTTCTTTGCCGTCCGCGGACACCGCGGGCGTCAGCGGCGTGTTGCGCGGATCGATGTACGGATACTCGGGCACCTGCTGACCGTTGCGGTCGATGCGCTGGTTGAAATAGCCCTGCCGATAGAGCAGCCCCACGCCGACGAACGGCAGCGACAAGTCGCTCGCGGTCTTGCAGTGGTCGCCTGCGAGGATCCCCAAGCCGCCCGAGTAGATCGGAAAGCTCTCATGGAAGCCGAACTCGGCGCAGAAGTAGGCGATCAGGTCGTCCTTCGCGAGCTCGGTGCCGTCGGGATGACCCGCTTTCCGCAACGTAGCGGTCGAACTCGGCCAACACGTTGTGGTAGGCGGAGAGGAACTTCGGGTCGTTCGCGGCGTGATCGAGCAGACCTTGATCGACGCAGCGCAGGAACAGCTTCGGATTGCCTTCGGTCTTGCGCCACAGCACGGGATCCAAGCTGCGGAACAACTGCCCCGTGGCCGGAACCCAGCTGAACAGGAAGTTGCGCGTGAGGTCCGTGAGCCGGCCGATCGCGGGCGGGATCGTCGGCGCCACCTGTAAGGTAAACAACGTATTCGCCATAGACGTCCTAGTCGACCCGACTTAGTCCTTCTCGACGGTGTAAAGCAGATCCATAGACTGCTGGTCGCCCGACCGAGTCTCGATGCTGAACCGTTCGTTGACCCGAAACCGCAACAACAACCCCCCTATTCTATTGAACAGACCGTAGCTGTAGCGAATGAAGACCTTCGGGGAGAGGTACTTGCCGGCCATGAACGCGCCAGCGTCGGTGCTCGTTGATTGCACCGTGAACTCGTCTAGCCCCAGCGACTGGCCGATTCGCTGCACGGCCGGCAGCGCCTGCTGCAGACCCATCGCGAGCGCCGCGGTTTGCAGGGTTCCGGTCTCCTCGCCGCCACCGCTTGTCATCGGTCGGTCGAACAGCAAGTACGACAGCGCGTCGGCCTCGGTCTCCGGCGGCTCGGAGAACACACGCGTGCGCGGCGCCTTCACGGTGCCCACGAGCTCCACACCGACTCGGCGCGTGTCGCCCTCGATCGTGCGCACGGCGCGGACGTCGAGCGCCGGCTCGTCGAGCGGGCCGTTGAAGAGCAGCTGGCCGCGCTCGAGCTCGAGTACCTTCCCGTAAGCGTTGTAGGTTCCCGTCAGGACCAATGAGCCCGTCGCCGCCGCCGAGCGGTTCGCATCCATGCGCACGCGCAGCTCGCCCATGACCTTGGTCATGAGGTTCAAGCCGAGATACTCCACCTCGTCGCCCAGAGTCAGCAAGATGTCGGACGTGAGCGTGAGCGCGAGCCCGCGCACCTCGCGCGCCGTGCCGCCACCGTGCACGACGGCATCGGACGACGGCGCGACTGCAGCCTCGGGCAGCTGGGAGATCTCGATGCGCGCGCGCGGGATGAGGACGGTGCCGGTCACTTCAATATCCGGCAGCTGCGCCTTTACCACGAGGTCCGGCGAGACGAAAACTTCCGCCTCAGGCAGCTGCAGCGCTCGAATCGAATCGCCGCGCAGCGTGAGGTCGGTGGGCCAGCCCGCGCGGGGATCTGAGCTCCGTCGTGCCCTCGAGCTTGAGCTCGCCGTCGCCGACCCAGCCGCTGGCGCGGAACTCGAGCTCGGTGCCGTCGCCGCTTTGCGCGTCGGCCTGGATGCGCTCGACCAGAAGTCCCCACTCGGGCACGGCGATCTGACCATCTGACCAGCGCGCGCTGCCTTGCAGCTGCGGCTCGTTCACGGTGCCGGCGACCCCGAGATCCGCGGTAAGCACGCCGCCGACCTGGCCGATTTCCGGCATCATCACCGACAAGAAGCTCAAGTCGGGCCACAACAGGTTCAGGCGGCCCGTGATCGGTGAATCCTCTGCGCCCACATCGTCGATCCGCGTCGTGAGATTCAGCCGGCCCGTTTCGCGGCTCATCACGCTTGCCGAGAGGTCGAGCTCGCCTTCCGCCAAAGTCGCGCCGACGATCAAGTCCTCGAGGACCGTCGTGAACGTCTCGGTCTCGCTGAGCTCGATGCTCACCTGCGTCGAGCCGCCGCTGACCGCAAGCGACCCGCGCGGCTGGCCCGACAGGTCTGCGAAAGACGCCGACAGTTGGTACACACCCTCGAGCTGGATCTGCGGCGGAAGCAGCGGCTGCAGCGATTCGAGCTCGAAGTTTTGCGCGGAGACTACGAGCCGGTCCTCGGGTGAGCCTTCGATCGACAATTCCGCGCACCAGCGGCCGCCCGACTCGTGATCGAGACAGCTCGTCGCGAGCCGAACGTTGCCGCGGCCGATCGCGACCGGCGCCGGGTCGGTCAAGCGCCATGTGCCGAGCGCTTCCTCGTCGATCTCGAGCGACTCGATCGTGCCGCGCCAGATGCGCTCGGGGGTGAGACCGCCGGCACCGGCGATGCTCGATTGCCAGCGCTCGCCGGCCCCGTCGACGGTGACTCGATGCGCTCGCGTGCGGCCCTCGAGAGCCGCGCGCAGTCCGCCCGCCTGCACCGTCCCGCGCGCGAGCGCGTCCGGCTTCGACAACGAGGTCGAGCGGCGCCTCCGCATCGAGCCCAGCGCGGCCTGCGACGCTGATGCGCTCGGCCGAGTAGACGCCGAGCACGAGGTCTCGCGCCTCGGCTCGACCGCTGGCTTGAGGCGCCGCCCAGGAGCCCGAAAGCTCGAGGTCCGCGACGAGCGCATCCTTCGAGCGCGGGCCAAAGCACTTGCAGCGCCGCGATGTCCGCCCCGACCGAAAGCTCCAACGGTTGCCGGCTCGCAGCGCCGAACGTGCCGTCAAGGGTGACGCGGCTCGCTCCCGACGTGAGCTCTACGGAGGAGAGCCGATAGAGATCGTCGGCGGCGAAGTCGACCGCTCCGGTGGCGGCGAGCGGGAGGCCGCGCAGCTCGCCGGATACGTCGAGGGCGTCGACCGACCACGTGAGCGGCGTCAGCGCAGCCGTGACGCGGCCGGTCCCGGTCAGCCGCCCGGGCCAGTCCGGCACAAGCCAGCTGGGATCGAGGTTCTCGATGCCGACCGCAAGGTCGAGCTCGAGGACGTCGAACGCTACCTCGCCGTTCGCCGTCACCCGGCCGCGGGCGCTGTCGAGCGTTACGGTATCGACCATGAGCACGCCGGCCTGGCCAGAGCCGTTTATCGCGAACGTTCCCGCGTTGCCGAGCGCCATGACTTCGCCCGCACCATCGAACGTGTAACCGTCGACCGTGCCTGAGAGCACGAGTCGGCCGCTGTCGCTGCGGACGTCGCTCACGCCCGGCACTGCGAAGTCGCGCCATTCGATGGTCAAATCGACCCGCGGCGGGCTCGTCGTCGCGAGCACGCCGTCGGCCACGATTGCGAGCGGCGGCGCGAACTCGTGGTGCACACGCAGGACCGGTAGGTCGCCCGTGAGTGTAAGACGGCCGCCGAGCGGCTGCTCCAAAGCGGGCTGCAACCACTCGATATCGGCGTCGAGGTAGATCGCTTGGCCCAACCGCACTTCGCCGTCACCCGTCAGTTGGACGCCCGAGGACTCGGTCACGAGGTCTTGAAGTGTCAGCCGACTGTCTGCGAACCGTGCAGCCGCCGCGCGCGTCTCCCCAAACACGAGGCTTTCGTTGGCGGCATTGAGCGTCAGGCTCGCGAGGGTTGCGCGACGGACCGCGATCGCTAACGGCAGATCGAGCCGGTAGCTGCCGGGCGGGCGCGCGGGTCCACGCGGCGGCAAGCGTCGATACTGCACCGCCTCGGCGCGGACGTCGTCCAGCACGAGATCGCCGGACAGCGACGCGGCCACCGCCCATGAGAACGTGAGCGTCGGTATGTCGACTTCGTCGCGCGCCAGCCGAATCGCTACATTCGTAAGCCGCATGCCACCGAGCAGCGTACCCTCGACGCGGCCTACGTTGATGGCGCCGTTGGTGCTTTGCGTTAGACGGCCGACGATCCACGCCGCGCCCTGCTCGCTCCCGAGCACCCACAGCAGCGCAGTGACGCAGACGAGCACGAGCGCGCACAGGGCTCCCATCGCGAGCAGGCTGCGCAGCAGCCATCTCATAGGTCCGGCCCCAAGTAGACGTGCACGCGCCAATCGTCGTTGTCGGGATCGTCCACCGGGTGGGCGAGGTCGATGCGGATCGGACCGAGCGGCGACTGCCAGCGCCCGCCGATGCCGGCTCCCGTGCGCGGATCGACGTGGCTGTCCTCGAACGCGTTGCCGGAATCGACGAAGAACGCGAGCGACCAGCGCGCACGCAGCGGATGCTCGTACTCGATGCTCGCCGTGATCAACGAGGAGCCGCCGATGACTTCGCCGTTGGCGTCCACGGGACCGATCTCGTCGAAATCGTAACCGCGGACGCTGTTGTCGCCGCCCGCAAAAAACCGCACGGACGCCGGCAGCTCCGCTAATTCCGTCTTCCAAGTCGTGCCTACCTGGCTGCGCAGGAGAAGGCGCCCCTCGTTGCGCAGGGGCCAGATCCATTTTCCGTCGGCGACGACCTGGACGAAGCTCGTGTCGGAGCCCAGCGCATCGGACGCACCGCGCACTAGCAGGTGACGGCGCGAGCCGATTCGCGGCTGAAGGCGGTTGTCCGCTTCCGTGCGAGTCCAGTCGATCCCTGGCATCAGCAACCGTGACCGTCCCACCTGGTCCGCGATCTCGTAATCCTCCACGAGCAGGCTCAACATCTGCGTCCGCGTCCAGTCCTTTCGCGTCCGCACGAGCCGCCGCGCACCGAGCTCGAGGCTCTCGCTCTCGGCGCTTTCCGTGTCCTCGCGCTTCACGCCTGCGTCGAAGGCGATCCATTCCTTGCTTGGATCACCGAATGGGAGTCGGTAGTTGCCGGTGACCTCGGAGACAACCGAGGACAATTGCGCATTGACGCCGAATTGGTGACCGCGGTCATTCGAGCGACGATTGGTGCGGGATAAGTTCAAGCGTGGCCCTGTGTCCGTGGAGAAACCGACGCCATAGGTGAGCAAGCGCCGCGGCGCGGGCGTGAGCACGATGCTGATCGGGATTTCCCGCGTCGCGCTGTCGGGCTGCAACGGCCGCACGTCGATCGTTTGAAAGAAACCGCTGTCGGTCAGAGCGACGTACAGGTCGGTAAGCACGCGGTTGTCGTATGGATCGCCGCGGCGAAACGGCACGTAAGACTGGATCAATGCATCGCTCAACACGTCCTGCGCGAACGACACCGGTCCGAAGCGATAACGCGGACCGCAGTCGAAGTGCAGCACGACATCGGCCGCGCGGTCTTCCGGATAGACGTCGATCCGATTCTCGGTGAGCCGGCCTTCCGAGTAGCCGCGCTCGAGCGCGATGGTGGACAAGCGGCGTTTCAACGCCTCGTAGTTGCCGTGATGCAGCGGCGCCCCGGCGGCGAGCCCGGCCTCGGCGACGGCGGCCGCGAATTCCGGATCGGCCGCGCCTTCGCCGACGACCGCAACGTCGAGCGTGCGAACGAGCACGGGCTCACCGAGCGCGATCGTGAACGTGGCGCGCCAGCACTCCGGCGTGAACGCGAGCTCCGCCGCGATGCGCGCTTCGTAGTAGCCGAGCGCCTGCAGCGCCGCGGCTACGTCCTCCGTGGCTCCTCGATACTTCTGCCGGATGCGCTGCTCCGATGCGTCGCACGGCTCCTCGTCGAGGTCGAGATACGCGAGCACGTTGTCGCTCGCGGGGCTCTCGACGCCGTTCAGCACCACCTCGGCCTCGGCGAGCGGCGCCGCCGCGAGCGCGGCGAGCGTCACGGCAATGCAATGTGCTGCGAAGCGTTCGGCGCTCTTCAAGATGGTGATTGGCGAGAATCGAGATGTAGTCATGCGGCTGCGGGCGGAGCGATCAGCCGCTGCCCTTGGTCCGCGTTCGGCCGAGCTTCGCGTGCTTCTCGATGTAGTCGATGATCAACGTCGCGATGTCTATGCCGGTGGCGTCCTCGATTCCTTCCAAGCCCGGCGACGAATTCACTTCGATCACGAGCGGGCCATCGCTTCCGCGCAGAATATCGACGCCCGCGACGTTGAGACCGATGATGCGCACGGCGCGCTCGGCGATCGCGCGTTCTTGCGGGCGTAATCTTTATCGGGTGCGCCGAGCCGCCGCGATGCAGATTCGAGCGAAACTCGCCTTCGGGCGCTTGTCGTTGCATGGCCGCGACTACTTTCTTGCCGATCACGAAGCAGCGGATGTCCGAGCCGCTCGCCTCTTGGACAAAGCGCTGCACCAAAAAGTCCGCCGCCAATCCGCGGAACGCGTCGATGACGCCGTCCGCCGCATTGCGAGTCTCTGCCAAGACCACGCCCTTGCCTTGCGTGCCTTCGAGCAGCTTCACGACGACGGGCACGCCGCCGACGAGTGACAGCAAGTCGTCAGTGTCGTCGGGCGAGCTCGCAAAGCCGGTCACCGGCAAGCCGATGCCACGCCGTGACAGCAATTGAAGGGAACGCAGCTTGTCGCGGGATCGGGAGATTGCAACGGATTCGTTGAGCGTGAATACGCCCATCATCTCGAATTGACGCACGACCGCCGTGCCGTAGAACGTGATCGAAGCGCCGATTCGCGGGATGACGGCATCCAGGTCCTCGAGCGGCTTGCCGTTGAAATGCACGGTCGGCTTCAGCGTCGCGATGTTCATGTAGCAACGCAGCGGATCGATGACGAGCATCTTGTGTCCGCGAGCCTTGCCGGCCTCGCGTAGCCGGCGCGTGGAGTACAGGCTCCTGCTCCTCGAGAGAATCGCGATCTTCATCGACTCATGCTACCTCAGTCGTCCGCGGGCGCGCGGCGGCGAAGCCACCCCCACCATAACGCGGCGGCGGCGGCGCCGGCGAACGCGAGAGACACGGCGAGAGGCACCGGCGTGGGCTCGGAGGACGTCGACAGCACTGCGGCAACCAAGGCGCCGGCCAAGAATTGGTTCACGCCGAATACCGCGGATGCGGCACCCATGCTGCCAGGAAAACGGCTCAACGTACGCGCCATCGAATTCGCGAAGATGAATCCGACGCCGAACATGTAGAGCACTGCCGGAATCAGGATTGCGAGTATTCCGGCGCCGGTCAGCGTGAGCAGCAACGCGCTGCACCCGCCGATCGCCGTCGCCAACGTGCCGACGGACATGAGCTTCGTGATTCCGAGCCGCGCGACGAGATGGCTGTTGGCGAAGGCGCCGAACGAGCCGCCGAGCATGATCAACGAAAAGCAGTAGCCGTACTGATACGGCTCGAGTCCGAAGTGGTCGATGAATACGAACGACGAGTTGCTCACGAAAGCGACGACACCGAGGAAACCGAATCCCGTGCACGCCATGTAGCCCAACGCTTGCCCGTCTTTGAGGATCGATCCGTACGCGGTGATTCGCGCGAATAGATGCACGTCCGGGTGCCTTTCGGCGCGAGGCAGCATCGTCAGACTCCCGGCCAAGCAAAGCGCTCCGGCGCCAGCGTGCAGCCAGAACACAGTCTGCCAACTGCCGAGCGAAGCCACGTAGCCTCCGACAAGCGGCGCAAGGACAGGCGACAGGAACGTAACCATCGCGACCCAAGACAGTACGCGCGACGCCTGCGAGCCACGCCAGCGATCGAGAATGATCGCGCGCGCGAGCACCATTGCCGCAGACGCGCCGAGCCCTTGCAGAAAACGCCAGGCCACCAAGTGCGCGAGATCGGTCGCGAGCGCGGACAACACTCCGGCGGTCACGTATATCACGAGGCCGATGGAGAGAATCGGCTTGCGGCCGTACTGGTCCGACAGCGGACCATAGATCAATGCGCCTAGCGCGAGGCCGAGCAGCATCGTGCTCAACGTGAGTTGCACCGTGCCTGCATCGGCCCGGAGCCCCACGGCGACTAGCGGCAACGACGGCACATAGAGATCGTTCGACAACGGGACGAGTGCGTGGAGCGCACCCAAGAAAGGAATCAACCAGGTGAGCTTGGCTTCGTCGGACACAGGTTGTCGAATGCGGTGCGCTACTGCACCGTCATCGTCGCGACAGTGCAGCCGACTGCAAAGATCGGGATCGGTGCGTAGAACAGAAGCTCGCCGGTCGCCCCCTCCGTCGCTCCGGCGACGGCGGCAAATGTGCGGATCTCGAAGCCGCCTTGCCCTGCGTCGCGCAGCGTCTCCTCGTCGGTATAGCTCGTGAGGTCCTCGCGCCGATTACCGATGAAGCGCTCGAGGAATTCGCGATCCCATTTCTCGTTGATCACGCCGGAATCGGGCGTTGCGGGCCAGTGCGAAATGCCGCCCGTCCCGAGCAGCGCGATGCGCTCGTCTTGCGCGTCGCACGCCCGCCGCAGCGCGCCGCCGAACTCGTACGCGCGGTGCAACGGCGTGAGCGGCGGACCTTGGCAGTTGATGTTCACGGGGATTACGGGCAAGTCGTAGCGCGGCGTCATGAAGTGCAGCGGCACCATGATGCCGTGATCGAATTTCCACTCCTCGGCGTACGCGAGATCGAATTCGTGCAGCATCGCGGACACGAGGCGCCGCGACAGGTCGGCGGCGCCCGGCACGCGCTGGCGCTTGATCGCAAGCCAAGCCTCGTCCTCGATCGGCCCTTCGTAGTCATCGGCCATGCCCATGCAATACGCGGGCATGTTGTTCATGAAGAAATTCGCGAAGTGCTCGGCCGCGATGACGATCAGCGCATCCGGCCTCGCAGCCTCCATGCGAGCGCGCAGCTCGTCGAGCTTCGCGTAGAACGCATCGCGCACCTTGGCGTCGGCGCGCGTGGCGCGACCCGTGATGCCCGGCGCGTGGCTGCAGGCGCCAGCGAATACCAGGCTCATGGGGTCAGGCTCGGGGTCAGGCTCGGGGTCAGGCTCAGGGTCAGGCTCGCGATTCTCATGGCGCGCGGTCTCGCAATAGGCTGTATAGGCCCTGCCGAACCGGACCGTGCTTCTGCACACCGTCCTTCATCGCTTTGATGTACTCGTCCCACGACTGGCCGAGCCGCGCGGAAAAATGCATCAGCAGCTGGCCGTTGACGCCCATCACGTAGAGGAGGCCGACATCGCCCTCGATGATCGCCGTGCGTTCCTCGTTCGTGAGCCTGTATTCCCCGAGCAACTCGGAGCGGTCCTCATCGAACCGCTGGCGCACGTGCGAGTCGCGATTGAGCTGATACAGCAGCTTTTGCACGTAGTAGAGACTCATCGACCGAGCGTCGGGACCTTGTGCGTGCCGAGTGCGATGCAGATGTTCTTCGTCTCCATGTAGAAGTCGAAGCTGTAGTCGCCGCCGTCGCGGCCCATCCCGCTCGCCTTCATGCCGCCGAACGGTGTCGGCAGATGCCGGTTGTTCTCGGAGTTGACCCAAACCATGCCGACGTCCAAGGCCTGCGCAAACCGGTGCGCTCGCCCGGCGTCGTTTGTCCACAAATATCCGGCTAGGCCATAGCGAACGTCGTTCGCGAGCGCGAGCGCTTCGTGCTCGTCGGCGAACGGTATTACCGTGAGCACGGGGCCGAAAATCTCCTCCTGCGCAACGCGCATCGTGTTGCGAGCGTCCGCGAGCACGGTTGGCATCACGTAGTTGCCGCCGGCCGCCCCACGCTTTCCGCCGACGACGATGTCCGCGCGCTCGTCCTTCGCCACGGCGAAGTAGCCGAGCACTTTTTCGACGTGGGTCGCGTGAATCAGCGGGCCGAGCTCCGTCTCGGGATCCAGCGGATGACCCACCTTGATTCGGCGCACACGCGCCACCAAGCGCTCGAGAAACTCGCGATGAATCGAGCTTTGCACGAGCAGGCGGCTCGACGATGTGCAGCGCTCGCCATTCAAGCTGAAGATCATGAACACGACTGCGTCCAGCGCGCGCTCGAGATCCGCATCGTCGAACACGACGACGGGATTCTTGCCGCCGAGCTCCAGATGCAGCCGCTTCAGCGTACCCGCGCCCTGCGCCATGATCGCGCTGCCCGTCGCGCTGCCCCCGACGAGCGCTACTGCCTTGATCGCCGGATGCTCGGTGATGGCTTTGCCGGCCGTTTCGCCGAACCCGTGGACCGTGTTGAGCACGCCGGCCGGCAACCCGGCCGCGAAGCAGATCTCCGCGAGCAATGAGGCCGTCAACGGGCTCCACTCCGCCGGTTTGTGCACGACGGTGCAGCCCGCCGCGAGCGCGGGTGCGATCTTCCACGTCGACAGCATGAACGGCGTGTTCCACGGCGTGATCGCGGCCACCGGCCCCAGCGGCTGCCGCAGCGTGTAGTTCAAGTGCTCGCGCGCGGGCAGCGACAAGCCGTTGGCGGCCTCCGGCGCCTTGTCCGCAAAGAAGCGGAAATTCTCCGCGCCGCGCTTCGCCGCGGCGGACATGAAGCGGATTGGCTGGCCGGTGTCGGTGGACTCCACGAGCGCGATCTCCTCGGCCCGCTCCTCGATTGCGTCGGCGATCGAGTGCAGCAAGTCGCGGCGCTCGGAACCCGGCGTGTCGCGCCACTTGGGGAACGCTTTCTCGGCCGCACGCGCTGCGGCATCGACGTCGGCAGCGTCGCCTTCGGCGACGTTCGCGATCACTCGGTCGTCGATCGGCGACCGCGTCGCAAAGGTGCGGCCCGACACCGACGCGCGGGCGGCGCCGTCGACGAAGTGCGCAACCGGGCTGCTTTGAAAGCGCGCGAGATGCTGTTCGGCCTTCTCGAGATTGCTACGGAGGCGCTCGCTCATGGCTTCGCGGCCTCGCTGCGCGCGCCGCTGCACGTAGTCGTGCAAGTTGTTCTGCTTGAAGTTCAAGATCGGATGGAATTCCTGAATGCTCAGCGAGATCGCGAGCGGGCTGCGCGCGAACAGCGACGCCAAGTGCGCTCGCAACGTCTCGAACAGTTGCTCGCCCGCGCGCTGTTGAACGTCGAGCGGCCGGCCGTGACCGATCAACGCCGTCATGTGCACGAAGCCATTGTCGGCGTGCTTGTCGGCGATTCGATAGCGTTGCGTGCAGTGCGCGCGAATCCGCAAACCGCCGAGCGGAAACACGCCGGTCGTGAGCGCGGTCGCGTGCAGCTTGTCGAGCAGCTCATCGAGGGCGATCTGATCCTCGATGTTCGCGGAATACTCGATGATCAGATGGGGCAAGCGTGAATCTCGACGTGGCTTGACGTACACTGAAAATGCAATCACACGGTAAATGAGCCATCCGACGCCTGTCAATTTGCAGCGGCGGGACGCGGTTCGACTATCGAGGCGCATGATGACGATTCGCCCCAAGCGTGAAGTTGCGCGGAGCTCCGGCGACAAGTTGCGCGGGTCCATTCCGCCTCTCGTGACGCCATTCGTCGACGGCCGCGTCGATTACGACACGTACGCGAGGCTCGTCGAGTTTCAAATCGAGCAAGGCTCCCACGGCATTCTCGTCAACGGCACGAGTGCCGAGCCGTCCACGCTCACCACCGACGAACGCAATCGTCTCGTATCGCTCGCCGTGGACACCGCAGCGCACCGTGTTCCGGTGGTCGCGGCGACCGGCTCGCAATCCCTCGAGGAGAGCCGCGTGCTCACGGACCACGCCGTGACCGCAGGTTGCGACGCGCTCCTGATCGTGACTCCTTATTACATACGGCCGCCGCAGCGCGGTCTCGTCGCGTATTACCTCGAGCTTGCAGCGAGCCACGATCTCCCATGGATGATTTATCACATCCCGGGCCGCACCGCGGTCGGCGTCACCCTCGACACGCTCAAAGCGGTGAAGGACAAGTCGGACCATTTCGTCGGCATCAAGCACGCGGTGAACGATTTGTCGTTCGCATCGGAATGCCTGCACGCGTTCGGCGCCGATTTCAAAGTCTTCGTGGGCCTCGAGGAGCTGAGCTTCCCGATGCTCGCCGTCGGCGCCTGCGGGCTCATGAACGCGGTCGGCAATCTGCGGCCCGACGTGCTCGCGCGCATGTGCGAAGCCGTGTTCGATAACGATCTCGCGACCGGCAAGGCGCTCCACGACCAACTGCTCGAGATCAACAAAGCCGTGTTCTTCGACACGAATCCGATCCCGATCAAATACATGATGATGCGGCTCGGCCTGCTCGCGAAGAACGAGCATCGATTGCCGATGGTGCCGGCCCTGCCCGAGCTCGCCGAGAAGCTCGACGGCGTGCTCGAGCGCGCCGGCATGTCGAGCAAGGCCGCGCTCTCATGCGTTTCCTGAGCTTTGCCGCTGACAGTTACGAGAGCTTCGGAGCAGTCAAGGACGGCGGCATCGTCGATCTCGGAGCCTCGCTAGGCGGGAGGGCGCGCACGCTGAAAGGTGCTCTTCGAGCAGACATTCTCCCGCGCTCGATGGAGCTCGCAGTCGGGCGGGAGCCGGATCACATGCTCGAGGAAATTCGCTATCTACCGACCGTGCCGGATGCCGAGAAAATCATCTGCATCGGCATCAACTACGGCAGCCGCAACGAGGAGTACAAGGACGGCGCCGAAGCGCCGCGCTATCCATCCGTGTTCATGCGAACGCCGGGCAGTCTCGTCGGCCATCAGGAGCCCGTCGTGCGCCCGCCCGAATCCGAGCAGCTCGACTACGAAGGCGAGATCGTTCTCGTGATCGGCCGCGAAGGC
Source organism: uncultured Gammaproteobacteria bacterium (assembly GCA_963744305.1). Taxonomy (GTDB): domain Bacteria; phylum Pseudomonadota; class Gammaproteobacteria; order Steroidobacterales; family Rariloculaceae; genus FEN-1219. The sequence goes on from CAVUTF010000042.1 coordinate 78,458, forward strand.
AGGCGGATCGCCGAAGACGAGGCCTGGAGCCACGTCGCCGGCCTCACGCTGATGAACGAAGGCTCCGTGCGCGATTGGCTGCGGCACTCGAAGTTCAACGTGACGCCCGGCAAGAACTTCGAGCGCTCCGGCAGCCTCGGGCCGTGGATGGTCACGGCCGACGAGTTCACCGACGGCGAGGAGCTGCACCTGACGACGCGCGTCAACGGCGAAGTGCGGCAGGACGACACGACGGCGAACTTGATCTTCTCGTTCCGCCGCTTGATCGCCTATCTCTCGAGCTTCATGCGCCTCATGCCCGGCGACCTGATCGCGACCGGCACGCCGACGGGCGCCGGCGCACGCTTCGATCCGCCGAAGTATCTAAAAGCCGGCGACGTCGTCGAAGTGCACGTGCCGAACATCGGCACGCTGCGCAACGAGGTCGTCGACGAGGAATAGCCGGCGCCCGACAACGGCACGACACTGAAAGGGTCGCGGGCTCCTACCTACGCAAGCGAAACGCCACGAGATAGTCGCCGGCTCCCCACACGTCTCCGCCGCCGACCGCGATCACCACGAACTGCTCGCCGGATCCAAGCTGGTAGCTCATTGGCGTGGCCTTGCCGCTTTCGGGCAGCGGCCCGCGCCAGAGCTCCCGGCCGGTTTCGATGTCGTAGGCGCGAAGCCAGCGATCTATCGCTGCGCCGATGAACACGACCCCGCCCGCCGTCGCAATGGGGCCGCCGAGGTTCGGTGATCCCCACTCCTCTTTTATTCTCGCGACCGTGTCCGCGCCGAACGGCCGCGTGAAGGACCCGAGCGGAGCCTCCCAGCGGATGCGGCCCGTTGGAAGATCCACGGCGACGAGAGTCCCCCACGGAGGCGGTGAGCACGGTAATCCCGACGGACCGAGCAGGATGCGGCGGCGCATGACATAGGGCGTCCCGAGCATCATGTTGTATTCGTAGTCGTGCCCAAGGCGGCGGTCTTCTGCGCGAAAACGGTCCCGATCGAAATCGGCGCGCGGGATCAGCTGCACCATCGCGGCCACGCGGTTCACCGGCACGACTGCGATCTGTCGCACCGGATCTACGGCCACGCCGCCCCAATGCGCTCCCCCGATGTTCGACGGGATCACCAACGTTCCTTGAACGCTCGGCGGCGTGAAGATCCCGTCGTTCCGCAGACCCTCCATGGCCGCGCGGCATGCGCGACGGTCCTCCTCGGTGATGCCCCAGGTGTCCTCGAGCCCGAGCCGATGCGGACTCAGGGGTGCGGTCACAGCGGTGAAGGGCTGCGTCCGCGCGGCTTCTTCGTCGGGAATCTCGCTTGCCGGAACCGCGCGCTCTTCGACCGGGAAGATCGGCTCGCCGGTTTCTCGATGCAGCACGAACAGCATCCCGGTCTTGGTCGCCTGCAGAACCGCGGGAATCGCAGCTCCTTCGCGGTTGAGCGTCACCAATGCCGGCGGAGAAGCATTGTCGTAGTCCCACAGATCGTGGTGCACGGTCTGGAACGACCACACACGCTCGCCGTTCGAGAGCTTCAGCGCCACGATCGAGTTCGCATAGCGGTTGTCGCCGAGACGCCGAACGCCGTAGTAGTCGGGCGCCGCGCTCCCGATCGGGATGAAGACGAGGTCACGTTGCGGATCGGCGGACAACGCCGACCACGCGTTCGCCGCTCCTGTGCCGTGCGCCAAATCGCCTCGCCAGTCCCGATAAGCCGGATCGGCGGGATCCTGCGGAATCGGATCCCAGCTCCAGCGCCGCTCACCCGTTCGTGCATCGAACGCACGGATCTCGCCGCTCGCAGGATTTGGCCGACTGTTGTCGCCGATCGAGGAGCCCACCACGACGAGACCGTTCGCGACGACGGGCGGCGACGTCACGGTATACGCTTGATCCTCGAACGGCGGAATCCGCAAGCCCTGCTTCAGATCGACCGTTCCCTCGTTGCCGAACGCCGCACACGGCCGCCCGCGGGTCGCATCGAGCGCGATGAGCTGCGACTGGGCGGTAGCCACATAGATCGTTCGACGGCATGCGGCATCAGCCGCAGCCGCCTCGTCGAGCCACGTCGACACGCCGCGGCTTGCGAAATCGCCGTAGGAGACGTCGCGGCGAATACCGGGATCGAACGTCCACAGCTCACGCCCGCTCGCTGGATCGAGAGCGATCACGCGACCGAGCGGCGTCGCGAGATACATGACGCCGTCCACGACGATCGGCGTCGCTTGAAACGACGGCGGCTTGGTCGTTGCAAAGCGCGGATCTGCTTCGCCCGTGCGGTACGTCCAAGCCACTTCGAGCAGGTGCACGTTGTCGCTCGTGATGCCCGATGCGGGGAGATAGCGCGTGCCCTGTATGTCTCGTCCGTATGCCGTCCACTCGATGGCATCCTGCGGGGACGCGGGAGCACATGCGGCGAGACTGCTGATGAAGAGCGAAAACACGAAGCGCATCCCGGCACCCCAGCAGCTGTACCGGATCATCGATTCGGCGGTCGGTGAGCGTCCCAACCAGTTATCTTCTCGTATGCGTGGGCAAGCCCTAAGACAGCAGCGTCTTCTGCAGACGGTCCAGAGATTTGCAGGCCTATCGGTAGGCCTGAGCTCGTGAACCCGCACGGGACGGAGATCGTTGGCCAACCATACACATTGAATGGCGAGGTATTGCGAATCGTACGAGTTCCAAGCGCCATCGACGCACTGACATCCTTGGCTACGTCGGCCACCGTTGGCGGCTGGACCGCCGTAGTCGGGGTCACGATCACGTCGACTGTCTCAAACGCTTTCCCGACTGTGCGTCGAACGAGGTCGACTTCACGCCGCCCTTGGATATATGTGGCGGTTTTGATGTCCATGCCTGAGCGCAGCCGCAGCAGTGTCTCCGGTTGGTAGGCATCTGGGCTCCTCTCGACGAATTCCGCGTGGTAGGCGTACGCTTCCGAAGCTCTTACCGCAGCCCTCAACTCCTCTTGGCCGCTTGCCGGCACCGTCACGTCACGCACACCACTCGTGAGCTTCTCCAACACGCGGAGCGCCTCACTCATGGCAGCTTCGATATCGGGATCCAAATCAGCGAAGAAGAACTCCCGAGCGACTCCCACTCGGAGTGAGGCGACCTTGCTTCGGAGCGCCGCACCGTAATCCGGAATCGTCATCTGACGACTCGATACATCAGCGGGATCATAGCCGGCGATTGCTTGAAGCATGATCGCGGCGTCAGCGACGGTGCGTGTGAGCGGTCCGACGTGATCGAACGTCCACGAGAGCGGAATCACGCCACGAGTGCTCACAAGACCATACGTTGGCTTCATTCCGACGATGCCGCAGAAAGCCGCAGGCTGCCTGATCGAAGCGGCCGTGTCTGAGCCAAGCGCTCCAAAGCAAAGTCCCGCAGCCACAGCAGCCGCTGATCCGCCCGAGGAGCCACCGGCGATATGACCAGGGTCCCAGGGGTTATGCACGGCGCCGAAGTGGCTCACGACCGAAGTGCCGCCGTACGCGAACTCATGCATGTTGGTCTTGCCGATTATCACTGCGCCCGCGGCTTTGAGCCTGCGAACGACCTCTGCGTCCTCGGCGGGCACACGATCCTTGAACAATGCGCTAGCAGCAGTGGTCCTCACGCCGGCTGTATCGATCAAATCCTTCAACGCGATCGGAACGCCGTGAAGGGAGCCGCGCCAACGCCCTCGCTGAATCTCGACTTCGGCCTCTCGCGCGCTGGATAGCGCAGACTCCGCGCTGACGGTAATGAACGCGTTGAGCATGGGATTCAAATGCTCGATGCGTGTAAGACAGGACTCTGTCAGCTCAACCGGGGAGATTCGTTTCCGTCGGAGTTGCTCCGCGGCATCCTGGATGCTGAGACTCGTCACGTCAGTCCCGCCGTGCTGGCTCGCGCCGATTCTAGGGACGAGCGCTAGAGATCCGGCCGTGGCCGTGATCCCGAGAAAGGACCTGCGCGTGAGACTATCAACACGCTCTCGTTCGTCGTGTTCGTCGTGGAGGTCAGAGCCCAAAGAAATGTTCGATGACATTTAACGGGATCGGAGGTCAGCATGACAGAGACTACCACGCTCTTCGTTGGCCTGGATGTCCACAAGGAATCGACTTTGGCCCAAGGTTGTGCGCTAGAGTGCGCTCAAGAACAGGGTTTCGTAGGAAGCGGCCCCCGCCTGCATGCACATCATCGTCATAGTGCTCGCCTTGTTTGCACTGATCATCGGGCCCGGCCTGTGGGTGAAGGCCGTCATGCGCCGCTATCAGCAGCCCGCGAATCGTTACGCAAAGACCGGCAGCCAGGTTGCGCGCGAGCTGCTCGATTCCGCGGCGTTGCGCAACGTGCGCATCGAGCCGACGGAGAGCGGCGATCACTACGATCCCGCCGCCAAGGCCGTTCGCCTTTCAGCGGACAACTTCAACGGCCGCTCCTTGACGGCGATAGCGGTCGCCGCGCACGAGGTCGGTCACGCGCTCCAGGACGCGCGCGGGTTCCGGCCCCTCAAGTGGCGCACGCGGCTCGTGCACTGGGTACAGCCGATCGAGAAGCTCGGCGCCGCTATGTTGATGGTTTCGCCGTTCACGGCCGTGGCCACGCAATCGCGCGTGCTAGGCGTGCTCGCGTTCGTCGCGGGTTTCCTGACGCTCGGCTCGAGCGTCGTCGTGCATCTGCTGACCTTGCCGACCGAGCTCGACGCAAGCTTCGTGCGCGCGCTCCCCCTGATCGAGCGCCGCGGCCTACTGCTGTCAGAGGACAAGCCCCGCGCCCGCCAACTTCTGACCGCCGCGGCGCTGACCTACGTCTCGGCAGCCCTCCAGAGCCTGCTCAACATCGCCCGCTGGTGGGCCATCCTCCGCCGCTAACAGAGCGCGCGGTGCAGCTGACGAGCCACGGCGCGAAGTCGTGCCTCTTCAACCTAAAAGCAGCGGCGGCCGACCGGCGCGCCGACATCGATCGCGGCGATGGGTGGTCGTGGTTCGCGCGTCGCCGGCGGCGCCCACCCACGTGGGGCCGAAACGCCGCGATGACCAAGCGATGGCACCACCCGACGGGAAAGCGTTGACGAAGCGTCGAAGGCACACCCAGGCCCCACAACCTGGACTACTGGCGACACCGAATTCAGGCGCCGCCGGCGACGCGCGGACCATGATCACCCGTCGCCAGCGCCACTACCCGAAATCGCGAGCCGCCTAAGTGCCGACGTAATCCGACTCCGCCTTCATCACCTCGATCTTGTGCGCCACCGCATTCGGCGACCCCGTGTGGCGCGCAAAGAGCTGATAGATCGCGGGAACGATGAAGAGCGTGAACAGCGTGGCGAGCGTCACGCCGGAGAAGATCACCACGCCGAGCGCGGACCGGCTTTGGGCGCCGGGGCCATGCGCGAAAATCAACGGTACGGAACCCATTGTCGTCGCGAACGCAGTCATGATCACGGGCCGGAACCGAATCCGCGCTGCGTCGACGATCGCCTGACGAAACTCGATGCCCTGATCGCGCAGTTGATTGATGAACTCGACGATCAAAACGCCGTTCTTGGCCGCGATGCCGACGAGCATGATGATGCCGATCTGGCTATAGATATTGAGCGTGATGCCGGAGAGCAGTAGGCCGAGTAGCCCTCCCGCGACGGCCAGCGGCACCGTGACCATGATCACGAGCGGATGCACGAAGCTCTCGAACTGCGCCGCGAGCACGAGGAAGACGACGAACAGAGCGATACCGAACGTGAAATACAGCGCGCCGGATGCTTCCTTGTACTCGAGCGATTCGCCGCGATAGTCGATCTGCGCAGTCCCAGGCAACTCCGTCCGGATAAGGTTCTCGAGATAGTCGAGCCCTTCGCCGAGCGTGTACCCCGGCGTGAGGTTCGCGCTGATCGTCACGGCCCGCATGCGATTGTGCCGATTCAGCTGACTCGGCCCGGCCAGATCTTCGAGCCGCGTGAGATTCGAAAGCGGAATCAGCTCGCCGCTGCGCTCGGAGCGCACGAAGATGTTGCGCAAATCGGAATACGTGGCGCGCTGATCTTGCTTGGCCTGCAGAATGACGTCGTATTCCTCGCCGTCCACGACGTACGTCGTGACTTGCCGTTCGCTCATCATCGTCTGCAAGGTGCTGCCGATGCTGCGCGCGCGTGACGCCGAGGCTCGCCGCCCGGTCCGTGTCGACGCGTACGAGCACTTGCGGCTGCGTTTCGCGCAGATCCGAGTCGAGTCTCACCAGCCCGGGGTTCTCCGAGGCCCGCGCGATGATGATGTCGCGCCAGAGCGCAAGCTCGCTCGTAGTTCGGGCCGCCGAGCACGAGCTGGACGGGCTGGCCGCCGCCACCGCCACCGCCGCCTCCACCGCGTTGGCCGCTGCTCATGAACGCGGTCACGCGCAGGTCCGGGATTTCCTCCCAGTTCTTGTTCAAGACGTGCCAGCAGGTCCGCGTGTGCTGATCGAGCGCTCGCCCCAAGGCTTCAGCGTGACGTTCACGATGCCGGATTGGTTGTCGCCCCATCCGGGTACGCTCGACGATGCCCCGTTGGACCGTGCCGTTGTCGAAGTACGGCTGCAGGTAGTGCTCCACCTTCATCGCCTGCTCGGCGAGCCGCTCGTAGCTCGTGCCTTCGGGCGCCTGCATCTTGCCGTTGAATTGGCCGCGGTCCTCCTGCGGCGCGTATTCCTGGGGAATCACCTGCAGCATCCAATACGCGCTGAACGCGAGCGCGATGCCGACCGCAAGCGCAGCCCACGGGGCCTTGAGGCTGGTGCGCGAGAGCCGACTGATAGCGCGACGCCAACCAGTCGAACGCCTGGTCGAGCCGATGCGTCAGCGCATTCTCGCCGGTGCTCGGGCGCAGCAGCTTCGAGCACATCATCGGCGACAGCGATAGCGCGAGGATCGCGGAGAAGGTCACCGCAGCGGCGATCGTGACCGCGAGCTCCGCGAACACGCGGCCGATGCTGTCTTTCAGGAACGCGACGGGCGCGAACACGGATACGAGCACGACGGTGGTTGCCATGACCGCGAACGCGACCTGGCGCGTGCCGTTGAACGCCGCCAACAGCGGCGTCTCGCCCATCTCGATGCGCCGGTGCGCGTTCTCGAGCACGACGATCGCATCGTCGACGACGAGGCCGATAGACAGCGCCAAGCGCCAGCAGCGTCACGAGATTGATCGAATAGCCGAACGCTGCGAGCACGGAGAACGTCGCGACCAAGCAGACCGGAATCGTCACGAGCGGAATCAGCGTCGCTCGAATGGAGCCCAGGAACACGAAAATCACGAAGCCGACGAGCGCGTCGTGATCGCGATCGTGACGTAGATTTCCCGTATCGCCGCACGGATATACAACGAGTCGTCGCCGCTCGTGATGAGCTCCATGCCCCTGGGGCAAGTCCTTGTTGATGCGCTCGACTTCGGCCTTCACGCCGTCGAGCACCTCGACGGTGTTGGCCGTGGATTGCTTGATGATGCCGAAGCCCGTCGTGACTCTGCCGTTGGTGCGGAACATGCGCCGCATGCTCGCGCGGGCCGACCTCCACATTAGCGACCTCACCGAGCCGCACGAGGTGGCCGTCCTCGCCCTGTGATGAGCACGAGATTGCGGAAGTCTTCAGCGGTCTGATAGTTGCGGCCTATGCGCACCTGGAAATCGCGGTCACGGGACTCGATGCGGCCGGCCGGAAGCTCGAGGTTCTCGCGCTGCAGCGCCGCTTCGATGTCGGTGACAGTGAGGTTGCGCGCGGCGAGCGCCAGTCGGTCGAGCCAAACCCGCATCGACGGGCCGCCTGTGCCGAGCACATTGATCTGCGACACGCCCGGAATCACGGCGAAACGGTCGAGCAGATAGCGACTCATGTAGTCGGTGAGTTCCATCATGCCCATCGAATCGCTCGTAAGCGTGAGACACATGATCGGCTGCGAGTCCGCGTCCGCCTTCTGCACTTGCGGCGGATCCGCGTCCTCCGGCAGGCGACGAACCACTCTCGAAACGCGGTCGCGGACGTCGTTCGCGGCCTCGTCGAGGTTGCGGGAGAGGTCGAACTCCACGGTGAGCTGACTCTGTCCGTCACGACTCGTCGAGCGGATGGATTTCACGCCCTCGATGCCTGAGAGCTCGCTTTCGAGAACCTGCGTGATGCGCGTCTCGACGATTTCCGCCGAAGCGCCCGGATAGCCGACTTGCACTTGCACTGTCGGTGCGACGGTGTCTGGATACTCGCGAACCGTCAGATCGCGAAACGCGAGCGCGCCGAGCGCGATGAGCATCAAAGAGAGGACGGTTGCGAAGACTGGACGCTTGACGGAAATGTCAGACAGCCACATGGCAGATAACCTAACTGCGCGCGTCGGCCGACTGTAGTGGTTTCCGCTGTGGTCGGATCGCTCGCTCACTTCCTCCTCGCCGGCGGCGAGCCGCACGGTAATGCCGTCGCGCAGCTTCACGATGCCTTCCGTGACGATGAGATCGCCCTCATCGAGACCCGACGAGAACCTCGACGATGCCGAAGCGGCGGTCGCCGATCTCGATCTGCTGTTGGCGGGCGACGAGCTCATCCAAGCGATAGACGTAGGCGCGGTTCTGCACCTGAAACACGGCGTTCTCTGGAATGACGAGCGCGACACGCTCCTTCATGACGACTTCGACCGTGAGCAGCATGCCCGGACGCAGCGCGCGGTCCTCGTTCGGAATGTGCGCGCGCACCGTGATTGCGCGCGTGACCGGGTCGACGCGCGAGCCCACCGTGCGCACGATGCCTTCAAACTGCCTGTTCTCATAGCTCGCGCTGTGCGCGACAACCTTCGCGCCCTCGGTCATCGTTCCCAAGAACGTTTCGGGAACTGTGAAATCGAGCTTGATGATCGAAATGTCGTCGATCGAAGTGATCGTCGTGCTCGGCGTGATCAACGTGCCGGGGCTCACCTGGCGGAAACCGAGCACGCCGCTGAACGGTGCTTGGATCAGGCGGTCGCGCAAGCGGGCGACGACGGTGTTGAGCCGTGCTTCCGTTGCCGCGGCGCGAGATTCAGCGGCGTCGAGCTCGGACATCGACGCAAGGCCGCGTGCGCTCAAATCCGTGACGCGGCGCAATTGCTTTTCCGCATCGTCGAGATTCGCCCGCGCTTCGGCGAGCAGCGCCGATTCCTCTTGATTGGTGAGCTCGATCAAGACGTGGCCGGCTTGGACGTAATCGCCGTCCTCGAAGTTGACGCTGCGCACCGTGTCGGTGACCTTCGCGCTCAACGTGACGGATTCGTTCGCTTGCGTCGTGCCGAGCGCCTCGACCGCATCGAATAGCTGATCGTGCTTGACGCGCTCCGCGACAACGAGCGGGGCCTGTGCCTGGCCGCCAAACCGGCCCGGAGGCCCGCCGCCGCCGAACCCGCCGCGCCCGCCGGGCGCTCCCGCCGGCGGCCCGCCGGCCGACAGCGCTTGCCGCCCGGTGAGGTACCACACCGCGCCCGCCCCCAGCGCAAAAGCGATCACGATTAGAATTGCATTCTTCATGAGCGTCCGTTAGTCGCGATACGCCGCCGTGGTAGCTTGCATCCGTGCTGTCGACCGCGCCGTGTGCGCTCTTCGGGTAGGCGACGACGAGCCGATTATGCCATAGGGCTCTTTGGCAATCCGTTGGCGCCGTTACGTTTTCTTTCTCATTTTTTCTTAAGGTCGGGAGTTTCATGCGCGTTGCCGTTCCAGCAATCTCGTTCGGCCAGCACCCGGGCTTGGTGAAGCTGCTGCGCGAGCGCTACCCCGATTGCAAAGTGAACACCGAAGGCATTGCGCATTACCGCAGCGAGCAGGACACCATTGATTACTTGCGCGGCTACGACGCCGCGATCGTCTCGTTCGAGCCCATCAACGAACGCGTGCTCGCGGCGCTGCCCGAGCTCAAGGTCATCGCGAAGCTCGGCGTCGGGCCTCGACAAGATCGATCCTGCGGCGATGCGGCGGCACGGCGTGCGTTTGGGATGGACGCCGGGCGTGAACAAGCGCTCGGTCGCCGAGCTCGCGTTGTGCATGGCGATTGCGGCCTTAAGGCATGTCGTGGACTTGAACGCTGCGATGCGCCGCGCGGAGCGGCCGCTGCAACGCATGGGTCGGCAATTGACCGGCCGCGTCGTCGGCATCCACGGCTGCGGAGAAATCGGCAAGGAGCTCGTGCGCTTGTTGGCACCGTTCGACTGCACCGTGCTCGCCTGCGACATCAAAGACTATCGCGACTTCTACGCCGAGCATCACGTGCACCCGGTGGACTTCGAGGAGCTCCTCGCACGCTCCGAGGTGCTGTCGATTCATCTAACCGTGACCAACGCAACCCGCGGCCTCTACGATGCGGCCACGCTCGACAAGCTTCGGCCCGATTGTGTGCTGATCAATACGGCGCGTGGCCGCATCATCGACGAGGACGCGCTCAAGGAACGGCTGAAGAGTAGGCGAATCGCCGCGGCCGCAATCGATACGTTCGCCATCGAGCCGCCGACCGACGACGAGCTCTTGAACTTGCCGAACTTCATTGCAACACCGCACATCGGCGCAGGCTCCGAGGAAGCCCGCTTGCGAATGGGCACGACGGCGATCGAAGGGTTGATCGACAACTTCATTCCGGAGCCCGGCAGATTTCCGTTCGAGGACCGCTGAGGTCGCCACTCGCGCAACCCGGCAGCGGCAGCTAACATACGAGCATGAGCGCGCACGCGACGCCGGTCAGCAGCGGAACCGACGCAATGGTGTCGATCACGGCGCACGTTCCGGAAGACGCGATGAGCGCGGGCCTGCTCGGCACGGAGCGCGTCGGGCACGGCGTGCGCATTCGCGCAGATGGCTTGATCGCGACGATCGGCTACGTCGTTCACGAGGCCGAGAACGTCTGGATCGGCGCGCGCGCTGCGGCCGTTCCCGGCTTTATCGTCGGCTACGACTTCGACAGCGGCTTCGCGCTCGTGAAGCCGTCCATGCCGCTCGAAGGTCCCACGATGCCCATCGGGCGAGCCGACGCCCTCGCCGTCGGTGATGCCGTGTCGGTCGTGAGCTCGGGCGGAACCGAGCAAGTCATCGATGCTTACGTCGTCGCGAAGCAAGAATTCGCAGGCCGCTGGGAGTATGTGCTCGACCAAGCCGTTTTCACGGCGCCGCCGCACGACAGTTGGTCGGGTGCCGCGCTCGTCAATTCCGACGGCAGACTCTGCGGGTTGGGCTCGCTCGTGATTCAGGGCTTCGAGGTGAACGGCAGCTTGGCCACCGTCAACATGTTCGTGCCGATCGAGCTGCTCGTGCCGATCATCGAGGAGATCTGCGAGAACGGCCGGCGTCTGTCGCCGCCGCGCCCGTGGCTCGGCATGCTCGTGCACGACGACCATCAGGACCTGACCGTCGTCGGCGTGTATCGCAATTGCCCGGCCGACAAAGCCGGTCTTCGGCCGGGCGACGTGATCGTCGGCATCGACGATCAGCCCGTGGCCGGGCTTGCCAACATGTTCCGCCGCGTGTGGAGCCTAGGTAGCGCGGGCGTGACGGTTCCTATCCGCGTGATGCGCGATACGCAAAAAATGGAGCTGCTCGTGCACTCCGGCGATCGCGCCGGCTTTCAACGCAAGGGCACCGTGCAGTAGCGCCCGGTTGGGCGCCGCGCGTTACTCGGCGCGCCGCCGATACGGGCGGTGGCATTCGCCGCAGGTCATCCCCACGCCTTGCACCATCGACTGGGCAGCCGCGGATCCGCCCGTGTTGGCGGCTATCGCAAGCCCCAGCGCCGCCGTCTGGAAATCGACGAGCCTTCTGCTTGAAGTCGGTCCAGTTCATCCAGATATCCGGAAGCGCGGCGCAACCTTCTACCGCGCTGTTCGGAATGAAACCTTCCGGAATCATGCCGCCGAGCGTGACGATGTCGTTGGCGTGCTTCTTGAATATTTCTTCGTCAACGGTGATCTCGCCTGCCGCCATGCCGCGCAGCTGCGCGACCTTCCAAGCGATGCTGCGCATCAGACCTTGGCGGTAGCGAAACGCGACTGCCTCGGGTGAATCGTCCACCGCTGGCGCACCACCGCCGCCGTCCTGACTGCAACCGATGATCAGCATCGACGCGAGCACCGCGCCGAGCAGCGCGAGCGTGTTTGACTTTATTTTCATGACTCGACGATCTCCCGTTCGGCGAACAACCCTCAAGGCAGCATAGCCAATCCAATCGCGACGCCGCAAGTACGAGCGCGCTCAACATTTGTGAAGAGGAGCCGTCGGCGCGCCACGGCGCCAAAACGCCTTTGCCTCTTCGATCAATTCCCCGCTGTGAGAATCGCGTACATGCCCGCGATGTTCTCCGTGCGCCAGTCGAACGAGTCCCACCCGCGGTACTTGTCGAGCGTGATGCTCGCCTGCATCTGCTCGAGCGTCTGGCCTTTGGCGATGCCGTCGGCCACGGCCGCGCGCAGCTCCGTAAGATACTGCCGATGCTCGGCCACGTCCGCTTTCGTGCCGACGGAGCCGTGACCGCCCACCGCCATGTCGAAATCGAGCGCCTCGACGCCGCGAATCGTCGCGACGAGGTCCTCGATGTCGTAGCCCGGCAGATTGCGGAACGGGAGCCGCTTGATGCTGATGAAGTCGACGAGGAATACCGCCCGCTGGCGCGGAAATCGGAGCACGGTCATGTCCTCGGAATGGGTGGGACCGATGTGGATCATTTCGACGGATTGGCCGCCGAGCGTCACGGTCGTTCGGTCCTCGAACAGCGTCTGCGCCGGATGCACCTCGTTGAGCGGGCCGCGCACGACCTCGGCGCCGCTGAGCGCGCCGTCGCCATTCGCGTCGTAGAGCGCAAACTGCTGCTGCATCGGCCCGGCCGCTTCGGCCCGCTCGATGCGGCCGTTGCGGTTGGCGTCGGCGCCCGCGGCGGTCTCCGGAAGGGCCGTGCTCGCGGGAGGCAACCGAAGCTTCTCCGCCATCAGCTCCTGGCCGACGAACTCGGCGGTATCGGCAAACACCGCGCCTCCCGACGCATGGTCCCAGTGATGATGGCTGTACACGACGTAACGCACCGGCACGTTGAAGCGCTGGGCGAGCTCCGCCTTGAGCCACGTCGAGAACTCGGCGTTGATCGGATCCGAAAGGATGATGCCCTCGGATGTCACGAGGAACACGGTGAAATGCTGGTTGTTCTGCGCTCGATACAGACCGTCGCGCAGCTCCATGATGCTGCGAGTCGGAGGCCCCTGGGCGAGCGCACCACCGGCCGCGAGCGCGAGGATGCCCGCAAGTAGCCAAGACGAAAAATGCACACTCTTGTTGTTCATTTGCTTCTCCTCATCAGTTGCACTGCCGCGTCAAACCTTGCGTCCGCTCTTCAACCCTTCATCCACGACGAATAGATCCGTGAGCAGCGCCCGCAGATGGATCGACGCGTTCAGATTGTCGACGAGCTGCGAGCTGATGTCGCTGCGCGCCAGAACCAATCGAATTGCGCCCTGTGCGATCAGGGCGTCGGCTTCGACCGCAGCGAAAAACACGCCGCACGCTTTGACGAGCTGCGGATTCAGCTCTTTCGCGCACGCGGCGACCACCGAGCCCAGGCCGCCGAGCGCCGTGTCCATCTTCTCGAGGAACTCGCGGATGTTGCGGCCTGCTGCGGCGCCCTTGTCGGTCTCGCGGCCCTGCGCCGCGTACGCCAACATGAACTCGTAGCCGTTCTCAATCGCTTCGATGCGCTGGTCCAAGTCTGCGCGCGGTTCCGGTTTCGAGCTCATCGGTCTACCTGCCAACGTTTCGGGTCATGGTGATCCTTATATTCCTCTCGCGTGATCCAACCGAGGATCATCGATCGGGTGAACAGCAACTTCTCGGGGCGCAGCGCAAAGTAGACGTGCATCATCACCATCGTGATCAACAGCAGCGCCGCCAAGCCGTGCACGGCGAAGATCACGCCCCAAGTGGCGTCCCCGAGCCAATACGGATTGCGCTGCCACCAAGGCGTGTCGATGCGCGCGAGCATGAATGCGCCCGTGACGAGCGTCGCGAGCACGACCAACGCAAATAGAAGGTGAATGAGCTTTTGCGCGACCGAGTATTTGCCGGGCTTCGGCGGCGGGTGCGGGCTCGCTCGCAGCGTCGAGCGCATGATCGCGAGCACGTCGGCAAGGTCGGCGCGGCCAATCCACACCGAGCGCCAGTCTTGCCAGAGTAGCGAGCGCACGACGTGAAATAGCACGGCGGCGATCAACACGAGACCGCTGATCCAGTGGATGAAGACCCATGCAAACTCGACACCGACGATCGGAAGAAAGGCCGTGCCCAGCAGGATCAGCACGCTCGCCGCGCTCACCCAGTGGAACAGGCGATCGATGAGCGCGTGCCGTACGATTCGCACGGCGGCGGTGCCGCCGGCTTCGGATGCAGTCGCGCCGCCGCGAATTTCCGTCACAGCAGTAAATCCATCGCAGCTGAAAGGGGCTACGGTTGCTTGGGCGCGAGGAAGTACCGGTACAGCGCGTGCCCGACGATCAAGAGAAATCCCAATGCGACGAACACCCAAAGCAAATCCCAGGACATTCCTTGCAGAGTTTCCCGCCCGTACACGTCGCGACTGACGCGAAATAGCTCCATCTCACGCGTCGCCGACCGGTCCCGTTTTCTACGCGTCGCGGATCGCGCGCGTCACGAGATTCTGCAGGAGCGGGATCTTGAAATGGTTGAAGTTCAGCGGAGTGGCGCCGCGCACCGCGCTTTGACCCGCGAGCTGCGCGGTCTCGGCGCTCTTCGGTTGGCCGGTCACGACTTCCTCGACCACGGTGAGACGGCGCGGCACGCACTGCACCGCGCCGGCCGCGAGCCGAATCTTCTCGATCGTCTGGCCGTTCATGACCATCGCGGCCGCGATGTTCACGAGCGGGAAGTCCCACGTGTTGCGATCAGCGACTTTCTCGAAGTAGAACGTCGCGCCCGAGAATTCGGCCGGGATTCGGATCGCCGTCAGCACGTCGCCGGGCTGAAGCACCGTCATGCGCGTGATGTCGATGTCCGGGCCGATGAAGAACTCCTCGGCGGGCACGGTGCGCTCGCCGCCCGGCCCGACGATGACCATCGTCGCATTGAGCACCACGAGCGCCGGGGCCGTGTCGGAAGGGCTCACGGCGACGCAGCGATCGGCGCCCCACAGACAATGCTCACGATTCTGCCCTTCGGGCGAATCCGCGTAGCACTCGTTGCCGCCGGCTCGATAACAATCCACGCCGTAGCGGTAATACCAGCAGCGCGCATCCTGGCAGACGTTGCCGCCGATCGTGCCGGTGTTTCTGATCTGCGGGCTCGCGACTTTGCCCGCGGCATCCGCAAGCACTTTGTAGCGGGTCCGGACGACGTCGCTGCGCTCGATTTCCGTCAGCGTCGTGAGCGCGCCGATCTCGATGCCGCCATCGGCCGAATCGCGGATTCCTTTGAGCGCGCCGATCCCGCTGAGATCGACGACGTACTTCGGCCGCTTCACGCGATCCTTGAACCAGTCGAGGCTGTCGTTGCCGCCGGCCATCGCCCAGCCGTCTGCACCGAAGCGCTCCAAGAGCTCGACGGCACCCTCAACCGTGTCCGGTTGATACAGCTCAAATGCACCCATCATGTCTCTGGACATGGCCAAGCTCCTTCAGGTCAACTCAATGTGGACGCCGCAAACCATCAGGCTTGACTCAAGCGTTCACCGGATTCCGCGGCGCGCATGACTGAATTCAAGTAGTGGTCGTAAGCGCCGCAGCGGCACAGATTCCCGGACAGTGCGTGACGAGCCTCGTCGCGCGTCGGTTTCGGATTGGCTTTCAACAACGCGACCGCCGACATGACTTGGCCCGGAGTGCAGAACCCGCATTGCGGTCCGAGCTCGTCGATCATCGCTTGCTGCACGGGATGCAACTCACCGTTAGTGCCTTCGAGGCCTTCGATGGTGGTCACCGCGCGGCCGCGCACTGCATGCGTCAACGTCGAGCAGGAGTACGTCGCGACATCGTCGATCAGCACCGTGCAGGCGCCGCATTCGCCGCGGTCGCAGCCGAGCTTCGTGCCCGTGAGGCCGAGCTTGTAGCGCAAGCGTCATCGCGAGCGTCTCGTTCGGCAGCACGTCGACCGGGCGCATCTGCCCATTGACGTTCAGCGTTAGCAAGCGCTCCACGCCCCCGACCGAAGCCCCCTCACGCGAGCATCCGCCGAGCGTGAAGAGATACCCAGCGCTCGACACTGCAGCGCCGGAAGCGATTACGCCCTTGATGAACGCTCGTCGCGAGGTCGCACGCGATGCGACTTTACCGATCGCACCTTGATCGTACTGCGGCTCGGGGTACCCGCCGGGCCGAGTGATGTCGCGTGTGTTATCCGCCATGACGAAGACTCCCCTTGACGAAGGCAAAGACCTGGGATAGCCGATAGATGCTAGGTGAAAAGCGCGGGCTGCTCAACTGGCGAGCGGCTGCCCTCCGCGATCGATACCCTAGCGATTCGAGCTCGATTCTCACGCCGTATTGACCTGCAGCGGCCGGTGCGACTGGGCGCGCCCCGTAGCCGCATTGACGATCATGTCCGGGACCACCGGCGTGCGGTTGAAGTACTTGCCGCCGAGCGCATCGGAGATCGCGCACAGGAGCGCGGCCGCAGCGCAGCCCTGGACGGGCTCGCCGACCCCTTTCGTGCCGACCGGGTTCTGCGGATCCGCGATGTCGATCGCGGCCGTCGTCATCGTGGCGGGCACATCGAGGTAGGACGGCGGCTTCGCCAGCAGGAGGCCGACGTTGCCGGGCAGGCCGTTCTGCGGATCGAAAATGTGCCGCTCGGTCGCCGCGAGCCCGATGCCCATGACCGCGCCGCTCTTGATCTGCGTCGTGAGGCCTTTCGGGTGGATGACCGTGCCGCAGTCGGCGACGCCGACGTAGTCGATGATGTCGAATTTGCCGGTCTCGACGTCGAGCTCGATCTCGATGAAGCCTGCGGCAAGCGCCGGCACGGTGCCGACACGGGGCAGGTTGTCCTTCGCGACGCCGACGAGGCCCGTGCCCGCGAGGCCGGCGGCCGAGGCCTTCGTCATCGCGTTCAAATCCTCGGGCACCTCGTGGCCGTCGAACTTGCCGCCGAGCTCTATCGCCCGCTGTGCGGCTTGCGCGTAGGTCAAGCTCTTCGACGCATCGGCCTTCGAAAAGACCTTCTCGCCGCCGATGTCGTAGTCGTTGGGCGCGCCGCCGAGATCCATGGCCGCGATCTCTTTGAGCTTCGCCACCGCGTCGACGGCGGCGACGTAGTTCGTGCGCGTCATCGTGAACGAGGTGTTGCTGCCGAACTGCCCGAGGTTCCACGGCAGATGCTTGCTGCTGTCGCCGCGCACGACGGTGCAGTTGTCCCAATTCGCCTTCAGCATCTCGGCCGCGACCCGCGCGGTGCCCGTATGCGAATACGTTCCGAGATTGCCGACGCCCGTATGAATGTGGATCTTGCCGTCGGGCGTGATCCGCACGAGGCCGTCGAAGCCGTTGCCGCCGGCCGAGTGGTAAGCGGTACCGACGCCCACGCCCCGCACCTTCGAGCCGCTGCGCGCACCGCTGCGCGCGCGCCGCTCGTTCCAACCGAAGAGCTCGGCGCCGCGGTCGAGCGCATCGCGCAGATACGCGCTCGTGACGCCGCCCTGGTTCGCGCCGAACTTCGAGTCGTTGTCGGGCGCGTTGATCCGGCGAATCGCGACCTGGTCGAGATTCAGCTGCCGCGCGGCCTTGTCGATCAGCGGCTCGACGGCCGCCGCGATCTGGTTCTGACCGGGCCCGCGCTGCGGGCCCCGCGGCGGAGTGTTCGTGAGCACCGGCACGCCGCGGAAGCGCATCGCCGGCGGTGTATAGACCAAGGACACGGCGTCCGCCGCCGACATCCAGTCGTTGAATCCCGTGTTCGGCCCGTTCTCCTGCACGATGTAGAGATCGATCGCCGTGATACGGCCGTCCTCGCGGAAGCCCATCTTGATCCGGCCCTGAAAGCCGGCGCGCGCGGAGCCGATGTAGAACTCCTCATGGCGGCTGATCCGCATCATCACGGGACGGTTGATCTTCTTCGACATCAGGGCGGGCACTGCGACGATCGGATAGGCGCCGCCTTTGCTGCCGAAACCGCCTCCGCAGAACTCGGCGATGAACACCAAGTTCGCGGGCTCGATGCCGATGAATTGAGCGACGGTCGGGCACCGGGAAGCTCTGGCTCTGCGAGGAAGCGTGCAGATGGCACTTGCCGTTCTGCCAATACGCCATCGCGGTGCGCGGCTCCATCGAATGGTGCGAGAGGCCGGCCGTCACGAACGTCTCATCGAGCACGAGCTTGGCACTTGCGAAGCCCGCGTCGATGTCGCCGTAGGACCACTCGCGCGCGGGCGCACCCGTCGGCAGCTGCCCCTCCTCGACGGCCGCGAAGTCCTGCGCGGTCCACTTGACGACCTGCAGATCGATACCGCCATTGGCGACGTTGCCGTTCGTGCGCGCATCGGGACCGCCCGGATACAGGCTCTGCAGCGGATCGACCGTGAACGGCAGCTCGGTCAGCTCGTACTTGATCTTCTCGAGAGCGTCCGCGGCGAGCTCCTCGGTTTCGGCGGCCACGGCCAGGATCGGCTGACCGACGAACACGGGCTCGTTCGTGAGAATCGCGTCTTGCGGCTCCGGCAGCTTCGTGACCTCGTCGGCCGTGAGCACGCCGAGCACGCCGGGCATCGCAAGCGCTTCGCTCGCGTCGATGTTGCTGATCCGCGCATGCGGTGCGGGGCTCGTGAGCAGCTTGCAGAAGACCATGCCCTCTGCGCGAAAGTCTTCGGCGTATTTGGCTTTACCGGTGACCTTGGCCTGGATGTCGGGTGGAATGAAATCCTTGCCGAGCAGCTCGAACGCCATCGTCTTTCTCCCCAATGACCCGGTGCGCCGGCCGCGCACCTCGACGTCTCGATGATACCGAAGAACGAAGGCGGGGTCAGGCTCGGGGTCAGGCACGGTGCCTGACCCCGAGCCTGACCCCCTACACGAGCACGGCGAGCGGCGGCTCGTCGAGCGCGGCGCGCTGCTCCATGAGGGACTGGACGTGCTGCTCCCAGTAGCGGCCCTCCGCGAGCCAAGGGAAAGCGCGCGGGAACGCGGGATCGCCCCAACGGCGCGTGATCCAAGCGGTGTAATGAATGAGCCGCAGCGTCCGCAGGGCTTCGATCAGCCTGAGCTCGCGAAAGTCGAAGTCGAAGAATTGGCCATAACCTTCCAGCAAGTCGTTGAGCTGCGCCGCCATCTCGTCGCGGCTGCCGGACAGAAACAGCCAGATGTCCTGCACGGCCGGGCCGTTCACGCAGTCGTCGAGATCGACGAAGTGCGGCCCGTCTTCGGTCCAGAGCACGTTGCCGCGATGGCAATCCCCGTGAATCCGCAGCTTCCGATAGTCGCCGACGGCCGCGAAGCACTCCTCCACCGCCTGCAGCAGGTGCGTCGTGATGCTGCGGTAGCTGTCTACGAGATGCGCAGGAATCCAGTCGCTCTTGAGCAATTCCTTGACCGAGCGCGCGCCGAGCTCCTCCCGCGACAGCGTGGCGCGGACGCGAAACCGCCGCACGGCGCCGACCGCGTGCAGCCGCGCGAGGAAACGGCCCATCCAGATCCGATCTTCGGTCGTGCCGAGCTCGGGCCAACGCCCGCCGCGCCGCTCGTAGACCGCAAATCGATAGCCCTCGTGCTCGTGCAGAGAGCGTCCCCCGTGGAGCAGCGGCGCCACGACCGGAATGTCCTTGCCGCTCGCCTCGAGCGCGAACTCGTGCTCCTCGAGAATGCCTTCGTTCGACCAGCGTCCGGGGCGATAAAACTTCGCGACTACGAAGCCGTCCTCCGTCCCGATCTGATAAACGCGATTCTCGTAGCTTGCGAGCGCGAGGATGCTCCCGGTGCAGGAGAATCCGCAGGTCTCCACCGCGGTCATGATCACGTCCGGTGTGAGACGCTCGTACGGGACCGCGTCGCTCATCCGGAGGCCTTCGCCGTCGCCGCGAACACGGCCAGGGCCTCGTCGAGCGAGCGTTGCTCGGGCAGCGTCGCGCGCGTCTCCATGCCAAGCGGTGTCGCCGCGAGCACCTCATACGTCTGCTGCGCGCCGCGGTGAAACAACGGCGTGACTCCGACGGCATCGAACGTAGTGGCGATCTCGGCCATCTCCCCGGCGAAACGCTCGGCCGTCGCCGCGAGGTACGGCACGCGGCTGCGCATCCGCGTTAGTGCCTCGGCCTGCGACAGCTCGAGCTCGCGCATGAGCTCGCCCCGCACGCCCAAACGCTCCGCCGCGACGAGCACTGCCGCGTGCAGCGCATCCGTGCCCTTGTTCAGCGCGGCATAGGCCATCTTGATCGCCGAAGCCGCGCCGATCTCCTCGCCCATGTCGATCATCCGGATGCCCGCGACGTCCAGATCTAGAAGCTTGTGCCGTTGCGCCGGGCCGGAGACGAAAAACCGCGTCGGCGGCTGCACGCCCGGCGTCGGCCCACGTCCCACGATGCCGGCATCGATAAACGGCGTGCCGAGCGCGGCGAACAGACCCGCGATCGAGCGCACCGTCGAGGGTGCGATCGCGTTGCAATCGACGAATACGGGCCGCGCGCCGGTCGCGGCCATCGCAGCCGCCGCGCTCTCGGCAAACGAGTGAGCGCGCGCGGGCGGCACGATCGATAGGAGCAAGTCGGCACTGCGCACCACCTCGCGCAACGAGCCGAGGTCGTTGATCCCGGAGCTCGCCGCGAGCGCCCGCGACTGCGCGCTGCGCTGCGTGAGGTCGGTAACGATGCGAAAACCCGCGCGGACGAGCGCGCCGCCGACCGCGCTGCCCATGTCGCCCGTGCCGATCACCGCAATGGTCGCCGCGCTGGTCATGCGTCATCCTCACGTCACAATCGAGCGTACAATCGCGCGATCATAGCAATCGCGTCGCTTGCTTGAGCCTTCGCCCGCTCGGAACGCCCCCGTGAAACCCACCCGCCGTGAGCTCGTCGGCGCCGGCATCGGCCTGGCCGGCCTCGGTTTGCTGCGCCCGCGGGTTGGGCGCGCGGCGGAGCCGATTTTCACCGCAGACCCCTTCTCGCTCGGCGTCGCCTCCGGCTATCCGGAAGCCGACGCGATAGTGCTCTGGACGCGGCTCGCGCCGGAGCCCTTCGCACCCGGCGGCGGGATGCCCGAAGGCCCCGTCGAGGTCCGCTGGGAGATCGCTGCGGACGACGGGTTTCGGAGGGTGGTTCGGACAGGCCAAACCTATGCAACCGCGGACTGGGCTCACTCGGTGCACGTCGAGGTCGCGGGGCTCGAATCGTCCCGCGACTACTGGTACCGGTTCGAATGCGGCGAGGCGCAGAGCCCGGTCGGTCACACGCGCACGGCGCCCGAGCGTGGCGCGCCGCTCGCCGAGCTCGAGCTCGCGGTCGCTTGCTGCCAGATGTACGAGGACGGGCACTACGCGGCCTATCGCGCGATGGCGGCCGACGACCTCGATTTGATCGTGCACGTCGGCGACTACATCTATGAGCAAAGGGGTGTCAGCCGCGTCAGATCACATGACGCTGCCGAGACGTTCACGCTCGAGGACTATCGACTGCGCTACGCGATCTACAAGTCGGATCCGCACCTCAAGGCCGCGCATGCGGCGTGCGCCTGGATGCTCGCCTCCGACGATCACGAGGTCGACAACGACTACGCCGCGGACCTCTCCGCGGACCGCGATGCGCCGGAGCTCTTCCTCGCGCGGCGCGCGGCCGCGTATCAGGCGTACTACGAGCATCAACCTTTGCCGCGCCGGCTGATTGCGCTCGGCGCTCATCAGCGCTTGCACACTCGACGCAGCTTCGGTGACCTCGTCGACCTCTTCATGCTCGACAGCCGTCAATACCGCTCACCGCAAGCCTGCGGCGGCCGGCTCGCGAGCCCGTGCGCGGAGCTCTTTGCGCGAGCAACGGTCGTTGCTCGGCCAGCGCAAGAGCGATGGCTCCGTCCGGTCTGCAAGCGAGCCGCGCGCGCTGGAACCTACTCGGCCAGCAGACGCTGCTCGCGCACTTCGACCAAAGCGGCGACGGCGACCTGGCATACTGGACGGACGGCTGGAACGGCTACCCGGCGGCGCGCGCGCGTCTCGTCGACTTCATCGCGGAGCACCGGATCGCAAACCCCGTCGTGCTCTCGGGCGACATCCACGCGTTCATGGTGAACGACGTGAACAGGCGTCCGCAGGACTACGATTCGCCGATCGTCGCGACGGAGCTCGTCTCGAGCTCGATCTCATCGCGCGGTCCGTCGCAGGAAAGCATTCGATCGCTGGCTCGCTGAGAATCCGAACGTGCGCTTGGGTGTCGGCGACCGGCGCGGCTACGTGAAGATCACTGTGCGGCCGGAGCATTTGCATGCCGACCTCGTCGCGGTCGACGACGTGACCCGTGAGGACTCGGCTACACACGTGTTAGCATCTTTCGATGTCGCCGACGGCAAACCCGGAGTGGCTCGCGCATGAACCGCCTTAACGCGCCAATCGGTCTGCGGCCGCTGCTCGCGACGTTGGCGGCCACGGCAGCGCTGCACGCGCCGACCTACACGCAATCGCAAGAGGCCACCGTGACCGGCATCCTCCCTTACCCGACCGAGACGCGTACGCTCGACAACGGCCTGAAGATCATCGTGATGCCGATGCCGAGCGACGGGCTCATCGCCTACTGGTCGATCGTGCGCACCGGCTCGCGCGACGAGTTCGAGCCCGGCCGATCCGGGTTCGCGCATTTCTTCGAGCACATGATGTTCCGCGGCACCGACCTGTATCCGGCGGACCGCTATCAACGCATCATGACGGAGCTCGGCTCCGACGCGAACGCTTACACGACGGACGATCTCACGGCGTACCACGTCTCGATGACCACGGCCGACCTCGAGCAGGTCATGATTCTCGAAAGCGATCGGTTCCAAAACCTCGCCTATTCCGAACCCGCGTTCCAGACAGAAGCCGGCGCCGTATACGGCGAGTACCGCAAGAGCCGCACCGATCCGTTTTTCGCGCTCTACGAGAAGATGATGGGCACGGCGTTCACCACGCACACGTACGGGCACACGACTCTCGGCTTCGAGGAAGACATCGCGGCGATGCCGACGCTCTACGGGTACTCGCGCGAGTTCTTCCAACGCTACTACCGACCCGACAACGTCGTGCTGTTCGTCGCGGGCGACGTGCAGCCCGCGACGGTGCTCGAGCTCGCGCAGAAATACTACGGCGGCTGGCAGCCCGGCTACGTCGCGCCGCCGGTTCCCACGGAGCCGGAGCAGAAAGAGGAGCGCCGCGTCGCCGTCGACTACGACGGCCAGACGCTCCCGATTCTATGGGTGGCGTACAAGTTCGGCGCTGTCGATGCGCACGATCGAATCCGCGTCGCGGCGGACCTGCTGTCCGACCTCGCGTTCGGCGAAACCAGCGATGCCTATCGGCGGCTCGTGCTCGATGAGCAAGTGATCGAGTTTCTCGAGTCCGATGCGAACGCCAATCGCGATCCGGGATTGTTCGACATCTACACGCGCATCAAGGATCCGGACAAGGTGGACTACGTGCTGGAGGTCCTCGATGCGACCATCGCGCATTACCGGGCGAACCCGCCGGATCCTGCCCGCCTCAAAGCCCTGCAGTCGCGTTTGAAGTACGGATTCGTGATGTCCCTCGAGACTCCCGACGCGGTCGCCGGAGGGCTTGCGCGGCACATCGCGATCACGGGCGGGCTCGACGACTTGACGGCGCTATATGACGCCTACGCGGCCGTCACTCCGCAAGACGTGCAGGCCGCAGCAGAGCGTTACCTCGCCGCGGAGCGGCGCACCGTCGGCGTGCTTCGGGCGCGGCAATGAGGGGAAGCCATGCCGTCGCATTGGGCATCCTCGCGAGCACGCTCTGCGCCTGTCAGCGCGAGCCGCAGCAGGAGCCGGAGGAGCGTTCCGCCGTGCTCATGAAGGTAGAAGCCGATCCGACGATCTCGGTGTCCGTTTCGTTCGCAGTCGGATCGCAGAACGATCCAGCGGGCAAGGAAGGCCTCGCGTTCCTGACCGGGCAGATGATTGCCGACGCGGCCACGCAGAACAACACGCTCGACGAGATCCTCGAGAAGCTCTACCCGCTCGCGGCGGGCTACGACGTGCGCGTCGACCGCGAGCGCACGACGCTCACCGGGCGCACGCATCGCGACAACGCCGAAGTCTATCTCTCGCTCTTTACCGACGCGTTCTTGCGGCCCGCCTTCACCGAATCGGATTTCGAGCGCGTCAAGAGCGACGCGATCAACGAGATCGAGAACACGCTGCGCTACTCTTCCGACGAGGAGCTTGCGAAAGCCCTACTGTTCAAGTCTGCGTTTCAGAACACTCCGTACGCGCATCCTCCCGAAGGCACGGCGGCCGGCCTACGCGCCGTGACGCTCGACGACGTGCGCAACTTCTACCGCGAGCACTACACGCAAGCGAATGCGCTGCTCGGCGTCGGCGGCGGTTTCGACGACTCGTTCGTCACGGCGCTCCAACAGTCGCTCCAGCAGCTTCCTGAAGGCTCACGGATGGCGGCGCCGCCGATCACGCCGCAGCCGCTCGAAGGAATTCAGGTGACCGTGATCGACAAGCCGCGCTCGGATGCCTCGATCAGCTTCGGCTTTCCGCTCGACGTGCACCGCGGCGAGCGCGACTTCTATGCGCTCTGGATCGCGAACTCCTGGCTCGGCGAGCACCGCAGTCAGGCCAGCCACCTGTTCCAGGTAATCCGCGAGATCCGAGGCCTGAACTACGGCGACTACTCATATATAGAGGCCTATCCCGAAGGGGGCCTGCGCAACATGCCGCCCGTCAACGTGCCGCGGCGCCGGCAGCTGTTCGAGGTGTGGATTCGCACGCTCCCCAACGAGCACGCGCATTTCGCGCTGCGGGCCGCGATGCGCGAGCTCAAGCTGCTCGTCGACGAGGGGATGACGCAGGAAGAGTTCGAGCTCACGCGCACGTTTCTCAAGAAATACGTGCTGCATTTCGCCGACACTACGTCGATGAAGCTCGGCTACGCCGTGGACGACGAGTTCTACAACTTGCTCGACGAAGGCCACTTGCAGCGTTTCCGCCGCATGATGGACGAGCTCACGCTCGAGGACGTGAACGCGGCGATCAAGAAGCACCTGCAATACGAGAACATGCAGATTGCTATCGTGAGCGGCGATGCGGCTGCGCTCACGCAGGCGCTCGTCGAAGATTTGCCGAGCCCGATGACGTACGAAACACCGAAGCCGCCCGAGGTGCTCGACGAGGACCGCGACATCGCCGTCTTCCCGCTCGCGATCGACGACGTCGTCACGATCCCGATCGACGACGCGTTCGAAAACTAATCCGGGAAGGCCCCAATGCCTAATCAAGGAGGCACCGCCATGGTGCGGACCTTGTCCCGCCGGGACGTCGTAAGCGCTGCGTATGGAATTGGCGCAGTGCTTGGCGCCGCCGGCTTCAAGCCCACCCCGGCGCTGGCCCAGGCGGCAGCCGCCGAGCCTGCCGAAGACATGTTCCTTCGGGACGATTGGTTCGGCGAGCCTTGGCGAAAGCCGGAGCCCGCCGTTCTCATCCACGGCGCCGACGAATCCAGCATCGTCTGGTACGCGTGGATGCCGAGCATGGCGCGGGAATTCCGCGTGATCCGACCCGACCTGCCGGGATGCGGACGCTCGAAAGTTCCGGCGGGGTTCGAGTGGTCGTTCCCGAGTCTCGCGGCCTATGTGGCGCGCGTGCTCGACAAAGCGGGCGTGCAATCGGCCCACATCGTCGGCGCAAAAACGGGCGGGGCCATCGCGATGCAGTTCGCCGCCGACTTCCCGGCGCGCACGCTTTCGCTGTCGGTGGTCAGCGGTCCGGCTTCCGTCATCACCATCGCAAACCCCTCGCCCATTCCGCAGAGGGACAGACTCGGGACGTCGGTGTCCCAGGAGATGATCGACTATTGGAACATGTTGTTTGCGACCGCGCCGGAAGCCGGCAGGACCGGTCTCGGTATGGCGCTAGCGAATTTCGATCTGGAGAGAGACGGCGTCTTGCAGCGGATCAAGGCGCCCGCCCTGATCATGACCGCGGATCGAAGCGCGCTGCAATCGGTCGAAAAAGTCCGCAAGTACCAGATGGCGATTCCTAACTCGCGGCTCGTCGTGTTGCGGAGCGACGCCTACCATATCGCCGCCGCCAACGCGGAGGAGTGCGTCGCCCATGTGCTCGCGTTCATCCGCGACGCGAGGCAGCGCGCTTAGTTCGCAAAGACACTCATCTTCCCGATGGATCGGTCTTATCACCCGGCGTAGCGGTGCTGAAGGAACCGACGAACGGCCGGCTGCCGTCTGCCATCGCGATGTCTCTGCCGTTGGCCCGCAGCGACTTGTCCCGGGCGCGGAAGCCCGCGACGACGACCTCCGCTCCGACGGGCAACGATTTGGTCGTAAACCCGCGCCTAAACAGCGCATTCGGCGGACCGCCTTCGATCATCCAACGTTCGACGGTGCCGTCTGCGTTCGTGACGTCCAAATGAATCCAAGAGTGCGGATTGATCATTTCGACTTTGGCGATCTTGCCGCGCAACTCGACGGGGCTGTTCGCGTCGAACTCGGCCGCGAATGCGTGGTGCGCGGACGCCGGCCCCGCGACGAAAGCCGCCAGCGCGCCGGCCAGTGTTGCGAACATGTTGCGCATGACAACTCTCCTTTCATTGCTCCGGCAATGCAGCCTTATCGCCCGCTTGCGTCCACTCGAGCGCCACGCAAGAGATTCGGCATTGCGTAATTCCCTTCGTGGCAGGCGTACTCGTAGATCTGCGTGCCTTCCGGTAACCGAGCGATCGGTATGACCGCGGTCCAAGGCTGCGTGAAAGTCTTCGGATCCTCGACGGTGATCGTGTATTCGATCTCGTCGGCGCCGATGCGTCGGAAGCGCTCCACGAGTCGCAGCGTGTCGGAAACCCGCATCCAAAGGTTTTGCCATTCATAGTTGGTTCGGTCGATGAACTGCGTCGTCTCGACGACCAGCGTGTCGCCGTCCCAGCGCCCTACGGCGTCGCCGAACCACTGGCGGATCGTGCCATGCTCGCGCCCATCGACGGGGATGATGCGTCGGTCGCGAAACTCTTCGTGCAGAATCGTGACGAATCCAGGGCTCTGCACGATCCGATTGGTCCCGCCGTTCGGGCCGCGAAACATCATCGCGGTGACGCCATCGGTCAAGCACCGCTCGCCGGTGTCGGGATCGAGATAGGATTCGTACGGCCCGACACCGTAAACCGCCTCGGAGCGCGCCGCGGCTCTACGCGCATCCTCGGTGAACGGAAGCATGCCGTTAGGCGGGTCGACGATCAGAGAAGTTTGCCGATAGGCCTTGCGCGCCCGACCCTGATCCTGCCAGAAGCTGTTGTACTCGTTGCCCCGGATCGGCGAGTCCTCAAGCGACGCACGTCCGACGGCTTCGCCTTCGGCGCCCTCGAGCAGCTTTGCTGCGAGCTCGCTCTCTCGGCGCTCAATCGCGGCGACTTCTTCGTCGGTGAGAAACGCCCTCTCCTCGGACGCGGGCCGTTCGAGCGGGATCGCCGCTTCGTAACGATAGACGCCCTGCAGGTCCGGATCGCCCCAAGGCGTGCGCGGTTGCACCCAGCTTTGTTCCGCGGTCGACCCCGCTACGGTTTGCGCAGCGAGAGGCGCAGCTGACAGCACTGCACCCAACACGACGCTTGCGGCGAAGCGTCGCGTGACGACATCCCACTTCGACATCGCAGACCTCCTCACTCGTTTTGTTTCCCGGTCGCCGGGTCGATGATTCCGATCGTGCCGTACATCAGCTGCTCGACGAATTCTACGCATTTGTACTCGAGCAGCTGCTTGCCGGTTTCGAGGCGCCGGTACAGCGGCATCCTGATCGTCCAAGGTTGCGTGAACACGTTCGGATCTTCGATCGTCGCCTCGTACATCAAGTGGTCCGAGCTCACACGCGTATAGCGTTCGACGACGCGCAACGCATCACTGTGAAAATTGCCGGAGCGGTCAAACCACGTCTCGCCGTTTAAGTCGGTGACTTCGACGACCAGCGTGTCGCCGTCCCAGCGGCCGCGCGACCAGCCCATCCAGGTCGGGGTCGGGCTGTCGGACACCTCGCCCATGTGAATGGTGCGCGTCGTGCCGCTGTACTCATACGCAATCAATATTTCGTTGGTGCCTTGCAGAATCTGAAACGGGTACGGCATGTAGGTCGCGCGCGGCACACCCGGAAGGAAGCACTTGATCTCCGGGTCTCGTTCGAGCCAATGGGCGAGATTCTCGTTCCTGCGCTCCAGCGCCCACGGCTGGTAGGGAATCACACCGCCGACCACGACGCTCTCCCCGGCCGGCACGCCGCCCACGGCGCCAAGCGCCCGCAGCTCCGCCACCGGCAGCTCGACCCGTGTAGCACGCTCGAGGCCAGGGGGTTCGGACCGCGCCGCGGCCGGCAACACTTGGAGAGCCGGCCGCGCGGCGTGGGCCTCGAGGTCGTAATTTGCCGTGTTCAGCGCTTGCCAGATTCCGTTGAGATCCGGCCGCCCCTCGGCCGTGCGCGGCGCACGATACTCCGCGCCCTGGTCTTCGGGTGGCGGCGGCGGTTGGCCAACGCAGGCGCTGACGGCCGCAACCACTACGGCCTGCGTCATCACGATCGATACCCGCACGCGCATCTCGATACCTCAGCGTCGGCGCGTCCCTGCCGCCCTTGTATTAATGTATGAGCGCTGACCTATAGATTACCGCCGTTCGAAGAACCCTGTGAGCCCGTTCCGCTAGCTCGAGTTGCTTTCGCTGGATCGCCTCGAAACGCAGATTCGGTTGATAGCAGAGGGCGAGCGAAACAGAGGATACATTCGTGACGTGTGCGGGATGTTTCCGAGCTCGTCTACCGTTCATATTGACGCTACAAGACTCCGTTCGACGGAGCGGTTAGTAGCGGACACCAAATGCTGCACATGCCGGCACAGAAGTCTGTCGCCAGAAGGGCGCCCCCGCTGGTGCTTGCGCTTGTTCTAGGCGCGGCACTTAGCGCCTGTTTTTCAACCGGAGACAGCCACGTTCCTACCACTGGCCCCGCTCCTCCGCCTGCGCCGCCGGCACTCGCTCCTCCGGCTGCGCCCACCGCTAACCCACCCAAAACCCCGTGTCATGTGTACGCCTGCGTCTGGGGGCCGTCGACGGGTGCTGGTCTATGGCACGGGAAGGTGACCCGGGGCGGGCTCGTCGTCGACGACGCCACGTGTCTGGTGACGGAGACCGGAGAGCTCTCCTGCATCGTTCTCGATCGATCGTTCTGCTGCTACACGCAGCCTTTGCGCACGCGAGATAACCGGCCGGGAGCTCTCCACGGCGTGCTCCAGTTCGAGGGTGCAGATCGCGCGAGCGGATCCGGGACCCTCTATGCTGCACCCGGCAAAGTGCTTGCGGACGGCAAATCAGTCGTTGCGGACTTCACGATCCTCGGCGGCGCGCTCAGTGATCAGAATCGGCGGCTCGAGCTAACGATCGTCAGCTTCGGCGAAGCGTTGACGTTGTCAGCAGAGTTCGATCATTACTACTACTTGGAACCATTCACGAGCGTGTCCTTTGTGTATCCCGCGTTTTTCATTGACGGCGAAGCAGCTTCCATGAGGATCGACGATAACGGCACGCTATTTTCGCAGACGGCATCCGGTTGCGTTCTAAATGGTCTCGTGACAGCTATTGACTACGGGTATAACGCCTTTGCGGTGAACGTGACGGTGGCCAACTGTCCGGGAAAGAATGGCACGTACGAGGGCGTCGCCACGTTGCTCGACTTTGCCTATGCCAACGGCGCCAACCAAGTCCTATTCGCTGCGTTCAACAGCGACAATTTCATCGTCGGTGAAGGGGTGGATTGGCTGGATCCGCAGTTTGCCGGCCGGTGAGCGCGCTGGATCGACCTGATCCGTCGAAGTCAAAGCGGTTGATCATTCTGGACCATTGGTTGCCCGCGCTTTGTCGTCGCGGCGATCTCGCGTTCGATTTGCGCGAACCTTGGGTCATCGCGAAGCCAATCGTAGAGCGGCGATTGGATTCCCCACAGTCCTATCTGGTGCAGCGTCCGCGTCTGGCGGGCGGTCCTTGCGAGCCACTCGATCGAGTTCTCCCTGTCCTCGAGCCCCACGTAAACGATCGCGATGGTGAACGGGGCGTCGACAGACGCGGCCATCGGCAGCAAGCCGTCGAGCAGCACGCGGGCACGCGCCGCATCGCCCTTGCGAGCGGCGACGAACGCAAGACCCCCCTGGGACGGCGCACTGTTCGGCGAGATTCGCTCCGCCGCCTCGAACGCATCATCCGCCGCGTCGAGATCACCGAGTGCAATGTACGCCCAGCCGAGCCGGAGGCGTGCGTTAAACTGCCACGGATCGAGCTCCACGGTCTTGCGCAAGTGCTCGAGGCCCTCCTCGGTCATGCCGAGAGCGATGAGCTCCATCCCGAGCCGGCTGTTGATGCTCGGTGAGAGCGGGTCCAATTCGAGCGCGCGGCGGAATTGCGCAACAGCCTCGTCGCTGCGGCCCCGCGCCGCGAGGAAATTGGCGAAATAATAGGTGAGCGCTCGCAACCGTGTCGTCGAGGTCAAACGCACGACGATATGATTGCTCGATGGTGACGTCCTTCGCGGCGGACCACGGTTGGAGCCCGTCTTTGACACGCGCCAACGCCACATGCGCTTGCGCGAGATTGGGGTCGAGCTCCAGCGCGCGCTCGGCCGCGGCGAGGGCTGGCGCGAGAGCCTCGCCGGCGCTCAGGAACTTCGCGAGCGTGTTGCCGCCGGCGCCCGCGTAGGCTATCGCGAGCGCGGCGTGAGCCGCCGCGAAGCCCGGATCGAGCTCCGTCGCGCGCGTCAGATGCTTGATGCTGAGCTCGACGGACTCCTTGTTTCTTCGCTCGAAAAGCTCGAGCCCGCGTAGGTAGGCGTCGTATGCCTCGGCGCTCGCCGTTGGCCGGCTCTCGGGAACCGTTTGGAGATGGGCCTCGTTTTCGACGTCGCCCCAACGCGCAACGCCGATGCCAACCGCGGCGATGACTAAAACAGCCGCCGCCGCGATGCCGACCCGCAAACCGGCCGCGTGGCGCGCAGTTGCAGCAGGCGGTGGACGAGGCCCAGCCTCGCACTGCTCGACCGTATGAATAAACCGATAACCGACGCGCGGCAGCGTCTCTATAAACCTCGGCGCATCAGCGGAATCCTCGAGCGCGCGCCGGAGCCGATTCATCGCGTTGTTGAGCCCATGGTCGAAATCGACGTAGACCGTCGACGGCCAGATTTTCGCGCGTAGGTCCGCCCGCGTGACCACTTCTCCGGCGCGGTCAATCAGGGCCTCGAGCACGCGAAACGGCTGGATCTGCAATGGGATGCGCTGACCTGCGCGCCGCAGCTCGCACGCCCGACGGTCGATCTCGTAGGCGCCGAACCGAACGATTTGGTCAGTGCGACTGAAGGCTTCCATCGGTTCCCTCAACCGATAGCGCAATACTCTACCGCAACGCGCGCGCCGGGCCGCAGAGCGGTGCTAAGCCACTGATTGCGCGAATCAAGCTCCCGCGGAGCGGTGGTGATCGGGGCTAAAGCGGAGTCGCGATGGGCTACGGGCGCCTCACCGCAGGGCGCGGTACAAGAACGGCAAGCTGCGATCCATGCGGTAGTCGATGCCGGAGTGCGTGTCGTCGAATTCCTCGTAGCGGTGCGGCACGCCGTGCTCCGTGAGGAGCTTCGACAGCTGCCGGCTGCCGTAGTGCAGCCGATACTGATCGCGCCAACCGCAGTCGATGAAGATGCCGCGCAGGCTCTTCAAGTTGTCGGCATGACGCGCGACCAAGTGAATCGGATCGTGCTTGAGCCATCGCCGCCACCGTTGCGGAATCAGCTCGCCGGTCTCGAGATTGAACGGCAAGCGGAAACCGTTCGGCGCGGAGGGATCCGGATCGTAGGTCGCGGCCATCGCCAGATTCATGAGGCAATGCACGTCGGCGCTGCTCGGCTGCGACTTGCGCCAAACGGTCTCCAAGAAACGCTCGACGCGGCCGTCGTCGACGCCGTCGGCAGAAGCGCGTGCGTCGAGCGCGGCGTCGACCGTGCCCTCGGCGCGGCGGGGTCGGCGGTATTTCGCGAGCTCGTCGAGCGTACTCGGCCAATCACAGCGATAGACGAAATCGAAGTACGCGTCTCCCGAGTGGTTCGCGATCGCGCCCCAGTGTCGCGCGTACTTCATCCCGTGGATCATCGCTCCGTAACCGCCCGAGGATTTGCCGAAGCAGCCGCGGTGCTCGCGCGAGGGAAGCGTGCGAAATTCACGGTCGACGAAAGGAATGAGCTCGCGAATCAAATAGTCCGCGTACCGGCCGACCGCGCTAGAGTTGATGTATTGATTGCCGCCGAGCGCGGTGAAGCAATCCGGAAACGCGATGATCATCGGTCCCATCTTGCGCTCGTGAATCAAGCGAGCCGCACGCTCCGGCACGTTCTCCTCGAAGCTGCGCCAGTTCGTGTGCGACTTGCCGCCGCCCGAAAAGCCGACGAAATCGAACACGACCGGAAATCGTCTGCCGCGGCCGCGGCCGCGCGCCTGGTCGTACTGCGGCGGCAACCACACATCGAGCTCGCGGACGTGCGGATCGCCGAGCGCGTTATTGGCCAGCACGGCGGACGTGTGCTCCAGCGTGACGACTCGTCCCGAAGGCCATGCCGGTCGTTTGATCGCCACCGCCGCGCTTGCGCCTGACGCCGCCCCGCTTGCCGTCAGCGCCCGAGGCGCTCGCGCAAAGCGAGGCGATTGATCTTGTTCGTCCCGGTCTTCGGCAATGCGTCCACGAAGTGCACCTCGACTGGCCGCTTGTATTTGACCATCTGCTCTCTGCAGTACGCGAAGAACTCGTCTGCCGTCATCGTCGCGCCGTGATCGAGCACGACGAACGCCGCAAGCACCTCGCCGAGCCGAGAGTCGCGCTTGCCGACCGTCGCGGCCTCGCGGATCTTCGGGTGATTGAACAGCACCTCGTCGACCTCGCGCGGATACACATTGAAGCCGCCGACGATGACCATGTCCTTCTTGCGATCCACGAGGAACAGGAAGCCGTCGTCGTCGACGTAACCGATGTCGCCGGTGTAGATCCAGCCGTCGCGCAACGTATTGCTCGTCTCGTCGGGTCGGTTGCGGTAGTCCTGCATGATCTGCGGCCCCCGGACTCTGACCTCGCCGCGCTCGCCCAACGGCAGCACGCGATCGCCCTTCTCGAGATCGACGATCTCGATCTCGGTCTCGGGCACCGGATTGCCAACCGAGAGGAGCTTGCGATCGCGGAGCGAGCGACTCAGGCAAAACGGCGCTCCCTCGGACATTCCCCAGCCCTCGAGCAGAGGGCATCCCGTGCGCTCATGCCACTCGCGGTGCAAATCCTCGGGACACGGCGCACCGCCCGAGAGGCAATACTTGAGCGACGACAGATCGGCGTCGTCGAACAGCGGGCTCGCGAGCAGTCCCATGTAAATCGGCGCGGGACCGCCGCCGAAGATCGTGACTTTGTGCGCAGCGAGGGCTTGCACGACTCTGTCCGGCTCGTAGCGCGGCACCATCACGAGCGTGCTCTGCGCAAAAATCGGCACCCACGTCGCGTACGCGAGCCCCCAGATGTGGAACATCGGCGCTACGTTGAGGAAGATTTCACCGCCGGGCAGCACGGGCCAAACCGTGCAGTGCTGCAAGCATCCCCACAGGAGAGCGCGATGAGTGTGGTTCACGCCCTTTGGCACACCCGTCGAGCCGCCCGTGAAGATCAGCAGCGCTAGGTCGTCGGGCTGAGGCAAGGAAGCCGTATCGATCGCGAGCGCCGCGTCGCCTGTCCACTGGCCGATCTCCGTGGCGCCTGCGCCGAGCGCCAAGACCGCCGGGACATCGAGCTCCTGCGCGACATCTCGAGCTTTTTGCTCCGCTCCGGGATCGCAAATGATCAGGCTCGCGTCGGTGCCGTCGAGCACCTTCTTGAGCTCGCCCGGCATGAAGAACGGATTGACGGGCGCCACCTGCGCACGCTGGGCCATGACGGCCATCAGCGCGATGTCCATCTCGATGGAGTTCGGCATCATCACGATCACGCGATCGCCGCTGCCGATTCCGCGGCGCGCAAGATCCCGCGCGAGCCCGGCGACGGCGCGGCCGAATTCCGCGTAGGTGATGCGGCGCTCTTGATAAATCACCGCGGTGACCTGCGGGTGCGCAAGCACCGCAGCGTGCAGCATGTGCACGAGGCTCGGATACTGCGGCAGGTGTGGATCGGTTTTTTGCTTGGCGCCTACGCGCGACAACTTAGTCATCTTTTGTTCGCGTCATCGTTCTGCGATCAACTCTCGACCGCCATCCAAGAGAAGAAGGCGAGTATTCCGACCAGCGCCGCGACGGTCGCCGGGCGGTTCCGAAACTCGCGCCCCACCCAGGTTGGCTTGCCATTGAAAATCAGGAGCACCAGCGCAAGCAAGGGGAAAAACAGCGCGCCGCTCACGGTGTAAATCTTTTGGACTTCACGGAAGCTGAAGAACAAGCCGAGCATCGGCACGATCGCGAGCAGCACGAGATAGACGCGATACGGCCGCGAGCGCGTATCGACTGCGGATACAGCGACCGAGCCGGCGGTGCCCCGCCGCAACAGCCGCCAGCAGTCCGCGAACAAATACGGGACCGACTGCCAAACGCCGAGCATGCTGCTCGATACGGTTCCGGTGGCGCCGATCAGGAACAGCCAGCGCCCGGCGGGGCCGAGCTCGACGCCCAAGCGATCGGACAAATTGACGATCAGCTGCGTGCCCTCGCCTTCCACGTGCACGCTGCTGCCGACGATCACGATCGCGATCCCGAACAGCGCCGTCACGAGATAGCCCGCGCCGATGTCGATGCGACAGCCGCGTAGGTCGTCCCTCGACGTGCGGCCTTCCTCGCGCAGCCAATAACCGTAGCAGAGCACCGTCAGCGTTCCGCCGATGCCGCCGATCAACGCGATGGTCCACGTGAGCGGCTCCCCGGCCGGCGGGATGCGCGGCACGAGCAGTCCTTCGAGCACCGCCTCCGTGCCCGGCCACACGAGCACGGCCGTGAGTATCACGGTCGCGAACATCACGCCAATGCACACGCGAATGATTCTTTCGAACAGCCGATAGCCGCCGCGCGAGCACGAGCGCGAGCGCCACGAGACCCGCGCCCGCGCCGAACACGATCTTGCCGATCCGCGGGTCGTCGAAAACGGGGAACATCGCGTACAGCGCAACCCCGGAAGCGCTCATCTGTGCCGCCGCAACGAAGAACGACCACAGCAATAGATACGGAAGGAACAGCCAAACGACGATCGGTCCCGCGCGGTGCACGACGCCTTCGAGCAGCGTCTCGCCGGTGGCAAGCTGCCAACGCGTGAGCCCCTCGGTGACGACGTACTTCAAGAAGGCGCCGACAACGACTGCCCAGAGCACCGTCGTGCCGAGCAGGCCCCCGACGAAAGTGCCGGTCGTAAGATCGCCGCCGCCGATGCCCGTGGCGGCCAAGAGCAGTCCCGGACCGATCAACATCAGCAGGGGCACGCGTTTCGGCAAGCGTTCTTCTGCTGTGGATTCGGTCAAGCGTGTTCTCTTTTGACGTCGCGGGCTTGCACTAGGGGTCTTAAGGGTTCGAAGGCTAACATAGCCGAGAATCGTTGCGGACGGACTTAAATTGCGAACGGTGGTCGCTCGGCTCGCAGGGAAACTCTTCGTCGCCGCGTTCGCCGCGGCGCTCACGCTCGCGCTCGTCGCCGCGCACGGCCAGAGCGAGGAATTCAAAGACGACGCGAGGCCGCGGCCGAGTTCCACTTCGCCCGCATGATCTACTCGGATTCGCGCGGCGGAGGTTTCGGACGTTTCCGCGGCGGCGGACGCGGCCGCGGCTGGTGGATGCAGGACTGGCCGGACGCCGAGGTGCATTTCCGCCAAGGGATCCTGCGTCTCACGCGAATCGACGTGGGCGGCCACGTCGAGGTCGACCTCTTCGACGGCCGCGTCTTCGAGTACCCGTGGCTGTATGCGACGCAAACGGGGTATTGGGAGCTCAGCGACCCCGAGATCGCGATGCTGCGCGAGTACTTGCTGCGCGGCGGCTTCCTCGTGACCGACGACTTCTGGGACCTAGGCGAATGGCTGGTCTTCGAGGAGTCGATGCAGCGGTTGTTTCCGGAATACCCGATCGTCGACATCACCGGCGGCGACGACGAGGTGCTGCACGTGCTCTACGACGTGGATCAGCTCACGCAGATTCCGGGCCAACGTCACTTGAGCTACTTCCGCAGCTCGACTGGGCGGATCGAGGGACTGCCGGAGCCGCGCTGGCGAGGCATCTACGACGATCGCGGGCGGCTGCTGGTCGCGATCAACTTCAATCAGGACGTCGGTGACGCATGGGAGCACGCCGACGATCCGTGGTACCCGGAGCCGATGACCGCGCTCGCATACCGCTTCGGCATCAACTACATCATCTACGCGATGACGCACTGAGAAAACGGGGTCGGGTACCGATTGCCGCCACCACCATCGATCGCTCGCAGCGCGTGCGGAAATCGGTACCCGACCCCGTTTTCTACCAGCGCGCGAAGTTGGGCTTGAAGTCGATGGCCATTGCGGCGTCGTAGTAGCGCATCGTCGCGTGCAGCGGCGGCGCGAGCGCGTCGAGTGCCGCGCTGTCCTCGGCCGTGATCTGCACGCTCGTCGCGCCGAGATTGTCGATGAGCTGCTCGAGCGTGCGTGGACCGATGATCGGCGCCGTGATGCCGGGCTGGGAGAAATTCCAAGCGAGGGCAAGCTGCGACGGGGTGCAACTTTTGTCGCGCGCCAGCTCGACCAAGCCCTCGATCACATCGAATGCTTCCGGCGGCGCCGGTCGATCGAAATTGTCCTTGCCGCCGTGCCAACGTCCCTCTGCGCTGAAATCGCCGCGCCGGTATTTGCCGCTCAGAAGGCCGCCGCAGAGCGGAGCCCACGGCAAGAGAGCGATGCCGAACGTGCGAGCCGCGCCGACGACCTCGCGCTCGGCCGTGCGATCGAGCAAGTGATACGCCATCTGCTCGGACACGAAGCGGTTCAAGCCAAGCTCCTTCGCGGCCCAAAGCGCCTCGACGATCTTCCAGCCGGCAAACATGCTCGTGCCGATGTACCGCACCTTGCCGGCGCGGATCAAATCGTCGAGCGCGCGCAGCGTCTCGTCGATCGGAATCTCCGACTGCGCACGATGCAGCTGATAAAGATCGATCCAGTCGGTGCCCAAGCGCTCGAGCGACGCGTTGCAGGCGTCGACGATGTGGCGCCTGCTCAAGCCCCGCGCGTTGGGATCCTTCGCGTCCTCCGGAAAGAACACCTTCGTCGCGAGCACGACGCTCGCGCGCCGCTTTCCGACGCCGAGCGCTTTGCCCACGAACCGTTCGCTGTCGCCGGCGGAATAGGCGTTCGCCGTGTCGATGAAATTGATGCCTTGCTCGAGCGCGTGCTCGATCATCTGGATCGAGTCGCGCTCGTTAGCCCGCCGGCCGAACATCATCGTGCCGAGGCAAAGCTGGCTCACCTTGACGCCGGTACGGCCCAGGTTGCGGTATTCCATCGGTCGCAGCGCCCGCGCGATTTCTTCAGCCGCCGAGAAAATCGCCTTTGCCGACCGGCACGCCGTTGTGGCGCAAGATCGCGTATGCCGTCGTGTAGTGGAAATAGAAATTCGGCGTCACGAAGTTCAAGAGGTAGTCCTTGCCCGTGAACGTGAACGTGCGCTGCGGAAACTTCAGCTCGATCGATCGCGTCTCGGCGCCCTCGAACTGCGCCGGCTTGAAGCTCTTCAGGTGAGCGATCGTCTTCGCGATGCGCGCGTGCAAGTCAGCAAAGTCTTTCTCCTCGTCCGGCCACTTCGGCGGCTCGACGCCGGCGAGCCGGCTCGCTCCGCCCTTGGCCTGATCGGTCATGATCTGCACCTGGCGGGTCAGCGGCAGCATGTCGGGCGCGAGCCGCCCGTTGACGAACACCTGCGGATCGATCTTGCGTGTTTCCGCGTCGGCCTCCGCCTTCGTGAAGACCTTGTCCAAGTTGGACAACATGTGCGAGAACACCGGAACGATTTGATCGTAGATCGTGATTGCCACTGCCGTACCCCTCGAGCCGTTTGTTGATCCAAGCCGCAGGTGTCGCACGCATGATTGCCGGCGACGATCCTACTGACGAGTGCTTCGCGGCCGGAAAGTCGGCGGGCCGCGGCTGGCTATCATAAACCGTCTGTCAATGCTTCGGTGACTCTCGCGCATGTTCTCGGAGCTCGCTATCAGGATCGCGAAAGCGCGCGAGCTAAGGCGCAACGCGCGCCTTTCGCGCCCGGCGCTCGAGGCGCTGAAGCTCGCCAAATTCCGCGCGGCTCGTGCGCCACGTGGTCGCCGAGTCTCCGTACTACGCGCGCATCGCTCGCGAGCGCGGCATCGAAGCGGACGCGGCCGTTCCCGGCGACTTCCCGGTGCTAACGAAGTCGATTTTGATGACGAACTTTGACGAGATCGTCACGAGGCGCGAAATCACCAAGCGCTCGATCGCCGAGTTCTTGAGCCGCTCGCACGATCCGACGGAGCTGTTTCTCGGCAAGTACCGCGTGATCCATACGTCGGGCTCGTCGGGCGAGGTCGGGTACTTCGTCTACTCGCCGGAGGACTGGGCGCGCGGCGCCGCGCTCGGCCGCCGTCGCCGGCAGCGGCCATCCGGCCGCAAGCGCCGCAAATCGGGCCGGTTCAGATTCGCCTTCTTCGGCGCCACGGATGGCCACTACGCGGGCGTCACGATGATGAGCTCGCTCGCGTCGCGGCCTTGCGAGGCTCTTTGTCGACGTCCGTCTGTACGAGATCAACTCGCCGCTACCTGCCGTCATCCACGCCCTGAATGCTTTCCAACCCGACTTTCTCGCGGGATACACGACGGCGCTCAAGATCCTCGCAGACAAGCAGCGGCAAGGCGAGCTGACGCTCTCGCTGCTCGGGATCGCGGCCTCGGGCGAAGCCACTACAGCGGCCGACAAAGCGGTGCTCGAGCAGGCGTTCGGCTGCGGCGTGGTCAACGGCTACGGCTCCAGCGAGCACCTCGTCATGGGCATGGCGATGCCCGAAGATTCCGAGATCGTGCTCTACGACGACGAGCTGATCTACGAGTTTCATGACGATCATTCGGTCGTGACGAATTTGTTCAACCATACGGTGCCGCTGATCCGCTATCGGATGGCCGACGTGCTGCGGCCCGTGGCTTCCGACAAGCATGCGCCGTATCTCGTCATCGAAGGGCTCGTCGGCCGCAACGAGCTACAGCCCACGTTCACGAATCGCGACGGGCGCCGAGGATTTCATCAGCCCACACACGATCAACGAGATCTTCGTA
The DNA here is from genome assembly GCA_963744305.1 of uncultured Gammaproteobacteria bacterium. Lineage (GTDB taxonomy): Bacteria > Pseudomonadota > Gammaproteobacteria > Steroidobacterales > Rariloculaceae > FEN-1219. The sequence continues at coordinate 117,930 of CAVUTF010000042.1, forward strand.
CCGGGCGTCACGCGGTTTCAGATGCAGCTCACGAGCGACACGAGCTTTCGGTTCCTAATCTGCCTCGATCCGCTCCTCGACACGGCGCACCGGCAGCAATGCGTTGCCGAAGTGGCAGCGCGCTTGCGCGACATTCTGGCGCGCAAGCTCATGGACAACGTCATGTTCGAAGTCGTGGTGGCCGATGACCTGCCCGTGAATCCGCGCACACGCAAGTTTCAACTCATCGTCGACCAGCGGCCGCAATTGAACGAATCCGCGACTGCGCTGCCGGCTTGAATCGCTGCATGTGCGCGGGTAGGCTCGTCGGCAAACCACGTCAACCGGCGCGTAAGGCACCACCGAGCGCGAACGGAGGGTTTCGCATGCACACTCCGCGTCTCGTTTTGCTCACGTCTTTGTCGTTGCTCGCCGCATGCTCAGCGCCGGAGCCGCCCGCCGAGCGCACTGCGCCCGGAACCGATCTGGATCCTGGCGAAGAGCAAGTCGAAACCCTCGTTGCCCGCGCCGGCGCGCCGCTGTTCAACGGCATGGGCGACTACCATCGAACGATAACGACGAAAGACGCCGGCGCCCAGCGCTATTTCGATCAGGGCATGGTGCTCGCGTTCGGCTTCAACCACGCCGAAGCGATCCGCTCGTTCCGCGCCGCACAGCGCCTCGATGACGCTTGCGCGATGTGCTACTGGGGCGAAGCGCTCGCGACCGGACCGAACATCAACGTCACGGCCAAGGGCAAGGCCATCATGTCGCCCGAGGATCAGATCGCGGCGTTCGCCGCGCTGCAGCAAGGCCATCGAGCGAAAGGCAAACGCGACGCAGCTCGAGCGCGACTTGATCGACGCGCTCGCCCTGCGTTACAGCGCGCAGCCGGTGGAGGATCGCGATCCGCTCGACCGCGCGTACGCGACTGCGTTGGGCGAGCTCACCCGCAAGTATCCGGCCGACGACGACATCGCGGCGATGTTCGCGGAGGCCTGGATGAACACGATGCCGTGGAACTACTGGTCCGACGACGGCACGCCGCGGCCCGAGATCGTGCCCGTGATCGCCGCGCTCGAGACGATCATCGCGCGCAACTCCCGTCACCCGCTCGCGCTACACCTTTATATACATGCCTTGGAGGCATCCTCGAGTCCGGCCCGCGCCGAGGACGAGGCGGACACGCTCGCCAACCTCGTTCCGGGCTCCGGCCACCTCGTCCACATGCCGGCCCACCTGTATTGGCGGGTCGGCCGCTATCACGACGCTGCCGAGGCCAACGTGCGCGCGGCCGCCGTCGATGAGGCCTACATCGCGCAATGCAACGCGCAGGGCTTCTATCCCGCGCTGTACTACCCGCACAACATCCATTTCTTGTGGGCGGCCGCGAGCATGGAAGGGCGCAGTGCCGTTGCGATCGAAGCCGCACGCAAGGTAGCGGCGAACGTGCGGCTCGAGCAGATCGAGCAGTTTCCGGCCGTGGAGTTCTTTCACACGATCCCGCTCCTTGCGCTCGTGCAGTTCGGTCGCTGGGACGAGCTTCTCGCGGAGCCAGCGCCGCGCGCCGATTTGGCGTTCTCCACCGGGATCTGGCACTACGCGCGCGCCGTTGCCCTCGCAAACATAGGCAGCCTCGAACGAGCGCGCACCGAGGCAGCCGCGCTCGCGCCGCTCAAAGCGAACGACAAAGTCCTCTTCCTCGACGGGGTCGACTATCCCGCGAGCGCGCTGCTCGCGATCGCGGAGGCGCTCGCGCTCGGGGAAATCGCAATGGCGTCGGACGAACTGCCGGCCGCGATTGCGCATTTCGAGCGCGCCGTCGCGGGGCAAGATGCGCTGCCGTACACCGAGCCGCCGTTTTGGTACTACCCGACGCGCCAATCATTTGGGCTCGCGTTGCTGCGCGCAGGACGGGCGGCCGACGCGGAAGCGGTATACCGCAAGGATTTGGAAGCTTATCCGCACAACGGCTGGTCAACGTTTGGGTTGATTCAGAGCCTCGAGGCGCAAGGCAAGAGCGACGAAGCGCGGGAGCATCGCGCTCACTTCGATGCGATGTGGTCGCAGGCCGACGTGGCGCTTGCCGGCTCGCGAATCTGACGTGCCCCTAGTCGCGCAGCAGCTTCGTCGCAACGCGCTCCGACGCCGTTTTGGCGTCAGGGGTGCGCGGTTCGGCGAACGGCAGCTCGGCGACTTGCGGGGCGTCCAACGTTTCGTACGTGTGGCGTGCGAAACCGACGCCGGCCTCCGTGTAATAGTTGTAGCTCACGTCGCAGCCCGCCTCGATGATCGGCGCGTACTCCTCAGGGTACAAGTGCGTCGCGCTCAACAGTCCTTTGAAGCCGCGCCTACGTAACGCGCGCGCCGCCGTCACCTTCGCCTCGAGGTCGGGCACCGCGAGCATGATGGCGCGCAACCGCTCGAGGTTGAGCAGGTGCCAGAAGCCCGGATCCTCGGCGTCCGCGTACGCGACGCGCCGGCCCGCACCGATATTCGACTCGATCTTCGCGGGGTCGCTGTCGATGCCCACGATGTTTTCGTGCTGCGCGCGCAGATAGTCGTAGGCGCCGGATCCGACGCGACCCATCCCGACGATCAGAATCTCGGCGCTGCCGAGCGAGATCGGCTCGTCGTCGGGATGCCGCTTGTCGCGCTCCAGCCGTTCGAGCCACGGCGCGAGCAGCGCATACAGCTCGTGCGCGTAGGCGTTGAGCGGCGCGACCGCGACGAACGACAGTGCCACCATCACGGCCGCGACGACGAGCCACTGCGGGTCGAGCAAACCGTTCTCGACGGCGGCCTCCGCGACGATCAGAGCGAACTCGCTGTAGGTCGCGAGGCTGATCGCCGTGAGGAAGCTCGTGCGGGCGCGCAATCCCAAGCCGATCAACAACAGGAAGAAGATGATTCCCTGGAACGGCAAGAACAGCACGAGCCAGATCGCGTCGCGCATCGCTTCCCAGGTCGGGGGGCCGCTGAAGCCGATGTTCAAGAAGAAGCCGACGAGAAAAAGCTCCTTCAAGCCCCAGAGCACGTTCGTGAGCTCTTGCGCGCGCTTGTGGTCGGCGAGCATCGTGCCGAGCAACAGCGCGCCGAGCTCGGGGCCTAATCCGAGAGACTGGAACAGCTCGCCGCTGCCGATCGCGAGCAGCGCACCGAACAGCACGAGCAGCTCGCCGTGGCCGCAAAAATCGAGCAGCCACGCAATCACGGGCCGCGCGAACGGCAGCAGCAATAACAGCAGAGCCCACGGCGACGGCGAGTCGACGCTGATGGCCGCGAGCAGCGCCACCGCCACGATGTCCTGGACGATCAAGATGCCGATGGCGACGCGGCCGTGCACCGCGCGCAGCTCGCGATTGCCTTCGAGCACCTTGGCCGCGAGCACCGTGCTCGAGAAGCCGAGCGAGATCGCGAGCACGACGGACAGCTGCCACGATAAGCCCGCGCCCGCGGAGATGAGGATCGCGCCGATCGTACCGATCAGCACGAGATGCGCGACGGCGGTGCCCCACACCTCGAAGCGCGCCAGCGTCTTCAACCGCAGCTTGAGCCCTACGGCGAACAACAGCAGGAGAACGCCCGCATGCGCCAGATCCTCGAGCAGCGGCGCTCTCTCCATGCCGATCGAGCTGAACGCGAATCCGGAGAGGAGGAAGCCGACGAGCGGCGGCAAGCCGACGCGCGCGGCCGCTAGGCCGAGCAACAAAGCTCCCCCGATCCAGACCGCGACCATATCGACATCCCGAAAAGAGAATCCGTCGTCATTATCGCCTCCGCCGCTCGCGAGTCGCTATCGCCGATACGACGCGATCGCTCCTTTGAGACCTCCGTCTCCCTGCGTTTTCGCGAGTCAAGTAGGATTAGCGGCTAAGCTTCCGTGCCAGCGACGCGGGGGCGCGAACATCCCGCGGCCGGAGCCAGTGGCACTCGCATGGAACAACTGAGACTTTGGGGAGCGCAGCTCCTGGCCGTGCTCCAAGACACGGTGCAGGGTCTGATGACGTACCTGCCCGTGGCGTTGACCGCCGCGACGGTGCTTCTCGTCGGCTGGCTGCTCGCGCGTGCGATCCGCGGGTTGGTCCGGCGCGCGCTGCAAAGCATGGACTGGCTCTTCGGCCGCGTGCTGATGCGCTCCGCAGAGCGATCGGCCGCCCTGAGCCGCGCGACGAGCCGCGCCGTGTCGTCCGTCGTGTACTGGCTCGTGCTCCTGGTCTTCGCGGCCACGGCGCTGCGGATCTTGGGCGGCTCGCTGTTCGAAAGCTGGACCGCCGAGATTCTGAGCTTCCTGCCTTCGGCGATCGGCGGCGTGCTCATCATCGTGATCAGCTTGATCGGCGGCACACTCGCGCGCCACATCCTCGAGCAGGCTTCGGTCGGCTTAGGTGTAGGTCAGAGCAGTCTGCTCGCACGGCTCGCGCAGGCCGTGATCGTCATCAGCGGCGTCGTGATAGGCATCGACCAATTCGGCGTCAACGTGAGCTTCCTCGTGCAGCTCGCCACGGTGACCGCGGCCGCCGTGTTCGGCGGCATCGCACTCGTGTTCGCGCTCGGCACACGCGCGCATCTCGCGAACCTCATCAGCGCTCACTACGCGCGCAAGCATTACAATCCCGGCGACTACATCCGCGTCGGAGCATTTGAAGGACGGATCGTGGAGATCACCGACGGCTGCGTCTTTCTCGAAACCGAGCTCGGCGACGTCTCGGTTCCCGCGCATTTGTTCAGCCAAGACCCGTTCGTGAAGCTGCGGAAGCTCCGATGAACGGCCACGAGCGCCTCGTCGACGCCTACTTCACGCTGCACGCCGAAAGCGCGGCCCGCTTGCTCGAGTCCATGCCGGTCGCACAGGCGAACGCGTCGCTGGCGGCCGTCGAGGTGAGCGTCGCGGCACCGGTCCTTGGACGCATGCTGCCGACGTATGCGGCGCGCTGCGTCGAGCAGCAGCCACCAGCCGACGCGGCGCTGCTGCTCCAACGGCTCGGCAGCCAAGAATCTTCTGCGGTGCTGCGCCACCTGCCGACCGAGCTGCGCGATCAAGTGCTGAGCTCGATGGGCGCGCAGTGGGTAGTGGCGTTCAAGCTGCTCCTGAGCTATCCCGCGAACACGGTCGGCGCATGGGTGGAGCCGCGCGTGCTCACGCTGCCGGACGATTGCACTGCGGGCGAGGCGCGCGAGCGCGTCGCGCGCAGCGAGCACACCGCCCAGGCGCGAATCTACGTGCTCGATCGCTCACGCCGCATCCGCGGTGCCGTGCGCGGCATCACGTTGCTGCAGACGCCGAATCGCAAGAAGGTCTCGGCCCTGATCGAGCCCGCGGATGCGCTGTGGGCGCGAGAGCCCTTGGGCACGGCGCAGGAGCACAGCGTCTGGGAGCGCAACACGGAAGCGCCCGTCGTCAATCGCGAGGAAGAATTCATCGGCGCGATTTCGTACGTGGACCTGCGCAAAGCCTATCGGCAGATCACGTGGTCGGGGGATTCTCGCAACGAGCGGGACTTGGCGGAGGTCACCGAGCTCATAGCGATCGGCGCCGGCAGCGTCTGGCAAAGCTTGGGCGATCTCGTTCGTGCAGAGCGAAGGCGTTAGGCCGATGGAAGACGTCAGAAAGCTCGCGCTCGACACGATCAACCGGCAATTCCTGCTGCAGCACCCCTCGCAGGCAGCCGATTTCATCGACGGGTTCGGCAAAACCGCCGCGAGCGAGCTGCTGTACGACCATCAGCCGGATGCGCTTGCGGCCGTCTGGCGGCACCTATCGCCCGCGCGCATCGACGAAATCGTGCCCGACATGCCGGACACGCTGCTGAAGCAGGTCCTGCAGATCCTCGACCCGTCGGTGACCGCGATCTCGCTGATGCGGATCTCCGAATCCTCGCGCGAGCGCTGCCTCAAGCTACTGCCGCGGCGCGTCGCCGCGGAGGTGCGTCGCTTGATGGACTATCCCGCGGGCTCGGCGGGACGCGTGATGGACTCGCGGACCTTGAGCTTCCGCGGCGAGCTCACGGCCGGCGCTGCGCTCGAACAGCTGCGGCAGTTGAAGCCGCGCGACTTGCGGCAGCTCTTCATAGTCGATGCCGAGCGGCGCTTGACCGGCACCGTCGACGTGCAGGATCTCGCGATCGCGGAGCCCGGCGACTTCTTGAGCGACATCGCGCGGCGGCCGGTTGCGACGGTGTCGCCGTTCGACGATCGCGAGCAGGTTGCCGAGCAGCTCAAAGACTTCCATTTGGACGTGCTGCCCGTGATCGACATCCACGGCCGACTGATCGGCGCGATTCGCCACGAAGCCCTGCTCAAGACCCTCGAGGAAGCGGTCTCGGTCGACATTCAAATGATGGTCGGCGCCGGCCGTGAGGAGCGCGCGTTGTCGCCGCCGCAGTTCGCGGTGAGGAAGCGCCTGCCGTGGCTGCAGATCAACCTCGCCACGGCGTTTCTCGCCGCCGCCGTGGTCGGGCTGTTCGAATCCACGATCGCCCAATTCACGGCGCTCGCGGTGCTGCTGCCGGTGGTGGCGGGGCAATCCGGCAACGCGGGCGCACAGGCGCTCGCGGTCACGATGAGGGGCCTCGCGCTACGGGAGATCTCGACGCGCCACTGGTTTCGCGTCCTCTTCAAGGAAGCCCGTGTCGGCGTGATCAACGGGCTCGCGATCTCGCTCACCACCGGCCTCGGCGTGCTAGTGTGGAGCGGCAGCACGGGGCTTGCGCTCGTGATCTGCATCGCGATGGTGCTGTCGATGGTGATCGCCGGGATTGCGGGCTCGGTGATCCCAATTGCGTTGACGAGGCTCGGCCAAGATCCTGCGCAGTCCTCGACTATCATCTTGACGACGGTGACCGACGTCGCGGGATTCATGTCGTTCTTGGGAATCGCAACGCTGCTCGCGACGCTGCTCTAGCGAACGAACGGGTGCGCGCGCTCTCTAACAGGCACGGACGTACGGGAGGCAAGGATGAAAGCGGCTAAAATCGTGCTCGGCGTGGTTGCGGGCTTCGTTCTTCTGCTCGTCGTCGCCTCCGTGCTCGTCGCGTCGTTCTTCGATCCGAACGACTACAAAGGCTATGCCACCGAGGCGTTCGAAGCGCGCACCGGCCGTACGCTCGCGATCGACGAGGATCTGACCTTGAGCTTCTTCCCGTGGCTCGCCGTGGAGACGGGTGGAATCACGATCGGCAACGCAGCGGGGTTCGGCGACCAGCCGTTCGCGACGATCGAGCGCGCCGGCGCCCGCGTGAAGTTGATACCCCTCCTGTCGGGACAGTTCGAGATCGGCACGGTGGAGCTCGACGGCCTGACGCTGAATCTCGCGCGCGACGCCGCGCTCAGCGGCAACTGGGAGGACCTCGCGCGCGCCGCCAGCGGGACGCCCGCGCCCGAAGCACCCGCGGCTCCCGCGGCACGCGAGTTCGAGCTTGCCGGCGTGCGCATCCGCGAAGGCAACGTCTATTGGCGGGAGAACACGACCGAGCTGCGCTACACCGTCACCGGCCTCAATGTCTCGACGGGCGCGATTGGCAGCGGCGAGCCGGTCGACGTCGACCTCGAGATGCAACTGCGTGACGAGCTCAGTCAGCTTACCGTCGCGGTCGCCGCGAGTGCGAACGCGCAAATCGGAGCAGGTCCCGTCGCGCTGCGCGATCTGACGGCCGACGTCACCGTCACCGATCCGGCCAACGCGCGCACGCTTCCGGTCAGCGCGAGCTTGACGAGCCTGACGTTCGACGATGCGACGCAGAGTCTGGAAGTGGAGGGCTTGGTTGCCGACGTGGCCGGCATCAAGGCCACGCTCGCGCTGCGCGGCGCAACGCTGCTCGACGACCCGACGATCGAAGGCACGATCGCGACCGAGCCCGCGGCGCTTGCGAAGATCTACGAGCTCGCCGGTACGCCTCCGCCGGAAGGCATAGACGCTAAGGCGCTCGGCGATTTCGACCTGGCCGCCAATTTCCGCTTCCACAACGAGCCGCGCGAAATCACGGTGTCGGAAGTGAACGCGCACCTCCTCGGCATGAACGTGACCGGCAACGCCGCTCTCGACGCTGCCAATACGCTCAAAGGCAGCGTCGCGATTCCGGAGTTCGCGCCGAACGACAACTTCTTCGCGCTCGTGCGGCCCGCGGCGGGCGCCGACGTCGATCTCACGGCCATCGACAAGCTCGCGTTCTCGATGCGCTTCGACACGAACCTGGACAGCGGCCAAGCGTCGCTCGCGGACATCAAAGCCGCGGCGCTCGGCGCCACCATCGACGCAAGCCTCGACATGACTCCGAGCGGCGGCGGCACGGTTTATCGCGGCGCGATCAAGACCTCGCTGTTCTCACCCGAGGCGAGCGCCAAGCTTTTCGCGAAACTGCTCTCCGACAAAATCGACCTCCACGAGCTCGGCGGCGTCGCACTCGACGCACGCTTCGTCTACGACCCACAAGCCGACACGGCGACCCTTGCGCCGTTCAAAGCCGAAGTATTCGGGTTGAGCGCTACCGGCAACGTAGCGGGCCGCAACGTGTCGTCGAATCCCGTGTGGAGCGGTGAGGCTCAAGTCGCGCAATTCTCGCCGCAGGCGCTCATCACGCGATTCGGCTTGCCCCCGCAGCCGACCTCCGACAGCACAAGCGCTCACGCGCGCAACCATCAACACGCGCTTCACGGTCGACAAGGATTCAGGCAAGGTCGAGAACCTCGTGCTCCAGCTCGACGATAGCCGCATCACCGGCGACTTCACGGTCGCGGGTTTTCAGAATCCGAAATACCTTTTCACGCTCGCGATCGATCGGGTCGACGCCGACCGCTATCTGCCGCCCAAAGCGCGCGACGCGCAGGCCGGCGAGGCAACGGCCGGCGACATCGAGCTGCCCGCGAACAATACGATGCAAATGGACGGGCAGATGCAGATCGGCAACCTCACGCTTGCCGGCATGAGCTTTCAAGACGTCGGAAGCCGAATCGTGCTCGGCGGCGGTGACGCGAAGCTCGAGTCCGCGCGCGCGCGCCTCTACGGCGGCGAGTTCGCCGGCAATTTCCACGTGAAAGCGGCGGGCGACGAGCCAGGCTTGTCGCTAGCCGGGAAGGCGAGCGGCTTGCAGCTGCAGCCGCTGATCGAGGCGCTGACCGGTGAACCCGCGAACTTCAGCGGCACGGGCAGCTTCGATCTGAACCTGGCAGGGCGCGGCCGAACCGTGATCGAGAACGTGCAAAGCGCCGCCGGCAACGTGACCTTCGACATGTCCAGCGGCGCGATCAAAGGCTTCAACCTCGGCCGCACGCTGTGCGCGGCGTACAACGTCACGCAGGGCGCGCCCGCGCCGCCCGAGCAGCCGCTGGAAACCGTTTACGAAGGGATCAAGGGCACGGCAGTCGTCAGTGCGGGCACAGCGCAGAGCTCGGACCTGCTCGCACGAACATCGTTCATGGACATCAACGGCGCTGGAACGCTGAAGCTCGTCGATCAGGAGCTGAACTACGACCTCGACGCAACGCTCACAGGTAAGATCGACATTCCGAATTGCGAGACCCTAGAGGGGTTCATCGGTGCGTCGATTCCGTTCGACATCTCGGGAACGGTGACGGCGCCGACGATCTTGCCAGACTTCAGCAAGCTCGCGCAGCGCGTGATCAGGGACGAGCTGAAGGACCGCCTTCAAGACCGCCTGCAGGATCGGTTGCGCGACATATTGCGCTGATTCGTCTCTGAATCGCTGGTTCCAGCGCCCGATGTAGCCGGCTCGGTGTTCTCGACAGAGTCGACGCGCTGACGTTACTCGACTGAAGCGACGCGTCCTCCGCGGAGGGATTCCGCACCGAGTTGGTGCGCGCCCGGCTGCCGCGTCGGCGCCGGCTTGCCGGGCACGCCTAAAACGCGAGTCAACTAGCGATGCGTTCGAACAACAACATCCTGATAGGATGGAACCGCACGCTCCGGCGACTGATCGCGATTGGCTGCAGCCTCGCGCTCGCGGCCTGCAGCGGCGGCTCGTCGGACACCGGCAGCCCGCAGCCGGCGCCCGCGCCGGCGCCGCCCCCGCCGGCGGCATCCCCAGCCCCGGCGCCCGGTCGCCATTACGCAAGTCAGAAGCGTTCAGTTTCCTGAATCAGGCCACGTTCGGCGCGACCGAGGCGGACGCGGCGCAGCTGATCGCGGTGGGATACGACGCGTGGCTCGCCGATCAGCTCGCGCAGCCGGCCTCGTTGGAGCTACCGCATATCCGAGCGTTGCCGCGGCCGCAGAATCTGCCGGACCTGCACCGCGATCGCATCGACATCTGGTTTCGCAACGCGCTGACCGGGCGCGATCAGCTGCGGCAACGCGTCGCGTTCGCGCTGTCGGAGATCATGGTCGTCTCACAGGTCGGCGCTCTACTTCAGGCCCCTTACTCGGTCGCGTCCTACTACGATCTGCTTGCGACGCACGCGTTCGGCAACTTTCGCGACTTGATGGAAGCCGTCACGCTGCACCCTGCGATGGGCCAGTATCTCTCGATGCTGGGCAATCAAAAACCGAATGCCACCGGCACGATTCGACCCGACGAGAATTACGCGCGCGAGCTCATGCAGCTCTTTACGATCGGGTTGGTCGAGCTCAATCCCGACGGCACCGTACGCCTGGGTGCAGACGAGCGGCCGATTCCCACGTATTCGCAAGCGATCATCCAAGGTTTCGCGCACGTCTACACGGGTTGGAACTTCGCCGGCGCGCCGAATTTCCTGCAGGCCCGACGCACGGATACGAACCAAGTCGTGCCGATGCAGCTCTATCCGAGCTATCACGATACGGGACCGAAGCTCGTGCTGGGCGGCCAAACCTTGCCGGCCGGCCAAACCGGTCAGAAGGACTTGGACGATGCGCTCGACAACATCTTCAGTCACCCCAATGTCGGGCCGTTCATCGCGCAGCGGCTGATCCAGCGGCTCGTCACGAGCAATCCGTCGCCGCAATACGTCGAACGCGTCGCGGCGCGCTTCAACGACAACGGCGCAGGCGTGCGCGGCGACCTCGCTGCCGTCGTGAAGGCGATTCTGCTCGATGCCGAGGCGCGGCCGGCCGCTCCAACCGATCGGAACGGCAAGCTCAAAGAACCGTTGTTGCGCCTCACGCAGTTGTGGCGCGCCTACGGCGCGCGGTCCAGCACGGGCGGCTACGTCGTCAACGCCAACAACTTGGGCGGCACGTTCGGCCAGGGCCCACTCCAGGCCGCCGTCGGTGTTCAACTTCTTCAGTCCATTTTTTGCCCCGCCCGGCGAGATACGCGACGCCGGCCTCGTCGCGCCCGAGCTCGAGCTTGCGACCGAATACTTGAACACGCGTATTCACGAATCTGATGGCGCAGCAATGCTTCGACCGCAACTCGCGCTCGGCCAACGTGCGGGCGGAGGACGTCGTGATCGTGATCGACGAGGAGGTCGGCTTGGCGGGGAGCGCGGACGCGCTGATCGAGCGCGTCAATCAGAAGCTTCTCGGCGGCACGATGTCTGCGACGCTGCGCACCGAGATCGCCGGCATCGTGAACCGTGTCGCCGCTACCGACGCCGTGACGAAAGCCGCGGAAGCGATCTACTACACCGTGACCTCGCCCGAGTTCGCGGCGCAGCGTTGAGATGGGACGATGACCAAACTGAGCCGCCGCGATTTCTTGCTCGCCTCGGGCTTCTCGACCGCGGCGCTGTCGCTCGCGAGTCGGCGCGCGATCGGCCAGATGGTCGGCACGCCGGCGCCGTTCAACGACTATCGCGCGCTCGTCTGCGTGTTTTTGTTCGGCGGCAACGACTCCTTCAATATGCTCGTGCCGCGCAGCGACGCCGAGTACAACGCCTACGCGGCCTCGCGGCAGAATCTCGCGATCGCGAAGGACCAGCTGTTGCCGATCAGTCCGTTGGTCCCGGACGGGGCGGGCTACGGCGTACACCCGTCGATGACCGAGCTGAAGGATTTGTTCGAGAGCGGGAGCGCGGCTTTCGTCACCAACGTCGGTCCGCTGCTCGAGCCCGTCACCAAGGAGGCCTATCGTGCCTACACGGTGGCGCTGCCCCCGCAGCTCTACTCGCACAACGACCAACAGGATCAGTGGCACGCTCTGCGGGGCCACAGCCGAACCAAGAGCGGTTGGGCGGGCCGCATCGCCGACTTGCTGCGCGCCAACGTGACGAACCAACAGCTCGCGCTGAACGTATCGCTGTCCGGCAATTCGCTGTTTCAGTCCGGCGATCAGACCGTCTCCTACATCATGGGCCCGGGCGGACCGCTCGCGTTCCAGCGCTTCGGCGCTACGGGCTTGGCGCGCGAGCGCCGGCTAGCATTCGAGCGTGTGCTCGCCGCGAGCTACGACTCGATCTATGCACGCGGGTTTGTCGACGTGCAGCAACGCGCGTTGGAGAGCGCAGATCGAGTGACGGCTGCGCTCGCGGCGGCACCGGCGCTGTCGACCACGTTTCCCGCGGGGGCGCTCGGCCAACAGCTCGCCACGGTCGCGCGGCTCATCGCGGTGCGCGATCGGCTCGAGATGCATCGCCAGATCTTCTTCGTCGCAACGGGCGGCTTCGACAGCCACGACAACCAGATTACCGATCAGCCGGTCTTGCTCGGCAACGTGAGCGCCGGGCTCGCGGCTTTCTACCGCGCGACCAAGGAGCTCGGCGTCGCATCGAGTGTCACGGCCTTTACGCAGTCGGATTTCGGCCGAACGCTCACGTCGAACGGCGACGGCACGGATCATGCTTGGGGCGGCAACCAGATCGTGGTGGGCGACGCCGTGCGCGGCCGCATGCTCTACGGCCGCTATCCGAGCTTGCAGCTCAACGGCCCAGACGACACCGGCAACGGCGGCCGAATGATACCGACCACGTCGGCCGATCAGTACGCGGCGACGCTCGCGAAGTGGTTCGGCGTGCCCGATGCCGACATCGACCAAGTCGCGCCGCATTTGAAGAGCTTCGCACAGCGCGACTTGGGCTTCCTGCTGTAGACACCATCAACTCGCGGCCGGCATCGGCGCGCAGACACTTCGTCGACGAACTCCGCGACCGTGAGCCGCAGCACGCGCCGCTGCCCGCATGCGTGGCAATATTCGCCGATCAACGGCGTCGCACAATTGGCGCACTGTTCGCGTTGCATTTTTTCGCAATAGGGTAGGATCGCGGCCGTGGATCTTGCAACCGCTCGATCATTGCGTCCGCGCCGGCCCGCGCGATGAAGAAAACCATGTGGTTCCTCGTCGCGTTCGGTCTCGTCTATGCCGCACTCTGCGGAGTGCTGTACCTGTCGCAGCGTTCACTGCTGTACTTCCCGACGCCCGAATCTCAGCATGCCGGCGCGCAGGTGCTGCGCTTCGACTCCGGCGGCACGTCGCTCAAGATCTGGCACCTGCCGCGCAATGGCGAGCACGCGATCCTGTATTTCGGCGGCAATGCGGAAGATGTCGCGTGGAACATCGACGACTACACGACCCTGTTTCCGGACACGGCCGTGTTCTTGGTCAATTATCGAGGCTACGGCGGCAGCGGCGGCGCGCCGTCGGAACGTGCGCTCTTGGCCGACGCCGTGGCGGTGTTCGACTACGTGCGCGAGCGACATCCGCAGATCGCGGTGATCGGCCGGAGCTTGGGCAGCGGCGTGGCCGTGCAGCTCGCATCGGTTCGCGACGTGGACAAGCTCGTGCTCGTGACACCGTACGACAGTGTGGAGAGCGTCGCGAAGGCGCAACTTTTCGATGTTTCCGGTGTCCTTGCTGCTGCGCGACAAGTACGACTCGTTCGGCCGCGCCGGTAAGATCAAGGCCCCGATCCTGCTATTGATCGCCGAGCATGACCGCATCATTCCGCGCGTGCACTCCGATCGATTGGCGACGGCTTTCCCACCCGCTCTTGCGCGCGTGCACGTGATCGCCGGCGCGTCGCACGACTCGATCGGCAGTTCCCCGGAGTATCAACGCGCGTTGCGGGAGTTCTTACTTGCCGCAAATCCCTAACTCATGCATCGTGTGCCGGCACGTAATACCGCAACACGCGCGATGAGGGACCATGGCGAGCCGTTCGGCGAGTAGGGAACCGCGAAGCAAGGCGCGCTCGAGCGCGCGCCGTCTTCGCAGGCGGCTCGGGCTCGCGGCCGGCGGCGCGCTCGTGATCGCCGTGCTCTACGGTGCGTTCCTCGCGTGGTCGGTCACACGGCAGTTCGAGGGACGCCGCTGGGACTTGCCCGCGCAGGTCTACGCCGCGCCGCTCGAGCTGTATCCGGGACGCGCGCTCGCGGTCGAGGATCTGGCCGCGGAGCTCGATCGGCTGGGCTTTGCCGAAGATCCGCGACTCGCAGGCCCCGGCACGTATCGGGTCGGCCTCGGCCGCATGGAGCTTTCGACACGCGGCTTCACGATCGAGGGCGACGTCGAGCCCGCGCGGCTCGTCTCGATCGCGTTCTCCGGCGGGCGGATCGCCGCGCTGCGGGACTCGAGCGGGCAGTCGGCCGCGATCGTCCGGCTGAATCCGCTTCTGATCGGCAGCCTGTTTCCCGCGCACGGCGAGGATCGGCTGATTCTCGCTCCGGAGGAGATTCCGCCGCTGCTCAGCGCGGCGCTGCAGGCCGTCGAGGATCGCCGCTTCGCGCAGCATCACGGCATCGATCTCAGAGCGATCGCACGCGCCGCATTCGTCAATCTCACGAGCGGCGAGCTCCGGCAAGGCGCGAGCACACTCACGCAGCAGCTCGTGCGCAGCTATTTCCTGACGAACGAGCGCAGCTGGTGGCGCAAGCTGCGCGAGGCATTGATGGCGATCGCGCTGGAGATGCGCTACGACAAAGCGGAGCTGCTGCACGCCTACGTGAACGAGATCTATCTCGGCCAGGACGGTGCGCGTGCGGTGCACGGCTTCGGTCTCGCGAGTCAGTTCTATTTCGGCAAGCCGCTGACGGAGCTCGAGCTCCACGAGCTCGCGCTGCTCGTCGCGCAAGTGCGCGGGCCTACCTATTACGACCCGCGCCGTCACCCGGAGCGCGCGCTCGAGCGCCGCAATCTCGTGCTGCAGCTGATGACCGACCAAGCGCTGATCGACGCCAACGAGGCAGAAGCTGCGCGCAGCCGCGACCTCGAGCTCATCCCAAAAACGAGACGCAGCGCGACACAATCCGCGTTCTTGAGCCTCGTACGCCGCCAGTTGAGCGCGGACTATCCCGCCGAGGATCTCGAGCGCACCGGGTTGGTGGTGTATTCGACGCTCGATCCGGCCGCGCAAGTCGCCGCCGAACGCGCGCTGACGAACGGGCTCGAGGCGCTCGGCCAAAACGCCGCGGAATTCGACGGTGCGGTCGTGATCACGAGCCCGCAGACCGGGGAAGTGCGCGCACTCGTCGGCGGTCGACACATAGGCGTGGAAGGCTTCAACCGCGCGCTCGATGCGCGCCGGCAGATCGGCTCGCTGATCAAGCCAGTTGTATATCTGGCCGCGCTCGAGTCGGGCAAGTATTCGCTCGCGAGCGTGATCGAGGACGAGCCGATCGAGGTGCCACTGCCAAACGGCGATACCTGGGCGCCGCGCAATTTCGACGATCAAGCGCACGGACCGGTGCCGTTGGTGCGCGCACTCGCGGAGTCGCTCAACATGGCGACCGTGCGGCTCGGACTCGAGGTGGGTCTCGAGCCGATCGCCGATCTGCTGCAGCGGCTCGGCTTACCGGACAAGCCGCCTCTGTATCCGTCGCTGTTGCTCGGGTCGCTCGAGCTCACGCCGCTCGAGGTCACGCAAGTATTCAACACGCTCGCGAACGGCGGTTTCCGCGTGCCGCTCAAGGCCGTGAGGTCGGTCGTCGCGGAGGGCGCCGTGCTGCAGCGATATCCGATCGAGCTCACGCAGTCCGCCGATGCGAGCGCCGTGTACGCCCTGAATCAGGCGCTCGTGCAGGTGATGGAGCGCGGCACGGGGCGCACCGTCCGCGCTCAGCTGCCCCACGACGTAACGATCGCCGGCAAGACCGGAACGTCGGACGATTTGCGGGATAGTTGGTTCGCCGGTTTCACGAGCGATCATCTGGTCGTCGCGTGGCTCGGCGCGGACGACAATCGCCCGATCGGGCTCACGGGCTCGACCGGCGCCGCGCGGATCGCGGCCCGCGCGATGACCGCGCTCGAAGCGAGCTCGTACTCGCCGCCGTTGCCCGACTCGTTGCGCCTCCGCTATGTGGATTACTTGACCGGCGCCCCGACCGGAGCGCGCTGCGCCGGCGCCGTGGCGGTGCCCGTGCCGGCCCGCGACCGCCATCCGCGCGCGTTCGGCTGCAGCGACACACGGGGCGTCGGCGCGAAGTGATGCGATGGCTCGACACGGACAATTGAACGTGACCGGACGATTCGCCCGCTCCTCCTGCGCGCCGCGCGACCGTCACCTTGATCGGCGTCCTCGCCGCAGGCTGCACGACGTTGTCGCTTCCACCGCCCGCTGGGCAGCCGAGCGAGCCGTCCTCCGGCGATGCGGGGGCGCGCACGCGCAGCGATGCGTCCGGCGCGAGCCAGACTCTGTTGGAGCAGAGCCGGGCCGAGCGCGACGCGGGCGACTACACCCAAGCGTCCGCCCTGCTCGAGCGTGCCCTGCGCATCGATCCGAACAATCCCGTGCTTTGGGTCGAGCTCGGCGAGCTGCACCTCACGGCCGGCAACGAGGAGCAGGCGGCCACGATGGCGCGTAAGGCGTTGACGCTCGCCGGCGGCGAGCGCGCCGTCGAAACTCGGGCCGAGCGCCTGCTGAGGGCGGCCACGTCGCGCTGAAGTCCATGCCGCCGAACCGATTCTCGAAGGACCCGGTGGTCGACCGGGCGCTGCGCCATTCGATCCGCGACGGCATGGCGTTCTCGGTCCAAGCCGGCGGCGGGGAGACCTACTTCTCCGCATTCGCGCTGTTCCTGCGCGCCACCGCACCGCAGGTTGCGCTGCTCACGACTTTGCCGCCGCTGCTCGGCTCGTTGGCGCAGCTCTTCTCCGCCTGGCTCGGCCGCTATACCGGGCGTAAGCGCATCGTGCTCGTTGGCTGCAGCGTCCAGGCAGCGCTGTGGCTCGCGATTGTGCTCGTGCCGGTGTTGTTCTACGAGCATGCCGTCGTCGCGCTGCTCGTGCTGCTCTCGCTGTATCACAGCGCGAACAATTTCGCGGCGCCGCAGTGGACGAGCATCATGCGCGATCTGGTCTCGGAGCGGCGGCGCGGCCGCTATTTCGGCCATCGTACGCGCCTCACGACGATCACGACGTTCGGCGCGCTCGTCATCTGCGGGCTCATCCTGCACGCGCTCGACACGGAAGGTCGTACATACGCCGGCTTCGTCGTGATCTTCCTGATCGCGTTCGTCGCGCGCAGTGTGTCCGTCTATCATTTGACGTTCCTGCACGAGCCGCCGGCGGGACCGTCCTCGACGCCCGACATGCACATCGAGCACTGGTGGCGCAGCTTGCAAGATACGGGCGCGTTCCACTTTTCCGTCTATTTCGCGCTCATGAACTTCGCAGTGGCCATCGGGTCGCCGTTCTTCACGGTCTACATGCTCCGCGACTTGGGACTGAACTACCTGGAGTTCACGGCTCTCACCGGCACGAGCGTGTTCGTGCAGTTCTTGAGCCTGCACACGTGGGGACGCGTCGCGGACGTCTACGGCAATCGGCTGATTCTGATGGTCACGAGCGCCTCGCTGCCGCTCGTGCCGCTGCTTTGGCTCCTGGCCGACAACTTTTGGCTCCTGGTGGCGTTCCAGGCGTTCTCGGGTCTTTCCTGGTCCGGCTTCACGCTGTCCGCGGGCAATCTGCTCTACGAGCTCGTTCCGACGACGCGCCGCGCGGCGTATGTGGCGTTCCACAACGTGGGTACCGCGACCGGCGTGTTCTTGGGCGCTATGGTCGGTGCAGCGCTCGTCACCGTGCTGCCGCCGCGCGCCGTGTTTTTCGGAAGCTCGGGGATCCTGAGCAACCTCCTGTACCTCTTTGCGTTGTCGGGCGCCATGAGAGCCATCTTCGCGACCCTGCTCGCACGGCGTGTGCGCGACTTTCGTAAGCCGCGCAGAGCCTTGTCCGCCCAGGAATTCGTCATGCGGGTGATCGGTCTGAACACGATGCTCGAGCTGATCTACGAGCTCACGCGGGCGACGCCGGAAGAACGCGACGACGACAATCGATAGTGGAGAAATCGCGGTCGGGAACCTATTTCGACTACCGTTGCATGACATTTGATAACGTAGCCGAATCGGTACCCGGCCTCGGAGAAGCAGATGGCGAATTTGAGCGAGGAGCAGCGCGAAGAGCTGCTCGAAACATTCGAGTACAACGACCTCGACGGCGACGGCAAGATCGAGATGGACGAGTTCGTGCAGATGCTGCAGGAGCTCGAATGGGAGATCTCCGAGCGTGAAGCGCACATCGGCTTTCAGGACATCGACACGAACGATGACGGCCTGATCGATTTCGAAGAGTTCGTCGCTTGGTGGACCGAGGACTGACTCAAGCTCCGGCTTTGGGCTTTCGCATTGCCAACGAGCAGAGCTCATTTCTGTGACGCGCCTCGCTTGGCACATCGTTTTCCTACGCTAAGGTGAAGCGATGCAGGGACGGAGAAGCTGGATGCGTACCCGAACACGACGTTCACTAGCGCTGCTCTTGAGCGCGGCCATGGTGGCTGCATCGATGCAAAGCGCGGCCTATGCCGGCGTGATCAGCACGGAGCAGTTGATCGGCGTCATTGATCGCGAGGCTACGATCGCCCAGATCGACGCCGTGCTCGCGCGCGAAGAGGTGCGCGCCGAGCTCGAGCGCTTGGGCGTGGACAGCGTTCAGGCAAGCGAGCGCGTCGCCGCGCTCACGGACCAGGAGCTCCAACTCCTCGCCGAGGATCTCGAGAATTTGCCCGCGGGCGGCAGCTTGCTCGCCGTCGTCGGCATCGTTTTTGTCGTGATACTGATCCTCGAGCTCGTCGGCGTCATTGACATCTTCAATAAGCTCTAGAACGGTGCGAGCGATCTGCGCCGCGCTACTGCCGCTCATCGGCGGCTGTGCCGCGCCCCTCGAGCTGTCCGCGAGCGTCGCGCCGCTCGAGCTCGAGGCCGTGCCGTTCTTCGCGCAAACCGAATTTCAGTGCGGACCCGCCGCACTCGCAACGATCCTCGCGGCCGCCGGCGCGAGCGTGACGCCGGAAGCGCTCGCCGACGCTGTCTACATCGCGGGCTTGCGCGGCAGCCTTCAGCCCGAGCTGCTCGGCGCGACGCGCCGCCAAGGGTTCATACCGTACGTTCTAGAGCCGCGGCCGGCCGCGCTGTTCGCCGAGCTTGCGGCCAACCGGCCCGTGCTCGTCCTGCAGAATCTCGGATTCAAGCGCGCGCCGGTCTGGCACTACGCCGTGGTCGTCGGAGTGGATCCAGGCGCCGATCGAGTGATCTTGCGCTCGGGTACCGAACGGCGCCGCACGGAGCGCACCCAACGCTTTCTGCGCAGCTGGCAGCGCGGCGAGAATTGGGCGTTCGTCGCGCTTCCGCCCGGCAGCGTGCCGGCGACAGCCACTGCAGCGCGTTACGTGCGCGCGGTCTCGGGCGCAGAGACGTTGTTGAGCCCCGCGTCGGCGGACGCGGCCTATCGAACGGCGCTCGAGCGCTGGCCGCAAGACGAGCTCGTGCTATTTGCCGCCGCGGCCCGTAAGAACGACGAGGGCGACCTAACGGCCGCGACCGCGCTGTATCGCGAGCTCCTAGCGCAGTCACCCGAGCATGCGGCCGCACGCAACAATCTGGCCAATGTGCTCGCCGAGCGCGGCTGCTTCGATCAAGCCCTCGCCGAAGCGCGGGCGGCGTTCGCTCTCGTTTCGAGCGGCGATGCTCTACATGCCGCGATCAGCGACACGGTTGCGGACCTCGAGCAGGCCGCGCCAAAGGCGGGCTCCGCGCAGTGCCGGTGACGTTCAGTTTTGCTCAGTGGGGGATCCCGCGCTGAGCACGTCCGTGTCGTCGCGTGCTTCCGGCGGGCTTGCCGCGTCTGCGCTAGCGCAGCTCCATCCCGCGTCTTGCAGCTTCGCGATGAAGTCGCGCGCCTTCGTCTCGCAATAGGCGCTCTCGACGTCCGCGCTCCAGAGCACCTGTGAGGCTCCGTCCTTGTAATACCTCACTTCGCATCGCGTCTCCCCCGCGGCCGGAAACGCGACTTCGACACGCCTCGTGCTGGCGCCGTTCACACACTCGTAGCTCGGAGCTTGCGCGGCGGCAAAGCCCGAAAACGCGAGCGCCCCCGCGAGAATCAGTAGCCTTTCCTTCATGACCTTCTCCTTGTCGCACGACGAAGTCGACTTGTCGGCACCGAGACTCTACCCTTCAGGGATGGCCAAGGGCCTGTCGACTGGCGCACAAAAACAGACTGCGGACGCCGTGCTGATGGTTCGGCCGGCCAACTTTTCGAGCAACGCGGAAACGGTAAGCTCGAATCACTTTCAGGCGGCTGAGCAAACGGGCCCGGAGACTGGAGCCGCCGCGCGGCGTGAGTTCGACTCCTTGAGCGCGGGGCTCGGGGCCGCCGGCATTCGTGTGCACGCGTTCGAGGGTAAGACGCGGCCCCAGCTGCCGGACGAGGTGTTTCCGAACAACTGGCTGAGCTTGCATGCGGACGGCACCGCCGTTCTCTATCCGCTGCTGGCACCGAGCCGCCGCGGCAGAGCGTCGCCCCGAGCTGCTCGACGCGCTGCAGGAGCGTCACGGCTATCGGCTCGAGCGCATCGTCGATCTCACGGCTCTCGAGGACCGGGGTATGTTCCTCGAGGGCACGGGCAGCCTAGTGCTCGATCGCGCGCGCCGGATCGCATACGCCTGTCGATCGCCACGCACTCATCCGGAGGCACTCGCGGAGTTCGGAAGGCGTCTCGACTACGAAATCGTCGCGTTCGACGCCGTGGATCGCGCGCACCGAGCGATCTACCACACGAATGTGCTGCTGTCTGTCGGGACGAGCTTCGCCGCGCTGTGCACGAGCGCTATTCCCGACGCGGCCGAGCGCCTCCGGCTGATCCGGCGGCTCGAGCAAAGCCGCGAGATCGTCGACCTGAGCTTCGACCAGCTGCACTCGTTCGCGGGAAACATGCTGGCGCTAGCCGGGCCGGATCGCGAGGTGATTGCGCTGTCGGCGGCAGCCTGCGAGGCGCTCTCCTCCCGCCAGATCACCATGCTCGAAAGCCACGGCCGGCTCATCGCCGCAGGCGTTGGTACGATCGAGAAATACGGCGGCGGGAGCGTGCGCTGCATGCTCGCCGAGGTGCACCTACCTCGCTCGGGGTCAGGCACCGGGTCAGGCTCGGGGTCTGGCACCGTGCCTGACGCCAATTCTCGCTAGTTCGGCTGCAGGAGGTTGCCGCCCCAGATCTTCTGGTAGTTCAGCGGAGCCATGTGGACGAGCAGCGCATCGAGATTCGTCCGATCGAAGCCCATCACTTCGTAGAGCTGCTCGAACGCGGGCGCATGCGTCAAGGCGTCCGCGGGCATCGTCTGCTCCACGCGAGCGCACGAACATCGGATCGGTGACGGCATGCGCCGCTTGCATCAAGCCGGCGTCGCGCGTTCCCGCAACGATCATGAACTGATTGCCGCCCGGGCCGGGGAACGTGGAAATGAAGCTGTAGTCTCGGTAGTTGCGGTCGACTGCCGGGAATGCCCGCCTCGCTCGTGTAGAGCACTCCCGTGTCTTTGTTCCTGAGCTCGTCGTAGGTGTCGCCGACGGCGAGCGAGGATGAGCCGAACACGAAATCCTCGAGCTTGTCGAGCGCGCTGATGTAGCCGATGTAGACCACATGGTTCGACTTGAGGTCGGCGACGTTGAGCTCCGACATGGACACGACCCGCACGTTCTTCTCGCCGGTGTACAGGACGCGCAGCACGTCGAGCAGCGCGAAAGCGCTGCCGCGCGGCAGGTAGGTCAAGTCGAGGTCCATGTACCGGGAGAGCAGGTCCGGCTCGTACATGATGAGCTCATCGAGATCCCTGCTCGAGTTCACCGAGAAGTCGCGAACCAGGCGATCGATGTCGCCGCGCTCGTCGAGTTCGCCGAAGATGTAGTAGTCCCCTACGATCACGAGAGATCGGCAGCTCGTCGTCGAAGAGCTGCGCCCACAACGGCGAATGGGCGATCGAAGCGGCGGCAGAAGGCGGCGTCGTGACGACTCGCGCCGACGGCCCACCCAGCCAATCCGCCGACCGCCAACAATGCGGCTGCGGCCATCGGCAACCACTTCCGTGGCGACGGCTCGCGAGCGGGTACGAGAGCCGCGGGCTGGGTCGCCGCGTCGGACGGCTCAGCCGCCGGCGAGACGTCGGGCGGTATGAGCGAAACGCGATATTCGCCGCGCGCCAACGATAGCCGGCCCGAGTCGGCGCGTCCCTCAGTCGCGTAGAACTGATCGAGCTTTTGGCGCAGATTGTGCGCGTACACGCGAACCATCGAGTCTTGGCTCGGATCGAAGTCCGGGCCTTTGCCGAAAACCTCCATGGCGATCTCGAGCTCCTTCGGCGTGCGACCTTCGGTCGAGCACGCGACCAAGAACTCGAGTAGTCGCGCATAGGAACGCGATCGCCCGAGCGCGCCGCTGCGCACGATTTTGTCGGCTTGTTCGCGTAAGAGGTTGAGATCTTCCATTCTTCGGGCGGTCTGCTAGGGCTCTTATGCGGCCCGCCACCGCGTCTCCACAGCGCAACGTTAGCCGATCTTTAACCGTTAATAAACCGTAGTTAACTTTCGGTTTTTGCAGAGGAAACTATAGTGTGCCGCTGCCCCCGCGCGGCCATTGCGTGCGCGGGCTTTTGACAACACCCTGAAAAAAACGGCCCGAACCCTGGAAAACACCGTCATGAAACACGCAAACGCGCTGTCATTGTCCGCTGCAGCCGCCCTCTCGTGCATCGCATCGGGCGCGCTCGCCCAAGGCTCCGGGCAGGCCAGCGACGAGCTCTACGTCATCGGCCAGCGACTCGAGGAGACGACGCCGCAGGAGCTCGCGCGATTCGGCAACCGGCTCGAGTTGCTGACAGCTGACGATCTCGCGATCGGCGGCTTCGACGACCTGGGCCAGGCGCTGCAAATGCAGGTGCCGGGTCTCTACGTCGCGCCGAAGAACGGCCCGTTCGACTACGTCAATTGCTCGCTCCAGGGCTCCCGCTGCGAGGATGTGCTTTGGTTGGTCGACGGCGTCCGTACCGCGAACCGCCTGTACAACACCACGTCGCCGCTCGACACGATTCCGACGAACATGATCGAGCGTGTGGAGGTGCTCTACGGCGGTCAAGGAATCTTTTACGGCACGCAATCCACTGCCGGCGTCGTCAACATCGTCACCAAGTCCTTCAGCAACGACCCGAGCGGCAGCATCGGCATAGGCTTCGACGACAACAACGGCACCCACTTGAACGGCGACTATCGCGCGGCTTTCGGCGATCACCAGGTCGTGTTCTTCGCCGGCCAGGACGAGTCCGACGGCTTCCAGCCGTTCCCCGACGAGGCTTATCAGCCGAGCGGCACCGACCGCGACCGCAGCTACGAGAATCTGACCTTCGGCGCGAAGTACGCTTACGACTTCACCGACGCATCGCGCCTGACGTTGGCCTATCAGCGCACGGATAACGAGCTCGACTTCGCGCGGCCCTACTGGGCGGCGGAAAGCCGAAACGAGCGCGTCGACGATTGGATCACCGCGAAGTGGGATTACACGCCGAGCGACACCGTCGACCTTTACGTGAAAGCCTATTGGCACGATTGGGACACGTCGTTCTACGAGCTGCTATAACGACATCGGGCCCGGCGGCGTCCTGACGGGCACGCAGAGCGTGAACAGCGACAACCTGTTCTGGGGCTTCGAAGACTACGGCTTGACGGCCGTCGCGGAGATTCGGCCTGCCGGCTCGCTCGAATACGCGGTCGGCTACGACTACCAGAGCTTCTGGGGCGAGGACGAGGTCTGGCTCATCGAGGACAAGACCGAAGAGGTGCAGGCCGTCTACGGCCAAATCCGCAACTCCGACAGCGCGCTCGAGAACACTGATCTCGCATTCGGGCTGCGTTACAACACCTTGAGCGGCGGCGCGGACAAGACGGTCTGGAACTTCAGCGGCCGCCACAGCTTGAGCGACAGTCTCTACGTGCGCGGCCAATTCGGCACGACCTTCCGGCTGCCCGACGCCGAGGAGCTGTATCTTCGCGACTGCTGCGAGGTCGGCAATCCCAACCTCGAGCCCGAGGAAGGCAGGAACGTCGAGATCGGCTTCGGCGGGACGAGCGACGCGGGCGCGGGCCTGAGCTGGGAGTTCATCTTCTTCACGCGCGAGATCGAAAACCTGATCGATATCGACTTCGACAACCCGGCGTTCCCCGACGGACGGTTCGAGAATTTCGACGAGAAAGTCGAATCCGACGGCTGGGAGTTCGACCTGACTGCCGGGCTCAGCGACACGATGAGCGTGTCGTTCGACTACACGAGCAACGACGCGCAGTTCGCAGGCACCAGCACCCAGGTGCAGGACATTCCGGAAAGCTTCGCGAAGCTCGGCTGGCAGTACATCGGGACGAGCGTGCCGCTCGAGCTCAACGTGGCCGTGCTCAACGTCGGCGAGGTCTACGATGTCGTCGGCGGCGGCGTGGGCCGCGTCGATCACGGCGAGTACACGGTGGTCGATCTCGGCGCGGCCTTCTACTTCGATGCCGATCGTCACCACCGCATCGGTGTGCGCCTCGAGAACGCACTCGACGAGGACTACGCGACGTCGATCGGCCGCGGCCGGCTCGACCTCAACAACGCCTCGTACGCGTACCGGAACCTAGGCGCGCCGCGCTCGTTCCACGGGACCTACACGTACCGCTTCTGAGCTGTCACCGGTGCCCGTGCCTGACACTCGCGCCAGGCCTGCGTTCTGCTGCTTGAGCCAGGTCATGAGCGGCTCGAAGTACGCGACGAGCGCCGAGCCGCTCATCTCGCGGGAGCCGATAAAAGCCTCGAGGGCGTCCGGCCACGGCCTGCGACGCGCCCATCGCGAGCATCGCGTTGAAATGCCGCCCGACTTCCTCGTTCCCATAGAGCGAGCAGCGATGCAACGGTCCCTCCCATCCGGCGGCTTTGCATGCCGCTTCGTAGAACTGGAACTGGAGGATGTAGGCGAGGAAGTAGCGTAGATACGGAACGTTGTTCGCGATGTGAAACTTCGCGCCCGGGTCGAACGCATCGGCGGGTCGACGTTCGGCGGCCTGACGCCCTGATTGCGCAGCACGAGCGCCCACCAGGCGTCGTTGTAGGTTGCCGGCGTGACCTCGCCGGAGAACACGTCCCAGCGCCACTGATCCATCGTGTACGCGAACGGCAGAAACGCAATCTTGTCTAGCGCCACGCGCATGAGCAGCGACAAGTCGCTCTGCGCGCTCGGCAGCCTGATCCGGCGGCAGAAGGCCGATTTGCACGAGATACTCCGGCGTGACGTTCAGCGCGATGAAGTCGCCGATCGCTTCATGGAAACCGTCGTGCGCTCCGGACCTGAAGAGCGGGGACTGCTCCTGGTACGCGCGGGAGTAGTAAACGTGTCCGAGCTCGTGATGGACGACGCCGAAGTCATCGCCGTTCACGTGAATGCACATCTTGATGCGGATGTCGTCGCGGCTGTCGATGTTCCAGGCCGAGGCGTGGCAGACGACGTCGCGATCGGCGGGACGGGTGAGCAACGAGCGTTCCCAGAACGAGTCTGGAAGGGCCGGCAGGCCGAGCGAGGTGTAGAACCGCTCGCCGTCGCGCACGATGCCCCGCGCATCGTAACTCTGCTCCTCGAGCAGCTCGGTCACGTCGTAGCCAGGGTCGGACTCCGGGCGGCCCGACGAGATCGTGCAGCGCGCTCCAGTCTTGAGCCCACATGTTGCCGAGGAGATCTGCGCGCAACGGCTGATCGAGCGGCACGATCGCGTCACCGTAGTGCTGCGTTTAGCTCTGCACGGACGTGGCAGTAGAGCTCGTCGTAGAGAGGCCGCACCTCGGACCAGAGTTTGTCGACCTCGGCAGCCATCGCGTCGGCCGGCATGTCGTAGTTCGCTAGCCACATCCGGCCGACGTCTTCGAAACCGAGCTCGCGGGCACCGGCATTCGCAACTTCGACCATGCGCGCGTAGTCGGCCGCCATCGGCTTCGCGACCTCGCGCCATTTGGTCCACATCTCTTCGAGCTTTGCGGGATCGCGCACTTCTCGCATCTGCACTTCGAGCTCATCGAGCGTCGTCGACACGCCATCGAGGTCGATCCGGCCTTTCGAGTAGGTGGACGCGAGACGAGTCGTGATCTGTGCGAGCTCGACGGCCGCGCCGTCGGTTTGCGGCGCCGGTAAAGTGAGCCCGAGACGCAGCTGGTCGAGCTTGCGCCGCGTTTCCGCATCTACGTCGATGCTTGCGAAGCGCGCCGCTGCGTTCGCAAGACGGACGTCCGCTTCGATGCTCTCGGCGCGAGCCTGCTCCAGCAACCGCTCGGTGTCGTAGGTGATGAAGTTGTTATAGACCCATGACACGCGCCCGATCCGCTCGCTGCGTGCCGCGATCTCGTCCTCCGCGCTGGCGACGAACTCCCGTGCAGCGTCCGGCGAGGCTGCAGGCTCGACGTTCGCGGGCGTAGGTGCGGGTCCGTTGCAACCCGCGAGGCAGAATGCGCCGATGACCGAGAGCGGCCGCGCGAGCGGAAATGAACCCCGTCTGCGCCAGCGCGCGCTCCCACGTTCCGATTTCATGATGTTGCTCTCTTCTTTTACACGCGAACTGTTCGGCTCGGGGGTCAGGCACGGTGTCAGGCACCGGGTCTGGCACCGTGCCTGACCCCCCACTTACTGCGGCAGTGCGAGCGCGACGAGCTCGTGCGCCGCGATTGCCCGCGACCGGCATCACGATGAATTGGCGGCCGTCGATCGCGTAGGTCATCGGCCGGCCGCCGACGGCTCCGGGCAGCTGGATCTCGGCGAGCACTTCGCCGGTTGCTTTGTCGCGTGCGTGCAGCACCGGGCTGCCGCCCCAACCCTCGGCGGTGAACAGCAGGGTCTTCGTCACGAGCGTGACCGGGCGGGTCGCACGCCCCGTCGGCGGATATCGAGCCCCGCAAGCGCCGGATGCTCGGCGATCTCCTTCGGCGTCGGCCCATTGGGCAGCTGCCAAAGATGCTCGCCTTTGTTCATGTCTATCGCGGTGATTCTGCCCCACGGCGGCTTCACGAGGGGCAGCCCCTGGAGCCACGGAATCTGCGCGCGCTCCGCCCGAGATGTAGCGGATGCCGGACGCTGCCGGCGGCGGCTCGAGCGCCGCGATGAACGGATTCGTAAACGAGCCGACGTAGAGCACGTTCGTCTCCGGATCGAACGCGCCGCCTTCCCAATTCGCCCCGCCGGTCGCATGCGGCAACATCAGCGTGCCGGACGTGCCGTCGGCCGCGTTCGCGAGCGACGGCGGCGTGAAGATCGGGCCGAGGCGGAACACCTTCGTGCCCTCGACTGCCTCGGCGCGCAGCGCAGGCGTGAAGTCGATGAGGTCGTCCTCGACGAGCCCTTGGCGATCGAACGGGGGCGGCTTCGTGGGAAACGGCTGCGTCGGTGAGGTCGACTCGCCGGGCACGTCGGAAGCAGGTACCGGCCGCTCCTCGATCGGCCAAACGGGTTCGCCCGTGACGCGGTCGAACGTGTAAACCCAGGCCTGCTTCGTGATCTGCGCGACTGCTTTGATCGGGCGCCCGTCGACGACGAGGTCCATCAGAATCGGCGCGGTCGGATTGTCCCAGTCCCAGATGTCGTGATGGATCAGCTGGTAATGCCACACGACCCTGCCGGTCTGCGCATCGACGCACGACGAGGCTGTTGCCATAGAGGTTGTTGCCGGGCCGCTCGCCGCCGTAGAGATCAGACAGCGGCGCTTCGACAGGTAGGTAAACGAACCCAAGCTCCGGATCCGCCGCCATCGCCGCCCAAACGCCGGCGTTGCCCGTGAACTCGGCCGAGCCGTCGAGCCACGTTTCGTACCCGGCCTCGCCGCGCGTCGGAATCGTGTGGAAGGTCCAGAGCAGCTTGCCGGTGCGCACGTCGAAGCCGCGCACGTCGCCCTTCAAGTTCGCTTTCGACGGCGGGCGCATCGCGACATCGTGCGCCGGCCCGACGACGACGACGTCGCCGATGACGAGCGCGGGCGAGCTGTTGCCGATGCTCGTATCGTCGTTGACCTCGCCGCGCACGCCTTGCATCAGATCGACGACGCCGTTCTCGCCGAAGCCCGGTAGCTGCCGCCCGGTCTCGAGATCGAGGGCAACGAGGTGGAACCCCGGAGTCACGACGAGCAAGCGCTCGTTGCCCTGACCATCCGTCCAATACGAGAGCCCGCGGCCGGATGTCTTGCGCGGCGCCGCCTCGAAGCGCTCCTCGCCGTCGATCGCGCGCCACATCCACAGCGTCTCGCCCGTCACCGGGTCGAGGGCGACGACGTTGCGGGTGATACCAGTCGTCGTGTAGAGCACGCCGTCGATCATGAGCGGCGTCGCCTCGTTGCGCTGCTCCGGCCGCGGGCCGAAGTTGCCGGTGGCAAAGCGCCAGGCAACGGTTAGCTTCGCGGCGTTGTCGCGGTTGATCTGCTCGAGCGGTGAATAGCGTTGCGCCGCGAGATTGCCTCCGTAGAAGCGCCACTCGACGTCGTTGGTGCGGCTCGACGTACTTTGCGCCGACTCGCTTGGCGTCGCCGAGGCTGAGTCGACCGCGGGTGCTCGTTTTCCGGGGCCGCGAGCTACCGCTCGCGAGTGCTGTCGCGACACAGACGCAGGCCAACCGGTCGCGCGGAGTTTGATTGCCACGTCGCTCGTCCCCCAGCCTCGACCGCGCACCTCTACAATACCGTTTGTAGAGCGGCGCACGAAGCTAGCAGGTTCGCCGCACGTTGTGCCAAGAGACAATAGCGAGGCAGTATCGCCCAATGCTGACGCGCGCTTCTCTGCGGAGCCTTCGCCCTCGCCGTCGCGAGCGCGGCTACTGCGCAGCCTCGCGTGGATCTGGCTTTGATCAACGGCACGGTCATCACCGTCGACGGCCGCGACACGGTGGCGCAGGCCATCGCCATCGGCGGCGGGCGTAGTCGTCGCCGTCGGCACCTCCGCGGAAATCAGGGCGCGGGCCGGCGCCGACACCCGGGTCATCGATCTTGCGGGCAAGACCGTGATGCCCACGCTCATCAGCACGCATGGGCACCCGGGTTCCAGAAGGGCGTGACGTACGTCGCGGCGAACTACACGCGCGACACGGTGATGAACGACCTCAATCGCGCCCTCTACTTCGGCGTTTCGGTCGTGCAGTCGCAGGGCATCGAGCGTGGCGACGTGCTGTATCGGATCCGCGCGGATCAGGCGGCAGGCACGCTCGGTGGCGCGAAGTTGCTCGTCGCCGGCCGCGGCATCGGCGCGCCGAATGCGGGTCCGGGTGCGGCCGCCTACGCGGGGATCGCGTACGAGATCACCACCGAGGCCGAGGCGCGGCGGGCCGTGGAGGAGCTCGCCGCGAGCAAGGTGGACATCGTCAAGATCTGGGTGGACGACCGCAACGGGCGTGCGCCGCAGCTTGAGCCCCGCGCTGTACCGCGTGGTGATCGACGCAGCCCACCAACGCGATCTGCGCGTCAACGCGCACGTGTTCTATCACGCCGACGCGGAGGGACTAGTGGCAGCGGGCATCGATGGCCTGGTGCACATGGTTCGCGACGTCGAGATGAGCGACGCGCTCGTCGCGGAGATCGTCAAGCGCAATGTCTACGTGAACGCCAACATGTCGAGTCCGCGCAGGGCCGCGCAGGTCGGCACTCCGCCGTGGCTGACGTCCGCCGATCCGATGCTGCAATTGATGACGGAGTCCGTCGCGCCAGACGTGATCGCCAAGATGGAGGCGGCCTTTCGCCAACGCGATCCACAGCCGCCGAGGACGCACGTGGGCGGTACGCTATCCTCGAGCGCAGCCTCGGGAAGCTCAGCGCCGCGGGCGCCAAGTTCGTGCTCGGCGCCGATACCGGGGTGGAGGATCATCTCTTCGGACTCGCCGAGCACCTCGAGCTGCAGGCGATGGTCGATGCGGGCATGACGCCCGCGCAAGTGTTGGTCGCCGCGACGAGCCGGGCCGCCGAGTATCTGCATCTTGATGATCGAGGCAGCCTCGTTCCCGGCAAGCGGGCCGATCTCCTCGTGCTCGACGCGAGCCCGCTCGACGACATCGTCAACACGCGTCGCATCTCGCGAACGTTCATCAACGGCGTCGAGATCGATCGAGCCGCGCTGCGCGCGCAGATCAAAGACTAGTCAGCGGCTGCGCCAAGGGCCCCTTCGTTGAGCCGTGCCGCCGCACGATGAACGCGGCGAGCACCAGGAGCAGCGTCAAGAAATCGAGCGACGCCGCCGCCTCCGCCGCCCGAGCTCGCTTGCGGCGCCGCGCGACCCGCGACCGTGACCGCGGCCGACGCGGACCGGCTCGGATCTTCGACCGCGACGGCGGTGACCGTCACCGTTGCCGGCATCGGCGCGGTCGCCGGCGCCGTGTAGACCCCGGATGGCGTGATCGTGCCGACCGTCGCATTCCCGCCCGCGACGCCGTTGACCTGCCAGGTCACCGTTGCGTCGAGCGCGTTCGTCACTGCGACGGTGAATGCCTGCTCGGCGTTCACGAACACGGTGGCCGCAGTCGGCGAAACCGTCACAACGATCGGTGGACGCGGCGCAGCGACCGCCGTCGGGCAAGCGTTCGTGCCGGCTGCGGGGGGCGCCGTGGTCGTCGCCGTGGTCGCCGTCACGGTGACATCCGCAATATCTTGACGGTTCGCATCGTCAGTCACGGTGAGACGCACGGTGAGGGATCCGGACGCTGGAGCCGTAACGACGGCGACGGATCGATCGGCGCCTGCGATACCGGTGCCGTTCGCGCCGGCAACGATCGCCCACGCGTACGAGACAATGATACGGTCGCATGCAGCCGAGCTCCCGACCGCCGAGAGCTCGACGTTCTGCCCCGGACTAACGCTGAAGGGAACGGACACGGCCGCGATCGGCCTTGTGCCGCCGCAATGCGCCGGGCACGTTCAGCATGCCCGCGCCGCAGGTATCGGTGGTGCAATTGCATTCGGCGGCTTGCACGTCGGAGCGATTCGCGGGCACGTGACATTGCGGAATGCTCGGGTCGCTCGAAACCGGGAACGGCGCGATCGCGCCTTCTCGCAAACGCGCCACGAGCTGCGTCGGTCGGAGATTCCCGTTCACGGACACCATGAGGGCCGCAACCGCCGCCACGATCGGCGACGAAAAGCTCGTGCCGACGTTGTAGTCGATCTGATTCGTGTACTCGTGCGTCGATGGGGACGTGGTGCCGGCGTTGGATGTCGTCCCGATCGAGAACAGGCAGGGTACGTCTAGTGACATTCACGCAGTTGCCGGCCGGAGCGCTGACGGCGATCTCCGGGCCGAGGCTGCTATAGCCGACCTTCGTGCCCACATGACGCAGGCCCGCGACCGCAGCGGCACCGGCGCAGTTCGCCGGAGCGTCGACCGGACCGCCTTCATTGCCGGCAGATACGACCACGAGCGCGCCGCGACGCGGCGATCAGGGAGATCACGTCTCGATAGGCCGCCGTGCAGGGCCCCGTCGAGCCGAGACTCAAGTTCACGATTTTCGCCGGATATGGGTTGTCCGGCACCCCATCGAGATGGATACCGGCGGCCCAGAGTGTTGCGCTCATGATGTCTGAGTCGAAGCCGCCGCACTTACCGAGCGCGCGCACGGGCAGGACCCACGGCGACCACGTCGTCCCCGCGATGCCTTCGGAATTGTTCGTGCGAGCTGCGACGATGCCTGCGACGCGCGTCCCGTGCCACGAGCTGTCGCCCGCAGTGCAGCCGCGGAAGGACCCCGCGCTCGCCTCGGCGGGCGTCACCCAATCGCCGGGATCCGAAGCGTCCGCATCGCGCCCATCGCCGTCGTTCGCAGCGGCGACCACGGAGACGAAATCGTACCCGGGTAGGATCCGCCCGCCAGCTTTCCGCGCGCTCGAGGTCCGGATGTCCGAAGAGGACGCCCGTGTCGACGATGGCGACGACGACGCCCGTGCTCCCGGCGGTGGTGTCCCAGCCGGCTTCCGCATCGATCGCGCTCGCCGCCGCGGTCGTCGCCTGCAAATACCACTGCTCCAGGTACAGAGGGTCGTTCGGCAGCGCGTGCGGATAACGGCGCCGGTCGAGCTCCGCATATTCGACGGCGGGATCCGCGCGCAGGCGCGCGAGCGTCTCATCGATAGGCTCCCCAGCCGTCCGGGGCTCGATTTGCATGACGTGCAGGCCCGCGGCGAGCGCTCGCGTCTGTCGCGCGGAGAACCCTCCTCGCGCGGCCACTGCGGCGACCGGATCTTTCGCAGCCTGAGCCTGCGCGCGCCCTTCTGCGCCGCTCGCGCGCAGCTTCACGAGAATGCGGGGCTCGGTGCCGAAATCCGCAGCTGCCGCCGGATGCCTGCGCACGGGCGCGAATTCCTGAGCTGCGACAGTGCCGGCGAGCGCCAGCGACGCGAGCAGGGCCGCAATGACGCGGCTGCGCATCACCGTCGGACGGTTATCGCGGATGGGCTTCACGTCGAGCATCGATGTCGACCGAATGCACACGTGGATCCGCGCGCAAACGTTCGATAGCCGCGCTGCATTGGTCGTCCGGTCCCGCGGAACGCACCGCGAAGACGTGCAAGGTGCTCGTCACCTCTCCTATGAGCGCAAGTTGTGCGCGAGCGGTCTGCGCGAGTGCCGCAACGAGCTCCTCATCCGGGCGCTCGCTCGAGGCCGACGATGATTCTGGCCTCGCATTCCGCGCTCGAGGACACTTGGCCGACGCAGGCCGCAACGGGAGCAGAGAGCAGGAGCAACGCGAGCCAGCTTTGCGCGGCCCCGGCGCGGACGATCACGGGCTGTTGGTTTTGCAAGCAGCGTCCTTACGTGTGTTGGCGTCGCATCGTCAGCGTCGTAAATAACATTCGCGGCAGAGGCGACAGAAGTTCCCACTTCTCACTTTGCCGGTTCGACCTGAACCGAACGTGAATGTTTCGTTAGTGACCTTCAGTGTGGAAAATAGACGTCGCTGCGCGCGAGGTACTGGTGACGCTGCCGCGGTACATGATCTCCGTGTTGAACTCGCAGACGACGAGCCCGCTCCGATCCACGACGATGGCTCCGCCGCGGCCGCCGATGCGCTCCAGACGGCGCCCGATCACGTGCTCCGTCGCCGCGCGTGCATCGATGCGGCCGTATTCCACCAACGCGCAGATGTCGCGCGCGACCGTTGCGCGAATGAAGAATTCGCCGGCGCCGGTGCAGGACACGGCGCACGACGCGTTGCTCGCGTAGGTTCCGGCTCCGATCACCGCCGAATCGCCGACTCGTCCCGGCACTTTGTTCGTGAGGCCACCCGTGGACGTCGCGGCCGCAAGGTCGCCGTGCATGTCGAGCGCCACGGCCCCCACCGTGCCGTGCTCCTCGGGCGCAGCGGCTGCCCGTGCGCGCGCTTTCTCGAGTGCCTTCCAAGATTCTTCAGTTCGAAAGTACTCGGGCGCGACGAGCTCGATGCCTTGCGCCTGCGCGAACGCGACAGCGCCGTCGCCTTGCAAGAAGACGTGCGGCGAGCGCTCCATTACGAGCCGCGCGAGTGCGACGGGATTCTTGATGCCGCGCACGCAGGCGACGGCACCCGCGCGCAGGTCGCGCCCGTCCATGATCGACGCGTCGAGCTCGTGCTCGCCGGCTGCGTTGAACACCGCACCCCTGCCGGCGTTGAACAGCGGCGAATCCTCGAGCTCGCGCGCAGCTTGCTCCACGACGTCGAGGCTCGTGCCGCCCGCCGCGAGCAGCTGCGCGCCGTGCTCGAGCACGGCTTGCAGCGCGCTGCTCGCCGCTTGCTCCCGTGCGGCATCGAGGATTTCCTCGCGCGCCATCCCCGCGCCGCCGTGAATCGCGAGCGCCCAACGCGCGCCGCCTGCGGCCGCGCGCTGCGTGCCGTCGCTAGAGCTCATCGCGGACGAGCGCGGCGCCGTCCGCCAGCGCTTTGAGCTTGCCGAACGCGACCGCCTGCGGCAGATACTTCATGCCGCAGTCGGGCGTCGCGATCAGCCGCTGCGGCGGCACGAACTCGAGCGCCGGCGAATTCGCGACGCGACGGCTTCGGCCGTTTCGACGCTGCGATCGTTCAAATCGAGCACGCCGACCATCACGGTCTTCGACGGCAGCGCCCTCAATATCGACAGATCGAGCTTGGGCTGCGCGGCCTCGATCGAGATCTGATCGCCGCGGATTCGTCGAGCTCCGCGAGAAACGAGTAGCCGCTCGAAGGCTTGTCCTTGACGAGCGCGGCGTAGCCGAAGCACAAGTGCAGCGCGGTCGTGCCGGCACGCCTGCCAAGGCGCGGTTGATCGCCTTGATGCCGTAGCGGCGCGCTGCTTCGCACGCGCTTGCAACCACGGCTCGTCGAGCTGCACGACGTCGGCGCCGGCGGCGAATAGATCGTGCACCTCCTCGTTCACGGCCTCCGCATACGCGAGCGCCAACTCTCGTCGTCCTTGTAGTACTCGTCGACGGCTTGCTGCGCCATCGTGAACGGGCCCGGCAGCGTGATCTTGATCGTGCGGTCGGTGTGCGCGCGCAGGAACTCGACGTCGCGCACCTCGACGGGCCTGCGCGTTTGATCGGTCCCGACACGAGCGGCACCGGAATCTTGCTGCCGGTGCGGCCCACGATCTCACCGAACCGACTGCGGTCGATGCCGGCGAGCGCGTTTGCGAATTTGTTCGAGTAGCTTTCTCGGCGAATCTCGCCGTCCGTGATGATGTCGATGCCGGCGCGCTCCTGCGCGCGGATCGCGACGATCGTTGCATCATCTTGTGCCTGCTCGAGCAGCTCCGGTGGGATCCGCCAGAGTTGCTCGGCCGGGACGCGCGGCGCCATGAGCTTCTTGAGCTCACCGCGATCGATGAGCCAATCGGGCTGCGGATAGCTACCAACCACGGCCGTCAACAAGGAATGCGCCACCGCTCGCCCGTCCGTCCGTCGAAAATTCGTGATCTCGCGCGATTTCGCAAGTTAGTGCGGCATCTTACAAGATGCTCGGCGTGAGCGCGCTCGAGCGGCGGCGTACCTTTCGCGTCGCCGCTCGGCAGCGGGCGAGCGCCCGCGAGCCAAAGTCCGCGGGCACGCCATGGACGGTTTCGCGAGCCCGCTGCTGATCGGCCTTGCAGCCGATGGCGTACTGCACGGCAAAGAGCTAGAGTCGGCTCGGCCGCGCGCTGCTCCTGCGACGCGCGGCTGTTCCGCCATCCATGGCGGTCGGCCGCGCGCTGCTCCTGGCGACGCGCGGCACTTCCGCCATCCATGGCGGTCGGCCCCGGGGAGAACAGCAAGGACAATGGTACACCGAACGAAGCAACAGGACAGTACCCGTATCGCTAC
>CAVUTF010000043.1:0-81378 GCA_963744305.1 uncultured Gammaproteobacteria bacterium
GATGCCACGACGCCGAACGACTTGCTGGAGCTCGCGGAGAGAACAGGACTCGACTACAACGTTCTTGCGACTTTGGCTTAGGGCACGCCGAGTGTTTTCGACTAAAAGCTTTCGTACGTCTGAGATTATGTCGCCTTCGTGAGCGTGCCAGTGCCACGGGTGTATTCTGTACCGGAAGTAGCGCGAGCTGCGCGCTACCGCAAGCATAACAAACGTGGCGTTTCGGTGAACGCCCCGAGGCCGGAACGCCTAAAGCGGAAGGCTTCTACTAGAATGCGCGTTCTCTTCGTCACGGACCACCTCGGGTACACGGGGGGCGCGTGGCATGGATGCACGACGTATTCGTCAACGTCTTGGCGCAACTTCGACGCACGGGTCACCAGGTTTCGTTGTGCGTGTTGCGCGGCGAGCACCCGGCGGCCGCGCGGCTGCGTGCCGACGGTGTAACCGTGACCTTTCTTGCATCGAGGCGCGACGCCGCTCACGATTTTCCGCTTGGCACACCGCATCGTGCGCGACGACTTCGACGTGGTGCACGCGACGCAACGCGAGAGCTCCTGCCTCGCTCGTGCGCTCAAGCCGTTTCTGGCGGCAACACCGGTAGTGATGCACGTCGTCGATTCCGACCCGGTACCGCGTTTTGAAGGGTACTTGAACCACTGCTTGCCGCAACCGGATGTGACGCTTTGCGTTTCTGCGGCGATGCGTGCCTCGGCCGTGAACGTGTACGCTGTTCACGAGCACCGCGTACGCGTCCTTTACAACGCGCTCGACCTCACGAGGCTGAAGCCGAGCACCCCGACGTCCGGAGCCGTCTGCGCGCCGACTGGGGCATTCCAGAACGCGCGGCCGTCGTGGTGTCCACTTCGAGGTTCACGTCGGAAAAGCGCCTCGATGTTCTCATCGGGTTGATTCCCCAGGTGCTCGAGTCGGCACGGGAGACCGTCTTCGTCTTTGCCGGCGGCGGAACCGACTTGGATGCTTGCCGCGAGCTCGCGACGCGACTCGGAATCGACGGTTCCGTGCGGTTTCTCGGTCATCGCTCCGATATCCCCGACGTACTCGCGGCAAGCGACGTTGCCGTAATGCTGTGCCTGCGCGAAGCGTTCGGGTATTCGGCTGCAGAGGCGATGGCGCTCGGCGTGCCCGTCGCCGCGTACAAGCGGCGGGCTTGGCCGAGGTGATTACTCACGGGCGAAGCGGGTTGCTCGCACCCGCTGGCGATGATGCAACGTTTGCGGCGAACCTCGTACGCGTCCTGCTCGATCCCGTGCTGCGCCAACAATTGGGGCAGGGTGCGCGCGAGGACGTTCAGCGGTTCGGAGTCGCGGAGCATGCCGACAAGCTGATCCGGCTATACAAGGACCTTGCGCCAGCGCGTAGCATCGGGCGCACCGAAAAATCGCGTAAAGCGCGTATGTGGCCGCGACTGCACCGCTCGTGGGAGAAGAACCGCAGCGAGCTCAGAGGGCTACTCGACGGCGGCGTGCCTGCCTTTCTGTTCTCCCGTCGCCCGAAAGAGCTCGACGCCGGTGTGCCGGTCTTCTGCTACCACACCGTGACGACCGCAGAGCTCGAGAACGATCTGAGCTTTCTCGCGCGAAACCGATACCGCTGCTTGGGCGGCGACGGCCTGCTCGCGCACTTGCGCAGCGAGCGCCCCGCGCCGCCGCGCTCCGTCGTGGTCACATTCGACGACGGTGCCTTCAATTTTCGCAAGGTCGTGCTGCCGTTGCTCGAGCGCTTCCAGATGCGCGTGATCGCGTTCGTGGCTCCTGGCATGCATTTCGACGTCCCGCCGCGCGGCTTCGAACGCACGCTCGAACGCCCGATGACCTGGAACGAGCTCCGTGAGGCGCACGCCTCAGGTCTCGTCGACGTCGAATCCCACACGTTCGAGAGTCGCTACTTGCCGATGTGGCCGCGACCGATCCCACTCGCGGGCGTCGCTCCCGATCTCGAGGGGGTGCTTCGCGGCCCGCCGCGGCCCTTGGCCGAAGATCTGAGCTTGGCCAAGCGTCGTCTAGAGGAGCAACTACCCGGGAAAACCGTTAGGCACATCGCGTTCCCGGCGTACGACGACAACGCCGACGGCATTGCCGTCGCGGCTCGTTGCGGCTACGAAGCGTGCGATTGGGGCATTCTTCCCGGGCGGGCGCTGAATCGCTCGGGTGCGTCACCGTATCACGTGGCACGTGTAAGTCATGAATATCTGCGCCGCCTTCCCGGTGAAGGACGCGCAAGTCTCGCGTCGGTTGTTCGCGCACGGGCGCGACTCGTGCGCGCGGCCTGGGCGCCCGGAAAAGCGGAACGATGCCGCCGGCGAAGCGGCTGCAGGCGGCTCGCTGGCTCGTCGCCCGCGCGTTGCTCGCCGTCGGCGTGCCACTCCGGCTTCGCTCACCGGACCGCGAGCTCCTCGAAAAGAAAATTCTGCCCTATTTCGCGGCGCGCAAAGAGTTTCGGAAAATCTTGTTCGTCGGTTGCGATTGGTACACCAAACTATACGAGCGCTCGTTCCGTGACCGCGCCTACACTACGATCGACGTCGACCCGGCACGCCGGGCGTTTGGCGCGAAGCGTCATATCGTGGGGTCGATGGCTCGATTGAAAGACCACGTTTCAGCCGGGGAGCTCGACTTGATTCTCTGCAACGGCGTCTTTGGCTGGGGTCTCGATGGTCGCGACGAGGCAGCGCAAGCGTTCGCCGCTGCTCACTCGGCGTTGCGCGAAAACGGCGCGTTCGTGCTCGGCTGGGATGACGTGCCGGAGCATCGGCCGTTCGACCCAGCGGAGCTCGACGAGCTTCGCCGGTTCTCGCGTTGGACCTTTCCGCCGCTGAACGCGACCCGCCATGTCGTCGAGTCCAATCGCCACGTCTACGATTTCTTCACGCGCCGCTGATCCGAGCCGACGCTCCAACTCCACTCGTGAACCGCGCATTATCCCGTGAGTCGCGGAGGATCCTTGGTTTCGGAAGGTTGGCCACGTATTCTCAAAGCCTTCGCCAATCAAACGATCATCGAGGATGACCATGCCTTTGAATCCGGACGGACAATGGGAGGCTTATGGTGAAAGCGATCCCTACTATGGGGTTCTGTCCTCGGATCGTTTCAAGAGCGACCGCCTCGATGCCAGCGCGAAGGCGGAATTCTTCGAGTCCGGGGAGAAGCACGTCGACTACATGATGCAAACGATTCGCTCGGTGTTCGACCCGACGTTCCGGCCGCGCCGCGTGCTCGATTTTGGATGTGGCGTCGGACGGTGCACGATTCCTCTTGCGAAAATCGCCGAGGAGGTGGTGTCGCTAGATGTATCTCCGTCGATGTTGCGCGAGGCCGAGAAGAACTGTGCGGAACGGTCGATTGGTAATGTGCGCTTTCTGGAATCCGATGATCAGCTCAGCGGAATCGCCGGCTCATTCGACGTCATCCACTCTTTTCTCGTCTTTCTTCATATCCCGCCGGCGCGTGGACGAGTGATCTTGAGAAGGATGGTGGATCTCCTCGCTGATGGCGGAGTGATCGTCGTCGACTTCCTCTACCATCGCACCGAGCCGGCGCCTATTCGCGCGCTCGGAAAGCTCCGGAAGACGCTTCCGCCACTGCACTACCTCGCCAACAAACTGCAGGGGCAGCCATGGAAGGCACCGCTGATGGAAAAAAACGTCTACAGCTTGAACGAGTACGCGTTCACCGCGCAGGCGCGCGGCTGTCGCAAGCTGCAGATCGTGACCCTCGGGCGCGCACCGCACCACCTCGCGCTCGTGTTTGCACAGAAGCAGCAACTCGACGATCCGTACGAAAACCAGGACTTCTACTGACGGCGTGAGCCGGCTAGCGCTCGAGCGCGAACACCCAAACTACGCCGCCTTGCGGCACGATCGTGTTCGTTCCGCGCGCGCGGTCGATGCGGCCGGTCATGCCTTGCGCGTCGACGCCCCAGCCGGACTGCACGGCGATGTACTGCACGCCGTCTACTTCGAACGACGTTGGCACGCCCGTTATCCCCGAATTCGTCCGGTACTCCCAAAGGAGCTTGCCGGACGCAGCGTCGAACGCGCGGAAATAGCGGTCGGTGGTGCCGCCGGAGAAGACCACCCCGCCGGCCGTTGCGAGCACGGGGCCCCAATTCGGCGACGCGAACTCGTGCGTCCAAACTTGCTCGCCCGTTCGCAGGTTCCAGGCCTGGAGCTCCCCAATGTGATCGGCACCTTCGACGACGCTGAAGTCGGTACTCGCACCCGTGAACTGCTGCCCGCGGCGGTACTCGACTTCCTCGCCTTGCATCGAGGCGAGCACAGGTTCTCGTTCGCGGGAATATAAAGCAGCCGGTGTCGCGGGCTGTATGCCGCGGGCGGCCAGTCCTTGCCGCCCCAAAGCGACGGGCAGAATGTGGCCGGCTGCCTACCGCCGGCTTACGCGACTCGTCGTACTCGGGCCGACCCGTCTCGCGATTGATGCTCGTGAACACGTTCTGCTCGACGTACGGTTTCGCGTCGATGAACGAGATGCATCGGCGCTGCGCTCGAGCAGCCATAGATAACCGCTGCGGCCACGTGCACAAGGCCGGGCACCGTGCGGCCGCCGCGGGGCAGGTCGATCAGCAAAGGTGCCGCGACCTCGTCCCAGTCCCATGAGTCGTTCCAGTGATATTGGTGATAGGCCTTGAGGGCCCCGTCTCGACGGCGAACGCGACCACCGAGTTCGTGTACAAGTTGTCGCCAGGGCGCTGATCGCCGGTCCACGGTCCCGGATTGCCGGTGCCCCAATACGTGAGTCCGAGCTGCGGATCGAAGCTACCGGTGATCCACACGGGCGCGCCACCCGTGCGCCACGATTCGCCGGGCCAAGTATCGTTGCCGGGCTCCCCTGGCCCCGGCACCGTGTAGGTCTTCCAAACCTGCTCGCCGGTTTGCGCGTCCAGCGCAACGACGAAGCCTCGAATGCCACGCTCGCCGCCGGATACGCCGACCATTATCTTGCCGCGCGCCGCGAGCGGCGCGAGCGTCATGTAGTAGCCGCCGTTGTAGTCCTCGACCGCCTTTTCCCACACGACTTCGCCAGTCTTCGCATCGAGTGCGACGACCTTCGCGTCCGACGTGGCTGTGTACACCTTGTCGCCGTAGAGCGCCACGCCGCGATTCGTGGGATGGCCCATGCGAATGTCGGGCGGCATTTGATGGCGGTAGCGCCACAACAGATCGCCGGTCTTCGCATCGATCGCGATCACTTGGTTGAACGGCGTCGTGATGAACATTACGCCGTCGTTCACGATCGGCGGCGATTGATGGCCTTCCGTCGCGCCCGTCGACATCGTCCACACGGGGACGAGGTTCGCGACGTTGCGCGCGGTGATCCGCGCAAGCGGGCTGTAGCCCCACGAGTCGTACGTGCGCCGGTACATGAGCCAATTGCGGTCTTCCGGAGCCGTGAGCCGATCATCCGTCACGGGTGTGTAATCGCGGGCCGGCTGTGCAGCGCCATTGGTTGCCGACAACAAACCGAAAAGCGCGAGCGCGCTGCACGTCGTACGCTTGATCATTCTTTTCCCCCGCTAGCGCTCACGGGCTCAGCGTCTCGAACCCGGGCGCGTGAACCCCACCCGGCCCTCGAACGGCCCGGCGACCGCCAGCACGCCGTCGACGATTCGAGCGGCAATGCCGCGAGCGGCGAAGGTGCGGGGCCTCCCACGACGCGCGCGCCGTCGCTCGGATCGAATTCGGATTCGTGGCACGGGCACTTGAAGTGGCGGCTCTCGCCCCGCCAATCCGTCACGTCGCAGCCAGTGTGCGTGCATACACCCGAGTACGCCACAACTCCATCGGCTGCACGCGCGCGCGTCTGCGGGCGCGAGCGTTTCGGGATCGACGCGCACGACGATGAGTTGATTCAAGCGAGTGCCGTCGCGAATTCGTTGCGTTGGCGCGTGCATCGGATAGGCGAGGATCTGAACCGCGCCGGGCACGACATCCTCGGCGCGCAGCACTTGCGAGGCGCGGTCGCCGAACGCGAAGACGAGCACATCGCCGGCTTGCGGAGGTGCGCTCGCGTCGGCCACTTCGTCGCCGCGCGCGAGGGTATGGGCAGTCAACGCAAGGCCGCAAGCTGCTTGCAGCATCCGACGGCGCTTCAGCGTGCGCAAGAAAATAGAGTCGTCTCGAATGGCCATCTTTACTCGCCCGAGCGCTGACGCATTGTGGGCCAGCCGGATCACGCGCACAACGCCGCCGAGGAGCGACGCTGCGTCGGGGCAGCATGAAAATTCCGTAACGCTCGTCTCAGCTTGCGGTAATTGGTCCGCGCGTAGGCTGGTGATTGGTACCAATCCGCATGCCGATCACCTGCGAAGGAGAATCCGATGCGCCCAAGCAAGCATTCGCGTCGAGGCAGCCTCAGCGCCTTCGCCATCGCGTCGGTCTCGGCACTGGCGTTGTCGTGTGCTTCGTGGCTCCGGGCGCAAGAGCACGATGCGAGCGCCGGCTTCTTGCCGAAGGCCACTCTCGTCGAGATCATGGACTCGATGGTGATGCCGTCGGCACAGGTGCTGTGGGATGCCGTCTCGTACGAGTCCGGGCCGAACGGCGATGTAGTCGTCACGCCGGAGACGGACGAGGCATGGCAGAAGCTGCGCTGGAACGCGGTGACGCTCGCGGAGAGCGCGAACGCGCTGCTGATCCCGGGCCGCGAGGTGAACGCGCCCGGCGCGAAGTCCGCCGCTCCCGACGCGGAGCTCGAGCCCGATC
This sequence comes from uncultured Gammaproteobacteria bacterium, assembly GCA_963744305.1. Taxonomy (GTDB): domain Bacteria; phylum Pseudomonadota; class Gammaproteobacteria; order Steroidobacterales; family Rariloculaceae; genus FEN-1219. The sequence continues at coordinate 6,743 of CAVUTF010000043.1, forward strand.
AGATCAAAGCGCTGATCGACAAGAATCACGACGCGTGGATCGCGCATGCGCACGTGCTGCATGAAGCGGCGATGCAGGCGATCGCTGCCATCGATGCGAAGAACGGCGACCAAATCTCCGAAGTCGGCGGCACGATCGACTCCGCCTGCGAGGGCTGTCACCTGCAGTTCTGGTATCCGGAGCAGGCGCAGGCGCGCTGACGCGCCCTAAATCGTGCGGCGGGCGAGCGCATCGTCCGCTTCATCGCTCCTACAAGGCAACTTGCGGCTCATGCGGCTGCGCGGCGCGAAGCTGTGAGATCGCGAATACGTGCGCACAGGATTCATTGAACGCCTCACGGGAAGGAAAACAGCGTGTAGGAGATCATTCGTCCGCAGATGATCACGGCGGCCCAGAGCACGATTGATGTAAGCCCCGCGATCCGTACGGCGGCTGGCGGCCGCAGCGCAGCGTCCCAGGTGGCCGACGCCCTTTGGGTCAAGAGGTGAAACGCGAGCGCGTTCACTCCGGCGAGCAAGAGTGCAAGCATCTTGACTCGAAAATACAGATTCTCGTAAGCGGACGTCGCGTAGGCGGCGAACAGCGTCACGCCGCTGACGAGCATCACCGCGAAGCCGACGAGGAACCACGGCGCAAGCCCCCGGTAGACCTCCGAGACGCGCATGTGCCGCATGCCGACGCCGAGCAGCCGCAAGTCTACCCATAGCAGCGTGCCGACCGACAACATGAGTCCGAGGATGTGAGCGGCGACGACGATCGGAAAGCCGTACAGCGATTGCTGAATCAGAATCGCAGGCGACGTGTTTTCCAACCATTCGAGAATATCGAAGATTGTCATGTGGTGTCCGCCATTCAGACCCCGGAGTTCATTGCCCTATTCGAGCAGAATGAACGCGCAAGCGGTTACCGCGAGGCCCATCCAGAGCGAGAGACCTACCGCGCCCGCGGCACGCGCTTGACGCACGCCGGTGGATTGCTGCGCGAGCACGCCACGCTGCATGGCGAAATGAAAGATCGCCGCGGCGATCAACAGCAGCATCTTCAGCTGAAACGTGCCGTTTGCGCTCACGGCGGTCGCCCTTGTGGAGAAAAGCAGGGCGCCGGTCGAGAGGCTGATCGCGAGCCCGAGCAGAAGCGCGCGGTTCGCAGGCCGCAGGACCTCCGCGATGGGACGATGGGCGAACAATGCGCCGAGCGATCGCAAATTGGCGACGAGCGCGCCGCTTGTCACGAGCGTAAATCCGAGCAGATGCACTGCGCTGAGCGACGCGGTGAGATATACGGACGCGCCGACCGTTCTTGCGATGCTCGTGGTCTCGATCCACGTGAACAAAGCGTTCATGCGCGACAGTCCGGAGTACGCCGATACGGCTGATGTTGGCGAGCGACGCGCGCGGTATCAAGTCCCCCACCGCGCCGTCGCGGGAATCGCACGGTGGTAAGGCGGGAGCGCGACCACGGATCCGACCGGCTCGAAGCCCCTCACTGTACGCTCCAGCGCGCGAAGACGAGCCACGAGCCCGGGTCGTCGCCGTAGGCAGGCTCGAGCGTTTGCGGCACGAAGTGCCAGTTGTAGACGAGACCGACGCTGAGCTTGCCACGCCATAGCTCGCGCAAATCGTGGACGGCGCCCAAACCGACCTTGCGTACGGTGAATACTTCGCCGTGCAGCGGGTCGCCCTCGACGAACAGCTCATCTTTCTCGACGCTTTCAATGCGCGCGAACAGCGTCGTCGCATCGCGAACTCGCAGCGCCGACTCGAGCAGATAAGCTGTCGTGTCGGCGCCCGGGTCCTTCGCGTTCCGCCCGATTGCGAGCGTCGTCTGCCAATGGCCGCCGGCGCGCGGCCGGTGGTAGGTCGCGGAGGCGGTTGTGCGGTCGACGTCGACGCCGGGCTCGAGGCGCTCGGGGTCATCGAGCTCTGCGTAGCTGACCTGTCCCGACCAGTTCGGCGCAGGATTCCACGAGGCGCGCACGGACCACGAGTCGAGACCGTGCGTTTCGATGTCGTAGCGGTCCTCGTCTGGCTCGCGGCCGTTAAAGATCGACGCCTCGAGCTTCACGTCGCCGAGCACGACGCCGCCGGTGAACACGCCGAACGTGATGTGCGTCGAGTCGAGCCAGTGATGCGCGATCGGGGCCTCTGGATTGTCCATGGCGGACGCGCGGTGCATGTACGTCGCGGGTCCGAGCGCGGGCTCGCCGGGCAATCCCGCGTAGAAGAACGCGGAGCGGCCGGCGCCGAGATCGGCCGAGTAGGTGGCGGCGAGCTCCATGAACAGATCGTGCGGATGCTGGCGGTCGATCAGCGGCGTTACGCCGTCGGCGCTCTCGCCGGTTTGGAACAACAGCGGATAGCCGTCGTCGCCGACGAGCGCGGGGTCGAGCGAGAGCATCGCGCGCAAGCCAGCGACGCCGCGGCCCCACGCGCGCTGTGCCATCAACATGGCCATGCTTTGCACGAACTCGTCCTCGTCGCCGCGGGTCCCGCTCTCCGCGTCCGTGTAGGCCGCGGTAGCGAACGCCGTACCCATCAGATTCCAGGAGTCGCGCTGCCAATGACGCATTTGCAGCGGCGCAGACTCCGGTTGCCACGCCGTTCCCGACACCTCGCGCGTCATCGGATAGTCCCCCAGGCTGCCGCGCATCGAAGCAGGGTCGTGCGCGCCATGCTCGGCGGCTTGCGGCGTCGCGGGCTGCGTGTGTTGGGTGTGTTGGGTGGGATCGTTCGGCTGTTGAGCCATGACAGCGGCGCCGGTGAGCAAAGCCGCGGCACTGACTGACGACGTTCGCCAATTCCATCTGTCGGTCATGTCGGACTCCTGATACGCACGCGCGCGGCGTGCAGGTTTCAACGTTGCGATCGAAACCGAGCGATCCGCTCGGACGAGCGCGCGCTCAAATCAGGAAGACGCAGTGACGCAGATTCAGCGGAACGTCAAGAGGATGGTAGTCGTGCGAGTGCGGTGTGCGCTGCGGAAGCACGACAGGGAAGGCGGCGGCTCGATAGAAGGCTAACGCGTGCGGTGCGCCTTTGAGATCGGGCTGCCCTTCCTTGGAAACCGGCGTGCTGTCCGCCAACGTGCCGCACTTGACGTGTGCCGACGGCGTGGCGCCGTGCTGCGCGGGGGAAGGCGGGCAATGAGGGCAACCGCCATGACCATGCTGAGGTTCATGGGGCGGTGGTGCCGGTGTGTGCTGATGTCCGCCCGGATGCTCGGCATGCGCATGCCCATCGAGTGCGTGGTCGGAGCCGGTTGCTGTGCTGGCGTCGATGGTCGCGGCCATGCCGAAACACAGCGACGCCGAAGCGCTGAACCACACGGTCGCGAGTGCCGGCAACAACAGACTGGAGATGCCGGCTTTGCGTCGGCGCAGCCATTGAAGCACGTTGACTCGGCGATTCATCGCTCCGTCACTCTAGAAGGTTGCGCCGGCGATGGCAAACGAAGGCAGCGGTCAGCGCAGTGCCGCCGGTCGCAGTTGCGCGTCGAGGCGCCTGCCGGTGCGTGCGACGATCGCGGCCAAAGCTTCGACGTCCGCGGCTCTGGTGCGGAAATTCACGATGCAGGCGCGCAGGAACTGTCTGCTGCCGATCACCGCGTTCGACAGATAGCACTCGCCCTCTTTCTGCACGGCGCTGAGCACTGCCGTATTCAGCGCGTCGAGGTACTCGCGCCAGGCGTCGTCGTCGCGGGCGGCAGCCGGCCGATAGCGGAATGTTGTGATGCTCAAATTTTGCGTGCCGGGCTGAAGCTCGGCCTGCGCGCGTACGGCGGAATGCAGGTGACGCGCGAGCGCGATGTCGTCGCGTATCGACTGCTCGTAGCCCGAGCGGCCGATATGCTTCAGGCAAAGCCAAACCTTCAAGGCGCGAAAGCCGCGCGAATTCTGCACGCCGTGCTCGTAGTAGTCGAATCCGGACTCTTGCGCATCCGCGCCGAAGTGATAGTACGGCGGCCGGTAGCTGAACGCGTTCATGAGCGCGTTCGGATCGCGCACGAGCGTGCACGCTGCCTCGAGCGGGCAGTAGAGCCACTTATGGGGGTCGAGCGCGACGGAATCAGCGAGGGACAAGGCCTTCAGATCGGGTGGCGATTCGGCGAGCGCGGCGGCGGGCGCGCCGTACGCGCCGTCGACATGGAACCAAAGGCCGTGCCGTTTGCCGATCTGCGCGATCTCTTGCAACGGGTCCACGGCGCCGGTGCTCACGTTGCCCGCGGTGCCGACGACGAGGAACGGGAAACACCCGGCCGCGAGATCCCGAGCGATTTGCGCCTCGAGAGCGTCCAGCTTCACGCGCTGGTCGTCGTCGGCTTCCACCCACCGAATCGAGGACGTGCCGATGCCCGATAGATCCGCGGCCTTCTCGATCCAGGTGTGCGTCTCGCGCGACGCATAGACGGTCAACCGCCGCGGATCCGCGTACAGGCCGTCGGCGCGCACGTTCCACGGGACCTTGGCGCGCCGCGCCGCGACGAACGCCAAGATGTTCGCCACGTTGCCGCCGCTTACCATGATGCCGCCGCAAGGCTGCGGGAAGCCGATCAGCTCGGCGAGCCAGCGGACGGTTTGCGCTTCGATCTCGCTCGCGACGGGTGAGAGGTCCCATAAGCCCACGTTCGTGTTGATCGCGGCCGCGAGCAAGTCCGCGAGCGCGCCGAGCGGCGCTGCGGAGGAGGTGATGTAGCCGAAGAACCGCGGATGGCCGTTGTGCAACGAGTGTTCGCCAAGCAGCGGCACGACGCTCTCGAGCAGCTCGCGGGCGGGAGTGCCTGCGGCCGGCAGAGCGCCGCGGCCGATCAGATCCCGAATCGCGCCCGCGCCTTTGGCGCGGGTGACCGGGCGCGTGCCGAGCGACTCGAAGAACGCCGCGAGCGCATCGATCAGCGCATGCCCGGCCTCACGGAATTCCTCCGCGCTCATGTCGAGAGGTGCGCGCTGTTCCCGACCGGCGGTTGTTTGGTTTACGTTCGCCATGTGCTCGACTCCCGCTGCGCACCTCAAGTCCGGCGCAGCCTGGACATCATGGCATAATCGTCGGCGCTCTTAGGTTTGCGCCGAACATCACGACGAGAGGCGTCGACACATGCCCAGATACGAAGACATCTTGGCGACGATCGGCCGCACGCCGGCGGTCAGAATCAACAAGCTCGCGCCGCCCGGCATCAATTTGTATGCGAAGCTGGAAGCGTTCAACCCGATGGGATCCGTCAAGGATCGGCTCGCGCTCGGCGTCATCGAGGACGCGGAGCGCACGGGCAAGCTCAAACCGGGTCAGACCGTCGTCGAGGCGACGAGCGGCAACACCGGCATCGGCCTTGCGATGGTCTGCGCGCGCAAGGGCTATCCGCTCGTCGTGACCATGGCGGAGAACTTCAGCGTCGAGCGGCGGCGCTTGATGCGGTTTCTCGGCGCCAAGGTCGTGCTCACGCCGGCTGCAGAGAAAGGCAGCGGCATGCTCGCGAAAGCCGTCGAGCTTGCGGAAGCCCACGGTTGGTTCCTGTGTCGACAGTTCGAGAACGAGGCAAACGCAAACATCCATACGGCTACGACGGCCGAGGAGATCCTCGCGGATTTCGCCGACACGGGGCTCGACTACTGGGTCACCGGCTTCGGCACGGGCGGAACGCTGAAGGGCGTTTCACGCGTCCTGCGCAAACGCAGTCCCGGGACGAAGATCGTCGTTTGCGAGCCGGACAACTCGGCGACATTGACTAGCGGTATCCCCCAAGCCCGCACCGCCGAGGGCGCGCCGCAGGGAAGTCATCCGAGCTTTCGGCCGCACCTGATGCAAGGCTGGTCGCCGGACTTCATTCCTAAATTGACCGAGGATGTCGTCGCGGCCGGCTTGATCGATCGCATCGTTCCGATCGCAGGGCGAGATGGGCTGCGCCTCTCGCGCGAGCTCGCCCTGCGCGAGGGAATCTTCTGCGGCATCACGGGCGGCGCGACGCTCGCGGGCGCGCTGGAGGTCGCGAAATCGGCGCCGGCCGGCGCGACGATCCTTTGCATGATTCCGGACACCGGCGAGCGCTACTTGAGCACGCCGCTGTTCGCCGACATTCCGGCCGACATGACGGAGGAGGAGATCTCGATTTCGCGCTCGACGCCGCGCTTCCGCTTCGATGCGCCGCCGCCCGCGGCGCCGAAACCCAAGGACCCTTCAGTCGACGCGCCGCCCGCGGTGACGCCGGCCGCAGCCGCATTCGTCACGGAAGCCCTGCGCGCAGGTGATGCACCCGTCGTGATGTTCGCGCTCGAGTGGTGCGAGTTCTGCTGGTCGGTGCGCCGGATGTTCGCGAGCTACAAGATCCCGTACCGGTCCGTGGATCTCGATTCCGTCGACTACCAAAAGGACGACTGGGGCGGCCAAATCCGTGCCGCGCTGGCCGCGCGCACCACGTGGAAGACGATCCCGCAGATTTTTATCGGCGGCGAGTTCGTCGGCGGTTGCACGGACACCTTCGACGCGTGGAAGGCCGGCCGCCTGCAGCAGTTGCTCGACAAGAGCGGCGTGCCCTTCGCCAGGGACGCGACCGCCGATCCGTACTCGTTCCTGCCCGGCTGGCTGCACCCGCGCTAAAGATTGGGCGATCGTTTCAATCTTGCTCGTTTCGTGGCCGCGCAGGAAGGCGTTTATGACCGAGCGCTCGCGGAGCTCGAAGCCGGAGCCAAAGAGACGCATTGGATGTGGTTCGTGTTTCCGCAGCTCGCCGGTCTCGGCAGGAGCTCCACGGCCAAGCTCTATGCGATCGCAAGCCTCGAAGAGGCGCGCGCCTATCTCGCGCACCCTCTTTTGGGCGCGCGGCTGCGCGAGTGCACGCGTGCGGTCAACGCATTGCGCGGCCGGTCGGCGCTGCAGATCTTCGGCTCCCCCGACGACCTGAAGTTCTGCTCGTCGATGACGCTGTTCGAGCTCGCCGCCGAAGAGGGCGCCGAGTTCTCTACCGCGTTGGAAAAATACTGCACCGAGCCGACGCGACGCCGCGACACTCCGCCTGCTCGAGGCGTTGGATCAGAAACGGAACGTGTAGCCGAACTTCACGCTCACGTCCGAAAGCGCAGAGTGAAAGCGATTGTCCTTGTCGAAATCCTGAAGATTGTGGTTCAGAACGATGAAGCCCTCGCGGCCCGCGCGCGGGACCCAGTGCAGGCGGCTGTTCACGCCTAGCAACTCCGACACGTTGTCGTACTGGATAAGGCTCACCCACGCGAGCCGCAGCGAGAACGCGTATTCCGTTGCGAACTGCGCTAGGCGCGTCGTGAATGCACCCTGCGGCAGGTCGATGTCGTTCCAGTCGTAGGCGAAACGGAAGTTCAGCTTGCGAGACGGTTTCCACGTCAAGCTCGCCTCGATGTTCACGCGTTCGCCGTCGTAGAACTCACCGGTCAGATACGAGAAGCCGGCAACGAGCTTACGCTGCTCGCCGGAATCGACCGAGATCTCGCGCTCGTCGAACGAGTAGCGGCCCGGCGGCACGACGACCGAGCGCGTTGCGTCGCTGTAAATCGTGAAAGGCTCATCCACGACCTCTTTGATCATGGAGTACGAAAGCTCGAACTCGTCCCGTGTGCGGCTTTCGATCTCGAGCAGCCGCCCGTCGATTATCTCCGTCTGCAAGCCGCCGCCGATCGACTCGATGCGCTGCGCGTCGAGGCCGCCGAACAGCGATTGCACGAAGCCGCCGTCGATGAAATGCGTGTAGCCGATCGAGCCCGTGTAATCGCGCACGCCTGACCGGCTCACGAAGCCAACGGCCGGATAGAAATTGCTCTGGATCTCTTTGATGCCTAACCCGCCGCGAAACCCTTCTGCGTTCGGCATGTTGACCGCGAGCCCGAATGCGGCATCGTCGCCATCGAGCCCGTCCGTGCTGGAGCTTTGGTACCAGATCTGCCCGTCGACTACTCGATCGTCCGGCAAGCGCGTGTTCTGGTACTGAAAGTCGAAGCCGCTCACGGAGTTGTCGAGGTTCGACGTCGGATCGCCCTGAGTGACGATGAGGCCGACGTTCGACTCTTCGAGCACGTCCGCCTGCACGCGCGCGACGAACACGCTCGACTCCTCCACCGGTCCGAAATCGTCTTGCCGCACCGCGAGCGATCCGATGCTCCAGCGGCCGACGCGGCCGCTGATCTTGGCGCCGTATTCCAGGTCCACGGGCACTCCCGTCGCGCTAAGGCCGATACGCCGCGAGAAGAAAGGCCGGCCGCTCTCACTGCTCGGTGTGTCGGCGGCCTGGTTCTCTTGAATGCCGATGCGGCCGAACTCGAACAGATCCGAGTCGTTCAGGAAGAAGTCGCGCTTCTCGGGAAAAAACAAGCTGAAGCGCGTGAGGTTGACTTGGCGATCGTCGACCTCGGTCGCGGAGAAGTCGGTATTGAACGTCAGCGAGCCGTTCAAGGACGGCGTGATCCTGTAGAACACGTCGAGCGACGGGTCGGTCTCGGTGTCGGAAGCGGCGGCGGCAAAATCCTTGTGCTGGTTGACGGACAGCGACGGCACGACGTCGAGGCCCATGCCCTGATCCATGCCGGAGAAACCCGTTGCCTGCCCTAGGATGCTCGGATTGTAGCTGCGGTTGCGCGAGACCCAGACGACTTCCTCGCCTTTGCGGCGAATGCCGCGCGCGAAGTTGATGCCCCACGTGTCGATTTGCGGGTTGAACGGCAGCGATTTGAACGGCAGCGCCATCTCGAACGACCAGCCTTGTGCATCCGCGCTCGAGCTCGTGTCCCAGATCACGGTCCAATCGCACTGCAGCTCCGTGACGTTCTGGTAGAGCATCTCGTGGCGTACGCCGTTCGCGTTGGTCTCGAACCGATAGCCGTTTCGGCCCGTGTTGAACGGATCGATGATGATCGCGAGCCGGTCATCCTGGCCGAGCGCGTTGCCGTGGCGCATGACGTTCGCAGTGATCTTCTCGGGCTCGCTGTCGAACAGCTTCGCACCGATGTACAGATAGTCGTCGTCGTACAGCAAGTAAACTTCGGTGCGCTCGGTCGGGGTTGCGCCGTCGACGGGACGGATCTGATGGAAATCGTCGATCCGCTGCGCGCTTTGCCAGAGCGCCTCATCGAGCTTCCCGTCGATCACGGGCGCGGTGTCGATGCGCACGACGCGGACTGATTTGGGCTCTTCGCCGGCGGTCGCTCGGACTTGGGCGCCCGCTTTGGTCGTTAGCAGAGCGAGCGAAATCCCGGCAGCCAGCGCCGAGGCAACCTTGCCGAACACGATGTAGAGATCCCGTGGCCGCGAACTCGCAGCACCTGCGGCCCGCATGATGTCAGACGTCGTTCGGAGTGAACAGCAGAGTTGAGATTTCTTCGTCTACTTGTCCGCCGGGACGCGCCGCTACTTCCGGTGCGTGAGTCGATAGAGCGCCGGCAGCACGAGCAGCGTTAGCACCGTCGAGGACACGATGCCGCCGATCACGACGGTCGCGAGCGGGCGCTGCACTTCGGATCCTACACCGGTATTGAATGCCATCGGCACAAAGCCGAGCGAGGCGACGAGCGCGGTCATCAACACGGGCCGCAAACGTGTCAGCGCGCCTAGAGAGATGGCGTCCTCGAGCGCCCGACCTTCGTCGCGCAAGTTGCGGATGAACGAAACCATAACGAGACCGTTCAGCACGGCGACGCCAGACAATGCGATGAATCCCACTCCCGCAGAGATCGAAAGCGGGATGTCCCGCAGCCAGAGCGTGAACGCGCCGCCGGTCAGCGCGAGCGGCACGCCGCTGAAGACGATGCATCGCGTCCTTGAAGGAGCGGAACGTGAAGTAGAGGAGGCCGAAAATCAGCAGCAGCGTGAGCGGTACGACGAGTTGCAGGCGTTGGGTAGCCGAGATCAGCTGCTCGAAGGTGCCGCCGTAGTCGAGCCAATAGCCAGCCGGCAATTCGACCTCGTTGCGCACGCGCCGCTGGACCTCGGCGACGAAGGAGCCGAGATCGCGCTCGCGGACGTTTGCGGTGACGACGGCCCGGCGTTTGCCATTCTCGCGGTTGATCGCGTTCGGGCCTTCCGCGATTTGGATGTCCGCGACCTCGCGCAGGGGCACGTACTGTCCGCCCGGCAAGGTGATCGGCAACGCTTGGAGCGTGCGCGGATCGTTGCGCAGCGATTCTGGCAAGCGGATCACGAGCGGGAAGCGTCGATCGCCCTCGAAGATCTCGCCGACGGTCTTGCCGCCGATCGCGGCCTCGACAACCGCCTGCACGTCCGCGACGTCCAGGCCATAGCGCCCGAGCAGCGCGCGCCGCGGCTGCACCGTCAAGACGGGCAGGCCGCTCATTTGCTCGAGCGCGACGTCTGCGCCGCCGGGCACGGCCGCGACGACTCGCTCGATCTCCTCACCGATCGCAAGCAACGTCGGAAGGTCGTCGCCGTAGACCTTCACCGCGACATCCGAACGGACGCCCGAGATCAGCTCGTTGAACCGCATCTGGATCGGCTGCGTGAACTCGTAGTTGTTGCCGGGCACGCTGGCGGCCGCTTCCTCTAGCTCGCGCACGAGCTCGACCTTCGGCTTGCGCGGATCGGGCCAGTCCACGCGCTCCTTCATGATCACGAAGGTGTCCGCTACGGACGGCGGCATCGGGTCGGTAGCAATCTCCGCCGTGCCGAGCTTTGCGAACACGCGCTCCACCTCTGGGAACGCCGCGAGCCGCGCGTCGAGCTGCCGCTGCATCGTGATCGCTTGTTGGATGCCGGTGGCGGGGATCCGCAATGCATGCAGTGCGACGTCGCCTTCATCGAGACTCGGTATGAACTCGCTGCCCATGCGCGACGCGAGCCATGCGCCGACGACCACGACGAGCACCCCTGCGGCTACGGTGCTCACGCGGAAACGCAGGGCGAAGCGCAGCAGCGGCTCATACAACCGATGCGCGCCGCGCATGATGACGTTCTCGCGTTCGGCCACCTTGCCGCGCACGAGCACGGCGACGGCGGCGGGCACGAACGTGAGGCTCAACAGCAGCGCGCCGGTCAACGCAAGGGATACCGTGAACGCCATCGGATGAAACATTTTTCCTTCTACGCCCGACAGCGCAAAGATCGGCAGGTAGACGACGAGAATGATGAACATGCCGAACATGCTCGGCCGAATTACCTCGGCGGTCGCCGCGCGTACGACCTCTAGGCGCTCCGCCAACGGCAACGCACTGCCGCGCTCGCGCTGGGCTAAGCCGAGCCGGCGCAGGCAGTTCTCGACGATGATCACGGCGCCATCGACGATCAGGCCGAAGTCGAGCGCACCCAGGCTCATCAGATTGCCGCTGATCCGGTTCTCGACCATGCCGGTGACCGTGAGCAGCATCGACAACGGAATGACCAGCGTCGTGACGAGCGCCGCACGCAGGTTGCCGAGCAGGGCGAACAGCACCGCAACGACCAGTAGCGCTCCGCCCAACAGGTTGTTGCGGACGGTGGCGATCGTCTTGTCGACGAGCGTGGTGCGGTCGTAAACGGCCTCGAGCAGCAGCCCTTCCGGCAGCGACAGATTGATCTCTTCGAGCTTCGCTGCCGCCGCACGCGACACGACCCGGCTGTTCTCGCCCATCAGCATGAACACGGTGCCGAGCACGACCTCTTCGCCGTTCATCGTGGCGGCGCCCGTGCGGAGATCTTTCCCGATCGAGACTTCGGCCAAGTCGCCGATCGTGATAGGCGTGCCGTCGCGCGTCGCGATCCGAATCCGGCGCAAATCATCGAGCGTCGCGATCTGGCCGGGCACGCGCACGAGATACTGGCTGCCGAAGCGCTCGATGTAGCCCGCGCCGACGTTCGAGTTGTTGTGCTCGAGGGCTTCGACCAAGTTGTCGAGCGTGACGCCGAACGCGAGCATCGAGGCCGGCCGCGGAGCCACCAAGTACTGGCGCTCGTTGCCGCCGATCATGTTGACCTCGGTGATGCCCGGCACGCGCGCGAGCTGCGGCCGCACGATCCAGTCCATCACGGTGTGCAGATCGGTGGTGTCGTAAGGTTTGCCGTCGGGCTGCGTCGCGCCGTGCCGGACGCTCAAGATGAACATGAAGATTTCGCCCAGGCCGGTCGCGATCGGCCCAAGCTCGGGCTCGAGCTCGGGCGGCAGGGTCGCGCGCGCCTCTTGCAGGCGCTCGGTGACGCGCTGCCGCGCGAAGTAGATGTCGGTGCCGTCCTCGAAGACGACCGTGACCTGCGACAGACCGTAGCGTGAGATCGAGCGCGTGTACGAAAGCCGCGGCAGGCCCGCCATCGCCGTCTCGACCGCAAAGGTGATGCGCTGCTCGGTCTCGAGCGGGGAGTATCCCGGCGCGGTCGTATTGATTTGCACCTGAACGTTCGTGATGTCCGGAACGGCGTCGATCGGCAGACGAAAATAGTTGTACACGCCCAATGCGCCGAGGAACGTGACGGTGATCAGCACGAGCCAGCGATTCTTGATGGATTGTTCGATGATTCGTTCGAGCATGCTTCGTCTCCGGGAAAAGGCGCCGCTCAGGCTCAGTGATCGTGGCTTGCGCCGGCCTTCTCGATGTCGGCCTTGACGAGATAGCTGTTCTCGCTCACGTAGACCGTGCCGGCGGCGAGCCCGCCGAGCACCTCCGCGCGCTCGGCATCGCGCCGGCCGAGGTCGACCATCCGCACTTCGTACGTATCGCCGACGCGCGCGAACACGACGTCGAACTCGCGAAAGGTCTGCAGCGCCGACAGCGGCACGACGAGCTCGACTGGATCTTCCGCGAGCGTCACGACGCCCTCGACAAACTGGCCCGGTGTCCACCGGCCGTCCGCATTGTCGAGGACGACGCGAGCCGTCAGGCTCTGTGAGTTGCGATCGCCGATAGGCGAGAGATAGCTCACGGTGCCGTTCGCCGCGGCGCCTCCTTCGGCGCTCAACGCGACGCGTTGGCCGAGGCTCATGAATGAGCGGTCGCGTGGAAATACGCTGAGCTCGGCCCAGACGCTGGAGAAATCCGCAATCACGAAGAGCTGATCGGCGTCGGCTTGCTCGCCGGGCTCCGCATGGCGTTGCGTGATCACGCCCGCGATCGGCGCCGTGACGGGATAGGCCTGCAGACTTTCGTTCGATTCGATCGTCGCAAGCGGCTCGCCGGCCCGAACGGTGTCGCCGATTTGGCGGCTGACGCTGCGGATCAGCCCGGGAAAGCGTGCTTTGACTTCGCGGACACGCGCGACGTCCGGGCTTATCACGCCCGTACAGCAGCAGACTTTCCTCGATCACGCCGGGTCCGGCGACGGAGGTTTCGATGCCCGCGGCCGCGGCGACGTCGCTCGCGATCGTGGTTCGTCCTTCGTAGGCCTCGTAGTCCCACTGAAATCGGCGGCCGCCGTAGGTTGCGGTGACGACCACGTCGAACGAGTGGGGCTCATGGACCTGTTGGTCGCCTCGCAGATAGTCGCCGGTCGGCGCGAATCCGATGCGATTGGTCTCACCGCCGAGCCGCTCGAGCTCCACCGTCAAATCCACTTCGCGTGGATCAAGTGGCTGACCGGCCGCCGCGGCCCAGGCGTGGAATTCGGGCGGCACGCCGCTTTCGAAGATCGCAAGCTCGATCGTGAAGTCTCCGTCGCGCAGAAGCCGCCCGCCGTTCGGGCCTTCCTCGGCACCTTCCGCCTGCGCTTGCTCCGGCGACTCGACCAGTTCGGCAGGGTCGCTGTTGCACCCGAATAACCAGAGCGTTTGGATCAGCAAGAGGAAAATGGTGCGATTCATGCTCACTCCCGTCAGTTCGTGACCGACAGAGACTCGCCCGTCAATCGTTCGATCTCGGTGCGATACAGGTGCGCGTTTGCGGCAGCCGTGATCAGTGCGCGCTGCACCTCGACGAGCTCGCGCTGTGCGTCGACCCACTCGAGATAGCTGTAGCGGCCGCGTTCGAATGCCACTCGCGTCGCTTCGAGTGCAGCTTCCATTTCGGGGATCACGCTCGCACGCAAGATGTCGGCTTCCGTGATCGCGTGCCGCAGCTCCTGATAGATCTCGAAAAGCTGCGCCTGCGCGCTGATCCGGTGAGCCGCGAGCTCGGCGTCGGTCTCCCCGCGCAGCGCTGCGGCTTCGGCGATTCCGCTTTGCGCGCGTTTGTCGGTACCGAGCGGCATGGTGAAGCCGAACACGAGCGCCTGATCGTCGCTCTGCTGCAGTTGCTTGATGCCGGCGTTCACCACGAAGTTCGCGCGACTTCGCGCCTCGGCCACTCGGATTTCCGCATCGCGCAGCCGGGCCTCGGAGGCGAATCGCGCGAAGTCCGGATTGTCGTCGATCCTCGCGAGGAGCGTCTCGAACGAATCGGCGGCGGGCAGCCGATACAAGTCGGCGGCGACCTCGCCGAACTCAAGCTCGACATCGCCCCACATCGCGGCGAGCTTGCGGCGCGACGACAGAAGCTCGTGCTCGGCATGCTCGCGCTCGATTTGCGCGCGCGCGAGCGTGACGTTCGCGCGCCGCAGCTCGACCTCCGGCGCGCGCGCCGCAGCAACGCGGGCTCGGGCCGCCGCGGCGGTCTCTTCCGCGAGCTCGGTCGCCCTCGCGGTCAAGCGCAGCTGCTCCTGGTCCGAGGCGACATGAATGAAGCGGCGCGCGAGCTCCGCCAGCACATCGAGCTGTGCCGCGGCGCGCTCGACTTCGATGAGCCTCGCCGGCGGCGTCCGCGGCAGCGACGCGGTAACTGCGCTTATCGCCGAGCTCGATCACCTGTGCGAGCGCGAAGGTTATCTCGGCCGTATCGAGGCCGCGCGTGCGTCCGGTGCCGAATGCGTCCTCCACATCCACTCGCAGCTCGCGCGGTGGTCGCAAAGCCGCGGTGTCGTTTCGCGCTTGCTGCGCGCGCAGCCGGAACGTGAAGTTTGCAAGCGTGGGGTTGCGCTCGAGCGTCTGCTCGACCGCCACGGCAAGCGTCAGCGGGGCGCCGTCAGCCGGCGCCTGCGCCGCGGCACTGCTTGCTGCGATGATTGCCACGCACACGGCACGGGCCGTGTGCGCAAGAAAGCTCAACATGAGACCTCCTGCCAAGACCAGCGGCGTGTGCACCGCACACGCGCGCCGAGGCGCCGGCGCTCGCTCAGCGCGGGCGCGGCTTCCTGGAACGATAGAGGCTCAGCGCGGTGGCCCGCGCGGAGGAGGGCGCGAAAAGTAGGGCGGGGGCTTCGGGTCCGGCGCGCGTCCGACCACGGGCGCCGAGGACGTGGTCATCGCGACCACGGGCGTCCAGACCGTCGACGCGACGATAGCCGGCAAATCGTATTTCAGCGTTTTCGCAAGTGCCTCGTTAGGCACGTCGAGGTTGAAGTCGTCGTGGCCGTGCGTGTTTCCAAAATGCTCGTGCAGGTGGTTGCTGCTGTCGACCACGTGGACCGAAGCGGGCGGCTCCTGGCCATCGAGGCACAGATGCACGTGCGCGTGGGCGTTCGTGAGCCCCGCGAACAGAACGGCGGAAATCGCGAGAACGGCTGGCCAGCGTTGCCCGAGCATCGTGCACCAGAATAGCAAAGGAACCGGCGTCAGAGCCCTTTTTCCTCTGGGGGTGTGAAATCCATCAGGGGTCAGGCACGGGTCAGGCACCGTGCCTGACCCCCCGCCGATGCGCTCACGCAGGGCGCGAAACCGCGGTTGCTCGAGCACTGGGTTCGCCGCGACGTTCGCCTTGATGATCATGAGATTGAAAAAGCCTTCGTCGGGCTGTCGGTTCTCGATCTTCGCGACCGCGCGCTCGAGCCAGGCATACGCTTGCTGCTCGTCGCCGATCGCCAGATAGCCGAGCGGCCAGGAGCCCGCGCCGACCACGCCCATCGCGGCTTGGCGCTCGAGCTTTGCGAACAGCCGCGCCGCGTCGTCGCGGCGACCCGCGCGGAAGTACCCGTGCGCAAGGCTCGAGACGGTGGCCGGAGACGCCGCGGCGCCGGATAGCTGCTCCGCGAGGACCAGCTCCTGGCCGGCGGTTCCCGCTTCGCCGAGCCGGATCAGCGCGAACGCCAGATAGATGTGGCAGATCGTGATTCGGGGATCGAGCACGATGCAATCGCGCATCGCTTTGCTCGCACCTTCCGCGTTGCCCGCGTACGCGTGCGCCACACCGAGATCGCGGTGCGGGTTGGCCAGCGTTGGATGCAAAGCCACAGCCCGTTCCGCGATCGCGACCGCTTCCGCATGCCGACCCGTAAACGAGTTGAACCAGCCGTAGTTGAACATGATGCCGGCGTCGTCCGGCTTGAGCTCGTACGCGCGGCGATACGCGCTTTCCGCCTGTTGCCATCGCCAGGACTGTCGATGAGCGAGGGCGAGCGCCGAGTACGCGGCGTCGAGACTCGGGTCGAGAGCGATCGCACGCTCGGCGTTCTGCACTGCGAGCCTGTCGAGCTCCGCGGCGGCGGCGGGATTGTCGTTGCGGGCGACGGTGCCGGCGATCGCGAGCGCATATTGCTCCGCTTTCAACGCGTAGGCCGGTGCGAAGTCCCGATCGAGGGCGATCGCCTCGTCGAGCAGCCGGTGCAGAGCGTCACGATCGGGTAGGGCGGCGCGCGCTTCGAGATATTTCTCCCGGGCCGCCGCCGCACCCTCGCCGGGCGGCGCTTGCGCGCCGGCCCAGGGAGCGAAGAGCACCACGAGCATCGCCGCAATCGCGACGAAGAATCCAAAGCGGCGGTTGACGCCGCGAGATCGAGCCATGGCTCCCCCTTCGTTCGAGCGCCTACCATAGCGAAACGAAGCGGCGGCTTCGAGCCTACTTACGGCGGGCTACACTGTTTCAGTGACACCTTAGATCAGTTCGATAAGCCATTGATAGCACAGCGTCTCTGGAATGCCAGCGACGTCGCGCTTGGAGCACCGCAGCGAAGGCGAGCAGGACGAGGAGCTCGGCCCCGATGCTGCCGCCACCGCCCCCGCCCGTGCCCTCCTGGGCTTGGATCCGCACCGAGCGCGTCACGGGCGCGGCGGCGTTGCCGGACACATCAGTGGCGTTATACGTCACAGTGTACGTGCCGATTACGGCGGTATCGACCGGATTCGTGACGACGATGCGCGAGCTCACGTCGCCATCCAACGCGTCCCTCGCCGTGGCGCCCGGATCGGTGTACGCGTTGCCGACGATCAAGGTCATCGACGCCTCTCCGCGCAGCGTGATCGTGGGAGCGGCGGTATCACCGAGGCCGAGGTTTCCGGAGCCATCGTTGTAGAACACGGCGACGCCGCCGGTGCCGACGAGCGCGACGTCGATGCGCTCATCGGCGCCGAGCCTGCCCGCACGCGGCCGCGCGCGATCCGGCATTGCCGATCTGCGTCCTCGACAACGCAAACGTCCCGCTCGAGACGCCGGTGTTCGCGTAGATCTGAGCGCCCGCGGCGTTGACTGCGAGCACATCGGCATCGCCGTCGAGATCGAGATCGGCGAGCGATACGCTCGCTGTCGGCGATGCGCCGAGCTCGTCCGACAGGAAGAAACTGCCGCTCGCCCCGGACGTGTTGAGCAAGACGAGATCGCTCGGCAGCCCGGGCGGGGCAGCCGTGCTGCGGCCGAACACGAGGTCGGCCTTGCCGTCGTTGTTCAGATCCGCGGCCGCCACGCTCACGGCGGGGCCGGTCGGCAAGCTGCATCTCGAGCGAAAACGCGCCGGCGGTGTTCCGGTACACGACGGCGTTGCCGTCGCCGTTCGCGACGACGAGCTCGGGAAGCGCATCGCCGAACAGATCGACGACGACGACGCCGCGGCTGTCGTCGTTGCCGCCGATCGGCGCCGCGGCGCGGAAGCCTGCGGCGCCCTGATTCATGTACACGCGCTCCGGCCCAGCGTTCGCGAACGCGAGATCCGGCAACAGGTCGCCGTTGATGTCGGCGATCGCGACGCCGCGGCTGTCGGTAAGAGAGTCGTCGAGAGCGCGCAGCCGTGAACGTGCCGCTGCCGCCGTTCAAGAACACTTGATTGCGGTTCGCCGGCGCCCGTCGCGACAACGGCGTCGAGGTCCTGGTCCTGATCGAGGTCTGCCGAGCGCGACGCCGTTGCCGGCGTCGCCGCCGAGCGCCTGCGGCGCACCGAGCGCGCGCTTGTTCGCGTTGAGCGGATCGACGACGTTCAAGAGCACGACTGTTCCTTGGCCTCCGCCGGTGGCGATCACGAGATCGGCGAACCCGTCGCCGTTCGAGATCGCCTGCGGCGACCGCACGGCCGTCGATGCCGGTGATGCTCTGCACCGGCTGCGCGCTGACCGATTGCGCGATGCTCAGCGAGCCGCTGGCGGTGTCATTGCGCGTCGTCTCATCGATCGGGGTGGGCCCTGCGACTGCGACGGTTGCCGTGGCGAAGACGTCGCCCGCAACGGTGCCGCTGCCGCCCAGCGTGACCGGCAGTGCTCGCGCCGCCCGCGAGCGGACCCAAACTGCACGAGAGCTGCGTGCGTGTTCCCGGACGGGCGTCAACGAGCACGCCGGGGTCGACGGGCTGCTGAAGGTGAACGGCACTTCGCCCGTGAACGTCCCCGTCAGCGAGAAGCTCGGAACCTCGACTTGCGAGTTGTTCGTCACCGTCAGAGTCCAGGTCGCAGGCGCGTTCACCGCGACGGGATTGGGCGCCGCGGCCACGGCGACGCGAGGTCGGTTCGCCCAGCACGCAGAACGGTGAGGTGGAACTTGCCCGATGCGCGCATTGGGCCCGTCGCTGACCGTAAGCTCGATCGTGAAATCGCCGATGCCTGTGAGCAGCGGCGTTCCGGCCAACAGGCCCGCCGACGCCGAGCGAGAGCCCCGCCGGCAATGGGCTCGTCGTCGTGAAGCGCAGGAGGGCCGGCGGCGTATCGGCGTCGGTCACGAACTGCGCGAGGTTCAAGGAGAGCGGCGTGTGCTCGGTCGCCGGTTTGATCCGGTATCGGTGCAATGACGGGCGCGTCGTCGACGCCGCGCACGGTCACCTGGAACGCGTGCTGCACGGGCGGTGCTAGGCCGTCGGACACGGTCATCGACGACGTTGTGCACGCCGATCTGGAGTTCGGTCGGGCGTGCCTGCAATGGTCGCGGGCGGCGTGAACACGAGCCACGGCGGCAACGTCGGCGCCGCGATCGTCAGCGGATCACCATCGGGATCCACCGCGATCAATGTGTAGCTGATACGTGACGTCCTCGTCCACGCTCGTTGGCGGCACGCTCGTGATGAACGGCGGATCGTTCACGTTCGCGACGACGATTTGGAACGATTGCGACACCGGCGGCGCGGTGCCGTCCGATACCGTGATCACGACATTGTGCGTGCCGACGTTCGCTTGGCCGGCGTGCCGGCGAGCGTCGCGCCGGTGCAGGGTGAGCCACGAGGGACGCGTCGGCGCCGCGAACGTCAGTCGTGCTGCCCGCATCTGGATCGGTAGCGGTCGCGGTGTAGCTGTACGAGCACGCCTTGAGTCGCCGTCGTCGGCGGCGTGCTCGTGAAGATCGGCGGATCGTTCGCTCGGCGTCACGGTGATCGTCGCCGTGGCAGGCGTGCTCGTCTGGCCCGCCGGCGGTCGCTGTATAGGTGAACGAATCCGTGCCGCTGAAGTTGGCGTTCGGCGTGTACGTGAACGAGCCGACGGCGTTCAGAGTCAACGTCCCGCTCGTGACATTCGTCGCGAGCGCAGCCGTCAGCGAGCCGCGGGCGCGTCCGGGTCGGTGTCGTTGGCGAGCACGCCGTTCGCGCGCGTTGACCGACAACGCGGTGTCTTCCGCCGTCGTGTAGCCGTCGTTCGTCGCGGTGACCGGATCGTCGACCGCAGTGACGGTGAGCGTTACGGTGGCTGGTGCGCTCGTCACGGTGCCGTCGTTGGCGCGGTAGGTGAACGAGACGTTGCCGTTGAAGTTCGCGGCCGGGGTGTAAGTGAATCCGCCGTTCGCGCTGAGGCTCAAGGTGCCGCTGGCGACGTTCGTCTCGAGCACCGCCGTCAATGCGCCGCCGTCCGGATCGGTGTCATTTGCGAGGACGCCGGGTGCTGCGATGTTGAGCGGCGTGTCTTCGACCGTCGTATGGCTGTCGTTCGCGGCCGTTGGCGGGTCGTTGCCGGCCGTGACGGTGATCGTCACGGTCGCCGGCGCGCTTGTCGTGGTGCCGTCGTTGGCGCGGTAGGTGAACGAGACGTTGCCGTTGAAGTCTGCCACCGGGGTGTAGGTGAACCAGCCGTTCGCGTTCAGGCTCAAGGTTCCGCCCGTGACGTTCGTCTCGAGCACCGCAGTCAATGTTCCGTCCGGATCGGGGATCGTTCGCGAGGACGCCGGGTGCAGCAATACTGAGCGGCGTGTCTTCAGCCGTCGTATAGCTGTCGTTCGCGGCGGCCGGTGAGATCGTTGACCGCGGTAACGGTGATCGTCACGGTCGCTGGCGCGCTCGTCGTGGTGCCGTCGCTCGCGCGGTAGGTGAACGAGACGTTGCCGTTGAAGTTTGCCGCCGGGGTGTAGGTGAATCCGCCGTTTGCGCTGAGGCTCAAGGTGCCGCTGGTAACGTTCGTGTCGAGCACGGCCGTCAGTGCGCTGCCGTCCGGATCCGTATCATTTGCGAGGACGCCGGGTGCTGCGACGTTGAGCGGCGTGTCTTCGACCGTCGTGTGGCTGTCGTTCGCGGCCGTTGGTGGATCGTTGCCGGCCGTGACTGTGATGGTCACGGTGGCGGGCGCGCTTGTCGTGGTGCCGTCGCTGGCGCGGTAAGTGAACGAGACGTTGCCGTTGAAGTCTGCCACCGGTGTGTAGGTGAACGAGCCGTTTGCGTTCAGGCTCAGCGATCCGCCGGTGACGTTCGTCTCGAGCACGGCGGTCAAGTGCTGCCGTCCGGATCGGGGTGATCGTTCGCGAGGACGCCGGGTGCGGCAATACTGAGCGGCGTGTCTTCAGCCGTCGTTAGCTGTCGTTCGCGGCTGTCGGGAGATCGTTGACCGCGGTGACCGTGATCGTCACGGTCGCTGGCGCGCTCGTCGTGGTGCCGTCGCTCGCGCGGTAGGTGAACGAGACGTTGCCACTGAAGTTCGCGACCGGGGTGTAGGTGAATCCGCCGTTTGCGTTCAGGCTCAACGTTCCGCCCGTGACGTTCGTCTCGAGCACTGCGGTCAACGTGTTGCCGTCCGGATCGGGGGGGTCATTCGCGAGGACGCCGGGTGCGGCAATACTGAGCGGCGTGTCTTCAGCGGTCGTATAGCTGTCGTTCGCGGCTGTCGGGACATCGTTGCCCGCGGTGACCGTGATCGTCACGGTCGCCGGCGCGCTCGTCGTGGTGCCGTCGCTCGCGCGGTAGGTGAACGAGACGTTGCCGTTGAAGTTGGCCGCCGGGGTGTAGGTGAATCCGCCGTTTGCGCTGAGGCTCAAGGTGCCGCTGGCGGCGTTTGTCTCGAGCACGGCCGTCAAAGAGGCGCTGTCGGGATCAATGTCGTTCGCGAGCACGCCGGGCGCCGCGACGTTGAGTGGCGTGTCTTCGGCGGTTGAGATAGCTGTCGTTGACGGCGACCGGTGGCACCTGGGCGAATGCGCCTTGCGCACAAACCAACGCAAAAGCCGCGCCGAGCAGCCGGAGTAATCCGCCGATTTGATGCATCAATCCCTGTGCAGCCGCGGGGCGCGGCATCTCCCATTTCGTTCAAATTTTTTCCCTGTATATACGCACCCTGACCGCTTGGTGCAATGCACTAAGCGTGCAGCAACGCGGCGGAAACGGGCGCCGCGCCTTACCCGGTGCGGCCCGTGGGTCGCATCGACATGCGCCGACCGCGCTGGTTATCCTGTCCCCAGTTTTTGCATAAGGGGAGCATTAAGGTGCGAATGTACTGGGCTGCCGCCGCTGCGGCCGCGGCC
This sequence comes from uncultured Gammaproteobacteria bacterium, assembly GCA_963744305.1. GTDB lineage: Bacteria > Pseudomonadota > Gammaproteobacteria > Steroidobacterales > Rariloculaceae > FEN-1219. Next base: position 28,545 of record CAVUTF010000043.1, read on the forward strand.
ATCCTATCTAGCGGCACCCCGTGCGCACAAGAGGTGCGTTCTTCGCCGCCGCTACCACAGTTCCCCCAAGTCTATGAGACCTCCGAGCAAAAGATCCGCGTCGAGCTCTTGGCGGAGGGTCTTGCGAATCCTTGGAGCATCGCATTCTTGCCCGACGGAGCCCTCCTGATCACCGAGCGGGCCGGACAGCTGCGTATCTTTCGCAACGGGACGCTCGACCCGCAGCCCATCGCTGGAACGCCGGAGGTGAAGATCACGACGCTCGGCGGTTTGCTCGAGGTGCTGCTCCATCCGCGCTTTGCCGACAACCGGCTCATCTATTTGAGCTACTCGAAGGCTGGGGAGGAAAACCTTTCGACGACTGCGATCGCGCGCGGCCGGCTCGACGGCAGGCAAGCTCGTGGACATGCGCGAGATCTTCGTCGCAAACAGCTGGAGCGCCTCACCGACGAACTTCGGCGGCCGCATGGTGTTCGGTCGCGACGGCAAGCTCTACGTCACGATCGGCGAACGTCAGGAGCAAGAGCGCGCGCAGAACGGACAGGACCTCGGCGGCAAGGTGCTGCGGCTCAACGAGGACGGCAGCGTGCCGGCCGACAATCCGTTCGTTGGCAAGCCGGGCATGAAACCAGAGATCTATTCCCTCGGTCATCGCAGCCCGCAGGGGCTCGCAGTGCATCCGGACACAGGCGCGCTCTGGGAAAACGAGCACGGTCCGCTCGGCGGCGACGAGATCAACATAGTGCTGCCGGGCCGCAATTACGGTTGGCCGCTCGTCACTTACGGCCGGACGTACGAAGGCGAGCCGATCAGCGACGCGACATCGCGGCCCGATCTCGAGCCCCCGTTCATGTATTGGGTGCCTTCGATCGCGATCTCCGGGCTCACGTTCTACACGGGCGACCGGTTCCCCGCGTGGAAGGGCAATGCGTTCGTAGGATCGATGATGCACGGCCGGATTCGCTGGACGGGCCATATCGAGCGGCTCACGTTCAATGACAAAGGGTTATCGATCACTCGCGAGCCGATCTTGACGGAGATCAAGCAACGAATTCGCGACGTGCGCATGGGACCCGACGGGTTGCTCTACGTCCTGACCGATCAGAACCCCGGCGTGCTGCTGCGCATCGGCCCGCCGAGTAGAAACCGGGTCAGGCACGGTGTCAGGCACCGTGCCTGACCCGATTTCAGCGGTAGAGCTTCAGGTTTTCGTAGGCAGCTTCGACGTTGTTGCGCCTCAGCCGCTCGTAGTTTGCCCACTCGCGGTAGTCCGAAAGCAGCACGCTCTCCTTGAGCTCGCTCACCGACTTGCCCGCGGCCATGCCAGCGGCGACCGCCGTCGTGAGCGCTTCGAAGTACTCGCGCGTGGCGGTGACATCGGGCTTCGCGAACAGCGCGCCGTGGCCGGGCGCGAGCACATCGAAGTCGAGCGCCTCCACGGTGCGGTACGACTTGATCCACTCCGCGAGCGGGCTGCCGTCGAAGGGTCCGCACGCCGACGGCAACGATCGGATGTTGTCCGTTACGAGCGCGTCGGCGAGGAACTCGGTTGCGAACAGCACGCGCTCCTCCGGAAACAGCATCACCGTGGCGTCGTCGGCATGATTCAAGCCCGGGTGCACGAGCTCGACGGTCTTGCCGCCGAGCTCGATTCGCATGCGCTGCGAGTACAGCAAGTTCGGCGGCTGGATCTCCGCTTGCATCTCCTGCGGGGTCACGACGTTGTCGCCGTCGCGATCGAACATCGCGAAGAAGCCGCGCGAGAACCCGCAAACACCGGGCCTGGCCTGCGTCGGGATATCGATGTCCTCGAAATCGAATCGCGCCGTTGTTGTTGCGGTCGATCATGTCGCCCGGCATCTGCGGATAGCGGCCGTCCATGTTGCGAGCCATGTTCTCGTGCGCGACGAACTGCGCGGTCGCGGCGAAAACCTTGCCGCCTTGCGCATGATCGAAGTGGCTGTGGCTGTAGACGACGTAGCGTACGGGCTGGCCGAACCGCGCATCGAGCTCGCCCTTGAGCCAGGTCGAAAATTCGGTAGAGATCGGATCGCCGAGGATGATGCCTTCGGCGGTGACGAGAAAGATCGTGTGCCAGTTGCCGTTGCTCGCGCGGTAGAGATCCCCAGTGATCGGCGTGATCGAGCGCGCGACGGGGCGCGGTTGCCCGAGAACTGGCGCCGCCGCGAGCACCCCGGCCAGGAAGGCGGCTAAGCCGGCCGTGAGATTGGGGCGGAAATCCCGGAGCGTCGTCATCGAGCGGCGATTCTAATACGCGCGTCTAATACGCGCGCCCCCGGCCGCGGCGAGCAACCCGAACAGAGTCCACCAGGACATCGCTCCGCCGCCACCGCTCACGTAGGTGGTGGAGACGGGCGGTGCCGCCACTGCGACGCCGTCGCGAGCCGAATCCTCGAGCGGCAGCAGTGAGAGCGCGGCCGACTCGCGCGGCCCGAACTCATCGAGGAGCTCGCCGCTGACCGCATCGTACAGCTCGATCAATACGTCGTACTGTCCCGTGGAGTAGCCGGTCACGAGCTCGGTCTCGACTTCATAGTCGTCGTCGGGATCGGTGCCCCAGATCCGAAAGTCCATGGTCGTGTAGAGGTGCTCCCACGCCGTGCCGTCGGCGCTCAAGAAAATCTGCACGTAGACGAGGGTGTTGTCGAAGATGGTGTCCGCGTCGAACTGCACGCGCAGATAGTGGTAGTAGCCGTCCCGATCGAGGTCTTGGAAGAGCTCGGTGCTCGCCTCGAAAATCCACGCGTCGCCGAACGCGGTCGACTGGACCGCATTGGGGCCGGCGCTTTTCGGTTGAATCCTGGATTGCTTCGCGGAACGGTGTTCCTCGAGTGTGAACGGGTCGCGAAGCTCGTCGGGCGCGCGTTCCCTCGAGAAACCTTCGGTCGAGCGGATCACGCGTTCCTCTTCCGCCGCACCGTGGGCGCTTTGTCCGGCCGCGGCAGCTGCCGCCGCGGCTGCCAACCAAACGAGCCAGCTGAAAGATCGCAGGTTGCAAGCCATCATGACGAGCCTCCCCGGCACAGCGTGGTGCCGACGGGCTCATTAAAATCCGCCGAGGCTGAACGGCAGCTGAGGATCGCCGCCATGAGCGCCGAGGAGGGCTTGCGGCGAGGTTTTGGTAAACCCCGGGAAGGCGCTCGGCGTCGCGGTTAGTCTAGTTGTCGCGGGAGCGGGGGCGACTGCCGGAGCCCGAGTCCTACTGCGGCGCAGCCGCTGGTGGCCCGACCGGAGCGATCGGTCCGATGTTCTCGTTGAACACTTTGAGCACGGCTTCGACCTCTGCGACGGCCCCGTTGTTGCGGACGACGTAGGCGCTCTTCATGAGCGGGGAGGCGCTGTCGCCGCCGGCCGCCGCGAGCTCCGCTTGCAGGCAGCTCGTGTACGCCTTCATCGCTTCGAAATACCTGCCGACCGCCGCGGTGATCTTTTGCCGGTCGCCGTCCGACACGTTTTTGTTCGGTACTTGTACCAATGGCGGGTTAGTGCACGCGAAACCCGTCGAGGCCAGGCCGCAGAGCAGTGCGGTAACGAATAACTTGCTCGGTGTCATCGTATCCTCCGTGAGTCTCGCCGCCATCTTCCCTCAATCCTCGATGCTCAACCAGTCTTTCTGCGCGCGGAGTAAGATTTCGGCCTTCGAACGAACTCTTGGGGATACGTCATGCAGCTGTGGAAGATCGTCGCCGGTGCTCTCGGAGCCGTCGGGCTGTTCTTTCTCGGAGTCGTTTGGGCCCAGCAAGGCGGAGGAACAACGGTCGCGCTCACGGCGCAAGACTACGCGGAGATCGAGCAGCTGATTTATCGCTATGGTCTCGCGATCGACACCTGCTCCGGCCTCGGATACGACTACGCCGATCTGTACACCGCCGACGGTGTCTTCGTGGACGATTTCACGGATGAAGGATTTGCCGCCGACGGGCTCGTGCGCGCCGTCGGGCGCGAGCAGCTCGCCCGCGCAGCCGGCGGCGGGGATCGCGGGTGCGAGAACGTCGGCTGGAAGGATTGGAGCCATCTGATGGTCAATCCCGTGATCACGCCGACGGCGGAGGGCGCGGCGGCGAAGACCGTTGCCGTCGTGATCGGCGAGCAGGGCCCGAACCATGTGCAGCGCTTCGGCGGCTACGAGGACGAGCTCGTCAAGACGCGAGACGGCTGGCGGTTCAAGAAGCGCATCCATGTCCGCAACAAGGCGTGGAGTCACCCGTTGCTGCAGTCGGAGGACTTGAACTAGGAGACTCGGAGATCCCGGCTATACTTTTGTACGGAACGTGCGGCATTCCCGGAGAGATCAGATGGGCACGACGACTCATGCACGCCTTTTGTTGTTGACATTGCTCGCTGCGGTGCTCGCGGCTTGCACGCCATCGTCGTCGGACGATGCGCCAGGCGCGACGGCAGCCGCATCGCCGTGGCTCACGCCATGGGGGCATCCCGACCTGCAAGGCACCTGGTCGAGCGACGACGTCCGCGGAATACCGCTGCAGCGCCCCGTCGAGCTCGGCACGCGCTCGGAGCTCACGGACGAGGAGTTCGCGAACCGCGAGAAAGAGAACAATGAGGAGGTCACGCGGCTTGCCGCGGGTGGGACCGCGTTCCTCGCGGAGCGCGGAGTGCGCAGCTTTCGCCAGACCTCGCTCGTCGTCGATCCGCCGGACGGGCGCATTCCTGCGTTGACCCAAGCGGGTCAGGAGCGCACGGACGCGACCGGCGCGGTTCGCGGCGCGCGCCCGGCATCGTGGCATGACCGCAGCCTCTACGATCGCTGCATCACAAGGGGCGTCGTCGGCTCGATCTTGCCTGTCATCTACGGGAACGGCCTCGAGATTCTGCAAACACCCGACGCCGTCGCGATTCGCTACGAGATGATTCACGAGACCCGGGTGATTCCGCTAGACGGCCGGCCGCACATCGATTCCAGCATTCGTTCCTACATGGGCGATGCGCGCGGGCATTGGGAAGGCGACACGCTCGTCGTCGAGACGTCGAATTTCGTCGGCCGCACCGGCATCGGCTTGAACGGCAATGGCCCGCCGAGCACGCCTGCGATGCGCTTGGTCGAGAGGTTCCGGCGCGTCGCGGAGGATCGCATCGACTACGAGGTCGTGGTCGACGATCCCGAGACCTATACGGCGCCGTTCAGGATTGCGTTTCCGATCACCCCGCAGCCCGACTATCAGGTGCTGCCGTACGAGTGCCACGAGGGCAACGCGGCGCTGCGCAATATCTTGAGTGCGGCGCGCGCTGAAGAACGCGCGATCGAAGAAGCCGCCGCGAAGGGCTTGCCGGCGCCGCAGTCGGTGTGGCGCGATCCGGGCCGCGGTGAGCGCGGCGACGTATACAGCGCGCCGCGGGAGTAACGTCTCCGCCGACTAGAAGCCGACGTGCTCTTCGAAATCCGCCATCATTGACTGCCAGAGCTCGAAATTCTTCTCGAAATTCGTCTTCGTGATGCCGCCGGCGGTGTTGACGTCCATCTGCAACCACGGATCGTCCTCGGAGTCGAGGTAGGCGCTCGCGAAGCGTTGCTCTTCGTTCCAGTCGTCGAGCACTTCGAGAGTCGTTCCATCCGCAAGATCGTAGCCGGACGCGAACCGCAGCGACTGGCAGCGCTTGTTCTTCGTGCAGCCGTAGAACGTGATGTTGAACTCGACGCCGCCGGCGCTCGAGCGAATCATCGGATCTCCGACGTTATCTTTGTCGAGGCGAGCTTGGAAGCCCAGCGCCTGAATGATCGTGACCAGTGAGCTCGGATCTTCGGCGCTCACGATCGTCTGCTCTGCGGCATTGGCCGCGAAGCTTGCACAGAAAAGGACAGCGATGACACGCGAGATTCTGATCGTCATTTGACAGCTCCGATGCCGTGGCGCCGCAGATCATCGCTCTGCGCGACGTCGCCGAAGCATCGAACGCGTCACGGTTTGCCCGTGAAGTCGGCCTCGAGGAGCGTCAGCAAATCCCGGAGCCGGGTGATCGTGTGGCAGCCGGCGCCCGGAGCTGCTCCGAGCAAGATGGGCGTAAGACCGGCGCGTCGAGCGCCTTCGACTGTCTTCGCGTGCGCGAAGGGCCGCGCGGTGACTCTTTCAGAGGTCCTTTTCCATTCGGACATGCTCGATTCCCGCCTCGTAGAAATGCTCGCCGCTTCCGCGGTACCCGAGCCGCTCGTAAAAAGGCAGCGCGCCGATCTGCGCGTGGCACCAGACCTTGTCGAGGTGCCATCGCCGAGCGATGTCGTGCAGGCGGTCCATCAACGCCGCGCCGACTCCGTGGCCGCGATGAGGCGCGATGACGGCGACGCGGCCGATCTTGCCGTCGCGGTCGATGCGGCCCGTGCCGATGGCCACATCGTCGTCGCCGAATGCGAGCACGTGCGTGCAATGGCGATCTCGATCGTCGATCTCGAGATCCTCGGGGACGCGCTGCTCATCGACAAAAACGGCAAACCGGATGCGGCGAATGTCCGCATGGTCCGCATCGAAATCCGCGGTTCGCACGTGCATAGCTAGTGTGGGAGCGTCTCGGCCGACCGACAGCCTAGCAGCAGGAGCATCCGTGCTTCGGTCCGTGTCCTTCCGCGAGCACGCGGCCGCCCGTGTCCACGAGTGTAATCGGAAGATGGCGGCCGTCTTCGAGCCTCAGAGTGAGCGTCGCTCCGACGAGCTCGGCCGCATGCGGGACATCGTCGAGCCCGACCGACCCTTCGATTCGATGCAGCCCCGGCACGGGTAAGCCCGAGAGCGCCATGCCCTGGTACCGGCTGATCCGGTAGCGGACCGAGCGAAAGGTCTGCTCACCGCGAATGAGCTCACCCACTCCGGCACACTCTTCGACAAGCTTCAAAGCGTACGCTCCTCCAGCATAGCCCTGAGCATTGTACTGAACGTTCGGCTTATGATGATGGCCTGCGTTTTGCACGCACCGAATTCGGTGTTCGACCGACGAACGTCGTCAAGGAGCGATTCATGCGCTGGAAAGATTTGCGCCGCAGCAGCAACGTCCGCGACTATCGCGGCGCCCGCGCCGGATTTCCGGTGCGCCTCGGTCTCGGTGGGCGCCGCGGCGGCGGGCTGGGTATCATCGTGCTCCTCGTCGTCGTGTTTCTGATCGGCGGTCCCGAAGCCCTGAACTTCCTGCTCGGAGGCGGCACACCGGCGCCGAGCAGCCAGCAGGCGTCGCGGCCCGCGGATCCGAACGACGAGGCGGGTCAATTCGTGGCCGCGATTCTCGGCAGCACCGAGGATGTGTGGACGCAGACATTCGCGGCTTCCGGGGAGCGTTACTCGCCGCCGGCGCTCACGCTGTTCGACGGAGCCGTGCAATCCGCGTGCGGGTTCGCGAGCTCGGCGGTGGGTCCGTTCTATTGCCCGGCCGATCGGCTCGTCTATCTCGATACGTCGTTCTTCAACGATCTCGCGCGGCTCGGCGGACCGGGAGATTTCGCAGCGGCCTACGTGATCGGGCACGAGATCGGCCATCACGTGCAGAATCTGCTCGGCACGGCCGACCAAGTGCGAGCGGCGCAGCAACGCGAGGGCCAGGCCGGCGCGAACCGGCTTCAGGTGGCGATGGAGCTGCAGGCCGATTGCTTTGCCGGCGTGTGGGCGCACCACGCGAATCGGCAGTCCCAGGTGCTCGAGCCTGGCGACATCGAGGAGGGCTTAGCGGCCGCCCAAGCGATCGGCGACGATCGTCTGCAACGAAGCGCCGGGCGCAGCGTCGCGCCCGATTCGTTCACGCACGGTTCCTCGGAGCAGCGGCAACGCTGGCTTTCCACCGGCCTGCAGAGCGGTGATCCGTCGGCATGCGACACTTTCTAGCAACTAAAGACCCTACGAATGAAAGACAACCGGCTTCTGGATGGCAGAGTCGTGCGCGAGCGCATCTTGAACGACGTCGCGGAGCGCGTTCGATCGGCGTTGGAGAAGCACACGATGGGCCGCCTCATCTCGGTCAGCATCGGCGAGAACAAGGCCGCTGCCGTTTACGTGCGAGGACAGGCTAGCGCGGCCAAGAAAGTCGGCATTCGTTTCGACGAGCAGAACTGGCCTAGCAATCTGACGCAGGATGAGTGCAAAGCACGGATCGTCGCGATGAACGATGATCCGGACGTCCTCGGCGTGATTCTTCAGCGGCCGGTGCCTAGTCAGATCCGCGTGCGCTCGCTCGCTTCCGCTGTCCATCCGTTCAAGGACGTCGAAGGGATGAATCCGGCTTCGATCGGCGACATCGTCTACAACGACCTCGCGCTCGCGCCGTGTACTGCCGCGGCATCCGTGGAGCTCATCAAAGAGACCGGCCTGAATCTCCACGGCCTCGAGGTCGTGATGATCGGCCACTCCGAGATCGTCGGTAAGCCTGCGGCGTTCATGCTGATGGCGGAAGGCGCGACGGTCACCGTCTGCCATCACCTCACGCGCTCCGTCGCCTCGCACTCGCGCCGGGCAGACGCGGTGCTCGTGGCCGTAGGCCGGCCGAGATTTCTGCGTGCCGACATGGTGAAGCCGGGCGCGGCTGTGATCGACATCGGCATCAACCAAATCACCGCTGAGAACGGCGAGACTAAGATCGTCGGCGACGTCGATACAGACAACGTAAAAGAGGTCGCGAGCTGGGTGACGCCGGTTCCCGGTGGCGTCGGACCCGTCACGGTTGCGATGTTCATGCGCAACGCGATCACCGCGCACGGCAAGCAGCTCGCCGCGGGTTGGCTCGACTGAAGTCGCCGTCAGGCAGCGCGTATCGCCGGCGAAATCAGCCCGCGAGCGCGCGTGGTCGTATTGAGAAAAAATGAGAGTTCGACCGTATCATCCGCGATAGTATTACCGTCCTTTACAGCGCCCGTCGAAGAAAGCTCGTCACCCCGGAGGCAGTCATGTCGGTTCTCAAGCGCGCGGCGACGGTCGCGCTGAGCCTCATCGCCCTGCCGCTCGCCGCACAGCAGCAGGTCCCATTCAACAACGGCATACCCGTTGCGCCGACCGGAATCGTGGTGCCTCCTCTTCCGACTGGGCCCGATCAAGTATCACACCGCCGAAGGCCAAGACATCCGCGTGGTCGTGCTGGTACCCGGGTTGAAAAGGCCTTGGAGCCTCGCGTTCCTGCCGAGCGGCGAGATGCTCGTGACCGAGCGCGGCGGGCAGCTGCGCATCGTGCGCGACGGCGTGCTCGATCCGCAGCCGATCGAGGGCGTTCCCGACGTGCGCGCCGCCGGTTTGTCGGGGCTATTCGATATCGCGCTGCATCCGAAGTTCGAGAAAAAGCCTTACGTCTACCTGACCTACAACAAGCCGGTCGCAGGCGGCGCGGTGCTCGGATTGGCGCGCGGCACGTGGAAAGGCGGCGCGCTCACCGATGTGCGCGACATCTTCGTGTCGGACAACACGACCAGCAGCGTCTCGCGCCTCGCGTTCGGTCGCGACGGGACGCTGTACGTAACGACGTTCGGCAGCAGGGCGACAATGCGCAGAACCCGCAACGCCACGCGGGCAAAGTGCTGCGTCTGCGCGACGACGGCACGATGCCCGACGACAATCCGTTCGTGGGCAAAGCGGGCCACAAGCCCGAAGTCTTCACGATGGGCCACCGCAGCACGCTCGGCCTCGCCGTCCATCCGGTGACCGGCGCTATCTGGCAGAACGAGAACGGGCCGAACGGCGGCGACGAGATCAACGTGCTCGTACCCGGCGGCAATTACGGCTGGCCGCTCGTGAGCCTGGGCCGGAAGTACCCGGGTCCGTGGCAATCGAAGGGGTTCTCGCACGAGGGCTTCATCGATCCGCTCGTCTATTGGACGCCGTCGATCGCGGTCTCGGGTATGACGTTCTACACGGGCGACAAGCTGCCGAAGTGGAAGGGCGACGTGTTCGTCGGCGCGCTGCGCAGGGCGAGATTCCGGGCACCGGGCACCTGGAGCGGATCTTGTTCAACGACAACATGGAGGAGTTGCGGCGCGAGCAATTGCTCGTCGATTTGCGGCAGCGCATCCGCGACGTGCGGCAAGGACCCGACGAGCTCCTGTACCTTCTGACCGACGAGGACAATGGCGCGATCCTGCGGATCGAGCCCGCGAACTAGCGGACCCGAGGTGCGGCGCCGCGTCAGTGGTCGCGAGGTATTCTGAACAGCAGGCGCTGCACGCCTCCGGTTGCAGCTGCCGCGCTAACACTGCGCGAGTCGCTCGCACGATTGCAGAGGAATAGATCGGCGGCGCCGTCCGCGTTGAAATCCGCCACTTCGATATCGAACCCATTGCCGTTCGCGCCGGCGGGCAGCACCGTGCCTGCGGGCGCCGTCGAGAAACGCGCCCTACCGTCGTTGAGCAACACCTGATAGTCGCCCACGCTGCCGCGGAGCACCGTGGACGGTGAAATGATGTCCACGTCGCCGTCGAGATCGACGTCCAGCACAGCAATTGCGAAGTCATCCCGGTCATCGAATGGCAGCCAGCCGGGTGCCGCATCGGTGAAGTAGCCGGCGCCGTTATTCAATAGGAGGTAATTGCGGCGCGGCCAGTCGGTGACGAAACGCACGTTCGCGACGACGAGATCGTTGTCGCCGTCGCCGTCGAAGTCCGCTGCCTTGATCTCGCGCGTCTCGTCGTGGCGCACCGGCAAGCGCCCGGCGGTGGCATCGAGGAGACGGCCGCCGCCGTCATTCAAGAAGAGCTCGTTCTGGCCCTCGTTGCCGACGACGACATCGAGGTCTTTGTCGCCGTCGACGTCGACGAGCTCGAGATCCTGCGTACGCGACTCGCCGTGCTGCTGCCAGCGGCTGAAGGTTTCATCGCTGAAGGCCGCCGTGCCGTCATTGATCAGCGCGAGATCGTCACCGATGTTGCCGGTCAGCACGTCCGGTGAGCCGTCGCCGTTCAAATCGACGACCACGAGTGAGTTCGAGACCGTGTCGCCGGCGCGGAGCCGCGCGCTTGCGTCGCTGTAGCGGCCGGCGATGAGGTTCAGGAACAGCTCGTCGGCGCGATCGTCCTCGCTGACAAACACGAGGTCGAGGTCGCCGTCGCGATCGAAATCGGCGAACGCGACGTCCTCGCTATCGTGGACGGTTCGCGGCATTTGCGCGGAGCCGTCGGAGAAGACGCCGGAGCCGTCGTTGACGAGCAGGACCTTCGGTTGAAACTCCATCGCGAGCGCGAGGTCGAGATCGCCGTCGCCGTCCGCGTCGCCGGCCGCCGCGCTCATGCACGGGCCGGCAAGACCGCTCGGCAAGTGCGTCGCGGTCATTTCGGTGTACAGTGCCGGCTGCGCGGAGGCACAGGCGGCCGCGAGATAGGCACCAAAGCCGCCGAGTTTGCTCATCTGCCGACCAGTCACCGCCGCAGGTTACCGTGGCCAAACGCTTCGACCTGATCATATTCGACTGCGACGGCGTAGTCGTCGATAGCGAGCGCATCGTCCACGAGGTTTTCGGCGAGTTTCTCCGGGAGCTAGGCGTCGACCTGCCGCCCGCACAGGTCTACGAGCAATTTCTGGGGCGGACGCTCGCCGACTGCATGAAGATCGTGGCCGAGCTCACGGGACGCCCGGTCCCCACCGGCGCGCTCGACGCGTATCGCCGCCGTCGCGACCAAGTCTTGCGTGAGCGCATCCAGCCGGTCGAAGGGATTAGGGAAGTGTTGGAACGACTCGACGTTCCGTACTGCATCGCGTCGAGCGGCGACCACGCCAAGATGCGCGCTACGCTCGGCGCGACGAACCTCTTGCCGTTGTTCGAGGGCAAACTGTTCAGTGCGACGGAAGTCAAGCGCGGCAAGCCGGCGCCGGACGTGTTCCTCTACGCCGCCGCGCGCATGCGCGCAGCGCCGGCCCGAACGGCAGTGGTCGAGGACTCGGTGAACGGCATCGCCGCGGCGCGCGCAGCAGGCATGACGGCCTTCGGCTTTGCCGGGTTGACGCCGGTCGAGCGCCTCGCGGAGGCCGGCGCCGAGGTCACGTTCACGCAAATGCGCGAGCTGCCGGCGCTGCTAGCGCGCTGAATCAGTGGGCCTGCTGATCGTGCGTCGCGGCACCCACGACACAACGTGTGCGGACGATGCCGTTTGGAGATGATCTGCACGATGCGCGTGCGTATGCCGTGACGCAAACATCTGCTGCACAGGATGTGCTGCGAAAAGTACGCCAGCAGGCGGAAGTCGACTGTCGCGGGTGCGTGCATTCACGAAAGAGTAAGGGGCGCCGGCAGGCGGAACTGTGGCGCGGCGCTCAATTCCGACGTTTCCCGCGGTGTCGGGAGCGATGTCGGAACGATGCCGGGGGTCCGCGTGTACGCGCGTCCCCTTCAGGCCCGAGCTTAGGTTGCCGTGGCCACGATCCGGTCGCGCTGCGCGATCAGTGTCGCATTCGTGAATTTCGGCACGTCGGCGCGTAGGCCGGCTTGATGCTGCTCAGCCGCGGCGTCGAATGCTGCGGGGTCCGCGATCCAGATCGTGATCGTCGCAACGTACGGCGGTTTCGCGCCATCGGCGCCGGGCTGGCCGCGCCGCAGCTCGAAACGGCTGATAGATTTGCCGTACAGCCGCATGATCAACGGCATGTGTGTCTTCTCGTAGTAATCGAAGTCGAAGCGCACGTCTGCGCCATTCTGATAGACGATCGTCATGCATTCCTGTCCGGCGGAGCTTTGCGCGGCGGCACGTGTGGCGGCGCCGGCGCTCAAGGTTGCTGCAACGCCCGCGGCCGCGACTTTGCCCGCTCCCACGATCACGCTGCGTCGATCGACATTCTCGTGTTGCTCGCTCATTTCGTTTACCTCTAACAAAGAGGGGTCAGGCTCTGTGCCTGACCCGGTGCCTGACCCCGATGTCAGTCTGCGATCGCTTGGTAGATCAGCGTGCGAACTTTGCCCTGATCGTCGACGTCGCCGGCCGGCAGGAGCTGCGTCAGGTGCACGACGACGAGCTCTTCCCGCGGGTCGACCCAGTACGTCGTGTGGTATGCGCCGCCCCAGCCGAACTCGCCGACGGAGCCTGGCGTGCCGCGGGCGCCGACGTCCTCGAGCACCGACACGCCGAGCCCGAAGCCTTGACCCGGCCGGAAATCGATCGCGCCAAGATGATCCACCGTCATGAGCTCGACCGTTTTGCGGCTCAGAATGCGCTCGCCGTCGAGCTCGCCGCCGTTCAGTAACATTTGCAGGAACCGCGCATAGTCCGTGGCCGTCGACAGCAGTCCTGCGCCGCCGGAAAAACTCTTGCGCGGACCGTCGACGTAGGCGCCCTGGCTGCCGGTAGTGCCGCCCGCGTCCGGAGCGCGCGCGAGCCCGCCGGGCGCTGCGGAGTAGACCGTCGCGAGGCGATCGCGCTTATCGCGCGGCAGATAAAAATGCGTGTCCGTCATTCGCAGCGGAGCGAGGATCCGCTCGGTCAGGAACCGATCGAGCGGCTGACCCGACACCTGCTCGACGACGGCGCCGAGGATGTCGGTGTTGTAGCCGTAGATCCAGCGCTCGCCGGGTTGCGCTTGCGCAGGCAACGCCGCCATCCGCGCAACCGACTCCCGAATCGGCTCGTTGCGATCGGCGAAATACCAACCTTCCAGTCCGGCCTCTGCCCAGCGATCCCCGCCGACGCCGGTGCCGTAGGAGAAGCCGGAAGTATGGGTGAGCAAGTCGCGAATCGTGATCGGCCGGGAAGCTTTCACGACTTCGTAGCGGTCACCGCCCTGCGTCGGTACCGCAACGCTGGTTTCGAGAAACTCCGGTAAATATTTGCCGACCGGATCCGTCAGCAGCAGCTTGCCTTCCTCGGCGAGGAGCAGCGCGCCAACGCTGACGATGGCTTTCGACTGCGACGCAATGCGGAAGATCGAGTCGGTGCGCATCGGCGCTTGCGATTCGCGATCGCGCTCGCCGACCGCCTCGAGATACGCGATCTTGCCGCGGCGCGCGATCAATGTGACCGAGCCCGCGAGCTTGTCGTCGTCGACGTACTGTTGCAGAGCCGCCGTGAGTCTTTCGAGACGCTCCGTGGACAGCCCGACGTCTTCGGGGCGGCCGCCGCGCTCGAGCGCGGCAGCGTGCACGGCGCAGCTGATGACCGCGAGCCACAACCACTGGACGGTCAAAAGACGAAGCTTGGTGTTATGCACGGCTTGCCCCCTCGATAGCGCGGCGAGAAGCCGGAAGCATAACCGAAAGCGCGCCCGCGCCGTCAGCCGCGGGCGCTCGACAAAGGCTATTCGCGGCAGAGCTCGATCGAGCCGCTCAACGTGTTCGCGTACACGCGCGCATTCGAGCTGCCTTCCTCGAAGCGGTGCTCCGTGCCCGGGCCGCGCCGCTGCGAATCATCGGGTTGCGGTCCGAAGCAATTGTCGATTCGGCCGCTGAACGACTTGAGCTCGTAGTCCGCGGCGGCGTCGCCCGCAAAGCGCATCTCTATGGATCCGCTCGTCGTCGTTGCCTCGATCCGGGCCGCATCGCTCAATGCGCCGCGCAGCGACAGGCTGCCGGACACGGAATTGAGCGCGGCTCGCGCGAGCGGGCCTGCAGTGATCTCGACTGTGCCGCTCACCGTTTGCGCATCGACTTCTCCGCCCACGTTCAGTAGCTCGATTGATCCGCTGACCGAATTGACACGCGTAATCGCGGCGCGGTCGTGACCGTCTATGCGCACACGACCGCTGACGGAGCGAGCCCTCAGCTCCTCGGCGAAGACTTCCGTGCGGATTTCGCCGCTCACCGAGGAAAGCCGCTGCTCGCCCTCGACGCCGCTCACGACGATCGCGGCGCTCACCGCGTCGACGTCGATATCGATGCCGCGCGGTGCCGCAATGTCGAGAACCGTGGGCTCGTGGGATCGCGAATCTTCCTCGAGCACGACGCGTACGACGATACGGTCGCCGACTCTTTCGAAGTCGAACCGCTCGACGTTGTCGCCGAGGCTGCCGGTGACGTGCACCTCGTTGTCGCCGCCGCCCGTGACGCTGATGGACCCCGAGACGTTGTGGATCTCCAGAGTATCGCCGTCTCTTGCGTCGATGCGCCGGTCGATCGGCGTCGCGGCGCTCGCCGGACCTCCGAGCCAAGAACCCGCCAGCACGATTGCCGCGGCCGCTAAACGTCCGTTCATATGCCATATCCTCGTTCATAGGTGAGCATGACTCTGTTGGCCTCGCTTTCGAGCCGCCGCTCCGCCGCGTACGTGTAACCCCAGAGATCCTGGAGATGACCGTCCGCAGGGTGCGCTTCGATGGCTTGCTCGATCGCCTCACGCTCGCTGCGCAAGAGCGCGAGGTCGCGGGAGAGCGCGAGCGCGACGTCGTTAGCCGCCGGTGGCATTTGCCCCAACCACCACAGCGCGGCGTTTTCGTCCGCGACGTCGCGCGGCAAGGTTTGCACGATGCTCGGCGGCGTATCGCCGGGGCCGCCCTGCTCGCGGAGCGCGGTTGCGATCACGACGGCGGCGAGGCCCGCTGCCACGGTTGCCGCGACCGCAAGCTTTCCACGGCGCGGAGGTCGCCGAACTCGCGCCTCGATCTGCGGCCACAAGTCGATGGGCGGTGCGACCTCCGTTGGCAGGTCGCGTGCGAGCGAGTCGACCGAAGGGCGTGCGAGCTCCGCCTCGATCCGCGGCCAAAGATCATCCGGCGGCGCGATTTCCGCCGGTAGCCGCCCGATGATCTCGTCGAGCGTTCGCGATCTCTTCTCGCTCATGAGTCGCCGTCCCCGGCGCTCGCCGAGTCGTCAGGCCGCTGCTGTAGGCGCGCCGCTTCGTCGTCGGCCGCGTCGAAGCCGAGCATCGCGGCGAGCAGCTTGCGCGAGCGGTGCAGTTGCGTTTTGGAGGTGCCGACGGTCACGGCAAGCATGCTCGCGACTTCCTCATGGGCGTAGCCGTAGATCGCATGCAGCACGAATACTTCGCGAGCCCTTTCCGGGAGCTTTGCAATCGCACGCTCGAGGTCTTGCAGCGTCGCGGGATCGTTTGCCGCGTACCGCTTGCCGGAATCCACAGCACTTAGATGCCGCTGCTCGACAGAGGCCTTGCGTTTGCGCGCGAGCACTTCGTTCACCGCGATTCGATGCAGCCAGGTCGCCATGCGGCTGTCGCCGCGAAATTCCGCAAGGCGCCGCCACGCGCGCACGAACGTCTCCTGCAGGCAATCCTGCGCTTCGGCAGGATCGCGCGCGAGCCTGAGGCAGAGCCCGTACACGGCCGGCGACAGAGCTCGATAGAGGCTTTCGAAGGCGCGCAGGTCGCCGCCGCGAGCGGCGGCGACCAATCCCGCTTCGTCGAGGTATGTAGCGCTTTGCAACGGCTTGTGTTCCGCGTTCGGCATCGATCGTATCCGCTAAGTTAGATGCGCAGCGGGGCGGAAGGGTTGAAACCGTCACCGCAGATCGTGCATGCAGTCGCGACTAGTACCATAATCGGCGCCCTTTCGGACCAGACCCACCGGCATGACTCTCCCGCGCCACAGGAATTCGCCCACGCGCGCCGATTTCGCGGCATTGCTCAAGCTCGCGGGGCCGATCGTGCTCATTCAGGTCGGCATGATGCTGATGGGCGTCGTCGACACGATCATGGTCGGCAATGTGTCGGCCGCGGCGCTCGCCGCCGTGGCGCTCGGTCATTTCTTTTTCTTCGTCGTCACGATCTTCGGCATGGGCGTGCTGTTCGCGCTCGACCCGATCATCGCGCAGGCGCTCGGCGCCAAGGATCCGTTGGCTGTGACGCGAGGGTTGCAGCGCGGTCTCGTGCTGTCGGTTGTGCTCACAGTGCCGACCTCGTTGCTGCTCTTCACGGTGGAGCCAGTCCTCACGCTCGTGCGCCAACCTGCCGAGATCATTCCCGTGGCGGCGGGGTACCTGCACCGGCTGATTCCCTCTGTCTGGCCTTTATACGCATTCGTGGTGCTTCGGCAAACGTTGCAGGCGCATCACCGCACGGCGCCCATGGTTGCGACGATCATCGTTGCGAATGTCCTCAACGCCGCTTTGAACTACGTCTGGGTATTCGGCGCGCTCGGTTTCCCGGCGCTCGGCGTGTTCGGCTCGGCGTGGGCGACGACCACGAGCCGCTGGTTCATGGCGGCGATGCTGCTCGCGCTCGGCTGGCCGCACGTCGCGCCCTATCTGCGGAGACTCGCACCCGATTTGCTCGCGGCGGCTCCGCTCGGCCGCGTTTTGTGGCTCGGCTCGCCGATCGGCGCGCAGATGATGCTGGAGACAGGGCTGTTCGGAGGCATGTCGTTGCTCATGGGTTGGCTAGGCGTTACGCAGGTCGCAGCGCATCAAGTGGCGCTGAATCTTGCCTCGCTGACCTTCATGGTGCCGCTCGGCGTATCGTCGGCGGCCGCGGTCATCGTCGGCCACGCCGTCGGCCGCGGCGACCCCGATGGCGTGCGTCGGTCGACTGTCGCGGCCTTGCTCGTCGGCGCCGCGTTCATGGCGGTTGCGGCGCTCTCGTTCATTCTGTTCCCCGGCTTTTTCGCGGGCATCTATACCCGCGAGGCCGAGGTGCTGCGGCTCGCCGTCCTGCTTCTTCCGATCGCCGGCGTTTTTCAGGTGTTCGACGGTCTCCAGGTCGTCGCGCTCGGCCTGCTCCGGGGGCTCGGCGACACGCGTGTGCCGATGCTCGTCAATGTTCTGGGCTTCTGGTGCATCGGCATGCCCGTATGCTTGTGGCTCGGCTTCTCTCTTGGCTACGGCGCCGTCGGTCTATGGTGGGGCCTCGTGGTCGGCCTCGTGATCGTCGCGTTGTTCTTGATTCTGCGGCTGCTGCACCGCGAGCGGCGGGATCTCGCGCGCCTCGTCATCGACGAGCACGCCAAGACCAGCGCGCCGGCGTGACCATTGCAAGTCGAGCACGGCGCCACTAAGATGCGCGCCCATGAAACGCAATCGCGCCACGGCTATTCGACTCGTACTCCACGCGAGGAGGGCTGCCTAGCCGTACGCGTACCAAAGGCAGTCCGACTCCAACCGCGACTGCCTCTCCTTCGAAGACCCTGGAAGGCAGCCGCCAACCAGGGTTTTTTTATGAGCGACAACATACTGATTCGTCGAACCGAGCCGGAGGACTTCGACGGTCTGCAGCGAATCCACGGCCAACCACGTGCAGTGTGGGGAACGCTGCAGTTGCCGTATCCGTCCGCGCAACTGTGGCGCAAGCGTTTGGCTGCTCAAGCGGAGAACGTGTATGGGCTCGTCGCCTGCGTCGATCGGGAGATCGTCGGCAGCCTGGGGCTCATCGCGAACGATCGATCGCCTCGCCGGCGTCACGTCGGCCAGCTCGGCATGGCCGTGCACGATCAATGGCAGGGGCGCGGCATCGGCACGGCGCTGCTGCAGGCTGCGATCGATCTCGCGGATCGATGGCTCAACCTGTCGCGCCTCGAGCTCAACGTTTACACGGACAACGACGTGGCAATCAGGCTCTACGAGCGCTTCGAGTTCGTGATCGAGGGCCGGCTGCGCAAGTATTCGTTTCGCGACGGCGCGTTCGCCGACGCGTTCGCGATGGCGCGCGTGCGCTGAACGCGACGTCCGCACCCGAGGGGTGCGATACTTCCACGAGTCGTTTTGGGGGATAGCCGATGAGCAACTGGGTCTGGGTTCTGATACCGATTGCCGCGATCTTGTCCGGGGTGGCGACGACGTGGATTCGCGCCCGTCACGGCTATCCGCTCGATAGTCGCCGGCACGGCCGGCGCGGGGCGGGAGGGGGGCCGAGGAGATCGAGACGCTGAAGTCCTCCCTCGCGGCGCGCGATGCGACGATCGCCAAGCTCGAGGAGCGCGTCCGCGTGCTCGAGCGGATCGCTACCGATCGGCCGACGGCGCTGCGCGAGGAGATCGAGCGGCTGCGAGGTTAGCGAAGCGCGATCAATTCGCGTTTCGCTGCCGCGCGCAGGCGCTTGATCGCGAGCTCGCGCTTGAGCGCGGCTCCGCGCGTGGCGACCGTCTCGCGATACACCAACTCGACCGGGAGGCGGCCGCGCGTGTATTTCGCTCCGCGTCCCGCGTTGTGGGCGACCATTCGCGCAGCGAGATCTTTGGCGACGCCCGTGTACAGCGTGCGGTCCGCGCAGCGGACGACATAGACGTGCCACATCGAGGATGCGCCTTCCCTAGGACGGTAGCAGCACACCCGAGCCGCCGGCGGCCTTCGGCACGTCTTTGTTTTTCGGCAACGAGTCGACGATCCGCAGCACGGCTTCCTGATAGTGCAAGTGCTCGCGAGGCTCGAACTTGAGCTCGGGAATGATTGCCGCGTAGACGTCGATCAGCTTCATCGTCGGATGCTCGGTCATGATGTGGCCGCCGCAGGTCTTGCACCACTTCCGGCGGCTCTGCGGCGTTTTCGCATACGTGCCGATATTCGCCTCGCCGGCTAGAGATCTTGACGGCCTCCGGCTTCCACAGCGTGAACGAATTCACCGGGCCGGCCGACCAACTGCGGCACGATTCACAGTGGCAGTAGCCCATGACGACGGGTTTGCCGGTCACCGTGATTTGCACGGTGCCGCAAAAGCACTTTCCTTTGTACGTCCTGTCCATGGCTCAAGCGATCTGAACTGAATGGCGGGCGTCACTATAGCGCCGGTGAGGTCGGATGCGCACGCCTCGCGGCGCTTCGAGCCTGTTACGCGGTCGGCGCGGCGGTCCGCGACGGGCGCCGGCGCAGGTCGTGACCAATCACGAACAGACACGGGATCAGGAACAGGACGTAGACCGTCGACGTCACCATGCCGCCGACGCTCGGCGCCGCGATGGGTTGCGTGATGTCGAGCCCGGACCCGGTGGCGAGCATGATCGGCAGCAAGCCCAAGACCGTGGTGGCGACCGTCATGAGCTTCGGCCGCAACCGGGCGGCCGAGCCTTCGATCACCGCGTCGACGTAGGGCTGGTCGCCGCGGCGCTGCCAACGCATCCCGAATGAATTCGACCATGATGATGCCGGTCTGCACCGTGATCGCGAGAACGGCGACATAACCGATGATGACGGCGGTCGTGATCGCGTAGCCCTGAAACCATTGCAATAGCACTCCGCCGACCAAAGCGAACGGCGCCGAGAACATGATCAGAGCGCTCTCGCGCCCACGATCGAAAAGCGAGCAACAGCAGGACGAAGGTGATCACGAGCGTCAGCGGGTACGACGAGCATCAACCGGTCACGCGCCTCTTCGGCATACCGATGGGCGCCGGTCCACTCCAACGAATACTCGGCCGGCAGGCTCAGCTGCTCCGGAGAGATAACGGCTCGCGCTTTCGACGTAGTCGACCCCCGTCACGCCGTCGAGATCGACGTAGATGTAGCCGGCGCGCTCACCGCCGTCGTTGCGGATCATCTCCGGCATCTCCCGCACCTCGACGTCGGCGATCGAGTCGAAGCGGCACCTGCTTGCCGCCGGCCATGATACGGGCGCGCTGCGGATCTTTTCGAGCGTATCGATATACTCCGGAGCATATTGGATGCTGAACGGCACGGTGGTGCCGTCCGGTTGCCGCACCGTCACGACGTTGTCGCCGCCGATCGCGTAGCGCACGGTCGACATCGCTTCGTCCACGCGTTACTCCGTTCTCCGCGAGCCGCGCTAGATCGTTCTCGACGTCCACGTAGAAACCCTGCGAGATACGCTCGGCAATCACGGATGCTCGTGCCCGGAAACGCGCCGAGCAGCTGCCTCGATCTGGCGCGGAAATCTCCTCGATGACAGCCACGTCCGGCCCCTTCACCTTGATCCCGACCGGCGTCTGGATCCCGGTGTCCTGCATCGCGATACGTCCGGCGATCGGCTGCGTCCACGCGTTGACGTAGCCGACGAGCTGCATCGCTCCATCCATCTCGGCGATCAGGCGCTCCTTGGTCAGGCCCGGCCGCCACTCCGTGGTCGGCTTCAGGAGCATCGTGGCCTCGGTCATCATCATCGGCGCCGGATCGGTGGACGTGTCCGCGCGCCCGAGCTTGCCGAAGACGCGCGCTACTTCCGGGAACTCCTTCAGCTTGCGGTCCATCTGCTGCAGCATCCAGCCGGCTTCGCGACTCGGTAGGCCGGGTACCGTCGTCGGCATGTAGAGGATCGACCCTTCCTCCATCTCGGGCATGTAGTCGCGCTGAAAGCCGCTCATCAGGATCGCTGCGGCAATGAGCAGAGCGGCGCTCGGCGCCTACGACGGCGTAGCGGAAGCGAATCACGGTGCGCAGCGCGCTTCGATAGCCGCGCACGAACCGGCTGTCGCCGCTCGCCGCGCGGTGCGGAGCTTTCGCTTTGAAGACCCAAACGATGATGATCGGCAGCAGAAACAGACGTGAGCAACGTCGAGAACGCCATCGCGAACGTCTTGCTGTACGCGAGCGGGTCGAACAGGCGCGCCTCGCGGTCGCCGAGGAAAAAGATCGGGAGAAACGACGCGAGGATGATCAGCAGAGAAAACAGCAGCGGCCGCGTCATCCTCGCCATGGCGGGACGATGTCTCGAGCTTCTCGGCGTAGGTCGGCTTCCGCGTTTTGCGAGCTCGGCGGTGCAGTTCTCGACGATCACGATGGTGGCGTCCGCCATCTCGCCGACGGCAATCGCAAGGCCCGCCAACGAGAGCAAGTTGATCGTTTGGCCGAACGCGGCGAGCGGCAACACCGTGAACAGGCAGCCGAGCAGCAATACCGCCACCGGCGCGACCGCTGCGCGCCCGCTGCGCAGCGCCCAGATGATCACGAGCACGACGACCGCGAGCTCGTAGGAGAGCGCGGTGAAGAAGTTCTCGAGCGTCGCCCAGATCAGCGCCGAACGATCGTACGCGGTCACGATTTCGACGTTCTGCAGGCAACGAGCGCGCGCAGCTCGTCGAGCGTGCGCATCGAGCGTCGCTCGAGACCGCGACGACGTTTTCGCCTTGCTCCATGATCACGATGCCGCCGACGGCTTCGCCTTCGCCGTCGAGATCGGCGATTCCCCGGCGCAGATCCCAGCTCGACTGCAGGTAGCCGATGTCGCGCAGGCGAACCGCGCGTCCGTCCGGCGGCGCGGCCGATGACGATGCTCTCGAGCTCGTCGAGCCGCTCGCTCTCGATGACTCCGCGAAGCTGATAGTCGCGGTTCGCGATCTCGATCATGCGCCCGCCGACCTGCTGGAACGCCCCTGCGACGGCCGTGATCACGGGCCGCAACGAGAGGCCGGCTTCGGCCAGCAGCGGCGGAAAGACGCTTGAGCTCGATCTGCCGTTCGAGGCCGCCGACGGTCGCGACCTCCGCGATACCCGGCAACGTTCTCGAGCAGTCGGCTTGATGCGGCTTTCGTTGAGCTGCCGAAGCTCGCGCAAATCGTGCGTTGCCTGCGCGGTCGATGAGCGCGTACTGGTAGATCCAGCCCAAGCTGCTCGCGTCGGGCCCGAGCGTGAGCTCCACATCCGGCGGGCAACCTCGAGCGCAGCGCGTTGATGCGATCGAGAGCGAGCTCCTTGACGGCCGCCCGCTGACTCGGCGTCGCTCAGGATCAGATAGACGAACGAATAGCCGAGATGCGACGTGGCGCGAATCGACTCGACTCCCGGGCGAGCCGATCAGCGACTGGATCAAAGGGTCGGCGACCTCCGCGTCGAGCAGCTCGGCGCTGCGCGGCCACTTCGCGTAGATGATTACCTGCGGATCGGAGATGTCGGGAATCGCGTCGAGCGCCGCGTTGCGCAGCGAATAGACGCTCGCGAGCACCAAGGCTGCGACCACCGACAGCACGAGCAGTCGGTAACGGATGACGACCCTAATTATGCTGGTGAGCACTGCCGTGCTGGTGGGCATCACCCGCAGGATCGCTCGCGGTCGCCGATTCTGGTGGGGCGGCTTTCAGCCGGTAATCTGCGTCGACGAAGAAGCTGCCGATGGTCACGACTTGGTCGCCTTCGGCGACGCCGTGCAGCACCTCGGTGTAGAGCTCGCCCGTCTCGCCGGCATGAATCTCTCGCGGCGCGTACTGGCCGGGAGAATCCTGCACGTACACGATCCGGCTGCCTTCGCGTTCGATGATCGCTTCGTTCGGCGACTGCGAGCAGCTCGCCGAGGGGCACGATGATTTCCATCACGTAGCGCGATGCGTCGCCGTATACCGGTCCGGACAGCCTTGCTTCTACGTGCGTGCAATCCTCGCCTGCCGTCACGGTGACGACTCGCGCCTGGTAGATCGATGACTTGGAATCCGGAGGGAAAGCGCGGACGCGTTGGTCCGTTCGCACCCGCTCGCCGTCCGGCGAACGAACGCATGCGCTGAGCCGTTGCCGCGACGCGTCGAGCACACCGGCCGTTCGAATCCACGTCTGCACGACTTGCTTGCCGACGGGCGCCAACGTCAGCGTGATCACCTCCGCCTGCGCTTCGCTGACCGCGCCCTCGTGGGTATGTGTCGGCCGAGTGTGATCGCGGACGCTTTGGGCGTGCGACGATGGACGAGAAAGCGGCCGTGCCGAGGACGATCGTGCAAACCAGTCGAGGGACGCTCATAGGCGAATCATAGACGTATTGCAGCCGCCGGGGCCTTTCCGGCGGTTGCGGCTTGTACTACCTTCAATGGCAGTAGTTGTCCTTACTCTCCATGATGTGCGTGCCCCATGGGATACAGGCCGACGTGGTGACCTGCTCCACGGCTTCCGTGGCTGCGTCGATCACATAGATCGAGTGGTCGGTCGAGCTCGCAAGATACAGCTTCTGATCCGCCGTGTCCGTCGTCGCGGTCTCTAGCTGCAGATTCACGCCGATCTTGATCCGACCGGCGGGCTCCAGCGTCGCCATGTCGTACACGTAGACGAAACCGCTCGTCGCGCTGATGACGAAGGCTTTGCCTGCGGCGAAATTGACTCCGGTCATGTCGGGTCCGGCTTCGAGCGTGGCGACGACCTCGTTCCTGCGCCGTATCGATGACCGAAATCGTTTCGTCGCCGTTGTTCACCGTGACCGCGTAGCGCCCATCGTGGCTCATGAACGCGCGCCAAGGGATCGGCGCCGACGCGGATGGTCTTGATGACTTTGTCGTCGCGCGTATCGATGACGCCGACGATGCCGAGGTCGCCGTCGGCCGCGTACAAATATCTGCCGTCGTTCGCTGATGCTCGCGTTCGACACGCCCTTGATCTCGCCGAGGTAGCGATCGGGATCGAACTTGGCGACGCCCGGCACTTCGCCGACTTCGATCCTCTTGAGCAGCTCGTGCCGCGTGACGTCGATGACGCCGACCCAATGCGCGCCGTAGTTGCCGATGTACGCCTTCGTGCCGTCCGGAGTGAACGTGATGTTCAGCGGCTCGACGAGGCCCGGAATGCGCTTGATCTCGGTCATCGAGACCATGTCGATCACGGAGATCGAGTCGCCGTCCGGGTTGCCTTGATAGTAGTAGCGGCCGTCGGGCGAGAACGCCAAGTGCTCCGGCGCGAAATCAACGCGGATCTCCTTGAGCAAGCGTCATGGTCGGCACGTCGATGATGTAGGCTTTGTTCGCGCGCGTGCCGCCGGTGACGACGTAACGGCCGTCGTGCGACATCATCGCCATGTGCGGATTCACGTTGTTGCCGAGGAACACGTTGCCGACCATCTTATGGGTCGCGATGTCCATGAAGCCGATGTCGTTCGAGTCGCGATTGACGATCAGAACGACCGACGTCGGGTCGGTGATCTTCACGGGCCGGCCGGCCGTCGCGGCCGCGGCCGGCGAGTGTCGCGTGATCCTGCGCCAGCGACGTGAGCCGCTCGCTGGCAGCGCCGACGATCGGCGCACGACGAGCTGAGACGTTAGCTTTCCGAGCATGCATGTTGATTCTCCTAGGCGGCTCTAGAAGCTCGCCTGCAATCGCACGCCGGGTACGAAGTAGCTGACCTCTTCCGCCCCGAACGGTTTCTCGGTCACGTGAGTCAGGTGAAAAGAGAGCTGCATTTTTTGCGTCATCCGCAGATTGTAGTAGCCCTCGATGAGGTTTTCCTCGTCGCCCGCGCCGAGCTCGGTTTGGGCGAAGCCGACGCCCCACGCGTCTTCGGGGTTGAACATCGACGCCGTTCTTGAGCTGGAAGCCGAGACTGTAGAACTCGTCGTCCGGCACCGCCGGTCTCTGCCTGCCCGAAGCGCGCAGAACACCGTCAGCGCGGACGAGAGCTTCTGGTCGGCGCTGATGCCATAGCCGGTTCTGGTCCTCGCCGCTGCTGTTGTCGGTGCGGTACCAAACGCGATAGTTGCCTTCGCCTAGATTGAACGGCGTGAACAGCTTGCTGACCTCCGCGAGGTAGAACAGCGAGTCCGATGAGGTTCAGTGCCGTGCTGCTGCTTTGCTGATAGCCGAATTTCGCGTTGAAGCCGTTCTTCGGGTCGAAGACGGCGGCGAGGCCCGCGCCGTTCTCCGAGAGGCCCAGCATGGGGTTGTTCACGAGCGCGTCGCTCAAGAACTGCGTCGTCTCGTCGTTGGCGACGGCGTTGTGATCGAAGTAGTTCGTGAGATCGAGTCGGCCGGCGGTGAGCCCGAACTCGTTGCTTCGCGAGCTCGGTCATCACCCAGGCTTCGCGCAGGTTCAGCTCGTTTTGGCTCACGAGCCGCGCGGCATAGCCGTTCAACAGCGTGAGACCGCCGACTTCGTTGTCGGGCGGCGTGCCGCTCAAGCCGACGATGTCGGCATAGAAGACGGTGTTCTGCGCGAGGCCGGCAGTGAAGAACAGATCCGCGGACGCGAGCTCGTACGTGCTGCCGTCGGCCTCGGTGTCGGTTCCTTCCGTTTGCTGGACGTTTTGGAGAGTGATCGCGGCGTCCACGCCCACGCCGACGCTGCGGCTCGCCGCATCGTCGAGCGCTTCTTCGATCTTCTCGTTGATCGTCTGGCGCCGGTAGGCCCGCTCGCGTTGGTAGGTAATCGACCCTCCTGGTGCCGGGCAACGGCTCGTCGTACTCGACGCCGTTTTCGTCCACGTATACCTCGATTTGACGGACGCGCGTTTCGGGCTCGGATAGCACGGTCGTCGACTCGAGGTCGTCGATGCGCCGCTCGAGCTGGTCGACTCGATCGTGCAGTTCCTGCTCGCGATTCGCCGCGGGTTGCTGGTTCTGCGTAGGGGGTTGCGCAGGTTGTCCATAGGCCGTCGCACCGCACGCCAACGCCCCTAGAAACGCGAGTGCGGGACCAAAACACTGAGACTTCGCGTCCCATCGCCGACTCATCATTCGTCATCTACCTCGTTGTTGTAAGCCGCGCCGTGCGAACTTCCGTTCGGCGGCGTTTGACCTTTTCTGCGCTCGGCGTCGAGCGGCGGTGAATGCTAATGGAGGTGGGTTTTGGGGGCGTGTTATTTGCGGTTATTAACCGTTAATCCATGCGTTAACGGTCGCGCCACCACGAGGGAAATCCTAACCGCCGCCGGCCAATCGGCGGAGCAAAGTTGCAGTGGCCTCGTTGTAGGGAAGGCGCTCCTCGGGCACGCCCAGGGCGAGATCGAGCGGCGTCTGACCTCTCGCGTTTCGCACCTCGAGCGATCGCCCCGTGCTCGGCCAGCAACTCGATGATCTGCGTCCAGCCGCGACGTGTCGCCGCGTGCAATGCCGTGTTGCCCCGTGCGGTCGCGGCATTGACGTCCGCGCCGCCTTCCAGCAACACCCGGACGACGTCGGCGTGACCTTCGGCCGCTGCCCAGATGAGCGCCGTTTGGGCGTGCCAGTTTTCGCGGGCATTCGGGTCCGCTCTGTTCTGGAGGCCGGGCTCCCCGCCGGCGGCCGAGTAGCCGGAGGTGGCGACCGGCTCTGCTGAGTCGTTCTCGCCGAGCAGCACTTCCACGATCGCGGGATCGCCGGCCTTCGCGGCGGTCATCAGCACGGTTATGCCATCGGGCAACGCAGTATTCGCGTCCGCGCCCGCGGCGAGCAGGGCGCGTGCAGCCCGCGCATCGGCGGCGCGCGCCGCTAAGTACAGCGGCGTAACACCGTAACGGTTCGAGGCGCTGACATCGGCGCCGGCGGCGATCAGAAGGTCGGCAATAGCCTGATGGCGGCCGTGAATCGCTCGCATCAAGAGCGTCGTGCCGTCGGTCTCCGCCGCGTTCACGTCGACACCCTGCGCGAGAAACTCACGAACGGCCGACTCGTCCCCACGAGCACGGCTTCCAGAATCGTGCTCGGCCGGAAGTCCGCCCGGGCGGGGACGCTCGGTGCGTTCGTACCGTCGCAGGCCATGAGACCGGCCAACCAAACGATCAGGGCCAGGTGCCGAAGAGGTGCTTTGCGCATGTGTTCTACACACGTGAACACGCCATGAGCATAGGTCAACCGCGCTGGCACCGCCACCGTGGGGCGGGGCTGCCAACGCAGATCGCGGATTCGGCACGGAAATTGCTGCTTCAGCGCTCATGGCGGCCAGGCGCATCCACGCCCTATGCGCGTCTGCGCTCGTTGCGACGCTCGCGGGTTGCGGCGAGACGCAAAGCGAGCAGGGCGAGCTCACGCATAAGCGGTATAGCCAGCAGCTCGCTGAAGTCGGTGCCGATCGCACGGTGCTCGGCCGCGCATGGCTCGATGCGGCGCGCACGGCGCTCCTCGACCCGCTCGCGGTAACACTCCCGTATGCCGAGGCCGGAGGTTTCGTCGCACATGAACCCGCCGCGCTCGGTCTCGCCTTCCCCGGTATTGCAGGCCAGACCATCCTTTTCGAGCTCGAGCAAACGCCGGTCGCGCCCGGCGACACGAACGCACGCATCTATGTCGAGCTATTCCGCGTCGAAGAGCTCAGCGACCGCGTGCGTCACGTTTGGATCGCGGCCTTACCGGCCGCACAGTCAGTGCTCGAAGTCGAGCTCAAGGAGGATGCCACCTACATCGTGCGGATCCAGCCCGAGCTCGCAGTAATCGCGCAGTACCGGCTCACTCTCGAGCTCGCGCCAGTGCTGCCGTTTCCCGTCGGCGGGCTGCAGAGCAAAGCGGTGCAAAGCTTCTTCGGCGCGGAGCGCGATGCCGGTGCGCGTCACCATGAAGGTGTGGATATCTTTGCGCCGCGTTCGACGCCGGTGATCGCCGTCGCCGACGGGCGTGCAACTGCGCGCGAGAACCGCCTCGGCGGCAACACGGTGTGGTTGAGCACCGCCGGCACGTCGTATTACTACGCCCACCTCGAGCGCGCGGCGATTAGCGGCACCCGGAGCGTGCACGCCGGCGAGGTGCTCGGTTACGTCGGCAACAGCGGCAACGCCGCGGCCACCGTGCCGCACCTGCACTTCGGCGTCTACCGTTGGGGCCAAGGCGCGGTCGATCCGTTGCCGCTGCTCGGCGCACATCATTTCGACGACGAGCACAGTCCAGCGAACTTCATGCCGCACTACAGCAAAACGACCGCGGATGCACTCAACTTGCGGCGCGGTCCGTCGCGCAAGAGCGCGAGCGTCGCACGCTTGCCGACGGATTCCATCGTGCATGCGACAGCCGCCAGCGGCGAATGGCTGCGAGTCAGCTTGGCCGAAAGCCGTACGCAAACTGGCTGGATTCATGCGCGCTATCAGACCGCGCTCGATGCTCCTCTGCGCGTGTGGCGAGCGCCGGCGCCGCTGATTCTTCGGGACTCGCTCGACGCGAACGCGCTCCCGGTCGACTTCGTTGCCGCCGGCGCCGCGCTCGATGTGCTTGCCGAGCAGGATGCCTACATGCTGCTGCGCGATTCCATGACAGCCGACATTGGTTCGAGCGTCGGCTGGCTCCTAACGCAGGAAGATCAGAAATGAGAAACGAAAAGCATGAACCGAAACCACCGGATGCCCGCCGCGCAAGCCCGTCGAGCCGCCGCCCGCGCGTCACGATCCCAGCCGCGAATTGCGTTGGCATGTTTCGTGCACTTCCGTGTCCATCGAACCG
Source organism: uncultured Gammaproteobacteria bacterium (assembly GCA_963744305.1). Classification (GTDB taxonomy): domain Bacteria; phylum Pseudomonadota; class Gammaproteobacteria; order Steroidobacterales; family Rariloculaceae; genus FEN-1219. The sequence goes on from CAVUTF010000043.1 coordinate 57,366, forward strand.
TCGGTTCGCGGGAGAGGAAGAGGAAACGCATGAAAACTGCAGATCTCAAGCTACTGTCATTGACCGGAGTTATGTTCCTCGTGAGCGCGTTCATCGCTGGCTGCAACACCGTCGAAGGCGTCGGGCAGAGACATCGAGGCAGTCGGCGACGAGATTTCCGACGAAGCCCGCGACGCGCGCGATTAGCAACGCGTTCGATTTCACCTTAGCGGAGAGCACATCATGTTGCACATGGCATTGGTCTTTTTGGTAGTCGCGTTGATTGCAGGCGTCCTCGGGGTCACGGGTGTTGCAGGATTGTCGGCGAACATCGCCTGGATCCTATTCGTGGTCGGCCTGATTCTTGCGATCGTCAGCTTCGTGTTCGGACGTCGCGGCACACTCTAGAGAAGCGGCGGAAGGGAGCGGCGCCCCCAAATCGGGGGGCCGCTCTTTTTATGGGGTAGGTTTCGACTATCGATCGAAGTGCTGGAACTGATTTCTCGTTCTCGTTGCAGATAAACTCGATCAATTCCTCGTCCAGCAGAATGCGCTGATTCACCCGCACGGTGAACGGCTGGACGTAGGCGCTCGGGTCTTCGATCGTCACGTCGATTTGCAGGTTGCCGAAGTTCAAGCGCCGAAAGCGCTCCGTCATCTTGCCCGCTGTCGTGAGGGGGCTGCCCTGCACGTCGAGCCAAACGTCGTCGCGAAAACCGACGGTCTCGACGACGAGCGTGTCGCCTTCCCACCGGCCGGACGAGTAGCCGTACCACCACGGCTGCAGGTCGGGGCCGACTTCCGGCAACGACCGCCCGTCCGTGAAGATTTGGCGAAGGCCGCTGTTGCCTTCGTACATGATCACGATGAGGCCGGGTGTTTGCACGATCTTGCGCGGTTGGGGGTGCAGATGCAGCTGCATGAGTCCCATCGGTAGGCACAACGCGTCAGGATTGTTCTTCTGATTGTTCGACATGCGCTCCGCGCGCAGCATCGCGGCGAGCGGGCGAAACGGTAGGCCTTGCTCGAAGCCCGCCCCGATGTTCCAGAACGTTGCCGCCGGAGGACCGCCGTCGGGCGATTGCAGCGATGCGATGTCCGGATTGATTCCACCCGGACCCACGCGTTCCCAGATTCCCGAAAGATCGGGTTTTCCGTCGGGCGCTCTCGGCACGGGCCCTTCGAGGTTCGGTTCGCCGGAGCGCGCCTTCGGCACGTCGGCAGTCGGATAGCGCGGCCACTGCGCGAAGGCTGGAGCGGCGAGCAGGAGAACGGCGGCCGCGGCCGCCGTCTTGAGCGAAACGTTCATGTCGAGTGCCCGCTCCCTTGCTATTGCGTGGCGCCTTCGCCGCCGGCCTCGCCCGAGGAGCCGGCAAACAGCTTCTTGCCATCTGCGAGCGTCACCGTGCTCGCGTTGCCGACGTGCGGATTGTTTTTGGCGCGGTAGCCGGTGACCGTGACGACGTCGCCGATCTTCATCGAGTTGCGGGTCCAGCCGCGGCGCATGAGTCCATTCGGGCTCGCCAGCTCGAAGTCCCAGTTGACGGTCTCGCCGCTCTCGTTTTTCGCGTCGATGTAGAAACGCGCGTGCGGATTCGCCCATTCGACTTTCGTCACGGACCCCGTGACGTTGACCGGCAGATTGCGGTCGAACTCGGCGGCAAACGAATGGTGCGCGGATACCGATGCCGCGGCCGCGAGCCAACCGAGCGCCGCCGCTCCGACCACCACCAAACCTCGTCTCATGCATTCACCTCTCATAGACAGACCTGCCGCCGGCCGACCAGAGGCCCATCGCGTCGATTGTCGGTGAGCACCATCGGGAAGCCGGATTCGTTCGATGATTTTAATCAGCGGATGCCAAACACGTCGAGTCACGCAGCCACAAGAAATCCGTAGACTCGGACGCGTGTCGTGTTCCCAAACGGTCGACTCCAGCACCCGTAAAGGGCGGGTCTGCGACGAATCAGGATACTGTGCCTGGTCTTACTTTCTCGCGGGCCCGAGGTGCGCGTCGAGCCAGTCGAGGGTCTCGCGATACAGCGTCGCCGGCGGCACAAAATGCGCGGCTGGCTCAACGAAGAATTTCTTGTCCGTGGTGCCGAGCCGGTCGAAGAACGGCCGTGCGTGGGTTTCGAGCGGCACGATGCTGTCCATAGCGCCGTTCATCATGAGCACGGGGACGTCCACTCTCGACAAGTACATTCCCGGGTCGACCTCCGGGCGAAACTTCCAGTTTCTCACCGACCAGCCGCCGACGGCGAAGGCCGCGGCACGCCAGCGCGGCTCGAGCACGAGAGTGATCGGTGCGAACGTTCCGCCGAGACTCGTGGAGAAATAGGCGAACGCGGTCGCGTCGATGTCTCGCCGCGTTTCGAGATAATCGAGCGAGCGGCTGAGATCCTGCATCACCTGGATCAGGCGATCGCGGCCCTTCTGCGTGTGCCATTGCTCCCAGCCGATACCGATCTCGTCGCGCCGCTCGAGGCTTCCTTTCAGGATCGGGAAAGCGACCGCACGACCGTCTCTGACGATGAAGTCGGCGGCGAACTGGAAATTGATCGAACGGCGGGTCCAGGCGTTCAGGCATTCGAACCGGGAACAAAGACGACGGCATGATAGGGTGGTGACCCTCTACGCGGTAAGTAGAGATAGAGCGTCATCCGTTCATCGTCATAGGGCGCTGTGAACGTGATGCGCTCGCGGGTCCAGCTGCGCGTTTCGATGCTGCCCTCGATCTGCGCCTCCAACGGCGCCGGATCGTACGCGTAGATCCCCTTGTAGATCTCCAATACCTCATCGGAAATCGTTTGGGAAGCCGATAGTCCGGCGGCGCCGAGACGTGCAGATCTTCGCGCGCGGCCGCGATGACTTCCGGCTCATCGTGTGTAATTGCAAGCCGGAAACCGTTCGTCTGCGACCGATCGAGCGGCGGCTGCGCGTAGTAAGTGTTCGCGAGGATATGCGACGGATCGTTCCAGCCGCCGCCGAGGATCACACGTCCGCCGCCGAACGCATTGAAGGTCCATTCGCGGACGTTGCCCACCATATCGTAGGTGCCGTCCCAGCCGACACCATCGAATTGTCCGACGCGAGCGGGCCCGTCGCTTCCGACGTTGCTCGCGGGCACCAGGAAGCCCGCTATTTCCTGCCGAAACGCCGCGCGGCGCCAATGATAAACAGTCGGCAACTCTTCTCCGCGGAACTGCGCGTAGGCCATTGCCTCGTACCAACTCACGCCCTGGACGGGATAGTCATCTTTTCCTTCGGGGTAGTCTCCGGCTTCCCAGGCGGCGGGGCCGGGCCGCCCGGTCTTATCGGTGAAAAGCGCCATCGTGTCCGCCCAAGAGATCTCTTGCCCGTCCTTGACGATAGGGTGCTGCCAGTACTCCGGCCGGCTGTACCCGCCGGCATCGACGAAGTCCTTGTATTCGCGATTCGTGACCTCGTAGCGATTCAAGAAGAAATCCGCGAACTGTGTCGGAGCACCCTGAACTTCCTCTTGCCATCCCGGAACGCGCACTTTGCCGTCCGCTAAGCTCTCACGCGTGTCGAGCTTGAACGGTGGGAATCGCTGCGGCTGTTCGCTGTAGCCCGCGCTCTCCCAAAACACGAATTCGAGCCGTAGTAGCGAACGATAGCCCTCGCGTTCGAGCCGAAAGCGCGACAGCCCCATCGGAACTCGAGCTGCGTCGAGCGGCGCGATGCCCAATTCCTCCCATTCGTCTGCCGTCCCTTCATAGGGCTTGCGGAAGACACGGGCTCCGGGCGGGTCGGAGGTAATTGCGACCGTGCGCGAGAACTGCGGCCAAAGCGCGGCGAGATCCGGATCCTCGGGAAGTCTTTGCCGTACCTCCTTCGCGAGCGAGTACGCTCCTTCCCAGTCGCCCGCATCGATACGTTGCTCGATCTGCCGAATGACTTCGTCGCGCGCCCACTCGGGGTTGTCGTCTCGGCTCGAGGCCCAGAAAGCGCCGGCCGCGATGACGACAGCCACTGCGAACACCAGTAGAGCGTAGTTCAGCTTCCGGCTCGTGCTCGCCGCGATGTTTTCCTTCGGCGGCAAGTGTTCGGGAGGTACGGGCTGCTCGTGGAGCAGCGTGACTGTTGCAACGAAGCGGTAGCCGCGCCCGGGCTCGGTCACGATGAAGCGGTGTTCCCCGGGAAGCTCGCCCAACACCCGCCGCAGCGCCGAGACGGCTTGGTTGAGATTGTTCTCTTCGACGACGACGCTAGGCCAAATCGCGTCGAGCAGAGTTCGCTTGTCCAATAGCTCCCCCGGGTGCTCGACGAAATAAAGCAAGGTGTCGAACACCTTGGGCGCCAACGGAATGGCTGCACCGTCGGCACGCGATAGCACCCGGTGCTGGGCGTCCACATGGAAGCCGTTAAAGACGTAGATTGGTCGTCCGCCAGAATCCTTCACGACGTGTCTTCAACGTTATTCAGCACGTTTCAACGGCTCGAGCAAAGCCTCTTCAGCGGGGTTCACCGGCACTGTACTCCCGGCCTAGGAGAAACCAAGAACGGACCTTGGCTTGCGAGGACCACTCACCGAGATGAAATCGGTGCTCGCGAGGCGGCAACGCCGTTCGTGAGTGAGGATGGTTGAACGACGACGAAGTTTACGTTTCGCGCCGCTCCGAGGCTACTGATCGAAATGCTGCACGGACTTCTCGTTCTCGTTGCAGATGAATTCGATCAAGTCGGTGTCGAGCATCACTCGATGATTCACCCGAACGGTGAACGGCTCCGTATAGGCTTTGGGATCGTCGATCGTGACGTCGATCTCCAAATGGCCGTAATCAGGGCGGCGAAACCGTTCGATAATTCTACCCTGTTCGGTCAACGGGCTGCCGAAGACGTCGAGCCAGCCGTCGTCGCGGAAACCGGTGGATTCGACGACGAGCGTGTCGCCTTCCCAATGGCCAACGGAGTAGCCGTACCACCAAGGCTGAAGATCGGGTCCGGGCTCGGGCAATTGTCGGCCGTCCAAGAAGATCTGCCGCAGCCCGCTGTTGCCTTCGTACATGATGACGATGAGTTTTGGCGTCTGGACGATCTTGCGCGGCTGCGGATGTCCGTGCAGCTGCATGTAGCCCATCGGCAGGCAATGCGCGTCGGGGTTGTCTTTCTGGTTGGCTGCCATGCGTTGCTCGCGCAGCTCCCGCGCCCACGGCCGAAACGGCAGCCCACCTTTGATGTTGCCGCCGATATCGAAAAACGTGGCGAGCGGCGGCGTTCCGGGCGGAGGCTCCGGTGCCTGCGGCGGCAAGCCTTCCGCCGGATCGTCACCGGGAGCGGGCGGTGGGCCTTGCGGCGGGGTCGTGCTCGCGACAATCGTGTTGAAGTAGATCTCCCAGAGCCCGCTCAAGTCCGGGTGCCCGTCCGCTGCGCGCGGCGCCGGGGCGTTGAGATCGGGCGTGCCGTCGGCTTTGCGCGGAACGTTCGGCGTGGAATAGGAGGGCCACTGCGCGGACGCCGGAGCCGAGAGCAGGGCGGCGCAAGCGGCCGCGAAGATGGTTGTGAGCGAGAGTTTCATCCGGCCCCGGCATTACCAAGCGCTGCGGGCCAAGAAAAATACCTCAGGGTACGGAGGTCGGCAACTGCTCCGGCGCTTTGTTGTTCTCTTCGCAGATGTGCTCGATCAGCTCGGTGTCCGGCAAGAAGTGCATCGTCTCCATCACCGTCCAAGGCTTCGTGTAGGCCTTCGGATCGTCGATCGTGATCTCGACCTCGAGCTTGCCGAATGCCGGCCGCCGGAAACGCTCGATCACGCGCAGCTGGTCGGGACACGGGATGACCCGCGCCGTCGAGCCAGATCTGGTCAGTGAAGCCCATCGACTCCACGACGAGCGTCTCGCCTTCCCATTTTCCGACCGAGTAGCCGTTCCACGCTGGTTGCGGATCCTCGGGAAACGGCCGGCCGTCGAGAAAAATCTGCCGGTAGATCGTCCGCGACTCGTACAAGATCACTAGCAGACCGGGCACCTGCAGAATCTTGAACGGCGCGGGCACTGCGTGCTTGCGACGACGCCGGAGGGGAGGCAGCGCGCGTTCGGATCGTCCGCGCCGCGGCGCGCGACGCGCTGGTCGAACAACTCCTTCGCCCACGGTTGGAACGGCACCTCACCGATGTCGGCTGCGATGTTGGAGAGATACTTGAGCGGATTGTCGTGCTCCCACAGCACCGGACAGATCGGGTTTACCGTCGGCTGTACGCGGCGTCGGCGCCACGAGATCGGGTTTGCCGTCAGGCGTGCGCGGTATGCCGGCGGTCGGGTAGTCGAGCCACTGCGCAACCGCTGCGGGCGCCAGCGCTGCGAGCGCACAGGCGCAAAGCGTTGCGCGGATCGTGTAGCTCATCGCAGTCCGCCTTGGACGGGCGCGCCCGTGAACATCTTCGTGCCATCTGCCCGCGTCACCGATTGCGTGTTCGCTTCGAACGATCCATCGCGTGCACGGAAGCCTTCCACGGTGATTTCCTCTCCGATCTCTGAGCGAGTCGCGCTTCCAACCGATCCGCATCAACCCGTTCGGGCTTGCAAGCTCGCACTCCCAATTGTTCACCGCGCCCTTGTCGTCCTTCACATCCACATAGAAGCGCGCGTGCGGATTGAGCCACTCGACCTTTGTCACGACGCCCGTGAACGTGATTGGCATCTGCGGATCGTATTGCGCCGCGAACGAGTGATGCGCGGACGCCTGCGCGGCGCAGCAACACAGCACGAGACCCAAAACCACTAGGGAAGAACGTTGCATGCGAGATCTCCGCGACGAACCAGACTCAGGCGACATTAGTGCCTGGGTCGAACCACGCGCAAGCGCGCGCACCGTGGCGATCGTGTCGGCATCCGCGGCGGTCTTGTCCGGCCGATAGCGCACGACGCGCGCGAACCGCAGCGCGAGCCCGCCCGGATAACGGCGGCTCACCTGTAGCTCGTTGAACGCGATCTCGACGACGAGCTCCGGGCGCACCTCACGACGTAGCCGCGGTCGCCGGATCGAGCGCGAGCGCCTTGAGCTTCGTCGGTCTGCCACTCGAGCAGCTCGTCGGTCAGGCCCTTGAAGGTCTTGCCGAGCATCACGAAGCCGCCGTCGGGGTCGCGCGCACCGAGGTGCAGATTGCTGAGCCAACCCTGCCGCCGGCCGCTGCCCCACTCGGCCGCGAGCACGACGAGATCGAGCGTGTGCGCGACCTTGATCTTGAGCCACGCCGCGCCGCGGCTGCCCGCTTCGTAGCGGCTCGTCGGCGCTTTCGCCATGACGCCTTCGTGGCCGAGCGCCAGCGCCGCGTCGAGGAACGCCTGCGCCGCGGCGCGGTCGCTCGTCACGAGCCGCGGCACGTTCAGCTCCGGCGGCACGAGCTCGCGCGAGCCGTTCGAGGCGCTCGAGCGAGCGGGCTGGTCGATGAGGTCCTCGCCGTCCGCGTGCAGGCAATCGAAGCAAAACAGCGACAGTGGCAGCGTCCGCTCGCAGGTCCGCGACGCAGAGCTTGCGGCCGAAGCGGCGCATCGTGTCTTGGAACGGCTCGCGGCCGGCCCTCGCGCGTAAGCGCGAGCACCTCGCCGTCGAGAATCGGGCGGCGCGCCGGCAGCGCCGCGATCGCCGCTTCGATCTCCGGCACGCTCGCCGTGACGTCGCGCCCCGTTCGCGAGTAAACGCGCACGCCGGCGTCGGCCTTTGTGGATCTGCACTCGCGCGCCGTCGAGCTTGTACTCGAGCACGGCCGACTGAAGCGCCGCGAGCGCGCTCGCGACGTCCGCGGTCGGGCTCGCGAGCATCGGCGCCAACGGCTCGTAGAGCGTCAAGCGGAAACGCTCGAGCCCTGCGCGCCGGCTCCCAGCGCGGCCGCAGCAACGGGCGCGAATCGCCGCCCGCCAGCATGATCGCGCGCCGCACGTCGGCCGGCGGCAACGCCGGCAGCGGCCGCAATCGCGTCGGCCATGACGCCCTCGAGCGCGCCTTGCCGCAGCTCGCCGAGCAGCAGGCCCGTCGATGAAGCTGCTGCTCGGGTGCCGTTGCGCGCGGCGAAGAGCTCCTCGAGCGCTTGTCTCGCGCCGCAGCGCCGAGCCTTTGCCGGCGATCGTGCGCAGCGCGTCGAGCGCGCGCGCTCGGCGTCCGCGATCGTCAGCGTGGCAGCGCGCGCGGGCTCGATGCCGCGCAGGTCGTAGACCGATGGCCGGGCCGAGGCTGAGCTTGCCGCGCGGCAGCACGCCGGAGAGCCACGCGACGCGCGGTCTCGCGCTCGTCGGGCGCGAGCGCGCGCAAGCAATCGGCGAGCAGCCGCACCTTCTCGGTGCGGCTGCGCGTCGCGGCGAGCGCGGCCGATACTTGAGCCAGCGAAGCAAGGGTCATCCTCGCAAACTCTAACAATATCCGAGCGTGCCGTTCCGCGCTCGATTTGCCGACTTGCCGCCGGGGCGCTACGTAGGCTACCGAGCGGGGAAATGCTACGCTCGCAGTCATAAGGCTGTTCAAACAGCCACTTGGGGGATGTCTGTGACCACCGATCCGCGCGACCTGATTGCCAAGAACTCGATGACCGTGATGCAGATGCTCATCGTGGGCATCACGATCGCTTTGAACGCGCTCGACGGGTTCGACGTCCTCTCGATCAGCTTCGCGTCTCCCGGCATCGCCGCGGAGTGGGGGATCGAGCGCGCCGCACTCGGCTTCGTGCTTTCGATGGAGCTCATCGGTATGGCGTTGGGCTCGATTTTCTTGGGCGGCGTCGCGGACAAGATCGGCCGGCGGCCGACGGTGCTCGGCTGTCTGATCGTGATGGCGCTCGGCATGTTCATGGTTACGACGTCGAGCGCCGTTCTAGGCGGAGCGGTTGCGCCCGTCATCAACGCTCTGTTCGGTGCCAACCTCGATGCGCGACTCGTCGATCTGTCGATCTGGCGCATCATCACCGGCTTGGGAATAGGCGGCATGCTCGCGTCGATCAACGCGGTCGTCGCGGAGTTTTCCAATTCGAGACGCCGGGATCTGAACGTTGCGATCATGTCGATCGGCTACCCCGTCGGCGCTGCCGCTGGCGGCTTCATTACCACGTCGTCGCTCGAGCTCGCCGACTGGCGTTCGGTCTTTTACTTCGGCGCCACCGTCACCACGGTATTGATTCCGATCGTGTTCTTTTTCATGCCGGAATCCGTGCACTGGCTCGCGCGCAAGCAGCCCGCGGGTGCGCTCGAGAAGATCAACCGCACCATGAAGCGCTTGGGTCATTCAGCCGTGGCGGCTCTGCCCACGGTCTCGGCGGAGACGCGCAAACGGTCCGTCGAGGACATCTTCCGTCCGGGTCTCCTGGCCATTACGGTGCTCGTGACGATGGCCTATTTCTTTCACATCACGACGTTCTATTTCATCGTGAAGTGGGTGCCGAAGATCGCCGTCGACATGGGGCTCGCGGCGTCGTCCGCGGGGCTGATCTTTCCTGGGCCAATGTCGGCGGGGCCACCGGCGGCACCGTAGTCGGATTGCTCGCCATGCGGTACAGCGTGAAACGCATCACGATCGGCGCGATGTTGGTGTCGACCGTGATGGTCACGTTGTTCGGCCGCACGGCACCGGATTTCGTTCAGTTGGCATTTATCTGCGCGGCCGCGGGTTTCTTCACGAACGGCGCAATCACGGGCATGTATGCGATCTTCGCGAGGGCGTTTCCGACGCACGTGCGCGCGTTCGGCACCGGCTTTGCGGTGGGTGTCGGCCGCGGCGGCTCGGTGATCGCGCCGATTCTCGCGGGCTTCCTGTTCGCCGGCGGCCTACAGCTACCGACCGTGGCGATGATCATGGCGTTGGGCTCGTTGATTGCGGCCGGAGTGCTGACGTTCCTCAAGCTCAAGCCCGAGCAGCCCGAGCCCGCGGCGGCGGAGCAACGGGTCGAGGTCCGCGGGGAGCTCGAAGAGCGCCGTAGCGCACGGCCGCTAATACCGCGCGAGCCCAATGGGCTTGATAGAGGCCATCGAAAGCAGCGGCTTCGCCGCATGGGTGCGCGAGTCGCCGTCGATTTTCGCTTACACGTCGATCCTCGCGCTGCACGCGATGGGGCTCGCGCTGATCGTCGGCCTCAACACCGTGATTGCGCTGCGGTTGCTCGGGTTCGCGCCCGGATTGCCGCTTGCGCCGCTGCGCAAGCTGTTCCCCTGGATGTATGTCGGCTTTACCGTCAACGCCTTGTCGGGGCTCTCGCTGCTCGCCGCGAACTTCAGCACGATCATCGGGAATTGGATGTTCATCCTGAAGCTCGCCTTCATTGGACTTGCGATGGTGAATCTCGAGCTCACGCGCGCGCAGGTTTTCGATGCGCCGAGCGTAAGCCTCTCCGGCGAGATCGTCCTGCGCCGCGCGCCCGTCTTTGCAATCAACGCGCTCGTGCTTTGGGGACTCGCGATCGTCTCCGGCCGGTTGACTTCGTATCCTAACTTCGTCGCCGCGTTGCTCGGACTGAGCCCGTGAATGCACTAGCCGATTTGCTGTCACGGACTGGGCTCGTAGACTTCGTCTCCGCCCAAGCGTGGGTGTGGCCGGTTTGCGAGATCCTGCATTTCACGGGAATGGCCGTGCTGATCGGCACGATCGGCGCCGTGGATTTGCGGATACTCGGCGTCGGCAAAGGATTGCCGATCACGGTGCTCGAGAAGTTCGTTCCGCTCGGCGTGGCCGCGTTCGTCCTGAACGCGGTGACCGGCTTCATCTTCATCGCCGGCAACCCGGTCGGCGGCCCCATCGAGTACCTGACGAACCTGGCATTTCAGATCAAGATGCTGCTCGTGCTGATCGCGGGCATCAATGTTCTCGTTTTCTATTTCACCGGGATCGCGCGCGCGTCCGGCGCAGTGGCACCCGACGGCGCCGCGCCGCGCAGCGCCCAAATCGTTGCGGCCGTGTCGCTGTTCGCCTGGTTCGGGGTGATCGTGTTCGGCCGCCTGATCATGTACAACGACACTTTGCTGTATGCGCTCGGCCTCTGAGTGCGGCAAGCGCTCGTTCGCGGCGGGATCGGAAAGCCGCGGAAATCAAGTTTGGTTCGTGGCGAGTCTGGCCGAGCTTGACGAGCGATTGGGAAACGAGGGTAGCCGGTGATGGACAGCTTCACGGTCAAGGGTCTGCTGCTCGCGGCCGCTCTTGTGCTCATCGGCGTGTGGTTTCTTGTGCGCGACCACCTGCCGCAGCTCGACCGAGCCGCTGCGCCGTCACTTCGGGAGGCTCCCCCCGCGGCGGCCGCTGTTGCGCCCGCAGCTCGCGCCGCAGAGTCGGGCGTGCCCGACCTCGTCGTGCTCGATCTCTGCTACGAGGGTCCCTACGTCACGGTCGCGTATGCGAACTTGGGCACGGGCGTCGGGGAGCGCGACTTCCTGATCAAGCTGTCGACGCAGCAAGGAGAGTTCGCCGGCAACTCCTACTACCGATTCGAGGTTCCGCCGCCGCAGCACGTCATGCACACCGGGGGATTCACGATTGGTCTCGTCGGGTTGGAGCAGGGCGATAACGAGGTCGTCACAGCGGAGATCGACTGGGAGGGCCGCGTCGCGGAGAGCAACGAGGACAACAACCTGCATAGCAAGCAATTGCTGATCGACGAGACGCGACCCACCGAGGCGTGCATGTAGGCGGTCCGCGCATGAGCTTCCTCGAATCAGTACGCAAGGAATGGTATCGCCGTGGGACGCGCAAGCGCCTCGCACGGAGCGGAGTGGAGGGCGCAGAATTGAGGCGAATTCCGTTCTTTTAACAAATGTCGAGGAGTCTCTGTAACGTTACGTTCACATTCCGATGGCAGCTTAGGCCTTCCTCGGCTCGCCGCAGGCCGCATGAGCTTCCTCGAATCAGTACGCAAGGAATGGTATCGCCGTGGGACGCGCAAGCGCCTCGCACGCGCGGAGTGGAGCGCGCGTTACTGGCGCGACGACGAGGATGCGCGAGTCGTACCGTGCCGGATGTGCCCGAAGTTCGACGCGCACCGCGAGCGCTGCAGCGTGCCGTTCGGCACGCCGCTGCGCAAGGCTGCTGTGGCGTCCCTCGAGGCGCACTTGCACGGCACGAAAGGGCTGATGACGCTCGAGCTCGGCTACGGCAGGCGCTCGCTCGCGAGGAACGTCGTTCAGTTGAGCGGCGGATCCTGGACGGGCCTCGAGCCGGGCGCACCTCGTGCGCAAGCAGCCGCGATCGGCAGCGGCGGCTACGGCCATGCGGGCAGCATTCCGTTTCCGAACGAGACGTTCGATCTCGTGTTCGGCATCCAGACGCTCGAGCATTTGGAAGAAAAGAACCCGAACCTGCCGGAGAACCTCACCTACGCGGGCTGCCTCGGCGAGGTCTGGCGCGTGCTGAAGCCCGGAGGGTCGATCTACTTCGACGCACCGATTCATCTGCACGGCCACGAGATGTTCGTGCTCGGCGACCTCGCACGCATTCGCGCATTGTTCGATGGGCGGCTGTGGACCGATCTTACGCTCGAGAAGTGGCGCTACGAGCACGAGCCGCTAGCTAGGTACCCCACGCCCGAGAAAGAGGTAGCGGCTTGGCCGCGCTATCTTGCCCCGAGCACGGTCGCGCGCCTCCACGCGAACCCGCCGCGCAGCGTTTGGCTTCTTGCCATGACGGCGAACAAAAGGGCCTAGCGCGTCTGGTTCGGACTCTGCAGTGTGTTGAACTTCGTGCCGTCGGGCAGAATGATGGCTTTCAAAAACCACGCATTCGGATCGTCGCGGCGTGGCGCGCCGATCGCGGTGATCTCCTGCCCCGGTTGAATGTATTCCGGGCGTAGGCCCAAGCGCACGAGCATGTTGGCGGGCGCGCCTTCGACAAAGTTGATCTGCTTCTTTTCACCTTTGTCGTTCGTGGCGATCATGGTCATCGCCATGTGCGGATTGCGGAACTTGAGCGTCTCGACGACGCCCTTGAACTCGATGTTCTGCTCCATGTCGTAGATCGCAAAGGAGTGATGCGCGAACGCGGGCGCCGCGAAGCTGACTACGATCAAGCCGAGCAAAGCGAATGTCCCTTTCATCATCGTTACTCCTCCTCGCCGCCCGGTAGCGCGTCCAAGTCGGGCAGCGAGAGCCCGCGCTCGGCGAGGTATTCGTCCCACAACGTGTCCGTGCACGTGTATTCGATCAGTTGCAGATCCGGCCGCAGCACGAGCTCCGCTTTCATGTGGATCGGTTCCGTGTACACCTTGGGATCCGTCAGCGTGAGCTCGTTGACCAGGTGCTTCGTGCGCTGCCCGTTTCGATCGCGCTCCTCGAGATGCAGGCGCTCCACGACGTGCGCGGCGGAGGACGTCGCCATGCGGTTCATGTACGGGTAGGGCTTGAGGTCGGTAGTCTCGACGACGAGCGTCTCTCCTTCCCAATGCGCGATCGAATGACCCATCGCGGACGGTAGGATCGCCGCGGGCGGGTTATGGTCGGCCATGTAGATCTTGCGGTACATGCCGTAGCCTTCCCAATGGATCGTGATGTCCTGCGGGCGTTGCAGGATCTCGACCGTGAACGGCGCGCCCCAGATTGCCCGCGGCATGCCGGGCCACATGCAATACCGGCCCGGGTCGTCGTCGAGCGTGAATGCCGCGTTGTACTCCTCGGCGAGCTTCTTCGCAGCTTCGTTGTATGGCACGGGGTTTGGTGATTGGCTGCGGCCGCCGCCTGGGAACCACAGCCCGCTGAAATCCGGATGCGAGCCGACCTTCGGTGCTTGCGCGCGGCTCGGTGCGAGTGTCAGCGCTGCCGCTGCAGCGGTCGCCGCAGCCGCGGCGGCAAAAAGACGCATATGCATAGGCCAATAACCCCTTTGATTGACACTCTATCGTACCGCCCTTGGGCGCTGCCATTGAAGCGCATGAGATTTCTCGACGTTGTGCGCGTCGATCAGGCGCGGCCGACGTTGGCATCCGTCGGAGAGTGGTAGTACTCGCTGTCCTCGGCGAACTGTGCGGCGAGCTTCTTCAGCTCGCCGACGCGCCGTTCGGCGGTGCTGATCGGCAGGCACTCCTCGCAGTCCGACTTGCCGCACGGCTGGCGTGAGTAGAGCCAGTACTGGATGGCTCCGGCGAGCAGACCGTCTGCAATGTCCCACGGGTCGGCGTCGTCGTGCTGGTCGGCGAGGCGATTGCCGAGATCCACGGTCTCGCCGAAGGCGTCGTCGAAGAATTGCTCGTTCGCTTTCATCGTCTACGAGAGATTACAGCATCGGACGTCTTTAGTGGTGTACGACACGCTCGATGAAGTCCACGACTTCACGCGAAACGCTCGTGTCGGCCGAGCCAAACGACAGCAGCTGCGAGGAGTGGTTGTGGCCGAGACTCTGCGCGTAGCGCGGTGTCGCGCCGTGCTTTATCACGAGCTCGCGATAGAGCTCGGCAAACGGCTCGATGTAACGCGGGTTGTCCCACTCCGCGGTCGTGAACAGCACCGGCACGTCGCTGCGCGTGACGTTGCCGGGCACCACCATTTGCGGCCAGCGCGCACGGTCCTCGCCGAAGTAGGCGAGCTCGCCGGGAGAGGGATTGGCGAAGTCGAACGAGTAGGGTCCCGACACGAGGATCGCACCGGCGGGTCGAGCCGTGCCTTCCGGGAGGACTTCCGGCCGAAATACGTAAGTCGCCGCATGCAGCGAGCCCGTCGATATGCCGATCACGAAGATTTGCTCGGGGTCGCCGCCGTATTCCGCGGCGTGCGCGGCGAGCCACGTGACGGCCGCGCCGATGTCGCGCGCGCCTTCGGGCCATTTGTGATCCGGGGCTAGCCGGTAACCGCCGTTCACGCCGACATAGCCGATGCTCGCGAAATAGTCCGCCACGTTGACCGTGGCGGCGCGGCTGCCGCCGATCAGGCCGCCGCCGTGGAACACGATGACGACCGGCGCCGGAACCGCGCTGCGATGCATCGTTCCCGTGTGGATGTCGATATGTTGCCGCTCGTGCGGCCCGTACGCGAGATCCTTCGTGACTTGGATTTCCGCAGGCTCGTAGACGCGCGGTACTGCGGCATAGATCTGCGCGGTCTCTGCCGCGATCGGGCCGTTGAACTCGCGGCCGAACGCGGCGAGGCGCGCCGCGATCTCGTCTGTCATGCCGCTGCGCGCAACATCGGCGGCGCTGATGCCCCTCTCATCGGGCGACGACGGGCGAAACCCTTGCAGGGAGTCCAGCGAGTCGACGCAGCGCGCGAGCGCGAGATCGCGGCGGCGGTACACGGGCGAGATCAGGAGCGGCGTCCCCGCGATCTCGCCCCGCTCCGCTTGCAACGACACGCAAAGATCCGGCTGCGATGCCGGGCTCAAGTGCCCGGCGCTCAACGTCCAGCGTTGCGTGCGGTTATTCGCGCACGGGCGTGCGAGCAAGTTCGCACCTTCTTCGAGGTCGGCCGCGGTGAGGCAGCGGTCGTACTCGCTCGCGCGAATCGCGCCGTTCGTCGCCAACGTCGAAAAGCTGATCCTCGTGCGGGGCACCGTACTTGCAGGTGTGCGCCTGCAATGGATCGTCGAGCCGCAGGCTTTCGCGGAATCCGGCGATGTCGACGCAGTAGCCGCGCGGCTCGTCGAGCGGGGCTACCGTGCGCAGCAGCGCCGGAGCTCCAAGCGCAGAGGCGCTTGCCAGCGCCGCAAGGAGCAGTGCCGCGATGCAGTACAAGCGCTTTGTCATAGCGTCACCTCGGCTAGAGCCGGCTAAGAGCGAGTTTGTCGATCGCGATCTCGTCGGCGTCGTTGATAGCCGCGTTGTCGGGATAAGTGCTGATCGAAATCGTGATACGCGTGTTCCCACGGTAGACGTACAACGTTCCGTCGTCGACGAGCGCGACGTCGCCGAGGCCTGCAATACAGCGCACGCCGGGATCCCGATTCGTGCCGCTCGCGCATTCGGCCCGCTTTAGACTCTTCGGGTCCGTGCGCGGGACTTCCGTCGCTATCGACAGCGAGTCGGTGACCCCGACCCTGTCTACGTTGAGCTCGCACGTCGCGCCGATCATTCGGCCCTTGACAGCGCCTGCGAAGTGCCGCTCGACGGCCGCGACGTCGATGTGCGGACACGTCGCGCCGCCGCCTTGGCCCGGCCAGAGGCGCTGCCAAGCGCCTGGGCCGAGCGAGCCGGTCACGGTCCACGTGTTTCCGGACAGGCTGTAGGTGCCCTTGTCGGCACCTCGCTCCCATTGGCTCGACCAGCTGCCATTGGCAGCTTGCAACCGGCCCCAATGCTCGTTCGGGCGAGCGCCGGTTCCAAACAACCGATAACTGCCGTCGGGCCGCACTTGCCAGAGTATCTGCGGGCCGGGCAACTGCAGTTGCCACATCCCGACCAGATTGGGATCGACCTGCGCAGCGGCAGGCAGCGCGAGCAGCGCGGCGACGAGACCGAGTAGGCGGTTCATGTCGAGACGTCAGTCGACGAAGCGCGGTGACTTCGGCAAAGCCGCGTGCGTCGCGATGTCGTGCTCGATCCAGAGCTTCGCGTTGTTCGCCTTCAAATAGGCTTCGACCTTCGCACGCGAGGCTTTCGACTGCTCCGGGCTCGACTCGAACGTCGGCGTGCGGCCCGTCGTGCGCTCCTCGGGATAGTGATAGAGGTCGCCGCCGAGCACGACCGTTCCGGTGTTCTTGAGCTTCACGGCCACGACTTGATGGCCCGGCGTGTGACCCGGCGTCGACATCACGACGACCGAGCCGTCGCCGAACACGTCGAAGTCCTCGTTGTTGAGGATCTTTGTCTCGGCGTTGCGCAGCGCGTTGTACGTGGTGGGCTGGATGATGCCTTGCGGGCTATCCGCGAACATATAGTCGCGCTCGGCCTTCTGCACGATCCACGTCGCACCCGCGAAATCGTTCGCGTTGCCCGTGTGATCGGAGTGAAAGTGCGACAGCGCGAAGTAGTCGATGTCCTCGGGCTTGTAGCCCGCGGCCGCGAGCTGCGGCTTGATCGGCTTCGTCGCCGTCACCACGCCCTCGACGACGGGGCTGCCGTCCGCGGGAAAGTGGCTATCGGGCACTGCGCCTGAGTCGAACATCAGCGTGCCGCGCGGATGCACGATCAGGTACGCGATGTTGACGAAGTTCACTTCCTTGAGCTCGTCGCGCGTGAAATTGAACAGCGCGGGATCGAGTCCCGTGATCGAGCCGTTCTCGAAGACGTAGATTCGCGGCGTGCTCGGCGGGGCGGGGCGGTTTTGCGCGTGCACCGGCGCGGCCGCAAAAGCGATGAGCACCGCGAGCAAGTAGATCGTTCTTCGAGTCGTCATTACCCGGCCCCCGTGTTGTTCGCATTTGGGTGCTTCATGCTAGCGAGGCGCCGCGGTGTGCGCTAGAGGAAGGGCGCTTGCTCGTGCTCAACGCGCCGGGGTGCTCTCGGGCGGCAACGGGGGCGGATATAGCACGCCGAGCTGCTCGAGATAGGAGCCATATTTGCGCGCGTCGTAGTAGTGCTTCGCAAGCTCCGGACGGAAGCGATCCATCGTCTCCTTGTTCAACCACGTCGCAGGCTCGTCTTCGGGCCGGATCAACGGCTGATAGGTCGCCTGCTTTCCTTGCACGCTATCGAAGTAGTCGCGCGCGGACTCAACGAGCTGCGCGTTCGTCACGACGTCGAGCACGGTCATCGCGTGCACCTTCGCGCCTTGCGTTGCGCCCTTGTGTGCCACCGGCGTAGCCATTGCGATCGCCGCGGTCCAGTGATGCGGTCTCGTGCCTGCGATGTTCGACGGATACGCCATCATCACGGTAGGCGCGCTCCACGTGACGTCGCCGATGTCGTCGGACACTCCGCCGAGGTTCTCTTCTTCCGGAATTTTCTCTATGCCCTCGAGCTCGGCCTCGACCTCGGTCGAGAGTCCTTGCTCCGGTACGCCGAGCGAGCGCTGCACCGCGCGTGCAAATTGCTGATCGGCTTCGCTCCAGTGCGGCGCGCCGACCGCGACGATGTTCGCGTGCATCGCTTCGGCGAGTGGGCGATTCGTGTGTATCGGCCACGCCGAACCGAGCACGCGCGATTCGACCGTCGTGCCCGTCATCATTGCGGCGCCGGCGGCGACCGCGTTTCCAGCCTCCCACAGAGCCTTGATCCGTTCGTAGTCCGTTTCACGAAAGTAATACCAGACTGATGCCGCCGGAGGCACGACGTTTGGCTGATCACCGCCGTGCGTTACGACGTAATGCGAGCGCTGCGCGAGCCGCAAGTGCTCGCGCTTGAAGTTCCAGCCGATGTTCATGAGCTCCACGGCGTCGAGAGCGCTGCGGCCGGCCCATGGCGCGGCGGCTGCGTGCGAGCTCTCGCCCGCGAACGAGTACTCCACGGAAACGAGGCCGCTGCCCCCGCTGTCACCCCACCACGTGGCAAGCACGTTATTCACGTGAGCGTAGAGCACGGCGTCGACACCTTTGAATACGCCCGCCCGCACGAAATGCGCCTTCGCTGCGAGCAGCTCCTCGGCGATGCCCGGCCAGACGATCAGCTTGCCCGGAAGCCGCTCGCGCATCATCACGGATTTCGCGGCGATCGCCGCCGTGACCACGACCGCGGGACCGGCGTTGTGACCCTCGCCGTGCCCGGGAGCACCGGGCACGAGCTCGGCGCGCGCAACGACGCCGGGTGTCTGATTGGCCGTTGGGACGCCGTCGACGTCCGCGCCGAGCGCTACGACCGGGCTGCCGCTCCCCCAGGTCGCGATCCACGACGTCGGAACGCCGGCCACGCCGCGCTGCACGCTGAAGCCGTTGCGCTCGAGAACCGCCGTGAGATACCGCTGCGTCTCGAACTCTTGAAAACCGATCTCGCTGAAGCTGAAGATGCTGTCGACGATCTGCTGCGTGAGCTCTCGCAGATCCTCGACCTCGTCGATTACGTCTTGCTTCAGCGCATCGCGCCGCGAATCGGGCTGTGCCGCGGAGGGTTGTGCGCCGGCCGTTGTGGCCCGGGCGAGCACTAGCACGAGCGATGCAGCAACAACGGAGATCCTTTGCGCGGTGCTCATGCGAAGCTCGTCCCTGTGACTCCAGTGGCGTCATGCTAGCGAGGGGCGGGAGCGGGCGCCAGAAGGTCACGCGCGAGGACACGAGCCCCATTTCGCGACTCGCGCGCAAAGTCTTGGTGCACAATTCCTGCGAGGCGCGTTGTCCACGCCACGTGAACGAAGGGAGGAGCAACAACCATGAGCCCGCACGGAACTGTCGAGTCGCTGTTGACTGGGTACGAATCGGGACGTTTGAGCCGTCGGGGGCTCGTGCTGTCGTTGACTGCGCTCGCGGCGGCTCCGCTGACGAGCCGCGCGCAGAGTGACGTGCTCAAAGCCCAAACGTTGAACCACGTGAGCCTGATCGTCTCCGACTTAGAGCGTTCGGTCGCGTTCTATCAGCGCTTATTCGGCCTGCCGGTGAAAAGCCGGCAGACCGGCGGCGTGAACTTGGGCGTCGGCGACGCTTTTGTCGGCGTCTACCAGGCGCAGTCCGATGGCGAGCCGCACATCAACCATTTTTGCTTCGGGCTGCCCAATTTCGATCCCGAGCGAACCGTCGCCGCGTTGGGCGCCGCCGGCGTGTCCGGCGAGTCGCGTGTGCGCGACGGCGTGCCGCAGGTGTATTGCGCCGATCCCGACGGCCTACGCGTGCAACTTCAGGACGCAAGCTTCTGCGGCGGACTGGGGCCGCTCGGTGCTCAGTGCCTCTGACGCGCCGCGCGGATTCCGGTAGCCGCTATTTCTTGAGGCGCCAGCCGCTCGTGAGCATCCACCAAGCGGCCGCGAGGCAGATGCCGAGAAACAGCATCGTCATGAGGATGCTGATGCCGACGCGCACGTCCGCGATCTCATAGAACGCCCAGCGGAAGCCGCTGACGAGATAGACGACTGGGTTGAACAACGTGATGGTCTGCCAGGCGGGCGGCAGCATGCTGATCGAGTAAAAGCTGCCGCCTAGCCACGTGAGCGGCGTGATCAGGAGCAGCGGGATCACCTGCAGTTTCTCGAAGCTGTCCGCCCAAAGGCCGATGATGAAGCCGAACAGGCTGAACGTGACGGCCGTGAGCAAGAGAAACAGGAGCATCCAAAACGGATGAGCGATCTCGAGGGGCACGAACAACGCGGCCGTGCCAAGAATGATGAAGCCGAGAATCACCGATTTCGTCGCGGCCGCCCCGACGTAGCCGACCAAAATCTCCGCGGCGGAAATCGGCGCGGACAGCACCTCGTAGATCGTGCCCGTGAAGCGTGGAAAGTAGATGCCGAAAGACGCGTTGCCGATGCTCTCGGTGAGCAGCGACAGCATCACGAGCCCGGGCACGATGAATGCGCCGTAGCTCGTGCCGTCGATCTCCTGGATCCGCGAGCCGATCGCCGAGCCGAACACGATGAAGTACAGCGATGTCGACAGCACCGGCGCGAGGATGCTCTGGCCGATCGTGCGCCACGTGCGCGCCATCTCGAAATAGTAGATCGCGCGGATCGCGTACCAATTCATGCGGGTTTTTTCACCAGACTCACGAAGATCTCCTCGAGCGAGCTCTGCGTCGTGTTGAGATCGTTGAAACGGATGCCGGCGTTGCCGAGCTCTTCGAGCAGCGGCGTGATTCCGGTGCGCCCGGCCTTCGTGTCGTACGTAAATATGATCTCGGTGCCTTCGCCGTTCAGCTGCAGATCGTACTGCGCGAGCCGCGCCGGAATGGCCGCGAGCGGCGCTTGCAGATGCAGCGTCATTTGCTTCTTGCCGAGCTTGCGCATGAGCTCGACTTTGTCTTCCACGACGATGATCTCGCCGTGGTTGATCACGCCGATGCGGTCGGCCATCTCCTCGGCTTCTTCGATGTAGTGCGTCGTGAGAATGATCGTGACGCCGGAATCGCGTAGGCCGCGCACGACGTTCCACATGTCCTTGCGCAGCTCGACGTCCACACCCGCCGTCGGCTCGTCGAGGAACAGCACTTGCGGCTCGTGCGACAGCGCCTTGGCGATCATCACGCGCCGCTTCATGCCGCCGGAAAGCGTCATGATCTTGCTGTCTTTCTTATCCCACAGCGACAGCGACTTGAGAACGCTTTCAACTTTGGCCGGGCTGCGCGGCTTGCCGAACAGGCCGCGGCTGAACGTGGTGGTGTCCCAAACGGTTTCGAACGCGTCGGTCGTGAGCTCTTGCGGGACGAGGCCTATCAGTGACCGCGCCCCGCGCGGATTCTTCATGATGTCGTGGCCGTCGACCGTGATCACGCCCGCGGTAGGATTCACGATGCCGCAGACGATGTTGATCAACGTCGTTTTGCCCGCGCCGTTCGGCCCGAGCAGACCGAAGATCTCGCCCCGCCGGATGTCGAGATTCGTCGGTTTCAGCGCCTCGAAGCCCGTCGCGTAGGTCTTGCGCAGGTCGCGTATCGAAATGACGGAATCCATGGAAATCCGTGGCGGTCGGTCATAGAAGAGGAGCAACTATGATAGTGCTCGACCGACGAGTGACAAGACTTGCGTCTTCCTTACTTCATCGAGGCTCTCCATAGAATGCATAAGAACCGAGCTCTTGCATGCCGATCGGCATCGGCGGCGCCTCGCAACGGTCCCACACCTGCGCGAGGAACTCCTTGAACGTCGAGAGCTCCATGAGCGAGGGACCTGCGCCCGGCACCTCGACCGAGATGTGCAGGAAGCTCTGGCCGTCCGCGAGCTTGAACGCCGCGTAGTGCAAGCCCGCAGGCTTCTCGTGCGAGAGTTGCTCGAACACCTGCACGATCTGCGCCTCATTCTCTGCAACGCGATCCGGCTTGACTTTGTACTGCACCATGAGGCGAACCGGTGACTTCGGGCCTTCCGCACCTGCTGGAATCTCGATCGCCGCACCGAGCTCTGCGGCGAGCGCGCCGAACATGACGCGCCAGCCCTGCTCGGAGCCGCCCTCGACGCCGCGCGGCAGCTTGGAGAGCTCGTCCCCGATGTCGACGCCTTCCTGGGTGAACGTCATGACGCAGCCGGCGCCTTCGGGCGCGATTTCCACCGTGATCCGGTCGCTGTTCGGCGAGAACTGCAGCATCGCGAACGTGAAGACGAGCCGATGCGGCCGTTCGACCTCGAGGTATTCGCCGCTCGCCGTGTAGTCCTTGCCGCTGCGCCGGTCCGTGATCTGCCACTTGCCGCCGACGCGCGCGTCGAGCTGCAGGTCGTGGCGCTCGCTGCCGGGCGAGGTGAAGAGCCACTCGCTGACCGTCTCGGGATCGATCCACGCGTCGAACACGCGTTCGGCCGATACGTTGAAGCGGCGCGTCATGCGCAGCACAGGCGGTTTCTCGGTCATCGCTTGGCGTCCTTTCTTGGTAGATCTGATGGCGCGCGGTCTTGCGATTCGAGCAACGCTTCGAGCGCGTCGAACCGCTCGGTCCAAAACGTCTCGTAGAAACGCAGCCACTCGCTTGCGGCGGCGAGCGGCTTTGGCTCGATGCGGCAGACATGCGACCGGCCTTCGATCCGTCGCCGCACGAGGCCCGCTCGCTCGAGCACGCGAACGTGCTTCGACGCGGCGGCAAACGACATGTCGAACGGCGTTGCGAGATCGCGGATATTGCGTTGGCCGGCGGCGAGCCTGCGCAGCATCGCGCGGCGCGTGGGATCGGCGAGGGCGCCGAACACTTTGTTGAGGCGAGTAGGGCTTTGTGAAACCATTTGGTTTAATTATCAGCTGCGGCTGCAACTGTCAACCATTTGGTTTAACTACAACCCGGCGCCGTTGCGCTCGAGCAGATTCAGCGAGGGGATCGCCTCCAATCCCCATTCTTGATTCGCGTCAAGCCGTCCACCGCGGCGGTGCACAGTGCGTTCCGCGAAGGATAGTCGAGAATGCGGATCCCCGCGCGACCCTTCCGAGTTAGAGTCCTTGGGGGGCCCAGCTCGAAAGTGGCGCACGAGGACCCGCAAAACCTCTTTCAGTAGTTCAGCGCGGGCACCCGGGTTGAGAGGTTTGCACGCTGACCCATAGGCTGCGACAGGCCTAGCGGAGCGCGCACTGGCATGAGTACGAGACGGCTCCCGCACGCTCGCACTGCAGGATGAGGCGCTGCCCGCACGTGTAGTCCGGAATCTCGCTGCCGTGCAGCAGCAGGACATTGTTCGCACTGAGCTGCACCCTGCTGTCGGGGGGCGCAGTTCTGCTCGTCATCGTCTCGACATAGGCGCATCCGGCGGCCGCGGCGAGGCCAACGACGATGCAGAAGGTGCCAGCGATCCGAATCGGCCATGCGCCTCGCGCAAGGACCCAGCGATGTTTTGTCTTGTTCACGGCCTGCTCCAATAGCTACGCATGCCTCGCAAGCTATTGCTGCGCCGGCGAGAACGCCTGGCCGATCGTCTGCCGTTTTCCTTTCTAAAATCTCTTGCAGCTAAGGATTGGCTCGGAATCGGGGGAAGCAGCGTCCCGTCCTTCAAGCTCAGCTGGACCCGGTCGTCGTCTATCGCTCGCATGTGTGCTCCCCAGATTGGTGGTAGATCGAGGCGGCCGGTAGAATCGCCCCGGCCGGCCTGATCGAACTTTGGGGAGCTGTGACTTTTCCGTGATTTCTCCTGACCGCGAATGACGCACCCTGATGGAACGCTCTACGCGTTCGAAGGGTTTCGTCTGGACCCTAGGCGGCGGTTGTTGTCTGATCCAAGCGGCGCGCCCATTTCGCTCAAACCCAAGGTCTTCGACACGCTGCTCCATTTCGTAGAGCACAGCGGCGAGCCCGTAGACAAAGCGACGTTGCTAAAGGCCGTGTGGGGCGACGTCATCGTGGAAGACAACAGCCTCAATCAGCATGTCTCCATGCTGCGCCACGCGCTTGGCGAGGCCCCGGGCGAGAATCGGTTCATCGTGACGATCCCGGGGCGGGGCTACCGATTCGTCGCGACCGTGCACCCGCTCGCGCAGGCGTCGACAGCCGCCGCGGCGGCCGACCAACCCGCGGCGCAGTCACCAGAGGCACGCGGTCCGGCTACCTCCACGAAATCCGCAAGCTCAACGAGAGCTCGCTACCTCGGCGCGGGGCTCGCGGCCACGGCCTTGCTGGCAGCCTTTACCTGGTACGTACAAC
>CAVUTF010000044.1:0-34044 GCA_963744305.1 uncultured Gammaproteobacteria bacterium
TGTACTCTTCGTTCCATCTCTCCATTGCTTTCTCTCCTTCGAACAACATACACCATCCACCTCAACCAGATCGCCGATCCGGACGCCATCCAACGGTGAAGTAGGGGTCCTGATCTCGGGCGCAGTGCCCGTCGCTCGGCGTCGAAAGGTCGAAGCCGGGACCGCTCAGTCGGCCGTCGAAATCTCCCGGCGGTAGCGGATAGGCGAGCATCGCGCGCGGCGACCACGTCCAGCGCTCCAATAGCGGGCGAGTCTGCTGCCAACCGAGGAATGGGGTCAGGAAAAACTTCGCTCGGCTGCTGTGATCGAGCACGCCGCTCGTTGCGCCGCCGTTGAGCGTGTAGTCGATCTCGAAGCCTTCGACCTCGAGGCGCTCGAGTAATAGGCCCGCGACGAAATCCGCGGAGCGCGGACGCGCCCGCCGGAGCGAGCTCGCGGACCATGGCCGCGCCAGCCCCGAAATGGCGCATGCTCCGCGCGGATGGGACCAGTCGGCAAGCTGTCGGCAGAGTCGAGCGGTAGGCCGCGCAGGAAACTGGTCGCGAGCAAGAAATTGCCTCGTCGCCGCCGAGACGTTCATGTCGCCGTAAACGCCATCGACTCGAAGCCGACACGCGAAGTCACGCCCGGCACCCGCGACCGCGAACCATCGGACCATCGAGCTCGAATGAATCCGTCCGCGTCTCGCTTCGAAGTCGACGAAGGTCCGCCAACGGCCGCTCCGACGGCCCCGTCGGCCACGGCAGCGCGGCGATAGTGCGCATCGCATGCCCGCTTCGGGGACATGTTCGGCGAGGAAGTGAATGTCGTGCTCGGACGCTGGCTCGGACGCCGGCGCAAGCCGCGCGGTGAGGAGGACCGCGGCCGCGCTACGCGAGCATGAAGGAGCACACGACGTCGGTGCACGGAGCCGCCAGCATGAATGCCCACGCTCAGCGCGCCGAAGCGCACGCGAGCGGTCGAGCGATGTCTGGTTAGACGGCTCGTGCCGCGCCGATCAGTCGTCCGTGAGGGCAGCGGCGATCGATTCGAGCCGCGCGAGGTCGGGCGCTGCGCTTCCGGTAGGTACACCGAACGCGAGCAGCAGCCACGCATCAGCCACAGCTCGACGATGCCGATCGCGATGTAGCCCCCGGCATTCACGACGTCACGCGCCAGCAAGCGCGGCCGACGCGAGGATCGCCGTGAAGCCCATTCCGGCGCAAATGCCGAAGATCGTCGCCGCCGCCATCCGAACACCGGTGCGCGCGCTGCGCACGGCATCGGCCACCGCCTGGGCGACGGCGTCGTCGAGCCGTGCTCGGGGCTGTATTCGCGCCCAAATCGACAGTGCCGACACAACGGCAGTGAACGCGATCGTCGCGGCGCCCACCAGCGCAAAAAATGCGCCGCCGCGCGCGATGAACCATATGCCGGCGGCAAAACCGGCGAGTGCGGTCAGCACTCGCGGCGGTACCGACCAGCATCCACACGCGCATCGTGCGCATGTGCAGCAACTCCTTGGCGACGGGCTCGGCCGCGCGGCGGCAAGCTCTTCCACAGCCGTTGCAGCTCGTCCCACTCGCTCTCGTTCATAGCGCACCTCCTGAGCTGTCCTGCAAGGCGGCCTTGGCGCGATGCAAGCGGACGGATGCCGCCGACACGCCGATGCCGAGCACGTTCGCGATCTCTTCGGGCGAGAAGCCCTCGAGCGCCAACGTCACGACGAGCCGCTGGCCGAGCGGCAGCTGCGCGACGGCGCGCTCGAGCCGGCGCGCTCTGCTCGTGCTCCGCGGCCTGCTCGGGCGTCGTCGCCGTATCGGGCAACGCCTCGTCGAGCTCGACGAGCGCGGCCGGCGCGCTTCCTTCGCGACGTGCGTGATCGCGCGATTGTGGGCGACTCTCACGACGAACGTCCGCAGCTCGCATCGCCGCGAAAATGCGGTAACGCTTCCCAGAGCGCGAGATAGATGTCCTGAACGAGCTCCTCGCGAGCGCGCGTTCGTCTCGTAGGAACGCGCGATGCGCCGGATCAAGCGGCCGTGCTCGTCGACCACGCTGCAAGATCGGCCACGTCGAAGCTCACCGACTCCTATGCGCGTGCGCGAGGATTCTCTCACTGCGCAGAGGCGAACGCGGCGAGCCAGAGCACGAGCGCGGCGGCCGCGATCTCGACCGCGCGCGACCATGCCGAACGGCGTTGCACTCGCGGTCGAGCCGAGCAGCGGCACCGCGAGCGCGTTGAGCTCGAAGCCGAGCGGCCAGCCGCTCGCGGCGGCAAGGCGCTCGCCGCTCAGGACGAATCCCGCGACGGCGGGCACGAACGCGAACAACGTCAGATAGCTTTGCGCGTCCTTGAAGCTCGTCGCGAGCAAGCCGATCGCGATTTGCACCGCGGCGACGAGCAGCGCACAGCGGCACCAGCATAGCCGTGACCGCGAGCCCGTGCCGAGATCCGTCTCCGAGGCGGATGCCGAGCTCCGGCAACGCCGAGCGCTGCATCAGCGCGAGGCCGGCGACGACGCAGAAGGCCGTGCCGAGCGACGCTGAGCGTCGCGACGGCAAGCCATTTGCCGAGCACGATGCTCCGACGCTCGACCGGATACGCGAGCAGCGGCTCGAGCGAGCGGCGCTCGCGCTCGCCGGCCGTC
The DNA here is from genome assembly GCA_963744305.1 of uncultured Gammaproteobacteria bacterium. GTDB lineage: Bacteria > Pseudomonadota > Gammaproteobacteria > Steroidobacterales > Rariloculaceae > FEN-1219. Next base: position 2,631 of record CAVUTF010000044.1, read on the forward strand.
GAGTCGGCGGCGGCCGCCACGCCGACGAAGAACGGCGTCACGAGGAAGAACACGATCAACAGGCGCGCGATGACATCGGCGCGCCGCGAGACGGCGTTGAGTGCTCTGCACGATCGACGGTGATCGGCGCGAGCACCGCCGTTGCGATCCCGCGCGCGAGCGCGCGCTGCGTGCGCCAAGCGTCCGCGCGTAGCGCTGAATCTCGGTTCGCAGCTTGTCGACCGTCGCGGCGCTCGCGACGAGGTCGGCGAGCACTGCGAACGTTGGCGGTCTGCGCCGGCGGCCAAGCGGCCGCGTAGTCCGTCGGGCACGTGCAGGCAGATACCGGCGCTCCGGAGCGAACGTCAAGCCGGCAGCGGTGCAGGTGCTCGACGAGCGCGGGCGCGTCGCCGCTGCAAACGGCGACGGGCTCGAGGGCCGTCGGGCGCGTGGCCGCGGCAAGCACGTTGACGGTGAACACGACGGCGAGCGGCCCGAACAGCCCGTACGACAGGGCCGAAAACAACGAGCGGCGGTCGCGCAGCGTATCGGTCATTTCCTTGAGATAAATGGCCAGCAGCTTCATGACGCGATCCTCCGTTGCGCGGGGTCGCGCGCGAGCGCGACGAAGCGCCGATTCGAGATCCTCGGCGCCGCGTCATGGCGATGAGCTCGCTGCGGCGACGGCGTCGCGCGCGCACGGTGCCGCGCTCGATGACGACGACGCGATCCGACAGCTCCATGACCTCCGCGAGCGCGTGGTTCGACATCAGGATGCAGGTGCCCGCGGTCGCGCAGCCGCTTCAGGAGCTCGCGCAGCGCGCGCACCGAGAATACGTCGAGCCCGCGCGTCGGCTCGTCGAGCACGATGTTGCGCGGCGCGTGGACGATCGCGCGTGCGAGCGCAACCTTCATGCGCTCGCCGTGGCTCAACCCCGCCGTGCGGCGGTTGCGAAGCTCGTTGAGACCGAGCGCCACGAGCGCGCCGTCACTGCGACCGCAAGCGCGCGCCGCGCAGGCCGTGCAGCTTCCAGCGAACCGCACTTGCTCGATGACCTTCAGGCGCGGATAGAGGCCGAAGTCATCATGCAGCACGCCGAGCCGCGCGAGCGCCTCGATCTTGCGCTGACGCACGTCGATGCCGTCGATCTCCACGCGGCCGACGTCGGGCCGGTACGCGCCCGCGATCATCCGCAGGCACGTCGTCTTACCCGAGCCGTTGCCGCCGAGCAGTGTCGTGATCTCGCCGTCGGCAGCGTGAAAGCCGGCGCGTTCGACGGCCACCGTCTTGCCGAACCGCTTGGCAAGTCGATCGCGTTGATCATGGCTGCGAATTCCTCCGCGGCGGCGACGTAAAACCGCGACGGCGCGGCCGCGCGCCGCAGGCAGTCGTGGTCGCGGCCGCCTCGCGCGCGGATCCTCGAGAAACGCGCCGATGATGTCGGCGACGCACGGGTTCGCGCTATTGGTGTGGTAACCGCCGGGCACGATTACGTGCACATGCGTCGCGAACTGCGTGAGCGTCGCGTCGCCGAGCAGCGGCGGCGTGCACCGGGATCTGCTTCTCCGGAGATCGCGAGAGCGGGCGTGTCGGTGCGCAGCGGCGCGAACATCGCCGGCGGCAGCGGCGTCGCCGGCCACGCCTCGCACGCCGCCGCGAATCCGCGGTAGTAGGAGTCGCGCACAAAACCCGGTCGTGGCCTTGGACGCCGCATTATCGTCTGCGCGAGCTCCGCGCGACGTCCTCGCTGCACAGAATTCCGAGCGTGAAACCGAGCGCCATCGTCTCCGTCGACCATTCGCCGGTTGCGACACCGAGCGCGAGCAACGGCGCGAGGTCACCTCGCGCGGCCGCGTCGACCGCAAACGGCACGACCGCGCGCGTCATCCGGGCATAAAGCGCGCCGCGTAACAAATTGACGATTGTGTCGCGATCGAGCGTCGGCGGTGCGTCGGTTCGCCGCGTGCGCGGGTCGGCGCATCTCGGCGGCGATCGCGCTCGGAATCGGCGCGCGCAAGCAGCTCCGCGAAGGTCGCGCGCAAGCGCGGGGAAGGCGTGCGCACAGGCCGCATCGCTCGCGCAATCGGCGAGCAGGCGCTCGAGCGCGTCTTTCGGCGGTCTGCGGCGCCGACGCGAAGATCGACTGCCCGACCGGCGTCGCGCCGTCGAGCACGACGCTGCGCACATGGGCGCCGTAGTCGCGCACATAGTGTTGTGCGATGCGCGTGCCGAACGAGCCGCCCCATAGATTGATTTGCTCGTAGCCGAGCGCGAGCCGCACGCGCTCGATGTCCTCGACGACTTCGCGATGAGTATAGAAACGCGCATCCTCGCCGACGCGCTCCGCACACGCAGCGCCCGCTTGCCGCATGAGCTCGATGCCGCTGCCGCTGAAAGCCGCCGGCAAATTGCAGCGCAGCGCGCCCGAGCGGCCGGTGCCGCGGAAGTCGAGCAGCACGACGTCGCGCGCGCGGCGCGCCGGCCGGAACGCGGTCTCGAGCCAAGGGCCAATGTCCGGTGCCGGCTTGCCCGGGGCCGCCCGCGAACACGAACAGCGGATCGGGCGCCGGCCGAGCGGTCAACGCCGGCGCGACGGCCGCGGCAATCGTGATCGTCTGAGCCTGAGGCGCCGAATAATCGAGCGGAACCTCGAGGGTGACACAGCGTACCGGCGTCTCGAAGCCGTCGAGGTGGCAGACGCTCTCGATGGGCTCATCGCCGAGGACGGCGGGCGAAGCCAATAACAGCGCGCTGAGCGCGAGGGTCGATCGCATCGGAGGGTCCTCCCGAATCTCTGTCGGCAGGACTAGTCTCGCGCGCGTCGAATTCCTTACATCGCTCGTTCAGGGCGGAGGAAGTTTCAGGCTGTGTAGAGGGCGGGCTTGCCGGCTGAACGCCGGGAAGCCCGCGCCCTGGTGTGCCTTAGCCGCTTAGGGATTAAGTTCTTACAGTGCTCAGCGCTCGGATGGTTCGACTGCGAGACCGACAGGAACTCAAGCGTGATGGTGTCCACGATGACTGTCCCCGCTGGAAACTTCGCGGCCGGACTATCGCCGATAACGGCCCGCAGGTCCGGAGGCGGCCTCTCGATAACGGCTGCACCGTTCGAGATGACCGGCTGGGCGAAATTCCGCGTCCCCGGAGTCGAGACGCCCTTAGGCTCGAGGAAGCCGTTGTCTGCGATGGCACCGACGCCGCCGCCGCTACAGTACGCGGCGACGATCTCGTGAATGGTGGCGTTGGTGGCCGAGGGTGCCGCCAGTAATGCCGCGAGCGCGCTCCCCGTCAAGAGCGCCAAAATACGTGGTGTTTTCGCTTTCATCTTCGTACCCCTGTGGTTTGATGACTTTCGTTCGAGGGCAAGATTCCGCGCTCAGAGCGCGACGCCGTGAGTTCCCGACGACCCGAGTATAGGTTCAACTAGTCGTGCCGTAGCGAGTGGACGGGCCTCGCGCTGCCCGCGCGAGCCGCGGTCGCTCCAACCGTGAGCACGGCGACGATCAGTGCCAGCAACGCGCTTGCGACGAAGACGACCGGGCTAATCTCGATTCTATACGCGAAACCCTCGAGCCAGCGACGCATGAGGACGTATGCGACGGGCCAGGCAACGAGGCTCGCGATCAGCACGAGCTTGGCGAACTCGGCCGTGAACAGCCAGACGATGTCCGAGACCGAACCGCCCATGACTTTGCGTATGCCGATCTCCTTGCTGCGTTGCTGGGTCGTGAACGAGGCGAGCCCGAAGAGCCCGAGGCAAGCGATGAAGATGGCGAGCAGAGAAAAGTAGAGCAGAATCCGTGCCTGGCGCGCCTCGTTGCGATACAACGCCTCGAAATCCTGGTCCAGAAAGCGGCGCGTGACGGGCTGATCCGGAACGAGCTCCTGCCATTTCGCATCGATGTACGCCAGCGTATCCGGAAGGTTACGCCCTGCAACTCGCACGGAGGCCTCCCGCAGCGTTGCGGGCTGACCGGGTTGCGGGCGCGGCGGAATCGCGTACACGACGGGCTTGATCGCATTGCGCACCGATTCGAGATGCACGTCTTCCACGACACCCACTACGGGGCCGGTTGCGCCGAAAGCGTCGAGCGATCGGCCGACGGCTTCCTCCGGCGTCAGCCCGAGACGGCGCACGCCTAGCTCGCTCACGACGAAGGACGCGGTGGCCGGTTGGTCGTCACTCGCGGGCGCCAGTCGGTCGGTCGCGAAGTCCTCGGAGAACGTCCTGCCCGATAGCACGTCGATGCCGTAGGTCTCGAAGAATCCGAAGTCGACGATCATGAGGGCCATGCTCGACGGCTCGCGCGCGTCGCCTGCAATTGCGACCGGAACGGCATTGTTGTTCGTCATGCCCGGCGTTAGGTTTGAAGCCGTCACGCCATGGATGTCGGGATGCGCCAGCCACTCGGTCTTCAGCGCCTCCCACTGCGTGCCGAGGCCGCGCGCCGGTGAGCCGCTCAGAACGACGATCTGATCCTTGTTGTAGCCGAGCTCGACTGTTTGCGCATAGCGGGTCTGCTCATAGACGACGATGGTTGCGATGACGAGCGAAATCGATATCGCAAACTGGAGCACCACGAGAACCTTGCGCAGGCTCGCCGCGGCCTCGCCGCGCGTCACATCTCCGCGCAGCACTTTGGCCGGACTGAACGCCGAGAGGTAGAAGGCGGGATAGCCTCCCGCCGCGATCCCGAGCAACAGGGTCAGAGCGCCGAGCGACGTCAACGTCCCGGCGTCACCATAGTCGAGCACGAGATCCTTCTGCACGAAGTCGCCGAACACAGGGAGCAGGCCCTTTGCGGCCGCCGCGCCCGCCGCGACGCTGAACAGCGCAATCAACACTGATTCACCGAGGAACTGCACGATTAGTTGCCTCTGCCGGCTGCCCGCGGCCTTGCGTATGCCGACTTCCTTCGCGCGCAGCGCGCCGCGCGCCGTCGCGAGATTCATGAAGTTGATGCACGCCAGTGCGAGCACGAACACGGCGATCACCCCGAACGTATAAACCGTGGTTGCGCTGCCCGGCGTGCTGATTTCCCCCTCGCGATCGGAATTCAGGTGAATGTCCGTCACCGCGAGCAGCGTGAAGCTCGTGATCTTGCTCGCCCCATCGCCGAGGTGGCGCTCGAAGAACTCTCCGGCCCGCCTTTGCACGTCCACCGGGTTGGCACGTTCTCTCAATAATGCGTACGTGTGGTAGCAGTTCAGGCCCCACTGGCGCATGAACTCGTCGCCCACGGTAGCGGCGGCATACTGCATCGACACCAGCATGCTGAAGCGCAAGTGGGTGTTGTCCGGCAGGTCGGCGATCACACCCGTCACTTCGACCGGCTGATTGTCGTCGAGAACCAGCGTCTGTCCGAGCACATCCGTCCGGCCGAAGTACTTCTGCGCCGAGCTCTCGGTGATCACGACCGAATTCGGTTCCCGCAGGGCGGCCGTAGGATCGCCGTGCAGCCACTCGAAATCGAAAATCTCGAACAACTCGTTATCGGCGGCGGCAAACCCGGCCTCATAGAACGTCGCGTTGCCGCTCGAGACGAGCGCGCCGCCACTCGCGCCGCTGCAACGCGATATACGCGCCGCCTTCTCGATCTGCGGAAAGTCCAGTGCGAGCAGCGGTGCGGCCGCGGCGGGCATCGCCGCCAGACGGATCTCTGGCCGCCCGTTCAACGGCAGAAAATCGCGCGAGATCCTGTAGATGCGGTCCGCTCGGCTGTGGTAGCGGTCGAAACTCAGCTCATGGCGCACGAACACGGCGATGAGCAGGCAGCATGTGACGCCGACCGCCAGGCCTGCCACATTGATCGCCGAATAGACGCCCTGTCCGAGAAGGCTCCTGATGGCGACCGCGAAGCAGCTTCTAAACACGGTCCACTGTCACGCTGCCAAATTTGCGCGGGTCCTGCGGAGCGCTAGCAGGTGAGACGCCGCCTCAACGGGCGTTGCGAGCTTTGCGCTCCTCTTCGATGCAGTCGTACGGCAGGAACTGAAGCGATGGGTTCCAGCGAAACGTGGCGTAGCCTTCGTAGGTGACGGTTTCGGTAAAAGCGGCGGGATCCGTCGCGGACCAGTCGTACTTCAGTGTCGCGCCGCCGTCGCGCGGCGTGAAGCGCTCGACGATCCGCATCGCGCGGCTCTGCGGCACGCCTACCAGCCCGTAGAGCTCGAAGTACGGCCAGTCGATATGCGTGGTCGTGATCACGAGAGCTTCACCTTCCCACTTGCCGGCGGAATAGCCGAGCGGCGTGTAAGGCTGATTCGCGGCCGGTTCTCGACCGTCCATGTGAATGACGCGGTCGATCTCGAACCATTCGTTTTGCAGGACGAGATCCGGGCCGCGCTCGATGAAGCGGACAGCGTACGGGTCCGCTGCGCAGCATCACGCGCGGCATGCCCGGCGACACACAGCCGAGGACGGGATCATCGACGACCTCGTCGTAGGCGGCCTTTCCCTCGCGCGCCGCCGCGCGTGAGCGGTGGATCTCTGAGCCACGCGGGCGCCTGCCCATCGCGCGCGGGAACCAAGACCTTGCCGAGGAAGCGGTTGTCCGGCGGCCGCGGCGGCGGCCGTCGCCGGCGCGGAAGTTAGATCGGTGCTCACGACGCGATCGGGAGCCCAGCGCGCCTTGACGTTGCCCCTGAGCAGGATCTCCCGGCCGTCGGCGACCAAGAGATTGGTGACGTACATGCGCCGCTCACGCCGCGTGGACGGATTGCCGGCGAACGTCACGTCGTCTCCGACCTTGAGGATATCGCGCGGTAGTCCGGCGCGGTCGAGGCGTGTGAGGTCCGCACTCTCGATCTCCCAAAGCTGATCGTTGCCGTCGAAGGATTTCGTGCTGACTTGGAAGCGTACGTGAGGATTGCGCCACAGCACGCTGACGACCTCGCCGCGCGCCTCGGCGATCGCGTTGGCGTCGTACTCTGCTGTGGAGTGGTGCGCCGCGACACGCGACGGGCCCCCGAGGAGACTCAAAACGATTGCGACATGCAAGCCAGCGAATCGACTGCCCGGGTGGTATTTCATTTGCGTTTCTTCCCGCACACGCTCGATGAGCCGATTCTATATCACTCGATCGCCTCGACTACGCGTTGCGAGAGTTCAGCGCCCATTCAGCCGCCGAAAGGCGACAATCGCGCGGTCTGCGGCGGGAACAGCATGCACAGATTCGCGAAACTACCGGTCCTGGCCACGCTGGCAGTGTCGCTGTGCCTCGCCGCCTGCGGGGGCGACAGCCATGGTCCCGAGCCGCTGCCCGCCATCGGCCCACCGCCGGCCGCAGGCACCATCGGCGATGGCAGACTGCGCGAGCTCGTCGAATGGGCGCGTGCGTCGCAGCGCATGCCGGCGATGGGCGTGGTGCTGGTCCGCAAAGGACAAATCGCCGAGAAGGCAGCTGTTGGACTGCGCTCATCCAACGCTGCCGTCGCCGTCGTGGACACCGATCGCTGGCACCTGGGCTCTTTGACCAAGGCTATGACGGCCACGCTTGCCGCCCTGCTCGTGGAACAGGGCGTCATCTCGTGGGACACCACCGTGCTCGAAGTGTGGCCGGAGTTCTCCTCGAGCATCCATGCTGGATTCCGCGGCGCCACATTGCGCCAATTGCTTTCGCACACCTCGGGTATGGAGCGCGACATCGACTACGGGCCGGCGAGCATCACCGAGCCCGCGCAGCTCATCCAGACGCGTCGCGAGTTGTCCGAGCGCGTGCTGTCGCGCGGGCCGGCGTTCCCGGCGGGTCAGATGTATTACTCGAATATCGCGTACGTCGTGGCCGGCGCCATGCTCGAGACGCGCACGGGGACGGTGTGGGAAACGCTCATGAACGATCTTGTATTCGCGCCGCTCGGCATGACACACGCCGGATTTGGGGCGCCCGGCGTCGCGGGGCAACTCGATGAGCCGCTCGGACATCGAGGCGCGGGTCGCATGCCGATCCCGCCGGACTCTGCGGACAACCCGCGTTCGCTCGGACCCGCGGGCACCGTGCACGCCACGCTCGATGACTACGCTGACTTCCTCGTCGCGCACATTGCCGGCGAGCGCGGCGTGCCGGGCATCGTGAGCGTCGAGTCCTTCCAGACGCTGCATCGCGAAGTCGCCGGGGGCTATGCGCTCGGCTGGGGGCTAGTGTCAGGGATCAGTGGCTCCGGCGGGGGCGCTCTTCACGCACGATGGCTCGAACGGTGCCTGGTACGCACGCGTGTGGTTTTCGCCGGCGCGCGATGTCGGCATGCTATTGGTGACGAACGCGGCCTCGGTGCGCGCGCAAGCCGCGATCGGCGCCCTCGACGAGCTCATGCGAACGCGGCTCGACGCGAGCCCTTAGCCACCGGGCGACGATGTCTTGATGGCGATCGCCTCGACTTCGACCAAGAATGCCGGGCTCGCCAGCTGCGGCACGTACACGGTAGTGGAGGTCGGCCGATGGGTACCGAAGTGCCGCTCCCGAACCGCACGCAGAAGCTGGAAGTCCTGCCCGGGCAGCAAGAACACCCCGAGCTTCACGACTGACTCGACGCCGAGCTCATGCGCAGCCAAGCATGCGCGAAGGTTCTGGAAGGTGAGCTCCGCTTGGTCCGCGAAGGCGGTGGGGATCGACCCGTCGGGACGCATCCCGACTTGCCCCGAAATGAAGATGAGCTGTGTGCCTGGCGGAACGACTGCCGTGTGCGAGTACGGGCCCACAGGTGCGTGCACGTCTCGGGGATTCAAGAATGTCATCCGCGTATTCCTTTTCATTCGGGCGACTTGAAGCGCGAGAACTCCGTTGCCGGGATCCGAATCGTGTCGATGCCATTCGTGATCCAGGCTTCCTGAAGCTGCAGACTTTCGGCCAGCGACAACTGCGATTGCGCGTCGGCAGCGCTCGGAGCTGTCACGCCGCTCGAAACGCCCGGTCCGCGTCTGAAATTGTGGTTGTGCAGGAAGGCGTGCACGGTCCAACCGGCTCGACGGTCGCTCCCGACCGGCACGAAGGAGCTCGCCCAAGCCGCCGAATCCGGCGGTGTTCTTTGCGAAGTGGTAAATGCGCACTCGTCGTTCATCGGCGGACCTCAATATCACGGCCGCGAACTCCGTTGAGGTCTCGAGAATGGGCACGCGCTCGTTCTGCACGCCGATCAGGAGCCTCTCCAAGCAATTCGCAGGCCCGATCCACGTTGCCGCTCGCTCGAGCGCGACCCCGCGATTGAACACATCCGCCGTCGACTCGCCGGGCTGCTGCGCTATCCGCAGTAACTCGGCCGGATCGGTTTCCAGCCCGGACTCCTTCAAATGACGCTCGAACTCGGCGTACTCGGCCGCGTCGGGCTTCTCCGCGGCCCAGAAGGCCGCAGAGTCGTCCAGCTCCCAAACCTGAAACAGTGTGCTGCCAGGCCCATCTGCTGCCCCGGACATCGAAATCGTCGTTGCGGCGGTGTCGAGCGCACAGCCCGCGGCGACTGCGTTCATCGAGACCGACGCGAGGAGTAGCCAAATGAGTTTGAAAGGTCTTCGCAACGGAGTTCGCTACCGTGATTCAGCCCGGGCGGTGCCGCGTCGGGCTCGATCAGTACGCCCAGAATGGCAACCCAAGTCAAACCGGGCATTCTTGGCGGATTTCCGCAAGAGGTTGCCGAGTTTTCGAGCAGCCGACAGTGCTACGCTTTTCGTGCGCCCGCGGGAGGCCAGCCATGCCGAATGCCGTCGTCCATTTCGAGATTTTTGCGAGCAAGGTGGAGCGTGCTCGAACATTCTATGAGCGCGTTTTCGGTTGGCAGTTCGAAGCCGTGGGCCCGCCGGATTTCTATTTGCTTGCCACGGGTCCCGACAGCGATCCTGGCCTCAAGCACGGCCTGCTCGCGAAACGCAGCGGCCCGGCAGCACAGGGTCCCATCAACGGTTTCCGCTGCACTATCAGCGTGAGCTCGATCAAAGACAGCATGGCCGCTGTCGAAGCCGCCGGCGGCAAGTTGCGCTCGCCTATCGTCGAGATTCCGGAGGTGGGCAAGGTCGTCGAGATCGCCGACACCGAGGACAACATCGCCTGCATCCTGCAGTACGTGCCGGGCCATCCGCTGGCCGCGAAGTAGCGGACCCGTCATGAGCGCGGACCCGGAACAACCCGTGTCGCTCGCGGACCTGCGCTCCTTCGTGGAACGTTATCCGCAAGGTGGCCGAATCGAGCGCCATTCGCACGAGCAGGATCAGCTCGCGCTGATTTCCCAATCGGCCGCCCTCATCGAGACCGACGCCGTCTACGTCATCCATCCGCTGCTGAAGGCCCTTTGGTTGCCGGCGGGCGTCGAGCACGCGGTGTACTCGCCGCGGCCCTTCAGCCTGCATTCTTTGTATTTTCCGGCGAACCGCCTGCGTACCGGCGTGGAGCCGCAAGTGTTGGGGCTCGATGCGCTGGCGCGCGAGCTGGTGCTGTTCTTGTGCGCGGTGTCGCGCCCGTCGCAGCGTGACGCGCGGCATGCACATGCGCTTGCACTGCTCGAGTCGTTCTTGCCGGCGGCGAAGGCCGAGTCGTTCTCGTTGCCTCGGCCGCAGAACGAGCGAGCGCGGAAGCTTGCCGCTCATTTCACGAGTCGGCCTGACGATGGTCGACCCCTCGAGGTCGTCGCCGCCGAAGTCGGCGGCGCGAGCTTGCGCACGTTCGAGCGTCTGTTCGTCGACGAGACGGGGTTGAGCCTGGCGGCATGGCGGCGGCAAAGCCGCATGCTGGCGTCGGTATCCCTATTGGCCGAGGGCAAGAGCATCGGCGAAGTGGCGCACGCGGTGGGTTACGATAGCGCGGCGGCATTCAGCACGGCGTTCAAGCAGTGCTTCGGAATGCCGCCGTCGAGTTACGCGGGCTGAGTCGCGGAGAGTCGAACATGGTGCGCGGTGTGCTCGGGTTCATCGTCGGCGCCGTGCTGTGGATGACCGCGTTCTTTACCCTCTCGCGCGGTTACTTTTTCTCGTCTGGCCTACCTATGCGGTTAGCGCCCAGGTGTACATGGACACGGGCGCCTATGACTTCGCCCCTCCGATGTCCTGTTTAAATGCTCTCTTCTGGTTACTGGCCGAGATCGCTGCCGGTTGGGTCGCGGTCGTTATCTCGAAGCGCCGCGAGGCCGCGTGGGTTCTAGCCGCGCTGCTGATGCTGTACATGAGCTTCATTCACCTCTATTACGCGTGGGACAACTTCCCGTGGTGGTACAACCTTGCGGTCGCGCTGCCTTCCGGTCTCGCGGTGCTCTTGGGCGGCAAGGTCGCGGGGGATCGCTTCGCGTCGCTACAGGGTCGCCATTAGAAACCCGGTCGTCGCCGCGTTATTCGGCGTTAGGCTCGAGTCGACCTTCTCCTTCGATATCTAGGATCAGATTCCGATAGCCGACATAGAACGCCCAGCTCGGCCGCGGGGTGGTATTGAAGCTCCTCGATGTCGAGAACGGTAACGATCTTTCTGGCCGTCGAAGGTTTGACGAAAGCCTCCTTCGAGGGTGCGAAATAGAAGTGCATATGGCCGACACCAACGACCAGCGAGCGAGCTTGTAGCGAGCGAGCAGATCGACGATCTCAGCGAAACCCTCGCGCTTCTTCCTCCCAAACAGGCGTTTTCCGAAGGCCTCGGTCAAACGACGCTTGTCTTTCGAGTCCAAACCATCGAGGAACTCCCGAAACGGCGGCTTCTCGAATCGAGACACCATGGACGAACGGCTCACGATCGTGAGCAGCGTGTCCACGAATCTCTGGGGCCGTGACAGCGCAGCTTCCGTCAAGTGGGTGTGTGCGAAATCCGCGAGTTTATCCACGTTTGTGACTCTTGCGGATCTTCTCCATCCCCGGGTCGTCAAATCCTTTCGGAAACCGGGCGAGAAACGTGGCTTCGGCTTCCTTGAGCTTTCGAGTGTTCATTGAGATTCGCCGATGAGCTCGACTCGCGGGAACGTCCACGCGCCCGAGAATTTCCTGCCGCGGCAGATAGTACCTGGGCCACGAGATCGAATCTGCCCGCCGGCACTGGGGAGGCAGTTCGCGTCGCCGAGCGCGCAAGCTTGCCCGAATCTGAATGTCACCGTCCCGTCGCCGTTGCGCGGCGCCGACGTGCCGTTGACGTGGTGCTTGTCGTGCTCGTTCGGATGCAGGAACCCGCCTCTCCCCGTGTCGTAAACGGTCACCGACCAAAATGCGTCAACGGGCGGCTCCTCCATCGTCAGCGTATAAGCACCGCGGCTGCCATTCATCTCGCTGCCGTTTTCGTCGACCAGAATCGCTTCGAAGACGCGTGCGCAGATCTGGCGCACCCCAGCCACCCTTCGTACCTGCCGCAGTGAAGAGATACGAGACATCCGTGCCCGGCTCTAGCCCGGTGCCGACGATGTGCGCGTAAAGGGAACCGTGGCAAAGGCCTCGTCCATGTGCCGATGGGCTTCGGCCGCAACGTCGGCGGAGAACCCGGCAGCGAGTCGAGCTTCGGGAAGCTCGTCGCCTGCCGCCCACGAATCCTCAGGCCGTTGAAGAGGGCCTTCGCGGCGGCAACATCTTCAGCGTCGGCCTTGTTGCGCACTTCCACCCGAACGATGACCACCGAGAACCTCGAAGGCACCTCGATCGCCTCGCCCTCGATTTGCGCCGGCTTCTCCCCGAGGTACAGCGTGTATTTGCCCCTCGGATGAACGATGTTTCGTAGTTCGCGTTCCGGTCGTCCACGAGTTGAAAAGAATAGAAACGATCTCTCGCGGGAGCACTCGACTCGAGCACCACCGGGCCGTCCTCGAGAAACAAACGCGGCGCCCTTGATAATACGTATCGTTGTTCGTCCGCGGACTATGTCCTCGCCTGCACGGACGAGCGCCGGCTCGCTCCGACGGCCCATACGTTGAGCTTTGCCGGGTCGCCACCCGTAAATCGCAAGGTGAGGTCGTACGTCAGTTGATAGGGGAACTTCGAAGGTATTCCGTCACTTCTTCGTCGAAGGAGTCTGACGTCGAGCACGCACAAAGCGTCGCCGCGAGCGGCGCCAGCCGCGTGAGCCATGCCCACCGCATCGAGGGCTACTTGCCGCCTCGCCGCCTGATTCATTCCATGAGCGGCATCATCACCGCCGTCTCGAGATCCTTCGCCAAAATCTGCCGCGGGTCGTTCAGGTACTCCTCCAGACAAGGCAGGTTCCGCGGCTCTTCGCCCCTCCGGGAGCCAGGTCTGATACAGCCAGTCGTACGCCGTCTTGAGCTCGCTGTAAGGGCCGGTGTGGACGATCTTCGCGTAGCGCCCGCCCTCGATGTGCGCCTCGCCGAGCTCGTCCGACGGCGCCGACCCGTCCGGAACTCTGATGCAAGCCGTAGACCTGAGCTCGTCCTGCGCCACGGAGACCGGATCGTCGATAGAAACCGAACGTCCGCGTGGTCGGCGTCAAGAGGCCGGTGGTGGCCGCAACCGCGATCAGCCGCTCGAAGGCCTTGCTCGTGAGCTGATAGTCGCCGCGATGCTGAATCGCTGCGACGCGTAGTTTGGGGAGGTGATGATCTCCACTCGATACATGTTGGGATTCCTTGCTTGGTTGAGCTCCGCACGCGCCGACCGCCGCGATAGCGCGCCGGCGGCTCGCCGTACTCCGCGCGAAACGCGCGCGTAAATGCCGCTTGACTGCCATAGCCGGCTCTCCGGGCCGCGCGTTCGATGCTCAGATCTCTATCGAGCAAGTCGATCGCGGAACGGCACAAACGCAAACGGCGCACCGTGTCGTTACGGTCTCCCCGAGACCCCGCGGTAGGTGCGGTGAAAGTGATACGGCGAAAAGTGGGCGACTCCCGCGAGCGCCTCGAGATCAGGGTCTCGTCCAGGTGCTCGCCAAGGTAGTCAACGACACGCTGGATGCGTTCCGGGTAGCCGTTGGGGTCATGCGTCATGTGCCAGATAACGCATCCGTTTGACTTGGGTTGCTATTCTGGCACTAAAAAAAATCCCGCGGTTCTGCATCCGCCGGGCCGCCTCAGCCGTAGTCACAAGCAAGGACTCGCCGATCGTCCTTGCTTCGTCGGCACTACTCGGAGGAACTTGCCATGGATGTTCGCTCTCGCTTCGCGATTGCCGCGGCGCTCACCCCCTTAGCTCTCGCGTTCGCACCCGACGCGCACGCGACTGATGGCTGGGACGGTGGGAAGTGGCGTGGTTGTGCCAGCGCTGCCTCGCCGCGGCGTCAGGACTCGCTGCAGGTCGTCGGCCTGACCTCGGACCAACGCCTGATCTGCTTCAACGAACGGCGGCCGCAGAATGCCCGCGACATCGGCTTCGTGTCCGGCGTGGTGATGGACAGACGGCTCGTCGGTATCGACTTCCGTGTGCAGGACGGCATGCTGTACGGCGTCGGCGATGCCGGCGGCGTCTACCAACTCGACACCCGTAATGCCACGGCGACTTTGGTAAACCGGCTGACCGTTCCGCTGCAGCGGAACGTCGTTCGGCGTCGACTTCAACCCGGCCGCCGATCGGTTGCGGATCGTCAGCGACACCGGGCAGAACTTGCGCCACAACATCAACCAGGGCGGCACGACGGTGCAGGACGACCCGCTCGACTATCCGGTGCCGACGCAGCTCAACTCGGTCGGTCCGGATGCGACCGGCGTCACCGGTTCGGCGTACACCAATAACGACCTCACGCCCGATACCGCGACCACGTTGTACTCCGTGGATACGAGCCTCGATCAGATCGCGATCCAGTCACCCCGAACGACGGCACTTCGCCGCGACCGGCAAGCTCGGTGTAGATGCGCAACCGCAAAGCGGCTTCGACATCTATAGCACGCTGCGCGACGGCGCCACTGTCGGCGCGGACGCGTTCGCGTCGCTGACGCGCAGCGACGGCAGTACGGCCTTCTACAGGGTTACGTTGTCGACGGGTAAAGCCTCGCTGCACGGCAGCTTCGGCAGCCGCAACGAGGTGATCGACATCGCGATCCCGCTGGACCAGCTCTGATCGTCGCGGAGCGAAGCACCGCCGGGGGTGGCCCCCTTCGCCTGCGGCCACTCCCGGCCAACGCAGCGAGCAGTGTGAGAAGCAGCCAATCGAGTGCACCGCCGCCACCCCGCCCCCCGCTATGATCCGCGGCGCTGGCGCGTCGTTGTCCGTGATCGTGAAGTCGGTCGACCCGACGCCGTCGAGTGTTGCACCGCCGCTCGAGTTCGACAGCGTGAGCGTGATCGTCTCGGCGGACTCGGCTAGCACGTCGTCGAGTAGCGAAACCAGTAACGTACGCTCGCTCACGTCACCTGCTGCCCAGGCGAGGGTGCCGCTCGCCGGGGCGTAGTCGACACCGGCCGTCGCCGTTCCGTCGCTGGTCGCATAATCCACACTGACGGCGCCGGCGGACCCGCCGTTGCGTTGCACGCGGATACTCGCCGTGCCCGCGGTCTCGGGCGCGCTCAAGGCCGTGGCCACGAACCCGAGGCGGCCGGCGCTTTGCTCGAGCGCCGCGGTGTTGTCCTTGAGCACGAACAACCCGTTCGTGATGTCGCTGACCACGACGGTGCCGGAAGGCAGGAACGGATAGACGCCCCAAGCGCCGTCTGTTCCGGCCACGTCGGCGGCCGGCGCAAGGAAGGTGTCGAAGCTGCCGATCTCACGCAGCTGAGTGGGGTTGGCAGCGTCAAAAATCACGAGTCCGCGGCGGTAGTGCGAGACATAGTAGCGATTACCTTTCGTGTAGCCGTTGTGATCCGTCGTCGTGGTGTTGCCGTGGTAACTGCAGAGACTATCGGCGCTCGCAAGTCGCCGAGATCCAACGTGTAGATGGACGTGGACAGACCGTCTCGGATTTCCTCGAGCTCGTCGTGAAAGAACAAGAAGCGCTGATCTTCGCTAGGCCAGCCAGAGTGTGTGTACCTCGCTCCCGGTAAGGAGTCGAGGACAGCAACACGGGCTGCTCCGTCACGTCCCAAAGATCGACGGTGTTCTCGTTGAAGTCGGCCAGAACTTCGCAAGGGTTGTGCGCCTGATCGCACTGGGTCGTGCGGTTGTCCGTGATGTACAGGCCCGTCGAGTCGTGCATGTATTGCGTGCCGTCCGGCGGACGCGCGAGAAACTGCGGATCTGAAGGAACGGAGAGACTGTACTTCCGCCACGCGCCGCCGTTGAGATTGGAGCCCGCGACGTACAGGTACGCTTGCCGGCCAGGCAGCGCCAGGTTGGTCGCATAGTCGATGTTGGAAACATAAAGTGTGTGCTGCGAGCTCGTGTCGCGTAAGGTCGTCCAGAGCTGCACGGAAGTCGGTAGACCCGAAAGGTCGAGCACTTGGATGCCGCTGTTCGGCGCCTCGGTGGAGATGTAGGCGTATGCGCGGTAGCGGCTCGTCCCGGCGTCGTAGTGCTGATAGATCTTCACTTCGCGCCATAGCGAGGCGTTGCCGGGCACGGTGCCCACTTCGCGAGGGCTTGCGGGCTCTGTAACATCGATGACCGCCGTGCCGTTGCGCAGGCCTATCACGGCGTACTCGCGCATGTCATTGAGATCGACGAAGCCCCAGACATTCGCCGCGGAAGTCGGCTGCGTCGAAAACTGATTGAGCGCAATCTGCGCCTCGAAATCGACGTTCGAGCACGGGAACTGACCGGCGACGCCTTGCACACAGCTAGCGGGGACGAATTGCGTTTCTGCAACGCGTCGGCGATGCTGTCGTCGATCAATCCGGCCTCGGCCGCTTGACGGTTCTCGGCCCACTTGAACCCTTGGCGCGCCATCGCGGCGCGGTAGCGCGGATCGACGCCGACGAGGATCGTGCGATGCGCGTCGGGATCGTACTCATGAAAGTTCTCGGCATACCCGCCGGCCGCTTTGTTGGTACCGAAGAGATAGGTCTCGGGATCCACGCCGCTCATGTCGTAGATGCCTTCGGCGACCTTGACCGTGTGACCGGGCTCCGCTTGCGCGAGGGCGTATTGAATGCTCCGGCATGGAGCGTGATGGTCGAGACAGTCGGTCGCGTTCGTCCCGCTCGGGCGCACGTATCGCGCGCCGACATCCTCGTCGTGCGCGAGCGCGGTGACGGCGGCCAGCATCGCCGCAGCAAACGTGGAGCGGCGGATTACGTTCATCACTCTTCCCTGTCCAAAAGGAGGACGGCCATTACGCTACGCGGCGATGACAGCGTAACGCACGTCCATACGTCTCAGAACATCGATGGCATCCAACCCGTGGTGGTGTGGTGGTTGAACAACTGCGTTCCGGGGCCTTCGACGTGGCCGCACGCGAGGCCGGCCGAGGAGGTCTCGCCGACGGCGCAACCTCCGATCACGGGCCACGGCGATCACAAAAAATCCTTTGCCCGCCGCCGACACGAGACGGGTATTCACAACACTAGCATCGCCTAATACGGTTGCGTCGGTCACCAAAGAGAACCAGAATCCGCGTGCGCCGGTCCACTACGCCGTCGCGATTTCGCAACCTGGGTAAGCGTTAGGGGGCAACATGAAGATCAGACCATTGCATGCCGCGATCATTGCGGCACTCGCGGGTTATGGGTCGGGGGCGCAAGTCGGGTGGGCGCAGGACGCGGCCCCGGGAGGGCTGGAAGAAATCATCGTGACGGCCGAGTTCCGCGAAGCGAACGTGCAGGACACGCCGATCTCGATCACCGCGGTCAACGCCGACATGCTCGAAGCGCGAAGCCAGACCAATCTTTTTCAGATTACCGCTCAGACGCCAAACGTCTCGCTGCGGCCTGCAGGCTCCTCGTTCGGTAGCGCGCTCGTCGCGTTCATTCGCGGCATCGGCCAGACGGACTTCAACCCGTCGGTGGAGCCGGGTGTCGGCATTTATGTCGACGACGTCTATTACTCGACGATCACCGGTAACCTCCTCGATCTCTTGGACCTCGATCGCGTCGAGGTTCTACGCGGCCCGCAAGGAACGCTCGCCGGACGCAACGCGATTGGCGGAGCGATCAAGCTGTTCACGAAGAAGCCGGACGGCAGCGACGATGCCACGGTCGGAGTGACGAAAGGCGAGTTCAATCGCACCGAAATCAGGGGCGCGGCGGGCATTACGCTCGTCGAGGACAAGCTCTACATGCGCATCGCAGGCATCGCGAAGGCGATGGATGGCTATGTGAAACGCCTCGACTATGCCTGTGCGAATCGGCTGCCGCGTCCCGGGACACCGGGCGGCCTGCCAACCTACGCGCAGAGCTTCGGGTGCGAGCTTGGCACCGAAGGCGGCCAAAATTACGCGTCCGGCCGCCTCGGCCTGCGCTGGGAGGCGAGCGACAAGTTCTCGATCGATGTCGCAGCCAGCATCGTCAACGATGACTCGGAGTCGCAGGCGGGAGTGCTCGTGGCTGCGAAGGATCACTCAGGGTCGAACTTCCCGTGGCTGTCGCCGAACGGACCGGTCACGCCGCCGTTTGCTTCGCCCGTGCCCAATAACCCGACATTCGATCCGAATGCCGGCGGCACGGTGCCGAGCTACTTCGACAACAACGGCAACGGGACCTACCAGGCGGGAATCGACGTTCCGTACGACAACCGCTTCGCCACCGGCGGGACTTACACCAACTATGCGAGCTACATCAACGATGGCTTGAGCACACCGAGTCCGCTGTTCCAAGGGGGCACGACCGGCGCAAACACGGACCAGTTCAAGCCCTACGTCATCGATCCGGTCAATACGTTCGAATCGTGGGACACCTCCATCAATCTCAATTGGCAGCTCTCGGACAATGTCTCGTTGCTCTGGGTTTCGTCGTATCGCACCTACACGAACTCGTTTGCAGAAGACACCGACGGCTCGCCGATCGCGATCCAGCAGCTGCTGCAAGTGCTGGATCACGAGCAGAAGACCCATGAGATACGGCTCAATACCGCGGTGGGGGAGCGCGTCGATCTAACGTTCGGCGCCTTCTATCTCGACCAAGATACGGCCGAGGACGCGCGTGTCGATCTGCCGTACGTCGGATTCGACTTCATCCATGGCCCCGACTTGGTGCCTTCGAACAACCAGGCCCTCTACGCTCACGCGGCCTTTCAACTAACCGATCGGATGAACCTCTCGCTCGGCGTGCGCTACTCGGAGGACGAAAAGAGCTACACGTTCCGCCGGCGCAACCCCGACCTCACGCCGGTCACCGCCTGCACGACCTTCTGGTTCTGGGAGGCGGCTAACCCGCCCAACTGCGGTGTGTTCGGGTTGGATGACGCTGCCCGTCGCCTATTCCAGCGACAACACGGATTATCGCGCAGCGCTCTCCTTCGACGTCGGCGACTCTTCGATGATTTACGGACAGGTCGCCACCGGTTACAAGGCCGGCGGCAACAATGCGCGTCCGTTCTTCCCGAGCCAGCTCAACGCGTTCAGCCCGAGACGCTCGATAGCTACGAGGTCGGCTTCAAGAGCACCTTCGGCGGTAACCTCCGCTTGAACGCCGCGGTTTTCTGGAACGACTACACGGCGATCCAGTTGCCGACGAACGTCTGCGCCTGGGCGCCTCCCGGTCAGCAGACGCCATGCGCCAGCCAGAACAACGTCGGCGATGCGGAGGTCTATGGCGCCGAGATCGAAGCCGAGTGGCATATCGGGGATGGGTTCACGCTCGATGCCTCCTACAGCATTCTCGATTTCGAGTATCAGACCATCGATCCGGGTGCAACGGCCGTCACGCTCGGCATGATCACTCCATACACGCCCGAGGATAAGTGGAGCTTGGGTGCGCAATACGAGTTCACGCTCGGTGGCGGCGGATCTTTCACGCCGCGTATCGACGTCAGCTACCAGGGCGAGGTCTATGCGAACGCCGTCAACGCGTCGACGAACTTCATACCGGACTACACGGTCGTCAACGCACGCTTGACCTGGCGGTCGCTCGACGACTTGTGGCAAGTCGCGTTAGAGGGAACGAACCTTACGGACGAATACTATTACGTGACTCTGTTCGATCTGTGGGGTCCTGCGGGCTACATTCATGGCCAACCTTCGCGTCCGACTGAGTGGGCGATGAGTGTCAAGCGCAACTTCTGAGCGGTCCCAGCTGATCTAAGCTGCCTTCTCGATGAGCGCCGAGCCGTACCCACGGCTCGGCGCTCTTCACGTTGCCTCCACAAAGGTCTTCAACCGCGACAAGGCGTCGTCCCATTGCGCCGAGACGGTGTCGAGGTATGAGCGTGCGTGTTTGATCGGTTCCGGAACGTAGCTGAACCGGCTTTCTCGGCCGACGGTCCTTGATCTGACGATTCCCGCCCGTTCGAGCATGCGAAGGTGCTTGGTGACGCCCTGTCGAGTCTGGCGCAGACCATCGGCCAGCTGCGCGATGGAACGTGCCTGACCATCGACGAGGCGGGAGACGAGCTCCAGGCGTGTCGCGTCACCCAATGCCGCGAAAACCGGTGCTGGATTCGCGAGCGCGCGATGGTGACTACGACTCGACATGAGCGGCGATGTTCTTGGCTTGCTCGTCCCATCCCTGCGTGTTCGACCGCAAAGCGTCAACGCGCCGTGGGTCATCAGGCAGCTTGCTGAAACCCGACTCTGATATGACCAGCCGTGTTCCGTTCGATGTCGGCTCGAGCCTGAACTCCACGAGTGTTTTCGGCGCGCTCGTATAGTCGCGATCGTCATCGTGCGCATACGGACACCACTTGAACGCAAACAGCCGCTCACGCTCCATAGCCACCACCGTCGCCTCCCATTTCATGCCCTCGTAACCCGGATACGTCGTTTCACCAGTGGAGATTTCACCGAGTACGAACGGACCGTCGAGCCTGACGCGGAACCACTCTCCGAATTCTTCATGGTCCGTCAGCGCACGCCAGACGCGTGCAATCGACGCCTTCAATTCGATGGACTTTTCGATGCGGTCTTGCATGGCTTCACCTCCATAAGAGCAACCTATAGGTTGCATTTATCATGGCACGACCCGGCACGGAGATGCAACCGAAGGGTTGCATGAGAGGCTGGAGAGGTATGGAGATTAGAGGGCGCGCGAACGGGATGGACTGCCACGCAGGCGTCTTGCTACCGTGCGTTTCTAATGTCGGGAGGGGGTGTCTTCATGAGCGTGCGATTTTCCATCCTGTTACTTGCGGGGCTTCCGCTGGTCGGGCAGGCCCAGACCCAGGCTCCGCTGCCACCGGACATCAATCCGGTAACGCTTTCGCGGCTGCCGCCGATCACCCCGGAAGATTTGGACGAAGAGGGGAAGCGCCTGCTGGCCGCAAGGACCGATTTCAAGCCGGGGCCGGGACCTACCCACGTGACCATCTACGTCCCGAGAGAGCGCTCTCTCGGTATCCCATCAGGCGAGAACAGCCCCATCGGCGCTCGGCAGTTTCAGCTCGCAGTTCTGATTGCCGCGCGGGAAATCGACCAACAGTACGAATGGTCCTCGCACGAGCCCGCGGGTCTACGGCAGGGGTTGGAGCAATCCGTCATCGATGTCGTCAAGCACAACAAGCCCGTCACGGGGCTATCCGACAAGGACGCCACGATGATCACCTTCGGACGCACGCTGCTTCGAGAGCACCGAGTCAGCAGTGAGCTTTGGGAAAAGATGATGACCCATTTCGGGCGTCAGCAGACGGTCCAGATCATGGCGATCATGGGCGACTACATCCGGGTAGGCATCATGTTGAATGCCGTCGATCAGCACCTTCCGCCGAGTCGAACGGCATTGCTGCCGCCAATCGATCGGTAACATCCGGGGCGTCCCCGTCGCGGAACGTCCAGCCCGATCAGCTGCCGAGGCTGGTCTCCGCGCCCTCACAATCGAGGAAGCGCGCGATCGTAGCGCCATGCAGCGGAGTCGGAGGCATGACGAAGGTGACGCCATTGGCTTCGCGCGCGGCGTAGAAGCCTTCGAGGTCTTCGCTGCCGAACGCGAGCTGGACGCTGCCGGGCGGATAGCCTTCCGAGGCGGCATGCAACGCAAGCGTCGTCTCGCCGGTGTCGAACTCGCTCCATCCGGGCGACTGGAAGCGCAGCTTCAATCCGAGCACGTCACGATAGAACGCTACTGCCTTGTCCATGTCGGCCACGAACTTCATTGCATATTTGAATCTCATTGCGCGTCCTCGAGTCAGGAGCGACAAGTGATACCGGAAGACGATCTCGAGGTCCACTTCGTCCCGACCGTGTTAGCATTTGCGCGCCGTTCCGAATTACGCCAACAACAGATCGGAGGTCGCCAATGGTCTCGCTTACCGCTTTGTGGTTGCCGATCCTGCTCTCCGCTGTTCTCGTGTTCGTCGCGAGCTCGCTGATCCATATGGTTCTCGGCTGGCACGCGGGCGATTTCAAGAAATTTCCATCGGAGGACGCCGTGCTCGACGCGCTGCGACCCTTCAATCTTGCGCCCGCCGACTACGTTGCGCCGCGGCCCTCGAGCATGGCGGAAACGAACACGCCCGAGTTCAAGGCCAAAGCGGCGCGCGGCCCACGCGTGATGCTCACGGTGCTCGCTGCAGGGAACTCGATGCCGCGCAGTCTCGCGCTCTGGTTCGTCCACTCGATCGTCGTCGCGGTGTTCGCGGCGTACGTCGCAGGCGTGACGCTCCCCGCTGGCGCGCCGTACCTGACGGTGTTTCGCGTGACGAGCACGGTCGCGTTTGCGGGTTACGCACTCGCGCTCTGGCCGAGTTGGATCTGGTACTCACGGAGCTTCGGTTCCACGATTCGCTCCACGATCGACGGTCTCGTCTACGCGCTGCTCATGGGAGGAGCCTTCGGCTGGCTCTGGCCTTAGCGGGCTCGGCACGCGTCGCAGTTATTCGCAACGCAACGGCTCGATGCTTGTCTCGCCCGCATCGATCAAGTCCCAGCTCACCGTCATCGGCTCGACGAGAGATTCCGGATCGGTGACGGTCTGGGTATACCCCAGACGGCTGTCGCTATCCGTGAGCGAAAACCGCTCGAGTATTTCCACACGCTCGGACTGAGGCCTACCGTCGTCGTCGACATACGGCCATCCGACACGCGTCGTGCGAACCTCCAAAGTGTCAGCCACCCATCGTCCCGCGGAATAGCCGAGATCAGATAGCGGCACAGCTTCCGTGCTCGCCCGGACGGTCATGTCGATCCGGCGTGACACACCGAACGTCGTCAGCTGTAGGTCGATGTGATCTCCGCGGTCGATGAACTGCATCGGTAACGGGTTCAGCATGATCCCGGGCATCCCTTGCGGCTGACATGGGTCGAGCCGGGGCGTCGCCGTCATCTTTGCCTGTGCCGCCGCCGTCAGTCTGATAGCGATGCCCTGAGCCGCTCTGATATAAGCGCCGAGATCTGCCACACTCCATATTCGGTAGAGGCCGCGCTGATCATCCGTGACGGGCTCCTTGATCCACTGCCCGCCAGCTTGCTTGTTCGACCAACGAATGCTGCTTTGCGGGTAGAACAAAGCCTCTTCGCCGCTCGGTAAAAGCAGGTTGTTTACTTGCATGGACGCCCGCGTTCTCGATGCCCAACCGGCCACCTTGACGCGTTCGCCTACGGCAGCGGAGAACATGTTTTCTGATAGACCGGCCCTCTCTAGGAGCGATATCGGCAGTCCCGTGAGCTCCCATTCCTGAACTTCTGCGCCTGGACTTGCTGCGCGCAGCTTGAACGTCACGTGCGGATTTCGCCACCGGACTTCGACGAGCTCTCCCTCGAGCTCGAGCAGGGAGCTTCTGTTGTACTCGGCAGTCGAATGATGCGCGGACGTGGTCGCGGAAAGAATCAACAAACCTGGTATCAAGGCGCCCGTTAATCTCATAAACACGTCCCGTTTGACTCAGTCAGCTAGGCTGATTTGCGCAGGGCAGATGCTGCGCTGGAGTCATTCGACGTGCAATACGCCAGCCCCGAAGGGGCGCCCGTGTGTCTATCCGCCTACTCGTAGCGCAGCGCGTGGATCGGGTTCGCGCGCGCCGCTCGGTACGATTGCAGCGCGACGGTGGCGTACGCGACCAAGAGCGCGAGCGCCGCGGCGATCACGAACACCACCGGGTTGATCTCGACGCGATACGCGAAGCCGAGCAGCCACCGGTCGATCGCGAGATACGCCGCTAGCGACGCGATCACGGCGCCGATGCCGATCAGCGCGAGCACGTTGCGCGCGAGCAGTGCGATCACCTGCGCCGTGGACGCGCCGTGCACCTTGCGCACGCCGATCTCGCGCGTGCGCTGCTCCGTCGTGAACGCAGCGAGGCCGAACACGCCCAGGCACGCGACGAAGATGCAGATGCCGCCGAAGATCGCGATCAGCCGCAACAGCCGCTGCTCGGAGAGATAGAGCCGATCGAGCGACTCGTCGAGGAATTGGTACTCGAACGGGTGGTCGGGGTCGACGCGCGCGAACACGCCGCGCAGATACTCGAGCGTCTCGCCGACGCGCCCTCCCGCGATGTTCACGACGAGGAGCCGCGTCTGCAAACCGCGCACCGCCGCCGGCACGCTGTCGAGGTTCTGGTCCTGAAATTGATAGATCATGAACGGCGCGACTGTGTCCTTCAGCGAGCGGAAGTTGAAGTCGCGGACCACGCCGATCACCGTGCCCGTGCGCGGCCCGAGCTGGATGCGCTTCCCGAGCGGCTCATCCCAGCCGTTCTGCGCGACGAGCGCCTCGTTGACGATCAACGCTGCGGTCGCATCGTCGGCCATCTCGGCCGAGAAGCCGCGGCCCGCGACGACCTGCATGTCCATCACTTCGATGAAGTCGTCGGCCACCGGCATGTGATTGAGCGTCGTCTGCACCATGCTGCCGGTGTTGTTCTCGATCTGCATGATGTTGATCGGAAAGCCGCGGCCCATCATTGACTGGCTCGCCGTCACGCCGAGGATCTGCGGATGTTGCACGAGCTCGTTGCGCAGCACCGGAATCTGCTTGATCAGATCCACGCCGCGCAGCGTGATCATCAGCCGGTTCTCCTTGGCGAAGCCGAGCGGGAAGTCCGCGATGTAGCGCATCTGCGAGGCCATCAACAGCGTCGCGGCAATCACCGCGATCGTGATCGTGAACTGCACGAGCACGAGGAATTGCCTGAATCCCAAGGTCTTGCTGCCGGCGCGCGTGCTGCTGCCGACCGCGGCTGTCGGCCGGATCGCGGCTAGATACACGGCTGGATAGAGGCCGGACAAAAGGCCGACGGCCGCCGTGATGCCGAGCATCCAGACGAGCAGCGTCGGCTCGCCGACGAGGTCGAGCGCTAGCGGCTTGCCGAGCAGGTCTGCGATCGGCGTCGCGTTGAACATGATCCCGGCCGCGATCGCACCGAGCACGAGCGCGGCCAATGCGAGCACGAGCGACTCGGCGAGGAACTGGGTCGAGAGCGCCTTCTTGCTCGCGCCGAGAATCTTGCGGAGCCCGACCTCTTTCGCGCGCTTCGTCGCGCGCGCGGTCGCGAGGTTGATGTAGTTGATGCACGCGACGAGCAGGATGAAGATCGACACCGCCGCGAAGCCGTAGAGGTAGTAGGGATTGCCCCGCGGCAGGTCGTTCGGAAAATCGGAATACAGATGAATCGACGCGAGCGGCTGCAGCCACGCCTTCCAAGTCGCGCCCATCGGGTTCTGCGCCATGTGCCGATCGAAGAACGCCTGTGCGACCGGCGGAAACTCCGCGATGTCGTAACCCTCCGGCATCACGAGATACGTGAAATCGTTGATGCCGAAAAGCTGTTGGCGGCGCTGCTGCTCCTCCGTGGGGTTCGCGAAGAACTCGCCGTTGTATGAGAACAGGACGTCGTACTTCAGGTGGGTGTTCTCGGGCAGGTCTTCGAACACGGCCGTGATCTTCCACACCGCGCCGTTGTCGATCGTGAAAATCTCCCCGACGGGATTGCGGTCGCCGAAGTAGCGCTCGGCGAACGTCCGGCTCACGGCGGCCGTCGACGGCTCCACGAGCGCGGTCTTCGGATCCCCGGCGATGATCTCGTGCGTGAATACGTCGAACACGTTGTCGTCGGCGAGGTACGTGTCTTGCCAGACGTACGACTGGTCCTCGACGCGAATCACGAATTGACCCAGGTTCCTGAAGCGAACGTAGTCCTGGATCACGGGGTACTGCTCTTGGAGCATCTCGCCTATCACCGCGGAGGTGTGCGCGAACCGGTCGATGCGCTCGCCGATATAGAACTCGTTGACGAGACGGTAGATCCGCTCGTGATTCACGTGGTGCCGGTCGTAGGTGAGCTCGCTGCGCAAGTAGAGGCCGAGAATCAGGCAGCAGGCGATCGCGAGCGAAAGGCCCGCAAGGTTGATCGCGGCGTAGAGCTTGTCGCGGTAGAGGGTGCGCAGCGTGACTTTGAGCGAGGTGCTTGCCATTAGATTCGCCCCGGCGGCGGACGCTCTGCGCGCCCTTTAGAGATCTAGATGCTAGATATATTGCATCCGTCGCATACTAATCCTTCGAGAACGCCGACCGGAAACGGCCAGGGGATGACAATGACAAGAATGCGGCACGCGGGGTTCGTTGTTTCTTGCGCTTTTGCTTCGAGCATCGCGCTTGCGCAGACGGATCTTCCGGACCGGGAGTGGCGGGCATATGGAGGCGATCTGGGCCACACGCGCTACGCGCCGCTCGATCAGATCGACGCGAGCAACTTCGGGTCGCTCGAGGTGGCCTGGCGCTTCAGCACCGCGAACCTCGGTCCCACGCCGGAGTATCGCTTTCAGAGCACGCCCGTCATGGTCGACGGCGTGCTCTACACGACGGGTGGCTCGCGGCGCGCGGTCACGGCGCTCGACGCTGCGACGGGCGAGCAGCTCTGGGTCTTTAGTCTCAACGAAGGCGAGCGCGGCGCGGAAGCACCACGCAGGCTCTCGGGCCGCGGGCTCGCGTTCTGGCAGCGCGACAACGACAAACGTGTGCTCTATGTGACGCCGGGCTACCAACTCGTCGCGCTGAATGCGCAGACCGGTCGCCCGATCGAAGGCTTCGGTGAGGGCGGCATCGTCGATCTGTGGAAAACACTCGATCAAGGCGACGACTGGGACACGAGTCAGATCGGCACACACTCGCCACCGACGATCGCGAACGACGTCGTCATCGTTCCCGCCGCGCACACGCCGCTCGCGCCCGCCGACCAGGCCGACAACGTCATCGGCTACATCCGCGGCTTCGACGTCGTGACCGGGAAGCTGCTTTGGACGTTCCACACCGTGCCGCGGCGCGGCGAGCCGGGCTACGAGACGTGGCTCGAGGGCTCGGCCGAGACGGGAGGCGGCAACGCGGGCGTCTGGGCGACGATCTCCGCGGACGAGGAGCTCGGGCTCGCGTATCTGCCGGTCGAATCGCCGTATGGCGACATGTACGGAGGCTTGCGTCCAGGCAGCAATCTTTACGGCGAAAGCATCGTCGCCGTGGATCTTCGCACCGGCGAGCGGCGCTGGCATTTTCAAACGTCGCATCATCCGCTCTGGGACTACGACATTCCGACCGCGCCGATCCTCGTCGACGCCGTGAAGGACGGCAAAAAGATCAAGGCGCTCGCGCAGGCGACGAAGCAGGGACTCTTGTTCGTGCTGAACCGCGAGACCGGAGAACCGGTTTGGCCGATCGAAGAGACGCGGGTGCCGCAGGGCAACGTGCCGGGCGAGTGGTACTCGCCGACCCAGCCGATCCCGACGATTCGCTATGGGCACCAGGGTGTAGCGCGCGATGACCTGATCGACTTCACGCCCGAGCTGCGGGCTGAGGCCGAACGCATCGTGGCCGATCACCGTATCGGCCCGATCTACACGCCGGCGGTGCCGTACAACCCGAACGGCCCGATCAGCACACTCATGGTCATGGGCGGCAGCAACTGGCCCGGCGGCGCTTACGATCCCGAGACGAATATCGTCTATGTCACCGCGAGCGTCGGCGTGAACAGCATGACGATCTGCAGGTATGCCGAAGGCTCGCCGATGCCGCATGGAATTTGCCTCGGTCCGGATGCCGGCGCTTTCGGCGGTCTGCGCCGAGTCGACGTGCAGGGCCTGCCGTTGCTGAAGCCGCCCTACGGCACGATCGCCGCGGTGGATCTCAAGAAGGGCGAAGTGCTCTGGGAGATACCGAATGGTGAGACGCCGGATGAGATCCGCAACCATCCCCGCGCTGCAGGGCGTAGAGCTCGGCCGAACGGGTCGCGCGGGCCAGCCGCCCGGCGCGCTCGCGACCGACACGTTGTTGATCGTCGCGGAGCCGGGCTACGGGCCCACGCCGAACGGCGAGCGCGGCTCGATGCTGCGGGCATACGACAAAGCGACGGGCCGCGAGCTCGCCTCCCTGCAACTGCCGGCGCCGCAGAGCGGCTCACCGATGACTTACATGCTGAACGGAGTCCAGTACCTCGTCATTGCGGTCAGCGGACCGGGCTATCCGGGCGAGCTGATCGCGTATCGAGCCGCAGGCAGCTTCGTCCCCGTCGAGAGAGGTCAAAACGCGCCATGAATACACCTGCGACATCGGCTACGGCCGGTTGATCTGCCTGCTCGGTGTCGCGCCGGTGATATCGAACGAGTTCGTACTTTTCCGCATTCCGCAGAAGACGCGCCGAAACAGGACGTTAAACGGCTGGTTGCGCTCGAGGCGGGGCCGCCTGCGCATGCAATCGTAGCCCTAACGCTCTAGCGACCTTCAGAACGGTCTCCAAGCTCGGGTTACCGCTGTCACTGAGCGCCTTGTAAAGGCTTTCCCGACTGAGTCCGGCGGCGCGCGCGACCTGCGTCATTCCTTTCGCGCGAGCCAAGTCGCCGAGTGCACGTGCGATGCCAGTTGCATCGTCGGGTGCGTCACTGAGCCAGGCGTCGAGGTACGCCGCCATTTCCTCCGGCGTGCGCAGTTGCGTCGCGACGTCGTACGGAAACGTTTTGGTCTTGCGTCGGGTCTTCACTGCAATCTTTCGCATCGATGTATTTACAGATTTCGGGCAAGCGCCAAAGCCGTCGATATCTCTTCGTTGACTTGATTTGTCGCCTCCTGCGAGAAGGATGATCAGGTCTTGCTTCCGCTCCACGTAATAGACGCGATAGCCGGGACCGAAGGCAACTTTCAATTCAAAAACTCCCTCCGCGAGCCTGCGGTGTTGTCCCGGATTGCCGTGCACCAGGCGATCGATGTGGACCTGAATCCGGGCTCGACCGTCCCGGTCTCTTAGAGAATCGATCCAACTCCGATAGACCTCGGTCATCCGAACACGCATCGTTAGTGTATCCTATGGATACATCGAAAGCGATTGCGAAAGTGTGGCGTGGTCAGCAGGTTTGCTCACTGCGCAAATTTGGGACTAGGCGAAAGATTGAGCGACTGCAACCGAACAATTACGCACCGACCTATAATTCGGCGGGCGACGTAGGGAGACAGTTTGCGCCCCCCGAGTGAAAATGCTGGCTGGTCTTTTCCCAGAAAGAGCGGTCGGATCGTCCATTGAAAGCTTCTTCCGTCGTCGAGAGAGGTCAAACGCGCATGAACAACGACAACGACACAAACCATAACGTGAAGCGCCGGGATTTTCTGTCCTCGGCGGCCATTCCCGTCGCGGCCGCGTTGCTTCCGCCCGCGCTATTCGCGCAAGCAAGCCGGCAATCGACTTCGACGCCGGAAACGCTTCGGCTCGGCATCGTAGGGGCGGGCGGCATCGTGAGCTCGGTGCACATTCCCGGCTTTCGCAAGATACCCGGAGTGGAAATCGTCGCCGTCGCGAATCGCTCGATGGAATCCAGTCAACGAGCTGCCACCGAGCTCGGAATCGCGCGCGCCTATCCCGGCTGGGAGGAGTTGCTCGAGGATGACGCTCTCGATGCCGTGTTGATCGGCACGTGGCCTACATGCATCGCACCATCACGCTCGCAGCGCTCGAGCGCGGCCTGCACGTGCTGTGTCAGGCGCGCATGGCGAACGACGGCCAAAGCGCGCGAGATGCTAGCGGCTTCGCAACGTCACTCGAACTTGGTGTGCCAGCTCGTGCCGACGTCGGGCAGCTACAGAATCGACAGAGCGTTGCAGCGCTTGCTCCGCGAAGGCTACGTGGGCGATGTATTGTCCGTCGAAGTGCAGATGCTGCAGCGCGGCTTCGCCGACTTCGACGGCGAGCTCGATTGGCGCCACGATCGCGAGTTCAGCGGCTACAACGTGCTGAACGTCGGCGGCACCTACGAGTCGGTGATGCGCTGGCTCGGTCCCGGCAATCGCGTCATGGGGATGACGCGAATTCACATCCCGCGCAGACGCGACGAGCAGGGAGCGTTGCGCGACGCAACGATACCGGATCACGTCGAGGTGCTGTACGAGCTCGCGAACGGCGCTCCGGTCCACATGAAATTCAGCGAGACGACCGGACTATCGAGCGGCAATCAGATCTGGATCTTCGGCAGCGAAGGCACTATCCGCATCGACGGTGAGCAGAAGATCTTCGTAGGACGTCGCGGCGACTCGCAGCTCACTGAGCTTCCGAATCCACGCGAAGAACAGGCTTTCCATCGTGTCGAGGAGGAATTCGTCAACGCGATCCGTGGTACCGAGAAAGTCAGCATGAACACCTTCGAGATCGGCGTGCGGTACATGGAATTCACCGAGGCCGCTTATCGCAGCTCAGAGTCGGGAAGAGCGATTGATTTGCCGCTGACG
The DNA here is from genome assembly GCA_963744305.1 of uncultured Gammaproteobacteria bacterium. Classification (GTDB taxonomy): domain Bacteria; phylum Pseudomonadota; class Gammaproteobacteria; order Steroidobacterales; family Rariloculaceae; genus FEN-1219. Next base: position 33,158 of record CAVUTF010000044.1, read on the forward strand.
CTTTGAGCTGGTGAGACTCGCGGCCAGGCGCCGCGCGGGTATTCAGCCGAACGCTTCGACCAATCGTTCTGCGGCCCCGCGCGCACCGTGCAGTTGGATGCGGCGCGCGATGGCCTGTGCCGCGGCGACCTTCTCCGGCTTCAAGCACTCGCGCAACGCGTGCACCAACGCGGCGGCCGTGAGTTTCTTGGCCGTTGGGCCGGATGCTCCGATGCCGAGGTGCTGCACCCTGTGCGACCAGTAGTACTGATCGTAGAGAAAGGGGACCACCACTTGCGGTTTGCCCGCGCGTGCGGCGGCCGTCGTGGTTCCGGCGCCGCCGTGATGCACGATAGCGGCAACTCGCGGGAAGAGCTTCGCGTGATTGACGTCACCAATCGAGATGCAGTCGTCCTGTGCATCGATGGCACTCAGCTTGGCCCACCCTTGCAAGATGATTGCGCGGTGCCCGAGCGTGCGCGCGGCCTCGATGAACATGCGAGCCGTCTCCGGCGACGCGACCATGCTGCCGAAGCCGAAATAGATAGGAGCCTCGCCAGCGTCGAGGAATCGCTCGAGATCGCCCGGCAGCTCCGTGGGATCGGCGAGGAACCACGCGCCCGTTTGCGTGACCTGCATTCCGGGGAAAGGCAGCGGCGGGCTATTATTAAAGTGAGGAAAGCGTGAAGTGGTGCGTTAGCCAATTCCGCAGCCAAGCTCGGCGCCACGTCTCAAACTCACCGAAGTCTTTGCAATGATCGCAAACAGCGCCATTCAACGCTGCGCGGTTGCCGTATTGCTGGTTCTACGCCCGGCTCGTTGGGCCCAGAAGAAAGCATCGCTTTGGCCAATGCCACCGGCCATAATGTGGCTGCCAAAGCTGCGTTGGACCTAATGGCCTGGGGAAT
>CAVUTF010000045.1:0-38649 GCA_963744305.1 uncultured Gammaproteobacteria bacterium
ATTGGCATTCTTCGTGCATCTGAACGGCGAGTTTCGACAAGGAGGAACGTAACTATGACGACGGTAACAGGACACACCAACGCAATCCGGGCCGGTAAGGCCATCGGCACGAACGTATATGACGGGAGCGGGAAGAAGATCGGCGAGGTCAAGGACATCGTTCTTGAGAAAACCTCCAACAATATCTTGTTCGCTGTGGTGAGCTTCGGCGGCGTGCTCGGCGTGGGCGAGAAGTACCATCCGATACCCTGGAGCGAGCTCGACTACGATCCGAATCGAGGCGGTTACGTCGTCTCATTCACTGCCGCTCAATTGAAGAGCGCCCCGGCGGACTCTATCGAGGCACTGACTAAGGACGACGGTCGCGCGTTCCGCGATCGAGCGTTCCAGCACTACGGCACGAAGCCGTATTGGCATTGATCACCGGGCGCGCCCGCGAGCGGCGGGCGCGCCGCGGCACCGAGATCACGCACCGTCGGCCTCGAGCACGCAGTCCTGCGGCAGAAACTCGAAGCCGGGCTGCCAGCGAAACGTGCGATAACCTTCGGCCGTTACCGTCTGCGTGAACGTTCGCGGGTCCGTCGCCGAGATGTCGTAGCCGAGCTCGTTGCCGTCGGCGCTTGGCGTGAAGCGCTCGACGATCTTCATCTCCGTGCTTTGCGGAACGCCCTCGAGGCCGTAGAGCTGAAAGTAGGGCCAATCGATGTCCGTCGTCGTCACGACGAGCGATTCGCCATCCCATCTGCCCGTCGAGTAACCCAGCGGCGTCGGCGCTCTGACGTCCCGCCGCGGCGCTCCGAAGTCATGCGAATGACTCGATCGAGCTCGCGATACTCGTTCTTGAGCACGATGTCGTCACCCATCTGCACGAAACGAATCGCATAGCGGCCGCTGCGCGTGATGACCTGCGGCATGCCGGGAGGCCTGCAGTCGATGACGGGATCGTCACGGATTGCGTCGTAAGCTTTCCACGCCGCGCGCGCGCCTTCCGTGAGCGGCGGATCGCTCGCCCACTCGGGCGTCACGGAAGTGGTCGGTAGCCAAACGCGAAAGATGCCATTCGGGCTGATCCGCCGCCACTCGCGCGGGATCCACGGCCGCTTGCCGATGGCTCAAGTAGCGATCCGGCGACCAGCGCGGCGGAGCGTTCGCTCGCAGGACAAGCTCCGTCTGGTCTTGCAGCAAGACGTTGGTCACGTACATGTGGCGCTCGCGCCGCGTGGACGCGTTGCCGGCGAATTTCACCGTGTCGCCGACTTTGATGATGTCGCGCGGTATGCGTGCCCGATCGAGGTCGGTCGGATTCTGGCCTTCGAGTCGCCATGGCTCACTCACGCCGTCGAAGCGTTGCGTGCTGATCTCGAGGCGCACGTGAGGGTTTTGCCACAGTACCTTCGTGACTTCGCCTTGCGCCTCGACGACGGTCGCCGAGTCGTACTCGGCGGTCGAGTGATGCGCCCGCAGCGCCGCCGGACAGCCGGCGGCGCAAACGAGTGCAACGATGAAACGAGCCCGCATGTGCGGCCTCGCGCGCATCCTTATTCTTTGAGCCCTTTCGACTTGGTGTCCCAGTTCGAATTCGTGCAGAGGCTGCAGTCTTTGCCGACGAACATTGTCGCTGCTTTCTTATCGCCTTTGAACGTCCACTTGAGCCAATTCGACACAACGTTCGCGTATTCGCCGCCGCCCGGGTGAAACACCGTCGCGGTGTGGCCGGCGTTGTGCCGGGAGCCGTAGAAAGTTGGCACCTGGTTGATCATGTCGAACGTCGCCTGGGCCGCCTCCCACATGAAGTCGGGCTCGTGGCCGTCAATGATCAGCACGGGTCCGTGCAGACCTGCGAGCGCGTCGGGGGAGCGCCCCGGAGCAGGCTGCGCGCCGGGCTCGGGACGTTGGACGCCGGAGTTGAAAACGCCGATCGTGTCGACACGCGGATCGGCTCCGAGGGTGATCGACATGAATCCGCCGCAGGATTGCCCCATGACCGCGACTCGATCGGTGGCGATCTTGCCCTTCAGCGGGGAGCCGGCGCGCGCGGTTTCCGCTTCGGCCCAATCGATTGCTGCGCGCAGCTTGTCGGCAGTGGCCCGAGTACCCTGAGGCTCTCCCTGCGGCGCCGTGCCGAGCGCGATGAAGCCATGCGATGCGATCGTCGTCAGGAACCCCGAGTAGCGCGCGGTGTTGAGCGAGCAGCCGCCGTTGCCCCAAACCAAGACCGGCAGCGTATCGCGCGTCGGGAACGCGTCCAGATTCGCCGGGCGAAAGACGAGAAGGCCAGGCGAGCCGAAGGCAGCTTCCGACTTGATCTCGTATGGCCCCGGCTCCGCGAGCGGCGCGCCTTCCAGAGGCAATGCCCTCGCGATCATTTCTGGCGTGACACCAGGCGGCTGCGCGAAGCACACGCCGGCGAACGCAAGCAGCGCAACGGCTGCAGAAGCTATGGATGTCTTGGACATGGCGAAGTCTCCCCCGGGATCGAATTGTTGTATCGAACATCGTCGCCCAGAGGCTGCGGCGACCGCAAGGGCTCCGGCGACGCAAAACGTGCGGTGTTTGGGGTTGCGGCGCGGCGCCTGCGGCGGTTGGTGTGCCCGTTGTCTCTCAGTCCGCAAAAACGGCGTCGAGATCTACGGCCACTCCGGGCAACCCGCCGATCTCCACGGGCGAACCGAGCACGGGCTCGTCGACGCGCGAGTAGGCGCCGGCTGTCGGATCGCGATAGCGCGTAAGTCTCTTGCCGCGGACGTCGATCAGCCAGAGCTCCGGTATCGTGTGCCGAGCGTAGAGCCCGACCTTGACGTCGCGATCGTAGCGGAGGGAAGTGTCGGCGACTTCGATGATCAGCAGAATGTCGCCGGAACGAGGGAGCGCCGATTTGTAGAAGTCCGTCGCGCGGTCGCAACAGCGCAAGATCGGGTTGAGGCGCCGAGTAGCGGCCGAGCACCGCGGGGTTCTGCACGAATACGATCGCGCGATCGCCTGCCGCGCGTTGCAGCAGATGATCCAGTTGACTGACCGTTCCGGCGTGCAGCTCTCCGGGCGGCGGCATGTCGATGATCTCGCCTTCGATCAGCTCGACGCGGTCATCCGGCCCGAGGATGCCGACCTCGGCCATGCGGTAGTAGTCCTCGACCGTAAGGCTGTGGCGGCGTGGCTCGTCCGTCGTGAGGCTGTACATGGCTCGGAACTATATGCCTCCGATGTTCCTGCGCAAGCATGCCTTACCCTAATGCGCGCATGGACTCTGGCCGAGCTTCTAATTCGGCACGAATGAGGCGATTTTCGCGTCAGTCGTCATCGCCGCCTCCATGCCACGTGGACCAGCACGGCGCGTTCGACACCGGCGTGACTCACGTGCTCGCCCGCCGCGTAGAACAGCGTCCCGCCGAGATCCACCTCGAGACCTGTGGGTCGATGCGCGAACGCCAGTCCAACGGTGAAGTAGGGGTCGCCGATCTCGAGCGCGTGCCCGTCGCTGGGCGTCGAGAGGTCGAAGCCGGGACCGCTCAGGCGGCCGTCGAAATCTCCCGGCGGTAGCGGATACGCGAGCATCGCGCGCGGCGACCACGTCCAGCGCTCCGATAGCGTGCGAGTCTGCTGCCAACCGAGGAATGGGGTCAGGAAACTCGCTCGGCTGCTGTGATCGAGCACGCCGCTGGTCGCGCCGCCGTTGAGCGTGTAGTCGATCTCGAAGCCTTCGACCTCGAGGCGCTCGAGTAAGAGGCCCGCGACGAACTCCGCGGAGCGCGGCACGCCCGCCGGAGCGAGCTCGCGGACCATGGCCGCGCCGGCCCCGAAATGGCGCATGGTTCCGCGGGGATGGGACCAGTCGGCAAGCTGCGGCAAGTCGAGCGGCAGGCCGCGCAGGAAACTCGTCGCGAGCAAGGATTGCCCGTCGCCGCCCGAGACGTTCATTTCGCCGTAGAACGCGATGAGCTCGAAGCCGACGCGGGAAGTCACGCCCCGGGCGCCCGCGACCGCAACCATCGGACCATCGAGCTCGATGAAGTCCGTCCGCGTGCTTGCGCTCGCAAAGTCGACGGAGGTTTGCCAACGCCCCGGTTCCAGCCGCCCCGTCGGCCACGGCAGCGCGGCGTAGTGCGCATCCATACCGCTTTCGGGGACATGTTCGGCGAGGAAGTGAATGTCGTGCTCGGACGCTGGCTCGGACGCCAGCGCAAGCCGCGCGGCGAGGAGGACGGCCGCCGCCGCTACGCGAGCACGAACGAGCACACGACGTTGGGACACCGAGCCGCCAGCATGATTGCCCACGCTCAGCGCGCCGAAGCGCACGCGAGCGGTCGAGCGATGTCTGTTTAGACGGCTCGTGCCGCGCCGATCAGTCGTCCTCGAGCGAAGCCGCGATCGATTCGAGCCGCGCGAGGTCGGCGCTGCGCTTCCGGTAGTACAGGAACGCGAACAGCAGCCACAGCATGAGCCACAGCTCGACGATACCGATCGCGATGTAGCCTCCCGGATTCACGACGTCGCGCGCGAGCAAGCCGCGTCCGAGCGCGAGGATCGCCGTGAAGCCCATTCCGGCGCAGATGCTGAAGATCGTCGCCGCCGCCATCCGAACACCCGTGCGCGCGCTGCGCACGGCATCGGCCGCCGCCTGGGCGACGGCGTCGTCGAGGCGCGCTCGGCGCTGCAGTCGCGCCCAAATCGACAGTGCCGACACAACGGCAGTGAACGCGATCGTCGCGGCGCCCATCAGCGCAAAAAATGCGCCGCCGCGCGCGATGAACCAGATGCCGGCGGCAAAGCCGGCGAGCGCGGTTAACACTTCCCCGGCGGCACCGACGAGCATCCACATACGCATCGTGCGCATGTGCAGCAACTCCTTGGCGACGGGCGCCGCCTGCGGCGGCAGGCTCGTCCAGAGCCTTTGCAACTCCTCCCAGCTCGGCTCGCTCATCGGGGCACCTCTCTGATCATGTCCTGTAACGCGGCTTTCGCGCGATGCAGGCGGACCGACGCGGCGGACACGCCTATGCCGAGCACGCTCGCGACCTCCTCCGGCGAGAATCCCTCGAGCGCGAGTGTCACGACCAGCCGCTGACCGATCGGGAGCCGGCGCACGGCCGCCTCGAGGCGCCGGCGTGCTTGATCTTGCTCCGCTGCGCGCTCGGGTGTCGCGGCGGTATCGGGAATCGCCTCGTCGAGCTCGACCACACGCGGTCGCCGCGCTTCCTTCGCGACGTGCGTGATCGATCGATTGTGCGCAACTCTCACGACGAACGTTCGCATGCTTGCCTGCCCTCGAAAATGCGGCAGCGATTGCCAAAGACTCAAAACGATCTCCTGTACGAGCTCCTGCGCGATCGCGTCGTTCTTCTCGTAGGAGCGCGCGATGCGCCTGATCAGCGGGCCGTGCTCGTCGAGCACGCGTGCAAGATCGGCGGCGCCCAACCTCACGGACTCCTGGCTAGGCCTGCACGAGGATCCGCTCCCCGCGCAGGCGGAACGCGGCGAGCCAGAGCACGAGTGCGCCCGCGAGAAGCTCCAGAGCCGCGATCCATGCGAACGGCGTTGCACTCGCGGACGCGCCGAGCAGCGGCGCGCCGAGCGCGTTGAGCTCCCAGGCGAGCGGCCACACGCTCGCGGCCGCCAGGCGCTCGCCGCTCAGCACAAAGCCTGCCACGGCGGGAACGAAGCCGAGCAACATCAGGTAGCTCTGCGCATCTTTGAAGTTCTTCGCCAACAAGCCGACAGCGATTTGGACAGCCGCCACGAGCAGGCACAGCGGCACTAGCATAGCCAAAGCCGCGAGCCCGGCGCCGAACCCCGTTTCGAGCCGCAGCCCGAGCTCCGGCAACGCCGAGCTTTGTATCAGCGCGAGACCGCCGAATACGCAAATCGCGGTGCCGAGCACGCCGAGCGTCGCGGCGGCCAGCCATTTACCGAGCACGATTTGCCCAGCGCCCACTGGGAACGCGAGCAGCGGCTCCAACGAGCGGCGCTCGCGCTCGCCCGCGGTCGAATCGGCGGCCGCCGCCACGCTCACGAAAAACGGCGTCATGATGAAGAACACGATCAGCAGGCGCGCGATCACTTCCGCACGCGCGTTTACGGGGTTGAGATTCTGCCGATCCACCGTGATCGGTCCGATCACCGACGGCGCTAGCCCGCGCGCGAGCACGCGCTGAGTTGCGACCGTACGCGAGTACCGGCCGATTTCCGTTTCGAGCTTGGTCACCGTCGCGGCCGCTTTCGACAAGTCGGCACGGATTCCGATGCGCGCGGTCTGTCCGGCCGCCAAGCGCCGTTCGTAGTCCGGCGGCACGTCGAGACACACCGGCGCATCCGCGTCGAAGGTCAATCCGGTCGTTTGCAAGTACTCGACCAGCGCGGGCGCGGCGCCGTTGCACACGGCGACCGTCTGCAACGCGCTCGGGCGCGACGCCGCAGCGAGCACGTTGACGGTAAACACGACCGCGAGCGGTCCGAGAAACACGTACATCAGGCTCGAGACCAACGAACGTTGGTCGCGCAGCGTATCGATCATTTCTTTGCGGTACACGGCCATGAGCTTCATGACGCGATCCTCCTTTGGCCCGCGAGCGCGACGAACGCGCCTTCGAGGTCCGCGGCACCCGTGTTGGCGACCAACGCGCGCGGCACGTCGTCCGCGAGCACGTTGCCCCGCTCGATGACGATCACGCGATCCGACAGCTCCATCACCTCCGCCATCGCGTGACTCGACATCAGGACGCACGCACCGTGGTCGCGCAGCCGCTTCAAGAGGTCGCGCAGCGCGCGGACGGAGAAGATGTCGAGCCCGCGCGTGGGCTCATCGAGCACTATGTTGCGCGGCTCATGGACGAGCGTGCGTGCGAGCGCAACCTTCATGCGCTCGCCGTGACTCATCCCCTCCGTGCGGCGGTTGCGAAGCTCGTTGAGACCGATCGCCTCGAGCGCGCCGTCCACCGCGCCGGCGAGGGCGCGGCCGGAAAGGCCGTGCAGGCTCCCGGCGAAGCGCACGTGCTCGACGACGGTCAAGCGCGGGTAGAGGCCGAAATCTTCATGCAGCACGCCGAGCCGACCTAGCGCTTCGATCTTGCGCTTGCGAACGTCGATGCCGTCGATCTCGACGCGGCCGGCGTCGGGCCGGTAGGCGCCCGCGATCATCCGCAGGCACGTCGTCTTGCCCGAGCCGTTTCCGCCGAGCAGCGTCGTGATCTCACCGTCGGCGGCCCGAAAGCCGGCGCGTTGCACCGCAACTGTCTTGCCGAACCTCTTCGTCAAGTCGATCGCGTTGATCATGGCTGCGAACCCTCTGCGGCGCCGATGTAGAACCGCGCCGGCGCGGCGGCGCGCTGCAGGCAGTCGTGGTCCCGCCCGCCTCGCGCGGGATCTTCGAGGAACGCGGCGATGATGTCGGCGACACACGGGTTCGCGCTGTTGGTGTGGTAGCCGCCCGGCACGATCACGTGCACCTGGGTTGCGAAATGCGCTAGCGCCGCGTTGCCCAACGTCGGCGGGGTGACCGGATCCGCTTCTCCGGAGATCGCGAGCGCTGGTGTGGTCGCGCGCAGCGGCGCGAGCATCGTCGGCGGAAGCGGCGTCGTCGGCCAGGCCTCGCACGCGGCGGCGAATCCGCGGTAGTAGGAGTCGCGCAGAAAGCCCGTCGTGGTCGTCACCGCCACGGCATCGTCCGTGGAGCTCTGCGTGACGTCCTCGCTGCACAGAATGCCGAGCGTGAAACCGACCGCCATCGTCTCCGTCGACCATTCGCCCGTCGCGGCGCCGAGCGCGAGCAACGGCGCGAGGTCTCCCCGCGCCGCAGCGTCGACGGCAAACGGCACGACCGCGCGAGTCATACGGACATAGAGCGCGCCGCGCAGCAAACTCACGATTGTGTCGCGATCGAGCGCGGCGGGCGTCAGTTCGCCGGTGCGAGGATCGGCCACCTCGGCGGCGATCGCCTCGGACTCCGCGCGCACTAGGAGCTCCGCTAGGTCGTCGCGCACGCTCGGAAACGCTCGCGCACACTCCGCGTCGTTCGTGCAGTCTGCGAACAAACGCTCGAGCGCGTTTTCCGCCGACTGCGGCGCGGACGCGAAAATCGACTGCCCGACCGGCGTCGCGCCGTCGAGCACTGCGCTGCGCACGTGGGCGCCGTAGGCGCGCACATAGTGTTGCGCGATGCGCGTGCCGAACGAGCCGCCCCATAAATTGATTTGCTCGTAGCCGAGCGCGAGCCGCACGCGCTCGATGTCCTCGACGACTTCGCGATGAGTGTAGAAACGCGCGTCCTCTCCGACGCGCTCCGCACACGCAGCGCCCGCTTGCCGCATGAGCTCGATGCCGCTGCCGCTGAAATCCGCCGGCACGTCGCAGCGCAGCGCCCCCGAGCGGCCGGTGCCGCGAAAGTCGAGCAACACGACGTCGCGTGCGCGGCGCGCCGGCCGGAACGCAGTCTCGAGCCAGGGGCCAATGTCGGTCCCGGCTTGCCCCGGACCGCCCGCGAACACGAACAGCGGATCGGGCGCCGGCCGAGCGGTCAACGCCGGCGCGACGGCCGCGGCAACCGTGATCGACTTGGCCTGAGGCGCCGAATAATCGAGCGGAACCTCGAGGGTGACACAGCGTACCGGCGTCTCGAAGCCGTCGAGGTGGCAGACGCTCTCGATTAACTCATCGCCGAGGGCGGGCGAGGCCAGCAGCAGCGCGCTGAGCGCGAAGGTCGATCGCATCGGAGGGTCCTCCCGAATCCCTGTCGGCAGGACTAGTCTCGCGCGCGTCGGATTCCTTACATCCGCGCGCTAAGAGGCTGCACGTGGTCGAGCGCTACTCCGTCGAGTCGGTTGGCGCTGCCAACGAATTGCGCAACTCCCGAATCGCGGCTGTTTGGCTGGGCGCCTTCATGCAAGCGAGCAGCAGGTCGATGGGCAAGTCGGGCAAGAGCTCGCTCCGCGCGATGTCCACGTACGCTTCCTCGCCGCCCACCACCCGCAGCGCGAAGAAGCGGAGCGAGCCGCGCTCGTAGAACCATACCTCCCGGACACCGAGCTTGCGATACACCTCGAGCTTGTCGATGCCGCCGGAGGTCCAGACCACCTCGATGGCGATGTCCGGCCGATCGTCGTCGTCAACGGCGAGGCGTCGCACCGTGTAGCACTCGTCCGCCTCGGCGCCCCGATCTTCCTTCTCGTCTTTCAGAGTCCACGACCCGTAGCCCTCGAGCGGTACGCTCGCGATTTCGGACCAAGCCTCGAGCAGGCGCGCGAAGCGTTTTTTGTCGATCTCGTGGTAGCGCGACGGCGACATCAGCTCGACGAGGCCCTTCAGATAGGTAATGCGCGGCACCGACCGCTCGCCGCGCATGGCGAGCAGCTTCTCGTAGTCCTGCCAACCGACCCGCAGATACACGAAGTGATCGATCGTGCTGGGATCGGGCGGCGCGACCGACGGTCGAGCGGCGCTCATCGAAGGAAAGGCTAGCACGGCGGTGTTTACGGCCCCAGCGTTTCATATGATGTCGTCGTTCGTGCAGATTCCGGTATCGTCGAGGGTGCGTGTGATGGCTGCGAACGTTGCGGCGGCGGCAGAAGCTGAGCTCGAGGTTCGGCGGCCGACGCAATGGAACGGCGATTGATGTACTCGCGCGGCGGCGGATTCAATGGCGGGTCATCGGAGAGCGGGCTTCCCGGCCGAACGCCGGGAAGCCCGCGCCCCGGTGCGGCTTAGCCCCTTAAGTTCTTACAGTGCTCAGCGCTCGGATGGTTCGCCTGCGAGACCTGGAGGAAGGTCTCCGTGGCGACGTCCACGATGACGGTCCCCTCCGGGAACTTCGCGGCCGGACTGCTTCCGATAACAGCGAGCACGTTCGGAGGCGGACTCAGGATAACGGCTGCGCCGTTCGAGCGGACGGGCTGGGCGAAATTGCGCTTCAAGGGATCGGAGACGCCCTTAGGCTCGAGGAAGCCGTCGTCTCCGATCGCACCGTGGCCGGGGCCGCTGCAGTACGCGGCGACGATCTCGTGAATGGTGGCGTTGGTGGCCGACGGCGCCGCCAGTAACGCCGCGAGCGCGCTCCCCGTCAAGAAAGCGGCAATGCGTGGTGTTTTCGCTTTCATTTTTGTACCCCTTGGTTTGATGACTGAGTTTCGAGGGCAAGATTCCGCGCTCAGAGCGCGACCCCGTCAGTTCCCGACGAAGCGAGAAAAGGTTCAGTGTCGGCGCTGACCGCTGCCTCATGCCAAGAGTGGCTTACCGCCGCACGCTATTCAAGCTAGTCGTGCCGTAGCGAGTGGACGGGCCTCGTGCTGCCCGCGCGAGCCGCGGTCGCTCCAACCGTCAGCACGGCGATGACCAGCACCAGCAGCGCGCTCGCGGCGAAGACGACGGGGCTCATCTCGATCCTATACGCGAAACTCTCGAGCCAGCGGCGCATGAGGAAGTACGCCACGGGCCAGGCGACGAGACTCGCGATCAGCACGAGCTTGGCGAACTCGGCCGTGAACAGCCAGATTATGTCCAAGACCGAACCGCCCATGACTTTGCGTATACCGATCTCCTTGCTGCGTTGCTGCGTCGTGAACGAGGCGAGTCCAAAAAGCCCGAGGCAAGCGATGAAGATAGCGAGCAGTGAGAAGTAGAGCAGAATCCGTGCCTGGCGGGCCTCGTTGCGATACAAGGCCTCGAAATCTTGATCCAGAAAGCGGCGCGAGATGGGCTGATCCGGGACGAGCTCGTGCCATTTCGCATCGATATGCGCGAGCGTATCCGCAAGATTCCGCCCTGCGACTCGTACCGAGGCTTCACGCAGCGTCGCGGGCTGACCGGGTTCGGGGCGCGGTGGTATCGCGTAGACGACGGGCTTGATCGCGTTGCGCACCGACTCGAAATGCACGTCCTCCACGACACCGACTACGGTGGCGGTTGCGCCGAAGGCGTCGAGCGAACGGCCGACGGCTTCCTCGGGCGTCAGCCCGAGACGGCGCACGCCCAGCTCGCTCAAGACGACGGAGAGGGCAGCCGGTTCGTCAGCGCTCGCAGGCTTCAGTCGGTCGGTCCCGAAATCCTCGGAGAACGTCCTGCCTGATAGCAGGTCGATCCCATAGGTCTCGAAGAAGCCGAAGTCGACGATCAGGAGGGCCATGCTCGACGGCTCGCGCGCGCCGCCTGCAATCGCGACCGGGACGGAATTGTTGTTCGTCATGCCCGGCGTGAGGTTCGAGGCCGTCACGCCGAGGACGTCGGGATGCGCAAGCCACTCGCGCTTCAGCGCCTCCCACTGCGTGCCGAGCCCGCTCGTCGGCGAGCCGCTCAGAACGACGATCTGATCTTTGTTGTAGCCGAGTTCGACGGTTCGCGCGTAACGCGCTTGCTCGTAGACGACGATGGTCGCGATGATGAGCGAAATCGATATCGCAAACTGCAGCACCACGAGAACTTTGCGCAGGCTCGCCGCTGCGTCACCGCGCGTCACATCTCCGCGCAGCACCTTGGCCGGGCTGAACGCCGAGAGGTAGAAGGCGGGATAGCCTCCCGCCGCAATCCCGAGCAACAGGGTCAGAGCGCCGAGCGACGTTAGAGTCCAGGCGTCGCCATAGTCGAGCACGAGATTCTTCTGCACGAAAATGCCGAACGCGGGCAGCAGTAGCTTTGCTGCCGCCGCGCCGGCCGCGACGCTGAACAGCGCAATCAATACGGACTCGCCGAGAAACTGCACGACCAGTTGGCCGTGCCGGCTGCCCGCGGCCTTGCGTAGGCCGACTTCCTTCGCGCGCAGCGCGCTGCGCGCCGTCGCGAGATTCAAGTAGTTGATGCACGCCAATGCGAGCACGAACACCGCGATGACAGCGAATACATAAACCGTGGTTGCGCTGCCCGGCGTGCGGATTTCCCCCTCGCGATCGGAATTGAGATGAATGTCCGTCACCGGGAGCATCGTGAAGCCCGTGACCTTGCTCGCCCCCTCGCCGAGGTGGCGCTCGAAGAACTCCCCGGCCCCGCGTTGCACGTCCGCCGGGTCGGCACGTTCAGCCAATAACGTGTAAGTGTGGTAGCAGTTCAGTCCCCACGCGCGCAGAGACTCGTCGCCCAAGGTAGCGGCGAGATACTGCATCGACGCCAGCATGCTGAAGCGCAAGTGCGTGTTGTCCGGCAGATCGGCGATGACACCCGTCACTTCCACCGCCTGATTGTTTTCGAGAACCAGCGTCTCTCCGAGCACGTCGGTCCTGCCGAAGTACTTTTGCGCCGAGCCCGCGGTGATCACGAGCGAAGACGGCTCCCGCAAAGCCGCCGTAGGATCGCCGTGCAGCCACTCGAAATCGAAAATCTCGAACAACTCGTTATCGGCGGAGGCAAACCCGGCCTCATAGAACGTCGCGTTGCCGCTCGAAACGAGCGCGCCGCCACTCGCGCCGCTGCAACGCGATATGCGCGCCGCCTTCTCGACTTGCGGAAAGTCCAGTGCGAGCAGCGGCGCGGCCGCGGCGGGCATCGCCGCCAGACGGATCTCTGGCCGCCCGTTCAACGGCAGAAAGTCGCGCGAGATTCTGTAGATGCGGTCCGCTCGGCCGTGGTAGCGGTCGAAACTCAACTCATGGCGCACGAACACGGCGATGAGCAGGCAGCATGTGACGCCGACCGCAAGCCCAGCCACATTGATCGCCGAATAGACGCCCTGTCCGAGAAGGCTCCTGATGGCGACCGCGAAGCAGCTTCTAAACACGGTCCACTGTCACGCTGCCATTTTGCGCGGGTCCTGCGGGCGCTAGCAGGTGAGACGCGCGCCTCAACGGGCGTTTCGAGCTTTGCGCTCCTCTTCGATGCAGTCGTACGGCAGGAACTGCAGCGATGGGTTCCAGCGGAACGTGGCGTAGCCTTCGTACGGTGACGGTTTCGGTAAAGGCGGCGGGATCCGTCGCGGACCAGTCGTACTTCAGTGTCGCGCCGCCGTCGCGCGGCGTGAAGCGCTCGACGATTCGCATCGCCCGACTCTGCGGCACGCCTACGAGCCCGTAGAGCTCGAAGTACGGCCAGTCGATATGCGTGGTCGTGATCACGAGAGATTCACCTTCCCACTTGCCGACGGAATAGCCGAGCGGCGTGTAAGGCTGATTCGCGGCCGGCTCTCGACCGTCCATGTGAATGATGCGGTCGATCTCGAACCATTCGTTTTGCAGGATGAGATCCGGGCCGCGCTCGATGAAGCGGACAGCGTAGGGTCCGCTGCGCAGCATCACTCGCGGCATGCCCGGCGACACACAGCCGAGGACTGGATCATCGACCACCTCGTCGTAGGCGGCCTTTCCCTCGCGCGCCGCAGCGGTGAGCGGTGGATCTCTGAGCCAAGCGGGCGCCTGCCCATCGCGCGCGGGAACCAAGACCTTCCCGAAGAAGCCGTTATCCGGGGCCGAAGCGGCGGTCGCCGTCGCGGGCGCGGGCGTTAGATCCGTGCTCACGACGCGATCAGGAGCCCAGCGCGCCTTGACGTTGCCCCTGAGCAGGATCTCCCGGCCGTCGGCGACCAGGAGATTGGTGACGTACATGCGCCGCTCACGCCGCGTGGACGGATTGCCGGCGAACGTGACGACGTCTCCTACCTTCAGGATATCGCGCGGTAGTCCGGCGCGGTCGAGGCGTGTGAGGTCCGCGCTTTCGATCTCCCAAAGCTGATCGTTGCCGTCCAAGGATTTCGTGCTGACTTGGAAGCGTACGTGAGGATTGCGCCACAGCACGCTGACGACCTCGCCGCGCGCCTCGGCGATCGCGTTGGCGTCGTACTCTGCTGTGGAGTGGTGCGCCGCGACACGCGACGGGCCACCAAGGAGACTCAAAACGATTGCGGCATGCATGCCGGCGAATCGACTGCCCGGGTGGTATATTCATTTGCGTTTCTTCCCGCACACGCTCGATGAGCCGATTCTATATCACTCGATCGCGTCGACTACGCGTTGCGAGAGTTCAGCGCCCATTCAGCCGCCGAAAGGCGACAATCAGGGCGCCCATGTTCGTCGACGCTTGCGGGCCCCTCGGCGGAATTTCGAAGGAGTGCGGACGCCGAAAGATCGAACGGCGCGGGGGAAAGCATGCACAGATTCGCGAAACTACCGGTCCTGGCCACGCTGGCAGTGTCGCTGTGCCTCGCCGCCTGCGGTGGCGACAGCCATGGTCCCGAGCCGCTGCCCGCCACCGGCCCACCGCCGGCCGCAGGCACCATCGGCGATGGCAGACTGGGCGAGCTCGTCGAATGGGCGCGTGCGTCGCAGCGCATGCCCGCGATGGGCGTGGTGCTCGTCCGCAACGGACAAATCGCCGAGAAGGCAGCTGTTGGACTGCGCTCATCCAACGCTCCCGTCGCCGTCGCGGACACCGATCGCTGGCACCTGGGCTCTTTGACCAAGGCTATGACGGCAACGCTTGCCGCCCTGCTCGTGGAACAGGGCGTCATCTCGTGGGACACCACCGTGCTCGAAGTGTGGCCGGAGTTCTCCTCGAGCATCCATGCTGGATTCCGCGGCGCCACATTGCGCCAATTGCTTTCGCACACCTCGGGTATGGAGCGCGACATCGACTACGGGCCGGCGAGCATCACCGAGCCCGCGCAGCTCATACAGACGCGGCGCGAGTTGTCCGAGCGCGTGTTGGCGCGCGGGCCGGCGTTCCCGGCGGGTCAGATGTATTACTCGAATATCGCGTACGTCGTGGCCGGCGCCATGCTCGAGACGCGTACGGGGACGGCATGGGAAACGCTCATGAACGATCTTGTATTCGCGCCGCTCGGCATGACACACGCCGGATTTGGGGCGCCCGGCGTCGCGGGGCAACTCGATGAGCCGCTCGGACATCGAGGCGCGGGTCGCGTGCCGATCCCGCCGGACTCTGCGGACAACCCGCGTTCGCTCGGACCCGCGGGCACCGTGCACGCCACGCTCGATGACTACGCTAACTTCCTCGTCGCGCACATTGCCGGCGAGCGCGGCGTGCCGGGCATCGTGAGCGTCGAGTCCTTCCAGACGCTGCATCGCGAAGTCGCCGGGGGCTATGCGCTCGGCTGGGGGCTAGTGTCAGGGATCAGTGGCTCCGGCGGGGGCGCCTTCACGCACGATGGCTCGAACGGTGCCTGGTACGCACGCGTGTGGTTTTCGCCGGCGCGCGATGTCGGCATGCTATTGGTGACGAACGCGGCCTCAGTGCGCGCGCAAGCCGCGATCGGTGCCCTCGACGAGCTCATGCGAACGCGGCTCGACGCGAGCCCCTAGCCACCGGCCGATGATGTCTTGACGGCGATCGCTTCGACTTCGACCAAGAGTGCCGGGCTTGCCAGCTGCGGCACGTAGACGGTAGTGGAGGTCGGCCGATGGGTACCGAAGTGCCGCTCCCGAACCGCACGCAGAAGCTGGAAGTCCTGCCCGGGCAGCAAGAACACCCCGAGCTTCACGACTGACTCGACGCCGAGCTCATGCGCCGCCAAGCATGCGCGAAGGTTTTGGAAGGTGAGCTCCGCTTGGTCCGCGAAGGCGGTGGGGATCGACCCGTCGGGACGCATTCCGACTTGCCCCGAAATGAAGATGAGCTGTGTGTCTGGCGGCACGACTGCCGTGTGCGAGTACGGGCCCACAGGTGCGTGCACGTCTCGGGGATTCAAGAATGTCATCCGCGTATTCCTTCCGGGCTGCGCCGCGTCGGGCTCGATCTAGTACGCCCAGAAAGGCAACCCAAGTCAAACCGGGCATTCTTGGCGGATTTCCGCAAGAACCTGTCGAATTTTTGGGTACCCGACAGTGCTACGCTTTCGTGCGGTCAAACGAGGAGGCTGCACATGGCGAATTCCGTCGTTCATTTCGAAATCTTCGCGACCAACGTGGAACGGGCGCGCAAGTTCTACGAACGCGTCTTTGGTTGGCAATTCGAAGTGGTGGGTCCGCCGGACTTCTATCTGATCGTGACGGGCCCCGCGGCCGATCCGGGTCTCAAGCAGGGCCTCTCGCGAAACGCAGCGGTCCCGCGGCACAAGGTCCGCTTCAACGGTTTTCGCTGCACGATCAGCGTGCGTTCGATCACGGAGAGCATGTCTGCCGTCACAGCGGCGGCGGCAAGCTGCGTTCGTCGGTCGTCGAGATTCCGGAGGTGGGCAAAGTCGCCGAGATCGCCGACACCGAGGACAACGTCGTCTGCATGCGGAGTACCTGCCGCGCCACCCGCTGGCCGCGAAATAGCGCGCCGTGTCATGAGCTCGGAGCCGCACGCCAACGTCTCGCTCGCAGCGCTGCGCGCCTATGTCGAAGGTTATCCGCAAGGCGGACGGATCGCGCGCCATTCGCACGACCTGGATCAGCTCGCGTTGATCTCGCAGTCGGCGGCGATCATCGAGACCGATGACGTGTACGTCGTGCATCCGTTCTTGAAGGCGCTCTGGTTACCGGCGGGAGTCGAGCACTCGGTGTACTCACCGCGGCCCGTACAGTCTGCACGCCCTGTATTTCCGCCGAACAGCGTGCGCATGGGCCGAGCCGCAGGTGCTGGGACTCGACAATCTGGCGCGCGAGCTGGTGCTGTTCCTGTGTGCGGCGCCGCGTCCTTCGCAACGAGATTCGCGGCATGCACATGCACTCGCGCTGCTCGAAGAGCTCTGCCGGCGGCCAAGGCGGAGTCGTTTTCGCTGCCGAAGCCGAAGAGCGAGCGGGCGCGCAAGCTTGCCGATCATTTCACGAGCCGGCCGGAAGACGGACGTGCGCTCGAAATCGTCGCCGCAGAAATCGGTGGCGCGAGCTTGCGCACGTTCGAGCGACTGTTCGTCGACGAGACCGGCTTGAGTCTTGCGGCGTGGCGACGGCAAAGCCGCATGCTGGCGTCGTTATCTCTGTTGGCCGAAGGCAAGAGCATCAGCGAGGTCGCGCGTGCCGTGGGCTACGACAGCGCGGCGGCATTCAGCACGGCCTTCAAGCAATGTTTCGGAATGCCGCCGTCGAGTTACGTCTCGGGCTGAGTCAGTAAGGGGGCGAAGCATGGTGCGCAGTGCACTCGGTATTCTCGGCGGCGGGGTAGTCTGGATGGCGGCGTTCTTTACGCTGCGCGGTTGCTGTTTCTCGTCTGGCCTGCGTATGCGGTTAGCGCCCAAGTGTACATGGACACGGGCGCCTATGACTTCGCCCCTCCGATGTCCGCTTTCAATGTCGTTGTTCTGGCTATTGGCCGAGTGCCGCCGGTTGGGTCGCGGTTGTTATCTCGAGCGCCGCGAGGCCGCGTGGGTTCTGGCCGCGCTGCTGATGCTCTACATGAGCTTTATGCACCTCTACTACGCGTGGGACAACTTCCCCTGGTGGTACAACCTCGCCGTCGCGCTGCCTTCCGGTCTGGCGGTGCTCTTGGGCGGCAAGCTCGCGGGCCGTTGGGTTCGGCGCAGCCCGGTGAGCGTTCCCGCGCGGAGCCGCGGCTAGCTGCCGCCTCCGCAACCGCCGCCGCCGCAACCACCGGCACTGCCGCAACCGCTGCCGCCCCCGTCCGTTGCGCCACCATCGTCACACGAGGCTTTCGACGCTGACCCGCAACCGGCGCCACCGGTGGCCGCGGCGGCGGTGCCTTTGTGCCGCTTACGCGCGCGGGTGGCTCGCGAGGCCGCCACCGCGATCGCAATGACGAGCACGACGGCGACGAGAACCAGCCAGAATCCGACGCTCGACCGTGGCGTGGCTGCGGCGTCCACTTGCGCGAGCGCGTGAGCCATCGCGAGCCCGCCGCCGCCAAACAGCGACGCAATCGCGCCGCGCCGGAGCAGCGCGCGGTCGACGCGTGACGACGTCGCGGCGATTGACGCGAATGAAGTCGTTACGCTCATCGAAACCGTTCGTCCGACGCGGGCCACAGGTCCTTCGGCGGCTCGCCGAAATAGCGCCGATAGGAAGCGAGCGTGTCTTCGTACCAAACGTGATACTTGCGGCCTTCGGCGAAGCCGCCTTTGCGTCGGCCCGTGATGCAATGGCATCTCGAGCGTGTCGCGGCATAACGTCTCCCAGTAGTGCCGCGAGTAGAGCAGATGCTGGTGCCACACCTGGTCGACCTCGTCAGAGGGCGTCACGGGATGACCCGCGTGGACGGCGAGAAAGCAGAACTTGCGGTACTCCTCGATCGCCCGCTCTGCGAAGGGGGCCGACCAGCCGTTGTCGCGCGCTAGCCTCGCCGCGAACGGAAGGGCCACGTCCGAGACGTCGAGATCGAGCTTACAGAGGCGCTGCCACGTCGTGAGTTCTCGTATGTTCATGTTTTTCCTCACTAGTTATGTTACATGCCACATAATACAGGAAATATAATACAGGTATTGTAATTCCTGTACAAGTGGTCGTATCATGCGCGCCGGCATGCGAGCTCCTAGACCCGTAAGAGACGAAGCGCCATCCCGGTCTCGGCCGCAATGGACGATCTTCAGCAACCACGCGCACGTGCTCGTGTGCATCGCGCGCAATCCCGAGGAGCGCGTTCGCGAAATCGCGCACAAGGTCGGCATCACCGAAAGGGCTGTGCAGCGAATCATCGGCGACCTCGAGGAGGCCGGCGTGATCGTGCGCGAGCGCCTCGGCCGCAGGAACCGGTATGAGCTGTCGCTCGATCGCCCGCTGCGTCACCCGCTCGAAGCGAACACGACGATCGCCGAAGTCATTCGCGTGATCGGAAGCTAGGTCGCGGCAATCGTTCCGTACGACGAGACTCGCGGATCGCTTCGCGTCGCTACAGGGTCGCCATTAGAAACCCGGTCGTCGCCGCATTATTCGGAGTTAGGCTCGAGTCGACCTTCTCCTTGATATCTAGGATCAGATTCCGATAGCCGACATAGAACGCCCAGCTCGGCCGCGGGTGGTATTGAAGATCCTCGATGTCGAGAAAGGTAACGATCTTTCTGGCCGTCGAAGGTTTGACGAAAGCCTCCTTCGAGGGTGCGAGGTAGAAAGGCACGGCGGACACCAACGACCAGCGCGCGAGCTTGTAGCGAGCGAGCAGATCGACGATCTCATCGAAACCCTCGCGCTTCTTCCTCCCAAACAGGCGTTTTCCGAAGGCCTCGGTCAAACGACGCTTGTCTTTCGAGTCCAAACCATCGAGGAACTCCCGAAACGGCGGCTTCTCGAATCGAGACACCATGGACGAACGGCTCACGATCGTGAGCAGCGTGTCCACGAATCTCTGGGGCCGTGACAGCGCAGCTTCCGTCAAGTTGGTGCGTGCGAAATCCGCGAGTTTGTCCACGTTGTGACTCTTGCGAATCTTCTCCATCCCCGGGTCGTCAAATCCTTTCGGAAACCGGGCGAGAAACGTCGCTTCGGCTTCCTTGAGCTTTTGAGTGTTCATTGAGATTCGCCGATGAGCTCGACTCGCGGAAACGTCCAGGCGCCCGAGATGATTTCCTGGCGCGGGAGATAGTACCTAGCTACCAGATCGAATCTGCCGGGCGGCACTGGGAGGCAGTTCGCGTCGCTGACCTCGCAAGCTTGCCTGAAGGTGAATGTCACCGTGCCGTCGTCGTTGCGGTGCGCCAACGTGTCGTTGACGTGGTACTTGTCATGCTCGTTCGGATGCAGGAAACCACCTCTCTCGGTGTCGTAAACGGTCACTGACCAGAATGCGCCAACGGGCGGCTCCTGCGCCGTCACCGTGTAGACGCCGCGGCTGCCTTTCATCTCGTCGCCGTTCTCGTCGAAGAGAATCGCTTCATAGGCGCTGTGCGCGGGATCGGGCCCACCGTAGCCTCCTTTCGTACCTGCCGCATGATAGAGATACGGGACATCTCTGCCCGGCTCTTGCCCGGGGCCGACGACGGTGCGCGTAAAGGGAACCGTGGCGAACACCTCGTCCATTTGTCGATGGGCTTCGGCGGCGACGTCGGCGGAGTACCCGCTCAGCAAGTCGAGCTTCGGGAATCTCGTCGGCTGCGGACCATGAATCCTCATGCCGTTGAAGAGCGCCTTCGCCGCAGCAACGTCTTCAGCGTCGGCCTTGTTGCGCACTTCGACTCGAACGATGACGACCGACAGTTTCGAGGGCACCTCAATTGGCTCGCCCTCGATTTGCGCCGGCTTCTCGCCGAAGTACAACGTGTACTTGCCCTTTGGATAAACGACGTTTCGGTAGTTCGCGTTTCTGTCGTCCACGAGTTGAAAAGAATTGAAGCGATCTTCAGCCGGAGCACTCGACTCGAGAACGACCGGGCCGTTCTCGAGAAACAAGGCAGCGCTCTTGTAATACGTGTCGTTGTTCGTGCGCGGAACGACGTCCTCGCCTGCACGGACGAGCGCCGGTTCGCTCCGTCCTGCCCATGTATTGAGCTTTGCCGGGTCGCCACCCGTAAATCGCACCGTGAGGTCGTACGTAAGTTGATAAGGAAAGCTTCGAAGGTACTCCGTCACTTCTTCGTCGAAGGAGTCTGACCTCGAGCACGCACAAATCATCGTCGTGAGCGGAACCAGTAAAGTCAGCCAGGATCGCTGCATAGAGGTTCTCCTTGCCGCCTCGCCGTCTAACTCATGCCTCGAGCGGCATCATCACGGCTGTTTCGAGATCCTTCGCCAAAACCTGCCGCGGGTCATTCAGGTACTCCTCGAGACAAGGCAGATTCCGCGGCTCTTCGCTGCTCTCCGGGAGCCAGGTCTGGTAGAGCCAGTCGTACGCCGTCTTGAGCTCGGTGTAGGGGCCGGTATGGACGATCCTTGCGTAGCGCCCGCCCTCGATGTGCGCCTCTACGAGCTCGTCCGAAGGCGTCCACTCGTCCGGTACGCTGATGCAAGCCGTCGACCTCAACTCGTCCTGCGGCACGGAGACTGGATCGTCGTGATAGATACCGATCGTGCGCGTGTTCGGCCTCAAGAGACCCGTGGTAGCCGCAACTGTCATCAGCCGCTCGAAGGCCTTGCTCGTGAGCTGATAGTCGCCGCGATGCCGAATCGCCGCGACGCGTAGTTTGGGGAGTGTGATGATCTCCACTTGATACATGTTGGGATTCCTTGCTTGGTTGAGCTCCGCTACGCGCCGACCACCGCGATAGCGCGCCGGCGGCTCGCCGTACTCCGCGCGAAACGCGCGCGTAAATGCCGCTTGACTGCCATAGCCGGCCCTCCGGGCCGCGCGTTCGATGCTCAGATCTCGATCGAGCAAGTCGATCGCGGAACGGCGCAAGCGCAAACGACGCACCGTGTCGTTGACGGTCTCCCCGAGTAGCCCGCGGTAGATGCGGTGGAAGTGATAAGGCGAAAAGTAGGCCACTCGAGCGAGCACCTCGAGATCGAGGGTCTCGTCCAGGTGCTCGGCGAGGTAGTCAACAACGCGCTGGATGCGCTCCGAATAGCCTTTGGCGTCATGCGTCATGTGCCAACGCTAACGCATCCGATTTGACTTGGGTTGCTATTCTGGCACTAAAAAAAATCGCGCGGTTCTGCATCCGCCGCGCCGCCTCGGCCGTAGTCACAAGCAAGGACCCGCCGATCGTCCTTGCTTGGTCGGCACTACTTGGAGGAACTTGCCATGGATGTTCGCTCTCGCTTCGCGATTGCCGCGGCGCTCACCCCCTTAGCTCTCGCGTTCGCACCCGACGCGCACGCGACCGATGGCTGGGACGGCGGGAAGTGGCGTGGTTGTGCCAGCGCTGCCTCGCCGCGGCGTCACGACTCGCTGCAGGTCGTCGGCCTGACCTCGGACCAACGCCTGATCTGCTTCAACGAACGGCGGCCGCAGAATGCCCGCGACATCGGCTTCGTGTCCGGCGTGGTGATGGATACACGGCTGGTCGGTATCGACTTCCGTGTGCAGGACGGCATGCTGTACGGCGTCGGCGATGCCGGCGGCGTCTACCAACTCGACACCCGTAACGCCACCGCGACTTTGGTAAACCGGCTGACCGTTCCGCTCAGCGGAACGTCGTTCGGTGTCGACTTCAACCCTGCTGCCGATCGTTTGCGGATCGTCAGCGACACCGGGCAGAACCTGCGCCACAACATCAACCAGGGCGGCACGACGGTGCAGGACGACCCGCTCGACTATCCGGTGCCGACGCAGCTGAACTCGGTCGGTCCGGATGCGGCCGGCGTCACCGGTTCGGCGTACACCAACAACGACCTCACGCCCGATACCGCGACCACGTTGTACTCCATGGATACGAGCCTCGATCAGATCGCGATCCAGTCGCCCCCGAACGACGGTACTCTCGCCGCGACCGGCAAGCTCGGTGTGGATGCGCAACCGCAAAGCGGCTTCGACATCTATAGCACGCTGCGCGACGGCGCCACTGTCGGCGCGGAGGCGTTCGCGTCGCTGACGCGCAGCGACGGCAGTACGGCCTTCTACAAGGTTACTTTGTCGACGGGTAAAGCCACGCTGCACGGCAGCTTCGGCAGCGGCAACGAGGTGATCGACATCGCGATCCCGCTCGACCAGCTCTGATCGTCGCGGAGCGAAGCACCGCCGGGGGTGGCCCCCTTCGCCTGCGGCCACTCCCGG
This sequence comes from uncultured Gammaproteobacteria bacterium, assembly GCA_963744305.1. GTDB lineage: Bacteria > Pseudomonadota > Gammaproteobacteria > Steroidobacterales > Rariloculaceae > FEN-1219. The sequence continues at coordinate 22,441 of CAVUTF010000045.1, forward strand.
CCAACGCAGCGAGCAGTGTGAGCAGCAGCCAATCGAGTGCACCGCCGCCACCTCCGCCCCCCGCTATGATCCGCGGCGCTGGCGCGTCGTTGTCCGTGATCGTGAAGTCGATCGACCCGACGCCGTCGAGCGTTGCACCGCCGCTCGAGTTCGACAGCGTGAGCGTGATCGTCTCGGCGGACTCGGCTAGCGCGTCGTCGAGTAGCGAAACCAGTAACGTGCGCTCGCTCACGTCACCTGCTGCCCAGGCGAGCGTGCCGTTCGCCGGGGCGTAGTCGACGCCGGCCGTCGCCGTACCGTCGGCGGTCGCATAATCCACGCTGACGGCGCCGGCGGACCCGCCGCTGCGCTGCACGCGGATCCGCGCCGTGCCCGCGGTCTCGGGTGCGCTCAAAGCCATGGCCACGAACCCGAGGCGGCCGGCGCTTTGCTCGAGCGCCGCGGTATTGTCCTTGAGCACGAACAAGCCGTTCGTGATGTCGCTGACCACGACGGTGCCGGAAGGCAGGAACGGATAGACGCCCCAAGCGCCGTCCGTTCCGGCCACGTCGGCGGCCGGCGCAAGGAACGTGTCGAAGCTGCCGATCTCACGCAGCTGAGTGGGGTTGGCAGCGTCAAAAATCACGAGTCCGCGGCGGTAGTGCGAGACGTAGTAGCGATTACCTTTCGTGTAGCCGTTGTGATCCGTCGTCGTGGTGTTGCCGTGGTAACTCGCAGAGACTATCGGCGCTCGCAAGTCGCCGAGATCCAACGTGTAGATGGACGTGGACAGACCGTCTCGGATCTCCTCGAGCTCGTCGTGAAAGAACAAGAAGCGCTGATCTTCGCTCGGCCAGCCAGAGTGTGTGTACCTCGCTCCCGAGTAAGGAGTCGAGGACAGCAACACGGGCTGCTCCGTCACGTCCCAAAGATCGACGGTGTTCTCGTTGAAGTCCGCCAGAACTTCGCAAGGGTTGTGCGCCTGATCGCACTGGGTCGTGCGGTTGTCGGTGATGTACAGGCCCGTCGAGTCGTGCATGTATTGCGTGCCGTCCGGCGGACGCGCGAGAAACTGCGGATCTGAAGGAACGGAGAGACTGTACTTCCGCCAAGCGCCGCCGTTGAGATTGGAACCCGCGACGTACAGGTACGCTTGCCGGCCAGGCAGCGCCAGGTTGGTCGCATAGTCGATGTTGGAAACATAAAGTGTGTGCTGCGAGCTCGTGTCGCGTAAGGTCGTCCAGAGCTGCACGGAAGTCGGCAGACCCGAAAGGTCGAGCACTTGGATGCCGCTGTTCGGCGCCTCGGTGGAGATGTAGGCGTATGCGCGGTAGCGGCTCGTCCCGGCGTCGTAGTGCTGATAGATCTTCACTTCGCGCCATAGCGAGGCATTGCCGGGCACCGTGCCCACCTCGCTAGGGCTCGCGGGGTCTGTAACGTCGATCACCGCCGTGCCGTTGCGCAGACCTATCACGGCGTACTCGCGCATGTCATTGAGATCGACGAAGCCCCAGACATTCGCCGCGGAAGTCGGCTGCGTCGAAAACTGATTGAGCGCAATCTGCGCCTCGAAATCGACGTTCGAGCACGGGAACTGACCGGCGACGCCTTGCACACAGCTAGCGGGGACGAACTGCGTCTTCTGCAACGCTTCGGCGGCGCTGTCGTCGATCAATCCGGCCTCGGCCGCTTGACGGTTCTCGGCCCACTTGAACCCTTGGCGCGCCATCGCAGCGCGGTAGCGCGGATCGACGCCGACGAGGATCGTGCGATGCGCGTCGGGATCGTACGAATGAAAGTTCTCCGCATACCCGCCGGCTGCTTTGTTGGTACCGAAGAGATAGGTCTCGGGATCCACGCCGCTCATGTCGTAGATGCCTTCGGCGACCTTGACCGTATGACCGAGCTCCGCCTGCGCGAGCGCGTATTGGATGCTCTGACATGGACCGTGATGGTCGAGACAGTCGGTTGCGTTCGCCCCGCTCGGGCGTACGTATCGCGCGCCGACATCCTCGTCGTGCGCAAGTGCGGCGACGGCGGCCAGCATCGCCGCAGCAAACGTGCAGCGGCGGATCACGTTCATCACTCTTCCCTGTCCAAAGGAGGACGGCCATTACGCTACGCGGCGATGACAGCGTAACGCACGTCCATACGTCTCAGAACATCGATGGCATCCAGCCCGTGGTGGTGTGGTGGTTGAACAACTGCGTTTCGGGGCCTTTGACGTGGCCGCATTCGAGTTCAGCCGAGGAGGTCTCGCCGACGGCGCAACCTCCGATCACGGGCCACGGCGATCACAAAATTTCCTTTGCCCGCCGCCGACGCGAGACGGGCATTCACAACACTAGCATCGCCTAATACGGTTGCGTCGGTCACCAAAGAGAACCAGAATCCGCGTGCGCCGGTCCACTACGCCGTCGCGATTTCGCAACCTGGGTAAGCGTTAGGGGGCAACATGAAGATCAGACCATTGCATGCCGCGATCATTGCGGCACTCGCGGGTTATGGGTCGGGGGCGCAAGTCGCGTGGGCGCAGGACGCGTCCCCGGGAGGGCTCGAAGAAATCATCGTCACGGCCGAGTTCCGCGAGGCGAACGTGCAGGACACGCCGATCGCGATCACCGCGGTCAACGCCGACATGCTCGAAGCGCGAAGCCAGACCAATCTCTTGCAGATTACCGCTCAGACGCCGAACGTCTCGCTGCGGCCTGCCGGCTCCGCGTTCGGTAGCGCGCTCGTCGCGTTCATTCGCGGCATCGGCCAGACGGACTTCAACCCGTCGGTGGAGCCGGGCGTCGGCATTTACGTCGACGACGTCTACTACTCGACGATCACCGGTAACCTCCTCGATCTCTTGGACCTCGACCGCGTCGAGGTTCTGCGCGGCCCGCAAGGAACACTCGCCGGACGCAACGCGATCGGCGGAGCGATCAAGCTGTTCACGAAGAAGCCGGACGGCAGCGACGATGCCACCGTCGGAGTGACGAAAGGCGAGTTCAATCGCACCGAAATCAAGGGCGCGGCGGGCATCACGCTCGTCGAGGACAAGCTCTACATGCGTATTGCAGGCATCGCGAAGGCGATGGATGGCTATGTGACCCGCCTCGACTACGCCTGTGCGAACGGGCTGCCGCGTCCCGGGACACCGGGCGGCCTGCCAACCTACGCGCAGACCTTCGGGTGCGAGCTCGGCACCGAAGGCGGCCAATCCTACGCGTCCGGCCGCCTCGGCTTGCGCTGGGAGGCGAGCGACAAGTTCTCGATCGATGTCGCAGCCAGCATCGTGAACGATGACTCGGAGTCGCAGCCGGGCGTGCTCGTGGCCGCCAAGGATCACTCAGGGTCGAACTTCCCGTGGCTGTCGCCGAACGGACCGGTCACGCCGCCGTTTGCTTCGCCCGTGCCCAATAACCCGACGTTCGATCCGAATGCCGGCGGCACGGTGCCGATCTACTTCGACAACAACGGCAACGGGACCTACCAGGCGGGAATCGACGTTCCGTACGACAACCGCTTCGCCACCGGCGGCACTTACACCAATTATGCGACCTACATCAACGACGGTCTGAGCACACCGAGTCCGCTGTTCCAAGGCGGCACGACGGGCGAAAACACCGACCAGTTCAAGCCCTACGTCATCGATCCGGTCAACACGTTCGAATCGTGGGACACGTCCGTCAATCTCAATTGGCAGCTCTCGGACAACGTCTCGTTGCTCTGGGTTTCGTCGTATCGCACCTACAAGAACTCGTTTGCAGAAGACACCGACGGCTCGCCGATCGCGGTCCAGCAGCTGCTGCAAGTGCTGGATCACGAGCAGACGACCCATGAGATCCGGCTCAATACCGCGGTCGGGGAGCGCATCGATCTCACGTTCGGCGCCTTCTATCTCGACCAAGATACGGCCGAGGACGCGCGCGTCGATCTGCCGTACGTCGGATTCGACTTCATCCATGGCCCCGACTTGGTGCCTTCGAACAACCAGGCCATCTACGCCCACGCGGCGTTTCAATTGACCGATCGGATGGATCTCTCGCTCGGCGTGCGCTACTCGGAGGACGAAAAGAGCTACACGTTTCGCCGCCGCAACCCCGACCTCACGCCGATCACAGCGCCTGCACGATTCCCCACTCCTTGGTTTTGGGAGGCGGGCAACCCGGCGAATTGCGGCGTGTTTGGCTTAGATCTGCTGTCCGTCGAATATTCCAGTGACAACACGGATTATCGCGCAGCGCTTTCCTTCGACGTCGGCGACTCGTCGATGATCTACGGACAGGTCGCCACCGGCTACAAGGCCGGCGGCAACAATGCGCGTCCGTTCTTCCCGAGCCAGCTCAACGCGTTCGACGCCAGAGACGCTCGATAGCTACGAGATCGGCTTCAAGAGCACCTTCGGCGGTAACCTCCGCTTGAACGCCGCGATCTTCTGGAACGACTACACGGCGATCCAGTTGCCGACGAACGTTTGCGCCTGGGCGCCTCCCGGTCAGCAGACGCCATGCGCCAGCCAGAACAACGTCGGCGATGCGGAAGTCTTTGGCGCCGAGATCGAAGCCGAGTGGCATATCGGGGATGGGTTCACGCTCGATGCCTCCTACAGCATTCTCGATTTCGAGTATCAGACCATCGATCCGGGTGCAACGGCCGTCACGGTCGGCATGATCACTCCATACACGCCCGAGGATAAGTGGAGCTTGGGTGCGCAATACGAGTTCACGCTCGGTAGCGGCGGATCTTTCACACCGCGTATCGACGTCAGCTACCAGGGCGAAATCTACTCGTTCGCCGTCAACGCGCCGACGAACTTCATCGAAGACTACACGGTCGTCAACGCACGCTTGACCTGGCGGTCGATGGACGACCTGTGGCAAGTCGCGTTAGAGGGAACGAACCTTACGGACGAATACTATTACGTGACTCTGTTCGATCTGTGGGGTCCTGCGGGTTACATTCATGGCCAACCTTCGCGTCCGACGGAGTGGGCGATGAGTGTCAAGCGCAACTTCTGAGCGGTCCCAGCTGATCTAACGTTCTCATAAGCGCCGAGCCGTACCCACGGCTCGGCGCTTCACGTGGCCTCCACAAAGGTCTTCAACCGCGCCAAGGCGTCATCCCATTGCGCCGACACGGTGTCGAGGTATGAGCGCGCGTGCTTGATCGGCTCCGGATCGTAGCTGAACCGGCTTTCTCGGCCGACGGTTCTTGATCTGACGATACCCGCACGTTCGAGCATGCGAAGGTGCTTGGTGACGCCCTGTCGAGTCAGGCGCAGACCATCAGCCAGCTGTGCGATGGAACGTGCCTGACCATCGATGAGGCGGGAAACGAGCTCCAAGCGTGTCGCGTCACCCAATGCCGCGAAAACGGGTGCTGGATTCGCGAGTGCGCGATTGTGACTACGACTCGACATGAGCGGCGATGTTCTTGGCTTGCTCGTTCCATCCCTGCGTGTTCGACCGCAAAGCGTCAATGCGGCGCGGGTCATCTGGCAGCTTGTCGAAACCCGACTCTGATATGACGAGCCGCGTTCCGTTCGAAGTCGGCTCGAGCCTGAACTCCACGAGTGTTTTCGGCGCGCTCGAATAGTCGCGATCGTCATCGTGCGCATACGGACACCACTTGAACGCAAACAGCCGCTCACGCTCCATAGCCACCACCGTCGCCTCCCATTTCATGCCCTCGTAACCCGGATACGTCGTTTCACCAGTGGAGATTTCACCGAGTACGAACGGACCGTCGAGCCTGACGCGGAACCACTGTCCGAATTCTTCATGGTTCGTCAGCGCACGCCAGACGCGTGCAATCGACGCCTTCAGTTCGATGGACTTTTCGATGCGGTCTTGCATGGCTTCACCTCCATAAGAGCAACCTATTGGTTGCATTTATGATGGCACGACCGGGCACGGAGATGCAACCGAAGGGTTGCATGAATGAGTGCCCGAATCTGGAGGTGTGGAGATTGAGAGGGCACGCTCTGCAGTACGCGATAGACTGTCACGCAGGCGTCTTGTTACCGTGCGTTTCTAATGTCGGGAGGGGGTGTCTTCATGAGCATGCGACTTTCCATCCTGTTACTTGCGGGGCTTCCGCTGGTCGGGCAGGCCCAGACCCAGGCTCCGCTGCCACCGGACATCAATCCGGTAACGCTTTCGCGGCTGCCGCCGATCACTCCGGAAGATTTGGACGAAGAGGGGAAGCGCCTGCTGGCCGCAAGGACCGATTTCAAGCCGGGGCCGGGACCTACCCACGTGACGATCTACGTCCCGAGAGAGCGCTCCCTCGGTATCCCATCAGGCGAGAACAGCCCCATCGGCGCTCGGCAGTTTCAGCTCGCAGTTCTGATTGCCGCGCGGGAAATCGACCAACAGTACGAATGGTCCTCGCACGAGCCAGCGGGCCTACGGCAGGGGTTGGAGCAATCCGTCATCGATGTCGTCAAGTACAACAAGCCCGTCACGGGGCTATCCGACAAGGACGCCACGATGATCACATTCGGACGCACTCTGCTTCGAGAGCACCGGGTTAGCAGTGAGCTTTGGGAAAAGATGATGACCCATTTCGGGCGTCAGCAGACGGTCCAGATCATGGCGATCATGGGCGACTACATCAGGGTGGGCATCATGTTGAACGCCGTCGATCAGCACCTTCCGCCAAGTCGAACGGCATTGCTACCGCCAATCGATCGGTAACATCCGGCGGACGTCCCCGTCGCGGAACGTCCGGCCCGATCAGCTGCCGATGCTGGTCTCCGCGCCCTCACAATCGAGGAACGCGCGATCGTAGCGCCATGCAGCGGAGTCGGAGGCATGACGAAGGTGACGCCATTGGCTTCGCGCGCGGCGTAGAAGCCTTCGAGGTCTTCGCTGCCGAACGCGAGCTGGACGCTGCCCGGCGGATAGCCTTCCGAGGCGGCATGCAGCGCAAGCGTCGTCTCGCCGGTGTCGAACTCGCTCCACCCGGGCGACTGGAAGCGCAGCTTCAAACCGAGCACGTCACGATAGAACGCTACTGCCTTGTCCATGTCGGCCACGAACTTCATTGCATATTTGAATCTCATCGCGCCTCCTCGAGTCAGGAACGACAAGTGATACTGGAAGACGATCTCGAGGTCCACCTCGTCCGACCGTGTTAGCATCTGCGCGCCGTTCCGATTAACGCCAACAACAGATCGGAGGTCGCCAATGGTCTCGCTCACCGCTTTGTGGTTGCCGATCCTGCTCTCCGCCGTTCTCGTGTTCGTCGCGAGCTCGCTGATCCATATGGTTATCGGCTGGCACGCGGGCGATTTCAAGAAATTTCCATCGGAGGACGCCGTGCTCGACGCGCTGCGACCTTTCAACCTTGCGCCCGCCGACTACGTTGCGCCGCGGCCCTCGAGCATGGCGGAAACGAACACGCCCGAGTTCAAGGCCAAAGCGGCGCGCGGCCCACGCGTGATGCTCACGGTGCTCGCTGCAGGGAACTCGATGCCGCGCAGTCTCGCGCTCTGGTTCGTCCACTCGATCGTCGTCGCGGTGTTCGCGGCGTACGTGGCAGGCGTGACGCTCCCCGCCGGCGCGCCGTACCTGACGGTGTTTCGCGTGACGAGCACGGTCGCCTTCGCGGGTTATGCACTCGCGCTCTGGCCGAGTTGGATCTGGTACTCACGGAGCTTCGGTTCCACGATTCGCTCCACGATCGACGGTCTCGTCTACGCGCTGCTCATGGGAGGAGCCTTCGGCTGGCTCTGGCCGTAGCGGCCGCCAGCCCTCACTCGTAGCGCAGCGCGTGGATCGGGTTCGCGCGCGCCGCTCGGTACGATTGCAGCGCGACGGTGGCGTACGCGACCAAGAGCGCGAGCGCCGCGGCGATCACGAACACCACCGGGTTGATCTCGACGCGATACGCGAAGCCGAGCAGCCACCGGTCGATCGCGAGATACGCCGCTAGCGACGCGATCACGGCGCCGATACCGATCAGTACGAGCACGTTGCGCGCGAGCAGCGCGATCACCTGCGCCGTGGATGCGCCGTGCACCTTGCGCACCCCGATCTCGCGCGTGCGCTGCTCCGTCGTGAACGCCGCGAGGCCGAACACGCCCAGGCACGCGACGAAGATGCAGATGCCGCCGAAGATCGCGATCAGCCGCAACAGTCGCTGCTCGGAGAGATAGAGCCGATCGAGCGACTCGTCGAGGAATTGATACTCGAACGGGTGGTCGGGGTCGACGCGCGCGAACACGCCGCGCAGATAGTCGAGCGTCTCGCCGACGCGCTCTCCCGCGATGTTCACGACGAGGAGCCGCGTCTGCAAACCGCGCACCGCCGCCGGCACGCTGTCGAGGTTCTGGTCCTGAAATTGATAGATCATGAACGGCGCGACGGTGTCCTTCAGGGAGCGGAAGTTGAAGTCGCGGACCACGCCGATCACCGTGCCCGTGCGCGGCCCGAGCTGGATGCGCTTGCCGAGCGGCTCGTCCCAGCCGTTCTGCGCGACGAGCGCCTCGTTGACGATCAACGCCGCGGTGGCATCGTCGGCCATCTCGGCCGAGAACCCGCGGCCCGCGACGACTTGCATGTCCATCACTTCGATGAAGTCGTCGGCCACCGGCATGTGATTGAGCGTCGTCTGCACCATGCTGCCGGTGTTGTTCTCGATCTGCATGATGTTGATCGGAAAGCCGCGGCCCATCATTGACTGGCTTGCCGTTACGCCGAGGATCTGCGGATGTTGCGCGAGCTCGTTGCGCAGCACCGGAATTTGCTTGATCAGATCCACGCCCCGCAGCGTGATCGTGAGCCGATTCTCCTTTGCGAAGCCGAGCGGAAAGTCCGCGATGTAGCGCATCTGCGAGGCCATCAACAGCGTCGCGGCAATCACCGCGATCGTGATCGTGAACTGCACGAGCACGAGGAATTGCCTGAATCCCAAGGTCTTGCTGCCGGCGCGCGTGCTGCTGCCGACCGCGGCGGTCGGCCGGATCGCAGACAGATACACGGCGGGATAGAGGCCGGACAAGAGGCCTACGGCCGCCGTGATGCCGAGCATCCAAACGAGCAGCGTCGGCTCGCCGACGAGGTCGAGCGCCAGCGGCTTGCCGAGCAGCTCCGCGATCGGCGTCGCGTTGAACATGATCCCGGCCGCGATCGCGCCGATTACGAGCGCGGCCAATGCGAGCACGAGCGACTCGGCGAGGAACTGCGTCGACAGAGCCTTCTTGCTCGCGCCGAGAATCTTCCGCAGCCCGACCTCTTTCGCGCGCTTCGTCGCGCGCGCGGTCGCGAGGTTGATGTAGTTGATGCACGCGACGAGCAGGATGAAGATCGACACGGCCGCGAAGCCGTAAAGGTAGTAGGGATCGCCCCGCGGCAGGTCGTTCGGAAAATCGGAATAAAGATGAATCGACGCGAGCGGTTGGAGCCAAGCCTTCCAAGTCGCGCCCATCGGGTTCTGCGCCATGTGCCGATCGAAGAACGCCTGCGCGACCGGCGGAAACTCCGCGATGTCGTAGCCCTCCGGCATCACGAGATACGTGAAATCGTTGATACCGAAAAGCTGCTGGCGGCGCTGCTGCTCCTCCGTAGGGGTGGCGAAGAACTCGCCGTTGTAGGAGAACAGGACGTCGTACTTCAGGTGCGTGTTCTCGGGCAGGTCCTCGAACACGGCCGTGATCTTCCAGACCGCACCGTTGTCGATCGTGAAAATCTCCCCGACCGGATTCACGGTCGCCGAAGTAGCGCTCGGCGAACGTCCGGCTCACGGCGGCCGTTGACGGCTCGACGAGCGCGGTCTTCGGATCCCCGGCGATGATCTCGTGCGTGAACACGTCGAACACGTTGTCGTCGGCGAGGTACGTGTCTTGCCAGACGTACGCCTGGTCCTCGACGCGGATCACGAATTGACCCAGGTTCCTGAAGCGAACGTAGTCCTGGATCACGGGGTACTGCTCTTGGAGCATCTCGCCGATCACCGCGGAGGTGTGCGCGAACCGGTCGATGCGCTCGCCGATGTAGAACTCGTTGACAAGGCGGTAGATCCGCTCGTGATTCACGTGGTGCCGGTCGTAGGTGAGCTCGCTGCGCAAGTAGAGCCCGAGAATCAGGCAGCAGGCGATCGCAAGCGACAGGCCCGCAAGGTTGATCGCGGCGTAGAGCTTGTCGCGGTAGAGGGTGCGCAGCGTGACTCTGAGCGAGGTGCTTGCCATTAGATTCGCCCCGGCGGCGGACGCTCTGCGCGCCCTTTAGAGATCTAGATGCTAGATATATTGCATCCGTCGCATACTAATCCTTCGGGAACGCCGACCGGGAACGGCCAAGGGATGACAATGACAACAATGCGGCACGCGGGGCTCGTTGTTTCTTGCGCTTTTGCTTCGAGCATCGCGCTTGCGCAGACGGATCTTCCGGACCGGGAGTGGCGGGCGTATGGAGGCGATCTCGGCCACACGCGCTACGCGCCGCTCGATCAGATCGACGCGAGCAACTTCGGGTCGCTCGAGGTGGCCTGGCGCTTCAGCACCGTGAATCTCGGTCCGCACCCGAGTATCGCTTTCAGAGCACGCCCGTCATGGTCGACGGCGTGCTCTACACGACGGGTGGCTCGCGGCGCGCGGTCACGGCGCTCGACGCTGCGACGGGCGAGCAGCTGTGGGTGTTTAGTCTCAACGAAGGCGAGCGCGGCGCGGAAGCCCCACGCAGGCTTTCGGGCCGCGGGCTCGCGTTCTGGCAGCGCGACAACGACAAACGTGTGCTCTATGTGACGCCGGGCTACCAGCTCGTCGCGCTGAATGCGCAGACCGGTCGCCCGATCGAAGGCTTCGGTGAGGGCGGCATCGTCGATCTGTGGAAGTCACTCGATCAAGGCGACGACTGGGACACGAGTCAGATCGGCACACACTCGCCACCGACGATCGCGAACGACGTCGTCATCGTTCCCGCCGCGCACACGCCGCTCGCGCCCGCCGACCAGGCCGACAACGTCATCGGCTACATCCGCGGCTTCGACGTCGTGACCGGGAAGCTGCTTTGGACGTTCCACACCGTGCCGCGGCGCGGCGAGCCGGGCTACGAGACGTGGCTCGAGGGCTCGGCCGAGACGGGCGGCGGCAACGCGGGCGTCTGGGCGACGATCTCCGCGGACGAGGAGCTCGGGCTCGCGTATCTGCCGGTCGAATCGCCGTACGGCGACATGTACGGAGGCTTGCGTCCCGGCAGCGAATCTTTACGGCGAAAGCATCGTCGCCGTGGATCTTCGCACCGGCGAGCGCCGCTGGCATTTTCAAACGTCGCATCATCCGCTCTGGGACTACGACATTCCGACCGCGCCGATCCTCGTCGACGCCGTGAAGGACGGCAAAACGATCAAGGCGCTCGCGCAGGCGACGAAGCAGGGACTCTTGTTCGTGCTGAATCGCGAGACCGGAGAACCGGTTTGGCCGATCGAAGAGACGCCGGTGCCGCAGGGCAACGTGCCGGGCGAGTGGTACTCGCCGACCCAGCCGATCCCGACGATTCGCTATGGGCACCAGGGTGTAGCGCGCGATGACCTGATCGACTTCACGCCCGAGCTGCGGGCTGAGGCCGAACGCATCGTCGCCGATCACCGTATCGGCCCGATCTACACGCCGGCGGTGCCGTACAACCCGAACGGCCCGATCAGCACGCTCATGGTCATGGGCGGCAGCAACTGGCCCGGCGGCGCTTACGATCCCGAGACGAACATCGTCTATGTCACCGCGAGCGTCGGCGTGAACAGCATGACGATCTGCAGGTATGCCGAAGGCTCGCCGATGCCGCACGGAATTTGCCTCGGTCCGGATGCGGGCGCGTTCGGCGGTCTGCGACGATATCGACGTGCAGGGCTTACCTCTGCTCAAGCCGCCCTACGGCACGATCGCCGCGGTGGATCTCAAGAAGGGCGAAGTGCTCTGGGAGATACCGAACGGCGAGACGCCGGATGAGATCCGCAACCATCCCGCGCTGCAGGGCGTAGAGCTCGGCCGAACGGGTCGCGCGGGCCAGCCGCCCGGCGCGCTCGCGACCGAAACGCTGTTGATCGTCGCGGAGCCGGGCTACGGGCCCACGCCGAACGGCGAGCGCGGCTCGATGCTGCGGGCGTACGACAAAGCCACGGGCCGCGAGCTCGCCGCCCTGCAACTGCCGGCGCCGCAGAGCGGCTCACCGATGACTTACATGCTGAACGGGCGTGCAGTACCTCGTCATTGCCGTGAGCGGACCCGGCTATCCGGGCGAGCTGATTGCGTATCGAGTCCCGCAGCCAGCCTCGTCCCCGTCGAGAGAGGTCAAAACGCGCCATGAATACACCTGCGACATCGGCTACGGCCGGTTGATCTGCCTGCTCGGTGTCGCGCCGGTGATATCGAACGAGTTCGTACTTTTCCGCGTTCCGCAGAAGACGCGCCGAAACAGGACGTTAAACGGCTGTTTGCCCTCGAGGCGGGGCCGCCTGCGCATGCAATGTAGCCTTAACGCTCTAGCGACCTTCAGAACGGTCTCCAAGCTCGGGTTACCGCTGTCACTGAGCGCCTTGTAAAGGCTTTCCCGACTGAGTCCGGCGGCGCGCGCGACCTGCGTCATTCCTTTCGCGCGAGCCAAGTCGCCCAGTGCACGTGCGATGCCAGTTGCATCGTCGGGTGCGTCACTGAGCCAGGCGTCGAGGTACGCCGCCATTTCCTCCGGCGTGCGCAGTTGCGTCGCGACGTCGTACGGAAACGTTTTGGTCTTGCGTCGGGCCTTCACTGCAATCTTTCGCATCGATGTACTTACAGATTTCGGGCAAGCGCCAAAGCCGTCTCGATATCTCTTCGTTGACTTGATTTGTCGCCTCCTGCGAGAGGGATGATCAGGTCTTGCTTCCGCTCCACGTAATAGACGCGGTAGCCGGGACCGAAGGCAACCTTCAATTCAAAAACTCCCTCCGCGAGCCTGCGGTGTTGTCCCGGATTGCCGTGCACCAGGCGATCGATGCGGACCTGAATCCGGGCTGACCGTCCCGGTCTCTTAGAGAATCGATCCAGCTCCGATAGACCTCGGTCATCCGAACGCGCATCGTTAGTGTATCCTATGGGATACATCGAAAGCGATTGCGAAAGTGTGGAGTGGTCAGCAGGTTTGCTCACTGCGCAAATTTGGGACTAGGCGAAAGATTGAGCGACTGCAACCGAACAATACGCACCGACCTATAATTCGGCGGGCGACGTAGGAGACAGTTTGCGCCCCCCGAGTGAAAATGCTGGCCGGGTCTTTTCCCAGAAGGAGCGGTCGGATCGTCCGTTGAAAGCTTCTTCCGTCGTCGAGAGAGGTCAAACGCGCATGAACAACGACAACGACACAACCAGAAAGTGAAGCGCCGGGAGTTTCTGTCCTCGGCGGCAATTCCCGTCGCGGCCGCGTTGATGCCGCCGGCGCTATTCGCGCAAGCAAGCCGGCAATCGACTTCGACGCCGGAAACGATTCGGCTCGGTATCGTGGGGGCGGGCGGCATCGTCAGCTCGGTGCACATTCCCGGCTTTCGCAAGATACCTGGAGTGGAGATCGTCGCCGTCGCGAATCGCTCGATGGAGTCCAGTCAGCGAGCTGCCGCCGAGCTCGGAATCGAACGCGCCTATCCCGGCTGGGAGGAGTTGCTCGAGGATGACGGTCTCAATGCCGTGTTGATCGGCACGTGGCCTTACATGCATCGCACCATCACGCTCGCCGCGCTCGAGCGCGGGCTGCACGTGCTGTGTCAAGCGCGCATGGCCAACGATACGGCCGAAGCGCGCGCGATGCTGGTGGCTTCGCAACGTCACTCGAACTTGGTCTGCCAGCTCGTGCCGACGTCGGGCAGCTACAGAATCGACAGAGCGTTGCAGCGCTTGCTCCGCGAAGGCTACGTGGGCGATGTATTGTCCGTCGAAGTGCAGATGCTGCAGCGCGGCTTCGCCGACTTCGACGGCGAGCTCGATTGGCGCCACGATCGCGAGTTCAGCGGCTACAACGTGCTAAACGTCGGAGGCACCTACGAGTCGGTGATGCGCTGGCTCGGTCCCGGCAACCGAGTCATGGGGATGACGAGAATCCACATCCCGCGCAGACGCGACGAGCAGGGAGCTTTGCGCGACGCGACGATACCGGATCACGTCGAGGTGCTCTACGAGCTCGAGAACGGCGCTCCGGTCCACATGAAATTCAGCGAGACGACCGGACTATCGAGCGGCAATCGAGATCTGGATATTCGGCAGCGAAGGCACGATCCGCGTCGACGGTGAGCAGAAGATCTTCGTCGGACGTCGCGGCGACTCGCAGCTCACGGAGCTCCCGAATCCGCGCGAAGAGCAGGCTTTCCATCGTGTCGAGGAGGAATTCGTCAACGCGATCCGCGGCACCGAGGAAGTCAGCATGAACACCTTCGAGATCGGCGTGCGGTACATGGAATTCACCGAGGCCGCTTATCGCAGCTCGGAGTCGGGAAGAGCGATTGATCTGCCGTTGACGCTTTGAGCTGGTGAGACTCGCGGCCAGGCGCCGCGCCGGTATTCAGCCGAACGCGTCGACCAATCGTTCCGCGGCGCCGCGGGCCCCTCGCAGTTGGATGCGGCCTGCGATGGCCTGTGCCGCGGCGACCTTCTCCGGCTTCAAGCACTCGCGCAACGCGTGCACCAAGGCGGCGGCCGTGAGTTTCTTGGCCGTAGGGCCGGACGCTCCGATGCCGAGCTGCTGAACCCTGTGCGACCAGTAGTACTGATCGTAGAGAAAAGGGACCACCACTTGCGGTTTGCCCGCGCGTGCGGCGGCCGTCGTGGTTCCGGCGCCGCCGTGATGCACGATAGCGGCAACTCGCGGGAAGAGCTTCGCGTGATTGACGTCACCGATCGAGATGCAGTCATCCTTTGCATCGATGGTGCTCAGCTTGGCCCACCCTTGCAAGATGATTGCGCGGCGTCCGAGCGTGCGTGCGGCCTCGATGAACATGCGAGCCGTCTCCGGCGACGCGACCATGCTGCCGAAGCCGAAATAGATAGGAGCCTCGCCATCGTCGAGGAATCGCTCGAGATCGTCCGGCAGCTCCGTGGGATCGGCGAGGAACCACGCGCCCGTTTGCGTGACCTGCATTCCGCTAGCCGAGTCGGCGGGCGCGAGCACTGCGTCCGCGGCGACCCACGGGTGCTCGGTCGAAACGTGCCGCTGGACGTCCGGCACCGGACTGAGTCCCAACTTCGCGCGCTCCTCGTTGAGAGTATCGCGGAACACACGATTCCCGAGCCATCCCATGCTGCGCCAGAGAAGGCGGTTCACGAACCGGGGTAGCGACTGAGAGCGAATCATCGGCGGCGCGTGCTGAGGCGACGGCAGCGTCACCGGGCAGTACGTCGCATAGACATACGGGAGCTTCAGCGACTCCGCGATCGACCTTCCCGCGGCCTGTACCCCTCCGCCGACGACGATGAGGTCGCATCCTCGCGCCGCATCGCCGAGCACTTTGAAGCTCTCGCGGACGAAGTCGGGTACCACCTTGCGCATTTCCGCCCGAGACGGCTTGCGTTTGGTCCCTGCGCGTTTGCGCGTGAACTGCTCGACGTCCAGCCCGAGAGGAACGCACGCGACAGCGAACGACTCGACCCAGCGCTTGAAGTTGGGCGCTACGCACAACACCGCACTGTGCCCAAGCGACTGCAATTCCAGCGCGCGCGCAAGGATCGGTTGCACCTCGCCGCGAGTCCCGATCGAGGAGATCGCTACCTTCATGGCGTCCTGTGTAAGTCCGGGATGGGACAGCGGTTTTAGCGGATTTCGGCGCGAAACGGCAGTCTTCACGGAAAGGCAGCGGCGGGCTATTATAAGAGTGAAGAAAGAGTGAAGTGGTGCGTTAGGAAATTCCGCAGCCAAGCTCGGCGCCACGTATACGAACAGCCAATCAAACTTTGCAATGATCGCGAACAGCGCCATTCAACGCTTCGCGGTCGCCGCGTTGCTGGTGGGATACCCAGCTCTTTGGGCTCAAGAAGAAGGCATCCCTTTGGCGAATGTGCCACCCGCCGTAATTGCAGCTGCCAAAGGTGCGTTGGAAGGCTTCCAGATCTCGTCGGCGGAGACCAAGTCGAGGACGGTCAAACTGTCTATGAGCTCGAAGGAACGGTCAACGGCATGGACTATGAAGTCGAAGTAAGCGCCGACGGTCGAGTGCTTGAGATAGAAGTCGACGACTAGAATCGGCGGCGCTCAGAGGCTAACGGCGCTCCAGCGCGTGTAT
>CAVUTF010000046.1:0-600056 GCA_963744305.1 uncultured Gammaproteobacteria bacterium
CGGGTTTTTTTCCGCACGCGCTCGAATGGGTGAGCGCCACTACCTCGAATTCGTGGCAGCCTACTGCGATGGTCGGACCGGCTTGGTCGGGCCACTGAGACATGCTCGGCGATCTCGCCCGTCTTCGTTGGCAAATCCGTTTTGAGATCGGAACTCTGGAGAGATTGTCTGCGGGTCGGGTCCGCAAGCGGCGAGCGCATCGAGCTCCCGTTGGATGGCAGCGCGATCCCACAGATGGCCGTTGACCATGACGTAAGCTCGGATTGCGCAGTACGTCGAGGTCGCTGAGGGGATCGCCCTCCACCAAGATCAGATCGGCCCGTGCACCAGCGGCGATAACACCAAACTCGCCTTCTTCGCCGAGGAAGCGCGCGGCCTCGGCTGTGGCCATCCGCAGCAAGGCGTCGTTCGGGATGCCCGCCCGCGAAAGATTGTCCATTTCCTCATGAAAGGAATATCCGGGGACGATAAAAGGATTTGGTGTGTCCGTGCCCACCAGGAGACCAGCGCCAGCGTCGTACAGCGCTTTGACCCATCGCTCGCGGCCGGGTCGCCCCTCTCATTCCCTCGGCCGCCGATGCCATTGGGCCTTCGGAGCCACGCCACATTTGAATGACTGCCTGGCCCACGTACTTCATCTCGGGACGACCGAAGAACTCTTCGGCATTCGCCGCGTATTCGAACAGCTGCGTATGGATCGTCAAAGTCGGCACATTCCAGAGGCCCGCCTCGACCGTTCGCCTCGCCAGGTCCGACATGCGCGCGTCTTCGACCGCTCCCACCATACCCCTGGTCGATACGTGGTAACGCCGGATCGGGCGCGCGTCCATGAGCGAGTACTGGGTGGGCCAGAGATGCTCGAGCGAGTCGACTCCGAGCGCGAGCATGTCGTCATAGGTAAGCGCGACGGGCGTATGCGCCCAGACCTGCATGTCGATTTCGTGCGCGGCATGGACGGCGGCCGCGAACGTTTGCGCGTCGAGCCCGTCGTAGAGCTTGACCGCGCGAAAACCGCCACAGCCTGAGCCGCGACCGCCCCGCGCGCTTCCTCGGGGCTCGTAACGACGAGAGAGCCGGGAAAGTCGGATTCTCGCCGTCCATCAGCGGTCCCGACGCGTAAACGTGCGGCCCGGCGAGCACCCCGGCCTTCGCCAGCGCGTCAGCCACTAAAACTAAGCGTCCGGCCCCAGGTATCACGAACCGTGGTGACTCCGTTGGCCAAGAACAGCGGGCCGAAGTCGGCAAATCTGTAGTGCACGTGCATGTCGGCCAATCCCGGCAGCAGCGTCATGTTGCTTCCATCGATAACGCGTGCGCCGCTCGGCGCCTCCGCGCCACCCTGCGTTAGTGAAACGATGCGATCGTTCTCGACGATAACTGTTTGACGCTCGAGAGCTCCAGCATCCGTCATAGTCAACACACGAACGTTCTCGATTGCTGTGATGCTGGTTTCCTGCGTTGCGGCTACGCCCGGCCAGACGGAAAAGGTAGCGAGCAGAGTGACGGAAAGCCATGGGCGGACACGCATAACTTGTTCTCTTTGTTGTTCTTAGTATTTTCGAGGCGAACAATTGACGCAAACAACCGTAAGGGTACAGTCGCCAGAGTTTTGCCCAAGAGAACGAGCAGTCTTTCCCGAAGGCAGCGACCGCTTAGTTACTTCTCAAGACAATGACAGCCCGCCCAAACGCTGTGACGACAATCGCATGAGCTCTCGAGCGGAGGCGCGCATCTCCATCGATGGGAACGACTCGACGACGCGGCGCTGTTTCGCGTGCGCTTCCGCGATCTCGGCCTCGCGTTCGTAGACAGCCCAATGCACGCGGAAGCGCTGCGCCTCGGCGAAGCGCTCGAACGGCGCGGCATTCGCTTCAAGCCGCACGTCTGGCTCTCCGAAGAATGGTTTTCGCCGGACGGCGTGCCGGGCATCGCGATTCCGTTCTTCGTCGCGCATCCGCGCCTGCTGCGCCTCGAGCGCCGCATGATGGGCGAAGTCGAAGGCGGCAACCGGCTGTGGCGGCTGCGGCTGCTGCGGCACGAGCTCGGGCATGCGGTCGACACGGCATACGGATTGCGCCGGCGCGCGACTGGCGCGCAGGTCTTCGGCCCCGCGGCTGCGCGTTATCCCGCGACTACGTCGCGACCGAGCAGCCGGCGAGCACGTGTTGCACTCGGGCACTGGTACGCACAAAGCCATCCGACCGAAGACTTCGCCGAAACGTTCGCCGTTGGCTGCAGCCGAAGGCGCGCTGGCGCGCGGAATACGCCGGTTGGCCGGCGCTCGCGAAGCTCGAATTCGTCGACAAGCTCATGGCCGAGCTCGCCGACGCGTGCCGTCGAAGCGCGACCGCTCGTTCGTCGAGCCGTTGTCGCAGAACAGCCGACGCTCGGCGCGCACTATCGACGCAAGCGCGCTCGCTGCAGTGAGCGCGGCAAGCGCCGTTACGACGCTTGGCTCACGCGCGCGTTCGCGCGACCAACGCGTCGGGCGCGGATTCCGCGGACGTTTCATGCGAGATCGAGCCACAGTTGACGCGACGCTGCTGCGGCGCGCGCGCGCGCATCCGTATCTCGCGTTTCAGGTGCTGCGCGACGTCGACGCCGCGCGCGCAGACTCGGACCTCGTGCTTCGCGCCTCGCGGCGCGAGCGCCAGCAACCGCGTCGTCGGCTGCACGAGCGCGTGCTTGCCGATCTACTGCGGCGAAACGAGGAGAACTACTTCCTATGAGGGATACCGGATCCTGATCATCGTGGACAAGACGCTCGTGCCGCCGGAGGACTTCGGCGGCATGAGCGAAGCGCAGATCGACGACTCCGCACCGAGTACGACGTTCTGCACACGCTGCGGCGCCTCGGGCACGACGTTCGCGTCCTCGGCATCGGCGATCAACTGACCGAGCTGCGCGAGACAATCGACGAGTGGCGCCCGCACGTCGTCTTCAATCTGCTCGAAGAGTTCCCGGGCATCATTTCCTACGACCACTACGTCGTGGCTTACCTCGAGCTCCTCCGGCAGCGCTACACGGGCTGCAATCCGCGCGGCATGATGCTGTCGCGCGACAAGGTGCTGACGAAGCGCGTGCTCGCCACGCACCGCGTCGCAACGCCGGCGTTCAGATTCTTTCCGTTCGGCCGGCGCTTTCGCGAGCCGCGCCGCCTGACGTTTCCGTTGTTCGTGAAGTCGGCGACCGAGGACGCGTCGCTCGGCATCTCGCAAGCCTCGCTCGTCGAGGACATGCAGAAGCCTGCGCGAGCGCGTCCAATTCATCCACGAACAGGTCCAGAGCGATGCGCTCGTCGAGGAATACATCGACGGCCGCGAGATCTACGTCGGCGTGCTCGGCAATGCGCGGCTCACGACGTTCCCGCCGTGGGAAATGGACTTCGGCACGTTGCCGACGGCAAGCCCGCATCGCGACGCGCAAAGTGAAGTGGGACCGCAAGTATCAAGCGAAGCACGGCATCACGACGGGCAAGGCGCAGGATCTGAGCGCCGCGCAGCGCGAACACCTGAGCCGCCTCGCGAAGCGACCTATCGCGCGCTCTACATGAGCGGCTTCGCGCGCATGGACTTTCGGCTGCGCAGCGACGGCCGCGTCTTCTTGCTCGAGGCGAACGCCAATCCCGAACTTGAGCAAAGGCGAGGACCTCGCCGACTCGGCGAAAGCCGTCGGCATGAGCTATACGGCGCTCGTCAATCGAATCGTGCAGCTCGGGCTCGCGTACATGCCCGAGTGGCGCATGTTCGAGCCCTGAAGGACGCGCGTAGACTAGCCCCTCAGCAATCACGTCAGTCCAAGAGCCGGGGTAGCGGTGCGCACGGGAAGACGAGCTTTCATCGGAATGGCCGCCACGGCAGGCATGCTGGCCCTGCGTCCCTCTTCGCTTCGCGCACAGTCCTCCGGCCCCCCGCTTCTCCCGCGGCTCGCGTCACCGACTCCGGACATTCTCCTTCCGCCGCCGATCACCCGCGCCGAACGCCTGCAGCGGATCGCCAAGGCGCAGCAGTTGATGCGCGCGGCAGGACTGAAGGCGTTGCTGGTCGAGGCCGGAAGCTCGCTCGTGTATTTCACCGGCGTCCAATGGTCGCGCAGCGAGCGGTTGACCGCGGCCGTGATTCCCGCCGAAGGCGAGCCGCTGATCGTCACGCCGGAGTTCGAAGAGCCCTCGATTCGCGAGAGCCTCGAGGTGCCGCCGAGGTGCGCGTCTGGAACGAGCATCAGAGCCCGTTCGCGCCGATTGCCGACTGGTCGAGGCGCGCGGCGCCGGCGGCGGTCCGGTGGGCGTCGAAGAGACCACGCGCTTCTTCGCGTTCGAGGGCCTGCGAGCGCTAGGCGTCGACACTCGCGCGGACGCGGGCGTCGTCCGGGCGTGCCGCGTCATCAAGTCGCCGGCGGAGATCGCGCTGATGCAAGCGGCGAGCGACGTCACCGTCGCCGCCTATCGCGAGACGGTGCGTCAGATCACGCGAGGCATGACGCCGCAGGACATCGGCAAGATCATGTCCGCCGCGATGGCGAAGCGAGGCGGATGCCGGATTCACGTTGGTTCTGCTGGGTGAGGCGAGCGCTTATCCCCACGGCTCCGGCAAACCGCAGGAAGTCCGATCCGGCGAGGTCGTGCTGATGGATTGCGGCTGCACCGACGAGGGCTATCAGTCGGACATCTCGCGCACGTTCGTCATGGGTGAAGCGACGAAGCAGCAGCGCGACGTCTGGAAGCTAGTCCGACGTGGCCAGCAGATCGCATTCGAAACGGCGAAAGTCGGCACACCGGCGGGCGCGGCCGACGATGCCGTACGCGCGGCGTATGAGAAGGCCGGCTACGGGCCTGGCTACAAGCTGCCTGGAACGTCGCATCGAACGGGTCACGGCATCGGCATGGACGTGCATGAGCCGGTCAATCTCGTGCATGGCGAGACGACGCCGCTCGCGCCCGGCATGTGTTTCTCGGATGAGCCGGGGATCTACATTCCCGGAAATTTCGGCGTGCGGCTGGAGGATTGCGTCCACATGACGGAGAGCGGGCCGAAGTGGTTCTCGGTGCCGGCGACTTCCATGGATACACCGTTCGGGTGAGCTCGCTGCGTGGAAGATGCGCCGTTCAGTCGGTAAGCGCGGCGAAAACGCGTCGGCGAAGCGCGGGTAAGTCCTGCTGGACCGTGCGCCACACCACTTCGAGATCACCGCGCGTTTGCGCGTCATACCGGCTGAGCTTCAAGAAGTACTTGGGCACGATAGCGCATCGGTAGGCTGCGCGGCGTGAGCACGTCCACCCGAACTCCGAGCAACCGCTCGGCCTCGAGCTGGATTGCAGCGAGCGTCATCAACGTTGTCGTCGCGGTTGGCTCGACCAGGAGGTCCAAGTCACTGCCGTCCGTGTCGTCGCCGTGGATGGCCGAACCGAAAACGCGCGGACGCAGAGCACCGTTCCGAGCGACGATGTCTCGGAGCTGCTCGCGATGTTTCTTCAACGCCTCGGACGGCTTCATCGATGCAAGTCGGAATCTACCTTGGGAATAGTATCCTACACAGGCCGGGTCGGGAGCTTGCTGTAGTTCACCACGACGAACACTAGGCCTAGGGCCGAAATCAGACGAGAAACGCCGCATTGACATTGGATCTCACCGACGCGCGCCTGCGCGAGCTCGCCGGCGACCGCGCCTTCGAGCGCGGCGCCGAATCGCAGAGCGCGGCCGCGTGAGACTCGAAGAGAGCGGCCCGGTAGTGCTCCGCGCCGTCGTTGCCGGCTCGCAGCGATACCGCGCGGAGATCGACGGTTCTGCGGACGAGCTTGCCTGGCGTTGCGATTGCCCGGCCGCGGACGACGGCAGCTTCTGTAAGCACCTCGTCGCGCTCGCGATCGCGGCACGCGGCGCGCCGTCGTCGCCGAGGCGCGGCGAATCCGAGGAGGGACTTCGCAGCTTCTTGCGCGCGCAACCGACGGAGCGCCTCGCGGACTGGCTTGCGGAGCTCGCCGAAGCCGACGACGGCATCGCGAAACGGCTGCGGCTACGCCAGGCGGAGTCGGACCCGCAGGCATTGAAGAAGGTGCTCGGCGCTGTCTTACGCGGCCGCGGGTTCCTCGACTGGCGCGCGTCCACGCGCTTCGCGCGCGATCTCGACTCCGCGCTCGATTCTCTCGCTGCGGCGTGCGCGGCGTCGCCGGAGCACGGCGTCGAGCTCTGCGAGTTCGCGCTCCGGAAGCTCTTCGCCCGCTATGCGAGCTCCGACGACTCATCAGGCGCGATCGGCGCCCGGCTCCATACCTTGGCCGAGCTGTACCGCCGCGCGGTCGAGCGTCAGGCGCCCGACGACGCCGCTTACGGCCGGCGATTCCTCGATCTGCAGCGGCGCGACGAGTGGGGCGTGCTCGATCTCCCCGCGTTCTGGCCGCTGTTCGGGCCGCGCGCGCAAGAAGTCTACGCTGTCGCCGTCGAAGCGGAGTATGCGGGTCTCGGCAAGCCGGCGACGACGCGTGAAGCGGATCGCTGGAGCCGCGAGCTCCCGATCGTTCAAAGGCTGGAGGCGCTCGCGGCTGCGCGCGGCGACGTGGATCTCCTGGTCCGGGTGCTCGCACGCGATCCTCGAGCGGCTACGGATACGAACGCATCGTCCTCGCGTGCCGCGAAGCCGGCCACGAACGCGACGCGACCTCGTGGGCCGAGCGCGGCTATCGCGATCATCCGGAGTGGCGCGGCATGCGCGCATTGCTCGCCGAGCAATATCGACGCGACGGTCTCGCAGACCAGGCCCGCGACCTCGCTTGGGAGGACTTTCGGGCTGACCCGACGCCCGAGCGTTGGCAGCGCCTCAAAGCGGACGCGGCCGAGCAGTGGCCGACGTATCGCGAGCGCGCACTCGCGCACGTCGCACAGGCGGAGGAACGTGCGCCTCACGGCCTGCAAGACGTCTCGCGACGCGTCGGACTGCTGCTCGCCGACGGCGACGCGGACGGCGCGCGGCAACTCGCCGAGCGGCATGCCGTGAGCCTCCCGCTGCTCGACACGCTTGCGGACGCCGTTGCGCAATCCCATCCCGCGTCCGCCGCGGCGTTCGTTCGGCGATGCGTGGACGCGGCGCTGCCGCGCCTCGACTCGAGCAGGTACGCGCACGCGGCGCAGCGGATTGCGCTCGCGCGGCGCCTGCTGCCGGGCGCCGCTACCGAGGCGTGGATCGGCGACCTTCGCGTGCGCTATCGGGCGCGGCGGAAGCTCATGGGATTGCTCGACGAGCTGCTTTAGTCGTCCGTCAAAGGGCCGCTTCGGTCGTTACGAACGTACTGACTACTGACACCGGTACTCGCCGGGCGAGGCCCACGGCGCGCGATTCGGTTACACGGACCCGCGTCGACTGTCGACGACGAGCACTAACGTCGTCAGCGCGTCCCGCGATCATGCGCAAACTCGCGCTGCAACATGATCGATGACGTCAGCGACGTACGCCACGTCAGTCGGGCCGGGCCGACCGTCGGACACCGGCACTCGCTCAGATGCGTTGCGGAGAATACGTAGCCCAATCTCCGCAGATTCTGCGGAGATTGGATTGCGTCTGCGGAGAATAGAGGCCACAATCTCCGCACATTATGCGGAGATTAGATGTCCTACATCTGGCAACACAACCAGTGGCCTGACCTACGGTGGGACGGAGATAGTCTCGCGAAATGGCTCACGCATGTCTCCCGCGAGCAAGGCAGGCTGCTCGGTAAGATGGAAGGGCTCGGGTTCAACCTGCGCACCGAAGCGCATCTTCGGACCCTCACTGAAGACGTCGTCAAGTCAAGCGAAATCGAGGGAGAAAGACTGCCTCCCGACCAGGTCCGCTCCTCGATCGCTCGCCGCCTCGGCATGGATGTGGCGGGGCTAGTCTCGGCCGACCGAAACGTCGAGGGCGTCGTCGAGATGACGATCGACGCAACCTCGAGTTATGCGGAGCCGCTTACCGAGCAGCGTTTGTTCGATTGGCATGCCGCCCTATTCCCAACCGGACACAGCGGAATGCGCACAATCAAAGTCGGCGGATGGCGGGAGACGCGGCTAAGCCGATGCAGGTGGTCTCGGGCCCGACAGGCCGCGAGAAGGTCCATACGAAGCGCCGCCAGCCGCGCGCGTTCCGACGAGATGCAACGATTCCTTGAATGGTTCGCCAAGCCCCCCGTCATGGTCTCTTTACTCGTCGCAGGCCTAGCCCATCTTTGGTTTGTAACTATCCATCCATTCGAAGATGGAAATGGCCGCATCGCCCGCGCGATTACTGATATGACTTCGCTCGCTCGGAAGACGGGCCAACGCTTTTACAGCATGTGGGGCAATCCGGCGCGAACAAAACGATTACTACGATGCACTCGAGCGCACACAAAAAAGCGATACCGACATTACGCGATGGCAGATCTGGTTCCTTGAGTGCTTGCTGCGCGCGATCGAGGGGGCACGCGGCACCCTGGCTGCCGTTCTCGATAAGGCACGTTTCTGGGAGCGCTTCGCTAAAGAGCCGCTCAATGAGCGGCAAATCAAGGTCCTCAACCTGCTACTCGACGGTTTCGATGGAGCTGACCTCGTCGAAATGGGCGAAACTGACAAAGAGTTCGCAGGACACGGCCTATCGCGACATCGTCGATCTTGTCGAACGCGGTGCTCTGCAGAAAGATCCGAGCGGAGGTCGGAGCACGAGCTATTCGCTGGTAATCCAATGATCCAGTAACGCTCCGTTCCTTCAGGAAATGTCTACTGGCCCGTGAAGCCGGTCAGCCTCTTGCCGGCAACATACGTCGCCTCGACGCGGATATCGTCGATCTCGTTTTCCGGGACTTGAAAGTAATCGCGATCGATCAGGATGAAGTCGGCCCATTTGCCCGGCCGAGCGAACCCACCGCGTTCTCCATGTGGCCGCATAGGCGGCGTCGATCGTGAACAGACGCAACGCCTCTTCACGCGTGAGCTTCTGTTGCGAATACCAGCCGCCGGGAGGACTGCCGTCGCGATCCTGGCGCGTCACCGCCGCATGAAGACCAGGAAACGGATTGGGCAGTTCGACCGGAAAGTCGCTGCCGCCAGCGAGTCGCGTGCCGGCATCGAGCAGAGTGCGCCACGCATAGGCGCCCTTGATGCGCTGGGCGCCGACACGATCTTCGGCCATGTTCATGTCGGAGGTCGCATGCGTGGGTTGC
This sequence comes from uncultured Gammaproteobacteria bacterium, assembly GCA_963744305.1. Lineage (GTDB taxonomy): Bacteria > Pseudomonadota > Gammaproteobacteria > Steroidobacterales > Rariloculaceae > FEN-1219. The sequence continues at coordinate 9,167 of CAVUTF010000046.1, forward strand.
ATGGAGGCGATCACGCCGAGCTTCGCGAAGCGTGGAATGTCTTCGAGTGCGATGACCTGTGCATGCTCGATCCGCGGACGCAAGGTTTGCCGCTGCTCTGCGTCCACTGGTGTTCGAATGCATCCAGTGCCGAGCGGTTGCCGGCATCGCCGATGGCATGAACGTTCAGCTGCCAGCCGCTGCTTGCGGTCTGCGCAGCGAGCGCTGGATCTGCGCGGACGTATACACCATCAGTCCGCGATGATGTGCTTGATCGCTGTAGTCCTGCAGCAGTGCCGCGCCACGGCTGCCGAGCGCGCCATCGACCCAGGCTTTGACTGCGCGCATCTGCAGACGATCGTCAAACTGCGGTGGCCTTGGTCCGAGGTCGATTGTGGCGCGTGCCGCCTCGCTGTCGGCCAGCATCGCGTAGATTCGAATCGGCAGTTGATTGGTCGCGCCCAGTGCCTGGTAAGACTCGTACTGATGCGCGTCGACGCCGGCATCGTGCACGCCCGTCAATCCAAGCGCAGCCACCTCCTGCATGGCCGTGTGCAGAGCGCGTTTGATCTCATCATCGGTCGGCGCGGCACATACTTCTCCACCAGCGCTGAGGCCGCATCGACCAGTACACCCGTCGGATGACCATCATCGTCACGAATGATCTGCCACCGGGTGGATCCTGTGTATCGCGGGTGATGCCGGCAATCTTCAGCGCGCGGTGTTGACCCATATGGCGTGGCCGTCGACGCGAGATAACAGCACGGGGCGATCGGCGACCGCGACATCGAGGGCGCGGGCATCCGGAAATCGTTTGTCTGGCCACAGCACTTGATTCCAGCCGGCGCCGATGATCCACCGGTCGGCGGGATTGGCTGATGCGAACTGGCGCACGCGTTCGACGGCACTGGCTGCGCTTTCGCTGCCACGCAGATCCGCCTGCAGCCGTTGTTGTCCGAGCGACAGTACATGGCCATGCGCATCGATCAGTCCTGGCAGGATGGTTGTGCCGCCGCCGTCCAGTCGTTGCGCCTGCATTGCGGTGGGTGGAGGCGATCCTCAGTCGAGCAGTCGCTGTACGCGTCCATCCTCGATGATCATGCCAGCGGCGGAACGGATGCCGCTGCCGGCCGGCGTATAGACGCGAACGTTGTAGACGATCAGTGTTTCGGCTTGCGCGTCCGCGTACGCGGCGAGACCGCTGGCCAGAACGCACGCAAGAATTCCCGGAATCAATATCGGTGCAACGGCAGGCCCGAAGAGATCCTTACAGACGAGTTCGGTTGCTACTGCACGCGCTTGAAGATCCAAGCGCCCGAAACCTGAACCTCGCGGACCTCGGTCGCCATCCCGCCGGCCTCGCGAGTGAACACGTACGGCTGGCCCCACTGGCAGGTCGGGCATACGAACGTGGTCTCGGACTGCGGGACCAGCTGGTTCTTTTCACCGCCATTCCGACTCAACAACAGCGCGCCGTCTTCGAGCGTGACTTCGACCCTGGTCGGGTTATTGAGCCAAATGCCCTCATACCTGCCAATGTACTTGCCGAGGATCTCCGGAGCGACTTCAACCGCAGTCGTGTGACCGTCTGCGGTCTTGTCGCCGACCCAATGCTTGACGCCTCCTTCGGAGGCCTCGTTGCAGACGAGCTCGAGCATCTCGTCGTCCGCCGCGTATTCCAGATTGACGACTACGTGCAGCGGTGAGTCGAACGTGCCGGGATCGTCGTACGTGACGTCGACCTGCATGTGGCCGAAGTCCGTGCGACGGTAACGCTCCGTGATGCGGAGGCGCTCCGTGTGCACTAACCCTTCGGCGTGCAGCCAGGTCCTGTCGTTGAAGCCGTTGCTCTCGACGACGAGCGTATCGCCGTCCCAACGGCCGACGGAGTAGCCCTGCCAGATCGGCAGCGGATCCGGCTCGAGCGCTCGGCCGTCCGTGAAGATCTGACGATACGTCGTGTCCGGGTTCAGGATCGCGATCACGCTCGGGCTCTGCACGATCCTTCGCATGCTACCGCCACCGCCACCCGCACCCGCGATGTAGCTCGGCCCCTGCGGCAGGCACCGCATGTGAGGGCCGTCTCTGTAGTAGTTACTCTCGTGCTCGGCCATCGCAGTGCGCGCCCACGCCTGGACTTTGCTCTCGTCGCGCAAGTCGCCGCGCGTTCCGGCGCCGCGCCACAAACCGGTCAGCTCGGGACGGCCATCGGCCGTGCGCGGCGCGGGCGCGGAGAGATCCGGCTTGCCGTCGGCCGTGCGCGGGACACCGGGTGTAGCGAGCGTCAGCCACTGTGCGGACACTGGTGTGGCTGAAATTGCCGACACCAACAGAACCAACGTCGCGAGTTGCGTTTCATGCTGCCCGCCGAAAGGTTGGTGCTAGGATTGAAGCCATCGTAGCCGATCTCTAACGCCGGTCATTATCGACAGCCGGTTTAGATTTGTGAGGAGCCCGGACATGAGAGTTGTGTTGTTGGTTGTCGTTGGCGTGGCGTGGCTTCTCGCGGCCGCACCTGCCGCGTCACACCACTCGTTTGCCGCCGAGTTCGACGTCAACCGGCCCGTCAAGTTGACGGGCACCGTCACCAAGATCGAATGGACGAATCCGCACGCGTGGCTCTTCATCGACGCCAAGAACGACAACGGCAGCGTCCAGAACTGGGCGATCGAGCTCGTCGGCATCAACGATTTGCTGCGGCTCGGCTGGGGACGCGACAAAGTCAAAACGGGCGACGTCATCAACGTCGACGGATTCGGCGCGAAAAACGGCACCAATATCGCGAACGCAGCCTCGGTCACTTTGGCAAGCACGGGCGAGCTGCTGTGGGCCAGCGTCGCCAAGGATGGAAGATAGCGTCTGAGCTCCGGCGCTGAACGCCGGGATGAGCAAAAGCACAGAGTCGCGGGCAGTGGCCCTCAGCCAATAATTCCACTGTTCCCGTGTTATTATCGTGGCATGAAAAACGTCACGATCACGCTCGACGAGAAGACCGCAGTCTGGGCTTGCGCAACCACGCGGCGCAGCGCGACATGAGCTTGTCGCGCTTCGTCGGAGAGCTGCTCGAACGCACGATGCGCGAGTCGCGCCAGTACGAGCGGGCAATGCGAAGGTATCTTTCGAAGCGACCGACGAAGCTGACGAAGCGCGGGGCGCACTATCGACGCGCGCCAGTATATGAGTGATCCAGTCTTCGTCGACACGAACGTTTTCGTGTATGCGCGGGACGCGAGAGACGCATTCAAGCAATCCGCGGCCGCGGAGTGGTGCACCGCCAGCTCTGGACCGAGCAGCGCGGTCGTACGAGCATCCAAGTGCTTTCAGAATATTACGCGACGGTCACACGGAAGCTCGATCCGGGCTTGACGCCTGATGAAGCGTGGGACGACGTGACCGCCTTGCTCGCCTGGGAACCGCAGGAAATCGATCGCACGGTGATCGCGATCGCTCGCGATCTCGAACGGCGCTTCGGCTTGAGCTGGTGGGACTCGATGATCGTTGCGGCCGCGCAGCTACAGGACTGTCCGGTGCTTCTGACCGAGGACCTTCAGGACGGGCTCGTTTGCGGCGCTGTCACCATCCGCAATCCGTTTCGGCACGGCATCGAGGAAGCGCGCGGAAGCTACGCCGTATCGCCGAAACCGATTTCGCGGCATCGCGGTCGCGGGCGCCCCCCACTCGCTCGACGCGCGGCGGTTCCGGCGACGCGGTGATTCGCGACGTGCGAAAGAGCGCGTAGCGTATGAGCCGAAAGGCCAGGCGAGCCCGCCGCCACACCTGTCGAGAACCTCACCGAGCCCGAAGCCGCCGCCGAGCTCGAACGCCTCGCGTCCGAGATCGCGAAGCACGACATCGCTTATCACCAAGAAGACGCTCCCATAATCTCGGACGCCGACTACGACGCGCTCCGCCAACGCAACGCCGCCATCGAAGCCCGCTTCCCCGCCCTAATTCGCTCCGACAGCCCGTCGAAACGCCTCGGCGCCGCGCCGTCCGAGAAGTTCGCAAAGGTCCGCCACCGTATCCCGATGCTCTCGATCGACAACGCGTTCGAGGACGACGACGTCGCGGGCTTCGTCGACCGCATCCGCCGCTTCCTCGGTCTGCCGGCGGAGGAACCCGTCGCGATGACCGCGGAACCGAAGATCGACGGGCTCTCCTCGTCACTGCGCTACGAGCGCGGCCGCTTCGTGCTCGGAGCCACGCGCGGCGACGGCTTCGAAGGCGAAGACGTCACGGCGAACCTTCGGACCATCGACGACATCCCGAAGCACGTGCGCGGCATGCCCGAGGTGTTCGAGGTGCGCGGCGAGGTCTACATGAGCCACGCGGACTTCACGAAGATGAACGAGCGGCAGGCGGCGGCGGGCCGACCGCTGTTCGCGAATCCGCGCAACGCCGCGGCCGGCTCGTTGCGGCAGCTCGACCCGAACGTCACGAAGGAGCGCCCGCTGCGCTTCTTCGCGTACGCCTGGGGTGAAGTGTCGGAGCTTCCCGGCAAGCGCCAGAGCGAGATCTACGAAAAGCTCAAAAGCTGGGGCTTTCGAACCAATCCGCTCTGGGAACGATGCGACACGGTCGAACGCCTGCTCGCCTTCTACCACGAGATCGAACGGCAGCGCGTCGATCTCGACTACGACATCGACGGCGTCGTCTACAAGGTCGATCGGCTCGACTGGCAGGAGCGGCTCGGCTTCGTCTCGCGCGCGCCGCGCTGGGCGATCGCGCACAAGTTTGCGCCGCAGCAAGCCGAGACCGTGCTCCAAGACATCGACATCCAGGTCGGTCGCACGGGCGTGCTCACGCCGGTCGCGAAGCTCAAGCCGATCACGGTCGGCGGCGTGGTCGTCTCGAACGCGACGCTGCACAACGAGGAGGAGATCGCGCGCAAGGACGTGCGGATCGGCGACACGGTGGTCGTGCAGCGCGCGGGCGACGTGATTCCGCAGATCGTGCGCGTGATCACGGAGCGCCGGCCGCGCGGCGCGAAGCCCTACGCGTTCCCGACCAAGTGCCCACGTTGCAAGAGCAACGCCATACGCGAGGTCAACGAGAAGACCGGCAAGGCCGAAGCCGCGCGCCGCTGCACGGGCGGGCTGATCTGCCCCGCGCAGGCGGTGGAGCGCTTGAAGCATTTCGTGTCGCGCCACGCGTTCGACATCGAGGGCCTCGGACACATTTATATAGAGACGCTGCACGAGGAAGGACTGCTCAAGGATCCTTCGGACATCTTTCGGTTGCCCAAGCGCGCGGACGAGGTGGACCGCGTGCTCAAGAAACGCCGCCGCGAGCTCAGCGAAGCGCGCGCGCAAGCGGCTGGCAAGGACGCGGCCGCGGCCGCAAAGAAGAGCAAGACCAAGGACGAGGGCAAGCTGATCCAGAACCTGATGGCCGCGATCGAGACGCGCCGCGAGATCGCGCTCGACCGGTTCATCTTCGCGCTCGGCATTCGGCACGTTGGCGAGACCACCGCGCGCCTGCTCGCCCGCCACTTCGCCACCCTCAAGGAGTTCGTCGATGCTATGGATAGCAAGCACGCCCACGACGATCTCGACGCGATCGGCGGCATCGGTGAGACGGTGGCGCAAGAGATCGTCGAGTTCTTCCGCGAGCCCCACAACCGGCAAGTGGTCGCGCGGCTCATGAAGGCCGTGAACGCGCGCCCGCTCGAGCGCGTCAAGGGGGGCTCGCCGGTGTCGGGCAAGACCGTGGTGTTCACGGGCACGCTCGAGAAGATGACGCGCAACGAGGCGAAAGCGCGCGCGGAGTCGCTCGGCGCGAAGGTCGCGGGCTCGGTGTCGGCGAAGACGGATCTCGTGGTCGCTGGTCCCGGCGCGGGCTCGAAGCTCAAGCAGGCGCAGGCGCTCGGCGTTGCAGTCATCGACGAGGACGGCTGGCTCGAGCTGATCGGCAAGACGTGAAACGCGCGAGCCGGGCGCGACACCGCGCCCGGCTCATTCGCTGCCCGACCGCTCAGTCGCGCGGTGCGTTCGCGGAAGCTTGCGCCACCTGCCGCTCGTAGCGGAACTCAGGCCGCGACGCGACCAGCTGCTCCAGTTGATCGCCGGTCATCGCGATACGTACCTGCGGAGTGTCGTCGTCGGAAGTGATCTGCAGGTCGTCGAACGGCATCGAGATCAGCTTCGCGCCGAAACCTAAAAACCCGCCGATCGCGATCACCGCATGGAGTTTGTCGTCTTCGGTGGAAACGACTACGTCATCCACCTCGCCCACGCTTTCGCCGCGGTCGTCCAACACGGTCGCACCGATGAGGTCGGAAGCGCGGTAGTCGAACACGTCGAGCTCCAGATCAGCCGCCTTGGCGGCAGTCGCGGCGCTGGGCGCCGTTGTACGCGGCCGATCGGTGGTCACTCGGGCAGTCGCCGCCGCCTCGTACGTGAACTCCGGGGCCGCCTTGAGCTGCTCCTCGGTCCGGTCGAAGTAGAAGGTATCGCCGTCAGTCGAAACCCGCAGCTCGTCGTACGGCAGTCCGACGAGCTTGTCGCCGACGTCGGCCAGACCGCCCACCGACACGATGACGAGCATGTCGTCCCGGTCGCCAGACGGAATCACCAGCTCTTCGATCTCGCCGAGGTTGTCCCCTTCGGCGTTTCGAACTCGCGTGCCGACCAGATCGCTCGCGCGTAGAACCTTGCCTTTCAAGTAATCCTCGTGGCTCAACGACTGCGAGAAGCCGTCCGCGCGCTCGGTACGTGCGGTGCTCTGCGCGTTTGCAGTGCCCCACGCCAACGCGATCGCTGCCGCGAGCGCGGCGTACTTGTACTCGTGTTTCATGATGTTCTCTCCCATGCATCAACTTCGATGACATAGGGCAGCAAAACTCATACCATGCAGACGCAACCTACTGATATATCATTGAAAATCTGAAGCTGGAAGCGTTTGGACATGCTCGCAGCGGGCGCGCGATGCTAAGCTTCCGTGAGCTCAAGGTCGGAGGGGGTCGGGGGCAGCACATGACCATTCGCGCACGGGTTTTTTTCTCGGCCGGCGTTCTCGCGGTCGCCGCTCTCGGCACAGCCCAAGCTCATCACTCCGTGTCGGGGAGCTTCGATAGCGCGAGGACCATCGAGATCACGGGCGAGGTGGTCGAGTGGCGGTTCCGGAACCCGCATACGTTGCTCGTGGTCGAGGGCACCGCCGTGATCGATGGCGCGCGCGACGACGTCAAGCGGCGCTGGGAGATCGAGTCGAGTGCCGCAGCGGGGTTGCGTGCTGCGGGCGTCAACGAGAGCACGTTCGCCCGCGGCGCTCGCGTCACCGTGAAGGGCATCCCGCACCGCAATCCGACCACGTACCGCGCCAACGCCTTCGCGAGCGACGGCTCGTTCCTTGACGCTAACGGTAAGAGCATGTTTGGGGAAAACCCGTTCACCGCACCGGTCGCGGCGACCGGTGTCGGTTCACAGCGGCTCGACGGGCTCTGGCGCCCGCCGTTCCAGCCGAATCCCGCGACGACCCCACTCGCGCTAACGGCAGCGGGCCGCGAGGCCTGGGAGCGCTACGACCAGAAGCTTTCGCCCGCGAACACCTGCGAGCCGATGAGCATTCCGGATGTCTACAACGCACCGAATTACATCGTCACGATCGAGATCGCCGACAAGCAAGCGGTGGTGCGCAACCAGGCCTATCAAATCGTGCGCACGATCCCGCTCGATGGCAGCGAAGCGCCGGCCGATCCCAAGCAGCAGTTCGGCATCGTGCGCGGCCGCATCGACAACGGCGCGCTTGTCATCGAGAGCCGCGCGTATCCCGCCTCCGCGTGGGGTCTCGGCGCGGCCACGCAGATCGCTGGCGCCGGCGCCGACGTGCCGTCGAGCCCACAGAAGACAGTCGTCGAGCGGTTCGCGGTGAGCCCGGACGGCCTCAAGCTGACCTACGAGTACACGGTCAACGATCCCGCGTATCTCACGGCGCCGTTCAGCCACAGCGTGGAGTGGGCGCGCGTGCCAAACGACACGCCGATCTATCCGTACGACTGCGACGTCGAGAGTGCATCGCAGTTCTCGCGCGACTGACCGACGTCCGTTACGCGCCTACAGCGCCGCGCGCATCTACGCGGCACGTTCAGAATTGCGCTTGAGCCAACCGGCAACGCCGGATTCGTCCAACGACCCCTCTGCAACGGCAACCATCGTCGCAACTTCGTCCTGCTCCGCCGGCTCGAGCGCATAGCCGTTCAAGAAAAGAAATGCGCGCGTCGCCAGCAGCGCCGTGCGTTTGTTGCCGTCGAGGAACGGATGGTTCTTGGCGAGACCTACGCAAAGCGTCGCCGCGAGTTCGAAGATCGAGGACCGCGGCGCATACGCGAGACGATTCTTCGGCCGGTCGAGCGCGCTCTCGAGGAGTCCTTGATCGCGAACTCCATCGCGTCCTCCGAACTCGTAGATTGCTTCATCGTGAATGGCAGTCACCAGCGCTGGCGGCAGCCACTTCGGTTTCTTCACCGTTTCGCGAGCTCACGCAGCGCGTTGCGATGGCGCCGCATGTAATCGCGCGTCGACTCGATCGCCTTGGCGAAATCCGGATCGTACGGGGTGAGCCGGATGCCGTCCGGGGTTCGGATCGCGAACAGCTCGTCGCCTTCCGCGACGCCGAGAGATTCGACGACGTCCTTCGTGAGAATGACGCCGAGCGAGTTGCCCACTTTGCGAACTTTGACGGGAACGGCCATTGCGACCTCCTGATGTCGGTGCGCGGAGTTATAACATGTGTTTTACGGCGGTACCAGCGGACGGCCGCCAACAGGAGACCTCGGCGATATTGCCGGAAGCGAGGCGTCCTTGCAGCTTCAGCGGCACATTGGCTAGGATCGATTCCGCAACCTCAACGCGGGATTGGCAGCGATGAAGAGATGCACGATTCGGCTGGTCGCACTCAGCGGATTCCTGATGGTCGGCGCCGAGCTGCATGCACATCATGCGGTGGCGGGTGTGTACGACCTTAACAAGGAGATCGTGCTGCAGGGCGAGCTCACGAAATTGAACTTCGTGAATCCGCACGCGAGCCTGCATCTCGCGGTTCCGAATCCGGATGGCACGACGACGGAGTGGGTGCTGACCACCGCCTCCATACAAGTGCTGACCCGCGCCGGGGTGAGCAAGTCCTCCATCAAGGTCGGCGAGAGCCTCAAGATCACGGCCCTTCCGGCGAGGAACGGAAATCCGGCGGGATTCATCCGGCGTCTCGAGCTCGGCGACCAGGCATTCGATCTCATCGTCGACTGACGGCCGGAACTGGCCGGCGCTGGGAGCGGTGATGTCCTTTCGAAGATCTGTCGCGGCGTGTGCGGTTGCCGTCGTCGTCGCGATGAGCGGCGTGCTGCCCGCCGGCGCACAGGGGGCGGCGGAGGCGGGTTCGGCGGGCCACCACCCTACACGCCCGAGCCCGACGCCCGCGAGCTGAAGGCGGTGCTCTTCAACTGGACGTGGCACATGGGAATGCTGCGCGGCCAAGCCGAGCCCGAGCTCGTGGGCACGCTCGAATACCAGGCCGAGGGCACGGTTCAGGTGGACGGACGACCGTGCACGCTGACGAAGTACCGCATCAGCGCCAACTACCAGACCCCGGGATACCGGACGCAGATCGAGTGCACGCGCCCGAACGGCGAGACGTTTGCCAATATCGAAACCATCAGCGGGCAGTACGCCTGGGACGAGGACATTCCGGGCGCGGAAATCATTCCCGGGGAGGGCAAGGCCACGCCCCGGCCCGCCGCGTTCCAGGAGCGGCTGATCCGTCTGTGGGCGAGCCCCCACGGCGCGCCCAAGGCCGCCATCGCCGCCGCGGCGGGCGTGCCGCTCTCCGAGTCGTTCGCCCAGAACCCGGCCACGCTGCTCGACCGCCAGGCAGCCGCCGGCGTGAAAGGGATGACGACGCTGGAATGGCAAGGGAATCGGCCCGTCCTCACGTTTCCGATCCCGGGCGTCGCCGGGGCCACGGCGACGGCCACGCTCGACGAGACGCTTCCTTCCGGAACGCGTCGTGGTGACGCACGGGAGCGGATACGACGGAGTTCGTCTACGGCAACTTCCAGGACTTCAACAACCCGCTGCACCGGATCGAAGCCATGTACGCCGGCACCATCGTCGAGCGGCGCAACGGCGTGGTCGTGCGCGACCTGAAGACGGTGGTGACCGAAATCGGCCAGGTGTACGTGGTCGTGCCCGTTCCAACCAGCGTGCGGGCGGCAGGCGCGGCAGAAATAAAGCAATCTGATCGGCGCCCAGTGGGCGCCAACTAACAGAAGAGGGTTCGGCTCATGAGGAAACAGCAACTCATTGGGACGCGGCTCGTGGCGACCTTGGGCGCGCTCCTCTGTTTCATCGTCACGTCGGCGGAAGCGCAGCCGGGCGGCGGCGGGTTCGCGCCTCCGGCGACGGCAGACGACGCCGAGGCTGCCCAGCGGGAAGCCCGACCTGACAGGCTCCTGGCAGACGGCGGGCGGCGGTCCTCGCGGTGTTCCCGGCGGGATGTTCCGGCGGTGCACTCCGTTCCAGAGAAGAACTGCATGGAGTGGACCAATCAGAGCGCGGACTTCACGTTCATGGCGCCGTCGCGCCTCGATCCGAATCAGCCGATGTACAAGCCCGAGCACTGGGACAAAGTCAGCAGCTCGACATGTGGACGAACCGGGACGATCCGGTCATGACCTGCCTCCCGCTCGGAATCCCGCGGCATGGACCGCCCGCGCGGATATTCCACACCGACGCCGACATCACGATGTTCTACAGGGGCGGGCTCGACGGCGGCGGCGGCTACCCGGACTTCCGCATGATCCCGCTCGACGGGCTTCCGCACGATCCGGAGCGGGCGTTCCAGTACACGTACATGGGCTACACCGTCGGCCGCTGGGAAGGCGACACGCTGGTCCTCGACTCGATCGGCTTCACCGATGAGACCTGGCTCGGGCGCGGCGGCAAATTCCATTCCGACCAGATGCGCGTCGTGGAGAAGTTCACGAGGACCGGGAACGACCTGCTGTACGAGGTGACCGTCGAGGATCCCGTAGTGCTCGTCGAGCCGTGGGTCATGAATCCGCGGACCCTGCGACTCACCAACAACCCGACGATCATCTCGGAGCGAGGAAGCTGCTCGGACAGCGAGCTGGCAGAGGTCAGCTCGCAAATTCGGCACTAGTTTCCGCGTGCGCGCCGCCTACTGCTCGAGCGCCCGCCGCGCCACCTCCGGGTCGCACGGTTCGCCCGAGAACTCCAAGTCCGGGCGGTGGCTCCACATCGCTGTATAGGAGGCGGGCTCGGCGAAAACGTCCGGGTCTTCGAGCGTGAAGGCGTACTCGAGGTGGAGACGATCTTCCGTGAGCGTGAGCCGCTCGACGAGATGTTTGCTCGGCCCCGACGGGAAGAAAAACACGCCCGCGGGATGAGGGAAGAAGGCGACGGTGTCGATCACCAGGGTCTCGCCCTCCCATCGCCCGATCGAATGGCCCATCAGCGAGGGCGCGACGTCGGCGGGATGATCGTCCTGGTTCAGGTGGACGACGCGCTCCATGATTACGCCCACACCTCCCTCGAAGCGCATCACGACGGTCGAGTCATTCACCTCGATCGTGCGCAGATCGGGAAAGATCGCCAGAGTCGGCGGCGGGAAGGGCTCGCAGATTCCCAACGCGGCGACGCTCTCGGAGTTGACCCTGCTCCTCGCGGCCGCCGCCGCCGCACGTCCCGCCTCGGTGAGTGGCCAGGACCGCGCGACGAGGATCAACGCCGGTGAAGCTCTCCAGCGTGGGGGCCCAGTGCCCGGCGATCCCGCGGGCCGCGGGGTGGCGGGGATGATGGCGAATCGGGCGTCCATGTTGAGCGGATAGACGCGTGCCGTCGCTGATTCTCACGTCGAGGCCCACGGCTCTGCGCCCCCGGGCCGCCCCGGCCGGGATGCACGCGCACCACCACGCGGGCGCCCGGCGCGATCGCCTCTTCGGCAACCCCAGCGCCCGGGCCTCGGAGACGGACGTCAACTCGATCTCCAGGCGAGAAGGCTCGCCGCCACTTCCGTCTCGACCGTCATGAAGATGTGCGGATTCTTCCACGCGAGATCGGCGACCGTCCCTTCGACGACGATCTCCTGGGTCATGTCGTAGTTCGCCCGACTGTGATGGGCGAAGGCGGCCGCGGGCGCGAGCGCGCAAACGGCGCAGGCGACAAACATCAGCTGACTTGCTCTGCAGCGGGTCTTGATTGAATCGCGCTTCACGTTGTGCGTGAATCTTTTGTTGTCGGTTTTCCGGCGACTCGCGCCGTTCATAATACCCAAACCTAGCGCGCGTATGGAGCGAAATGCCATCAGGATCGGCACCACAGGAGGCGTCGATGGAAGCCCGGATCGAAGGAGCCTGTCTCTGCGGCAAGGTACGCTGCGCGATGGCGGGGGCATTCACCGCAATGTCGCACTGCCACTGCTCGATGTGCCGCAAGCACCACGGTTCGGCGTTCGCGACGTTCGCAATCGCGCCCATCGAAGGCTTCGTTGGCTCGCAGGGGACCACGCCGTCGGCCGCTACCGTTCCTCCAAGCAGGGTGAACGGTTGTTCTGCACGACCTGCGGATCCGTAGTGCCGACGCTGATGCGAGAGCTCGATGTCGCGATTGCGCCGGCCGGCAATCTCGAAGGCGATCCGGGCGTTCGGCCGCGGGATCACATGTTCGCGGGCTCGAAAGCGCCGTGGTACACGATCACCGACGATCTGCCGCAGCATCCGGGCTACCCGCCGAGTACGGCGGAGGCTTGGATAGAGCGTCCCGCCGTCGCCACGCGCGCCGGAGCGCTCTCCGGCAGCTGCCTTTGCGGCGACGTCGCTTACGAGATCGATGCGCCGCTACGGATGATCGACTGCCATTGCTCGCGTTGCCGCAAAGGCCGAAGTGCGGCTCACGCGACGAACGTCATCGCGAAGATCGACGCATTCCGCTGGCTGCGCGGCAGCGATCTCGTCGCCGAATACAAGGTCCCCGAAGCGCGCTACTTCGCCGTCGCCTTCTGCACGCGCTGCGGCAGCGACATGCCGCGCATTTCCCGTGAGCGTGGGTTCGTCATCATTCCGGCGGGGTCACTCGACACCGACCCGGGCATCTCCCCGCAAGCGCACATCTATACCGGCTCGAAAGCGCCGTGGTTCGAGATCACGGACAACGTGCCGCAGTTCGCCGAAGCGCCGCCGTCTTGAGCCGGCGACTGTTGCGTACGCGCCGGTCTAGTGCTACACCGCAGCTCCGCTTTCCGGCGGGAGCCGACGCGCTGGCGTTGGCCGAGTCCATCGAAATCCCGACACATTTGTCACTCTCACTGTTCGGTGTCACGGCCTTAGTTTTGTCGCACGAGAAGCGCTGAGCTTCGTGCAGCAACCCAAACCGAAAGGAGAACGCAAATGCCGGACATCCTACACAGAGTCGAAATCAAGTCTTCGCCGAACGATATCTATCGGGCGTCGAGCACACTCGAAGGTCTTGCCGGCTGGTGGACCGCCGATACGCAAGGCGACTGCGAGGTTGGCGGAGTCATTAAGTTCCGCTTTGGCACGCGCGGCGGCATGGACATGAAAGTGCTCGAGCTCGAGCCCGCGAAACGCGTGCTATGGCAAGTGGTCGCAGGGCCGGCGGACTGGATCGGCACCAAGGTGAGCTTCGAGCTCAGGCGGGATGGCGACTACACCGTCGTACTGTTCAAGCAGCAGGGCTGGAAGGAGCCGGTCGAGTTCATGCACCACTGCAGCACGAAGTGGGCACTCTTTCTGATGAGCATGAAGTCGCTCGTCGAAACCGGAAAGGCGCGCCCTATCCGAACGATGTCCACATCACGGGCAAAGGGGACTGAGGTGACGTGCTGGCCTGGAACCACCGGCGGATCGTGCCAGCATTGAATTAGGGGCCGGCGAATGAGGAGACGAACATGACTGAGCTACGGTACCCAAACGAAGGCAGAGAATATCGCGATGCGCGTGAAGCATTGCTGAAAGACAAACAAGAGCTCATCGATAAAGTAAAGTCTGTGGCCGCAAGACGCCGCAACGCTGCCTCGCGGTGGGCAGCTGAAAGAAGACTACGTGTTCCAATGGGCCCGACGTCCCCCCGCTTTTGAGTAGCGAGGCGGTTTAGAGTCTAACCCCGGCCAGGAGGTTGGACGTGAAGAAGCGGTTTTCGGAAGAGCAGATCATCGGGTTCCTGCGGGAGGCCGATAAGGGCGTGGCGGTGAAGGAGCTGTGCCGCAAGCACGGCTTCTCGGAGGCGAGCTACTACCTGTGGCGCAGCAAGTTCGGCGGCATGGACGTGTCGGACGCGAAGCGGCTGAAGGCGCTGGAGGCGGAGAACGCGCGGCTGAAGAAGCTGCTGGCCGAGTCGATGCTCGAGAACGAGGTCACGCGCGAGGCGCTACGAAAAAAATGGTGACCGCCCCAGTGCGTCGTGAGCTGGTGCGGTGGATGCAAACGAAGGGGCTGACGGAGCGGCGCGGCCTTGCGGTCGTGGGCATGAGCGCGAGCTCGCTGCGTTACGAGCCGCGCCCGGATCGCAACGGCGCGCTGCGAGCGCGGATCGTCGCGCTGGCGCAGCGACATCGGCGCTACGGCGTCGGCATGATCCACCTGAAGCTGCGCCAGGCCGGCGAGCTCGTGAACTACAAGCGCGTCGAGCGGCTGTATCGGCTCGAGAAGCTGCACATCCGCCGCCGGCGGCGCAAGAAGATCCCGGTGAGCGATCGCCAGCCGCTGATCCGTCCAGGTCGAGCCAACGAGGTCTGGTCGATGGACTTCATGTTCGATCGAATCGCATCGGGGCGGACGCTGAAGCTCTTGGTGATCATCGACGACGCGACGCACGAAGCGGTGGCGATCGTGCCCGAGCACACGATCGGCGGCGATCACCTGACGCGCATCCTGGACGGCATCTGCTCGCAGCGCGGCAAGCCGCTCGTGATCCGCACGGACAACGGCCCGGAGTTCACCGGCAAGGCGATGCTGACCTGGGCGCATCGCCACGGGATCGCGCTACGACTGATCGAGCCGGGCAAGCCGAACCAGAACGCCTACGTCGAATCGTTCAACGGCCGACTGCGCGACGAGTGTCTGAACGAGCACTGGTTCATGAGCCTCGCACACGCCCGCGCGGTCATCGAGGCCTGGCGACGCGAATACAACGAGGAAAGACCGAAGAGATCACTGGGCGGGCTGACGCCCGCCCAGTACGCAAAACAGTTGGCCATCAAGGCCGTTACAATGCCGGACGACTCTAAAGCTCTCCGCTACTGAAAGCGGGGGGACGTCGGGCCAACGATGGGAAAGTAGGCCAGCGCGTGAAATTCTCCGAGCTCTTTGGGGACAAGCACACCTTACTGCTGTACTCGTTCATGTTCGGCCCGAGCTGGGATAAGCCCTGTCCTTCCTGCACGTCGCTCGTCGATGGATTCGATCGAACCTCGTATCAGGTCACTCGAGACGCGGCGTTCGCCGCGATTGCCAAGGCTCCGGCCAACCGAATCAATGAGTGGGCGACGGAACGCGGATGGTCGCAGATCACTCTGGTTTCCGGACATGAGTCTCCGTATCAGGCCGACTACAAATGCCAGGGAGCTTCCGACGACATGCAATATCCGGTGATGCATGTATTCAAGAGACAGGACGGAAAGATTTTTCATTTCTGGGGAACTGAGCTGTCGGCGAATCATGTCGACACGGTGTGGCCCTATTGGAATCTCATGGACTTCACACCCGAGGGGCGGCCGGATCGCTCCACTCCGCCGCAAAAGTTCAGATCCGAGTTCTTGGAGAAACACTACATGAATAAGGAGTAGCTGACCGTTCCGACCGTTGCGCAGAAATCACTACCATTCGGCACCGATCTTGCAGAGCCGCGTGCAGAGAAAAGGAGAACGATCATGACCGCAAGGCTCAACCACACGATCGTTGCCGCACGCGACAAGGACGCATCCGCGTTGTTCCTCACGGAGATGCTCGGCTTGCCCGCGCCGATGGAGCTAGGGCCCTTCGCGGTCGTTGCAGTCGGTGACCGGCTGACACTCGACTACGTCGATTCAGAAGACGACATCGTTCCGCAGCATTACGCATTTCTCGTCGAGGAGGCCGAGTTCGATGAAATCTTCGAACGCATCGCGAAACGCGGAATGCCCTATTGGGCCGATCCGTTTCGGCACGAGCGTGGCGCCATCAACCACTGGGACGACGGGCGGTGTGTACTTCGACGATCCGAACGGGCATCTGCTCGAGATCATCACGAAACCCTACGGCAGCGCCGGGACGGAGGCTCAGCGCCCGCATCCGCTGATCGCGTCCAAGATCGAACGAACCGATCGCGAGCGAACGTGAAACACAAAGGAGATCACCAACGCCCGCATGCGGACGGTGGCTCTGAGCCCAGTTGACAGGGCGACTGTCAATACTCGTGATATTGACAGTCGACCTGTCAATCGACGGGACCACCCATCCACACACGCGCCGCTCTAACGACCGCTACCGCCGCACCGCGCCGAGCGCCGCCGCTCGAGCGATCAGCGCGCCTTCGCCTGCTCTCTGCGCCACGCGTAGTACGCGTCGTGCGCTTTGAGCTGCGGCACGTTCGGCACGGGCCGCGCGCTCGACTTGGCGTCGAGGAACATCACTTGCTGGCGAGCTTCCGTGAACGCGGGCCACTGCGGTAACCCCGCGCCGTTCGGATCACCGCTCTTTGCGAAGTTCGTGAAATACGTGCTCACGAGCTCCGACATCGCGGCGTCCTCGGGACGCGTCGTGCCTGCGCCCTGGAAACCGGGGCCGACGAAGCCGCTGCCCAAGTTGCGGAACACGTACGGGATGTCATCGGCATGCCACGCGCCGGTCGGCCTCTGCGGCGTGCGGTGATCGAAGTAGTACACGTACGCGGCGCCCTTGCCCTTCGCCGATTGCAGGCGCGCCCAGGTCCACGTGGGCCACGCGAACGCGGAGTCGCGGAACATGTCTTGCGCGGCTTCCACGGCTTCGCCGTCGGTGGCGTGCGGATACACGGCGAGAATCTCGTCGGCGTGCTCGCCGTAGCCCGCGCGAATCTGCCCTTCGAACGCCGCGCTCGTCACGCCGCCCTGAATGAACAGCGCGCCCTCGTCGGAGTTCGTGCCGATCAGCACCGGCGTGTCGTTGAAGCGCCCCTGGCCATAGAGCACGTACTGATCGCCGGGCAGCACGTCGCCGTCGTCGACGGGCCAGAAGCCGCCGGCCAATCCCGGGCCCAGCGCCTCTTGGATCTTCTCCGCGGGCAGCGCACGTCCTGCGGTGATGCTCGCGGCACCGAGCTTGCTCAAGAATTCCTGCCCCATGGCTTCGGCCACCGCGAGCGACGGTACTTGTTGTCCGCCTTCCATCCCGCGGCGCGACGGCGCGAACCAGCCGCCGCTCTGCGAGATCACCTTGTGGAAGAGTCCCTTCGCGTACGGCGACCCCGCGAGCATGCTCACCGCGAGGCCGCCCGCCGACTCGCCGAAGATCGTGACGTTGCCGGATCCCCGCCGAACGCCGCGATGTTGTCCTTCACCCACTGCAGGCCCGCGATCATGTCCTGCACGCCGTAGTTGCCGGAGCCTTTGCCGCTTTCGCGCGAGAGCTCCGGATGCGCGAGGAAGCCGAGCGCGCCGACGCGGTACGCGACGCTCACGACGACGACGCCTTTTTCCGTAAGCCGCGCGCCGTCGTAGACCGCCGCGGCCGTCGTGCCGATCGCAAACCCGCCGCCGTAGATCCACACCATCACGGGCAACCGCTCGCTCGCGCTCTTCGCGGCCGTCCACACGTTCAAATAGAGGCAGTCTTCGCTCGTGCCGGGCGGCGCCTGCTGGACCTGGAGCATCATGGGATCCTGCATGCAGCTCGGCGCGAACTTGTCCGCCGTTCGCACGCCTTGCCAGGACGCCGCGCGTTGCGGCTTCTTCCAGCGCAGCTCGCCGACCGGCGGCGCCGCGAACGGAATGCCCTTGAACGCGACGACGCCATTCGCGGCGACGCCTTGCACTTGGCCGCCGGTGACTTTCGCGGTGGTGACTTGCGCGGCAGCGACGCTGGACAGAACACACGCCGCGACGGCGGCGAATGCGCGGACGAGCCAATGGTTCATGGGTGATCCCCGGGGGTGGTTTTTGCGCATTATTCGCCCGCGGCGCGGCGAAGCACAATGCTCCGGCCGGCGTTCGTCGAGCTGCCATGGCCGGTTCTGCGTACGCCCTGGGCTCGCGCCCGATTGTGCTTGGCGACCTGCACGCCCGTGCTCGATAATGGCCCCCTATACGAACTCGAATAGCACCTCGGAAAAGAATGCCCATGAGGCATCCGCTTGGGGAAGGACTCCTGATGTCGAAGTCAGCTTCGCTGGTCGGCGCCATCCTTCTCGTTTGTGTCCTCGGCTATGCCGACGTCGTAACGGGCTACGACGTTCGCCTCGGACTCTTCTATCTAGTCCCGGTGGCGCTCGCGACCTGGCGGGTGGGGCCTGTCGCGGGTTTATGGTTGTCGCTCGTGAGCGCGATCGGAATGTTGATCGCCGACACCGTCAATACACGCGACGCTGCGGTCCCACCGAATGAGCTGGTGCCGTACTGGAACACCGCCATCCGGCTCGGCTACTTCGCCGTCGTCGCCTGGATACTCGCGGCGCTCAACAGCTCTCTCGCGCGCGAACGGCGCCGCGCCCGCGAGGATGCGCTCACCGGAGTCCCGAATCGCCGCGCCTTCATCGATCTCGCCCGCACCGAAATCAAGCGTTCCGGCCGGTACCACCACCCCCTCTCACTCGCGTACGTGGACTGCGACAACTTCAAAGACGTCAACGATCGCTTCGGACATGGCACCGGCGATGCAGTGCTCAAGCTCGTCGCGATGACACTCTCTGAGAGATTGCGCAAGTCCGACGTCATCGCACGCATCGGCGGCGACGAGTTCGTCATCCTATTGCCGGCGACGTCCCCGGCCGCAGCCGTCGCGGTAATTCAGAGCTTGCAGGCGGCCCTCGCGGAACGAATGCGGGCACACGGGTGGTCAGTGACTGTGAGCGTCGGCGCGTGCACTTTCCTCACTCCGCCCGAGACGCTCGAGTACGCGCTGAAGGTATCGGACGACCTCCTGTGCATCGCGAAACGCCGCGGCAAAAACGCGGTGAATCACCGGATCTTCGATGCCTCGAGCCCCATGCGCGACGCGCATGCGTGAGCGCCCGCGGGTTCTCGCTACTCCGCCGCGCTGAAGACCACTCGCCCGCCGACCATCGTCAGCGTCGGCCGGAGGTGCTTGATCTCGGCGGCAGGCACGGTCATGTAATCGCGGTCGAGCACGACGAGATCGGCCTGCTTGCCGACCTCGAGCGAGCCGAGCGCGTTCTCCTGAAAGAACAGATACGCGTTCGAGCGCGTGTGCGCGATCAGCGCTTCCTCGCGCGTCAGCGTCTCGTCGAGCACGCGATTGCCGCCGACGTCGAGACCGCTGACCACCCAGCCGAGCGTAACGAACGGACTGTAATGCGAGACGATCGTGGCATCCGTGCCGAGTCCGAACACGATGCCGCTGTCGGCGATTTTTCTGAGCGGCATGTGCGCGCCGGCCTGCATCGCGGCGCCGTGGACGCCGAGCGTGATGCCCAGCGCTTTCGCGCGCGCGATGTTGTCGGGCGAGATGTCGTACACGTGGCCGAGCGTCCAGCGCAAACCATCGAGGCGCTGAGTCTTGTTCACCGTCTCCAACGTGTCGAGCAGATCGGTCACGGCCGAGTTGTTGATCACGTGCTGATGGACGTGCCAGCCGGCACGCGCTGCCGCGGTCGCGAGCTTGCCGTATTCGTTCATGATCTCGGCGGGCCATGGCTCCTTGCGGGGCGCGAGATCGAAGAACGGCCCGTAGAGAACCTCGCCGATGCCGAAGGTGCCGAACTGGCCGTCGAACTGGTTCGGGCGGCTGCGCTCGATGAGCGCCGCGGCCGCGGTCGCGGAGGCTGGGTCTCGCGCATTGAACGCCAAGGTTTCCCACAGTCGAATCGGCAACGGCCCCTTGGCCGCGCGCGCGGCCAAGAACTCCGATTGGCCCAGGCTGTAGACGCCCGTTAGCCCGGCCGCATTGAGCGCGTGCAGGTAATCCGTGATGTTCCGCTCGAGCTGCGCGGGTGAGGTCGGCGGAATCGCGTCGAGCAGCGGAGTGGGCGGCTGGAACGACGCAAGCCCCGCGGCGCTGCGTCGCGCGCCGTCGGCCGGGTTGAGCCCGATGGCTTTGAGCGCGAGGCTGTTCGCGTAGACGAAGCTGTAGCCCTCTTGCACGAACAGCGGATTCTTCGGCGCCGCGGCGTCGAGCTCCTCGAGCGTGAACCCGCCCGGCGCGTCGGCGAACTGTCGCGGCGTCCAGCCACCCTGCACCATGATCCACTCACCGGCCGGCATGCCGGCGGCCTTGTCCGCAAGTATCCGCAGCGCTTCGCGGCGCGAGTCGACGCCTTCGAACCGAGCGTGGTGGTGCCATCGCTCGACGGCGCGCGCGAGGTGGAAGTGGTTGTCGATGAGGCCCGGGATGACGGTCGCGCCCGCGACGTCGATGACCTTCGTGTCGGGGCCCGCATAGCGCGCCACCTCCTCGCTCGTGCCGCGCCCGACGATACGACCGTCGTCGATCGCGAGCGCTTCGACGACGCGAAAGCCCGCATCGACGGTCAAGATCTTGCCGTTCGTGACGACGGTGTCGACGTTCTGCTGCGCGAGCGCCGCGACGCTCGTGAGTGCAGCGAGGATGCCGATGGAGGCAACGCTCGTAACGTTGTCGCGCAGGGCGTTCAGGCCGAGTCTAATGTTCGCGATTTTCATATGACTCACCCCCCCGCACAGTACAACGCGATAACGTCGCAGGCGCAATGCCGCGTCGACGACGACTTTGCTCCCGGCCTTAGTTAACGTCCGGCGATTTGTTTTCATCCGCCTCGTTACCTTTCGCCTCGCCTACGCATCTATCTGATTGGGCAGCCCGGACACTTCGGCGACTCCTTGTCGTCTTCCCGAAGATTTGGTCCGAACCGGCTCGCTGGGCACGGGAGGGATCGCATTGTTGATTTTAATCAATTGCTTATGCGGTCGCGGCGGCGTGGGACGAAGCGTGCCTAGGCCGACACGGTAGGTTCAACGAGACAGTCGAATGGCCGACAGGCAAATCGAAGCGCAAGCATCGGACGTGCCGCCGACTACCGCCGCGGTCAGCGTCCTACCGACACGTCCTCGAGCCGAGAGTCCGTTCGCGATCGCCGATACGTCCGGTCAAGACGTGTCGGTGGAGCCTAAGTCGCGGCGGCGATTTTGGCTTGCGATCGGCGCCGTCGCCGCAATCGTTTTCACGCTCGGCGCGCTGCTCGCACCGCGCGCGATTCGCTGGTCGCTCGCGGAGGTGAGCGTGCCGCGCGAGCGTCTGCGGCTCGCCGAGGTCGGTTATGGCGACCTCGTGCGCGATGTGTCGATTCAAGGGCGCGTGGTGGCATCCGTGAGCCCGACGCTGTTCGCGTCCGCGTCCGGCACGATCACGCTGCTCGCCGAATCGGGGGCCACCGTCGACCTCGGCAGCGAGCTCGCGCGGATCGATAGCCCCGAGCTCCGCAGTCGTCTCGAGCAGGAACAGGCCGCGCTCGAAGCGCAGCGAGTCGAGATCGAGCGGCAGCGAATCTCGACGCGGCAACTCCAGCTCGAAAGTCAGAAAAACGTCGATCTCGCCGAGATCGCGCTCACGGCCGCGCAGCGCGAGCGGCGCCGCATCGAGCTCGCGTTCGAAACGCGCTCGATTGCCGAGATCGACGTCGACAAGGCGATCGACGACCTGCACAACGCGGAGCTCGCGCACGAGCACGCGCTCAAGGACATGGAGCTCGACAGCGAGCGGCTCGTCTTCGAGCTTCGCACACGCGAGCTGCAGCTCGAGCGGCAGGAGTTCTTGGTCCGCGATCTACAACGTCAGGTCGACGAGCTCACGGTGCGCTCGCCGGTCACCGGCATCGTCGGCAACCTCCAGGTGGATCAGAAGGCTGCGGTCGCCCGCGATCAGCCGATCATGACCGTAGTCGATCTCACCGCGTTCGAAGTCGAGGCGGACGTGCCCGAAAGCTACGCGGACGACTTGGGGCTGCGGATGCCGGCCGAGATTCGCCTCGCGAACACCGTGCACGACGCCATCGTCGTCGCCGTGTCGCCGGAGATCGTCGACAACCAAGTCACGACGCGGCTCAGATTCCGGCAAACGCCGCCGCCCGGGCTGCGCCAGAACCAGCGGCTTACGACTCGGATCTTGCTCGAGGAGAAGAACGACGTGCTGATCGTCGAGCGCGGCCAATTCCTCGACTCCGGCGGCGGCAGGCTGGCGTACGTGCTCGTGGATGGCCTTTTGCATCGCACGCCGATCGAGATCGGCGCGCGCAGCTTGAGCGCCGTGGAAGTCGTCGCCGGCTTGAGACCAGGGGACGTGATCGTCACCTCGAGCATCGAAGCGTTCGAGGGCGCGGATACGGTTTTGGTGACCGATTGAGATCGAGTGAGGAACGCATGCTGACGATGACCAACGTCTCGAAGACGTACCGTACCGACACCGTGCAAACGCACGCTTTGCGCGACTTCTCGCTGCGCATCGACGAAGGCGATTTCGTCGCCGTGACGGGCCCGTCCGGCTCGGGCAAGACCACGTTCTTGAACATCGCGGGCCTGCTCGAGACGTTCGACGGCGGCGCCTACGAGCTCGACGGCCGTGACGTTGCGAATCTATCCGACAACGAGCTGCTCGCGGCGTGCGCAACGAGAAGATCGGCTTCATCTTCCAGAACTTCAATTTGATTCCGGACCTCGACGTGTTCGACAACGTCGACGTGCCGTTGCGCTATCGCGGTTTCGGCGCGGCCGAGCGCAAGCGGCGCATCGACGAGGCGCTGCAGAGGGTGGGCCTCGCCGGCCGCGCGAAGCATCTGCCGTCGCAGCTTTCGGGCGGTCAGCAGCAACGAGTCGGCGTCGCGCGTGCGCTCGCGGGCGAGCCGCGCTTCCTGCTCGCCGACGAGCCTACGGGCAACCTCGATTCGCAGATGGCGCAGGGCGTGCTCGATCTGCTCGAGGAGATCAACGCGGCCGGCACGACGATCGTGATGGTCACGCACGATCCGGACCTCGCGGCGCGCGCGAAACGCGAGGTGAGGCTCCGCGACGGCCTGCTCAGCAACGGCGCGGCCGCATAGAGACCACGACATGCGCGCGCTGCAGCTCCTCGAAATACAACGTCAAGCTCGGCATCAAGAACATTCGCCGCAATCCCGTGCTGTCCACGTTGATGGTGGGCGCGATCGGCATCGGTATCGGCGCGAGCATGGCGATGGTCACGGTGAACTACCGGTTCGGCTCGAATCCGATCCCGCACAAAAGCGACGTGCTGCACTACGTTCGCCTCGACAACTGGAATCCGGATTTCGAGTTCCAAGACGGCACCGATCGTCCACGTGCCGAACCAGGTGACCTATCTCGACGCGACCGCGCTGCTCGAGCGCGAAGCGCGCCTACCGGCAGGCCGCGATGTCGAGCTCGTCGCTCGCGATCGAGCCGCCGAATCGCGACGAGCGGCCGTACTTCGTCGACGTGCGCGCGACGACGGCCGACTTCTTCCCGATGTTCGACGTGCCGTTCAAGTACGGTGCGGGCTGGTCTGACGGAGTCCGACGACGCGGCGGAGCAGGTGGTCGTGCTCAAAGCTTCCGCGAACGAGCGGATCTTCGGCGGCGAGGACTCGGTCGGGCCGCACGCTCACGCTGTCCGGCGAGCAGTATCGCGTCGTCGGCGTGCTCGACGAGTGGGAGCCGAGCCCGCGTTTCTACGAGCCGACCGGCGAGCCGGTCGAGGATCTGTTCATTCCGTGGACCTTGATTGCCGCGAAGAACGGCGACTTGGCGCGCAGCGGCAACACCAACTGCTGGAAACCGGTCGAAGGCGACGGCTTCAAAGCTTTCTTGAGCTCCGAGTGCATCTGGATTCAGTTTTGGGTGGAGCTGCGCAACGAGGGCGAGCGCGAGGAGTACCTGAGCTTCTTGAACGCGTACGTCGACGGAGCAGAAGAAGCTCGGCCGTTTTCCGCGCCCGATGGACAACCGCGTGACCCCGGTCATGCAGTGGCTCGAAGATCGCGGCGTCGTGCCCGACGAGGCCAAGTGCTGCTCGGGCTGTCGTTGATATTTCTCGTCGTCTGCCTGCTCAACACGATCGGCCTGCTGCTCGCGAAGTTCCTCGGCAAGGGCACCGAGATCGGTATCCGCCGCGCGCTCGGCGCGAGCCGGCGCGCGCTGTTTCAGCAGTATCTCGTCGAAGCCGGCATGATCGGGCTCGGCGGCGGACTGCTCGGCATCGTATTGAGCTGGCTCGCGCTCCACGGGATCCGCGCGCAATTCATCGACGAGGACTTCACGCGCGTCCTCACGATGGATTGGAACATGGTGTTCACGGCCGTCGTGCTCGCGGTCATCGCGAGCCTGATCACGGCGGTCTATCCGACCTGGCGCGCGTGCAACGTGCAGCCCGCCGCCTATTTGAAAGCGAACTGAAGGAACCGCCATGCAATTCGGACCCATTTGGCGCGCCACGCTGCGCAACAAGACCGGCGCCTTGCTGATCGTGCTGCAGGTCGCGTTCACGATGGCCCTCGTGTTGAACGCGGTCGCGATCGCGCAGGAACGCGCGCGGCAGATGGCGCGGCCGAGCGGCGTCGACGAGCCGAACAGCTTCCATGTGAACAGCACCGGCTTCGATCCGGCGTTCGACCCGCGTCAGACCGTCGAGGAAGACCTCCGGCAAATCAGCGCGTTGCCGGGCGTGCGTGCGGCGGTGCAGGTCAACTCGGTGCCGCTGTTCGGCGGCGGTTGGGGGATGCAGCTAAAGACCGAGATCGGTCAGGCGATACAGGAGGTGCGCGGGCGCCGTGTACTTCGTCGATGAGCAAGGCATCGAAGCGTTCGGCTGTCGAGCTCATTGCGGGCGAAGGGTTCGCGGAAACCGACATCACGTGGCGCGAGCCCGGGGCGAGCAGTTGGCCCGAAAAAGTGCTGATTTCCAAGACGCTCGCCGAGCAGTTATTCCCCGACGATCCAACTTACGGCGTCGGCAAGGTCGTCTACATCAACGAGACCCAGCCGATGACCGTGGTCGGCGTGATGAAAACGCTGCAAACGCCGTGGACCGGTTGGACCGAAGGCATCGAGCGCAGCATGCTCGTGCCGCAGCACCTCGTGGGCGACTACACGTTGTATCTCGTGCGCGCGGAGCCCGGACAACGCGACGCGCTGATGCCGAAGGTCGAGTCGCTGCTCGCCGAACGCGAACGCGGGCGCGTGATTCAACGCATGCGCACGATGGAGGAGACGCGCGCGCGCGGCTACCAGATCAACAACGCGCTGATCAACATCTTGACGTTCACGATCGCGATTCTGATCGGCATCACGACGCTCGGCGTCGCCGGCCTCACGAGCTTCAACGTCAATCGCCGCACGAAGCAAATAGGCACGCGGCGCGCGCTCGGCGCGACGCGCGGCGACGTGTTGCGTTACTTTCTCACCGAGAACCTGCTGTTCACTGCGATCGGCGTGACGCTCGGCGCGTTGCTCGCGGTCGGCGTGAACATCTGGCTCGTCGAGGCGTTCAGCATCCCGCGTTTCGCGTGGTATCTCGTGCCGGCCGCTATGCTCGCGTTCGTCGGGATCGGTCAGCTCGCTGTGCTCGTGCCGGCGCGTCGTGCGGCGCGCGTGCCGCCGGCCGTCGCGACACGGACGATCTGAGCCGACGAGCCGCGCGTTGAAGGATCTGAGTCGTCCGGTGCGCGGCTACAGCTCCGCCAACACCCGCTGCAACTCCTCGAACGCCACCGGCTTCGTGACGTGCGCGTTGAACCCCGCGTCCGCGGCCCGCTGCACATCCGCAGCCTGCCCATACCCCGTGAGCGCCACGACCACGATCGCCCCATGCTCCGCGCGAATTCGTCGCGCCACCTCGTAGCCATCCATCTCGGGCAGCCCGATGTCGAGGAGCACCACATCTGCGTGCGACGCGCGCATCCGCTCGAGCGCGTCGCGGCCGGTGTACGCGGCGTCCGCCTCCTGGCCGCTGAGTCTGAGCAACGCGGCGAGCGAATCGGCGGCGTCGGCGTTGTCGTCCACGACGAGCACGCGCCGCGCATTCGTTCGCGCGCTCGCCGTGCGAGGCCGCGGCCCGCTGCAAAGCTGGGAGCGCTCGCGAGTGGCAGCCGAATCTTGAACGTCGAGCCGCGGCCGGTTCCCTCGCTCGCAGCCGATACGGAGCCGCCGTGCATCTCCACGAGGCGGCGGACTACCGTGAGCCCGATCCCGAGCCCGCCCTGCGAGCGGTCGAGCGCGCGGTGGCCTTGCACGAAGAGATCGAAGATTTTCGGCAGCAGCTCGGGCGAGATGCCGGCGCCGTTGTCGCGTGACCTCGATCATCGCGCTCTCGCCGCGCTCGCTGAGCGTCACTTCGATTCGGCCGCCCTCTTCCGTGTACTTCGTGGCGTTCGTCAGGACATTCGAGAGCACCTGCACGATGCGCGATCAGATCGCCGTTCACGTAGAGCGGTGCCGCGCTGCCCGTGTTGACCACCTTGTGCCGCTTCGCGCGCACGAGCGGCTCCACGGATTCCAGCGCGAGCGCAATCACGCTGCCGAGCTCCACGGGCTCGCGTTTGAGCTCGATGCGGCCCTGCGTGATCGAAGAGAGGTCGAGCAGATCGTCGACGAGCGTGCCGAGCTGCGTCACTTGCCGGGCGAGCAGCTCCCCGACCTTGCGCGTCGACGCGTCCGACGCGGCGTTGCGGACGAGCAGCTCGCTCGCGTTCTGGATCGCAGCGAGCGGGTTGCGCAGCTCGTGACCGAGCATCGCGAGGAACTCGTCCTTGCGCCGGTCCTCGTCGCGCAACCGCTGCTCCGCGGCCACCTGCTCGGTGGTTTCGCGTGCACACGACGAGCACGCCGCCCACGCCGTGCGGCGCGCTCGGGTCATCGATCGGGCCGTAGCTGTACGTCCAATAGACGTCCTCGCGCTTGCCGTAGCGCGTGATCGGCACGAGCTGGTTCTCGTGCCACGTGAAGCCGCGGCCCGCCATCACCTGCTCGATCTGCGGCCCGATGATGTCCCAGATCTCCGCCCAGCACTCGCGGCCGCGCTGGCCGATCGCGCTCGGATGCCGCTCCGGGCCGATCGAGCGGCGATACGCGTCGTTGTAGAACTGGATGAGCTCGGGTCCCCACCAAAGGAACATGGGATGACCGGTGGAGAGCAGCAGCCGAACAGACGTTTTCAAGCCTTGCGGCCACGTGCTCGGCTCGCCGAGCGGGCTGTTGGCCCAGTCGTAGGCGCGGATCAGCGCGCCCATCTCGCCGCCGCCGGCTAGGAAGTCGTGGTCGTCCATGAAGGGATACTACGCTACCTTTCCCTCTTGCCTGCGGCGTAGCGAGCTGAGCCACCGTTAGCGTGGGTTCGCCGAATCCTTAATGGCCGGATCGGCGACAAACGACGGTTCGCGCGACACTCGGCGCCGCCTAGCATTGAAGCGCATTCGGCAACGTCCGGTCGAAGGTCGCTCTCTCTGCTGGATGAAAACCACCGCCTATTTCGACACGGTTCGCGTGCGCGCAGACCGCAGCGTGATTCGAGACGAGTGGATCGAGCGCGTAAATTCGATCGCCAAGCCACGAAGAATTGCAGTCCGATGGCCGAATCAGGCGTTGAGCCCGGATCCCGGAGATGGACAATCGCTTCCTGCGAGTTATCCTTCTGTGCGACGGAGAGACGGTTCACAACGCGTTCTTTGATAGGCGGTTTGTGCCATGAAGATCCGATATTTCACGGACACGGATACTCTGCTGATGCAGTTCCGCGACGCGCCGGTCGCCGAGACGCGCGACCTCGATGAGAACACCGTTGTCGACGTCGACAGCAACGGCAACATCTGCGCAATTACCATCGAGCACGCGTCCGAACGAGCGGGCGCACCAGATTTCTCGTACGAGCATGTGACAGCCTGAGCCAAGGCGCCGCCTTGACGCAAGTCATGGCACGAAGCTTGCTGCCTTTCGCGACCGACAACCCCGGGGTGGCGCCACCCGCGACTCCGCCGCTGCCGGCAACCGCAAACATCACCAGACGTACAAAAAAAGGAGATTCAGCCATGGAGAGATCCGATCCACGCTGAGGACCGCGATCGTGACCAGCGAGATCTCGGCGGAGCGCACGGCCGTATTCCGCTCGAAACAACTAAACATCATCTGCCACGATAGGCAGCGCACCTCGTAGACGCGCCTTGAGACTAATCCAGGAACTTCCACGTCCGCGCTCCGTCAAGATGACGAACGCGCACGCCCTTCAAGACATCTGGGTCGACGTTCCTTGTATTCACGCCCATCCGATTTGAGCCCGGATTCCTTGCTCGCACCCAGTGCGTGATACAACCGCACCGTTGACATCGCATGAAGCGGATTCTCCGGTCTCCCCAGAGATACGATGACATCGCGGCGCGCCCGCCACGGATGCGAACGTCCGCTGCCTGGTAATAAGCCCAGAGCGCCCCATAGCGCCGGCATATCGAACAATTGCAGTCCGTCAGCGTGCGAGGTTTCCGCGGTATTTCGATCTTGATAGACCCGCAATGGCACGACGCTTCAATCATGTGACACCCTCCGGAGTAGTCCCAGTTCCTGCTCGACGGCTCCGCGGATCATCCGAAAAACCTTGCTGCTCCGGTAGTGCTCTTTTAGGCCGAGAGCCGACGTGCCGGCCGGAACGCTAAATGCGATACTGAAGCCGCATCTGCGGGGGGACCGCGCCGATGACAGACGCGACGAGCAAACCTTCCTGGATCGTCCGCATTCCGACGCCGCTCTGGCTGATCGGCCTGATCGTCGTCGCGCTGCTCGTCGACCTGGCAGCTGCAGCTATCTGCGATCGTTCAGCATCGACCTACGGGCGTGGCTCTGATCGTCGCCGGCATCGCAATCTCCGGTTGGGCGCGGCTCACGTTCAGGAGGCAGAGCGCCGAGATCTATCCGTGGTCGGAGGCGCATAGCACGCTCGTCGCGGCCGGACCGTTTCGCTTCTCGCGCAATCCGATGTACCTCGGGCTTCTCGTGGTCGGCGTCGGCGCGGCGCTCGTCGCCGGCACCTGGCTCATGTGGCTCGTGCCGGTGCTGCTGTTCGTGCTCGACAACTTCGTGATCATTCCGTTCGAGGAGCGCAGCATGGAGCGCACATTCGGCGACGCGTTCCGCGCGTACCGGGCCCGCGTGCGGCGGTGGATCTGAGCTTTGATAGTTCGATCCCGAGCTTTCTTGAGACGCGCAACCGCCAAACCACAGGCTGGTCATTGCCCGTGACCTTATATAATGACCCCAGCGGAACATCGGATCACAGGATGCGCGTGACGAAGACCACTCGACGAGGCACGGTGCTGAGCGCAATCCCGGCGGGTGCCGCCCTGTCCTTGCTGCTCATCTGCCCCCACGCGACGCAGGCGGGAAGCCCGATCGCCGATGCCGCGATGAAAGGCGACGCTGCGGCCGTTGCCGAGCTCATCGAGCAGCGCGCCGACCTGAACGCCGCGCAACCGGATGGTGCCACTGCCCTGCACTGGGCCGTGTTTCGCGGCGACGTCGCGACCGCGACGGCGCTCGTCAAAGCCGGCGCGTCCGTGCGGCAGGGCAACCGCGACGGCGCGACGCCGCTGTCGCTCGCGTGCGAGAACGGCGGCGTCGAGCTCGTTCGCTTGCTGCTCGACGCGGGCGCGGATCCGAACGAGGCGCTGCCCAACGGCGAAACCGCGTTGATGATGGCCGCGCGCACGGGCAACTCGGAGCACGCTTGCGCTGCTGATCGAGCGCGGCGCGAACGTGAACGCCACGGAGAATCTGCGCGGCACGACGCCGCTGATGTGGGCGGCCGCGTACGAGAACCCGACGGCCGTGAAGCTGCTGATCGAGCGCGGCGCCGAGGTCGACGCGCGCTCGAAAGTCGTCCCGCGCGGCCGGCGGCCCTATCTTGCGCCGACCGTGCAGAGCCGCCTGAACTCATTCGTCCGCGAGATCGGCCAAGCCGGAAGGCGCGTGATCGAGCGGCTCGGCGCTCGGAGACGTTCCGCCGGACGATCCTCGCGAGGCGGCGCGGCTTGCAACCCAGCGCGAGGCCGCGGTGAAGGCGCTCGCGGCGGCCCCGGGGCCCGCCGCGACCGGCGGCGACGACGACGTCGATTTCGCGCCGCAGCCCGAGAACCGCGCGCCGGAGATGTGGGGCGGCGTCACGCCGCTCGTGTTCGCCGCGCGCCAAGGCGACATCGAGTCGGTGAAGGTGCTGCTCGAGCACGGCGCGGAGGTCAACGGCCAGACGGAAGGGGGCTGGACCGCGCTGCTCGCAGCCGTGCAGAACCGCAATTACAAGCTGGCTCAGCTTCTGCTCGAGCACGGCGCCGACCCGAAGATCCAGAACAAGGGCGGCTGGAGCCCGCTGTACCTTGCCACGGACAATCGCAACATCGAGGGCGGCGACTATCCCACGCGCAAGGCCGACATGGATCATCTTGCGATCATCGAGCTCTTGATCGAGCGCGGCGCGGACGTGAATACGCGCATGCACTCGAGCACCGAGACGCGCACGATCTTCACGCACCAGTGGCTCTACGAGGACGGCGCGACGCCGTTCCTGCGCGCCGCGCAGTCGAGCGACATCGAGCTCATGAGGGTGCTGCTGGAGCACGGCGCCGATCCGAAGCTCGCCACCGACGACGGCACGACGCCGCTGATGGTGGCGTCCGGCATCGGCTGGGTGGAAGGCGTGACCTACGAGTGGTCGCGCGCGGCGAACGTGCAAACGGTCGAGATGCTGCTCGACCTCGGGATCGACGTGAACGCGCGCAACGCGGAAGGCCGCACCGCGCTGATGGGCGCCGCGCACAAGGGCCGCAACGAGATCGTGCAGCTGCTCGTCGACCGCGGCGCCGACCTCGCGACGCGCGACATCGGCAGCCGCGACACGATTCACAGGCTCGCGGGCGTGAGCTGGCGCGCGATCGACTACGCGGACGGCCTCGTGCGCGTCGGCGTGCAATCATCGATTCCGCACGCCGAGACCGCGGCGCTAATGCGCAAGCTCATGATGGAGCGCGGCATCCCGGTGCCGCCGGAAGGGCGCACGCTCGAATCGATCTGCATCACGGACATCTGCCAGCCGGACGGCTGAGCGCCAATCGGCCCGAGCACGCGCGCTGCTCGGGCGGCAGCGTCGCGCGGTAGCTCGCGTACGCCTCGAGCGTGGGCTCGGCGTTGCCACGCGCGAGGCCCCATTCGAAAAGTTGCTGGTAGAGCTCCTCGCAACGGTCGCGGGTGTCCTCGTCCAACGGCCGCATGCCGATCGATTCGAGGTCACGAGCGAGCGACTCGGAGCTCATGCTGGCGAGGTTTGCGTCGCAATGGCGCACGGCGCGCAGATGGGAGTCGAGGTGCCACGCCTGCTCGCTCTCATAACGTCCGGCCCAGGGCGGAGCGGCTCCTTGGGACGCGCGGAGGCGCTTGCCGACGTCGACCAAAACGTCCTGCACGCGGCGCAAGTATTCTTCGGTGGTGATCGGCTCCTCGACGACGGTTCCGAGCTCTTCGATCTCCGTCCATGAGTCCGCCGCAATGCTTGCCTCGCCGCGCTCGGTGAACGTAAATCGGATCCTTTGGCGAAGCACTACCGTGTCGACGGGTTCATCCTGCGTCCCTCGACGCTCCGGCGGACGAACGCTCCTCCAAGATCGCGGTGCAGTCCATGATCGAGTCGCTCGGCATGTCCGCGAACATGCCCGCGTCGTAGCATTCTTTCGCCAAAGCGGCGAACGCGGCGCGGCTGTCGACGCCCTCGAGCGCCATGCGCGGTGCCGTTTGCGCCGAAGCAGCGGTCACGGCGGCGAGCGCCGCGACGAGCGCGGGCGCTTCAGCGAGGAGCTGTTGTCGTTGACCTTGCCATCTGCACTGCGGCCGGACGATCTCGTCAAGTCTACACGGTCGCCTCGTACTGACGCGCCGCGATCCGTAGCTGCTCCGCTATCTCCTCGCGCAACGCCTCCGGCGCGACGACTTCCACGTGCGCCCCGTGCCGCATGACATCCATCACCAGCTCCCGCGACTCCCGATACGGAATCGAAAGCTCATACGACCCATCCTCGAGCCACTTCCCCTGCTGCTGCGGATGCCACTTCTCATCCGCCACCCACCGCGCCCGCTCCGGCGTGAAGCGCAGCACGGCCACCTTGTCCGCCTTGCCGCCGAAGATTCCGTACGGCGCTCGCGTAGTGCTCGTCGAGCTCGGCTTCGGGCACGTCGAGCGCGGTCTCGTCGAGCACCGTCGCGCGCCGAATGCGGTCGATCGAGAAGCTGCGCAGCGCGTCTTCGCTCGTCGTCCCACGCGTCGAGATACCAGGCTTCGCGGTAGTGCACGATGCGCTGCGGCGACACCGTGCGCTCGGAGCGCTCGTCCTTGCTGCGCGAGTGGTACTCGAGCCAGAGCTTGCGCCGCTGCAGCGTCGCCGACGCGACGGTGTTGAACGCCGCGCCCGCGGGCCGCGCCGCGATCGCGGGGAAGCGCAGGCGGCTGCGCCGCTTCGCCGAGGTTCAGCCGCTGGTGCTTCGTGAGCTCGTTCGAGCCGCTTCGCGAGCGCGCCCAGGTGCTCCTCGAGCAGGCCGCCGCCCGCGTCCTTGAGCAGCCGCTGCATGATCGCGAGCGCTTGCAGCTCGCTCGCCGTGAACCAGAGGCCCGGCAGCTCGTACGCCTCGCCGTACTCGGGCTTGCCGTACTTGTAGCCGCCCGCGTCCGCGTCGAAGACGACGGGCGCGTTGAGATGGTCCTTCAGCGTGTTGATCGCGCGATGCAGCGTGCGACTTCGAGCACTCGAGCCGCGCCATCAGCTCCTCGAGCGGAATGGGCGTCCGGCGCGACGCGAGGATCGCGTGGAGCTGGAAGATGCGGTCGAACTTGTCCACCGCGGCGCGTAGTGTCGCCCGGACCGTTGGCCGACGCGAGTAACGGGGTATAAGCTCTGGTAATCGGCATGGCCGCTGGGAGCCGCGCCGGAGAAGATTGGAGGCATGGGACTCGTGACCGCGAAACTACAGTTGAGCAACCCGCGCGAGCCGTCGCTCGCGCCGGTCGAGGTGGCAGCGCTCGCCGATACGGGCTCCGTGTTCTTGTGCATTCCCGAGCACGTGCGCCTGCAGCTCAGGCTCAAGGTGCTCGAGAGCCGCGAAGTCAAGCTCGCCGACGGCTCGCGGGCGACTTTTCCCTACGTCGGGCCGCTCGAGGTCCGCTTCAAGAATCGCACGGGGTTCATGGGCGCGCTCGTGCTCGGCGACGAGGTGCTGCTGGGCGCTGTCGCCATGGAGGAGATGGATCTCGTCGTCAACCCGCGCGATCGCTCCGTCGACGTGAATCCGGAGAGCCCGAACATCGCCACCGGAATCGTGAAGCGCGCTGCCTGAGCACGGGCGCTCGTCGAGCTAGACGATGCGAGCGATGCGCTCGACCGAGCCGCCCGGCTCGCGCGACCACGAGCTCCGGCGCCTGCAGCATGCGCGGCAGCGCCTCGACCGGGCGCGACGCTTCGATCTCGCCGTCGTCCGGCGCGGCCTTGAGCTCGACGAGCTTCCGGGCCGTGACGAGCACGCGGGACTCGAGCGCGCCGACGCTCTTGTTGTACGAGCCCACGGCCTCGCTCGAGCTTGTCGCCGACGTCGCTCCAGTGCGCGGCGAGCGACGCGATCCGCTCGTAGAGCTGCTTGCCGAGGTCCGCCACTTCCTGCGCATTCAGCGCGAGCGCTTCCTGCCGCCAACCGTAGGCCACGGCGCGCAGCAGCGCGATCAGCGTGGTCGGCGTGGCGGGCACTACCTTCTCGTTCACGCCGAACTCGATGAGCTGCCGGATCGCTCTGCGAGCGCCGCGCTGAAGAACATCTCGCCGGGCAGGAACATGACCACGAACTCCGGCGTCGGGCTGAACGTGTCCCAATACGCCTTGCGGCCGAGCGCGGTCATGTGCGCGCGCACTTGCTGCGCGTGCCGCGCGAGGTGCGCCGCGCGCTGCGTCGTCGTCCGTGGCCTCCGCGGCTTCGAGATACGCCGCGATCGGCGCCTTCGCGTCGATGACGATCTGCTTGCCGCCGGGCAGCTTCACGATGAGATCGGGCCGCAAGCGGCCGTCCTCGCTCGCGCCGCTCTGCTGCTCGACGAAGTCGCAATGATCGAGCATGCCGGCCATCTCGACCACGCGCTTCAGCTGCATCTCGCCCCAGCGGCCGCGCACGTTCGGTTGGCGCAGCGCCTTCACGAGGTTCGAGGTCTCGCTGCGCAGCATCGGCAAGTGCGTTTCGACGAGACCGCGGAGCTGCTCGTTCAGCGCCGAGTACGCGGACTGGCGCGTCTTCTCGATCTCGCCGAGCTTGCCGTCCACCTTCTCGAGCGACTCGCGAATCGGCTGCACGAGCGCATCGACCGCCTTTTGCCGCGCTTCGAGATCGCCCTGCGCGCGCTCCTGGAATTTCTCGAGCGACGCGGTCGCGAGCTGCAGGAAGCTCTGGTTGTTCGTGTTGAGCGCTTCGGCCGACAGCGCCTTGAACGCGTTCGCGAGCGAGCTCTTCGTGTCCGCGACGAGCTCGAGCTTCTCCGCCGCGGCCAGCGCCTGCTCGTCGGCGCGCGCGCGCACGTCCGCCAGTTGCTCGCGGGTCCTGCTGCCGAGCGCCCACGCGGCGGCGAAGCCGGTGCCGAAGGCCGTGATACATATAAGGAGTGCGTCAAACATGGCACGCCCCTCCATTGCGACGGCGGAACGGCACGTTCACGTTGTAGGCCGTGATGAGCACGTCGCCGCCCTCGACGACCGTCATGCCGCCCTTGTCGAGGATTCGCTTGGCGCACCGCAGCTCCTCCATGAGCTCGTTGATGAGCCGGCGCGATTCGTTGCGGTCGAGGATATGCCTGTTGCCGTCGACGCGGCCGTGGCGGAGCGTGAAGTCGACGAGACGGCGCGAGATGCCGCGCTCGTTCATGCGCTGATGAGCGACCGCCAGGATGGCGGGAGTGCCGCAAATCGCAGGAGCGAATTGCGGCCGTGCTGGCTGATGTGCATGGCGATGCCCTCTTGTTGGTTGAGGGCATTCCAGCAGCCCGCGGTCGCAAAACGTGACACTGGGCAGGGATCGGGGTCAGGCACCGGGTCAGGCACGGTGCCTGACCCCACATTTCTTAAGGTGCCAAAGAAAACTAGGTCATGCACGATTGCCGCAGCCGGCGCCGGCCGCCCCCGTAGGCGGTTACTTTCAGCACCACGATTCGCGTGGACCTTGCAATCCGTGCGCGTCGAGGCATAGGTTTGGTACGAGAGCCTTTGAGGAGGGGAGCCTTCAAGGTGTTACGAACCCAGTCGCGCATACTTGCAACGAGGCCGCTGGCCTGGCTGCTCGTTCCGGCGGCGTTCGCGCTCGTGGCCTGCGGGCCTTCGCGGCAAGAGCTCGCCGCCGAGCAGCGCGCGACGCTCGCGCGTTACTGCTTCGATTGCCACGACGACATCGAGCGCACGGCCGATCTGTCGCTGGAGTCGCTCGACCTCGCCGACGTGGGCCGATGCCGCGACGTGGGAGCACGTCGTCCGCAAGCTCGCGAGCCGGCATGATGCCGCCGCACGACGGCGGCCCGAGGCCGCCGCCGGAGCGAGAGCGCCGCACTCTTGGCGTGGCTCGAGGGCGAGCTCGATCGCGCGGCCGCAGAGTCGCCCGATCCGGGCCGCACCGTGCCGTTCCATCGTCTGAACCGCAGCGAGTATCGCAACGCCGTTCGCGATCTGCTCGCCGTCGACGTCGACGTCGCGAGCCTGCTGCCCGGCGACGACGCGAGCTACGGCTTCGACAACATCGGCGGCGTGCTGAAGCTGTCGCCGACGTTGCTCGAGCGCTATCTCGAACGCGGCCGACAAGGTCAGCCGGCTCGCCGTCGGCACGGCGTCGCCGTTCGTCAGCGATCGATTCGTTTCGCGTTCCCGACGACCGCTCGCAGGAGCGCCGGTTGCCGGGCATGCCGTTCGGCACGCGCGGCGGCATCGTCATCGATTACACGTTCCCGCAGGACGCCGAGTACGAGATCTCGGCCGCGCTCGCGCGCGACTTGAACGAAGGCATGCCGGTTTACACCGAGCCGCAAGTCCTCGAGGTCAGCATCGACCGCGAGCGCGTCGCGACCGTTCACGCTCGATGCCGCCAATCCGCTGCCGCTGCGCCCCGAGGACGCCGACGATTTCGGCGGCGCGACTGAACGCGGCGCGTGGCTCGCGAGGAGCAGCAGGCGCGCAATCGCGCCGACGAGGACTGGGCCGTGCGCGTGCCCGTGTCAAAGCGGGACGCCGCGAGGTGGCGGTCACGTTCCTCGACAAGGCCGCGCGTCGGTCACCGCGGGCAAGCGCGAGCCTTTCCTGCGGCCTTTTCCGCGCGGCCTCAACATCCCCGAAGGGCGCTACGGGCTCGTACTTGCGTTACGTCGAGATCGGCGGGCCTTACGACGCGACGGGGCCCGGGCAGACGGCGAGCCGCGAGCGCATCTTCGTTTGCCGCCCGGCAATCGGAGCAGCAACGCCGACGGCGGAGGCCGAGAGCTGCGCGAAGACCATCCTCGCGAGCCTCGTGCGACGCGCGTATCGGCGGCCCGTCGCCGATGCCGACGTCGCGCCGCTGCTCGATTTCTATCGCGCCGGGCACGGCGAGGAAGGCAGCTTCGACGGCGGCATCCAGGTCGCGCTCAAAGCGTTGCTCGTGAGCCCGGAGTTCCTGTTCCGCGTCGACGCAAGATCCGGCCGACGCGGCGCCGGGATCCGCTGTACCGCATCGGCGACGTCGAGCTCGCGTCGCGGCTGTCGTTCTTCTTATGGAGCAGCATCCCCGACGACGAGCTGCTGCGCGCAGCCGAGCGCGGCGCGCTCGCGCAAGCCCGCCGAGCTCGAGCGGCAGGTGCGGCGCATGATCGCCGACCCGCGCGCCGATGCGTTCGTCAGCAACTTCGCCGGCCAGTGGCTGTACTTGCGCAACCTCGACGCCGTGATCCCCGTGCAGAGCATCTTTCCGAACTTCGACGACACGCTGCGCGAAGGCCTGCGGCGCGAGACGGAGCTGTTCTTCGCGAGCGTGCTGCGCGAGGACCGCAGCGTGCTCGATCTGCTTGAACGCCGACTACACGTTCGTCAACGAGCGCGTCGCGCGGCACTACGGCATTGCCGAACGTCAAAGGCAGTCACTTCCGGCGCGTGCAGCTGCCGGCCGACAGCCCGCGCCGCGGACTGCTCGGCCACGGCAGCATGCTCGCCGTGACGTCGTACGCCGGATCGCACTTCGCCCGTCGTGCGCGGGCATTGGATTCTCGAGAACCTGCTCGGCGCCGAGCCGCCGCCGCCGCCGGCGAACGTGCCGCCGCTCGATGCGACGGACGTGACCGACGGGCAGGGCACGATGCTGTCGCTGCGCGAGCGGCTCGCGGTGCATCGCGAGAATCCCGAGCTGCGCGTCGTGTCATACGTTGA
This sequence comes from uncultured Gammaproteobacteria bacterium, assembly GCA_963744305.1. Classification (GTDB taxonomy): domain Bacteria; phylum Pseudomonadota; class Gammaproteobacteria; order Steroidobacterales; family Rariloculaceae; genus FEN-1219. The sequence goes on from CAVUTF010000046.1 coordinate 46,764, forward strand.
TGGACTCGGTCGGCTTCGCGCTCGAGGGTTTCGACGCGACGGGGCGCTGGCGCACGCATCGACGAGCTCGGCGATCCGATCGACGCCTCGGGCATCTTGCCCGACGGCAGCCGGTTCCAAGGCCTCGAGGAGTTCCGTTCGGCGTTGCTGTCGTCGGAGCAGTTCCGTCTCGTGCTCGCGGAGAAGCTCATGGTGTATGCGCTCGGGCGCGGCATCGAGCACTACGACATGCCGGCGGTGCGCGCGATCGTGCGCGACGCCGCGGCCGAGGAGCATCGCTTCTCGCAGTTCATTCTCGGCGTGGTCAACAGCGCGCCGTTTCAGATGAGGAGGGCGGCGCTGTGATCGTCACCAAACGAGCTCTTGCCGCGGCGCACGTTCTTGAAGGGCGCCGGCGCAGCGATCGGCTTGCCGCTGCTCGACGCGATGGTGCCCGCGTTCGCGGCCGAGGCGCCCAAAGCGAAACGCCTCGGGTTCATCTATCTGCCGAACGGCGTCGCGAAGAACTTCACGGGCATCAACTACTGGACGCCGAAGGGCAAGGGCAAGCATCTCCGAGCTCTCGACGATTCTCGCGCCGCTCGCGCCGTATCGCGACCGGCTGACCGTCATCAGCGGCATCGCATCAGAGAGTGGCCGAGGCGAACGCGGAGGACGGCGCGACGGGCGATCACACGAAAGCGAACGCGGCGTGGCTCACCGGCGTGCGCTGCAAGCGCACCGAGGGCGCCGACATCGAGAGCGGCGTGTCGGCCGATCAGCTCGCGGCGCAACGTGCTCGGCAAGGAGACCGTGCTGCCGTCGCTCGAGCTCTCGATCGATCTCAGCGTGCTCGCGGGCATGTGCGACAGCGCCTATAGCTGCGTGTACTTGAACACGTTGTCGTGGAGCTCGCCGACGACGCCGTTGCCGACGCGAGAACAATCCGCGTGTCGTGTTCGAGCGCTTGTTCGGCAACGGCGGCACGAACGAGCAACGCGCGGCGCTGGCGCGCCAGAACCGCAGCATCCTCGACTTCGTCGGCGCCGATTTCGCGCGCTTGACGCGCGCGCTCGGGCCCGCGGATCGCGTGCAAGTCGACGAGTATCTCGAGCTCCGTGCGCGAAGTCGAGCGGCGGATTCAGACGGTCGAGAAGCTCGGCGACGAGGCCGGATCTGCCGGCGCTCGAGCGGCCGCGCGGCATACCCGAGACGGTTCGACGAGCACGTGCAAGCTCATGTACGAGCTGCAGTGGCTCGCGTTCCAAGCGGACCTGACGCGCGTCGTGACGTTCATGCTCGGTCGCGAGCTGAACTTCCGGACTTATCCGGAGATCGGCCTCACGCAAGGCCATCACACGATGTCGCATCACCAGGAGAAGCCCGAGAACATCGAACGGTACGCCAAGCTCAACACCTATCAGACGGACTTGTTCGCGTGGTTCCTGAACAAGCTCGCCGTCGACGCCGGAGGGCGACGGCACGTTGCTCGACCACTCGCTGTTCTTGTACGGCGGCCATTCGAGCAATCCGAACTTGCACGCGCACTTCGATCTGCCGATCGCGCTCGTCGGCGGACCGCCCGGCCGGCACGGGCGGCGGGCAGCACCGTCGTCGAGCCGAGCAACACGCCGATGTCGAACCTGCTCCTGACGCATGCTCGACGCGCGTCGGCGTGCCGCTCGAGACGCTCGGCGACAGCACGGGGCGCGCTCAGTCTAGAGGCGTCGGCCAATGTTTAGCCGGCAACGCTCGCGCGCGCCTGGCACTTGCTGCTTCCTCTGCGCGCATCGCGTCGGCGCGGCGGCGGCCGACGCGGCTCGCTGCTCGCGGCCGTGAAGGACGGCAACGCGGCCGAGTCTGCGCAGCCTCTTGGCCGACGGGCCGATCCGAACGAGGCCGACGCCGACGGCACGTCGGCGCTGCATTGGGCCGTGCACCGCGGCGAGCTCGAGACGCGTGGCGACGCTGCTCGCGGCGGGCGCGGCCGTCGACGCAGCGAATCGCTACGGCGTGCGGCCATCGTATCTCGCCGCCGAGAACGGCGATGCGGCGATGATGCAGCGCGCTGCTCGAGGCCGGCGCCGACCCGAACGCGCGTGTTCGCCGAGGGCGAGACGGTGCTGATGACGGCCGCGCGCACCGGCGACGTGGCGACGATCGAGGCTGTTGATCGCGGCCGGCGCCGACGTCAACGCGACGGAAGCCGCGGCGGTCAAACCGCGCTCATGTGGGCGGCCGCCGAGAACAACGGCGCCGGCGATCACGGCGCTGTCGAACGCCGGCGCCGAGCGCGACGCGCGCGAGGCGACGGGCGAGTTCACGGCGCTCGGCATTCGCCGTGCGGGCCGGCGCCGTCGATTCCGCGCAAGGCGTTGCTCGATGCGGGCGCCGATGCGAACGCCACGTTGCCCGACGGCACGAGCATGCTCGTGCTCGCGGCGCTGCAATGCCGAACTACGAGGCCGCGAGCGCGCTGCTCGACCACGGCGCGGACCCGAACGCCGCGGCGCAAGGTTGGACGGCGCTGCATCAGATCGCGCGCGTGCGCCGCTGGACGCGCGGGTTCAACTTGCCCGGGCCCGAGCATCGCGACCAGCTCTCGAGCCTCGAGCTCGTGCGCAAGCTCGCCGCGCACGGCGCCGACGTCAACGCGCGGCAGACAGGCGAGCCGCGCGACGGTAACCGCAATCGCTGAACCGCCGCGGCGCGACGCCGTTCCTGCTCGCGACGAAAGTCGTTGGACTTGCCGTACATGCGCACGCTGCTCGAGCTCGGCGCCGATCCCGACGCTGACGACCGACGAGGGCACGACGGCGGTCATGGTTGCCGCCGGCGTCGGCCAAGGGTCAAGGCTCCGCGGGCGCGGCGCCGGGCTCGATCGAGGAAGCGATCGCGGCGCTCGAGCTCACGCTCGAGCTCGGCGGCGGCACGGTGAACGACGTCGAACTCGCGCAACGAGACGCCGCTGCACGGCGTCATGTATCGCGGCGGCGCGATCGCGCTCATCGACTTCCTCGTCGAGCGCGGCGCGAACCTCGAGGGCGTCGTGAACAGCCGGGGCTGGACGCCGTTGCGGATCGCCGACGGCGTCGCGCTCGACGGCATCGGCGTTCATCCGCTATCCCGAGGCCGCCGCGCATTTGCGCGAGCTCATGCAGAGCACAGGGCTTGCCCGTGCCGCCCGTCGAGTGGGACGGCCCAGGCGGCAAGTGAAATCGGGGTCGGGTACCGATTTCCCGCGCATCTGGTCCTTCGCGACGCGCGCTGGAAATCGGTACCCGACCCCGATTTCAGCTCGTGAGCCCCATCGCGCCCCACATCGCGAGCCGCTGCTCGCGAATCGGGTCGTTCTTGAGCTCGGGCTGCGTGTTGAACACCATCGTCGGCCGGCTCGCCGGCTCGAATGCCGGCCAACGCGGCAACTTCGACTTCGGCGTGTTCGGGTCGCCCGTGCGCGCGAATGCGATGAACATCTCGCTGACTTGATCCGCGAGCGCCTGCGCGTCGGGCGCGCCTGCCGTGAGCCGCGAGGCCTGGATCGTGTCGAAGAAGAACGGGATGTCGATCGTGTGCTGCGCTCGGTACTTGCCGCCCTCGGCCGGCGACTCCCACGTCCAGTAGTAGAGATACGCGGGCGCCCTTGCCGAGCGCGGCGCGGCGCTCGGCAGCCTTCATCGCCGGCCCGCCGTACTGGTGGTCGCTCGCGATTAGGAAATAGAGATCCGACGGTGTCGAGCCCGGATAGAGCTTGCGATAAAGCTCGATGATCTCGCCGGTCTTCGCGCCGACGCGCGTCTGGATGCGCTCGCGCATACCGGCTTCATCCAGCGAGTACAACGCCTCGTCCGCGCGGAACGTGGCCTCGCCGCTCGTGTGGCTGAACATCACGGGCACGTCCGGCGACACGGCGGAGGCGGCCGGATGGAACGGATGCTGCGTCACGGCGGCGCCGTCGACGGTCGGCTCGAAGCCGCGGCCCAGGTTGTTCGCGTTGAGCTTCGCGACGGTGGCGAAGTACGCACTCATGAGGCGGTCGATCGGCAGCGCCTGCAGATCGGCGATCTTAGGCTTCGACATCCCGAGCTCGGCGAGCAGCTCGCGCGTGACGCGCGCGCCTTGCTCGCGGTCAATGAGCTGCAGCGCCGAGCCGCTCATGACGACGGCGCGGTGGAAGAGTCCCTTCGCGGCCGGCATCGTGAGCAAGTTGAAACTTTGCGCGCGCCGCCCGACTGACCGATGATCGTGACGTTGTTCGGATCGCCGCCGAACTGCTCGATGTTGTTCCGCACCCATTTCAGTGCATGAACGATGTCGAGGACACCGAGCGCTCCCGATTGATCGAAATCCTTTCCGAGCGCCTCGCCTAAATACGTGTAGCCGAGCACGTTCAAGCGGTGATTCACCGTCACCGTGACCATGTCGCCGCGAATGCCTAAGTTCGTGCCGTCGTTCACGGGCGCGGCGCCGGAGCCCGTGTTGAACCCGCCGCCGTGGCACCAGAGCGCCACCGGCCGCCGCCCGCCGTCGGCTATCCCGGGCGTCCAGACGTTCAGCACGAGACAGTCTTCGCTCTCCGCCTGTCCGCCGCCCGCGCCTTGCTCGTCCGCCTCGCGCCGCGCCGAGGGCTCGCGTTGCGGAGCGCGCGAGCCATACGCGAGCGCGTCGCGCACACCGGTCCATTTCGCGGGATCGACCGGCGGCATGAAGCGGTTCGCGCCCGCCGTGCTCGCAGCGTACGGAATGCCTTTGAATGCTTTGATGCCTTTGACCTCGGTGCCGCGTACGCGGCCGAAGGTGGTCTCGGCTTCGACGTTGCCGCCTTGCGCCCACGAAGGTCTCACGATCCCGCTCGAAAGTGCGACGAGCATCGATCCTTGCTTGATGAAATCCCGGCGTGAACGTTCGAAGCGCATGGTTTTCCCCTCGTTTTGGCGCGGTCGACTCGTCGCATCCTACGCCTTTACCTTTCGCATGGGCGAGACTTTGGGCGACCGTGTAGACTCGGCCGCGTGACCACCCCAGAGTCGCTCGGCCGCACACGGACGGTGGTCGCCATAGCCGTGTTCGTCGCGCTCGTCGTCGACGGCATGGACCTCCAAATGCTCGCGTTGGCGCTGCCAAGCATTTCGAGGCGAGCTTCAATTATCGCGCGTCGGCGCAGGCGCGCTCGAGCACGTACACGCTGCTCGGCATGGGCATCGGCGGTGTGCTGGCCGGCTGGCTTGCGGACCGCATCGGTCGCGTCCGCGTCGTCTGGTGGTCCGTGCTCACCTTCACGTCGTTCACGGGCGTCATCGCGCTGTGCGACACCTATTGGCAGATCGCCGTGATGCGCTGCATCTCGGGATTCGGCATCGGCGCGCTGTACACGATCGGCAATCTGCTCGCGGCCGAGTACGTGCCGACGCGAGTGCGCACCACAGTGCTCGGCACGCTGCAGGCCGGCTGGGCGGTCGGATACGTGGTCGCGGCGCTGCTCGCCGCCTACTTGCTGCCGCGATTCGGCTGGCGGCCGCTGTTTGCGTGCGCGATCGTTCCGGGCGTCGTCGCGCTCGCGCTGCTGTGGAAAATACCCGAGCCGCCGAGCTGGACCCGCGCGCGGCACAGCGCAGAGCGGCGCGCGGCCACGCGGCCCGTCTGCCGCGCTGCTGGCCGATCCTTCAGTGCGCCGCACATTTTTGTGTGGAGCGGTGGCGTCGATCGCGCTGCAGTTCGGCTACTACGGCGCGAACACGTGGCTGCCGAGCTATCTCGTGAGCGACCTCGGCGTCAACACGCAGAGCATGGGCTGGTACGTCGCCGGCACGTATACGATGACGATCGTCGGCAAGATCATCACGCGGCTACCTCGGCCGACATCTGTCGGGCGGCGTGCGATCTGGGTCGTCGCGGGCGGGCTCACGGCCGTGTATTTGCCGGTGCTCATCTACGCGGCCACGCCCGCGAACGTGGCGTATCTGCTCCTCGTGTTCGGCTTCCTCTACGGCGGCGCCGTACGCCGTGAACTGCCACCTATCTCGCGGAAAGCTTCCCGGCCGGTATCCGGGGGACGGCGGTCGCCACGGCGTACAATTTCGGGACGCATCGGGGCGACGACTGTCGCCGCTTCTGATCGGCTTCGCGGCCGAGCGTTATTCGATCGGCCTCGGCATCGCGCTGCTCGGCGTGTCGCCTACGCGGTCTGCGCGCTCGTTCCGGGCCTGTTCATCCGCGAGAAGATGTTCGATCCGACGGCCGTTCCCGCCGCGCCCGAGACGCAGCCCGCACGCGCGTAACCGGGGTCAGGCACGGTGCCTGACCCCGTGCCTGACCCCGGGCTAGTTCCCCTCGTAAACGACCCGCCCGCCGACCATCGTCAGCGTCGGCCGAATGGCTTTGATCTCCGCGGCGGGCACGGTCATGTAGTCGCGATCTAGAACGACGAGGTCCGCGTACTTCCCGACCTCGAGCGAGCCGAGATTGCGCTCTTGAAAGAATAGATACGCGTTCGAGCGCGTGTGCGCGATCAGCGCCTCCTCGCGCGTCAGCGTCTCGTCGAGCACGCGATTGCCGGCGAGATCGAGGCCGCTCACCACCCAACCGAGCGTCACGAACGGTTGATAGTGCGACACGATCGTCGCGTCGGTACCGAGGCCGAAGACGATGCCGCTGTCCTGAATCTTGCGCAGCGGCATCCGCACGCCGCCGTTATGCATCGCGACGCCGTGCACCGCGAGCGTCATGCCGAGCGCTTTCGCGCGCGCGATGTTTTCGTCCGTGATGTCGTAGACGTGCGCGAGCGTCCAGCGCAGCTGCTCGATGCTGTGCGACCGGTTCAGCTCCTCGAACGCCCCGAGCAGATCGCTGACGCTGTAGATTACTCATCGTGTGCTCGTGAATGTGCCAGCCGCCGCGCGCGGCGGCCGCCGCAAGCTTCCCGTACTCGTCGACGATCTCCTTCGGCCACGGGCCTGACTGATTCGGCAGGTCGAAGAACGGCACATACACGTGCTCGCCGAGCCCGAAAAGGCCGAAGGCGCCGTCGAACGTGTTCGGCTTGCTGCGGTCGATCAGCTTCACCGCTTCCGCCGCGCTCTTGGGATCCGTGGCTTCGAACGTCAGCGTTTCCCAAAGCCGCAGCGGCAGCGGGCCGCGCTTGACGCGCGCCTCGATGAGCTCGGACTCGCCCTCCGGCCCGCGGCCGAGGCTATAAACGCCCGTGAGCCCGACGCCGTTCAAGCGTGCGCATGAAGTCGGTGAGGTTCTGCTCGAGCTGCTCGCGGGTCGTCGGCGGAATCAGCTGGATGAACGCGCCGTACGGCGGCTGGAACGTCGCGAGACCCGCAGCGTTGCGCCGCGCGCCCTCTGCCGGATCGAGACCCGACGGCTTTGAGCGCGAGGCTGTTCGCGTAGACGACGCTGTAGCCCTGCTGCACGAACAGCGGGTGTTGCGGCGCCGCGCGATCGAGCTCCTCGAGCGTGAACCCGCCCGGCGAGTCAGCGAACTGCTGCGGCGACCAGCCGCCCTGCACCATGAGCCACTCGCCGGCCGGCACGCTCGCGGCCTTCGCTGCGAAGAGACGCAGCGCGTCCGCGCGTGAGCTCGACTCCATCTAGCCGCACCTGCCGGTGCCAGCGTTGCACCGCGCGCGTGAAGTGAAAGTGATTGTCGATGAGGCCGGGCACCACCGTCGCACCTGCGACGTCGATCTCTTGCGTGTCGGGCCCGACGTACCGCGCGATGTCTTCGCTCGTGCCGCGCGCGACGATGCGCCCTTCGTCGATCGCGAGCGCCTCGACCACGGCGAAATCCGCATCGACAGTGAGGATCTTGCCGTTCGTGACGACCGTGTCGACATTCGACTGCGCGAGTGCCGCGCACGCCGCGAGCGCCGCAAGCACACCGATCGCCCGCGCGACGTTGTTTTTCATTGCTTCTCCCATCGACGCTAGCCCAGGCTCGGATCGTCATGATGCCGCATCCGGCCTCGAACGTCCGCACTGGCACATTACTTGCACCCGCGGTCTATGACGACGTGTGACCGGTCGTCACACCAACCTGTCGAGGATGGAAACCCTGTAATTCGAAGAACACACGAAATGCTTAAACGAACCATCGCCCCACTTCGGCAAGAAACCCAATCCCCCGACGACGACTGGCTGGCGTTGGACGGGCTCGCGGAGGTGGAAATCACCTCCGAGGACGGCGCTCATCCCATTGAGTCCGCGCTGCTGCCCGGGAGCGGCTCGGGCTGGCGCGCCGCGGCGCCCGGCGCGCAGACGATCCGGCTTCTCTTCATTCGTCCGCAACGGCTCAAGCGAATCCGGCTGACTTTCGTCGAGCCCGTCACTGAGCGCACACAAGAATACGTGTTGCGATGGTCTGCGGATGGTGGGAAATCGTTCCGGGAAATCGTGCGGCAGCAGTGGAACTTCAGCCCCCACGGCGCAACCTCCGAGACGGAAGACCATCGCGTGGAGCTGCCGGCGGTGACTGTGCTCGAGTTGACCATCATTCCGGACACGAGTGGCGGAAATGCTGTCGCTTCGTTGGCGCAGCTCCGGCTCGCCTAAAAATCGGGGTCGGGTACTAATTTCCACCCGCGTCGCGAACAAACTCACCGCCGTCGCGGAAATTAGTACCCGACCCCGATTTTCGCCCTTCGCTGCTCCCGCACGGCGCGCCGATACTGCGCCGGCGGCTTGCCGAAGCGCCGTTTGAACGCGCGGTTGAACGCCGCTTCCGACTCGTAGCCGACCTCGGTCGCGATCTGCAAGACACTGCGGCTCGACGTGCGCAGCGCCTCGGCCCCGAGCTCGAGCCGCCAATCCGCGAGATACGCCATCGGCGATACGCCAAGGTAGCGCGCGAACCGCTCCGTCAACGCCGATCGCGACACCGCGGCTTCCTCCGCAAGCTCGTCGAGCGTCCACGGATGCGCGGGCCGGCGATGCAGCGCGGCCAAGCTGCGCCCGACCGTCGCGTCGCCCGCGCCCGCGAGCCAGCCGGTGCGCCCCGTCGGTAGCTGCGTGACGTAGCGCTGCAGCGCCTCGGCGAACAGCACCTCCGCAAGCCGCGCGAGTATCACGTCGCCTGCCGGGTGCGGCAGCCGATGCGCGCTCGACGGCGTGCACGATCGAGTTCTCGAGCCATTCGCCGGCGCGATCATTTCTGATGTGCACGCGCACGACGCGCGGCAGCCCCGCGAGCACCGGGCGAATCAGCCCGGCCTCGCACGCGAGATAGCCGCAGATGAGCCGCGTCTCTTCGCCGCCTCCGCCGAAGCGCGAGCGCTTGATGCCGCCGGTGAGCAGCGCGGGCATTCCGGGCTCGCCGTCGATGAGCGGCGCGCCCGAGCCGTTGCCCATCTCGTGCGCGTCGCCGTGCGGAATCATCAAGAGATCGCCCGCGGCGAACGGCGTCGTTTCCTCGCCGACGCGCACGTAGCCCGCGCCCTGCGTCACCAAGTGAAACTCGATCACGTGGCTCGCATTCGGGGCTACGTACTTGCCGAGCTTGCTCGAGGGCGGCGCGAGCACGCGCCATGGCTTCGAGCCCTCGGCGACGTAGAACATCGCGCCGGACAGCTTCACGGCGCGCAAGAGCTCGGAAAGGGCGTCCATGTGTTCTCGCGCAGCGGTTCTATGGTCGATTCGTCAAGTTTCGCGGCCGCTCGATCAAGCGACGTGCGCCGCTCGGCCGATCGGGCAAGCGCGCGCGCCGCGCGGCAAAAACCAGGGCCGATGTTGCCCGGACAATGGCCGCCGCTGCAACCCACTAGGAGGATTCACCAATGCAAACCAGTGCCCTAAGAACCAGCCCGATGGAAACCATTAACCGACGCCGACCGCGCATCGACGAGCAGAAGCTCCACGACCTGCTCGGCCGCGCGATCGTCGACTTCGGCGGCGTTCATATCTCAGCGCTCGTGCTGATCGGCGATCGCTTGGGTCTGTACCGCGCGCTCGCAAGCTACGGCGCGCTCACGTCGACCGAGCTCGCCGCGCGCACCGAAACCAACGAGCGCTACGTGCGTGAGTGGCTCAACGCGCAGGCCGCATCGCATTACCTGACTTACGACCCGCAGACGGGCGTTACGCCCTCACGCCAGAGCAGGCGCTCGTGTTCGCGAACGAGGATAGCCCCGCGTTCCTCGTCGGGGCGTTTCAGACCGCGATCGCCGCCACCAAGATGGTCGACCGCCTGACCGGCGCGTTCCGCACCGGCGAAGGCATCGCGTGGCACGAGCACGATCACCAGCTCTTCCACGGCATCGAGCGCTTTTTCCGCTCGTCTTACGTCGGCAATCTCGTGCAGAGCTGGATTCCGGCGCTCGACGGAATCGAGGAGAAACTCAAGGCCGGTGCGTATGTCGCGGATATCGGCTGCGGCCATGGCGCTTCGACGATTCTGATGGCGCAGGCCTTTCCGGAGTCGCAGTTCGTAGGCTTCGACTATCACGAGGAATCGATCGTCGAGGCGAACGCGCGCGCGCGTCGAGCGGGCGTAGCGGAAAATTGCCGATTCGAGGTCGCCGGCGCGAAGGATTTCCCGGGCAAGGGCTACGACTTGGTCTGCGTGTTCGACGCTCTGCACGACATGGGCGATCCGGTCGGCGCGTCGCGCCACGTGCTGACCACGCTGAAGCCCGAGGGCAGCTGGCTCATCGTGGAGCCGTACGCGGGAGATCGCGTCGAGGAGAACCTGAATCCGGTCGGCCGCGCCTACTACGCGGCGTCGACGCTGATCTGCACGCCGTGCTCGCTCGCTCAAGAGGTCGGGCTCGCGCTCGGCGGGCAGGCGGGCGAGGCGCGCATGCGTGCGGTCGTCACGAGCGGGGGATTCACGCGGTTCCGGCGCGCGCTGCAGTCGCCGTTCAATCTCGTCTACGAGGCGCGGCCGTAAGCCAAATCGGGGTCAGGCACGGGGTCAGGCACCGAGCCTGACCCCGATCTGTGCGCTGGTTCCGGGCGCCGCCGCGCGGGCACCTGCGAAGATCGAGACCGCCAAGGGGGTGTTCGTGTGACCTTGAAGGCGGGCGATCGCCTCGCCGCTCAAAGCGAGGCCTCTGGCCGGTTCGAGGCGTTACCGGCGGGCCGGCGGTTCCCGCCGGAGCTCGAAGTCGAGTTCTGCGCTGCGATCCTCGAGCAGAACATCCCCCGAGCGCGATATTCGACCGCGATCTACTTAATCTTCGTGCTCGCCGTCACCGCGATGAACATGCTCGGCGGCCTTGCACCGCTGCCCGACGATCGCCTGCAGACGATCTTTTTGTTGCGGCTCGGCGTCGCTTGCCCCGCGCTCGTGCTGATCCTGTGCGCCATCGACATGGAGCTCCTCCGACGTCATTACCAACTCGTCGTCGCCTTCGCTGTCGTGGCGCTCGGCACGAGCGTGATGGCGATCAGCGCGACAGCGGCCGCGTCCGGCTCGCCGCAGTTTCAAATGGGCGATGTGCTCGTCATCGTCTACGCCTGCCTGTTCGTGGGTCTCGAATATCGCCGCGTCATCACCGTCGCATCGTTGCTCGTCGCCGCATTCCTGATCTTGGGCGTAGCGGTCGGCGTCGCAACCACCGATCTCACGTTCGCGGGTCTCGTGATCGTCGTTACCGCCCTCATGGCCGTGCTGTCGGCAGGGCGCGTCGAGCGTTTGCAGCGAACGCGTTTCATCGAGCAGCGCAAGCTCAACGAGCTCGCGGAGCGCGACGGGCTTACCGGCCTCTACAATCGGCGCAAATTCGACGGCCTCGCCGACAGCCTCTGGCGGCAGGCTCGGCGGGATCAGCGGATGCTGCAAATCGTCTTGGTCGATATCGATTGCTTCAAAATCTTCAACGATCTGTACGGCCACCAAGCCGGCGATGACTGCATCCGCCGGATCGCGCGCGCACTAACCCGCGCGGCGCGGCGGCCGCTCGATTTCTGTGCGCGTTACGGCGGCGAGGAGTTCGTGCTCGTGCTGTACGGCCCAACAGAGGCGACGCGCACGGTGCCCGAGCGGATTCGCACCGAAATCATGGAAGAGCAGATCCCGCATGAAGGCTCCACGGTCGCCAACGTCGTGACCGTGAGCGTCGGATCGGCCACCGGCGATCCCGCATCGGGCCGGAGCCTCGCCGGCGTTTTCCTGCAAGCGGATGAAGCGCTCTACACGGCGAAAAGCCTGGGACGCAACCGCGTGGTGGACAGCGGCATGGTCGAAGCCGGCGTGGACACCGGCAACTTCGAGCTGCGCTCCGTCGGATAGTCGATTAGGGCGCGCTCGCGAGCCCCCAGCTCGGCGAGCCACGCGCGCATCTTGCTGATCTCCGCGCGCTGCTCGACGAGGATGTCCTCGATCAGCACGTCGAGCCCATACGGCCGCCGGCCGCTCGCGAGCTGCTGTTCCTGCTGCGCGTGCGCCATCGCGACCGCGCCCTCGTGGTGAAGGATCATCCCTTCGAGCCACAGTCGGTCGAACTCAGCGCCGCGCGCCGCTTCGATCGCCTCCATCTCGGCCATCGAGAGCATGCCGGCCATCGGCGGGTCGCCGTGCAGATGCTGCGCGGGGATCTCCAAGCCGCGTTCGGCCGCGATGTCCAGCAGCGCCTGCATCATTTGGATTTCGGCCGCTTGCGCCCTGTCTACGTAGCGCGCGAAGCGAGCGAATTCGCCGCGCTCCGTGCGTTGCGGCACCCAGGCGCACATCGTGAGCGCCTGCTCGTGGTGAACGATCATGTGCTGCAGGAACTCAAGATCCGCGGCGTTGTATAGCGGCGCCGCAGTCTCCTGCGCGCGTGCCGCGGCGGCGGAGAGCGCGATTACCAGCGCCGCCACGATGCCGGCAAGCGCTCTCCGTCGCATTCCACGTCTCCCTAGAAGCTGAACTTCACTCCAGCATAGTACCGGCGTCCAAGAATGTCGTAGAACCCCGTGTTCGTTAGACCCATGGCGTTGGTCTGGCCCGGGTTGGCACCGACGATTTCCGGATCCGCGTCGAGCAGGTTGTCGATGCCGAACCGCAGCTGGATGTTGTCCCTGACCGACCAGCCGCCGAACAAGTCGAAACGGTCGTAGGAGCTCGTCGGTTGGACGGTCGTGGCCGGATTCGTCGCGAACACCGCGTTCTCGACCTCCGGCAGATGGGTCCAACGCAAACCGAGATTGAGGTTGTCCCCGAAGTTGTAGCCGAACGTCGTGAACGTCCGATAGTCGAACTGGCCGCCGGCGCCGAGCGTGCCCGCGTACTCCGACGAAATCGCCGCCCGGCTGTTGCTGGAGCTTGTAGCTGTTCGACGTAGCTCACGAGGAAATTGACGAAGATCCCGTTCGCGCCGATGTCGCCGTTCCAATTGAACTGCAGGTCGACGCCGTCGGTCTCGAGCGCGCCGAGATTCCGATAGAGCGCGTTGACTTGCACTCTGTAGCCCGAGATCGGATCGCGGACGATGAGCCTGCAGAACCCTTCCGGATCATCGATCGAGTAGCTCGGGTTGGTTCCGGCACCATTAAAGCATCGGTTATAGACGAAATAGGCGTCGGGCGGCGCAATCGCTCCTTTGATGTCGATCGTGTAGAAGTCGATCGAGCCGGACCAACGCTCGCGCTCGAAAACCGCGCCGAGCGTGTAGGTTTCGGCTTGCTCGGACGCGACGTCGGGGTTGCCCCGCCGCTCCTCGACCTCGAGCTGGAAGACGAACGGGAACGGTCCCGTGTAGGTGTTCGGCGCTAGATCCCACAGCGAAGGCTGACCCGGCGGCGCGTTGATGATCGCCGAGCACAGCGCTTGGACTTGCGCCCGATTCGGGTTGCTCGGATGGTTGCCCCAGGTGTTGAGCGTATTCGCGAGGCACGGATCGGCGCCCTGAAACGCGCACGACGTTCTGCGACGGTCCGGTGAATCGCTCCGCGACGTTCGGCGCGCGGTTCGCGATCTGCCGCCCGCCGCGCACGCGGAAGGAGTCGGTCGCGGCCCAATCGAACAGCGCCTTGTAGGTGTCGATCCCGCCTTCGTGGTCATAGTCGGAGTAGCGGTAGCCGAGCTCGAGATCGAGGCGGTCGAAGACCGGAATGAGCAGCTCGCCGTAGATCTCGGATACGTCGGTCTCGCCTTCGGTCTCGTTCTGCGGGAATAGGCCGATCGGGTTGTCGCGCGTGGACTGCGCGTCGACGAGCGGATCGGGCTCGAACAGCGCCGTATTCTCGCGAGCTGCTCGACGCCCGCGGCGAAGCGCAGCTCGCCCGCGCGCATGTCGACGATGCCGCCCTGCAGGTTCGCCTCGACGATCGTCTGCTCCAAGCGCGTGAACTGCTTCATGCGCGCGTCCATCGCGTCGATGCAGTCGGCCGACGGCGTGAAGTCCGCGACCAGCGGCAACCCCGTCGTGCAGCGGATGTTGAAGCCGAGCGCTCCGGTCGCCGACGTTTGCGAGAAGCCGCGGCCGAAGTTCGGCGCCTGGGCCACTTGCTTGTACCGCTGGTCCGAGGCCCAGCCTGCGTATAGATAGCTGTCGACGGTCGTCTCGCCGTGCGAAACATACGCTTCCCACGTCCAGTCTCGGTTCGGGAACGAGCCTTCGACGCCGGTTTGGATCTGGTAAACGTTGCTCTGATTGTTCGTCGCGCGCGACGGCATGAAGTTCAAGTAGCGCTGCAGCTGAAAAATTGGCGTTCGCGGCGGAGGTCGGCACGCCTGCGACGAGGGTGGCGCGCGAATCGAGCAGCGTCGCGAAGCTCGGCCGGCACCGGGAAAGCCTGCGAGTTCGTGCAGCCACCCGTGGGCGGGCAGTTCAGACCGAAAGCGCCGCCGGGCAAGTAGGCCAGATTTGTACAGTTGGAGAGACGTCGCCGCTTGTTCGGGCGCGACGGAAGGCGCATAAATGCCCGTGCCATGCGGTATCGTCGCGGCCGACGCGACGATCGCAAGCGTCCACGGCCCGACCGAGTCGACCTCGACCTGACTGTAATTGGCCTGGACGAACGCCTGGACGTTGTCGGTGAGATCGTAGAGGGCCCTGCCGAACAGCGAAACCCGCTCGAGCGGGCTCGAGCTGTATCCGTCCTGATTGCTTTCCCCGACAACGTTGTTTTGGAAAGTCATGATCTTGCGCGTCGGCGCCAGCGGCCCGGTGTATGAAATGGCACCTCGCGCCGTAAATTGCGGCAGAGTGGGATTCGGCACGGCGTTCTTGAACACTGTGCCGTCCGGATTGATGAGCGTGTCGGCCGCGGGATTGACCGTGCCCGGCGCCGCGACGTCGCCAAATACCGCGTCGATTGCCGCCTGTGACGGGCAAGCCCGCCCCGCACGACCAATAGGTCGCTGCGACCGCGCCCGTCGTCGTGCCCGGATCGTTCCAGCCGTCGACTATGAAATCCCGGTCCGCCTGGAACACGGCCTTACGCTCGGCCCATTCGACGCCGACCATGAGGTTGCCGCGGCCGTCGGCCGAGTTCCCGCCGACGAGAACGCTGAATCGCGATTCCTCGCCGTCGCCCTGGTCGGTGACGCCCGTCTGCAGATCGATATCGATGCCCTCGAAATCGTCCCTGAGAATGAAATTCACGACGCCGCTGATCGCGTCCGCTCCATAGACGGACGACGCGCCGCCCGTGATCGCCTCGACGCTGCGGATCGCAGCCGACGGTATCGTGCCGACGTCGACGGTGAGCGTTGCGTTCGCCGGTTGCAGGCGCCGGCCGTCGACGAGCACGAGATTGCGACCCGAGCCCAAGCCCCGGAGATTGACGCTGGAAATACCGGGCGTCTCGAAGGCGCTCGGCTCGATGTTGCCCGCGTCGAACTGCGTGCCGTCAGGCACGAACTGCGGATACTGATTCAGCACGCTCTCGATGCTGACGGTGCTGCTGTTCTCGAGCGCAGCCGCATCGACCGTCATGATCGGGCTCGGCGCGGAGAAATCCCGGCGCACGATGCGCGACCCCGTGACGGTGATCTCTTCGAGAGGCGCTTGTGCCGCCGCCCCCGAGATCACGAGAATTGAAAAGGACGAGACAGCGAGTGCCAACTTGCTGGATGCCATACGGTTATCCCCCTTGAATCGCGTAACCGAGAAATCAGCGCGTGTTGTTATTTCTTACCCGCGGACCGCCGAGTTGTACCGCAAATCTGCCGTCTGCGTAAACTAATGAAATCGGGGCCTCGGAGAACAACGATGACATCTAAGTGGCTGACGCTGATCGTCCCGCCCGCGCTCGCTTGCGGGGCCGCCGCGGCGCTCGCCCAATCCGGGCAAAGCACGTTCGACATTCCGTTCGGGCAATTGCCCGGCGGCCGCATGGACGCCAACGGGAATCTGGACAAGACGTCGTCGCCGGAAGATGCCCACGCGGGTGCGTTCGTCGCCGCCGAGAAACTGGGGCTGTTCCGCAACTTCGAGTGGCTACACTGGGTGCCGACCGCGCCGTCGAAACGCGACGCCGA
Organism: uncultured Gammaproteobacteria bacterium; assembly: GCA_963744305.1. GTDB lineage: Bacteria > Pseudomonadota > Gammaproteobacteria > Steroidobacterales > Rariloculaceae > FEN-1219. The sequence goes on from CAVUTF010000046.1 coordinate 63,151, forward strand.
AACCGGCGAATGGAGCGGCGGCGATCTCGACGGCTTTCCCACCGGGTGGGGATCCACCGGCCTAGGGATCGCCGGCGATTGCCTCTACTGGGGCCGCAGCAACTCGACGAATACCACGGGCCCGGGCGAGCTTCGCGACGTGAAGATCTTCAAGATCCAAGAGAACCCGGAAGCTCGTCCGCCGGTCGAGGTCGGCGGCATGGCGCAACTGTCCGTGGAGGACGGCAAGACGGCCGTGCGCGACCGCGAGTTGCGTCCCTACACGTACACGTCCAGCGACGGCGAGGAGCGCATGCTCATGGTGCGCGCCGCCGCCACCGGCACGGGCGGCGACGTGATCACGTACACGATGGATCCGCAAACGTGCCTGCCGAAGGACGACGGCGCCGTCGCGCCCGGCGTGCTCGCGCACGAGTTTTATCTCTGGCACGACCCCGACAACTCGAACCGCTTCCTGGTCGTCTCGCAGACGTACGGCGCGCAAGCCGAGGATCTGATCTTCACGGCGATCACGGACGAGCGCACCGGGCGCTGTATTAAAGGAGCCGCAGCTCGTGGCGTCGTTCACGCTCGAGGAGATCGGCGGGCCCGTGCGCGACGAGGTTCCCGACGAGACGGGCCTGTTCTCGGACGGACGGTTCGCCGACTACCGGCACTTGACCGATCAGTGGGGGCGCCCGGGCGCCTCGCAGCAGTCGCAGGGCAACGACCAGCATTCGGGATCGCTGTCCGACGACGGCGAGCGCTACTACGCCGCAGGCGGCACCGCCGGCATGTATATCCTCGACACCGAGCTCATCGCGAACAACACGAACGCTGACCTCGTCGCGGGCAACGTCTGCAACCAGGCATCGACGAACGTGTGGGTCGACGGCAAGGTCGGCAGTCTAGTCGACGTCGCGCGGCTGCCGCTCGTCGCGAAGGATTGCGCGCATCCGGTGCTCAACTCCGACGCCGGCGTGCTCGCGATGCTCGCGTCGGCCGAGCTCTCCGATACGGAGAAGCTCGTGCGCTACACGCGCCTCGAGCAGCGATCGCGCGCGGATTTCTGGCCGCCGTTCGTCGCCGTCGTCGGCACTCATAGCGCGGTTCCCGTCCCGAACCGCCCCGCGCGCTCGCGCGACAATCCGAAGGGCCGGCCGGCATACGTCGTGATCACCGAGGAATGGCCGTTCGGCCCGTGCCCCGAGCGCAGCATGAGGATCATCTCGGTCGAGTCGGAGATCAGTCCGATGATGATCGGCGCGCACGCGATGTCCGACAGCCTCGTCGACAACTGCATCGCGCAACCGAAGCCGCCGGGCTCGACGATTCGGCCGATGATGCACGCGCACAACCCGACCGTGCTCACGAATCTCGTCTTCGTGAACTGGCTGGGCCACGGCACGCGCGCGATCGACATCTCGAACCCGTTCAATCCTCAGGAAGTCGGCCACGCGCGCCCCGTGCCGTGGGGCGACGTCATGAGCTATCCCGACTTCCACAACGGCCTGATGTACGTCGGCGACAACCACACGGGTTTGCACGTGTTCAAGTACACCGGGCCGCGCGCGGACGAGGTGCCGCAAGAGGGCATCTGGTCATCCAACCGCACGAGCCCGCATCGCTAAAAGTAGCCGCGGCGTTTCGCCGCGGCGCGCTTCATGTCGTTCTCGTAGCGCTCCAGACGCAGTGCGATGACGCGCAGCACATGCGCGGTGGATTGCATCGCCTTGCGCTCCAGGCCGTTCAGGAGCGTGAAGATCCAAACGGTCGCCGGCATGCGGTGACTCTCCAGCGTTTGTCGACCGCGCGGAGTCAACGCCACCTGCAATGCGCGACGGTCGTCCGGGTCAGGGAACAGCTCAACGACGCCCGCCTTCTCCGCCGCGAGCACCAGCGACCGGACTGACTGGCGCCTCACTCGCAGCATTCGCGCAAGGTCCGAGAACGAGGGGCACCCGCCGCACCGTTCGATGGCCCGCAGCAGCGCCCATCGGGCGTCGAATCGAAGCGCCGGCTCGCCGTCGAAGCTGCGCGCCGTCCGCAAGCGGTTCGCCGTCTCCACGATCGCGTACAGGAACGCGGTCGCTTCTACGCGCTGAGCGCGGATGGAACGTTGCGCGCGGGTAAGTTTTTCGGGCTGCATGGATCGGCTTCGGGTCCGTGCATGCAGTGTGGTCTGCGGAGACGGACAGGGCGACTGTCAAAACCCGGTAGAACGTTGCGTAACCTGTCAATCTGCCGCGGGCACTGTGCAACGCACATCCGCGACATCCGCACATCCGCACATCCGCACGCCCGCGCGCGGAGACGCGGCCTAAGGCGTTATACGGGTCGCCGTCGACGGCGGAAGAAGTTCACGATCGCGAGAAGGATGACTGCACCGATTAGCGAGACCAACAGCGAGCTGACGCTGAAGTCTCCTTGGTTGATGGTGCCGGTCCCGAACAATCCGCCGAGCAGCAGGCCACCGAGAAAGGCGCCGACGATGCCGACGACGATGTTCATCAGTTTGCCTTGCGTGTCATTGGTGCCCATGATCATGCTCGCGACCCAGCCGAGCAGGCCGCCGACGATTAGCCAGAGAACGAAGTTCATTGCGCGACTCCTTATAACCAAGCCATGAGCCGGCGATCGCCGGGGTTGGTTCGTCGCTGCAATTAGCGTGCCCGATGCGCGGTCAGTCGAGCCGATTCTTGAGCCACTGACGAATCCTCGAGCCCACGCGCGTCTGTGTGGTTCCGCAGTCCACCGCCTTCGGCGGCAGTTGACGCGAGGGTATCGCGATGTGCACGGCGTCCGGACAACGCCGGTCCGTGGCGAGGCCGGTGTTGTAGTCGATCCAGACGAGCTCGGCGCCCTCGGGCGGCGGCGGATCGTACGAGCTCGCCTCGACGCTGCGCATGACGCGCGCCCAGATCTGCGCGGCACCCGTGCCGCCCGTGAGGCCGACGCTCGCGTTGTCGTCGTTGCCCACCCATGTGACGACGAGGTGGTCGTTGCTGAAGCCCGCGAACCAACTGTCGCGCAGACCATCGGACGTGCCAGTCTTGCCGGCCGTCGTAAGGGTTGCCGGCAGCAGCCGCTTCGCCGTCGCGCCGGTGCCCCGCTCCATGACCTGCACGAGACCCTGGTTCAACGCAAAGACCGCTACGGGGTCGGCGACTTGCTCGATTTCGAGCGACGAGCGCTGCAAGGTCTGGCCGTCCCCGGCTACCACCGCCCGCACGGCCTTCAGCGGCACGCGGAAGCCGCCGTTTGCGATCGTGCTGTACAGCTGGGTCACCTCGTACGGTGTGAGCTCGATGGCGCCGAGCAATAGCGACGGGTAAAGCGCGGGCTCGCGCTCCACACCGAGACGCTCGAGCATGCTCGCGACTCGCCCGACGCCGACCTCGAGCCCAAGATGCACCGTCGCGAGGTTCAGCGACTCTGCGAGCGCGCGCACGGCCGTCACCTGACCGTGCGTCTCCTCGTCGAAGTTTTGCGGCGACCAGATTTGACCGTTGTCGAGCTCGACGGTGATCGGCTCGTCGTCGAGCTGAGTTGCGAGCGAGTGGCCGCCGGACTCGAGCGCCGCGAGATAGACCACCGGTTTGATCAGCGATCCGATTTGCCGCTGCGCGTCGAGCGCCCGGTTGAAGCCGTCGAAGCCGATCCGCTTGCTGCCGACGAGCGCCCGCACTTCAGCGTTGTGCGGGCTCGTGACGACGACAGCGCCTTCGAGCTCCGCGCGGTTGCCCTGCAAGCGCGCGAGCTCATCGACGAGGGCTTCCTCGGCGCTGGCTTGAATCGAAGGATCGAGCGTCGTGTAGATCTTGAGCCCGCGTTCCTCGAGCTCCTCGTCCTCGTAGTCGCGCCGGAGCTGGCGGCGGACGAGGTCCATGAACGAGACGTAATACGCTGTGCGCCGGCTCGCGGCCGTCACGACGCCGAGCTCGCGGTCCTTGTTGGTTGCGTACGCGCGTTCGTCGATCAGGCCGCGCTCGCGCATTTGCTCGAGCACGAGCGTGCGCCGCGCAAGCGCACGCTCTGGGTTGCGGCGCGGATCGTAGTACGACGGCCCGCGCACGATTGCGACCAGGAGCGCGATCTCGTGCACGTCGAGCTCGGTCAGCGGCTTGCCGAAATAGAACCGGCTCGCGAGGCCGAAGCCGTGCACCGCGCGCCCGCCGTCCTGGCCGAGGTAAATCTCGTTGACGTACGCGAGCATGATCTCGTCTTTGCTGTGCCGCAGCTCGAGCACGAGCGACATCAGCGCCTCGCGGATCTTGCGCGTATACGTCTGCTTGTTCGAGAGAAAGTAGCTGCGCACGAGCTGCATCGTGAGCGTGCTGCCGCCCTGGCTGATGCCTCCGGCCTTGACGTTCGCAAGAGCCGCGCGAACCATCGCGCGCGCATCGATGCCGAGGTGGGTGTCGAAGCGTCTGTCCTCGACTGCCTTCAGCGACTCCGTCAAAAGCTCGGGCACCTGCTCCGGCGCGAGGATGATGCGGTCCTCGCCGTGCGTCGGGAAAATGTTGCCGATCAGCATCGGCTCGAATTGCGCGATCGGCACGGCGTTGCCGGCGACGTCCTCGAGCGAATCGATGCGCTCGTTCCTGAACTCTATGTGCAGGAGTTGCTCCGGCACACTCTCGCCGTCGTAGAAAAAAGCGCGCCGCCCCACGTCGATCGTATTGCCCGTCCGACGAAAGAGGCCCTGCCCGACGGCGCCCCTCACGGGGCCGTAGCCGAGCCGCCGCAGCTCCACGGTCATGTCGGCGGCCGACAGTTGCCGGCCGTCGTAGACCTCCAGCGGCGCGGCGAATACTTGCGCCGGGGTATTCCAGGCGCGGTCGTCGAACTCCCGAGCGATTCGCGCCCAAACCCAAAGGCCGTAGCCGGCGGCCGCGAGCGGCACCGCGAGGAGCGTGTAGATAATGAACCGTCGCAAATCGAAACTCGCTTGCCGGGAGGCAAGCTATAGTCTAGCCGGTGCTCTGCCGCTCGCCGCAGTAGATCGTTCGGCGCGCAAACGCTCGCGCGTAGTCGGCGACTTCGATCTCCCTCATCGCGGCGCGTGCGCCCGGCGCCGGCGCTCGGCCGTCCAACATGCGGCGCACGACGGCCTCCACCGCCATGCACGGTATCAGCGGTCCGTCGTCGCCCTCGGCCAAGAGGTGCCATGACCTTTTGACGGCAACGCCGTCCGTGCGTCTACCCGTCACCTCGACGAACATTCCGCCGCGCCGCTCGCCCCACGTGAGCACGTTCATCGTGCGATACATGAGCGGCGCGAGCGGCGTCAATGATGGCAGCACGCGCGCTCGCACGCCCCAAGCGAGCCAGCGCAAGAGCCGATGCCAAATTGCGGGCACCGGTGCAGCGCCCACCCAGATGTCCTGCACTTCCGGCCAAAGATCCGCGAGAAGCGTCAGGTCCGGCACGTCGACGAGCGAGAACGTGAGCCGCGGCAGTGGCCGGAAACCCGGCGGAGCGATCGTGTAACGCCGCGTTTCCGTGAGCGGATAGGCCGTGGAGGTTCGGCCATGCCGGCGCACCGCTACCGGCCGACCCGCATAAGCCGCGATCGCGCGAATGACGTTCTGTCCTACGGCCGCATACGGCAACGGCGCCACACCGGCGGTGATCGAATCCAGATGCGCAATGTCGGCCGTGGAAATCAACCGGCGCACCGCGGCCGCGGAAAGCGCCGGGAAGCTGCTCATGCCCGCCAGCACGAACGCGTTCGCGGCTTTCGCAGTCGCGTCGAGCTCGATGATGTCGCGCACGAAGTCGGAGCCATCGGCGAGGTCCATGTAGTGCGCTCGCACGCCGAGCGCGGCCTTCGCGACTCGATACGGATCGGCGCCGTAGGACTGAAACGGTCCGCTCGCGTCGACGACGATGTGCGGTGCGATGGCGGTGAACGCTGCGCCGAGATCCGCGTCGCGATCGACAGCGGCGGCTTCGACGCGCGCACCGTTCGCGGCGACGTGGCGTTCGCAAAAATCCTGCGCCTTCGCTTTCGAACGCCCCGCAATCACGAGGCTGAGCTGCGGTTCGTCGCGCAGAAGCAGCGCGAGCCGCCCGCCGAAGGTACCGTAACCGCCGAGGATCAGGATCTTGAGATGCGGTCGGGCACTCACGGCGGCGAGATACTAGCGCGAAGAGCCCGGCCGCGCCGCCGTGCGCAGCCGGGCGAGAGCGCGCCACTACTCGCTCAACGCGGCAACGCGCGGGTCGGCGACGTCTTCGATGGCCTGGGTCAGCGCCTCGTCGTAGCACTCTTGCCACTCACGACGCAGGCGCAGATCCCGCGGCGCTGCGCCGCACGCTCGGCGCGCCGCCGATTCGAGACGCTCGTGCAGCGTTTGCGCCCCGCCCGCACGGTTCAGCGCCACGCTTTCGTAACTCACGGTCACGGACTTGATCTGCGTCGCGGCGCGCTCGGCGCTCGATTCGTCGGCCTTGGCGAACGAAGCTCCGGCGCCGAGCACGAGCACCGCAGCGGACGTCACTGCAAATCTCTTCAGGTTCATAGTCAGCACCCCTCTAGTTGGTGAAACGTGCCGCATGTCGCGGCGTAGGATGCAGGATCGCCGAAACGGTGCGACGGCGACATGACCGCGGGGTGATCTTTTGCTGACTTTTCTGTGACCGCCGTATGAACCGGCGGACGGCGTGCGCGAGCGCTAGACGCTCTTGCTCTTGCGGACGCGCAGCAGCTCTTTGAACCGGGGATGGTCGCGAAGACTGGCGAGATCCTCGTCGTGCTCGACCCACGCGGGCCGGCAGAGTTGGTTGCCCTCGGTGCCGCGCTCGAGCGCTCTCATCGCTTCGTCCGTTTCGCCGAGCATTGCAAACGCACAAGCGGCGTTGTAGTGCACGTAATGCTCGTCGGGCTCGAGCTCGCAGGCCCTGCGGCTCCACGCACGCGCTTCGTCCGGTCGCCCAGCGACGATCAACGAACCCGCAGAGAGCGACAGCGCACGCGCATCGGTCGGATCCGCCGCGAGCGCGCGTTCCGCGGCGGCCAGTTGGCGCAGCGCGGCGCTGCGCTCGTCCTTGCGCCGCCCGAGCCCTCTGTACGCCTGTCGCGCGAACACGAGCGCCTGGTAGTCGTCCGGGCGAAGCTCGGCCGCGCGCTCGTAAAGGCCAGCGGCTTTCTCATAGTGTCCGACTTCGATGCACGCATGGCCGTAGTAGTAGTGCGCCTCGAACAACGTCGGATCGCACGCAATCGCGCGCTGGTAAGCGGCGTCCGCCGCTGCTAGGTCGTGGCGGATCGACGCTGCCGCGCAGCGCGCCGCCCACGCCTCTGCGGACTTTGGATCGAGCTCCGTCGCGCGCGTCGCAGCATCTTCCGCGTCCTTGAAATGCTGGTCGTGGCCGGTGCGATAAAGCACCGCGTGGCTCAGCGCGTCGCCCGCCCACGCGCGCGCGGATTTCGGGTCGATCGCGAGTGCTTGCTTGAACAGATCCATCGCGAAGCGCTGACTGCGCTTCCCCCAGCGGTGCAGATAGGCGTAACCGCGGTCGCAAAGGTCATCGGCCGTAAAGCTACCGGGCGTTGCGACGGCGTCGCGCGGGCGCCGAAGCGCGGCCACAATGAGCTGCGCGATCTCCGCTTGGATCGCGAGCATGTCTTCCTGCCGGCGGTCCCAGCTCTCCGACCAAAGGTGGAAGCCGGTGTCGGCATCGATGAGCTGCGCGGTCACGCGCAGGCGATCGGCTCCCTTGCGCACACTGCCCTCGAGCACCGACTGCACGCCGAGCCGCCGCCCGATGTCGCGCACGTCGTCCGCGCGATTCTTGAACGCGAACGTCGAGGTGCGCGCGGCGACGCGCAACCCCGGCACGTGGTGGGATAGCTCGTTGATAATTTCCTCCGCCATACCGTCGCAAAAATATTCCTGATCGTGCTCGGGGCTCATGTCGACGAATGGCAGCACCGCCACCGACGCCTCCGCGGCCTTAGCGGCGGCGGCGGGCGGCGCTTGCGCCGGGGGGGCCGACTCGGCTGCCGTCGTGAGCTCGCCGACGAAGCGGAATCCGCGCCGCTGCACGGTTCTGATCACGGCTTGCCGGTCGCCGTCGTCACCCGCGAGCGAGCGTGCCTTCCTGACGACCTGCGTGAGCGCGGACTCCGACACGACACTGCCGGGCCACAGGTTCTCGAGCAGCTCGTCCTTGTCGACCACGCGATCGCGGTTTTCGATCAGATAAACCAACAGATCGAAGGCCTTCGGCTGCGCTTCGACCGGCTTGCCCGACAAACGCACCTGCCGCAATCGCGGCCGCACCTCGCAAGCACCGAAGCGGTATACCGCGTCGGCGCCCGTGGGCTGTGTGTGTTCGCGTGGCGAAGCGGACATAAGCAGCGGATGTGGTCGTGGGAAAGCGCGTAAGAATGTCACTAACCGGCGAACTGTTCAATCCACATCGGCAAGCTTCTCGCGCACGAGCCGAATTACGTGGCTGCCGTAAAGCTCGATACAGCGCATGAGCTTCTCGTGCGGCAGCGTTCCCGCGCTATATTTCAGGTTGAAGTGCAAGGCGGAACTTTTTCGCCGTGGCGGCGATCTTACGTGCCACCGTGTCGCGGCGCTCCTTCGTAGTCAGCTCCGAGAGAGCTCGAGCTTCTCGTCGAACAGCTCCTCGTATTGATTCAAGTCGTAGCCGAACAGCGGATACGATTCGATGAACGAGCCGCGGCCGAGGATCACCTCGACGCGCCCGTTCGACACGGCGTGCAAGGCACCCTTTCTTGCGGAAGCAACAACGCCGACAATGGCGCACATGAGGCTACTCGTCATCGTCGGGGCAGCGCTCGCGACCGCCGCGTGCGGCGAGCGCGCGCCCGCGCAGCTCGAGAACGCCGCCTCGCCGCAATCGCTGATCGGCGCGTGGGAGCGCTCATACCGAGTCGCGAAGCTCCGATTGCCTATGAGGTCATCGAGTTCTTCGGCAACGGCGGGATGATTCTGCACAATGCGCTGGGCGGGCTCGGCGCACAGTACGTCGCTGACGGCGCGCGCTTGTAGGTGCCGGCCCGCTCGCCGCTTTCTGGCGCGGCGACATCGCGTATGCGATCGACGGGCAAGCGATGACGCTCGACATGCCGTCGGCGGGAGCGTTGGCGCGTTCGGACTGGACGCGTGTTCAGCGCGACGCGTTCTTCGGGATCGCTGGGCCGACGGCGACGTCGTCCCGACTGGCCTGCCGAAGCTGCTCGCGGATGCGACCGCGGGAGCCGCGCGTGACTGGCGCGCCGACGCAATACCGGTCGCGCTCGACCTGCAGCGGTTGCCGTCAGGCGATCTTGCGCTGACCTTGACCTACGTCTCGCCGGCGAACCTCCGGCCTTGCGCTGATCGTCGGCCGCTGGGGCTTCGTGCCGAGCGAGCTGCCGCGCGCGTCGTGGGGCGACCATGCGCTGCCCACCGAGTTCGCGGACGCGCCCGCGCTGCGCGCGCGTCTCACGCAGGACGGCAAGACCGACCCGCTGCTGAGCGCGAATCTGCGCGTCTGGAGCAAAGGCCCCGTCTGGACCGTGACTCAGATCAGCGCGACGGGCCGGCCAAACACGAACCGATCTTTCGGCGCCGACTGCCGCGGCAATCGCAGCGGAGGCACCACCGCCGCAGCCGAGCATGTCCGAAGAGGAATACATCGCGTCCTACAACGCCCAATGGCAGGCGATATCGGAAGCATTCGCGCGGAGCCGCAGGTCGAGCGGCGCAGGCTCGGCCTGGGACTCGGGCGGTGGAACGTGGGACTTCGGCAGCTCCGGCGGCGGCGCAGCGGAGCCGGCGGGCGCGGGCTGCGCGTACGCGAGCCACGCCGCGTGCAACGCCGCGGCCGCGGGCGACCTCTGGGGCGCCGATCGCATCGAAAACGGAACTGCTAGCAGGAGCGAAGAAGCTTGGTACGACTGACCCTCACTCACCCTGAGGCGTCGCTCTTGACTCAGTTAGGCACAGATTCGCGCTGCGCTAGAAACGCCACGCCGCCGTAAACCAGATAGCCTCCGCATCGTCGAACGCCTCGAGGTCGATGATCTCGTACTCGAGGCGCAGGATGAAGCGCTCTGCTACCTCGACGCCGGCGCCGACGCTGTAGACTGGGTCTTCGTCGCTTTCATCGAGGACCTCTGTACTGCCAAGATTCCCTTCGACGCTAGAGAACATGATGCCGGCGGTCGCGAAGAGCTCGAAAAAAGCGATCGGCAGCGTTCCTTCGAGCCGCACCACGAAACCGCTCGTGTCGATCTCGAGGTTTTGCGTGCCGATGCGAGAGTCCGAAGCGCCGAGGTCCAAATAGTCGAACTGCGCGGCGAAGAATTGGTTCCAGCGCCAGCCCCCGAAGAGCTTGTACGCACTTTCGCTCTCATCTACGTTGAGTTGGTCGAGCTCCGACGAGAAGTCGCCGATGCCCACTCCGACGTACGGGCCCTGTTGCGCTTCGGAGTCCTGGGCCAACGCCTGACCGGCACTCACGAAAGCTAAAACAGCGACAGCTATCCAGTTCCTGTGCATGACACTCTCCTAGCGTCGAAACACTCGAGGCAACGCGCGGATGATGCCACGCCGCCAATTGGCGCATATCTACAACCATGGTCCAAGTTGACGCGATCGCTTCTGCGTCGTTCGCAGCGAGTCGGCAATGGCTAGCTGCGGCCGGCAACAGCTCTCTTGAGACTGGCAACGATTGTCGCCGGACTAGGAACGCGGTCTGGGCCTGCATACACGCGGCAACCGACACTGTCCCCCTTGGGGGCACCGCTCACGTCCTCGCCGCCCACGAGAATCGTCGGTGATCCCCAGCCCCGCAGCTCCTCCGGCGTAGCCGGATCGAGAATGTCGATTTCTTCGTACCCGGCGATCGATACTTCGGCCAAAGCTTTCTGCAGCGATGATCGTGCGGCATCCGCGAGCGGACAGTTTTTGAAAACCAGCAGCTGTACCGTCGGACGTGCGTTTTTCGACATTATCCATGCCCCCAGGATGCCCGCTCGCCGCGCAGGTCAATTTCGATCGTCGTCGAGCTCTTCGCTCGCGTCCTCGACGCTGTCCTCGACGTCCTCGCGTACATCTTCCGCGCCTTCGCGCACTTCGTCGACCGCATCGTCGATGCGGTTGCCGGTGGTTTCGCCACCCGCTCTAATGTCTTCGATGGCTTCGTCCACTTCCTCGCCGATACGCTCGCCCGCGCCTTGCTCCTCACACGCGGCGAAGAACGGCAACGCGAGCAGCAACAACGTAACGCTTTTCATATGAGTGCTCCCTGTGCTGGTGATCGGCCGAGACTGCGCGGGTGCGCAGGACGTTCTATGCGAGTCGCCTAGCGGCCATTCAGCAACGACTCGGCGGTTGCGAGATGCTCGCGCTCGGTGCACGAGAGCTTCGCGAGGGCGGCGTGATGATCTTGCGCCTCGACGCTAGGCACCGACGGGGTCGTCTCGTCCAGGTCCAGCGTTCGCAAAACGTCTTCTATTTCTTGCACGGCGCACGAATAATCGGCCTGCGGCGCGGACGCCGCTTCGCCGCCGAACTCCACGGGCACGAGGTCGCGCGTTTGCGGGGATGCGGCAAATACGGCCAGGGCGCCGCCAAGCGCGAGCAATAAATCTTCTGTGTGCCTCATAGCCGCCGCCCTCTTCGTGGATGGCAGGCTGATGCTGCAAGACGCGTACCAAATGGCCGTATAAGCCGGCCGATCAGGGGGTTATGTCAAGCCCGCCGTTGATAGTCACGCTTTCGCCCTCCCACTCATATACACTGCAGCGTGCCAGCCTCACTTCTGCTGGGCCCCCACCAAAGGAACACGCGTGAGCAGGACGCTTTCCGCAGGCAACGTCTCCATGACCATGAAACCCGAGCCAACCGTCCCGACCGAGGACGCTGGAGACGGCGCGTATCGTCTGCTCTCGATCGCACGATCGAACGCACCGAGCGGCAGCGATGGACGCGACTGGGTCGAATATCGAATCGTGCAAGGCATGAACATCATCACGGGCTATCGCCGCGGCAGCGTCGCGAGCGTAACCGAGGACGTGAAAAAGGTCGTGGAGGGGTTGAACGAGCGTCGCCACGTCAAGCGTGGCCGCGTGGATTTGACGCCGCGCGCCGCGGCGCAGCCGGTAGCGGAGCCGGCCGACACGGAAGAGTCTTCTTGAGCCGAAGGGTCTACGTAGGCAACTTACCGCCCTCTGTCACCGAAAGCCGGTTGTCTTCGAAGTTCTTCGAGCACGGCGATGTCGTGTCCGTGAAGGTCGTCACCGATCACCGCACGGGCCGAAGCCTCGGTTACGGATTCGTCGAGTTGGCGACGCCGGCGGACGCGAAACGCGTGATCGCCGAGCTCGATGGCAAGGCTTACGACGGCCGCCAGCTCACCGTCAGAAGCGCGCTGCCGGCCGCATCGCGATAACTCATTCGGCTACTCCTTGCTGCCGCGTTCCGGTCCGTCGTCGGCCGGCCAACCCGTGGGCTTCGCGTCGGGCAGGTTGAACAGCACCGCTTGGATCTCTTGGATGTAGCCGGCCTTCACGGCGAAAAACTCGGCCACGAGCCGATCATTCGACGTAGCGGTGCTCTGACTCTGCGCGCCGGCTTTCAAGCCGAAGCGCACGATGGAGAGCACCGCGCCGCGCTCTTCGTCGACGACGGGATAGCGCCGGTCCCAGATGTTGCGATTTACGAACCGTCCTTCGTCGAAGCCGCGCGCGGTGTCGTTGAAGCGGCCGTCGCGCACGAGACCCGTGGTCTGCAGCCCGTTCTCGTAGCGGCGGGAATCGGGCAGTAACCGCGCTTTCCGATACGCCGGTGTGCCGTTCGTCTGGAACGCGCGCCAGTAGCTTTCCGCCGCGCCGATCAAGTCGTAATACGAATCCCGTTCGGACTCGCGTATCGACTGCTGCCACGCAGAGGAAACCTCGGTCAGATGGTCCGGATCCCACAGGCGGTCGGCGTCGCCTTCGTTCGCCTTGATCGTCTCGATCTCGGTGATCGCGCCGTTCTGCACTTTGAGACGCAGCATGTGCATCGTCTTCGTGCCGTCAGCGTTGCGGATCACGGTCTGCGTGCCTGTGTCGCCGCGCGCGATGTTCACGATGTCGAAGCGGAACACCGTGCTTTCGGCGCTCGCCCAGAACGTGTCGGCCAGCGCCTTGTCGGCGGCGTTCTCGGTGATTCGCGCACGTGCCGCCTGCGGCAGCGCGCGCGCGTCGTTGGCCATCAGCGCGGCGAAATACGCGTCGACGAAGCCCGTAAGGCATGCGCGGTCGCAGGCCGAAGGCAGCGACGTTTGTGCGCGCGCAGACCCCAAAACAAACGCCGCGAGCGCAAGAATGCCGACGGCAGATCTGGCCGCAAAGTGCAATGTTCCCGTCATGTTTTCACCTCTTACTGCGGCACCACGCGCCGGAGCTCGTCGAAGAAATTCATCACTACCGTCAACTGGTCGCGCGGCGGCGGCGTGCCGGCGTCGACCACGGCGACCACGCTCTTGCCGTCCGCCGCAACATCGTAGTTGGCAATCACGCCGGTGTCGGCGAGCCGCTTCGTCGACCACAGCCGTGCCGGCTCCGCGACGAGCTCGCCGTTCTCGATGCGGTACGGCACGAGCATCAGCCGTTGATCAGTGGCTTCGTAGAACAGAGAGCCGTCCTTCGCCCACGTCGAGATCCGGCCGCCGTTCGTCGAGACGCGCGCGCCTTTGTCTGCACCGGGATACGCGCGCACGTAGATCTCCCACGCACCTGATTCGTTCGAGCCATGCGTGATCCACCGGCCGTCGGGCGAGAAGGCGGGATACGTTTCGTACGTTTGCAGCGCACGGAAGACCTCGGGTTGGCCGGCGGCAAGCTCACCGGCGTTTATGTCGATCGGCACGGTCCACAGATCGAATCCCGTATCCTTCGCCATATAGTGATAGGCAAGCCGTCCTTCGGCGCTGAACGACCAGGGCACCCCCATACCCGGCACGACCCGCACCGGGGTTCCCGTGCCGTCGGTGCGTAGCGCGTAGATCGCAGGCTCGCTACTCTGTGAATAAAGCAGGAATCGGCCGTCCGGCGTCCAAGTCGCCGTGCTCTGGTCGCCGCCGCCGACGGTGAGGCGCCGCTTCGCGCGCGCTTTGAGATCGTAGATCCACAAATCGGCGTCGCTGCCCTCGAGCACCGTGTACGCCAACAGCGATCCGTCCGGCGAGAGCCGGGGCCACACGTAGCGTCCGGGCTCCGACAACAGCGGCCGCGATGCGTCGCCGCCGTCGAGCCATTCGATCGTCGCCAGGCCACCCGCGCTGCGCAGGTACGCGAGCGTGCCGTTCGACGAGACGTCGTAGTGACCGAAGCCGAACTCGTTCACGGACGCCACGTCGTGCAGCACCGGCACGGGCTCGCCGCGCACTTCGAGAAGCTGCGCGTCGAACGCGACAGCGAACAGCGTGCCGCGATCGAGATACACGAGATGGCCGCTCGGCAAATATCGTGGATGAGTGCCCCTCGCGATCAGCGTCCTGCTGCGGCCGCCGTCGAGAGCGGCGATCGCAATTCTCGAGTCCGACCCGATGCCGACGAATGCGCTATAGAGCACCGCTCGCCCGCCGGGCAAAAGCTGCGGCCAACGCGGGCCCACGCCTTCATCGGTGAGATCGAGGACCGGCTCCGGCGTGCCGCCGTCCGCGGGCAAGCTCCAGAGAATCTGCTCGCGGCTCAAGTTCGCGACGATCGTGCCGTCCGCGGCCCAGCTTCCGCCGAGCATGTCGCCGATCGTGGCGAGCGTGACCGGCGACCCATCGCCTTCGAGCAACGTTTTCTTGAGCTTGCCGTCGGCATAGAACGCGACCCAACGGCTGTCGGGCGAGAAGAAGAATGCGCCGCTTGCACCGAATGTCCCAGGCAAGAGTCTCGCCGTGAGCTCGTCGAGGCGGCGAACGAACAAGCTCGTGCCGCCGTTCGCATCCAGCACGAGCAGCACGACCTTCTCGCCGTCAGGGGTAAACGCGACACTGCTGCCGACGTGCATCGCGACGGTCCCGGGCGCGCCGATCGCGGCGTCGAATTGCATGCGCGGCTGCAGCGCGGGCGTCGCGCGCCACGGTGCCGCGAACGACAGGTACACGCCGAGCGACGCCGCAGCGATCACGAGCGCTGCAAAGCCGAGCGCGACGCGCCAGCCGATTCGGCGCGGCGGCGGCAGCACCGGCAAGAGTTGCGATTCGCTGGTCGCCGTGGGTGCGAGCGGCTCGTGGGTTCGCTGGGTGAACTGCGGAACGTAGCCGCCCTTCGGCAGCGAGATGACGACGTCGTCCGCGGCACCTTCCGTCGCGAAATAAAGCTCGAGCCGGCCGCGCAGCCGTGACGCCTCCACACGCGCGATCGGATCCACGCGCGGATCGAAATCCGCGCCGCGGCCGAGCGCCTCGGCGCCGAGCGTGTACTCCTTCAAGTACTGCGCGCGCCCTTCGAGCACGGCGATGACGAGGAACTCGAGCAGTTTCGCCGAACGTTTTGCGCTGCCGAACGTGGCGCTCGCGAGCACCCGCTCGAGCGCTGCTCGGACCGACTCATGCGGAACGGCGGGCGGGGACATCGGACGCGTAACCCTTTGAATTATTAACGTACGTACGGTCGCAAGCCGTATCGTACTTCCCCACGCCGCACCGGCGCCACACGCTCCCGCCGTTCTGAATCGACACAGGGAGCATTCGATGAAAACGAGACTTTCCGTGGCCGCGTGCGCGCTGTTGCTCGTTGCGCTTGCGCCGCCGGCCTTTGCCAACGGCTGGTTTGCCGAAGTCCTGATCGGCCATTCGATCAACCCGGTGCCGCTGAATCTCGACGGCAAGAACAGCCTCGAGCGAATCAGCATCTACCGCGGCAGCTACTTCGTGAACGGTGCGATAGGCTGCGTCGGCTGCCATCATGAAGGTCAATATTTGCCTGGGGGCGATCCGTTCCTGGGCCAAACCGCGGCGATCAACACGGCGACGTATCTCGGCGGCGGCACGCCGTTCGGACCGTTCGTCGCGCGCAACCTCACACCGGATGCCGACGGGCGTCCCGGCGGGCTCAGCTGGGCGCAATTCTTGGAGACGATGCGCAAAGGCACCGACTTCAAGAGTCTGCCCCCGCACGTGCCGGGTCTACCGGGGCTGCTGCAGGTCATGCCGTGGCCGGAGTACCGCCACGCGACGACGGAAACGCTGCGCGCGATCTACGACTACTTGTCCGTAATCCCATGCGTCGACGGCGGTCCGGGTCAGCCCGCCAATCGCTGCGCGCCTTGAGTCAATGGCGACGACGCTCACGCAGATCGCATGCGACCGGCCGCGCAGCCGCGCGTACTACACCGGCATTGCGATCGCGTTCATCGTGATCGTGCTCGCCGGCTTCTCCCGGCGCTACTACACGCAGCTCGCCGGCCCCGCACCGATCGCGCTCGTGGTGCATCTGCACGCGGCGGCGTTTGCCGCTTGGTTCGTGCTCGTGCTCGTGCAGACGACGCTCGTCGCGGCCGGCCGCACGGATCTGCATCGCCGGCTCGGGCTCTGCGCCGTCGTGCTTGTGCCGCTCGCGATCGTGCTCGGTGCGCTCACCGCGATCCAGGCCGCGCGGCACGGCTGGAATCCGGGCGGCGCCTTTCGCGACCCGCTCGCGTTCATGGCGCTGGGCCTCGTCGACGTCGCACTATTTGCGGGATTCGTCACCGCGGGATTTTTCTACCGGCACCGCAGCGAAGCGCACAAGCGCCTGATGATCCTCGCGTCGGTGAGCTTGCTGTGGGCTGCGATCACGCGCCTGCCATCGTTCGCGGGCGAACGAGCGCCCGAGCCGATCGAGCTCGCGGGGCTGTTCGGGTTGCTCGCGGCGTTCGCGTTCTCGGGGCCACTGTACGACTTTTTCTCGCGGCGCCGAGTGCGCGCGCTCGAGGTCGCGGGCGGCGCACTAATCGTCGGCAGTCGCCCGCTCGCACGCACGGTGTCGACGACCGACGCGTGGCACGCGTTCGCCGGTTGGCTCGTCGGTTGATTCTTGGCGCTCGACGCGGCGAGCTGCGCACCGTGAGCAGCGCCGTCAGCGCTTACGGCTGTTTGCCGCTCTGCTGATCTCTTTGCTCTCTGCGCTGCCGGCGCTCCTCTTCGAGCGCGTTCAAGCGTCCGCCCCCCGCCCGAAGCTCGGTGCCGTTCGCGAGCACGATCTGAGTGAAGAACAGCCGGGGTGAACCGGTGTGAGTCGGATTGCCGGTCACGCTCACGCGCTCGCCGACAGCGATCGTGTCAGCGGTCCAACCGCGTTGGTGAGATTGAGCCTGCCGGCAAACTCCACCGTCCACTTCACGACGTTGCCCGCCTCGTCCTTGACGTCCATGACCAGCATTGCGTGCGGGTTCACGAATCTGAACTCCTTCACGGTACCGGCAACGGTGACGTACGACTCGCGTCGTAGACGGGCGCGAACGCATGATGCGCGTTCGCCGCCGCCGACGATCGAGAGCACGCGCGAGACCCGCAAAGAAAGAAGCGTGGTGCTTTCACTGTGGTTCGTCCCTCGCGGTGAACTCCGTCGGCCGCTCGCAATCTTCGTACGGGATAAATCTCCTGATCAGGCGCCCACCTCCAAACCTTCTTGAGCACCAAGGGGTTCCCGCAGGGCCCACGGATCTTCCATCGTTGCGCTGAGCAGCAAACGATCGCCCTCTTCGGAACGCGTATAGCGCTCCACTACGCGCAGTTGCTCGCTGTGCTTGCCGTCGAATGGGTGTGGGACGAAGCCCGGCCCCCAAGGAGCGAGGTTCGCGCTGATCCCGGACGTGTCGATCACGAGCGCATCCCCTTCGTAGCGAGCCACCGAATGGCCCATCGGGCTCGATGGTTCACCGGTCGAGCGGGGGCGGGCGTCGAGATAGATCGTGCGCCGAATTTCCCACTCTCCGTAACGAAGCTCGACGCGATCATCGAGCTGCGTGATCTCCAACTGATGCGGCGCGAATATTTCGCGCGCGAATGCCCAGGGCTCGCAGTAGAGGAAGCCCGGATCATCGGCGGGATCGACGCCGAGCGCCGCCAAGCCCTCCGCAGTCAGACGCGGACGCACATACTCCTCGCGCTGATAGCGTCCCGCGTCCGCGTACAGCTCCATCGTAGGACGTCCGTCATTGGCCGGATCGTCCAAGAGCGCGTTGAGGCGCTCGAGCCCCGCATCGCTGCACCAGAACAAGCAAAAAGTATCGAGCAGGGTGGCCGGCGGATCGCTCCACATGCCGGTAAGGTCCGGACGAGCTTGCTGAGCCGCGGCCGGAGCGGCGAGCGCGCCCGCGGCCATGGCGACGACGCCCAAACGGGAAACGGCAAACACTCGCTGCATCATCGGCCTCGCACGCGGATCGGGCCGGCAAAGCATGGGCACGTCCGCGCTCGAGCGCAAGTCAATGCGGCTTCCGGATTAGAATCGCGGCTCATGACTCTGCAGCTCTACCACCACGGCTCCTCCGCATGCGCCGCGAAAGTGCGGTTCGCGCTCGCCGAGAAGGAGCTGCCGTGGGTCGGCCACTACGTCGACATCCTCGCCGGCGAGCAATTCAAGCCCGAGTTCCTCGCGCTGAATCCGCGCGCGGTGGTGCCGGTGCTCGTGCACGACGGCGCCGTCATCGTCGAATCCACCGTGATCTGCGAGTACCTCGAGGAGTCCTTCCCCGCGCATCCGATCTATCCGCGCTCGCCGCTGGAGCGGGCCCGCGTGCGCGTGTGGACGAAGGCCGTGGACGAGGAGCTGCACCCCGCGTGCTCGGCGATCACCTACGTCGTCTCGCACCGGCACACGATCTTGCGCAACGGCGCGGGCAGCTTCGAGGAGTTCCTCGCACGCGGTGCGAATGAAGGCACGGCCGCGCGCACGCTCAAGTGGCAATGGATTCAACTCGGGTTGGAGGCACCCGGCGCAGCCGACAAGATCCGCCTCTACGATGCGTATCTGCGCAAGATGGAGCAAGCGCTCGCGCGAATCCGAATGGCTCGTCGGCGAGCGCTTCTCGATGGCCGACATCGCGATGACGCCGTACGTGAACCGGCTCGCCGCGCTCGCGATGCACGGGTCTCTGGGAGCGCGGCCGTCTACCGCGCGTCGAGCGCTGGTTCGAGCGCGTGCGCGCGCGGCCGACGTTTCGGCCCGCGTTCGTCGAGTGGTTGCCGGCTGAGCTCGCGCAGGAGATGCGTGCAAAACGGCGAGCGCTCGTGGCCGGCGATCCGAGCGCTGCTCGGCGTCGGCTGATACGCCGCATGGACCCCGTCGCTCACACCTTCACCGGCGCTGCGCTCGCGGCGGCCGGCCTGCGCCGCGCGACGCCGCTCGCCACCGCGGCGCTTCTGATCGGCGCGAACATCCCCGACGTCGACGTGCTCTCGTACTTCGCCGACGAATTCAAGGCGGTCGCGTTTCGGCGCGGCTGGACCCACGGCGTGCTTGCGCTCGCGCTGTGGCCGTTCGTGGTGACCGGCGCGCTGTTGCTCTGGGATCGCTGGGTTCGGCGGCGACGCAACGCCGCCGCGGCGCCCGCGCGTGCCGGTCCACTGCTCGCGGTTGCGGCGCTCGCGGTCGATCTCGCATCCGACGCTCGACTGGTTCAACAACTATGGGCTGCGCTGGCTGATGCCGTTCGACGGCCGCTGGTTCTACGGGGATGCGCTATTCGTCATCGATCCGTGGGTCGTACCTCGTGCTCGGCGGAGTTTTGTTCTTGACGTATTCGCGAAGGCGGTTGTCGCTCGCGCGCTGGATCGTGTTCTGGTCGCTCGCATCGCTCGTCGTGCTTGCGAACCCCGCGCTCGTGCCGTTTCCCGCACGCATTCTTTGGCTCTGCGGCTTGAGCGGGCTCGTCATAGCGCGCGCGCTCGGATGTCACGGCGGCGCGCTACCCGGCGGCGATGGAACGCGCCGCGGCGGCCGCGCTGATTCTTTTTGCGATCTACGCAGCGGCCGCTCTCACGGCTGAGCGGCTCGCGCGCGCGCTCAAGTCCGCGATGCGCTCGCGGCCGCCGGTATCGCGGCGCGTCGAGCAAGTGATGGTGGGGCCCGCGGCGGCCAACCCGTTCGGCGGCGACGTCGTTGCGGTCACGGCCGACGCGTACTACACGGGGCGATGGAATTGGCTCGCGCGGCCGCGTTTGGAGCTCGACACCGAAACGCTGCCGCGGCCGAGCGGCGCAGTGTTCGACGCCGCCGCGCGCGCGGCGGAGGCGCGCGACTTTCTCACGTGGGCGCGTTTTCCGTACGTCGAGGTGGAGCCCGCGGACCGACGGCGCGCTGGTCGGTGCGCTTTTGGGACGTGCGTTATCCTCCGATGCGCCGCTGGGACGGGCCAACGGTGCGGCTCGATCGCGACCGCGCGATCGGGGCCGCATGACGGCCGAAGTGACCGACGCCGTGACTGACCGGTGCCTGACCCCGATGCCTGACACGGTGTCTGTCCTAGCGGGTCGACGGCGACGTCGGGTCGGTGCGCAGCTGCGGATCGGGCCTCGCGTCGGTGAGGCGCGGTGCTGGTCGTGCCCGCCGTGCCCTCCGGAGTCTGCAGCGATTGTGCGATCGCGAGATGCTCGCGCAGCGTCGGCAGCCGCTCCGTCGCGAACGTCATGATCTCTTTGTTCGGGTTGGCGTGCGTCTGCGCCGTGAAACTTCTCGATCGCTTTTTCGTGACCCATGACCATGTGGCCCGCGAACGCCGAGTCGAACGCCGGGCCCGACAGCTTCTCGAGCGCAGCGTAGTGCTCGAGCGCTTCGGCGCTTGGCTCGCTCGGGATCGGGACACCGAGAGGCTTCGCGAGCGCGGTGGTCTTCTCGAGCGCGCGCGTGTGATCGGCTTGCAGCTTCGCTCCGTAATTTCGAACGCCTTCGGTGCTACCGCGCTGCTGGGCAAGCTGGCCCATGCGGATTTCTGCGAGGTCGATGAGGAGCACTTCCGACAGGAATTTGGAATCGTCGACGTCCTCGGCGAACGCCGCGAGCGCGGCTGCCGCCGCGAAGCCCAGCGCCATCAATAGCCTGTTCCTCTTTCTCATGGCTGCTCTCCTTGCAGTCGAATTTGGCCCTCCGTCGTTTTGCAAGACGCGTACCAGGCTGGCAAATGTGAGATAACGGCAGCCTCACAATGGCGCGACTCATCGCAGCAGACGCGAGCCCGCTGATCGGCCTTGCCGCGGCCGACAGCTTCGGCGTGCTGCGCGGGCTGTTCGGCACGGTCACGATCACCCGCACGGTGAAGGACGAAGTCATGGCGGGGGCCGACCTGCCGGGTGCCCGGGAGTTGGAGGCGGCCATGCGCGAGGGCTGGATCCGCGTGGCACCGGCTCCGCCTTCGACCTGGCAATTCACGACTCTGAGCGCCGGCGAGGCGAGCACGATCGCGCTCGCGTTGGAGCACGACGGCGCGGCCCTCGTGCTCATGGACGATGTGCTCGGCCGCGAGCAGGCCGCAGCGCTGGGGCTCGAGGTGACCGACACGCCGGGAGTGCTGCTCGCAGCGAAACGCGCAGGCCTGATATCCGGTTAGGCGATGTGCGCGCCGCTCACTCCGACGTACACCGCGTAGAGCGACTGGCTCGCCGTCATGAACAATCGATTCCGGCGCACGCCGCCGAAGCAGACGTTCGCGCACACCTCGGGCAGCCGGATCATCCCGATGCGCTCGCCGTCGGGCGCGATCACCTGTACGCCTGGCCGCGCGCCGGCCCAGACGTTGCCGTCCGCGTCGCAGCGGATGCCGTCCGCCGCCGATGGCGTGCCCGCGCCCGGAATGTCGAGCTGCGCGAACCGCCGGCCGTTGCGCAGCGCGGCGCCGGCGACGTCCCACACCTTGATCTCACGCGGCATGCCGGTATCGGCAACGTAGAGCTTCGTGTAATCGGGCGAGAAGCAAAGCCCGTTCGGCTGGCCGACCTCGTCGCTCACCATTGCGAGGCGGCCCGACTCGCCGTCCACGCGATACACGGCTTCCTTCGTCTCGACTTCCGCCCGCGCGCCTTCGTAGTCGCCGCGGATGCCGTAGGACGGATCGGTGAACCAGATGCTGCCGTCCGGATGCACGACGATGTCGTTCGGCGAGTTCAGCCGCTTACCGTCGAACCGTTCCGCAACGGTCGTCACGCTGCCGTCGTGCTCGTAGCGCGCGACGCGCCGTCCGCCGTGCTCGCAGGACAGCTGCCGGCCCTGAAAGTCGAACGTGTTGCCGTTGCTGTTGCCCGACGGGTTGCGAAAGGTCGTGACGCGCGCGTCGTCGACGACGAAGCGCATCTGCACGTTGTTCGGAATGTCGCTCCACACGAGGTACCGGCCGACGCCGTTCCAAGCCGGTCCCTCGGCCCACAGCGTGCCCACGTGCAACCGCTGAATCGGCGTGTTGAAAATGATGTAGCGCTGAAAGCGCGGATCGAGCGCGACGAAGTCCGGGTCCGGATAGCGCAACGGCGTCTGGCCGGACCAGTCGCGCGGCGTCGCCTCGGGAGACACGTTCGCGCCCGGCGCAACTTGCGCTCTCGCGCTCGGCAGCGCCGCAGCAGCGAGCGCCGCGCTCAGGAAAGCTCGACGGTTCCAAGTTGAATCCATGCGCGTACCTCCCAAGCGAAATCGCGGCTAGCGGCAGCCCGACGAAGGTGCGGCCATCGCCAATGCTCGCGAAGCCGCATCACGCTGCGCCGCGACGCTTGGCAGCGGTGCAACCGGGCTCGCGAGGAAACCTCCGGCGGCGGCCGGCGCGGCCGTCGCCGCTTCGACGGTGAACGTGCTCTGCTGCGCCGCGAGCTGCGGAATGCAGCGCTCGGCGAGCAGCGCGTCGCCGACCGTGGCCGGCGTCTCGAGCGGGATCACCGAGCCGGTGATCTCGTTCGGCGAATCGATCGTGACCTCGCCGTCGATGCCGAGATTCGACGACGCGTCGATCTGACTCTCGGCCGAGGCGACGAAAACTCCGGCGTGGATCGTGATGTTGCCGCCGTTGCCCGCGTTCGCGCGGGCGATGACGTCGCTCGCATCGAGAATCACGAACTCGGGATCGATGAAGATGTTGCCGCCGGCCGCCTCCGGCGTGACGCCGCCCGCCTCCGCGCTGATCAGCGAGTCCGTCGCCATGACCTGACGCCCCGCTGTGATGACGATGTCGCCGCCGGCCGAGTGCGCGGCGCTCGTACGAATAGCGGCCGCGTCGAGCGTGAGCGAATCCTGGGCGGTCACGGCGAGCGTGCCTGCGTCGCCCGCGCCCGTGCTGCTCGCCGACAACAGCGCACCGCCGCGCAGCAGGATCGTATTCGCCGACAGCACGACGTCGCCGCCGGCGCCGGCGTCCGCTCCCGCGCCGGTCGACTCGCTCGCGATCCGCGCGTTCGCGATCTCGAGGTGGTCGACCGAGATGTTGATCTCGCCGCCGTTGCCGGCAAGGCTCGTGTTGCCGACGATCTCCGCGCCGTCCGCGAGCGTGAGGCTCGGCGCCTGAATCGAAATGTTGCCGGCGTGGCCCATGCGCGGGCCCTCGACTGCACCCGCTTCCTCCGCCTCGACCTCCGTCGACGCTCTGATCGCCGACCCCTGGCCGTCGCCGCGCGCGCCGACGAGCGTGATCGCGCCGGTCGCGACGATCTGCAATGGACCGCCGTCGCCGATGCCCGACGTGCCCGTCGCGATGCGCGCGCCGTCGTCGAGCTCGACCGTCCCGGCTTCGATCGCGATCGAGCCGGCGTCGCCCGTGGACGTAAAAAAATTGCTCGCGGTGATGCGCGAGCCGCGATTGTTCGCGGGATTGGGATCGCCGTTCGAGCCCGTCACGATCAGCGCGGTCGGCGCGACGATCGTGATGATGCCTCCCGGGCCTGCGGCCTCCGCGACGCTGCCGACGCGCGAGCCGTTCAGCACCTCCACAATCGGCGCATCGAGCCGGATGTCTCCGCCGCGTGCGGCGGAGCCACTGTTCGCATTGACCTGCGCCTCCTGACTCACTGTGACGCGCTCTGCCGCGTCGAGCACGATGTTGCCGGCCGCGCCGCCGCCTGCCGTCGTCGCCGCGAGCACTGCGCCGTCGCGAATCGTGATGCGATTCGCCGTGATCGCGATTTCGCCGCCGGCGCCGGATGCACCCGCCGCAACGTTGGACTGCAGGCCCGAGGCGTTCGGGTTGGCAGCCCCCGCGCCGCCGCCACCGCCGCCTCCGCCGCCGCCACCTCCTCCGCCGCCACCGGGCGTGCCGCCTCCGGTACCCGGTACTGCGCCCTCGATGATCACGCCGCCCGTCGCGGTCAGCGCGACACGTCCGCCCAGGCCGCTGCCGGTCGTGCTCGTGCGAATCTGGCTGCCGCCGGCGAGGCGCGCGTCGGTCGCGTCGACGCGCACGTTGCCCGTGGCCACGGTCGCATTCGTGCCGGTCGTGCCCGCGGCGACCTGCGCGGCGCCGGCCATGAGGAACTGGCCGCCGCGGATGTAGATGTCGCCGGCGCCCGTGCTGGCGCCGCCGCCCGCACCGCCGCCTCCGCCGCCGGTCCGCCGCCCGGTCCACCGCCGCCGGGGCCACCGCCGCCGCCACCACCACCGCCACCGGCTGCCCGCGTGTCGACTTGGCCGCCGCGGATCGTCACGTTGCCGAACGCAGTGGTCGGCGTGCCCGGCGGCGGGCGGCCTTGCAAGCTCACGCGGCCTGCGCCCGCCGCGCTTTGCAAATCGATCGTGCCGCCCGGTGCCGTCAATGTCGCGGTCGAGAGATCGAGGACGCCGCCGATGAGCGAGAGCGACTTACCGCTGGTCACCGCGAGCGTTGCATTGTTGACCGTGATCGCGCCGATGCTCGCATCGAGAAAGCCGAAAGCCGTCGGATTGGCCGTCGTCAACACCGTGTCGGCGACGCGCGTGGCATCGAAGCGTCCGCCGCCGCCGAGGACCAACGTGTCCGCGGTCGTCGCGTGAAAGCCGCCTTGCACGTCGAGCGCGGCGCCCGCGCCGAACACGATGCCGTTCGGATTGAGCAGCCAGAGATCCGCGCCGGGGATTTGACTGCGCAGCACGCCGGAGATCGTCGAAACACCCGCTCCCGTGACGCGGCCGATGACGTTGGTCGTCGCGGCGTTGGCCGTGAACGTCGCGCTTTCGCCCGCGCGCACGTTGAGCTCGCTGAAGCTGTGGAAGAGATTCGGGCCGGCGCGTGTGCCGAGCGCCTCGTCGATCACGAAGGCCGGACCGGTGAGCGCCCCGGCAGGCCCGAGCGTGCCGTCGGTCACGATCTGCGCGGACGACGGCGCGGCGATGCCGAGCGCCGCCAGGGTCTCGAGCACGATTTTCTGAACGTTCTTTCGCGGCACTCGGCGCACTAGAACCCTCGGTTGAAGCTGAAGCGGTAGTGGAACCCCTTGTCCTGCAGCGACTCGGTCGCGGTGTTCTGCTCGTCGAAATCCTCGCCCCAATACACCTCGGCGTGGAACGCGGGCAGCGGGTCCCAGAGCACGCCGATACCGGCGCTCGCGATTCGCGCTTTGCTCGCGGTCGGCAAGGCTTCGTCCTCGTCCCAGGACACACCGTAGTCGGCGAACAAGGCGAGATTGAAGTGACCGCGCGCGCGGCCCGCGTCGTCGACGATCGGCGGAAACTGGTATTCGATCGTCGCCGCCGCGCCGTTGTCGCGCACGAATTGATTCACGCGGTAGCCGCGCACGCTGTAGCGTCCGCCGACCGGCATCTTGAACATCGCGAGCAGCGGATCGTGCGCGTCCTGCAATGCGCCGTTCACGGAGCAACCGGCTGCTTCGCCAAGCGAGGCTGCGAACCCACTGCGCCTGGCCCAGGAACGCCGTGAACTTCGTGTCCGGTCCCACGTCGTTGATCGTGGCGTCGAGTGCGTCGACGCCAACCTGGAACACGCCGCGCAGCGCCCACGCTTGACCCGCGCCGCGGCGCGTCCATTCGGCGCCGAGCGACACGGCGCTGCCCGTTGCGCGGCCCTCCACGTCGCCCGGCGAGAACGAGAACGGCACTCCGAGCAGCGTGCTCTCCGTGCGCTTGTGGTCGAATCCGACGATGCCGCGCAACGTGCGATCGGGCTCGCGGATGAACGGATGACTCACCGTGAGGCTCCACGATTCGAGATCGCTCGCGATGTCGATGTCGTCGAACGGCTCTTCGATGATGTCCGCTTGCTGGTCGGCGAGCAAAACGTCGAGCGTCGTTCCGGCCGCGTTCAACGGCACGCGATACGACAGCACGTTGTCGTCCACACCCTCCGTGACGCCGAACTGGCCGTTCAACGTGTCGCCGTTGCCGACCAGGCCGCGATAGGTAAAGCCCAACGTGCCCCGATCCTCTCCGACCGTCGGCGAGCGGTCGTTGGCGGCCGACACCTCGAGCTCGAACGCCGGCCGCTCGGTGATCGCGAGCCGCAAGTGACTCTCCCCGAGCTCCGCTCCCGGCAACAGTTGCGCGTTCACGCGCTCCACGAGCGGCTCCTCTCGGAGCGCCTGCAAGCCGATCTCGAGATCGGCGATGTCGACCGGCGTCGCGACGTAGCGCTCGACGCGGCGCGCGATCGCGCCGTCGCGCCACCTGCGGTTGCCTTCGATTTCGATGTCCGCGAGCGTGCCTTCCACGGCGCGCAGAGTGACGGCGCCGTCGGCGACGCGCTGATCCGGAATCACGACGCCCGAGCTCACGTAGCCGCGGTCGACGTAGGCGCGCGACAGCGTATGCCGCAGCTCGTGCAGCTCCTCGAGCGAGACGACGCGATTCGCGTAGGGCGCAGTCAACGCCGCGAGCTCCTGCGGCGTGAACACGGTGCTGCCCTCGATGCGGATCTCATCCACGCGGATCGCGTCGACCGCGGCTAGGGACTCCGGCGGAATCTCTTCGAGCTGTGCCGAGACGGAAGACGCGGCGAACGCCAACGCGACTGCGATCGAGCTTCGAACGGCTGCGGTTAGCGGCGTCATCGTCGCACTCGTCAGCGCCAATTGCCGATCATCAAGAACGGCGCCCAGTAGGCCGGATGCCGGTAACGCTCGTCGTTGAGCAGGGCCAGCTGCGCACCGCGTAGTGCATCCGCCTTGTCGTTCGAAGGTTGCGCGAGCTGCCGATAGAACTCCGCAACGAGCAGCGCGGTCGATTCGTCGTTGATGAACCACAGCGATGCGAGTGCGCTGCGCGCGCCGGCCTTGACCGCCACTCCGGCGAGCCCGAGCGCGGCGCGCTCGTCGCCGACTGCGGTCTGACAGGCGGAGAGCACGAGCAGGTCAACGGGCCTATCGGTGAAACGCTGGCTGCCCATCACGTCTTCGAGCCGGTCCATCGTGATCACGTCGTCGAACGCGAGCAGGAACGAGCGCCGATAGTCGGCCTCGAAGCGTGCGTGCGTGGCCATGTGCACGATCGAGTAGCCGCCGGCGACGATCTCGCGCTCGAGCGTCGCGGTGACGAATGCCTCGTCGGAGTACGTGCGCGACGGAAACGTGCTCTCGATGCTTTGGAGCTCCTCCGCGACGAACGGCAGGCCCGGAAACCCCTGCACGGGGGCCGTGATGCCGTTGAGCAGCACGCGCGTGATCGGCTCGGCGGTGGCGACGCCGACGAGCGATAGGCCCGGCGTCGTCGCAAGGGCATAGCGCTCGACGAGGAATCGCTCGCCGTCGTGCAGCACCGAGAGCGGTATCGTTCGCAACGGGCCGTCGGGCACGATCACGAGCGTCGTCGGCGCGGCCTCTGCGAGCACGGGCTCGAGCGGCTCGATCAACCACCGGTAAAGGCGCTGCGCCGGCGCGAGATACTCGTCGCCCAATTCGACGCTTTCGATCGCCTGGCGCAGCAACCGAATCTCGTTCGTCAACTCTGCGAGGCCCACATCGGCGGTGAACTGGTAGAGCCGGCCGCGGGCGTTCACGAGCAGCTCGGCGCGATCGGCGAACAGCATCGGGTAGATCACGAGCGCGTCGTCGCCTTGCGCCCGCGACGGATCGGAGACTGCCGGGAGCGCGCACTGGTTCTCGAAGTAGTTGCGCACTTCCGCGACCCGTAGCTGCTCGAGCGTCTGCTGCACTTCGCGCAGCGCTCCGGCTGCATCCTCTGCCGAGAGTCCGCGAGTGCCCGCCAACATCAAATCCGCATACTCCTCGTAGAGCGGCAGCACGTCCTCTTGGAAGCCGCGTCGCGATGTGGCGATCCAGCCCCTCGTCTTGCCGAGCGTGTCGATCGCGGCACGGTAGGAACGCAGCGCCTCGGAAGCGTTGCCGAGACGCCGCAACAAGCGGCCGGCTTGCCATTCCCAGCGATACAGGCTGTCGTTCGCGACCGCTGTCTGAGCGACGAGCACGGCTTGCCGCGTCGCGGTCAATGCGCGGGTTGGCTCACCGCGAAGCTCGTACGCGGCGCCGAGCTCGCCGTACGCGTGCGACAGCAACCGCGGATCGTCGAGCGCACGCGTAATCTCGAGCGCGCGCTCCGCGGAGTCTTGCGCGAGGAGCGAGTGGCGCTCGCGCGCCGCCGAGCTTCCGGCGAGATCGCGGTGCAGCTCGGCGAGCGCGAGCAGGATCGAAGCCTTCGCCGTGGGGTCTTCGAGAGTCCGCGCGGCGCTGCCGAGGTCTTCGAGCTCCGGGAGCAGGTTCTCGCCGGAACCGGCCTCGCTGCGCGCGCGCGCGAGATTCAGGGTGGCCGTGAGACGTAGCGAGTCGGTCGCGGCGAGCTCACGACTGTCGGCGAACGCGGCAAGCCCGAGCCGCGGCTCGTCGTTCGCCATGTAGGCGCGGCCGAGGTCGTTCAGCAGCGGCGCGGCGTCCGCCGCCCGCTGCGACGCCGCCGCGATCTCGATGCCCCGCTCGAGCGCGCCGATCGCCGCTGCGTAGTCGCCGAGCGCCGCGTGGACTTGGCCCAAGCGCGCGTGGATGGTTATAGTCGCCGCAGCGTTTTCCGTGTCCCCATCGGAGGCGAGGCGGAGCGCCGCGTCGAGCGCATCCAACGCGCGCAGCGCTTGACCGGCCGCTTGATGACAATCCGCCGCGCGGACGAGCTGCTCGATCGTGGCGGAGGGCGCCGATGCGACGTCGTCGCAAGCGACCTGCGCGTGCGCCTGCACGGAGAAGGCTTCAATGCAAATGCATGCAGCGACCGACCCTACGAACGATCGGCGCACTCGCAGGACAGCCGCGGCGTGACGCAAGAGACCGGGCATCGTGATGTCCGCTTTTTCGGCACTGTAGCATGGCTAAGCTGACTCGAACCACGCGCCGAGAATGTTGCTAAGGCGGCATCAGTGATGAAAAACGCTCATCAATCGTTGCTCGCCGGCGTCGTTCTCGCCGTGCTTGCCGCGGCGCTCGCGTGGCTCGGCACGCGGCATCTTCCGGTGCTGCGGCAAGGATCCGCGTGGCTCGAGGACCTGCAGCTCGCGTATTTCTCGCAACCGCGCACGCAAACCGACGCGGTGGTTCTGCTGACGATCGACGAGAACACGCTCGCCGAGCTGCCGTTCCGCTCGCCGATCAGCCGCGCCTTCTTGGCCCGCGTGTTGCGCTCGCTCGCGGACAAGAAGCCGCGCGCCGTCGGCATCGACATCCTGTTCGATCAGCCCACGATCGCCGAGGACGACGAGGCGTTGCTCGCGGCCATCGACTCGTTCCCTGCTCCGGTGGTCGCGGTGGTCGGCGACGCGAGCACAGGTTTGACGCCGCGCCAGCTCGAGTTTCAGGAACGCTACCTCGAAGACCGAAGCGTCGGCGCAGCAACCGTGCACACGATCGACGGCGTCGTTCGCGAGGTCTTTCCCGGCGAGATGACCGAGAGCGGTTTTAGGCCGAGCCTAGTCGCAGAGCTCGCCGGCGCTCTTGGCGTCGAGCTCGTCGAGCCGCAACGCATCTACTATCGAGTGCAACGACGAAGGCGAGCCGCCGCCGATTCGCGCATTCCCCGCGGCCACGGTCGAGCACTTGCCGGCGGCCTGGATCGAGGGCCGCGCGGTGCTCCTCGGTGCCGATCTGCCGAATCAAGATCGCTTTCGGACGCCGCTCTCGGTGCTCGGCGGCGCGGCGTCGACGATGGCCGGCGTCGAGATCCATGCGCAGTCGCTCGCCCAGCTCCTGGACGGCGAGCGCTACCCCGCGGCCGCCACGTGGATCGAGGTCCTGATCTTGTTAGCCGCCGCCGCGATCGGCTGCGCTTTGCCGTTCACGGCGTTGAGCCTGCCGCTCAAAACGGTGCTCGGCGCCGTGTGCGTCATCGGCTACACCGTGCTCGGGTTCATGTGGTTCGCGCAAGGCGGTGTGCAGCTGCCGTTGCTCGGTCCGGCCGCCGCTTTCTTCCTCGCCGCGAGCTTCGGCAGCGCCTACGCGCGGCACGAGGACCGTACCGAAAAGCGTTTCGTGCGCGAGGCGTTTCAGCGCTACGTGTCCCCGGCCGTGATCGAGCACGTGCTGAGCGATCCGCGCAAGCTCGTGCTCGGGGGCGAGAAGCGCGAAATGAGCTTTCTGTTTTCCGACCTTGCGAGCTTCACGAGTCTCACCGAGGAACAAACGCCAGAGACCATCGTGTCGCTGCTGCAGGAGTATTTCGAAGGGATGCTCAAGATCGCGCTGGACCATGGCGGCACCGTGGATCGACTAATCGGCGACAGCATCGCCGTGTTCTTCAACGCTCCGGCGGAGCAGCCAGACCACGCGCAGCGCGCGGTTCGTTGCGCGCTCGCAGTGGATCGTTTCTGCGAGGCGTTTCGTGCCGAGCGGCGCGAGCGTGGGTTGCCGCTCGGCGTGACGCGGATCGGCGTGCACACGGGCACGGCGATCGTCGGCAACGTCGGCAGCGCCGTGCGATTCCATTACACGGCGCACGGCGATGCCGTGAATACCGCCGCACGGCTCGAGAGCGTGAACAAGCATTTGGGGACGCGCGTCTGCATCAGCAGCGATGCAGCCCGCCATTGCCCCGAGGAACGCTTGCGCATGGTCGGCGAGCTCGTGCTCAAGGGCAAAACTCGAGCGCTTCGGTGCGTCACGCCGCTCGACGAAGGACTAGAATCGATGGTCGACGATTATCTCGAGGCCTATGTGGCCCTCGAACAGGAAGATCCGGCCGCGATCGAGCTGTTTGCGGCGCTGCACCAGAAGTTTCCGAACGACGAGCTGATCGCTTTTCACCTGCGGCGGCTTGCCCGCGGCGAACGTGGGAGCAGAATCGTGCTAGAGGAGAAATAACAATGAACGTTCGACATTGCCTGCGCTCGGCGCTGCTGCTTGCCTGCGCGCTTGCGCCCCTCGCGCACGCCGCCGAGCAAGTCGTTCTCGAATCAAACAGCGCGATGTATCAGGCGGGGCGCACCCTCGACGGCGAGAGCGAGATCATGTTGGCCGCGATGGAGTTCGTCGTGTTCGCGACCGAGGACGGCCGTTTCCTGCGAATCGCGGGCCCGTACATGGGGCCGGCGACGGGCGGCGATAGACCCGGCCCGCCCCCGAGCGAAAGCAATGTGCGCCGCGCCGTTGCGCAACTCGTCGGCGCACGGCCGGCGGAGGCCGGAGGGCTCGCAGGCGTGCGCGGCGATCTCGATGACGAGCGGGACGCCGCCGACACGCGGCCCGATCCGTGGCTGATCCACGCCGAACGAACCGGAGATCAATGCGTGCTGCGCGGCAGCGCAGTTGCGTTCTGGCGCGAGCAAAGCGACGCGCCTCTGACCGCGGAGCTCGTCGACGTGACGGACAATCGCACGGCGTCGCTGCAGTGGCCCGCGAGCGAGGCGCGCGCCGCGTGGCCGTTCGACTCACCGCCCGCGGACAACCGCGTTTATCTCGTGAGGCCGGCGGGCGGCATACGGTCGGTCGCGATCAGGCTGCACGCGCTTGCCCACGAGCTCGCGGACAAGGACCTTGCGACGGTCGCTTGGCTCGCGGCGCGCGGCTGCACCGACCAAGCGCGAACGCTGCTCAGTCTCTAGGTGCGCTGCCGGCGGCCGCGTGCTGCGGATCCTCCTGCACGACGAACTCGTGCTCGGGATGCTGCACGATCAGCACCGGGCACGGCGCGTGCCGGATAACTTTCTCCGCCACGCTGCCCGCGAGCAGGTGCTCGACGAAGCCGAGCCGGTGCTTGCCCATGATGATGAGCTCGACCGCGAGCTCCGCGGCGCACGCGACGATCGCCTCGTCCGGGTCGCCGTGTGACGCGCGCAGCAAATATTCAGCGCGCGTGTCTTGTTCCTCGTGCGGCTGCAGCAACCGGCTCAGCTCCTGCCGCGCGGCATTGCGCGCAACGTCGGCGGGCGTGGGCTCCGAGCTCGAAGCCTCCGGCTCCAACACCTCGAGAACGCGCTCGGTCTCGATGACCGCGTCGAACTCCTTCGCGGGAAGCGCGTGCAGCAGAAACAGCTTCGCGCCAAATTGGCGCGCGAACGCGACGCCGTACTTGATCGCCGTTTGCGAAGGCTCGCCGAGATTCGTCGGCACGAGAATCCGCGTCAACGCAAACACCGTTCCTCCCCATCGAACGCCGGAGGCGCCCGACAAATTCACGCTACGCCGAGACTAGCCGTGAATCAACGACCGGGGTCAGGCACGGGGTCAGGCACGGTGCCTGACCCCGCTTGCGCTTTAGCATTCTTGGCGTTGCGCCGCGGCGGTTGCGCGATAATTCTCGGCGAGCTCATAACAAACAACCGTCGCAGAGGAACTTCTTGTCTCGCCTATTGCGCCTGACCCTCGGGACCGTAGCCCCCACAGCACTCGCACTGAGCGCATTCGCGCAGGTTGATTCATCGCTGACGACGCGGCCCATCGCGCAGGCGATGCCGCTCGCGACCGCGCCCACGGTCGACGGCAACGTCGCGGGCGACCCCGCGTGGGAGGGCGCGCAAGCGATCGATCAGTTCTGGCAAATCCAGCCAAACGCAGGCGCCGCCGCGAGCCAGCGCACCGTGGTCTTCGTCGGCTTCACTGACCGCGCGCTGCACATCGGCCTCATCGCCTACGACGATGAGCCGCTCGAGATCGTCTCCACCGACAGCCGCCGCGACTCGTCGCTCGAGGACACCGACAGCTTTCGCGTGCTGATCGACGGCCTGCTCGATCGGCAGAACGGCTACGTGTTCGGCACGACGCCGGGCGGCATGGAGTACGACGGTCAGGTGTCGCGCGAAGGCGCGGGTCAGTTCATGGCGGGCAGCGAGAGCGGCTTCAATCAGAACTGGGACACGTCGTGGACGGTGCGCGCCGCCGTTTCGGACATCGGCTGGAGCGCCGAGATGGAGATCCCGTTCACATCCCTGCGCTTCGGCGCGGAGGAAGTGCAGACCTGGGGCTTCAACTTCGAGCGCCGGGTTCGCCGCAACAACGAAATCTCGTTCTGGGCGCCGCTGTCGCAGGAACGCAATCTGTTCCAAGTCTCCGAGGCCGGGTCGATCGAGGGAATTCGCGTGCCGCGCCAGCGCAACTTGCAGCTCACGCCGTACGTGCTCGGCGAGTCGCGCAGCGGCGGCGCGCTCGCGGAGACGCAATCCGAGGACGAGGCCGGCTTCGACTTGAAGTACTCGATCACGCCGAGCTTGACGCTCGATGCGACGTACAACACGGATTTCGCGCAAGTGGAAGTCGACGAGGAGCAGGTGAACCTCGATCGCTTCAGCTTGTTCTTTCCCGAGAAGCGCGCGTTCTTCCTCGAGAACGCGGGACAATTCACGGTCGGCAATCCGCAAGAGGTGGAGCTCTTCTTCAGCCGGCGCATCGGCATCGCGGACGGGCAGCCCGTGCCGATCGAAGGCGGCTTGCGGCTGTCCGGCAAGATCGGCACGCGGACCAACGTCGGTTTCTTGCGGATGAGCTCCGAGGAGGTTCCCGGCCTCGCACCCGGCAACGACTACTCCGTCGCGCGCGTGAATCAGGAGCTGCCGAACCGCTCGGCGATCGGCGGACTGTTCGTCGATCGCGACGGCGACGGCAGCTTGCTCGGCAACGCGGCCGACGATCAGAACCAAACTTACGCGCTCGACGGGCGCTGGGGCATCGGCGAGAACTCTCTGATCCAAGCGTGGGTCGCCGAGACGAGCACGCCGGGATCGACGGGCCGCGACGACGCATTCGCCGTTTCTGGCGACTACACCGACGCGGACTGGACTTACGGGCTCGGCTACACCGAGGTCGGCGATAGCTTCAATCCTGAAGTCGGCTTTCTCGCGCGCCGCGACTACAAGAAATTCGAGGGCCGAATCTTCCGCCGCGTGCGGCCTCCGGATCTCTGGAACCTCTTCGAGGTACGGCCGCACATCGTTTATCGCGGTTACTGGGATTTCGACGGCTTCCAGGAAACCGGCTTCCTGCACATGGACACGCACTGGGAGTTTCAAACCGGCCGCGAATTTCACACGGGCGTCAACGTCACGACGGAAGGCTTGAAGCAACCGTTCGACATCGTGCCCGGCGTGACGGTCTTGCCCGGCACCTACAACCACGAGGAGCTGCAGCTCGTCTTCCGCGGCGACGGTTCTGCGCCGTTGAATTTCGATTTGAACACGACGATCGGCGGCCGCTTCGGCGGCGATCGCGTCGCGCTCACGCCGACGATCCGCTACCGCATCGGCGAGAAGTTCAGCTCCGAGCTCGCCTACAACTACAACGAGTTCGACCTGCCGGTGCCGGGCGGGGACTTCACGGCCAATCTCTGGCGGCTGCGCGTGTCCTACTCGTTCTCGCCGCGCATGCTCGTGCAGATGCTGATGCAGTACAACGAGCAGGCGGATACGGTCTCCACGAACCTGCGATTCTCGTGGCTGCAGTCCGCAAACGCCGGCCTCTACGTCGTCTACAACGAGGTTGAGGAGGACGGCTTCGGCGCGCTGCCGCGCGGGCGCGAGTTCGTCGTCAAATACAGCCGCATCTTCGACCTACTCCGGTAGGGAGGGTGCTGTTAGCATTCTCAAGATGTTGAAAGCACCGAGCCTGTGGTTGGCGCTGCTGCTGCCCGGCGTCGCGCTCGCCAATGACTTCCCGACGCAAGCGCGCGTGGAGTTCGTGCTCGGCTGCATGAACGAGCAGGGCGGGCAGAGCTACGACACCCTTTATAAATGCGTCTGCTTGGTCGACGCGATCGCGGCCGAGATGAGCCACGAGCGAGTTCGCCGCAAGCGCAGGTATTCAGCCAGCTGCGGTCGACGGCGGGCGAGCGCGGCGGCGTGTTCCGCGATCCCGACCAGGCGCGATCGCTCGTCGACGAAGCTCGAGGCCGCCATCGAGCGCGGCAAGGCCCGGTGCTTCATCCGTAACTGACAGAGTCGGCGTCAGGTACCGATTTTCCCGTCGGTGGCACAGTGCGCCTGTAGCGAAAATCGGCACCCGACCTCGTGCTTGCATGCGCAGAGCATAATGTCAAACGCGACCCGGACCAAAGCTAACTAATAAGGAGAGCGGGATGACCACGAAGCGCTTTGCGATCGTCCTCGCCTGGCTAGTGCCGTGTTTCGCCGGCGCCAACGAAGACGTCGAAAAACTCATCGCTGACTCGAGCAACTGGGCCACTGGGGCGGCAACTATGCCGGCACGCGCTACAGCGCAGTTGAGCCCAGATCGACAAGAGCAACGTCGGGCGCCTGCAGGTGGCGTGGACATTCTCCACCGGCGTGCTGCGCGGCCACGAAGGCGGTCCGCTCGTCGTCGGCGACACGCTCTACATCCACACGCCGTTTCCGAACAAAGTCTATTCGATCAACCTGCGCCGATCAGACGATCAATTGGACTTACGCGCCGACGCAGGACGCCGACACGATTCCGGTGATGTGCTGCGACACCGTGAACCGCGGGCTCGCGTACGGCGACGGCAAGATCTTTCTCCAGCAGGCCGATACCAAGCTCGTCGCGCTCAACGCCGAGACCGGCGCGGTGGCCTGGACGGCGACCAACGGCGACCCCGCGAAGGGCGAGACCAACACGAACGCGCCGCTCGTCGTCAAAGACAAGGTGATCACGGGCATCAGCGGCGGCGAGTACGGCGTGCGCGGCTTCGTCGTCGCCTACGACATCGCTACCGGCCGGCAAGTCTGGAAAGCCTACAGCGTCGGCCCGGACGACGAGCTGCTTGATCGATCCGCGGCGCACGACGCATCTCGGCCGGCCGATCGGCGCGAACTCGAGCTTGAGCACCTGGGAAGGCGAGCAGTGGCGGCTCGGCGGCGGCACGACTTGGGGCTGGTTCACCTACGACCCCGCGCTCAATCTCATCTATTACGGCAGCGGCAATCCCGGCACCTGGAATCCCGTCGTGCGCCCCGGCGACAACCGCTGGAGCATGACCTTGTTCGCGCGCGACGCGGACACCGGCATGGCGCGATGGGTGTATCAGATGACGCCGCACGACGAGTGGGACTACGACGGCGTCAACGAGAACGTGCTCGTCGATCTCGAGGTCGACGGCCGGATGCGCAAGGCGCTCGTGCACTTCGATCGCAACGGTTTCGGCTACACGCTGGATCGCGAGAACGGCGAGCTGCTCGTTGCGGAGAAATTCGATCCGGCCGTGAACTGGGCGACGCACGTCGACATGCGCACGGGCCGCCCGCAGGTCGTCGACCGCTACAGCACGCGGCAAGAACGGCGAGGACTTCAACACCGAGGACATTTGCCCCGCGGCGCTCGGCTCGAAGGACCAACAGCCGGCGGCATACTCGCCGCGCACGAAGCTGTTCTACGTTCCGACCAACCACGTCTGCATGGACTACGAGCCGTACGAGGTCGAGTACGTGGCGGGGCAGCCGTACGTCGGCGCGGTGCTCACGATGTTCCCGGCCGGTCAGGCCACGCGCGACGGCACGACCAATCTCGGCAACTTCATCGCGTGGGACGCGGCCGAAGGCAAGATCGTGTGGTCGCAAGCCCGAGCCGTTCTCGGTCTGGAGCGGCGCGTTGGCGACGGCCGGCGACGTGGTCTTCTACGGCACGCTCGAAGGCTATTTGAAAGCCGTCGATGCGCACGACGGGCCAAGAGCTCTACCGCTTCAAGACGCCGTCCGGAATCATCGGCAACATCAATACGTGGACGCACGAGGGCAAGCAGTACATCGGCGTGCTGTCCGGCATCGGCGGTTGGGCCGGAATCGGCATGGCGGCCGGGCTCGAGGGCGCGACGGACGGCCTCGGCGCCGTCGGCGCGTATCGCTCGTTGGCGCGGCACACGCAGCTCGGCGGCGTGCTGACCGTGTTCGCGCTTCCGTAGCATCGCTGCTTCGCCGCTGCGATGAACGCGTGCCGAACGTTCGCGTTGTTCGTCGCAGCGGCGGCGCTCGTCGCCGCGGGCGCCGGCCGCGCGCAGGAGCCGGACGGCGGCCAAGCCGTACACCGTCGAATGCGCGCCCGATCCCGGAGGAAGGCGGCGCGACGGTTTGCCGCGTCGATCGCGGGACGTACGTCGGCTGGCGCACGTTTCACGGCGATCTGTCACACCTGTCACGCCCAGGACGCCGTCGGCAGCACGTTCGCTCCGGATCTTGCTCGCGCGCATGCGCGAGATCGACAAGACCGCGTTCATGAAGGCCATGAACGAGGGATTCAAAGGGCAGATGGGCGTGATGCCGCCGTGGAGCCAGGATCCGAACGTCAACAAGTACTTCGAGGAGCTGTGGTCGTACTTGAAGGCGCGCAGCGACGGCGCGCTGCTGCCCGGGAAGACCCAAGCGCCTGCCGGCGGAGCCGTGAGCATCGCGTGCGACGCCGATCGCCGTGCTCGCCGCGGCGTTGCTCGCCGTTGCTCGCGCGCGCCGGCCGGCGCGCAAGCTCCGTGGCGACACGCTCAAGGTCTGCGCCGATCCGAACAACCTGCCGTTCTCGAATCGCGACGAGCAAGGGTTCGAGAACAAGCTCGCGCAGATTTGGGCGCGCGAGCTCGGCGTCGAAGTGGAGTACACCTGGTTCCCGCACCGGCGCGGCTTCGAGCGCAACACGCTGCAAGCCGAAGATCCCGAGCGCGGCGGCTACAAGTGCGACGTGATCGTCGGCGTGCCCGCCGGCTACGACCTCGCGATGACGACGCGGCCGTACTATCGCTCGACGTATGCGCTCGTCTACGTCGCCGGTCGTGAGCTCGACATTCGCGACGCCGAGGATCTGATCAATCTGCCGCCCGCCGCTCGCGACGCGCTGCGCATCGGCGTGTTCACGCCGAGCCCCGCGGCGGAGTGGCTCGCTCGCCACGGGATGTACGAGCAGATGGTGCCGTATTCGGCGCTCGACGGTGACCCGGACGTCTATCCGGGCAAGATCATCGAGAACGAGCTCCTCGCCGGCGAGCTCGATGCCGCGATTCTCTGGGGCCCGATTGCCGGATACTTCGCGGCGCGAGCGGAACCGTGTGGACGTCGCCGTCGTGCCGCTGCGCTCCGAGCCGGGCATCCAATTCGAGTTCGCGATGGCGGCCGGCGTGCGCTTCGGCGAGCGCGAGTCGCGCGCTCTGCTCGAAGACGCTGATGGCGCGCACCGCCGCGGAGACGGCGGCGCTCTTCGCCGAATACCACATTCCGGTCATCGACGGAGCCGGCGGAGCTCGTCTACGTGACGAACGAGGATGCGGGCACGATCAGCATCATCTCGACGGCCACGCAGAAAGTGATCGGCGAGGTCGAGGTCGGCACGCGGCCGCGCGGCGTCGAGGTCAGCCGCGACGGCGAGCTGCGTCTACGTCGCGTTGTCCGGCTCGCCGAAATGCCCGCCGACGATGCCGGACGAGGAATGCGCGAAGCTCGCGCGCCGACAAGACCAAGGACGGCATCGCCGTCGTCGACGCGCGGCGGCGCGCGGTGCTGCGCGTGCTTCCGGGCGGCTCGGATCCCGAAGAGTTCGACGTCGACGCCAGCGCAGCGGCCGACTGTTCGTCTCGAACGAGGACGCGGGCGAGCTATCGATCGTCGATCTCGCAACCGGCGAGCGTGCTGCGGACGGTCGACGTCGGCGGCGAGCCCGAAGGCGTGCGCTTGCGCCCGGATCGAGCCGACCGTCTACGTCACGAGCGAGAGCGACCACGCCGTGACCGTCGTCGATGCGCGAAGCGGAGCCGTGCTCGGCAGCATTCCGGTCGGCTGGCGCCCGCGCGACTCGATCTTCTCCGGCGACGGCTCGCGCGCCTACGTGTCGTCCGAGCACGGCGGCAGCGTGGCCGTCGTCGACGTCGCGACGAACGAGGTGCTCGAGACGATCGCGCTGCCGCGCCGGCTCGCTGCCGATGGGGCTCGCGCTTTCGCCGGACGAAGAGCGCCTCTACGTCGCGAACGGCCGGGCGCGGACGGTCTCGGTCATCGATCTCGCGACGGCGAGCGTCGTCGCCGAACGTGCGGGTCGGCGCTCGCCCGTGGGGCATCGGGCTCACGTCCGACGGCAAGTTCTTGTACACGGCCAACGGCTCGTCGAACGACGTGTCGGTCATCGACACGGCGTCGCTGAACGTCGTCGCAACGATTCGCGTCGGCGCGACGCCATGGGGCATCGCGATCGGCCCACCGCCGCGAGAACCCTGAGGAGCAGCTCCCGCGGCCGCGCGCGTAACCAAATGCCCGTCTGAGGCATCTATACCTTACGGACGGTAGTCACTTGGGGAGGGCCACGGCGCGAATGCGCCACAGGGAGGACCCCCAGTGACAAAACGTCAAGGACTCGCGGCGCTCGTTC
This sequence comes from uncultured Gammaproteobacteria bacterium, assembly GCA_963744305.1. GTDB lineage: Bacteria > Pseudomonadota > Gammaproteobacteria > Steroidobacterales > Rariloculaceae > FEN-1219. Next base: position 102,754 of record CAVUTF010000046.1, read on the forward strand.
TGCTCGCAGCCGCGCAGCTCGTCGGCTGCACCACAACCGGACAATCAAGCTACCAATCCCAATCCTTCGGCGGTCAACCGTACTTCATCGGCATGGCCCCCGTGGATATCGACAGCGAGTATCAGGACCGTTACGTGTGCGCAAACGGCGCTCCGCTGATGTGTCAATGCCCCGCGACGCGCCTCCCGCACACCTGCAGGTGCCGCTGTCCGCACTAGCGGCCTGCGCTGACGCTGAGCCTTTTCACCATCGGCGCGTAACGTGGATCCGCGCGCATCGCCGTCGAACACCTCGTCCCACGGCAGCCATGCGCTCAATGTCCGGCGACGGCCCGCCGCCCCTACTTCAACGCCGTTCGCTACCGCCCGGATCCAACAGACGCGCCCCGCCCTTGCTCCGCGAGAACGGCGGGTTCGCCCACTGCTTTCCGCTGCGCACACATCGTCGCCGCGGTTTGACAGGATACCGAACGTTCTACCGATGATCGTGACGCGAGCTGTCAATCTCGCGAGGGCTACCTATGCACACGCGGCGCGCGCCGTGTTCGCGGTCCTTGCGGCCCGCCCCTCGCATCGCGTTGCGGACCTGGTCTCAGCGTCGGGCACCCGAGGGATCCAACAGGCGAGGCCCGTCGCCTTGCTCCGCGAGCCGATCCCAGGATTGCGCAGCGGGCAACTCTGCAGCGACAAGCAACCGCAGCCGATGCACTCGGTCAGGCTGTCGCGCAGGCGCGTGAGCAGCTCGATCCGCTCCGTCAGCTCCGCCTTCCACGCAGCGGAAAGTTTTCCCCACTCCGCGGCAGTCGGCGCACGGCCGTCGGGCAGCGTCCGTAACGCCGAGCGAATCTTCACGAGCGGAATGCCTAGGCGCTGCGCAACCTTGATGACTGCGATGCGGCGCAACACCTCGCGCGGGAAACGCCGCTGGTTGCCGGAATTGCGGCGGCTCTTGATGAGGCCCTTTGCCTCGTAGAAGCGAATCGCGGACGAAGCGACGCCGCTGCGACGTCCGACCTCACCAACCGTGAGCTCTTTGCCGATGCTCGACGGATCGACTCCCTTCGCCATCGCTTACCCCTTGACCTCAACTTAAGTTGAAGTTTTACAGTCCCCCGCTTCACTCGGCAACCCCTCACGCGAAGAAGGAGATTCGTCATGAGCGAAGCGAAATCGACAGCAGCCGCGCGGCAACCGATTGCTGTCTTGAACACGTTCACGCCGAAGCCCGGCGCGCTGGACGAGTTCATTGCAGTCCAAACCGCCGCGCTGCCCGGTTTGGCGGCGGGAATCCAAGGATTCCGCGGGAGCCGGCTCTATCGCGCGGCCGACGGCAGCAAGGTGGTCATGGTGAGCGTGTTCGACGCGGTTCACGAGCTCGATCGTTTCACAGCCAGCGACGCGTTCATTGCCCATCGCGCGCGCATTTCACGGCTTCTCGAGCGCGCCGAGCCGGTCCGCTGCGAGCTGATCTACGAGGCCGGACAAATTTAGCCGCAACGTCGATCTCGCCGTCGCTCGAACGACTATCGCTTATACAGATGACTGTCGACGCGACGGAGGATTCATGCGCAGCTCAGGTGACAGCAAGGCGGCGAGCCGGGCCGGGCGGCGCGAATGGGTCGGCCTAGGAGTCATCGCGCTGCCGTGCATGCTCTACTCGATGGACCTAACGGTGCTGAACCTTGCCGTCCCCTCTCTGAGCGCGGACCTCAAGCCGAGCAGCGTCGAGCTGCTGTGGATCATGGATATCTACGGCTTCCTCGTCGCCGGATCGCTGATCACGATGGGCACGCTCGGCGACCGCATCGGCCGCCGCAAGCTGCTCCTGATCGGCGCCGTCGTTTTCGGCGCGGCTTCCGCGCTCGCGGCGTTTGCTACGAACTCGGCGATGCTGATCGCGACGCGTGCGTTGCTCGGCGTAGCCGCGGCGACGCTTGCGCCTTCGACCTTGTCCCTGATCCGCAACATGTTTCTCGATGCCGGCGAGCGCACGGTCGCGATCAGCATTTGGGTGATGAGCTACTCGGCCGGTGGCGCGATCGGACCGCTGATCGGCGGCGTGCTGCTCGAGCACTTCTGGTGGGGCTCGGTGTTCCTGATCAATGTTCCGGTGATGCTGTTGCTGCTCGCGCTCGCGCCGGCGCTGCTGCCCGAGTACCGCGATGACCACGCGGGGCGCCTGGATCCACTCTCCGCGTTGCAGTCGCTCGTGGCGGTGCTCGCCGTGATCTACGGCTTCAAGCAGATCGCGCAAAACGGTGCGGGCTCGAGCGCGGTTTTTGCAATCCTCATTGGCATTGCGTTCGGCGCAGCGTTCTTGCGCCGGCAAGCGCGCCTCGCCGACCCCTTGATCGATCTCGAGCTGTTCCGCGCGCCGGCGTTCAGCGCGGCGCTCGCCGTGAATGTCCTCGGCTTTCTTACGGCGTTCGCGACGTTTCTGTTCATCGCCCAATACCTGCAATCGCTGTTCGGCTTCTCACCGCTTACGGCCGGACTATGGGGATTGCCCTCGGCGCTCGCGTTCATCGGCGGATCGATGGTCACACCCGCGATCGTGCGGCGCTTTCATCCGGCGCACGTGATCGCCGGCGGGATGCTCGTCTCGGCCGCAGGCTTCGCCCTGCTGGCGCTCGTCGACGACGCCACCTCCGCGCTCGCGATGTTGGTGGCTGGATCCATCGTGTTCTCGCTGGGCCTCACGCCGGTGGTGACCTTGACGACGGACATGGTGTTGAGCGCCGCACCGCCCGAGCGGGCCGGCGCCGCATCAGCGCTATCGGAGACTAGCGCCGAGCTCGGCGGGGCGTTGGGGATCGCGGTGATGGGCAGCATCGTCACCGCGATCTATCGAAGCGAGGTCGCGAGCACGCTCCCAGCGCCGCTGCCTGCGGATATCGCCGAGACCGCGCGCGACACGATCGGCGCTGCCGTAGCGGTTGCGGGGCAGCTGCCGGATGCGCTCGGCACCGAGCTTCTGGATTCCGTCCGCGCGGCGTTCGCGCTCGCGTTCGACGCCGTCGCGAGCATCAGCGCAATGCTTGCGATCGGCGTCGCCATCCTCGCCTTCGCTTTGTTGCGACCCGCGGCCGCGCTCGTCGCAAGGAGGACAACGCCATGATAAAGGTCAACGAGATCATCGCTTGGTCCGTAGCGGAACAATCCGAATATGTCGAGCTCGGCAACGATCAGCTCAACGCATCAGTGCGTAGCTTGCGGCGATCGGTCGACTTCTATACGCGCGTCTTCGGATTCTGCACGCACGACTTCGACCGCGAGCGCGCCTCGGTCGTCATGAAGGCGACGGCCCGGGTCGACCTCGTGCTGCACGAGCAGCGCGGCGGCGGCGCGCTGCGGCAGCCCCTGTGCCGTTGGGGGTTCGTCGTCGGCAATCTCGATCGCGCCCGGCAAGCCGTCTGGGAGCTCGGGGTCCATGTTGCGCGCGACAGCGGCGAGCCCGATCATATCTATCGGTGGTCGAATCGCCGTTCGCTGTATGTCCACGATCCCGACGCGAACGAGATCGAGCTCGTGGAGGTTTGGAGCTACGCGCGTTACGCCCTAGAGCCGCTCCGACTGGCCGGAGCCTAGCGATCGCCGCCGAGTCCTGGAATTGACGACGATCAGCATCGAGTCGCAGGGTTGCTAACGTCGACACCGCGACGTACTGCTTGCCGTCGACGGCGTAAGTCACAGGAAAGCCGCTGATCGGCGAGCCCAAGTCCGCCTGCCAAAGCATCTCACCCGTCGTCGTCGTCATAGGCTTTGAAGCGCCCGCCGACGTCGCCGCCGAACACGAGGCCGCCGCCGGTCGCGACCATCGACATGACGCCGGCGCGCTGCTCGTGACGCCACAGCGTCTCGCCGGTCTCCGCCGACACCGCCTAGACGGCGCCCATCTTGTCGGCGCCGGGCGCGAGCATCTGCTCCGGCTCGAGGCCGTAGACGAGCTGACGGATCGCGCTGGTCCGAGTCGTGGTCGCGCGTCATGCACAGATTCTGCATCGGCATGTACATCGCGTTCGTGCGCGGGCTGTACGCGCCGGCGGGCCAGTTCTTGCCGCCGTTCATGCCGGGGCATACGATGATCGTTTGATCCTTGCGCGTGTAGACGCGCTCGGGATCGACGGTGACTCGCGCCCGTCGCGCCGTCGATGTTGCGCACGACGTTCTGGTAGATCGTCGGGCGCGCCCACAGGAACTCGCCGGTCTCGCGATCGAGCGTGTAGACGATGCCGGTCTTGCCGGGAATTCCCGTGACGACCTTGCGGCGCTCGCCGGGGCGCAGCCGCGGATTGATCCAAGCGCACTTCGCTCGGATTCGGCGCGACGCGCGTATCGACGAGCAGGCGCTCGAACGGATGGTCGAGATCCCAGTGGTCGACGAGATGCTGGTAGTACCAGACGAGGCGTCCGGTATCGACGTCGAGCGCGAGCGTCGAGTTGTGATAGAGGTGCTGCTTGTCGGCTGCCGCCGAGAATGAACTTCGCCGCGGGGATCGTCACCGACGTGCCGACGTAGATCGAGTTCAGCTCGGGATCGAAGCTCGGCACCATCCACGTGCCGACGTGCCAGCGCTGCTCCATCGGCACGCCGCCCCAGCGACTCATCGCCGGGCTCGCCCGGCCGCGGAATCGTGCGCGCGCGCCACAGCTCCTTGCCGGTGGCCGCGTCGTGCGCCGTGACGACGCAGGCTTCGTGCGTCGCGTCGGGCTGGCATTGCCGGCCCGTGATGACCTTGCCGTTGGCGATGATCGGACCGGACGTCGCGCGCGCTCGCGTCTTCGGCGTCGTGCACCGGCGTCTCCCAGACGAGCTTGCCGGTCCGTGCGTCGATCGCGTACAGCGTGTTGTCGCCGCCGGCATCGATCAGCGTCGTGCCCCAAATCGCGAGGTTGCGGTTCGGTGCCGGCCGTGACGTCCTTCCGGGAACTGCGCGTCGATACTCCCACAAGCAGCTCGCCGGTCGCGCGCGTCGAACGCCTGCACGTAGTCGCCGCGGTTCGGCACGTACATGACGCCGCGATAGACGAGCGGCGTGGCTTCCTGAACGCCGTCGCCGATCGGCTGGCTCCACACCTGCTGTGAGCCGCGCGACGTTGCGCTTGTTGATCGCGTCGAGCGGGCTGTAGGCCCACCCGTCGAGCGTGCGCCGCCAGCTCAGCCAGTCGCCGGATCGGGATCTTGGAGCATCTTGTCGGTCACCGGGACGAAGTCGTCGCCCGTTTGCGCGGCTGCCGCCATCCCGAACACGAGTGCGACTGCGGTCGCTGCCAGTCGAAGCATGGTGTGGTCCCCCCGAGACGACCCCGCTCGGCGGGGCACATTAGGTTCAAAAGCGAAGGCTCTGCGAGCCGGCGGCCTACTCGCGTCCGCCACCCTCATTGATGTTGACGATCTGGGCGGCGTCCTCTGGCAACCGGCCGAGGTCGGTATGGCGTTGCGGCGGCGGCAGGCCCTTGGCCAACGCTTCTGTCGCTTCCTGCTCGAACACTCGCTCGCCGGCGAGTCCGCCGCGCACCACGTTGTTGCCCTCATGGCACGCATACTCGTAGATGCGGTAGTCGGGGAACGCCGTGAGCATCAGCCGATAGGTGAACGGCGCTTCGAACGTCTCGGGATCATGGAACGTGCCGACGTACTCGATCATCTCGGGATCGATGCGGCGGAACCGCTCCGTGATCCGGAGCGACTTGCTGTTCTGCGCGTCGTTGATATTGGTCTTGTCGGTGAGACCCTCCGTTTCCACGACGAGCGTGTCGCCTTCCCAATGCCCTCGCGAGGTGCCGAGATACTGATTGAGGCCGGCCGCGCGAGGCTTGTCGTCGAGCCTGATCAAACGGGTCTCGTGGACCATCTCGAAAGTGATCGACACCGTATCGGGGCTCTGCACGATCTCCACGCCGTTACCGTAGATCGCGGGCGTCGGCATGATCGAGCTCATGCCGCGCGTGATGCAGCGATCGTACAGCGTGAAATCCTCGAAATCGTCCCAGGGGCCGCCCGAGTAGCTGCCGCGCGTGGCACGCGGTTTGGCATCGGCGGTTTTCGCGGGCATGCGCCCGTTCGGCGGATCGATGAGTCTGCGACGAGTAGCCGAACGTGCGAAGACCCCAGCTGCGTGCCGCGTAGTCGCTTTGGTTCAGGATGAAATTGCGCTGCCGTGCGTCCGCCTCGGCGCGTTTGGCGAATTCCTCCGGAGTCAAACGCTCGCGCGTGCCGAACTCCTCGGGGCGCTCGCGCGGAACGCTGCGGAAGTCGTCGCTGCTCCAGACCCCATGAAAGTCCGGATCGCCCCACGACGTGCGAGGTGCTTTCCAGTTGGGATCGACGACTGCTGCGGCCCGGTCTTCGGCCGGAACCTCGTCAACTGCTAGGTTTTCGCGCGCTCGCGGCGCTTTGCGCGTCTTCCCCGTCTTCCGCCTCTTGCGCGATGGCCGCCGATCCCCAAACACCACGGCGAGCGACTGCGAAGGCGCTTTCTAGTTTCGCGCTACGACTCATGGCTGCCCCCAGTCCTAACGATCGATTGGAATTGTGCTCGAGTCAGAGTAGCCCCGGCCCTGCTCAAAAACAATGCGCCCGAAGCCCTTGGTCAAGCCCGGTTGTAGGACATTAAATAGATCAGGCGTCCATTGCTCACGCTATCGCCGAAGCCGGGTCCTGCGGCGTGCCACAGCCAGGGCTCAAACAGCACAAGCCGATTGAATTTCATTGGCACATGCCGCGCGAGGCGCCCCACTTGCTGGCGTCCGTTGCGTGTGCGGAAGGAGCACGTCGCGGTGCAGCCGGTCAGGCCGTGATCGAGCCCCAAGCCGCCCAATCCTCCGGATAAACCGGCGCGCGCAGCGTGTTCGTTGGCAGATGGCGGAGAAGTCCGTGCCGCCTTGCGCGTGCTCATCGAGCGTCATGTACAAGACGCCGGTCCAGTGGCAATTGTCGATGTGCACGCCGCCCGTGCCGATCTCGTCCTTCAGGACAAAGCCGAACCGCGCCGTGCCCGCTCGGAGAGACGGGCACGACGGCGTGGCCCGTGATACCTGCGATGACGTCGTCGAGACCCGGCAGCGGATAATGGCGTCCGGAATACCGCCCGGGATACGACTGCAGTTTTGGGGGCCTCGGATACTCCGCCTCGAGGGCCAGCCGCAGCAGCAGGTGAGGATCGCGAAGAAAATCGTCGACGACATAGACGGCGTCTTCATGGACCGCCGCTTGCTCGACCGCCACTTTTGAGACCCCCGCACTGCGGCGCGATGCGGGCACTTTGACGCCGGCCGCGGGCAGCGGTCAAGCTCGCTCGGGTTCGGTTGGCCGCGGCGGACAGATTCGGCATCATGACTTCTGCTTCCGCTGCCGGGGCAAGGCGTTCGAGCAATAGGGGGATTCCATGAGAAGCACGAAGCTGGGACTGGTATCGGCGATTGCGCTCACGGGTGGGTTGGCTACGGTCGACGCGGCCGCTCAATCGGCCGGCGCCTCCGCCGATACCTACGTTGCTGCCGCCAAACGGGCCGCGGGCCAGGATCATCAGGGACTGTTCGACCGCCTTTGCACGCCGCCAGCCCCGCCGGCACCGCGTCCGGCGGGCGCGGCGCAGCCGGAAGGCCCCCCCGATCGATCGGTGTGGCACGCCGAGCCCGTGAAGGTCTTCGATAACCTCTACTTCGTCGGCGAGATCGAGTATTCGGCATGGGCCGTGACGACGTCGGCCGGCATCATTCTGATCGATGCGATCTACGACTACTCCGTGGAGGACGAGGTTGTCGGCGGCTTGCGAAAGCTCGGCCTCGATCCTGAGCGCATCGAGTACGTGATCGTGAGCCACGCGCATCGCGACCACGTCGGAGGAGCGGCGTTCCTGCAGGAGCGCTTCGGGGCGCGGGTGCTGATGTCGGCCGATGACTGGGATCTGATCGAGCGCACCACCGGCGCCTGGCCGAAACCCAAGCGGGACATGGTCGTCACCGACGGGCAACGCGTCACGCTCGGCGATACGACCGTGACGTTGTACCTCACGCCGGGCCACACGCTCGGAACCGTCTCGACGCTCGTGCCGGTCAAAGACGGCGGCGCGCCACATCTGGCCGCGTCCTGGGGCGGCACGGCGTTCAACTGGACGACCAATCCGGCGGCCTACATTACGCCTGAGCGCCCCGATCGGTTCTGGTTCGAGACCTACATCGCCTCGGCACAGCGCTTCCGCGACATCGCAGCCAAAGCAGGCGCCGACGTGCTCATAGCGAACCATACCAATTTCGACGGGACGAAGGTCAAGGTGCCTCGGCTCGCGAACCGGAAACCCAACGACCCGCATCCGTACGTCATTGGCAACGAGGCGCGTGCAGCGATATTTGACGGTGGCGGAACAGTGCGCAATGGCAGGTCTTTCGCGCGTCAACTAGCGGAGCGGAGCGGAATCGCTCGAGGAGTAAACGGCGGCCAGCCAGCCGCGCCACCAGCCGAGTGTGAGCACGAGCGCGAGCAGCGTCGCGAAGTCTGCGGATCCGCCCCCCCGCCGCCGCTCGCCGGCGCAGGTGCCGGAGCTTGCGCCGTTGCGGGCGGTTCAAGGGCGGCGCGGGACTCGGCGGCGAAACTGCGGGCGTGAGCCGGGTTGTTGCGTAGCTGTTGAGTGGGTTTGTGTCCGGCTCACGCGCGGTCGCGCCGACGTCGAGCGAACCGCCTACGTCGTCGATGTGTTCCTGCGTCAAGTCCGGCCGCGCACGAACGACGATATCGAATCGTTTCACCGCGCCCGGAGCCAGCTCGCCGATGCTGCAATCGTAGGCGGGTATCCAAGAGGAGCCTTTCGATGTGCACGCACCGAGCCCGGAGTCGACGAGCTCCGTCGTGTTGCGCATGGTCATCCATGCGTTCACGTTCGTGGCGTGCATCGAGCCTACATTCGTGATCGTCGCGTGGACGGTCCCCGTTTCGCCCGGGTGCAGCGGCAGCTCCGCAGGCTCTACGGTCGTCGCGAGGTCCACTTTCGACAGCACCTCGACGTCGAAATGCAGTCGATCGCCCGCCGAGGTCGATTCGTTTAGCGAGGACACGGCGATATCGATGGCCCCATACCCGGGATGCAGCGCCGGGAAGGCCATTTCGGCGTTCACTACTCTCATTCGGGGCAAGATACGGCCAGACGCAGCGAAACGGATTGTGGAAGCAACTGCTGCCGCTGCCGCCGGAGAACCACACCGTGGGATTGCCGAAGTTCGGAGCATCGGCCGTGAGCTCGACACCGATTGCCTGCGATGCGCCCGAGTTCGCGATCGACATTCGAACAACCGCCATATCGCTCGGAACGAAGACGGCCGCTGGCGCGGTCGTCAATCGCAGCGCCACGTCCGCGGGCGGCAGATCTCGAAGGCAGGCGGCGCCCGCGATCTCTGGAAGCATTTGCTGCACGCTGCACGAAGAGAACTCATGCGAGCCGGTTATCGAAGGAGCCATGATGTAATAAGTGCCGACGCCGGCGCATGCGCCGGGCACGTTGTCATGCGGCGCGCCGAAGATGTGGCCGAGCTCGTGGGCGAAGATCACCGCGTTCATGCCGGTGCCAAAGGTCGCCTGAACGACGCCGGTGCTGTAGCGCGCGCTGCAGAGCTGGCCGAGATTCGCGATGCCGATGCGCTGTGCGGTCGCTCCCTGCGGGTCCGTCAGATCGCGGCCCGTGAACAGCTGCGCGGCCCGAGCGCGCGAATCTCCGGTGTCGTGTCCTTGTAGTTCTCGAGCTCGTCGAGGAGTGCGCTGCCGTCGAAAGCAGTGAACGGATCTGCCTCGGTCTCGAAGATTTTGATCGAGGCTGCATTGACCTGGATTCCGACGTGCTTGATGAAGATGCCGTCGACGATGTTCAGAATGCTGAGCAGCGTCGCCTGCGTCGACGATCCTTCTCGCGCCGCGTATTCCACGTCGGCAATCAGGGCAACGCCGACCTGCTTGCCGGGTCGTATGCCGGTGGCAAGCGCGATGGACCCGAGAGCCGAAGAGGCCGCGGGGTCGCTCGGCTTGGTGTCGATGAGCTCCTCGACGGCATCCGAGAGTGCGCCGACGGTTTCGCTCCAGCGATAAATCACGGGCCCCGCCGCACTCGCGCCGTCGGGAGACAGCAGCAGCGGCGCGACGCGCCGGTATTCGTCGATGCCGTAGAGCTCGGCGCCGTCCCAAATCATGCCGGACAGTGCTCCACGATGACGCGACAGGCGAACCCACGAGCCCGGAATGCCGGCGAGCTGGCCGCGATAGAGCTCGAGGTCGGCAAGCGCGGCGATCTGCTCCGCCGGCAGACCGCTCACGAGCGCGTCGTTCGGCTCGAGCACGACGTCGAATCGCCTTCCGAATGCGACAAAAGACAGGCCGTTCGCGCGATCTTGCGGCTTTGCGTTGCGACTCTGCGCTGCGTCGTTCGACTCGAGCGTAGCGAGGCGCTCGTGATGGAGGATCGTGAAATCTTGCGCGTGCGCCGCGCCGGCCCAGGCCGCCACGCAAATGGCCGCGGCTCCGGCGCGAGCGGCGCTGCATTTCGACATCACGCGAGGAGATCGTTCTTCTTATTCTTCTAGCGTCCGAACTTACCGGAAATCGGCCGCGGCGACCACCGTCAAGCCAAGCACGGCCTACCGCAACCGAAAAAAACACGCCTTCGCTGTCACGCAGGTAGAATCCGACGCGGGAACTGCCGGGGGAAACGAATGTTTTGGGGTGAGCTCAAGCGACGCAATGTCGTAAAGGTCGGCCTCGCCTACGTCGTGGTCGGCTGGTTGGTGATCCAGATGGTCACCACGGTCTTGCCGACGTTCAATGCTCCTTCCTGGATCGCTCAGAGCATCACGTTCATTTTGATTCTGGGGCTGCCCTTCGTTCTGCTCTTCGCGTGGGCCTTCGAGATCACACCCGAAGGGCTCAGGAAGACCCGTGACGTTCCTGCCGTGGACAGCATCACCCCGCTGACGAGCCAGCGTCTCAACTACGTGATCACCGGGCTCCTCATCGTCGCCGTCGCGTTCATGGCCGTGGACAATTATCTGCTCGACGACGCCGCGGAACCCGACGAAGCGCAAGCCGCGAGCACCGCGGCACCAGCCGAGCCTGCGGTGGAAGATCAGCCGGCGCCCATCGCCGAGCCGCAAACAGTGCCGAACTCGGTTGCCGTCATTCCGTTCACGAACTCGAGCCCGCGCGAGGACGACGCGTACTTCGCGGCCGGGATTCACGAGGAGATCTTGAATCAGCTCGTGAAGCTCAGCGGTCTCAACGTGATCGCGCGGACGTCCGTGATGCAGTACACCGGAACCAGCAAGACCATTCCGGAGATCGGCCGCGAGCTCAACGTCGAGAACGTCATGGAAGGCAGCGTTCGCTATGCCGACGGACGCGTGCTCGTGACGACTCAGCTCATCGATGCCAAGACCGGCTTGCACGTGTGGTCCGAATCGTACGAGCGGGATTTCGAGAACATCTTTGCGATCCAGGCCGACATCGCGATGAACGTCGCGAACGCGCTCGAGACGGCGTTCACGCCGGCGGAGCAGGAGAACATCGAGCGGCTGCCGACGGATTCTCTAGAAGCCTACGAGCTCTTCCTCGCGGCACAGGAGGGGTTCCGCTCCGCAACGGGCGGCGTGTGGGGTAGCTCTTTGCAAGCGATCGATGCGGCGCTCGCGCTCGATCCGGAATTCGCGCGGGCCTGGGCACTCAAGGCAGACATCCACGGTATGCGCGCACAGGGCGCATCGGGGACCAGTACGCCGCCGAGCAAGACGCGATGCTCGCCGCCGCATCTCGGGCCGTGGAGCTCGAGCCGGATTCGATCGATGCGCAGATCCAGCTGGCGACCGCGAGGAGCAGACAAGCCCAATGGAGGGCGGCCGAGTCGGCATATCGTCGAGCTTACGCGGCCCAGCCAAACGCCGCGGCCGCGCGTTACGGCACGCATTTGTTCGGCGTCGGTAATCTCGGCAAGGCCAAAGAGGTCGCTTCGATCGCGCGCACGACGGATCCGTTCAATCGCACCGTTCGCGGGTTCTACATTCTCGGCTTGGCTGTCGCGGCGATCAGGCGCGCGCGGATCAGGAGTATGAGCGCGCGACGGCCGTCTACGGCGGAGGCCAATGGATCGGCAACTGGTTCATCGCGATGACCCGCCTCGCGCCCGGTAGGACGTTGTCCCACGACACGATTCCAGCGTTCGGAGCCCCGCCGCTCTACAACCAGACGCGCAAGCTCATGGACGATCCTGCCGCGGGGCTCGCGCTGCTGCGCGAGCGCTGGAACGGCCCGGAGCTCGGGACCAGCGAGCTCTTGGTGACGGGCGTCTGGGCCGCCTACTTCGGCGACGCGCCGTTTGCGCTGCAAGCCCTCGAGGTTGCGACGAGACGCAATGCACAGAACCTGCTGAACCTGTGGCTGCCGTCGATGCACGACGTGCGGCAGCTGCCCCGCTTCAAGGCGTTCGTCACGGAGCTAGGCCTCGTCGAGTATTGGCGCGAATTCGGTTGGCCCGACCTCTGCCGGCCGATCGGCGAAGAAGACTTCGCCTGCAGCTGACCGCGCGGCGGCGCAGTCACGCGCGAAGCAGCGCAGCGAGCTCCCGAGCGTCCTCCACATCTTCGAGCGCGTTGACCCGTTCGATCAGCGTTTCCGCGTCGGCGCCGAGGATCGGCGCCATGAGCTCGCGCGCCTTCGCGTTGACCGCTTCGTTGTCGAGCGGGTTCTCCGGCGTACCCGGCGCGTGACTCATGAACAGCTCGACGCGCCGGCCGTCCGTGAGCGTAACCTCGACGAAGCCGCTGCGCGGCGCTTCTACTTTGACGAGCTGCGGATCGGCCACGAGCTCGATGCGCTCGCGCGCCGTGAGCACGCGCGGATCTTTGAGGCGCTCATAGGAGTGGCTGTTCTCGAGACCGATCGCGCCGTCGATGAGCGCGACCGCGATGATGTGCTGGATATTGACGTCCGGCATCGCGCGGCCGTCGACGATGCGCGCGCCGTCCGCGGGCAGCCGCAGCAGAATGCGCCGCACGTTTTTTTCGTTCAAGCCGTGCGCGGTGCGCAACTCCAGGAACGCAGCGAGCGGCGCTTGAATCGGATAGCCCACGGGAAACGTCTTGATCGCGGTCTCCTCCACGTAGAACCGCGCGCCCAGCTCGGCCACCATTTCCTCGGGCTGCGGGTCCGACGCGAGCGCGTCGAGCACGTTGCGGTCGCCGTCGAGCGCATCGACGACGCCCGTGAAGCCGGCCTGAATCATCGTCGCTCCGGCCACGCCGTTGCGCGCGCCCATGCCGGAAAAATCGAAGGCCTTCTCGATGTGCTCCTCGTCGCGCTCCCAGCTCCAGATGCCGGACACCTGCTGCACGGCGTACGAGATGGCGTAGCGCATCCGCATCTCGTCGAAATTCGCGAGCGCCGCGGCCGCGGCGGCGGCGCCGAACGTGGCGCTGTAGCCTTCGGCGCTGCGGTCGTTCGCGCGCACGGCATCGGGCACGAGCGCCATCAGGAATCGGCAGCCCAAGTCATAGCCGAGCACGACGGCGTTCAGCAGCGCCGTGCCCGAGCTGCCTTCGCGCTCGGCCATCGCGAGCGCCGCGGGCACGACGGAGCAGCCCGGGTGCGCCTTCGTGAACGGATGGAAATCGTCCGTCTCGTCCGCGTGCGCAAACATGCCGTTCGCAAACGCGGCGTTGACGGCCGTGGTCACGATGTCCGTCGTCGCCACCGATGCTTCTGAAACGCCGCCGAGCTTTCGCACGTAGTCGATCGTGACCTCGCCGGGCTTCAAACGCGCACCGGACACGATTGCGCCAAAGGTGTCGAGAATCCTCTGCTTCGCAGCGCCGACGACCCGGGCCGGCAGCGCCGCGTCGCGCGCGGTTGCCATGTAGCGCGCCAATCTGCCCGTGAGGTCCGGGAGCCGCGCCCGCGAGCCGCTCGGTGACTGCGCGCGAGCCGACTGCAGCTTGGCGCCGCCCGCGAGCGCCGCGGCCGCCACGAGAGCGCCCACGGTCTGCAACGTGCGGCGCCTCGAGATCATGCGCGCGCGATCCAGTTGCCGCCGAGCACGGTGCCTGCCGGGAAGAGCCGCTGGCGGCCGGTGATCTTGTTCTCGTAGTTGTCGAGGTACTCGAACGTGCCGTCGCGCAGCTCGAGCACCGCCACGTCCGCAGGCGCACCGACTTTCAACGTGCCCCTGTCGCTGAACGCAGGGAACATGCGCGCTGCATTCACGGTCGCGCACGCGACGACGTCGGACACCGACATGCCGTAGCCGAAGAACTTCGACATGCAATTCGGAAAGTCGATGACGCCCGTGGTCTTGCTCATGACGTTCCAATCGGTGGAGATCGTGTCGGGCCGGAAGCCCTGCTGCATGACCTTCTCGACGACGTCCCAGCGGATGTGATCCCGCACGCCGTTGCCGACGTCGAACCAGATGCCGCGACGGCGTGCGGCGAGCACCTCGGGCAGGATTCGGCCCGCGTCGTCGATGATCGCGTTCGGCGGCGGCGCAAAAAAGTGCGTGACGATGTCGCCGGGCTTCAAGAGCTCTAGGAGTCTCGGCATCGGCGAGGACGTTTGGCCCATGTGAATCATCACGGGCAGATCGAACGCGGACGCCGCTTCCTGCGCGCGCTTCAGCACCTCGACGTCGTCGGCGGCGACGCCGCGCGTGAGCCGGGCTTTCACGCCGACGATGACGTCGCGATTCTTCGCGATCGCGTCGCGCGCCGCCGCGGCGTCGGCGCGGGCTAGGTCCATCGTGTCGCCGTCGGGAAGGATGCCCGCACGAGCGATGTTGACGAGCACGCGGCCTCGGCTCGGCCCGCCTTTGACGTTCGCGATGATGTCGCCGATGCGGTCGGCGCCTTGCGAGCCGGCATCGACGAAGCACGTCACGCCGTCGGCGAGGGACAGCGCCGGGCCCTCCTTGTCGCGGCCCGCGTGGCTGTGAATGTCGATCAGGCCCGGCACGACGAGCTTGCCGCGCACGTCGACGGTTTGCGTCGCGTCTCCCGCGATCCGACGTTCCACGGCCGCGATACGGCCGCCGACGATCGCGACGTCGCGCACCGCATTGAGCTTCACCGACGGATCGATCACGCGCCCGCCTTTGAGGATCAGGTCGTAGGTCGCGGCGAGCAGCCGCGAGGCGTTGCCGAGCAGCACGGCGCCCGCTGCCGCGACTCCGATGAAATGACGGCGAGTCAACATGGTCGACGTTCCTAGAATTCGTTCTTGATGATCTTGCCGCCCTTGATCACGAGCCGCACGCGCTGCAGCTCGGTGATGTCCGCGAGCGGATCGCCGGCAACCGCGATCAGGTCGGCGTACTTGCCCTTCTCGATCGAGCCGACGTCGTTCTGCCAGCCCATGACCTCGGCGTTGATGCTCGTGCCGGCCTGAATCGCGCGCGCGGGCGGCAGGCCCGCGCGCTTCACGAGCGCCTCGAAGTCGAGCGCCTGCGTGCCGTGCGCATAAGTCGAGCCATCGGCGCCGCTGCCGATCATGATTTTCATGCCCGGCGTCGTTGCCGGCGAGCGTGACGGCTTTCTCGAAGATCGGAATCATGCGGTACTTGCCGCCCGTGCTTTTCGCGTCGTTGTCGTCCATGTATGGCTCGAGGTACCGCACGAAGGTGGGATCGTAGTAGAGGCCCTTCTGCACCATGAGGTTGGCGCCCTCCTGGTCGAGGCCGAAGGCGTGCTCGATCGTGTCGCAACCCGCGACGATCGCATTCTTCTGGCCTTCGCCTCCGAGCACGTGACACGCCGCCTTCTTGCCGAGCCGATGCGTCTCGTCGACGAGCGCCTGCAGCACCGGCAACGGATATGTGACCACGTACTGCGGCACACCTGCGGCGTCGAACGAGTACGCGCCGCCCGGATACAGCTTGATCCAATCCGCGCCGCGCCCGATCTGGTCGCGCACAGCCGCGCGCGCCTCATCGGCGTTGCTGACCCACGCGCGCTCGAGCGTGTCCTCGTGATCGGGCGGAGTCGGCGAGGCCGCGGCCCAGCCGACGCCGCGCGTCGCCACCTGCATCCGCGGGCCGTCGATGCGCCCTTGATTGATCGCGTCGCGCAACGTTACGTCGGCGTAGCCGTTGCCGTGCGAGCTCATGTCACGCGCCGACGTGAAGCCCGCGCGCAGATCGGCTTGGGCGTTGTGCACCGCGATCAGCATCGCCTCCTCGGGCGATTGACCCTCGCGGTGATCGTTGAACATGTGCGTGTGCGCATCGATCAGGCCGGGCAGAACTGTGGCGCGGGAGAGGTCAATGATTTGCGCGCCGGAGGGGACCTGCACTTGGGCCTGCGGCCCGACGTCCGTGATGCGCTCGCCCGACAGGACCACGGTCTGGTCGCGCAGCATCTGGCCTGACTTGCTATCGAACAAGCGTCCCGCGCGGATCGCGATCACGCGCGCGGCCGGAGCGCATTGATGGATGCCGCCGTCGGCGCCAACGCACGGAACGGGCCCGGCGCCGCGCCACGGCGCGGGCGGCGGTTGAACCTGTGCGTGCGCTGCTACAGCGGCGAGCGCGAGCGTCGAGAGGAAAATCGATCGCATGTTACTGATCCCCTTTGAACTCGTATCGGTAATACCGCTGGCCGGTGTTGACCTCGCCGAGAAAGAGGTTGCCCTTCGAGTCGATGGCGGCGCTGTGGATGTGGAAGAACTCGCGCGCGTTGTGGCCCGCGCGGCCGCCCACGTTCGTCACGATCTCCAGCGTCTGTCGATCGAATACGCGCACGGCTTTGTTCGAGCCGTCGACGACGTACAAGAACCGCTGCTCTGCATCGGGTGACAGCGCGAAATGATGCACCGTGCCTTCGGCTTGCAGCGTGTTGCGCGCGACGAAGACTTCTTTCACGAACGTGCCGTCGAGCCGAAACACCTGAAACCGGTTGTTCGTACGGTCCGCGGCGTAGACGAGACCGTCCTTCGACACGACGACGGCGTGCACGGGATTGTTGAACTGCTGCGGCGGCGAACCTTGCAAGAGCTGCGCGCGCTCCGGAAACGCGTAGTCGTCTTGCGGCGCCCTGCCGTAAGCACCCCAGTGACGCTTGTAGGCGCCCGTCTCGGCGTCGAACACGATGATGCGGTGGTTGAAGTAGCCGTCGGCAACGAACAGCTCGTTCGTCGGCCGATGCAAGAACAACCCGGCGGGCCCGCCGAGGTTCTCGCGGTCGTTGCTGCCTGTGTTCTTGCCCGAGTGGCCGATCTGCTTGAGGAACTTGCCGGCGCTCGAGAATTTCAGGATCTGGTTGTCTTCCCTCGCGCTGCCGCTGAGCCAGACGTTGTCCTCGTCGTCGATGAAGATGCCGTGCTCCGTGGTGAACCACTCGTAGCCTTCTCCGGGGCCGCCCCACGCCTGCAGGAACTTGCCGTCCGGCCCGAATTGCAGAACCGGCGGCGCCGGAATGCAGCATTCGGCCTGCGGCGGACTCAGCGACGCCGCCTTCTCGCCGTCCGGGATGCTGGCCGGGCGATGGAACACCCAGACGTTGTCGTGCGAATCGACGGCGACGCCGCCGACGGCGCCCGTGACCCACTTGTTCGGCAATGCTTCGGACCACAACGGGTCCGGCTCGAACGTTGGCATAGCCCGCGTCTGCGCGTGGCCCAGCTGCGCGAGCAAAACGGCTATGACGCCGACCACTGCGGCCGAAGCGTTGCCCGCTCCGGCCTTCCCCCTCGTCGTTCTCATCCGGCGCTCCATTTGGGCATTTCGGCACGCCCTGGCTCGTTCTTCCGGTACGACGCATATTACACTCGGGCGCAGCGTGCACACCCGCAAAGTTCTCTCGATGACGCGACTGATCCACACGAGACTGTCCCGCCGCGCCTTGCTCGGTCGCGGCGCGCTCGCGTTGGGCTCGACCGTTCTGCCTGCACATGCGCTTCGCGCCCAAGCGGTCGGCCCGGTGATGGAGGTGCTCTCGCGCTACATGGCCGCGGCAAAGGACCGCGTGCTGCCGGAAAACGTCGCCGAGAAGGCGAAGCATCACGTCTTGGATACGTTCGCCGCGATGGTGTCGGGCTCCGAGCTTCCGCCCGGCGTCGCCGCGCTTGCGCTCGCGCGCGCGCAAGCCGGCCGGCCCGTGGCCACGGTCGTCGGCTCGAGCGTCCTGACCGGCCCGATGGACGCCGCGCTCGTGAACGGCGTGCTCGCGCACGCGGACGAGACGGACGACTCGCACGGCCCATCGCAGTCGCATCCGGGCGCCGCGGTCGTTCCGGCGGCGCTCGCGCTCGGCGAGGAGCGCGCGGTCAGCGGCCAGCATTTCTTGCGCGCCGTTACGCTCGGCTACGACGTCGGCCCGCGGCTCACGATGGCGCTTGGGGGCGTCGAGTTCCGCAATGAGAGCCGCCGCAGCACGCATGCGTTCGCCGGCACGTTCGGCGCCGCCGCCGCGGCCGGTTGCGTCGCGGGTTTGACGCGCGCTTCAGATGCGCTGGCTGCTCGACTACGCGTCGCAGCAGGCGGCGGGCTACGCGATATGGGGCCGCGACACGGACCACATCGAGAAAGGCTTCGTGTTCGGCGGCATGCCGGCCCGCAGCGGCGTGACCGCGGCGCTCGTCGTCGCTTCCGGCTGGACCGGCGTCGACGACGTGTTCTCGGGCGAGGACAACTTCTTTCGCGTGAACGCGCCCGACGGCGATCCGAAAGTGCTCGTCGACGCGCTCGGCGAGCGCTTCGAGGTCGCCAACACGGACATCAAGAAGTGGACCGTCGGCACGCCGATCCAGGCGCCACTCGACGCGATCGAGAATGTTGCGCGCGCAGCGCGCGTTCGACGCCGACGACGTGACGACCGTCGTCGTCCGGCTGGCGCCGACGGTCGGCGCGGTCGTGGACAACCGCGACATTCCCGACATCTGCCTGCAGCACATGGTCGCGGTGATGCTGATCGACAAGACGGCTTCGTTCCACGCGGCGCACGACAAGGCGCGGATGCAGGACCGGACGTGCTGCGCCAACGCGCCAAGGTGACGTACGTGCCGGACGAGTCGCTCGCGCCGCTGTTGCCCGCGCGAGTCGCTGTCGTCGAGATCACGCTCACGGACGGCACGCGGCTCACCGACCGCGTCGAGGCCGTGCGCGGCACGGTGCGCAACCCGATGCCGCGCGCCGAGGTCGTCGCAAAGGCCCGCGATCTTGATCGCGCCCGTGCTCGGGGGCGCCACCGCGCAGAAGCTCATCGACGCGGTGCTCGCCGTCGAAACGCTAGCCGACGTGCGGACGCTGCGGCCCATGCTGCAGCGGGCCTGAAAGCCGCAGCCGGAGCTTGCGCGCCGGCAAAAGGCGGCTCAAAGTCAGTGCGTCGGCGTTCAAAAGAATAAGCCTCCAGGAGGATTCCCATGCGCGGCACACCGTCCCTGACTCGCCTGCTCGCCGCTTCGGCGCTGCTGTCCTCACTCGGCCTCGCAGGCTGTGAGCAAAGCGACTCCCAGTCTCCCACGGCAAGCTCGTCGGCCTCGTCGTCGGCCGCCTCGTCTGCCACCGCCAGCTCGGCGTCATCATCCGGCAGCAACGCCGCGCGCGATGAGCGCTGGAGCTATCACGACTGGCCCACGGGCCCGTACCGCGTCAAAGAGGGCTGGCCGAAGCCGCTGCCCGATACCCGTCATTCGCACGACGGCTGGACCTGGGGCTCGTTCGGCGGCGTTTACGCCGAGAGCCCGGACCGGATTTGGATCGCGATGCGCGGCGAGCTGCCGTTGCCCGAAGGCGCCGCGCCGTGGACGCCTTACACGGCCCTGAATCCGTCTCGCGGCAACGCGACTGGCAACGGCGACGGCATTTCGGCGACGTGCCAACCGGAAAACCCGAGAGGCTGGGAGCGCCGGTGGGAGCACTCGATCATCGTCGTCGATGGCGAGGGCAACCTCGTGGACGAGTGGGCGCATCTAGACCCGATGTTCAGCCAGCTGCCGTGCGGCCGCGGCCCGCATCAGATCAAGATCAGCCCGTACGATCCCGAGAAGCACGTCTGGATCATCGAGGACCAGCTGCACATGATTTATCGGTTCACGTACGACGGTAAGCTCGAGCACAGCAAGGGGGAGCTCGGCGTTCGCGGCCGCGGTCCGAACACGTTCGACCGGCCGACCGACATCGCGTGGCTGCCCGATGGAACCTATTTCATCACCGACGGCTACGGCGGCACGCGCGTCGCGAAATTCGGTCCGGACGACGCCTTCATCAAGGATTGGGGTCAGGCGCCGAGGGATCCGCAGAACCCCGGGCCGAACGAATTCAACACGGTGCACAGCATCGCGATCAGCGCCGATCAGCGCCTCTTCGTCGTCGACCGCGGCCATCAGCGCATGCAGGTGTTCGACACGGACGGCAACTTCCTCGACATGTGGCCGATGCGCTCGCCGCATTGGCCGCGGACCACGAGGCCTTCATCGTCAATCATTTCATCGATCAGAACGGGTTCATCTGGGCCGGCGACGGCAGAACGTTTCGGTTCCTGAAGTTCGACCTCGACGGCAATTTCCTCTACAGCTGGGGCGCGGGCGGACCGGAGGCCGGGCGGCTCGGTTGCTCGCACGGCATCACGACCGATCAGCTCGGCAACCTGTATTTGGCCGACTGCTTCGCCGGCCGCGTGCAAAAGTTCGAGCCGATTCCGGGCGCCGATCCGGAAAAAATGGCCGGCCAGATCCTGCGTACCTGGGACACCTGGAAGCCGAACTGAAATCGGGGTCGGGTACCGATTTTCAGAAGAGTACCGGGAAACTCATGGGTCAGGGCGAAAATCGGTACCCGACCCCGATTTCGCGGCGACGCAGTCTGGCTGGCCTTGCGGGCGCGGCCGCGGCCGCCGTGTTGCCGCGGGCGCTCGTCGCGGCGCGCCGGCGACGAGATCCCGCCCGAAGGCATCGGCCGGCGCATCCGGCACATCTCGGCTACAGCGATGTCGGCGGCAAGCCCGACACCGTGCAGATCATGCTCAACCGCGGGCACCTCTATGTCGGCCACATGTTCAGCGACGGCGTCACCGTGCTCGACGCGCTCGAACCCGCGGGCGCTCAAGCCGGTGCACTAGTTCAAGACGGCGCCGAATACGCGCACGCATCACATGCAGGTCGCCAACGACCTGATGCTGCTCGCGAACGGCGCGAACATCGTCCGTATGCAGTGCTACGACAGCGCGCGCGGCTATTTCGAGAACACGCTCGCGGATTCGCTGACCAACCGCCAACCGTTCCGGTCGGGGCTCTCGATCCACGACATCTCGCGCCCTGCGCAGCCGCGCGAGATCGCGTTCCTGGAGATGCCGGGCATCGGCATCAACCGTCTGTGGTGGACCGGCGGACGCTACGCCTATGTCGCCGCGCATCTCGACGGCTTCACCGACACATCCTCGTGCATCGTCGACGTGCAGAACACGATGAGGCCCGAGATCGTGTCGCGCTGGTGGATGCCCGGCATGCACCGCGCCGGCGGCGAAAGCCAACCCGGCGCCGCAGGGCAAGCGCTTCGCGCTGCATCACATGATCGTCTCGGGCAATCGCGGCTATGCGGGCTGGCGCGACGGCGGGTTCACGATCCACGATGTGAGCGACGCCGCGAACCCGAAGCTGCTCTCGCACATCAACTGGTCGCCGCCCTTCCCCGGCGGCACGCACACGGCGCTGCCGCTGCCCGGACGCAAGCTCGCGGTCGTCGCCGACGAATCGAACGCCGAGATTTGCGCCAAGGGGTTGTTCTACACGTTCGTGCTGGACGTGCGCGCGGAAGACAATCCGGTGACGATCTCGACCCTGCCGACGCCGACCGAGCCGCGACTATTGCGCGATGGGCAATTTCGGCCCGCACAATCTGCACGAGAACCGGCCGGGCTCGTTCGTCAGCGAGGAGACCATCTTCGCCACGTATCACAACGCGGGCGTGCGCGTGTTCGACATCAAGGACCAGTTCGCGCCGAAGGAGATCGCGTCGTGGGTGCCGCCGCCGCCGGCAGCGGCTGATCGATCCGCGGCCGCAATGTCGCGCGCACCGCACTGACCTGCGACTGCCTACGTGACGCCTGACGGTCTGATGTATGTGAGCGACTGGAACGCGGGCCTAGCACGTCTTGCAGTACGAGGGATAGCGGCAGCGCCTCATGGCGCGAGCTTGCAGCCGTACGGCTTGATCTTCTCGCCCGGCTCGAAGGCCATGAAACCCTTGCGAGTCAGGGGCCGCGTGAGCATCGCGGGATCGGTGACCGTCGTTTCCCAGTCGAGGCGCGTGCCGTCGTCGTTCGGCGTGTAGCGCTCGAGCACCGTCACGTCCTTGCTCTGCGGCGTCCCAAGATCGTCGAGAAACGGATAGTCGATGTACGTCGTGAAGATCGCGAGCGTCTTGCCCTCCCAACGCCCGAACGAGATGCCTTTCGGCGAATGCTCTTGAACCGGCGGACCGCCGCCGGGTTTCATGTAGATCGTGCGCACGCCGTCCCATTCCTCGAGCCGCATGACGATCTCGTCGCCTCGGTCGACGAACTCGATCGGGTACGGCGTGTCGAGCATCACAGGCATGCCGGGCGGAATGCAGCGCAAAGCCGGATCATCTTCGTGGGCGACATAAGCGCTCTTGGCGGCGCGGGCGCGCTCTGTCAGAGGCAAGGTCGCGGGTTGCGGTCAGGCGGCCCCGCGGCGTCCACACCTTGAAGATGCCGGACGACGGATCCGACGCCGGCAGCGCGCCCGCGGCTGGTGGCGGCAGCAGACCGCCCGTGTCCGCGAGCTTCGAGGCGACCGCGACGTCGGCCACAGCACGACCTTGCGGCCGTCGGCGAAGTCCACCGTCGCGCCGGCCATCGCGTTGCGATCGAAGCGCGATGGGGGCCCCTTGACGCTCACGCGACTCGCCGACCGTGAACCACTCTCGCTTCACACCCCAGCGCTCGAGCGCGTTGATGAGGTCGCTTCGACGTCCCAGACGCTCGTGCCGCCGTCCGCGGCGACCGCCGCGACGGTGAAATGGACGTGCGGATTGATCCAGTGAACGGCGGTAATCGTGCCTTCGAGCGCGACGACGTTTTGCTCGTCGTAGAGGCCGGAGTGATGCGCGAGCGCGGCCGCGGGCGCGATCAACAGTGCGGCGATGGCGAGGCGAGGATGCACCGCCCCATCATATGCCCGCCGCCGTGGCGTGGGTAACGGAGCCGGGGCCGCGCCGACAGGCCGGTCCCCGGCTCCGGAAGCGTCAGCCCAAAGCTTTATCGAACATCGCGAGCATGCGGCTCCACGCCTTCTCCGCCTGGTCCTTGTCGTAGACCGCGTAGTCGGGCGGGCACCAGCCGTGCGCGGCCGGATACACCTCGATCTCGGCCGGCAGCTTCGCCTTCGCGAAGGCTCCTTCAGGATCGTTCTTCGAGTTCGGGTCGCGCATGTCGTCGTTCTCGGCGACCGCGAACAGGAACTGCGCCTTCATCTGCGGGACGAGCAGATGCGGGCTGTCCGGATTGCATCGTGGTGAGCCCGCCGCCGTGGAACGAGCGCGCCGGCGCCGACGCGGTCCGGCACGGCCGCCGCCGTGCGCATCACGATCGGGCCGCCCATGCAGTAGCCCGTGGTGCCGATCTTCTTGCTCTTGTCGACCGCGGCGCTGGCGTCGAGCCACGCGATGAACGCCTTCGCGTCGGTCGTGTGCGTCGTCGCGTTCAGCGCCTGCATCAGCGGCATCACGATCTCGCGGGATCGGCGTCGAACTCGCGCCCTGCGGGCACGTCGGCGCCTTCTTCTGCCGGTAGAACGGATTCACGACGAGCACGCAGTAGCCGGATTCGGCAAGCCGCTTGCCCATCTGCGCGGAACGCGGGCCGCAGGCCCGAAGATGTCCGGCCACACGAGCACGGCCGCCGCGGCGCCCGTCGCCGGATGCACGAAGTAAGCGTCGCACATGCCATCCGGCGTCGTGATGTGACACATCCGATTCCTTGACGTCGACTGCATTCGCGACCTGCGGCAGCAGCATCGTCAAGCCGACGCCGGCCGTCAGCACGCCAAATTCCCGGCGCGTGACCGCCGCGCGGCGCATGTACTCTTTGAGGTCGTCTTCGAAATAGTCTTTCTCGCACATCGTTGGTTTTCTCCCTTCTGGGTGCGGCCGCGGGAATCGCGCCGGCGCTGGCTGGAAACTATACCGCCACCGCACGGCAGATCGCCAACCTCACGGACGAATCTATAGAGACTCTCCGTCAGGTTGGCGATCGGCTGAAGGGGACTTGCGAGATCGGGTCCGTCGTCTAGACGATCATGCCGCCGCTGATCGCGATGCCGCGCTCCACCAAGGCGCCGACGACGGCGACCACGAGCGCGAGGTGCAGCATCCACTCGCCGAAGAATGAGCCCTTGTTCCGGGGTTGGTCGTTGCGGTCGGTCGTCATGTTCATGGTCGTTGCTCCTGAGGTGTCGGTTTCGGTGTTCGGTTGCGTCTTTCGGTTTCGGCGGCGTTTCCGTCCGCCTTGGTGAGCATTCTTGCGAACCCCGGCACGCGAGGCCTGAGCGAAAACGAATGTTTTTCTGCGCATTTCTGCGGATTGGTCGTTTCCGCGGGAATGCGTGACTTCTCGGGCGATCTCGGGCGATCGACCCCTGCGTGCAGAGGGGTCCTCCGCAGAGCCGTCAAGCCCTCGGACAATCTCGCGAGATCGTCAGGGCACTTGACGCCTCTTCATCGCGCATCGCGCAGCGCGCGCTCGTCGCGCGCGAGACGCTGGCGGATCACGCGCATGATGTGCAGGGTCGCCGCGAGCTCGTGCCGCCCGAGACCTTTCAGCACCACGAACACCCACTCGCCTTCGCGACGTAGCGCATCATCGAGCGCGATCCTCGACCCCGGAGTGAGCACGGCCTGCAGGATGCGGCGGTCGTCGTGATTGGTGAGGAGCCTGATTTGCCCCGCACGCTCGGCTTTGGTCACGAGCTCATGCGCCGCCTGTCGCGAGATGCGCAGCTTGCGCGCGAGATCCGAAATCGATGGACACCCTGGCGAGCGCTCGATTGCGCGCAGCAGCGACCAGCGCGCGTCGTTTCGATAGACGAGGGCGCCTTCCGGATGGCGAGCGGCGGCGATGCGCTCCGCCGTCGCGACGATCTCGTGGATCAGCTCCGTTGCTTGCCACTGCCACGCGGGCAGTTTGCTGCGGCGTCGCGGTCGATCGGCGCCGACAATCGATTTAGGCCGAGCAATCTCCATCCGCCGCGTTCACCCGAGCGTCCGACGGTGGAAGCGTGCGCCACGCCGGTCCGCGACGACGAGCGCTAAACCTCGCGGAATCGCCGCGTAAAGCGCGCACAGACGAAAGGCCGATAGCGCGAGCGTGTAGCGCAGAAGGTCGAGCCGAGCCCTCCGGTGACCGGCCGCTAGCAGCGGTGCGTCGCGCGGGCTAGGCGCCGAATTCGCTGCGCTGATCCCGGAGGAATGTGCGATCGATTTGCTCCGCGAGCAGCTCGAGGTCGCCACGCGTGACGCCGCAGCTCGCGAAGTGCGCCTGCCAACCGCCAACCACGGCGCGACTGCGTCTGACCTCTTCGACGGCCGCGTCGTTGTCGAGCGCGAACATGCGCGACATCGACAGCGCGTTGTCGAGCGTGGAGTCGGCTTCCTGCTCGCCCACCCGCATCTGCTGAAAGCCGAGCGCCTGGCCGGAGGGCAGCACGTCGTACGCGGGAGACAGCTCGTACTGCTGCGCGTCGGTCAGCGAGCAGCGCATGGTTCTTCTCGTGATCGTCGGTGTTGTCGATCAGGATGTTGAAGACCATCCTGCGAAACAGCTCGTGCATGTGCGCGACGTAGGCGTCGCCTTCGGTGACGCCGCGGCGTCGCAGCAGCTGCGCCAGCTCCGGATAGCCGAACCGCTCGCCGCGGCGCGCAGCGCGACGTGCGCCGAGAGGCAGTGCATGCGCGCGTCGCGCGATTGCGATCGAAGCGCTTGATCGCCACGGCATGGCCGACCGTCAGGCGTACCGGCATCGTTTGCGCGACGCGGATTCCAGCCTTGGCGCCAGCGTCATCGACGCATGCTCGATCAGCGGCGTGTCCGTGGGTTCGCCGTCGGCAAACTTGATGACCCACTGCTCGCCGTCGATATCGAGCAGCGCCTTGGGCCGCGCGCCGCCCATCGTGACGCCCGGCGAGATCAGCCGCTGCTGTGCCTGCGGCACCGGTTCGTTGGCCTGCACCTTGCGGATGAGCTCGTGAATCTGGTCGGCATCCTCGAGCGTCGGCAACGGCCCGAGCCGTCGCGGCAGATACTCCTCGCGGAAGTCGAGACGCCGAGCGCGCCGAAGCGGTCGTCGCCGGCAAAGTAGAGGTACTCGAGCAGCGACAGCGC
Source organism: uncultured Gammaproteobacteria bacterium (assembly GCA_963744305.1). Lineage (GTDB taxonomy): Bacteria > Pseudomonadota > Gammaproteobacteria > Steroidobacterales > Rariloculaceae > FEN-1219. The sequence continues at coordinate 129,105 of CAVUTF010000046.1, forward strand.
GGCGGCTTGTCCATGAAGCGGATCACGCGCTCGCCCCAGCGATCCGGCCGCGCATCGTCGACGGCGCCCGCGGCCGTGCCTTTCTCGGCGGGCAGGAATTCCTGGTCGATCAGCGGCAGATCTTCGCTGAGCGCGAAACCGCGTTGCAGCCAGCTTCCGCGTAGCGCAGCGACACGCCCTGCGTGGCGCGGACCAGATTGAGCTCGCCGATCAGCACCGGCCGCTGCGGCTGCGTGAGCAGCCACAGATAGCAGCCGGTCGGCGGTCGATAGTCGGCTGCGCTGATGCGCTCAGCTTCGTGACTTTCTTGCGGCCGAGGCGCGCTTCGGCGGAGGCGGCGGAGCGGACGGCGCGGCGCTTGCATCGCCGCGCGAACGTCGCTCTCGAGCGCGCCGCGATCGCTCGCTCGGCGCCGCAAGCTCCGGCAGCGCACCGGCCCTTCCGATCAGCCACAGCGCCGTCGCGTAGATGCCGACACCCACACCCGGGTCACCGCGCTCCATGCGGATCAGCGTGGGAACGGAAACCCCCAGACGCTTGGCCCAGGCGCGCTGCGATTCGCGGCGCCGGACCCGCGCGATGGCGAGGTTCTCACCCAGCGCGCGCAGGGCCTGGGCGGCGGCCGGGGGCAGGGACTGAAGCGCTCGCGGGCTCTTTGGCATAACAAAGAGTTTATCAGAATGCTTGATAAGCTCCTGAGTTTATGCCTTGTAGCGCCGGCGTCAGTCGAGGCCGGAGGCGCTCCCGCCCCGCGGTCAGAGCTGGTCGAGCGCGATTGCGATGTCGATCACCTACGGGCGGCGGCGCGCGCTCACCGCGGGACGGGGCCGAGGTATTTGTCGAGCCAATCCAGGACCTCGCGGACGACCTGGCTTCGAGGCAGCGAGCCATGCCCCGCCTCGAGGATCACATAGCGCTTGTCGGCAATCGGTGTGCCGAGCAGGTCGAAGAGCGGCTGCTGAGCCACGTCGACCGTGAACCGATAGTCGTAACGGCCATTCACCATGAGCACCGGAAGCGTAATGCGCGGCACGTAGTTCACGGGCTCCGTGATCGGCGGCGCGCCTTCAAACGGCAATCCCCCGGACAACAGCACCGCCGCCTTGAAGCGCGGCTCGAGCGCGAGTAGCGGCAAGGCGGAGCTGCCGCCCATGCTCACGCCGACGTAGCCGATGCTCGACGCGTCGATGTCCTCCCGTGTCATCAGATAGTCGATCGTCCGGCCGATGTCCCAGCGTCGATCGACCCACTCGCGCTGCGAGCGAAGCGCGTCCGATAGCATCGTATGGGCGCGCGAAATCGTTCGTAGGAGCCCCTGAAAAACCGGTGCAACCAATACTCGTCCCGACCGCACGATGTAGTCCAAAGGCATCGCCGCGAACCCGGGTTGAACTGGCGGCGTCGCTCATCGGAACGAAGAAACCATCGATGCCGGGAAAGTAGACCAAAGCCTGCAGCGGCGGTCTCAACCGCGCGTCCGTCGGGATGAACAGGAACACGGCCATCCGCTCTCGGTTGACGGTGTCGATCACCACGCGTTCTTGATCCACTCTTCGGTGGTCTCGACGGTCGTCGGATCGCTCGGATTCAGGTCACCGCTCACGTAGTTGAACTGGCGCGGTACTCCTCGAATACATTGTCGGGCACCGGTTGCAGGTTGGTGTTCCGCTCGGGGCGCAGCTCCACGCTCCCGAGCAGGTCCTGCTGCACTTCCTCGCCTTGCATGAGGCGGAATCCATTGATCTCCATTCGAGCGAATCGATCTACCGGCCTTGCGTTATTGAACGAGTACGGAGGATCCTCCCAACCGCCGCCGAGCACCCAACCGTCGCCGTCCGGCGCGACGTTCCAAATCCATTCCCATACGTTGCCGTGCATGTCATACGTGCCAAAGGGCCCGACGCCTTGATGAGCCCCGACTGGCTCCGGCCCGGAGCTGCCGAAGTTGCTGAGCGGTGCGCTCGTCGCCGCGAGGGAGCTTGGCATCTCGGTGTCGGGCACCACCGTTTTTGTCCAGTGGTACACGGTGGGCAAGGACTTGCCGCGAAAACGGGCGTACGCGGCGGCTTCGAACCAGCTGACGCCCGTCACCGGGTAGTCGTCGCGGCGATTGGGGTAGTAGCCCTGCTCCCAGGTCGCGGGTCCAGGCCGCCCCGTCGAATCCACGAACTCGACCACTGCTTGCTCGAAGGTGAGCTGCACACCGTCCTTGATGAATTCGAGCCCTTGCCAGTACTCGGGATTCGAATAGCCGCCGGCGTCGACGAACTCCTTGAACGCCTTGTTCGTGACCTCGTACCGGTCGATGAAATAGGGTTTCAGCTCTGGGGCGGCGATCGTTACGTGGTTCACCGTCCGGGTGGCAGGTCCGCCCGGCACGAACACCATCCCCTCCGTCTGCGCGCTCGACTCCTGCAACGGCACGTCGATGTTGCGGCCGCCGAGGTTGTCGTCCTGGCTCGTCGTCGCGCGCTCGGCCGACGCGAATCCCGGCTTCTCGATTCGCCACGCAGCGGCACGCGCGGCACTTTGACGTCTGTGAGCGGCGAACGGCCGAGATGGCGCCATTCGCCGTCGGTCGCGCCGTAGGTACGTACGTAAACGTCGGCGTCCGGCGGAGAGGTCGCGACGGAGAACGTTGCGGTAAACAACGGCGTGAGTCGGCGCAGCAGCGGATCGTCGGGAACAGAGCGCGCGGCTTCGCCCGCGAGCGCGAACGCGCCTTCGTAGTCGCCCTGCTCGACGAGCTGCGCGATTCGCGGCACGGCCTCCTCGCGCGCCGAGCGCGCTCCCGCAGTGCGATTCCAAATCCAAACCGCGGCGGCCAAGGCGACGAGCAATGCGATTGCCGCCGGCACGGCGAACGATGGCCGGCGCAACAGTTGCGTCGTCGTCGGCTGAAAGGCGGCGGTTGGAGACGCCGTTTCCGGCGGCGGCACCGGCGACAAATACGCGGTTCGCATCGTGTCGTCGTCTTCGCGCGCGACCGTGGGCGCGGATGCCCCTCCGCTGCGCACGCGCCAGGCGTGAACGGGCTCCGCTACGTTCTTGACTTGCTGCAGGCCCATGTCGACATAGCGCGCCGCGATCTTGTGCTTCACCGCGTCGCGAACCGCGCCGGAAATGCAGATGCCGCCGGGCTCCGCCAGCGACTCGAGGCGAGCCGCGATGTTCACGCCCGCGCCGTAGATGTCGTCGGAGTCGACCCAAACGTCGCCGACATTCACGCCCATCCGGAACTCGACCTTACGCCCCGGAGCGGCGTCGGCGAACATCGTCGCGAACGCGTCTTGCATCGAGAGCGCGGCTTTGACCGCGCTTTCGACGGTCGGGGAATTCTGCGAGAAAGCCGTCGCCGGTCAGCTTGACGATTCGGCCGTGGTGCTGCGCGACCGTGGGATCGATCACTGCGGAGCGCGCGCGGCGCCAGGCTTCGACGATACCGATCTCGTCGAGCTCCATGAGGAATGTGTAATTGGCGATGTCCGCCGCGAGAATCGCCGCCAGACGTTGCGGAAGGTTTGTCATGTCTGCTTGCCCGCCCGGACTATAACCTACCCTCGGTATGGGCGTCGTCTCACTGCGCGACCGCCCGCCGCGATCACAGGCCGGCGACGAACTGAATCAGATGATCCGGATTGTGCTGCGGCTCGATGCCGAGCGAGATCACTCCCGAGCCGTTGAGCTGATAGATCTCGCGCTGCACGAACACGGGCTTGCCCTGCTGGCGCTCCTCGACGTAAGTGCCGTTCGTGCTGTGGTCCTGGAGGAAGAACTTGCCGGCCACGCGACTCGATCGACGCGTGGCGGCGCGACACGAGCCGGTGATCGACCTTGAAACGGCAATCGTCGTCACGGCCGATCAAGCAAGCGCCAGCCTGTACGTCCATGGCATGGGACTGCGGCCCGTACCGCAAGTTGAGCCGCACGACGATGGTTTTCGTGTGCAGCGGCGGCCGGTAGTCGGTGAGCGCCTGCCGCTCGTTCGGAAGCAGGTAGATGTTCATCGGCTCGGGCTTGCCCTTCACCGGAACCTTGCGGATCAGCCGCAGGTTCTTCCAGCGGTTGGGCTCGAGCAGCTGCGAGTACGCGGCTTCGGTGAGGACGATCTCGAATTGCTTCGCAATGTCGGCCATGCGCGCCGCGACGTTGACGACGTCGCCGTAGAGCTGCTCTTCCTCACGCAAGCACCGGGCCGGCATGCAAGCCCGCATGCATCGACAGCGGCGGCTCGTACGGCAAATCGCGCATGCCGACGGCCGCCGCGAGCGCCGCGTCGACGGTCGGAAACATGCAGAGCATGCCGTCGCCGCGCAGTTGGATGACGTGCCCGCCGCCGCGCGCTGGTGAGCGCGGACCAAAGGTCGAGCGTCCGGGCGACGATCTCGCGCGCGCGGTCGTCGCCGACCGTCGACGTACAACTTGGTGCTGCCGCTGATGTCGGCGAACAGCACGGCACTGTTTTCTTGTCGTTCGATGGGCACGCGCGGAAGGCTCTGGCGTTGACCGGGCGCGGCTACGTTAGCAGAAATCCCTTGCGCTGCCTTATGCTGTGGGGGCCAAGGCGCGCTTGAAGCGGCTTGGCGCCGGTCGCAGAATCGGTCGTTCGAACGACGCTAAGGGGACACGCCGATGGCCTACACGCACCTCGGTCAGGATTTCACACCGCCCGACGTTCGGGCAAAAGTCACGGGACACGCGAAGTACGCCGAAGATTTTCGCGCGGACGGCATGTTGTATTGCCGGATTCTCACGAGCTCGATGCCGCACGCGCGCGTGACGAGCATCGACGCGTCCGAGGCGCTCGCGATGGACGGTGTCGTGGCCGTGCTCACGGCCGACGATCTACCGGCCGCGGCGCCGCCGGTCGAGCCGATACTGACCAATGAGCCGCTATTCGTCGGCGATCGCATTCTCGCCGTCGCCGCCGTGAGCGAGACATTGGCGGCTGAAGCCCTCGAGCGCATCAAAGTGGAGATGGAGCCGCTGCCCTTCGTGATCGATCCGCTGAATAGTTTGTATCCCGGCGGAGCCGATGCGCGGCCGGACGGTAACGTGATCGCGAGCGCGGCCGCAAAGTCGATCAAGTGGACGGCCGGCGACTTCGCTGCCGCGGGCGATCACCTCCCGACAGGCACACCCGGCGTCGAATGGTCGTTCGGCGATGTCGAGGCCGGCATGGCGTCAGCCTCGTTCGTGCTCGAAGAGTCGTTCGTGACGGCTGCCCTGTCGCACCACTGCATGGAACCGCGCAGCTGCATGGCCTACTGGCAGAACGGCAAGTGCTTCGTCCACGGCTCCACACAAAGCCAGACGTCGGTGCTGCCGAGCCTCGCGAGCATCGCGGGCGTCGAGCCCGACGCTCTCGTCTATATCGCGGAATATTGCGGCGGCGGCTTCGGCTCGAAGATCGGCGCCTACCCCGTGATGGGCGTGCCGATTCACCTCGCGAAAAAGACCGGGATGCCGGTCATGTTGCGCGTGAACCGCGCGGAGGAAGCGTTGTTCGGGTCCTCGAGGCCGGCGTTTCAGGGGCGAATCAAGATCGGTTTCCGCGCGGATGGTCGGATCACGGCCGTGGATCTGTTCCTCGTTCAGCAGAACGGGCCGTACACGGGCGGCGGCGATCTCGGCGGCGCCGCCGGCGCCGTCTCGTTGTTGTATCAGCCACCGGCGATGCGCTACCGCGGCGTTGCCGTGAGCACGAACACGACACCCACCGGTGCCCAACGCGGCCCGGGTCAGAACCAAATCGCGGCGGCGCTCGAGCCGCTGCTCGATAAGGCGGCAACCGCGCTCGGCGTAGACAGGTTGGCGCTGCGCCGCATCAATGCCGCGGATAACTCGGCGAAGTACGACTCGATGCAGGGGCCCGTCACGAGCGCGTATCAGCGCGAGGCGCTCGATCGCGGCGCGGCGGCGTTCGACTGGGAAGGCAGAAAGGCCCGCAGCCGCCGGACGCAGGGCTCGAAGGTCACCGGCGTCGGGGTCGGGCAAGCGTTTCACGCGGCCGGCCGCGGCGGATTGGACGGAATCGTGCGCTTGACGCCGGACGGCAAGCTGCACATCCACTGCGGTGTCGGCAATCTCGGCACGTATTCCTATGCCGCCACCTCGCGCGTCGCGGCGGAAGTCTTGAAAGTGGCTTGGGACAACTGCGTCATCGAGCGCGGCGACACGCGCCTGGGCCTACCGTGGTCCTCGCCGCAATCGGGCAGCAACACCTCGTTCACGATGTCCCGCGCGACTCATGCGGGAGCGATGGACGCGCTGGCCAAGCTCAAGGAGATCGCCGCGATGACGCTCGGCGGCACGGCGGACGACTACGACGTCGCCGATGAAAGTGTGTTCGCGAAGCAAGATCGCTCACGGACCATGACCTACGCGGCGGCGGCGCAGCGCGCGATCGATCTCGGCGGCCGCTTCAGCGGGCAAGAGGTGCCCGAGGACATCAACGCGATCACGAAAACTTCGGTTGCGACAATCGCCGGCAGCGGCTTGATCGGAGTAGCGAAGGACAACGTCGCGCTAAACGGGATGGTCCCCGCGATCGCCATCGGCTTCATCGAGATCGAGCTCGACAAGGAAACCGGGCGCATCGAGATCGTGGATTATCTCGGCGTCGCGGACTGCGGCACGGTGCTGCACCCCCTAGGCCTCAAGGCGCAGATCAGGAGCGGCGCCGTCATGGGCTTCGGCATGGGGTTGAGCGAACGGCATATCTACGATCCGCAGAACGGCTTGCCGGCCTGCGTGGGCCTCTATCAGGCGAAGCCCGCGTCGTATCTCGACGTGCCGAGCGCAATGCAGACCTTGGCCGTGGACATTCAGGATCCGCAGAATCCGGTCGGCGCGAAAGGCATCGGCGAGCCCGTGGAAGGTTGCGCCACGGCCGCGGTGCTCTGCGCGATTTCCGATGCGCTCGGTGGGCACTACTTCAACCGCGCACCCGTGTTGCCCGACATGATCGTCAACGCCGCGGCGGGCCGCGCGCAATCGCATCGACCGTTGCAGGTCAGCACGGCGTAACGTTCGGAGTCGACGTACCGGCGGCGCAGCCCTCAGCGGAGGGATTTCGCACGCACGCGGTGCGAGTGCCGCAAGTGAGCCCGATGGCAGCGCCTGATTCAGCCGATCATCCCGAGCACATCGAGTCAGCAAACGTCGACGAGCTCCGAGCTCTGCAGCTCGAGCGTCTCAAATCCAGCGTTTCGGTCGCGTACGAGCGGGTTCCGCACTACCGCAAGAAATACGACGCGGCCGGGATCCATCCGCGCGACCTTCGGACGCTCGCCGACCTCGCACGGTTTCCGCTCACGAGCAAAGCCGATCTGCGCGACAGCTACCCGTTCGGCATGTTCGCGGTCCCATTGGAGCAAGTCGCGCGAATCCACGCATCGAGCGGCACCACCGGCCGGCCGACGGTCGTCGGCTACACGCGCCGCGACATCGATACCTGGGCGCGGCTGATGGCGCGCTCGATTCGCGCCGCAGGCGGCAAGCGCGGCGACAAGATCCACGTCGCGTACGGCTACGGCCTCTTCACGGGTGGTCTCGGCGTCCACTACGGCGCGGAGCACCTGGGCTGCACCGTGATTCCCGTGGGCGGCGGCTTCACCGAGCGCCAGGTGCAGCTTATCGAAGACTTCGAGCCCGACATCATCGCGGCGACGCCGTCGTATCTGCTCGCGATCGCCGACGAGTTCGATCGCCGCGGCCTCGACGCGCGCAACTGCAGCCTGCGGATCGCGATTTGCGGCGCGGAGCCGTGGACCGAAGGCATGCGCGCGGAAATCGAGCGCCGCCTGGGCTTGGAGGCGCTGAATGTCTATGGACTCTCGGAGGTCATCGGCCCCGGCGTCGCGCAAGAGTATGCGGCGAGCAAAGACGGATTGACGATCTGGGAGGATCACTTTCTGCCCGAGATCATCGATCCCGCGACGGGCGAGGTGTTGCCGGACGGCGACGAAGGCGAAGTGGTTTTTACGTCGCTGACCAAGGAAGCGATGCCGGTCATTCGCTATCGCACGCACGACCTCACGCGCCTGCTGCCCGGCAGCGGCCGAGCGATGCGGCGGATCGAGCGAATCAAGGGCCGCAGCGACGACATGTTGATCATCCGCGGCGTCAACGTCTTTCCGTCGCAGATCGAGGCCGTGCTCACGACGGAGCCTTTGCTCGCGCCGCACTACGTCTTGGAGGTCACGCGTCCCGAGCGTCTCGACGAGCTCGCCGTGATCGTCGAGACGCGCAGCACGCTCGAGTCCGCCGAGCTTGCGACGCTCGCGCGGCGCGCCGAGCATTTGATCAAGGCGCACGTCGGTGTGACCGCGACGGTCCGCGCGGCCGCGCCCGGCACGATCGAGCGCTCGCAAGGCAAGGCGAAGCGGGTGATCGACAAGCGGCCGAAAGCATGAGCGCGAGCGGTGCGCCGCCGGCGTTGCCGCCCGGCGCGACCGAACTGGCCGCCGTCGTTGCCGCCGTGCGCCGCGCCGAGCCGCTCGAGGTCTTCGATCGCGACGCCGCCTGCGAGCGTTTCACGTCTTTCTGGGCGAGCGTCAAGCAGGCGCTCGTCAAGACTGCCGCCGAAGCCGCGGCGCACGCCGGCGCAAACCGCAGCGGCCGACGAAATCCTGACGGCGTCGCGGCGCGCGCGCGAGCGCTTCCTCTCTGCCCACGCCGCGTGGCTCTACGACCGTTTGACGCGGGAGCCGCTCGCAGTTCCTGAAGCTCGACGAATTGGTCTACGCGGCCGCGGAGCTTTTGCCGGGGCTCGTCCCGACGCGCGCCGAAGTCGCCGCCGAGGCGCAGCTCGAGCAAAGCGCCAAGGACGGCGTCGAGATCGATCAAGGCCTGCTGCTCGCGCACGTGCTCGCCGACGAAGCCGCCGGCTCGCACCTTTGCCATGCAATGTTGCTGCCGCGCGAGGGAAGCATCGAGCTCGCGTCGCGGCTCGCCGCCGACGGCGTTCTCGATCTTGGCGCCGCGCGCCTGCGACGCCACGGCAAAGCCGTCTATCTCACCGCCGCGAATCCGCGCTTCCTCAATGCCGAAGACGACACGACGCTCGACGCGATGGAGACTGCGGTCGACGTCGCGACGCTCGACCCGTCGACCGATATCGCCGTGCTTCGGGGCGACCGGGTCGCGCACACGAAGTACCGCGACCGGCACGTGTTCGGGGCGGGCATCAACCTCACGCATCTGTACCGCGGCAAGATCCCATTTCTTTGGTTCTTGAAGCGCGACCTGGGATACGTCCACAAGATATTCCGCGGCGTCGCGCGACCCGACTCATTGCCCGACGACGTGCACGGCTACGGCATCGAGAAACCGTGGGTCGCGGCGGTCGACACGTTTGCGATCGGCGGCCACTGCCAGCTATTGCTGTGCATGGATTACGTGCTCGCCGCCGCCGACGCATTCATGTCGCTGCCCGCACGCAAGGAGGGGATCATTCCCGGTTTCGCCAATCTGCGCCTACCGCGATTCACCGGCGACCGGATCGCGCGCCAGGCGATTCAAGCCGGGCGGCAACTGAGCTGCGATAGCCCGGAAGGCCGGCTCATCTGCGACGAGATCGCGCCGCCGGGCGACATGGACGCGGCCATCGAGCGAGTCGTTGCAAACCTTACGGATGCGGGCACAGTGAGCGCGGTCGGCAACCGCCGCGCGTTTCGGCTCGGCCAAGAGCCTCTCGATCTGTTCCGGCGGTACGCCGCCGTGTATGCGCGCGAGCAGGCGTATTGTCACTTCAGCCCCGCGCTCATCGCCAATCTCGAGCGCCATTGGGACGCGGCGAATCGCAAGGAGTAGCACGCCGCGACGCCGAGGCCCGGGCAGCGGACGTTCGGAGCGCGACGAGCGTAGGGTTAGAGGCGAAACACGTACAACGCGTTGCCGGCCGCGATCGCGACTCGCTGGCTGCCGCCTACGGAAAAGCTGATCGGCGCGGCGTTGATATAGCCGCCGAGGTTCACGCGCCACAGCTCCCGCCCTAGCGCTGCGTCGAACGCGACGAAGTCGTATAGGTCGCCAAAGAACACGACATTGCCGGCGGTTGATAGGACGCCGCCGATCGAGCCGATGTTGTCCTGCGGGTGCAGCCGCAAATATTCCCATTCGACGTCGCCGGTGACCGGATCGAGCGCTCGAACGCCGGATTGCAACGGCTCGCCGGTCGCCGTCGAGGCGCTGCCGAGAAACTGGCGGCCGGGGATCGCTTCCACTTCTTCGAGGTTGACGTTCTTGAAGAACATCGTCGGCCCCTCGGAGAACGGCACGTAAACGAGATCGGTGACCGGGCTATACGACGGCGACCACCAATTGCCGCCGCCGCCCAAGCCCGGCCAGGTCAGCGTGCCGAGCGGAGATGGCGTCGAGGTCGGGAGCACGATCGGCCGGCCGTTCTCGTCGATGCGTTCGGCCCAGCTCTGTTTTACGAAGGGCGACGCATGAAGGAATTCGCCCGTCGCGCGGTCGAGGACGTAGTAGAAGCCGTTGCGGTTTCCCCAGAGCATCAGCTGTCGAGTCTCACCGCCGAAATCGTGATCGACGAGCACGGGAATTTGGGTCGAGTCCCAATCGTGCTCATCGTGCGGCGTGAATTGAAAGTGCCATTTGAGCTCGCCCGAATCGGCGTCGAGCGCGACGACGGAAGCTGTAAACAAATTGTCGCCGGGTCGAACGTCGCCGTTGAAATCGGGCGCCGCGTTGCCGACGCCCCAATAGAGCAGCCCGAGCGCGGGATCGAAAGAGCCCGTAAGCCACGTGCTGCCGCCGCCGGTCCTCCAGGCGTCGCTGCCCCAGGTCTCGGAGCCCGTCTCGCCTGGCTCCGGTATCGTATAGAACCGCCAGGCCCGTTTTCCTGTGGCCGCGTCGTAGGCGTCGAGAAAGCCGCGGATACCGTACTCGCCGCCCGCTATGCCGACGATGATTTTGTCCCCAACGGCGAGCGGAGCCGCAGTCATCGAATATCCCGCTTCATGGTCCGCGGCCTCGACCTCCCATTCGACGTCGCCGGTAGTCGCGTCGAGCGCAATGACGCGGCTGTCGAGCGTGGCGATGAACACGCGGTCGCCGAGCACCGCAACGCCGCGATTGATCGGTCCGCAGCACGTCGGAACGTCCGCAGGCGTCGAGCTCTCGTAGCGCCAGAGCACCCTGCCCGTCGCAGCATCTGCCGCGATGACGTCGCTCCCGGGGGTCGTGAGAAACATCCTGCCGTCGACGACGAGCGGCGTCGTCTCGACATACGGTTCGGTCGTGCCGAGCTGCAGGGACCATGCGAGCTTCAACTGCGCGACGTTGCTCGTCGTGATCTCCTCGAGGCTAGTGTGGCGCCACGACGAATAGGAGCCCGAATACGTCAACCAATTCTGCGGCTCCGCCGCGGCGAGCTCGATGCGCTCTGCTGGCACGTCGAGCTGCGGGAACCGTGCGTGGTGCGTTTGCGCGCTGCGCAGCGCCGTCCAACCGTTGCGCAGGCTTCTGACATGGCCAACGATTTGCCAAGCTTCGACCTCGGAGACGTCCGCCGCCGGCATGCCTAGCTCCGGCCTCCCTTCGGTCACCGATTTGAACAACGACCAATCGGCATCGCCGAGCTTGAGCGCGCGACCGACGAGGCTCGGTGCCGTGCGGCCGCTACCATCCTCACCGTGGCAGGAAGCGCAGCGCGTTTGAAACAAGCGATCGCCGCTTTCTCGGTCGGGTGCAGAAGCGTATGGGTTTTCTATGACGGCATACGCGTTTGGCGTATGGAGCAGACCTTTGAGTTGGACGCGCGATCCAGGCTGGATCATCGACAGCAGATCGACCCAGCCGATGCCGTCGATTCGCGCGGCCGCTTTCTTTGCGATCACACGGGCGCGCCAACCTATTCCGTCGACGGACAGCGCCAAACCGGAGAGGACGGCCCCCGCAATGCAGATAGCGACCACTGTGCGCAGCCGCCCGTGGCCACGTCGCGTCGTCGCTCGACGGCCATCGAGGAGTTCGAACTTTGTCATAATCTTTGGGTTCGCTCGAGAACGGACTATGACAAGGGCCGTGAACAGGACGCAGTGCCCCCATCACAGTTCCAATCGCGTCGCTCCCACCCGCCGCGGATTTCTCTCGTACTTTGGTCGCGTTTCGGTCCGGACTCGAGTGATCGGGCCACCTTATGTTCCAGAGCGACCGAGTCGAGATAATAAGGACAGGGCCGTGAATCAGCGGGTGCTACTCGCATTGGTGTGCTGGGTAACCGGAGCGCCGGCGTTGGCCGCCAGGGCGACCTAGATCCTAAGTTCGGCACGAACGGTTCTCGTTCTAATCGACGTGCCGCGTACGACCGAGTCGTTCTCGAATCGCGGACCGGCACAGCAAGCGAGATCCGCTGGCTGACGCAGCAGCCGGACGGCAAGCTCGTCGCGGCCGGCTTCATCGGAGCCGACATGGCCGTCGTTCGCCTGACGGCTCACGGAGTGTTCGATCCGAGCTTCGGCACCGACGGCATCGTCACGTTCTCCGCCGGCGCAACCGCTTCCGCCGAAGCGGTCGCAGTCCAGACCGACGGCAGAATCGTCGTGGCCGGCACCGCCGAGCTGTCATGCGAGCTCGCTGACGCCGCTTGCGCGGGGAGCGCCGACGCGGTCGTCGCGCGCTTCAACCTCAACGGCAGTCTCGATACGAGCTTTGGAACAGGCGGAAGCGTGAGGTTCGACGTTGCCGGAGCGCGCACCAAGGTATCCACGGGCGGGCTCGTGCTCGAGCCGAGCGGCGCGATCGTCATTGGCGGCGATACGGCGGACGCGGGAGGCCCGCGCTACGGGTTCCTCGCGCGGCTCATGCCGAACGGTGCGCTCGACACGAGCTTCGGCGACGATGGCGTCACGCTGGTCGATCTCGGCCGCTCGGGCAGCCAACCGAATGCCGCGATGCACGGGATCGCCCGGCTTCCCGATGGCGACATCGCCGCCGCGCTTTCGACTCGGGGCGCCGGCCCGGGTGGTCGTTGCGCGCACGGTCGCGGCGGGCGGCATCCCGGCATCATCGGGCTCGAGCAAACAGGGCTGAGTGTGAATCGAAGGCGGCGACGCGACCTTCGCGGTACGCCGCACGGGCGGCGCCGAAGGCGAAGTCGCCGTGAGCTTCGCGACGTACTTTTCTTATTACTACTCACTACGGATCGGCCTGCAGGCCCGGAGGATTACATCGCAGCGTCCGGCACATTGACCTGGCCGGATGGCGACACGACGGAGCGAACGATAACGATCCCCACTGTCGCGGACGCGGTTTTCGAGGAAGACGAAGACTTCGCGCTCGATCTCTCGAACCCTAGCGGCGGCGCAACGCTCGCTGCCCGCTATGGCTACGCGATCATCCTCGACAACAATCCGTCCCCGGGCTCGCTGCAGATCGCGAGCTCAGCGGGAATTGTCGTGGAGGAAACGCGTCTCGGCCACGTTCGTGATCACACGGACGGGAGGGCGCAGGGGCGCCGTCAGCGTCCGCTACTCCGCGACGGCAGACTCAGCAACCGCGGGGACTCGATTTGCAGCGGTGACCGGGACCTTGCACTGGGCTGACGGCGACACCAACAACAAGATCGTACAGATCCCGATCGTGAGCGATGGTGTCTCAGAGCCGCCTGGAGAGACTTTTTGGTTGACGCTGAGCGAGCCGGAGGGCGGCGCTACGCTCGGCGCCAGATTCCAAGCGCAAGTCCTGATCGTCGACCCCGTCCCGCGTTCCGTCCCCAGCGGGGGCGGCGGCGGCGACCGCCGGTCTGCTCGAAACCGTGCTCCTCAGCCTCGCGCTCTTGCTCTCGGCGCGTCGAGCGGTCCAAGTCAAAAAACGATCGTGACGAGCACGTCGTCGCGATAGACGCCGGCGCCGACAGCCTGCTGCGGAAACACTCGCCCGTACACCGGCAGGCTGAAATCTTCGCGTCCCGGTCGAAGCTTGGTGCCGCCGCTCGGCAAGCTGCCGCCGGTGCCGTCGCCCCAGACCGTCGTCCGGCTCGGGTCGATGTAGAAGTTGTAGCGCATGAGATTCGGCCCGGAAACCATCCGCCGCTGCGCGAAGCTGCCGCTGCCTCCGGCCGACAGCGTCGCCACGAACACGCCCGCCTCGCCGGTGCAGCGCACGTCAATGCGGCCCGTGATATCGAGCGGCGCCAAATCGCCCGGCACGTAGTTGCCGAAATTGAAAGGCTGCACGGTCACTTGACAATTCATCGCGGCGACCGCGGCGCCGGAATGCGCGAGCATGGCTGCGAGCACAACGCGGGCGACGAGCTTCATCGCTGCTCTCGATCATCCACCGGCGCGGCAGGCTCGCCGATCGGCTGGCAAACGACGTCGCCGAAATCCGGAACGGCGTCTTCCGCCGGGAGCGCGACGAGCGCGAACGTGCAGCGTTCGCTGCCGTAGGCCACTTCGACGCGCGCACCGCGATCCAAATCCTGCAAATACAGACGCCCGTCGAACCCCACGGGGAAGCGGAACGCGCCGTCGCCGACGCGGGCTCGCGCACCCTCGGGGAGCGGAACGCCACCGGGAGTGACGGCGCGCAGGAGCGCGCTGCCGCTCGCCTTGATGCCGAAGCTCGCGATCGCGCCGGAGCGATAGTAGGGCGCAACGCGTAACGCCGGAGTGTCGACTCGCGCGGTCAGCGGAAGATCCTCGGACTCGATGCGCAACTGATTGCCCTCGTATGGCCGCAAGCTCGGCACGAGCAAACGGCCGTGGGCGTTGGTCTTGCCGATCTCGCGGTTCTCCAGGTACACCCGTACGCCTTCGAAGCCGCCGGCGTCGACGACCGCGAAGCCGTCGTTGATTTCGCGCGCGGCGAACACCTCGCCGCCGAGCATCGCTACCGAGCCGCGCGTCTGCAGGCGCCAGCCGCGGGCGCTCTCCCTCTGCGACACCTCTGCGGAGTAGCGCGCGTGCGCCGTATTGACGGCGACCTCGGCGTCGCCGCCGTCCTCGTCGCCGCTGACCAAGCTCGTGCGATAGCCGAAGCCTTCGCCCACCGGCAGCTCGTAGCGATGATCGATGCGGAATGTCGTCGCGTGGCGACGCGCGGAGAGCGACGTCGACGCGCTGCTACGCGGACCGAGCACGCGGCTCACGGTGACCGCCGCGGCGTAGCCGCCGTCGTCGGCATCGATATGACTCACGCTCGTCGCGAGCAACAGACTCCGCGAGAACGAGCGCGAGTAGCTCAACGTCAGAAGCTGCCGATCGTCGGCGCGCTCGGCAAAACGCTCGTCGATGTACGACAGCCCGATCGAGCCCTTGCTGCCGAAGTTGCGCCCACCGGAAGCGATCACGGAAAGCTTCGGCAACGGCGCGAAGGCGTGGAGCCCCGGTTGCGCGAAATCGTAGCTGCCCTGCACGCGCATATAGGCGCGGTACGTGCGGCCTTGATACTCGTGCCCGAGTTGCCACAGGGCTCCGCTCTCTTCAGCGTCACTCAAGGCGAGCGCTGCCGAGGTCACGCCGTAACGGCCGACGGCCCACGTGATCGATGCACCGGCAGATTTCGCCGCAGCCGTGGCTTCGACTCGGCCCTCGATCGTGAGCAGGTCGGAGAGCCCGCGGCGCAACACGCCCGAGACCAGAAATTCACCGTACTCGTTGCTCGCGAGCCCGAAGTCCTCGCGCAGTGCACCAGCGCTGACTGAGAACTCGTTCAGGCCGCTCTTGAGCAACCGCTCGCTGACATAGAAGTCCTGAGTGACGATTTGCTCGCGTCCCAGGAGATCGCGCGTCACGACCTGGATTTGCCCAGCACCCGTGACGACCGGGACATCGTCGATGCGAAATGCCCCGCTCGGCACGTCGGTGCGCGAGCGCAGGCTGCCGTTGACCACGATATCGAGCGCGCTCGGCACCGCAGCCGTTCCCGTGATGGACGGCTGCGGGAACGTCACCTGGTCCGGCCGCGTCGCGAAGTTCGTGCCGAACTGGATCCCGCCGATGTGGACCGAGCGCGCCCAGCTACCGTAGGGCGTGATCGTGTCCCCGAAGCGCAGCGTGCGCATTGCATCGGGATTGTCGCGGCTCCACGCCGTGTCGAGACGTATCCAACCGTCTCGCGACGCCATCGCGGCGGCGCCGCCGTGGTACAGCACGTTCGCCGACAGATTGCCATGCCTCGTGAAGAGCGTCGGGGACAGCAGCGAGGAGAGCCCGCGATCCCTCACGACGTCGTCGTCGGTGTAGGCCACGTCGTAGTCGAGATAGGCGCCGAACGCGCCGTCCATGGGGAGCGCAGCCCCGCGCTCTGCGAGCGAGCGCCGCGTGCCGGTCAGAAGTTGCGGCGGCACGTCGATCGTCGCGGTCATTCCGCGTTCGACGACTGTCGCGTTTAGCCCGGAGAATCCGTCGAGCGCGTGGAATACCCGGCCGTCGACGACGACTGGCAGCGGATACGGGGGGGCAACTCGCCAAAGCTCGAGCGTCTCGGCGTCGGCATAGTAGCGACCGGCGCGGTCGCGTAGCAGCAGCGCGACGTCGCGCTGCACGCCGTTCACTGTCGGCAACACGAGCAGCATCGCGTAGCCCGACGTGTCCGCCGCCGTCGCTGGCGCGCCGGTGTCTAGCGTCTCGGCGGCAACCGTTGCGCCGCTACATCCGCAGGCCGCAAGCACGAGCGCAACGACGACACGCGCGCTACTGCGGCGGCACCGCATGCTCCCATTCCCTTCCGTCCGCCGCGGTGATCCGGATCGCCTCGAGGCTCACTGGCTCCTGCGGCACGGATAGCTGCGCGCGAGCGTTCGGCAGCAAGTACCGCACCAGGCTCAGCGTTTCGAATGGTAGAGCGCTCCATTCGCCGCTACGGGCGAGCTCGATCCGCTCGATCTTGGCGTGCGCATTGCCTACGTTGTGCAGAGAGAGGCGCGCGCCCTCGGGAGTCTCCTCGACAGCGTCGATCGCGATATCAGGCGCGGCCGCACCTTCGGCGGGCGCGACGAACACGGGAATGCTCAACCGCAGGCGCATGCTGAGCGCGGGCCGATCGGCTGCCTCCGCGGTAGGCGCGAGCTCGGTTACGAGAACGCGAAAGCTCTTCTCGATGTCGAGCGCGGGCTCAGCAAGATGGCCGATTCGGACGATCTGCCGTTCGCCGGGCGGAATCGTAACGAGCGGGGGCACGGCGAGCAGCGCCTGCGTCTCGACGAGCTCCTCGGCGCCGTTGAAATCCTGCGACCACTCGCGCACGTCGACCTGAACGGACAGCTCTTCCGCGCCGGTATTGGTCAAACGCAATTCAGCGGAGCGCGAGGACGCCGGGAGATCGATGCGCACGGGACTAACATCGAGCGACGCTGCAGAAGCGAGCGTCGAGCACAAGATGAGAGGGGCAGCGACAGCTGCCCCTCGGCGTAGCCAGCGGATGAGCATCGCGTTTAGAAGACGATCGTGACCTGCACTGTGTCGCTGTAGTTGCCGTTGGTAGCAACCGCCGCGGCGGCTTGAAGGACTCGGCCGTAGACAGTCACGGTGGCCGGGCTCGCGTAGCCGACTCCCGAGACCGGGACTGTGCTGCCCGTGGTGCCGTCGCCGAAAACGATCGTCCGTGCCGCATCGGTGTACAGCTGATACGGCACCGTGCCCGCGCCGCCCATCGCGCGCGCGTTGATATTGCCGGAGCCGCCGCCGCCGAGCCTGATCACGGTATTGAAACCGTTCGTGCAGACCCAGGTGATGTTGCCTTGGGCGTCGTTGTTCGCGAGGGGATTCAGAGTGCCGAACGCCAAGGTCGGCGCCGCGTTCAGCTGGCAGCTCGGCGCGACGTTCGCCGTCACCGCCAGGTTCGCGACGTCATCCGCGGTAGCTGCACCGCCGATCAAAACGCCTGCAATTGCGGTCGCAAGCGCGCCGCGACGAGACCATCGATGTTTCATGTCAAGCTCCATCTTGAAATGCCACGGGGTTCGCGAACCTAGGCTTCGTCATTGAAGCACCGCTCTGCCCGCTCGCGACCTCTTGCCGCGAACGAGTGAAGCTATCGATCCGCAGGGCGGCGAGTATGTGGAACGCGTCCGGCCCCGCGCTGTGACCCCGTTTGAAGTTCTTTTGTGAAATTTACTTTTTTCGGCGCAAGTGCCGAGTGCGTCGCACTTTCGCGCGAGCGGGCTCTGCATGGACTTCGGCGTCGGGAATCGCGGATAGTTGTCAGATGCCCACTCTGATCCGCGCGATCGGCCGCTGGAGCCTCGCCGGCCTCGTGCTGAACAGCATCATCGGCACCGGCGTGTTCGTGCTGCCGGGCACGATCGGCGGCCAGCTCGGCTGGTCGTCGATGTACGCCTGGATCCTCGCCGCCGCGCTGACCGGCGCCATGATCTTCTGCTTCGCGGAGGTGGCGTCGCGCTTCTCCGAAGCCGGCGGCGCCTATCTCTATACGAAGGCCGCGTTCGGCTCGTTCGCCGGCATTCAGATGGCATGGATGGTGTACTTCGTGCGCTGCATCACGGCCGCCGTGCAGGCCAACCTATTCACGACGTATCTCGCGGAGCTTTGGCCCGCCGCGGCTACGCGGCCCGCCGAGGTCGCCGTCACGACGACGTTCATCGGCTTGCACGCTCTCGTGAACATGCGCAGTGTCGGCGGCGGCGCGAACGTGAGCAGCTTCTTCGCGGTCGTGAAGCTTTTGCCGCTGACGGCTTTCGGGCTCCTCGGGATCGCCTGGCTCGCGATGGGCCGCGCCGCGGAGCCCGCGATCGCGGCCGATCCCACGTTCAACGGTTGGCTTACGGCGCTGCTGCTCCTGATGTTCGCGTACGGTGGTTTCGAGTCGGCACTGATCCCGCTCGGCGAGGCGAAGAACGCGCGCCGCGACGCTCCGTTCGCGTTGATCACGGGGCTCGTCCTCGTGACCGTCGTCTACTTGGCCGCGCAGCTCGCCGTGCTCGTGACACTCACCGAGCCGGCCGCCACCGACCGGCCGCTCGCCGCCTCCGCGCGCGTGATGTTCGGCGGAAGCGGCGCGGTCCTAATCACGATCGCGGCGTTGATCTCCGTGTACGGCTGGCTCGCGAGCAACATGCTGAACGTGCCGCGGCTGACGATGGCGATGGCCGAGCGCGGCGACCTGCCGGCATTCTTCGGATGGATCCATCCGCGCTATCACACGCCGTGGATCTCGATCTTGACCTTCGCGGGCGTGTCTCTCGTGCTCGCGCTGCAGGCGGGGCTGTTGCAGAACTTGAGCCTGTCGGCCGTGTCCCGACTGTTCGTGTACGGCGGCGTCTGCGCGGCGCTACCGGTGTTCCGAGCGCGTGAGCGACGCGGCATCGACACACCGGGCATGCAGCCGGCGTTGTTCCCGGTGCGTGGCGGCAACGTGCTCGCGGCGATCGGAGTCGGCTTGGCCCTAGTGCTCGTCACGCGGATGAATCAGCGCGAGCTCGTGACGATGGTCCTGCTGGTCGCGTTGGCCGCAGCCCATTGGTGGTACCTGCGAAACCGACGCACAGCGGCGGCGCCGACCGGCTAGTTTCCTGATGCAGCTACGAGCGGGGTGGCACGGCACCGGCGAGGTTCACGACGATGTCCCAGTGGAAGCGCACGAATCTCTGCAGCTCCGCCTCGAGAATGCGCTCTTGGTCGCTGTGCGCGCCGAAACCTTTCGGGCCGTCCTCGACATCGCTTGCGGGCCCCACGCCGTAACACTGCATCCCTTTGGCCCTCAGGAAAGCCATGTCGCTCGCGCCCGTGCCCATCGTCGGCAGTGTGGTCGTCCTATAGTGTTTCGTGATGGCGGCTTCCGCGACCGCGAAAGCTTCGCTGTCGATGCGGGACTCGCCGCCGTCGCGGGGTTTGCCGTTCGTCGTCGGCGGCCAACCGTTGAAAACAACCTCGACCGCCGGATCGTTCACCACCGCCTTCAGCTGCGCGAGAAACGCGTCGAAGTCCTCGCCCGGCCGCATGCGCACGTCGAGCGTGGCTTTCGCCTCCGACGGAATGACGTTTGGGCGATACCCGCCTTGAATGATGTTGGGTGAGATCGACGTTCGCAGCATCGAGGCATGCCGCGGCTCGTTCTCCCGCAGCCAAGCGTCCGCCGCGGCGACGACCTTCGGATCCGAGCTCAGCACGTCGCGGTAGCGCTGCGCGGGCTCCGGCCGCGCGATCTCGGCAAGCCGGGTGAAATAGGCGCGCGTGGTGTCATTGAGCACGACGGGCGGCTGCCATTCGGTGACCGCAGCCACCGCTCGCGACAGATGCGCCACCGCATTCGTTGTCAGCGGCACCGAACCATGGCCGGAGGGACCGCGTGCGATGAGATCGATGCCGTTTGGAATCTTCTCGCCGGTCTGGATCGAGGCGTACCGCACAGCGCCCGCTTCGCGCGTGACATTGCCGCCTTCCGCGTAGCAGAACTCCGCGTCGATCGCCGCGAAGTGCTCGTTGACGAGGTATTCGATGCCGATGCGCGTCGCGCCCTCCTCGCCCGCTTCGGCGAGAAAAATCACGTCGCGATCGAGCGCCACATTCGCGCGCTTGAGCGTCAGCATTGCCATCAAAGCGGCCGTCACGTTGTCCTTGTCGTCGAGCGTGCCTCGCCCATACACGTAACCGCCCTCGCGCACGGCGCCGAAGGGCGGGTGAACCCACTTCTGCGGATCCACGTTGACGACGTCCGTATGTCCCATGATCAGGAGCGGCCGTTTGCGGCCGGAGCCCGCGAGGCGTGCAATGACGTTCGGCCGGTGCGCCTCGAGCGCGAGCACCTGCACCGGGATGCCCTCGCTTTCGAGCACGCGCGCTAGGTAGTCCGCCGCTTCTTTCTCGCGGCCCGGCGGATCACTCGTGTCCATGCGGACGAGCGCTTGGAAGTGTTGCAAGGCCTCGGCTTCGATTGCCGGCCAGTCAGGCTCTCTCGAGCCTTGCGCTTGGACAGCCGGAACGGCCGCGAGCAGCATCAGAACGGCGGCGAGTGATCGGTACACGGCGATGCTCCGTTTGCAACGGCGCAAGAAGCGGCGCTCGTTGGTCGCGATGATTCTAGTCGAAAGCGTTCTGGGAACCCGTTCACACCACCCGCGCGCGCGTACCCGCATACTCCAATGTCGAAAAAAGGTCGATCCTTCGACATGTTTCGCCAACCTGTCGATGGAATCGACGGATTGGTTGAATATGTCGAAAATCTGATAGTTTTTCGACATATTAGCGGCTTCAGCATGTCGAACCGATCGACAAATCGGTCAGATATGTCGAAATTTGAGGAGATTTTGAACATATGCAGTTCGATTCGTCGACTCCTTATAACAACCTGCCGGCGCTGCCGCCCCCGGCGGACCGCATCGAAACGCCGGCGATCCTGAAGAAGTGCATCAGCGCGCGCGTCGCGCTCGCCGAGCTCAAGCAGGCCGCCGAGCTGATTCCGAACGCGGGCGTGCTCGTCAATGCGCTGCCGTTGCTCGAAGCGCAGGCGAGCTCGGAAATCGAAAACATCGTGACGACGACCGACAGGCTGTTCGAGTACGTGGACATGCCGGAGCATCGCGCGGATGCCGCGACCAAGGAAACGCTGCGCTATCGGCGCGCGCTGTTCGAGGGAGCGCGCAAAGTGCAGAACGGCGCAATCACGATCGACACCGCGATCGACGTCTGCCGCACGATCAAGGACGAGGCACTCGAAATCCGCTCGAAACCCGGCACGAGCTTGCGCAACAACGTGAGCGGCCTCGTCGTCTACACGCCGCCCGAAGGATCTGCCTTGATCCGCGAGAAGCTCGAGAATTGGCAGCACTTTCTCGCGGCAGAAAACGAGCTCGATCCGCTGATTCGCGTCGCGATTCAGCATTACCAGTTCGAGGCGATCCATCCGTTCACGGACGGCAACGGCCGCACCGGCCGCATCCTGAACATTCTGTATCTCGTGCAGCAAGGCCTGCTCGACAATCCGATCTTGTATTTGAGCCGCTACATTATTCGGAACAAGGCCGACTATTACCGCTTGCTGCTCGAGGTGACGACGCAGCAGAGCTGGGAACCGTGGATCCTCTACATGCTCGACGGGATCGAGAATACGTGCCTCTGGACCACGGACAAGATCAAGGCGATCCGGGAGCTCATGCAGCACACGGGTCAATACATCCAGCGCCGCTTGCCGAAGATGTATACGTGGGAGCTCGTCGAGCTTTTGTTCAAGCAGCCGTACTGCCGGATCGCGAACGTGGTCGACGCGGGGCTCGCGAAACGGCAAACGGCGTCGGTGTACCTAAAGCTGCTCGCGGATTTGGGGGTGCTGCGCGAAGTGACGACCGGACGCGAGTCGCTGTTCGTTCATCCGAAATACGTGGAGCTTCTGACCGGCGAGGAGAATGTCTGGGTGTTCTACGCCGGGGTGGAAACCGAGAGCGCCTACGAGCGCCTACGCCGCGCTTCCACCGTCGCGATAATACGAGCTTGAGCTTGCGCTGCTCGTGCTCGGCGAGGGCGTCGCAACACGCTTCGAGCTCTTGCTCGAGCGCTTCGAGCGCTGGTGCACCGTCGGCGCCGTCCAAGCGCTGCTTCAAGTCGTAGAACAGCGCCGAGTACTCCCCGCGCAGCTCGCGGATGAACGTGAACGAGCGCCGATGGATTGCGCACGGGCCCAAGCGCCGGATCGCGTCCTGATGCTCCGGCGTGCAGTAGCCCTTGTGACGCTCGAAGCCGTACTCGGGATAGGAGCGCGCGAGCTCGTCCATGAGCCGGTCGCGGTGCGTCTTCGCCACGATCGACGCGGCCGCGATCGAGAAGTTGATACCGTCGCCTTTGTTGAAGCTGTTCTGCGGAATGTCGACGCCTGGAATGCGCCGAGCGTCGACGAGCACGTGCTGCGGGCGCATCGGCAATGCTTCGACCGCGCGGCGCATCGCGAGCAGGCCCGCGTGATAGATGTTGATGCCGTCGATCTCCTCGACCTCGGCACGGCCGATGCCGATGCCGGCCGCTGCGACGCGAATCGCGCGCTCGGCCGCCTCGCGCTGCTCGAGATCGAGGCGCTTCGAGTCGTCGATTCCGCAAAGCTCCGTGTGCGGCGGAAACACTACCGCCGCGGCGATCACAGGGCCGGCCATCGGTCCCATGCCGACCTCGTCGACGCCGGCGATGCTCTGCACGCCCGAGCGCCAGAGCACGCGCTCGAAATTCAGCATCGCGTCGAGCCGCAACGCTTCGGCGCGCTCGCGCTCGTAGCGCTTCTTGAGCGAATCGTAGAGCGCCCGCACGCCGTGGCGCGGATCGCGCTTGAGCTTGTTGAGCGCCTGCGGGCTTACGGGCGCGTCCACCCGCGCATAGCGCTCGCGGATCTCTTCGACTGACAGCTTCTTGAGACTGGACGCCACGCTGCGTTCCGTCGCTTGGCCGGCCGCTACTCCTCCCGCGGCTGCGGCCGCAGATACCAGTTGAACGGCTCCCCGTGGCCGCGTGCGTTGGCCCAGACGACCAGCATTTCCTCGAGCACGTGCGCGTAGCGCAGCGGGCCGAAGTCCACGACCTCGAGACCCATGCCGTCGATGAGCTTAGCAACGGTTTCCTTCGCGGCCTCGTCGTTACCCGCGATCGCAATGGTGATCTCGCCGCCCGAGGTCTCGGGGTCGACCATCTGCCGCCAGTTCAGCGTGTTGAACGCCTTCACCACCTTGGCGTTCGGCGCCGCGGCCTGGACGAGCTCGGCATTCGAGCCTTTGCCCGGCACGTCGTGATTCGCCCAGCCGTCGGCGGTGCCGCGCGCGACGCGGTTCGTCGGATCGATGACGATCTTGCCGGACAGGTCGCCGAGGTCCTTCGTGACTTGCTCCGCGACATTGCCGGGCACCGCGAGCAGGACGATCTCGGCGCCCATCACCGCCTCGCGCTGGCCCGCAGCCGACGCGCCGCGACCCGTGCGCGCGACGAGATCCTTCACCTCTTGCCGGGCCGGATCGCGCGAGCCGTAGACGATGGTGTGGCCCTGCGCGGCAAATTCGGGGCCGAGCGCTGCCGCGACGTCGCCGGTGCCGATCACGGCGATCCGCGCGGCGAACGTGGCGGGCGCCAGCGCAAGCAGCGCAGCGAGCGCGATTCCCATAGCAAACGTGTTTGGATGCATACGCATAACGATCGATCCCCCGGTCGTGAATTCGTGAGCGCCATCATAAGTCAGCGGCTTGCGCGCTGACGAGCGCGAGCTCCGCCATCCACGACGACGAAGGCGTGTGCGTAATGCCTGTACCCGGGCAACTGTCAGGCCGCGGGACAAACACCGACGGACTTCAGGGTAACTGACGATCTCGCGAGATTGTCGGTCGGCTTGACGGTCCCGCAGAGGACCCCTTCACGCGTGCGTCGTCATCATATCGGCGGTTACTCCGCAGGTTCGATTCGCAGGATCGTGCCGTCCGGCTGGCCGCTGCCGTAACGCACCTCGGTCGCAAGGTAAACGAGCCCGTCGGGCCCCTGCTCCACGTCGCGGAAGCGCACGCCGAGCTCGCGCAGCATGACCTCACGGCGCTCGGCTTGGCCCGGTTGATTGAACATGATGCGCTGCACTTGCTGGCCGCTCAGCGCGCCGACGATCAAGCTGTTCTTCCACTCCGGAAAGCGATCGCCGGTGTACCACGCCATGCCCGCGGGGCTGATTTGCGGCACCCAGAACATCCGCGGCATCTCCATGCCCTCGCGGTACCAGGGATGGTCCGACACGAGCGTTCCCGTGTAGTTGCGGCCCGTCGAGACGAGCGGCCAGCCGTAGTTCGCGCCGGCTTTCAAGATATTGATCTCGTCACCGCCGAGCGGGCCTATCTCCATCTGCCAGAGCTCGCCGGTCTCGGGGTGAAATCGCAAGCCGAAGCCGTTGCGGTGACCGTAGGTGAAGATCTCCGGCTTGGCGCCCTCGCGGCCGACGAACGGGTTGTCTTTCGGCACGCCGCCGTCGTCGGTCAACCGCAGCGTCTTGCCCACGTGGTCGGCCAGGCTTTGCGCGCGCATCCGGATGCTGTTGTCGTCCTGCTGGCCGCAGCAGAGCCGGTCGCGGTCGCCGACGGTCACGTACAGCGTTTTGTCCGGGCCGAACTCCATGCGGCCGTTGAACGCCATGCGCGCGTTCTCCCAAGCGTCCGCGACGAAGATCTCGCGCACGTCGAGGAGCTTGCCGTCGTCCAGACGCCCGCGCGAGATCGCGAGGGTCTGACGTGTGTCGTCGCCTTTCATATAAGAGACGTAGACGTAGCGGTTCTGCGCGAAGTCCGGATGCACGACGACGCCGTGCAGCACGTCATTGCCTTTCGGCGAAGGCGACTGCCAAAGGGGCGCGGGCTTCAGTGCGCCGTTCTCGATGAGCCTCAAGGTGCCATTGCTTTCCGTCACGAGCATGCTCTGCCCGCCCGGGAGAAACACGAGATCCCACGGCGCGACCAAGCCGCCCGCGACGAGCGCGACGCGAATCTTCTGACGCCCGGCCTGCAGCGTGAGCGGCGCACCGGCCTTCGGCAGCAGCACTGGTGCCTGCGGCGGTGGCTGCGCCGACACGCCCGCGGCAGCGGCGCACACGACCAGCCCAAGAACCCAAGCCACCCGCCGTTTCACCTTCTGTCACCTCGTCCGCGTTCAGGCGCTCGCGATGCTACCGATCTTGGCGGCCGAGCGCCAACGGACAAAATGCTGCGAGCTCGCCGACTCCGCGGCGATTGCTGAGGGAGCGCTGTGGCCGGCGCCCGGATCCTCTAGTGGAGCCCCGCAATGTGCAGCGCCTCGCCGGCAAGCGCGAGAATGTGCAAGCCGGTTGACGCGCGGTCCAGCGCATAGATGTAGCCGCGGTCGTCGATGTTGACGTTGTTCGTCTGAATGGCGGTGTCGCACTGCTCGACTCCCGCGATCTCGATGCAAGACTCGGTGGTGTTCGCCGTCACCTCCGGAATGAACCGCGCGACCTCGACCGGCGCGAACGGATTGCGGATATCGACGACGCGCACACCGGCGTTGAAGTACGCGACCACGACGAGCTTTTTGTCGAACGCTGGGTGAAACGCGTCCTGGAACGAGTGCGGGCCGAAACGGCCGCCGCGGTGGCAGAAGTCGCCCGGCTCCTCGGGCACCTGCCACGAGGAGATCGGCAGCGGGTGCGCCTCGTCAGTGATGTCGTAGATGAAAAGGAGGTCGCGGTTCTCCTGGCACCGGAAGGAGCCCGCCTCGGAGGCGACGAGCAGCAGGTCGCGCGTTGCGACGTCGCGGTTGTCCGCGTAATCCGGGATCGCGAATCCGTAGAGCGGCTTCGCCGTGTGCACGCCGTAGTAGTGCGGCAGGTCGAGCCGCGCGATCTGCGGGTACAGGAGATTTTCCGGGGTCGGCGCGAGCGGGTCCGGCGCCGCCGGATCCCCGTTCAGGAACTTGTCGCGATCGAGAATCTGCAGCACGCCTTCCTCGCCGCTGTTGTAGCCCAAGTACATCCGGTTGCCGACGACGAACGGCTGATGCAGACCGGAAACCTGCGGCGCGGGATCGGGGCCCGGTGCGCCCGGCTCCCAGCCCGCGAGACCAAAATCGCGAATGTGCCGTGGCTCGAGCGGATTGCCGACGTCGAACGCCTGCAGCAGGCGCGTGACGCGGAAGCCCGGCGCGGTGCCGTTCAGGTAAGCGATGCCGGTCGTGCAGTCCCACTGGAACTTGTGCGTCTCGCGATTGCCGCGCGGAGACTCGAGCCGCGCCGAGACTGCTGTCTCGGCAATCGTCGTCACGAACGTGGGCGCCGCCGGATCGGTGACATCGAGCACCTCGTAGCTGACGGCGCCGTTCGTGCGAATTGCATAGACCTTGGAGTCGTCCGCGTTCGGCAGCGTGCGGCCGTCGCAGACCTGGACGTGTTGCGTGCCGTTTGCTTCGGCGCCAGTCGGCGGCACGTGGGCGAGATACTTGGGCGCGGTCGGATCCGTGACGTCGAGCAACGAGAGGCCGTTCTTCTCGATCGCGCCGGTCGCCGGATTCGGCGCCTCGCCCGCATGATGCCCGACGAACAAGATGCGGCGCTCGCCGTAGGCGTGCACGATCGGCTGGTACGCGGAGCGCGCCTGCAGATCGTGCTGCCCAACGAGCTCGAGGTTGACCGCGGTTGCGTAGCCATCGGCTTGCGTGTCCGCGGCGCCAGCGGGCGCCGGCGTCGAAGGTCGCTCACACCCCGCGGCAAGCAACGCAAGCACGCAGCACGCCATCTGAAACAGCGCCGATCGATTTTCGCTCGTCACGATGTGATCCCCCTCGCCTGTTCGCGCATCGCCATGCTAGCTCCGGGGCACGGCGCTTGCATCCTGCACGACCTCTTTTCCGACGACAGGAGCTCCACCGATGCCCGACACAACATCTCTCTCGCAACCGTGCGCTGCGGCACATTTCCGCGCAGCAGATTTGCTTTACGTAAAATCCGGGCACAGTATTTGCCCCTCGCATGGACATCACAATTCTCGCTTATCTCGAGCCCGGCGATGAAAAGCCCGATGTCGTCACGGAGCAAGTCTCCAAAGCGCTCGAGAAGGGCGGCCACAAGACTTCTATCCTGACGATTCGCGACGACGTCAACGTGATCGTCGAGCTCAAGAAGAAAAAAGCTGAATCTGGTCTTCAATCTCGTCGAGTCGTTCGGCGACGACGTGATCGGCGGGGAGATGGGCGTTGCCGGCGCTGCTCGACCTGCTCGACCTTCCGCACACGGGCGGCGGACCGGGCGAGATCTTTCTGCAAGAGGACAAGGCGCTGTCGAAAAAGCTGCTCGCCTTCGAGCAGATACCGTATCCCGACTTCGCGACGTTCTCCCCGAACGCGCGACTTCGAGACCGGCGGCAACCTCCGGATGCCGCTGTTCGTGAAACCGCTGCGGATGGATGCCTCGATCGGCATCGATGAGCGCTCGCTCGTGCGCAATACGCAGCAGCTCCTCGAGCGCGTGCAGTACATCCATAAGACCTTCGGCGACGCGGCGCTCGCCGAGGAGTACATCGAGGGGCGCGAGTTCTACGTCGGCGTGCTCGGCAATGACGAGCTCATCGCGTTGCCGCCGATCGAGATGGATTTTTCCGGCTTGAAGGACGGCAGCGCGCCGATCATGGACAGCAAGGCGAAGTTCGACGAGACGAGCGATCGCTTCAAGGGAACGAAAGCGATCTTTCCCGACCTCGAGCCCGAGCTCAAGGCGCGGCTTCACAAGGTCTCGCTCGACGCGTATCGCGCGCTGCGCGTGCGCGACTACGGCAGAATCGATTTGCGCCTTACCGA
Source organism: uncultured Gammaproteobacteria bacterium (assembly GCA_963744305.1). Taxonomy (GTDB): domain Bacteria; phylum Pseudomonadota; class Gammaproteobacteria; order Steroidobacterales; family Rariloculaceae; genus FEN-1219. The sequence goes on from CAVUTF010000046.1 coordinate 157,337, forward strand.
GACGGGCGAAATCTTCGTGATCGAGGTGAATGCGAATTGCTACCTCGAGCAAGACAGCGAGTTCGCGCGCGCGGCCGCCGCGCACGGCCTCGACATACCCGCGGCTCATCGAGCGAATCGCGAACCTCGCGATCGAGCGCTTCAAGCACCGCACACGCGCGCAAAAGAAACGCAAGAAAGCTCGCGCCGCCCTCGCCTGAGGTCGCTCATGGCACGGGCCTGAATCCGGCTGACCCCGAGCCTGACCCCGAGCCTGACCCCGTTCTAGCCTTCGGTGCGCTCCGGGAAATAGGCGCCGCGGTGGATGAAGTTCATCGCGAGCGAAGTCACGAGGATCGTGACGCCGACGATCGCCTGGTTCTCTGCTGCCCGCGGATAGACCTGCTTGAGCTCGTCGGCGCGCTTCGCGAGGTAGCGCATCAGGCTCCTCGTCTTCTCGGGGAAATGCCCGGTCCAACGGAAAACGTCGGCCATGAGCTGCCGCTCGAGGCGACGAATCAGCTCCCCGGCGCGGCCCGTCTCGTGCGGCCGTGCCCTGCACTTCCGCATCGGCGAGGTCGTCGAAGATCGCGCGCAAGTCGCCGTCGAGGCCGGCCGCGCCGGGCTCGCTCTCGGCCGCATAGCTCTTGTAGAACTCCTGCAGCGACTGATGCATGCCGCTCACGTCCTCGTCGAGCTCGGTCGCGGTCACGAGCGGCTCGCGATCGCCAAGCGCGCCGACCGTGCGCGCGCAATATTCGAGCTTCGCGAGCGCCGTCGGCAGCTGTGCGTAGTCCGCGCGCCAATCGCGGCCCGGCGTCATCCAAACGGCGAACGTCTCCGACCAATCCTCGTCCGGATGCTTCTGCGCATACCAGCCCGGCAAGTGGCGCACGAACCGGCGGCTGAACGGCTGCGGCCGATAGTCCTCGCGATACGGCTGCGTGATCGAGCCGAACAGCTTCACCCACTCCTCTCGGTCGTACAGCTTGTAGGCGTAGTTCACGACGTGACCCATCTCGTGGCGCAGGTAGCGCAAGATGTCCGAGCGGTTGAACCCTTCGATGTGCCCGACCTCCTCGCCGTGCAGCTCGGTGAGCTCGGGCCGTGCGAGATAGAAGGGAATGCCAATCGCGACGGTGCCGAACGGCACACCCCATTCGGTGGAGAGGTAGAACGTCGGCGCCACCTTGCTGATGCCAGCGGCCGCGAGCTCCTGGCGAAACTCCTCGATCACCGGCGCGAGCCGCGTATCGTCGATCGCGAGCTTGAGGTCGCGGATCGGCGATCCATACAAATTCGACTCGCGAAACGGGCGCGTTGAAGTTGAATCGGCCATAGGATGCTCACGGCCGCCGCGCGGCGGCGGAGCCAATGTTGGTGCGTCACGGGGACTACAGCAAGCCTCATGCCAGAGAAGCAGTGTGGGCGGGGCCTGCCGCGGCGCGGAAACCTTTGACACGCGCCGCGGAAAGCCCATAGTGTTTCGCAAGGCCGTGAAGGGGGAGAGGCCTGATGCCGAAGCCGCTACCGGTGATCGCTGCGTCGATTGCCATTGCATCGAGCGCCATTGCTCACGCGCAGTGGTGGCTGGACGTTCCCGCGAATGCCATCCCGCGCACGCCGGCCGGCGAGCCGGACCTGGCCGCGCCCGCGCCGCGGCTGGCCGGAGGTCGCCCGGATTTCGCAGGCCTCTGGGAGCCGATCAAGACGTACTCCCGCGATCTCGCCGACGATCTGATCGCGCCCGATGAGGTGCCGTTTCAGCCCTGGGCGAGGGATCTCGCCGAGGCGCGCGCGGACGGCTCGCAGTCGCGCGACGATCCTCCCGCACAATGCTTGCCGCAAGGCGTCCCACGCCTTGGCGGCGCGCCCGCCCCGTGGAAGATCGTCCAGACGGATGACCTCATCGTGATCGTGCACGAGGCGTTCAACCTGTGGCGGCAGGTGTTCATGGACGGGCGCAGGCTCGCGGACGACGTGCAGCCGACCTGGCTCGGCTACTCGACGGGACGCTTCGAAGGCGACACGCTCGTCGTCGAGTCGCGCGGCTTCAACGGCAAAGCGTGGCTCGACCAAGTCGGCAAGCCCTCCACCGAGCAGCTGCACGTCATCGAGCGCTACCGCCGCAAGGACTTCGGCCACCTCGAGATCGAGGTCACGATCGACGATCCGGGCGCCTACACGCGGCCATGGACGGTGCTCGAGCGCGCGACGCTCTTGCCCGAGACGGAGCTCCTCGAATTCGTCTGCAACGAGAACAACCGCGATCTTCGGCACCTGCCGAGCGCGAGCGACTAAAGCGAAGGAGTAGTTACATCATGAGAACCAAGATCTCGTCGGCGTTGGGGATGCTCTGCGCAACCGCGATGTTGAGCGCGCTGCCGGCGCAGAGCGCATCACTCGTTCGCGGCGCAATACGACGCGAACAAGCCGATCACGCTCACGGGCAAGGTCACGAAGGTAGAGTGGACGAATCCGCACATTTACATCTACATGGACGTGGCGGACAGCAAGACCGGCGGCGCACAGAACTGGGCGCTCGAGATGGGCGGGCCGAACGCGCTGATCCGGCTCGGCTGGTCGCGCAACTCGCTCAAGGTCGACGACGAGATCACGGTGGAAGGCAGCCTCGCGCGCGACGGCAGCGCACTCGTGAACGCGCGCTCCGTCGTGTTGACTGCGACGGGACGCAAGATGTTCGCCGGCTCGAGCGGCGGCGGTGGTGAAGAACAATAGTCTCTTGCGGGCCGCGCGCCACGCGGCCGCGGCCATTGTGCTTCTCGCGGCGGGCCTGACCGCTGCGCATGCCCAATGGTGGCTCGACGTTCCCGACAAGATCCCGCGCACGGTTGACGGCAAGCCCGACCTCGCCGCACCCGCGCCGCGGCTGCCTGACGGCCGGCCCGACCTTTCGGGCATCTGGAATCCGGACGGCAACAAATACGTGCGCAACATCGCGGCCGATCTAAAGCCCGAGGACGTGCCGTATCAGCCCTGGGCGAAAGCGCTTGCGGAGGACCGCGAGGACGGATCGCACTCGCGCGAGGATCCGGACGCGAACTGCCTGCCGCAGGGCGTGCCGAAGATCGCCGCTGCGCCGGCGCCGTGGAAGATCGTGCAGACACGCGATCTCATCGTCGTCGTGCACGAGGCGTTCACGCTTTGGCGGCAGATTTTTTTGGACGGCCGCAAGCTCGCGGACGAGGTGAATCCGACCTGGATGGGCTACTCGACCGGCCGCTGGGACGGCGACACGCTCGTCGTCGACACGCGCGGCTTCAACGGCAAGGCGTGGCTCGATCAGCTCGGCAAGCCGTCGACGGAGCAGTTGCACGTGATCGAGCGGTACCGCAGGAAGGACTTCGGGCACATGGAAATCGAAGTCACGATCGATGACCCGGGCGCCTACACGAAGCCGTGGACCGTGACGCAGCCCGTCCACCTACTCCCGGAAACGGAGCTGCTCGAGTTCGTCTGCAACGAGAACAACCGCGACCTGCCGCATCTGCCGGGCGGCTCCGCGCTGTAAGTCAGAGCACATCGGCGGCCGAAACGGCGCCGCTAGCGCCTCGATGACCTGCTCGTCGAGGCCGTAGACGTCCGGGAAGAACGACACGACGCCGGGCTCATCGACCTCCGCGGTCCAATACAACAGCATCACGGGCATCGGCTCCTCGAGGAACACGGTCCGCGTCTCGGCCGACTCGATTGCGGCGTCGATACGCCCCCGATCCCAACTGTCTCCCAAGAGCTGCTGCGCGAGCTCGAGCGGCTCCTCGACCCGGATGCAGCCGGAGCTGAACGCGCGGCTCTCGCGGTCGAAGAGGTCCCTGCTCGGCGTGTCGTGCAAGTACACGGAGTAGTCGTTCGGGAACATGAACTTCACGCGGCCGAGCGCGTTCGTCGGCCCGGCGCGCTGCACGAAGCGATACGTGGAGCCTGCTGAGCTCGACCAGTCCACGGTCGCGGGATCGACGATCGTGCCGGCATCGTCGATGAGCTCGATGTTCCGCGTCGCGAGATAGCCCGGGTCCTGGCGCACGCGCGGCAGAATGTCGCTGCGCAAGATCCCCGGGGGCACCGTCCACGTGGGATTGAATACCAGATACCGTACCGTCGAAGTGAACACCGGCGTACGCCGATAAGGCTGCCCCACCTGCACGCGCGTGCTCCACACGACCTCGCCGCGACGCACGAGATAGAGTCTGAATCCGGCAATGTTCACGACGAGGAACTCGCCCTCGGGATCGTAGAACACCCAACGAGCGCGCTCGAGGTTCGCGCGCAGCTGATCGATGCGCCGCTCGACCGGCACGTTCAGCGCGGCGAGCGTGGCTGCGCCGACCGCGCCGTCGGCCGCGAGCCCGTGACGGCGCTGGAAGTGCTGCACGGCTTCCATGAGCGCCGCGTCGTATAGCTCCGTATTCGGGCGTGCGATGCTCGCGTCGAAATCGCGCGTGACGGTCAGCCGTTGCGCCAGCACGGGCACGCGCGCATCCGTCATGCCGACTTTCAGCGTCTCGCCCGTCGCGATTGACGGCCAGCCGCCGTTCGCGGCGATCCCGCGATACTCCGCGAGGGCCACCTTGAAACGCCGATAAAGGAATACGCGCGGGATCACCTTCTCGGCGAAATCGCGCATCGACGCGGAGTCGATCGCGGCTTGGATCGTCGCGGCCGCGTCCTCGGCCGTGAGGTCGCGGCTCATGTTCCAGTGGGGATCGAGCGCCACCGGGTCCACCTTGCCGAACCGCAGGTGATAACCCAACCGAATCACGCTGTCGGTGAGGAGCAAGTCGAGCCCGGCGCGCTCCTCGGGCGGCAAGGAGTCCAGGCGAGTGAAGGCTTCGCGCGCCGCGCGCACCTGGTCGACATGGTAGTCGCGCGGATCGAGGCCTTCGCGGTAGCTCTCGTCGATGACCTCGAGGAGCGAGTCGATTTGGGCGGCCGAGGTCCACGTTGGCGTGAACGCGCGCGCCTCGTAGATCTTCGGGATCAACTGCCGCGCGGCGATCGGCGCGCCGTCGACGGCGACATCGCCGGACGCTGCCAGCTCCTCGACGCTGCGCGCGAATCGCCTCGTCGAGCGTCGCCTGCGCGCTTACGGGCGGCGCGGCTAGCGCGCAAACGAGCAGCGCCGCCGCAAACAGCCCGGCCCGGCGAGCGGCGCAGGGCCGCTCAGACGAATGGAGATGCATCATGGTGTGCACTAAGTACCGCGGATGCCCCGCTCCCGCAACGGTCCGGCTGCGATTAGACTAATCTGATTGGCCGCGCGCGTAAGTAGGCCAAAGGTGACGGGGGACTAGCATGAGAACCGCAAAAACACTCGCCAGCATCGCAGCCACGATTGCGGCGGGGGCCGCAACGAACGCCTCCGCCCATCACGCCTTCGCCACCGAGTTCGAGGCGAGCCTCGAGGGCGAGGTGCATGGCCAGGTCACGCGCGTCTGGTGGCAGAACCCGCACATTCGCTACGACGTCGCGATGAAGATGCCGGACGGCTCGACGCAGGAATGGGCGCTGCTGCCTCCGGGAAACTTGCCCACGTATCGGCGCGAGAATTGGACGGAGCAGACGATTCAGGTCGGCTACGCCGTGAGCGCGACCGGGAACCTCGGGCGCGACGGCGCGAAGAAACTGTACGCGACGTGCATCAACGTCGGCAGTGGGCCCGAGCAAGGCCGCAAGCTAGGTCGTTGCGCGAACGCAGGCACCGTGACCCAGGTGACCGCCGATCCGAACGTTGACTACACGGTGCACGCGAAGGAATACGCCGTCGATATCTCGGGCTACTGGGACAACCGCTACAAGTTCACGGTCACGGTCGATGACTTTCAGCCGAAGCCGATGCCGCTGTCGCCGCAAGCCAAAGCGATTTACGACGCCCGCAAGTTCGGCGACGACCACGTGCTGCGCTGTCTGCCCGCGGGGTTGCCGAGGATCTTCGGCTCGCCCTACCCGATGCAGATCGTCGATTCGGGAGACCATTACTTGATGGTGTTCATGCAAGACAACACGCCGCGCCGCGTTTGGATGGACGATCGCAGTCCCCCGGCCGAGCAGCCGCTGACCTCGATGGGGTTCTCCAAGGGTCATTGGGAAGACCGCACGCTCGTGATCGAGACCACACAGCTGTCGCCGGGCTGGCTCGACGGCTCCGGCTATCCAATGTCCGGCGGCCCCGACACGCGGATCGTGGAGCGTTGGACGGTCGCGGAAAATGGGCTCACGCTGGAGCGCACGATGACGATCCACGACAAGCTCTACACCGCGCCGCTCGTGCGCACGCGCGGCTCACAGCGGGGCGACGCAAGCATCGGCTTGATCGAGAGCGAGCCGTGCGACGCGCGGCCGTTCTACTACGAGATGCTGCAGCGCGGCGAGCTCGAGCGGCGCCTGCAACCGCAATAAATCGGGTCGGGTACTAATTTCCGCCGCGCTGGCAATAGCGCTGATGTCGGAGGTGGAAATTAGTACCGACCCCGATTTATTGACCCCGTCTAGTAGTCCGTGGATTTTCGCGGATCGCCGCGCACTCGCGCGGCGGGGTATTTCTGCTCGTTGAGCCGAATCTTGTCGCGCGCTGCGTCCACGAGATCGATCTTGAGCTTGTCTGCGAGGCGCAGCAGATAGATGAATACATCAGCGGCCTCTAGCCTCACCGCGTGCAACCGTTGCTCATCCAAATTGCGGCTTTGGTCCTCCGTGAGCCACTGAAAATGCTCCAGGAGCTCGGACGCCTCCACCGAGAGCGCCATTGCAAGGTTTTTCGGCGAATGAAACTGATCCCAATCGCGCGCATTCGCGAACTCTCGCAGGCGTTGTTGCAACTCGGCTAGAGGCGGCATAGAAAACTCCGGCGAATGCTCAAAGCGCGATCTTTCGCGATCTAACGCCGCGGAGCAATGCGTCCCTGCGCGCGGAGCGTCGCGGCTGGCGGCCGCCGGCGCGATGTGAGAAAAAGGGCCACACCTTTCTCTTATGCAGCTCACCGGCAAACAATTTCGTCTGTCCGCGACCGATCTCGCGAACCATCTCGGCTGCGTGCACCTCACCGGGCTTTCGCGCGCCGTCGCCGAAGGACTCGCGCGAAAGCCGTACTGGAACGATCCGCTCGCGCAGCTCCTTAAAGAGCGCGGCATTCAGCACGAGAAGGCGTATCTGCAGAGGCTGCGCGCGGCCGGGGATCGGAGCATCGTCGAGATTCCTGTTGATCCCGGGCGCGACCGCACTGCCGACACCGTGCGCGCGATGCATGAGGGCGCCGACGTAATTTATCAGGCGCCGCTCGGCGACGGGCGTTGGTACGGCCGAGCGGATTTCTTGAAGAGGGTGCCGACAGCCAGCGCGCTCGGCGCATGGTCCTACGAAGTCGTCGACGCGAAGCTTGCGACGGAAACTCGCGCCGGCACACTGCTGCAGCTTTGCCTGTACTCGGAGCTCGTCGGCGCGATCCAGGGGCTCCGACCCAGAATATGCGCACGTCGTCGCGCCGCACCACCACTTCGATCCGGAGCCGTATCGGCTCACGGACTATGCGGCGTACTACCGGCTCGTGAAGCGCCGGCTGGAAGCGGCCATCGATTCGCGCGCAGCCGAAACTTATCCCGAGCCGGTGCAGCAGTGCGAAATCTGCGCGTGGTGGGGCCCCTGCGACTCACGCCGTCGCGCGGACGATCATCTTACTTTCGTCGCGGGCATCAGTCGCCTGCAAATCAAGGAGCTGCGCGGCGTCCAAGTGAACAGCCTCGAGCGGCTCGGAACGCTCGAAGACGTGCCGCGGCCCGCGCGGGGCTCGCGCGATGCGCTCACGCGTACGCGCGATCAGGCCGCGATCCAACTTCGGGGACGACGGACGGGGCGGCCGCTACACGAAATCCTGCAGCCCGTCGGTCCCGCACACGGATTCGCGTTGCTGCCTGCGCCTTCGACGCACGATGTTTTCCTCGACCTCGAAGGCGATCGGCTCGCGCTCGACGGCGGGCGAGAGTACCTGTTCGGCTACGTGACGTCGGCGAACGACCGCTACGTCGGACTTTGGGCCGCGACTCCCGCGGAAGAGAAGGCCGCGTTCGAGGCAATCGTCGACTATGTCCTCGCGGCGTTTGCCGAGCATCCGGACATGCACGTCTATCACTTCGCCGCCTACGAGCCCGCGGCATTCAAGCGCTTGGCAAGCCGTTATGCGACCCGTGAGGCCGCGCTAGACAAGATTCTGCGGGCAGAGCTGTTCGTCGATCTGCACACGATCGTGAGGCATTCGCTCCGAGCGAGCGTGGAAAGCTACTCGATCAAGGAGCTGGAGCAGTTCTATGGGCTGGCCCGCGAGCAGGACTTGCGCGCGGCTACGCTTTCGCGGCGCGCGATCGAGTGGGCGATCGAAATGCACGACGATCTGCGGGCACCCGAGCTCGCAACTCATATTACGGCCGTCGAGCGCTACAACCGCGAGGACTGCGTCTCGGCGGCAAAGCTCTATGAATGGCTCGAGACGCTGCGCGCGGAGGCTGTCGTTGGTACTCCGCTCGACCGGCCCGAGCTCAAGTCCGGCGAGGCCAGCGAGAAGATCGAGGAGACGGCCGAAGAGACGCAGCGCGTGATGCTACAGCTCCTCGACGGCGTGCCCGCCGAGGAACGCGATGAGGAGCAGCAGGCGCGCTGGCTCACGGCACACTTGCTCGAATGGCATCGCCGCGAATTCCGAGCTGCGGCATGGGAATTTTTTCGCCTGCGCGATTTGCCGCTCGAGGACTACGCGGATGAAAGGTCGGCGCTCGCCGATCTCGTGCTCGTGGGTGTCGTCGGCGGCACGGCCAACAAACCCGTCGAGCGATACTCGTTCCCGGGTCAGGAGAACGACATCCGCGAACGCGACGATGCCTGCCTGCCGGGCGGCGACCGAATCGGGTCGATCGTGGCCGTCGACGTCGACGCCCGCACGATCGACATCGACCGCACGGCCAAGACGGCATCCGTGAAGCCTACTCACATCTTCGTCCGCCGCGGCGTCCGCAAGGGCAATCAAGCGCAGGCCCTGCTCGATCTCGGCCGGTGGATCGCGGAGCACGGCGTCGACGCACCGGGCGAGCATCGCGCCGCGCGCGATCTGATCCTGCGGCGCGGGCCGCGGCTCATCGCGAAAAGCGCAGGGCTGACTCTCGATGCGCCCGACTTACTCGACCTGGCGCAGGGGATGGACGCCGAGGTCGTGACGGCCTGCCGGCTCGCGCGCGAGCTCGACGGCGGCGTGCTGCCGATTCAGGGGCCGCCGGGCACAGGCAAGACCTATACGGGCTCGCACATGATCGTGAAGCTCTTGGAGGCCGGGAAAAAAGTCGGCGTCACCGCGGTCGGCCACAAAGTGATTCGCAATCTCCTGGAGGAGTGCGGCAAGACCGCACAGAAGCTTAGGATCGCCGGTATTCGCTGTATCCATCGCGACACGAAGGATCACGAGGACTCGCCGTTCATCGACACCGTCGAGGACTATGACGACATTCGCGCCTGGCTGCGCCACGGCGAACGCCAACTACTCGGCGGCACGGCGTGGCTGTGGTCGAAAGAGGAGTTTCGCGACAGCGTCGACGTGCTGTTCATCGACGAAGCCGGGCAGATGTCGCTTGCGGACGTGCTCGCCGTTGCCGGCTGCGCGCGCAACCTAGTTCTTCTCGGCGACCCGCAGCAGCTCGAGCAGCCGCAGCAGGCGAGTCATCCGCCCGGCACCGGGGCATCCGCGCTCGAGCACATCTTGGGCGGCCGAAAGACCATCCCCGAGGACTGCGGCATGTTTCTCAAGGAAACTCGGCGTCTGCACCCAGCGATCTGCGCGTTCACGGCGGAGCTCTTCTACGAAAATCGCCTCCGCGCGTTCCCCGGGCTCGACCGTCAAAGCGTCAGCGGCCCGACGAGCTTCGCAGGCTCCGGTCTCGTGTACGTCCCGGTCGAGCATCATGGCAATCAGTCGCGGGCTACGGAAGAGATCGCAGTGATCAAGAAAATCGTCGCAGACCTCACGTCCGGCGACGTGATGTGGCGCGACAAGCACGGCGCAGAACGCGCGCTCGGCTCCGAGGACTTGCTCATCGTCGCACCGTACAACGCGCAGGTCACCGCGCTTGCCGGTGAAATTCCGGGCGTCCGCGTCGGCACAGTCGACAAGTTTCAGGGTCAGGAAGCGCCCGTCGTGATCGTGTCATTGACGACGTCGGCGCCGGACGATGCGCCGCGGGGTATGACGTTCTTGTACAGCGCGAACCGGCTCAACGTCGCAACTTCGCGCGCGAAAGGTCTTTCCATCCTCGTCGGCAGCCCCAGGCTGTTCGAGCCCGACTGCAAGACGCCGGAGCAGATGCGCCTCGCGAATGCGTTCTGCCGGTATCTCGAGCTCACGCAAGTGGTGCGCGTCTAGAGCGGTATGCGCAACCCCTGCCTCGACTGCGGTGCGTGCTGCGCGTTCTATCGCGAGCCGCCGCGCGTACCCCGTGCCCGTCGACGGCCGCGCTCCAACGGGGTGTGAACTGCGTCACAGACCATGCGCGCACGGGGCAGGCAAAGTGGCGGGCATACCAAGGAGGGTCCTTCGATGAACAAATCGATGATCATTGGCGTGGTCGCAGGCGTCGGCGTTGCGATGGCCGGAGGAGTCGCGGGCTTCGCGTTACTCGGCAAGCAGGCTCCGGAAGAGGAGCAGGTCGCAGTCCTAGACCCCGCGCCGGCCAAAACCGCCACTCAGGCGCAACGAGTCGCGCCGCAGCCGGCGGTGAAAGAGGAGTGCTGGGACGAGGAGGTCACGGTCACAGAGGACCCGAAAGACCGCCACGCGATTGCCGGCACCGCGCTCGGCGCCGTCGTGGGCGGAGCGATCGGTAAGGACGTCGGCGACCGCGATTTGACGACCGCTGCCGGCGCCGCCGCCGGTGCGTTCATCGGCCGCCGTATCCAGCAGGAAGTTCAAGAGAACCGAGCCGACGAGCGTACGGTCACGACCACCGAACGCCGCTGTGCGCCGGTTGGTTCGCGCTAACAAGCAACTCGAACTCAATCTACTTTCGCACAGGATGTGCACCCGGCCAGACCGTCAGGTCTGGCCATTTTTTTTGCGCCGCCAAGGGCCCAGCGCCCTGTGCAAATGAGAACCGTTTGCGATACGACTGGGTTTTGGCTACGCTCGTGAGCCCCTCGTCGGAATGGCTCTTGGCTCATGTTTCGCAAGGTTTTGTTTTGGACGCACCTCGTCTGCGGCGTCACAGCAGGGCTCGTCGTGCTCATGATGTCGGCGACCGGGGTGCTGCTGACGTACGAACGGCAGATGCTCGCCTGGGCCGACCGGGGAGAGCGGTTCGAGCCGCCGGCCGGCACCGTGCGGCAGCCGATCGAGGCGCTGCTCGCGGCCGCGAGGCTGCATAGTCCCGAGCTAGCGCTTTCGGCCGTCACGATCGCGAATGATCCCGCCGCGCCGGCCGTGATCAGTGCCGGCCGCGCCGGCGCGCTGCTCGTCAACCCCTACACGGCTCAAGTGTCCGAGCAAGGCGGCAAGCGGCTGCGAGCGTTCTTCCAAGGCGTGACGGGCTGGCATCGCTGGTTCAACGCGAGCGGCGACAACCGCGCGGCCGCGCGCGCGATCACAGGCGCGAGCAATCTCATGTTCCTGTTCTTGATCCTGAGCGGGATGTATTTGTGGCTGCCCCGCATTTGGAACTGGGCCGCGTTCAAGACGCGCCTCGCGTTCAATCCGCTCGCGGTCTCGGGCAAGGCTCGCGACTTCAACTGGCATCACGTGTTCGGGATCTGGAGCGCGCTGCCGCTGGCAATCGTCGTCGCGACTGCCACGGTGTTTTCGTATCCGTGGGCGAACGATCTCGTTTATCGCAGCGTCGGCGAGCAGCCGCCGATCAGGGGCCGCGCACAGGGTGGCCCCGGCGGGGCTGCCGCCGATGAGAGCGGCGCGGCCCAGACGGCGCTCGTGGCCACTGGGTCACCGTTGACGTTTGACGAGCTCATCGCGCGTGCGGTGACGCAGGCGGGCGTGTGGCGCACGATCACGCTCAATCTGCCGCCGCCCGAGGGCGCGCCGACGGTGCGACTCGGTATCGATCAAGGCAACGGCGGTCAGCCGCAGCGCCGCCACAATCTCACGCTCGATGCGTACAGCGGCGCGGTCGCGGCTTGGCAACCGTTCTCGAGCCAGTCGACGGGACAACGGGCACGCTCGTGGATCCGCTTCTTGCACACCGGCGAAGCGCTCGGCGTCATCGGCCAAACAGTCGCCGGAATCGTCTCGGCGACGAGCGTGCTCATGGTGTGGACCGGCTTGGCGCTCGCGTATCGCCGCCTGATCCTGCCGTTGCTCGCGAGCCGCGCTACTGGACGGCGCGCCTCAACTGTCTGACCGAGTCGCCGTAGTAGTCAACCATCGCGCGTGTCACCGCAGCCGGAATCTCGTTCGGCAAATTCTTGCGGTTGACGACGAGATGTTTTTTGCGGCGGTCGGTCGGGTGATTCTGATAGCGGATCACGCCGATGTCACCGCCCTCTTCCGTGAGAGACCAGACGACTCGCGAAGCAGTAGAGAACGGCATCTTTAGCTTCTTGACGAGCGATGCGAGCGTGTGCGGCGTGGCTTCCGTCTCGGCTCTGCGTACTTCGAGCGCGATCAGATATTGCGGCAACGTGATATGCGGAAAGCACTCGTACAGGCACTCGAGCGCAGCGAGGATCGCCAAGCGGATGCCTTCGTCGTCGAACTCTTGCATTCCTTCCGGAGTCGTTTTTCCCGTCGTCCTTCTCGTGACTCTAGTCGATTTTTTCATTGGCCTTTGTAGTAGGTGTGCATTAGCAGTCGCGTAATGCTAGTGCAGGAAAAGCATCTGTCAATGCAAGGCGCGAATATTCTCGCCGCTGCAATCTATTGCTTTTTCGCATACTTCGCGCAAACACCTCGCAAAGCACGATTGCAAAATCAGGGTTTTCCTTACGCGCGCGAAGCGCGCGCTTCGCCATGCTCAGCGAATTATGTCGTTAGCCGCGCCACGGTGGTGCGGTAGTGCGGAATTCGATGGCATGCCGGCGGCATTTACGTGACTCGCTTAACGTACAACGGCGCGCGCGTACGCTAGTCTTTCGCGCCGAGTGCGTCGCTGACCGCCAATGCGGAGGAACCGCGCATGAGCGAGCCTAAACGTCAAGTCCCGGCACCGGTGTTCGACCTTGGAGTCGAGCTCACGCAGGAGATCGATTCACCGTTCGGCGACTTCATGAGCCGCCGCGACGAGCCCACGCTGACCAAGATCGACTTTGACGACATCGAGCTCATCCTCGACTTCTGAACGCAGGGCGGGCACCGTAGGCCGCAGGCCTTCGAGCCGCCCATCGATCTCGCGCCACAACATCCTGTAGACGTCCGCGGCCGCGCTGCCCGGCGAGTAGGACTCGATCGGTGCACGCCGCAGCGTCATTCGCTCGAACTCGCTGCCGTAGGGAACCTCGGTGTTCAAGATCAACGGGAAGCGCTCGCGAAGCGTCGCGACCGTGTCCATGTGCAGGCGCTTGCGTCGGTCAACCATCGAGAAGAACGGCAGTACCTTCAAATCCGGCCAATTCTTGCGGGCGACGAAATCGAGAAGCTGCTCGAGCGTTCGCACCGATAGCGGTGACGGCAGCAGCGGCACAACCAAGGCGTCCGCTGCGTACATGACGTTCTCCGATACGAGCGACATGCCGGGCGCACAATCCAGGATCAAACAAGCGTGACGTCGCTTCAGGGGCCGCATCAGTTTCAGCAAACGAGTCGCCTTATTCTTGCGCTGATGCAGATGGACATCCATGCGCCGGTAGGAAAAGTCCGCGGGCAAGAGATCGAGATTCGGATGGTCGGTCGGCGTGATCAGATCCGACGCGTCGCGATCACCGCGAATGAGCTCCTTCGAGCCTCCTGCGACGTGGGCATCGCGGCGCATGATATAAGTCGCTGCACCTTGCGGATCGAGATCCCACAACAACGTGGGCCAACCGTCTCGCGCCGACCGAAAGGCGAGGTTCACAGCGGTCGTCGTCTTGCCGACTCCGCCTTTGATGTTGTGGATCGCAATGATTTCCATGACATAGAGCGAACTGCTGCGTTCCAATCGAAAATCGGGCAATATATCCCACAGTTCCGAAACTAACGCGCGTTGACACTCCCGGACGCGGTCACTAATGTCACATTTGTGTGGGCCGCGCAAGTCCACATCTAAAACAATGACCGACGCTGAAACACAGCAGCACGATCAGTCGCAACACGCATCATCAACGCCAGACCGCGCACTCAACGCCGCGGATCCGATGATCGTTTTTGCGTTCGCGTGTCTGCGCCGCGAATACGCAAACCTCGCTCGCGCACCGGCCCTGCGAAGGTGAGTTTCCGACGCCGGACGCCGTGCATCGCACGCGCATCGCGGCGCGACGGCTGCGCGTGGCGTTGAAGTTGTTCAAAGACATGCTGCCGCGCGACGTCGCGGCGGCGCTCACCAGCGGGCTTCGTTGGTTTGCGCGCTCGCTGGGCGAGGTGCGCGACCTCGACGTCTACACGGAGCAGCTGCGCACGTACTTGACTGCGACGGCGGGCGCCGAGGCCTCGCTGCGCGACTACCAAGGCCACGTCGAGCGGGCACGCGACGCGGCGCGGGCAACTCTTCCGGCCCTGTTCAGCGATCCGCGCTACGAGGAGCTGCTCCGCGCGTTCGGTGAATTTCTCGCCGGCTCGCCCAACGCCGGGCGCGCTGCGCCGCTGGCGGTCGTTCCTCGTGAGGGACGGCGCGCCCGCGTATGTCGAAACGAGCATCAAGCGCATTCTCAAGCGCGGCAACAGGATCGGCGCCGCGTCGGAGGCAGCGGAGCTGCACCGTTTGCGGATCACGGCGAAGCGCTTGCGCTACGAGCTCGAGTTCTTCGCCGAGATCTATCCATCCCTCAATCGGTCGGCACGGGCCGTCAGGCGGCTACAGGACGTGCTCGGCGAGCATCAAGACGCTTGCGCCGCCAGCCGCCGGATCGCCGACTACGCCGAGGTCGCAGGCCTGAGCGACGCTTTGACCGCCCTTGCGCAAACGCACCGTCTGCAGGCCGCCGATGCGCAATCCAGGTTCGCAGCTGAATGGCGGCGCTTCAAGAAAGGTATCTCTCTCGGCGAGCTGCGCACGCTGCTCGCGGCCTGATTTCACGCTGGAATCCACAAGGAGCTGAACGTGTTCCGTCTCACGCTTCTGCTCGTGCTGGCTGCGCTCGCGCCATGCCGAGCTATATCGCAAGAGCGTCTTTCCGACAGCGCCGAGATCGATGCCTATCTCGAGCGCGCCGTCGAGCAGACGTACATTCCCGGGCTCGTTGCGATGGTCGCCGACGGCGACAGGATTTTGTACAGCGGCGCGTTCGGCGAGCAGAACGTCGGCGCACACGTACCGATGGCGCGGGACACGATCTTTCGCATCGCTTCGATGACGAAGCCCGTCACTTCCGTGGCTGTGGTGATGCTGATTCAGGAAGGCGACGTCGGCTTGGACGATCCGATCGCGATGTATCTGCCGGCGTTCGAGGCCCCGCAGGTGTTCGAGACGTTCAACGCCGCAGACAAAACCTACACGAGCAGGCCGGCGGCCGGAGACATCACCGTGCGCCATTTGCTCACGCACACGTCCGGGCTGGGCTACGGGTTCTCGAACGAAATACTGTTCCGTCTCACGGGCGGCGTTCCGGGTGCAAGCGCGGCGAACTACCCGCTGCTGCACGATCCCGGCAAGAAATGGACTTACGGCGAAAGCACACGCGTGCTCGGGACTCTTGTCGAAGAGGTGTCCGGGCAACCGCTCGAGGAATTCTTGAGCGAGCGCATCTTCGTGCCGCTGGGCATGAGCGATACTTTTTATGCGGTGCCCGATCCGAAACGTGGGCGCGTCGCCACCGTCCATCAAATGATGGGCCAAAAACTCGTCGAGTCGCCGAACCCGGATGGGCCGATCAGCGCGCCGGTCCGCGGCGACGGCGGCTTGCACTCGACGGCGGCCGACTACGTCAAGTTCATGCAAATGTTCTTGAACGGAGGGCGCGCGCCGGACGGCACGCGGCTGCTCAGCGAGGCGTCCGTGCAGCTCATGGGCGAGAACCACATCGGCAACGTTCGCGTCGAGCTGCAGCCGGCGGCGGACACCGTGCGGACCCGGCCTTTCCCGCTCGGCGCGGGCCGCGACACGTTCGGGCTCGGCTTTCAGATCACCGGCGGGCACGACAACCGCGCCGCACGCTCGCCGGGCAGCATGAGCTGGGCCGGCATCTACAACACGGAGTTCTGGATCGATCCGGCGCGCGGCGTCGCCGGCGTGCTGCTCATGCAGTACTTGCCGTTCTACGACGAGGCCGCGATCGAAACGTTGCAGGGCTTCGAGCAGCGCGTCTATCAGGCGCTCGCTGACTGAAATCGATTCGCAGACCGACAAGTCGCTGGCGGGCGCCGCGTACGGCATTCTCGCGGCGTTGATTTGGGCTGGCTTCCCCGCGATCACGAAGCTCGCGATGGCGAGCGACACGCTCACGGCGTGGGACATCACCGCGCTTCGTTTCGTGACGGCGGGCTTGATGCTGCTTCCGGCGTTCTGGCGCCGTGGGCTTGGTTCCCTGCGCTGGCCGACAGCGCTGTTCCTCGCGTGCGGTGCCGGCGCACCCTACGTGCTCTTGACCGCGGGCGGGCTCGAGTTCGCGCCGGGCGGACACATGGGCGTGATCACGCCGAGCTGCATGCTGCTGTTCTCGACCCTCGGCAGCCGCCTGATCTTGGGTGACCACCTGCAGGTCGGTCGCATCGTCGGCGTACTCACGATCTTGAGCGGCATCATCTTCCTCGGCTGGGACGGCCTGACGAATCACGGCGAGCTCACATGGCTCGGCGACTTGATGTTCCTCGTGGGCGGAATGTTCTGGGCCAGCTACACGATCGGCTCGCGCGTGTGGAAAGTAGACCCGTTCCACGCCACCGTCGTCGTCGCGGTGTTGTCGATGCTGCTCTACGCGCCTCCCTATGCGCTCTTCGCCGACTCGCGAATCGCGTCGGCGCCGTGGAGCGAGCTTGCGATTCAAGCCGGGTTCCAGGGTGTGCTGTCCGCCGTCGTCGCGCTGCTTCTCTATACGCGAGCCGTGGCGCTGCTCGGCGCCGCGCGCGGCGCCGTGTTCGCGGCGCTCGTGCCGAGTTTCTCGCTGCTCATCGCGATTCCGCTGCTCGCGGAGATTCCGACGACGTTGCAGATGGTCGGCGTGGTGCTCGTGACGGCCGGCATGGTGTTCGCTCTCGGGCTGCACGATCCGGCGAAGTGGCGGCGCGCGCGCGGCGCCGTCAACGCGCAACTGTAACGATCGGGCGCGGGCGCATCGCAGCAGGCGATAAGACAGACCGACGACCAAACCTAGCGCGGCGGGCGCATTAGCTGACTCGGCCGTTCCCAAACGTATCGAAAGTAGCGCCCTACGCCTCCGCCCGGATTTTCGACCTCCACGATGCCACTGCTACGACCGCCCAAACGCGCATACAGCACTTGAGCCGGATTGAACTCCCAGACAAGGAGATAGACTTGTTCGTCCGGAAACGTTGCACAGAGCCACGTACCTGTGTGCCGCATAAGGGTGGAGCCGATTCCGCTGCGCTGCGCGTGAGCGACCACGTGCAGGTTGTCGATGAAGGAGCCCCACTCGCGGTCATGAGACCCGAACGCGCAGACAAACCCAACTATTCGCGCGCCTTGCGCTGCGACGCACACGTATTGATTCGACGGTGGATTGCCGAGACGCTCATTCCAAACGCCTTGGCGCTCCGAGAGGATATCTCCGTCCAGATAGTCGTCTCGGAAGTTGCCTCGATAGGCGCGGCGCCAGTTCTCGGCGTGAAGAGCAGCGATCCCCGACATGTCACCATGGTTCGCGGACCGATAGAGCAGCGCTTGCGTCACGTTGCCGCCTAAAGCCCCGGTTCAGCGGCGGCGCGCTGGCGCTCGCGCCGTGGCACTTTATCCACCACCGTCCGCGGCAACCGGTTGTTAGCCGACCTGCGCTGAGCCAACACGAAAGTACGCGCGAACCGCGGGGACAAACAAGAGAGTAACCGCAGCTGCTGCATAGACCATCCCGATCGTCACGAGCAAAAAGTCGCCGCGATCAGAGCCACCCTCGCGATCAGTGAGCCCACCCAGCCAGCGTGAAAAGGATGCCTGCAACCCAGCGCGCCCAGTTCGCGCGGCGATAGAGAAAGATGCAAAGTCCAACTGTTAACACGAAACGGATTAGCTGCTGCGGTACACGCTCGGTGCCAGCCGCAACGTTGAACGCCGCGACGTTGAGGACAGACACGGCCAAGGCACTCACAATGACGGCGACGACCAGCCAGCGACCTGTTTCAACCTTGGACGCCATGTGCACCCCCTGTTTCGGCTAACGTTGAAAGGCGGACACCTAGTGGCACGGATTGGCCACTGCATGTGCCCATCCGGCATCACGAGCACGTGCCCGTGAACGAACCGCGGCCGCGAGTCGTCGGTATCCGCGGATGGTCGCGAATACTTCTCCTTTCAGAGCGAAGCCACAAACCTCGATAACATCGCCGGCTTTGAGGAAGTCCGGGGCGACAGCCATTCGGTAGAGGCGGGCGAGAATCGGACCTTCCACGGTCCACTGTTGCACCTGCCCGTCCACTCTCTTTTCCTCCAGCGCCATCATCACGTGAGGATCTTTAGCCTCGTAACGGACGACCGTGCACTTTACCCAGAAGCGTGCCGAGATCTCGAACATGCTAATAGAGTGATGTCTGACTAGATAGCGGGAAACTTGCGCAGGCGAGTCGCGGTAGATTCAGTCCGGCTACAGCGAGCTCGACGGCTCCCGCGAGAGAGCCATCGAAGTCCGCGATCGGAAACGCGGTACCGTCGGCCGCGATGATCGTGACCGCCTGACCGAGCTTGAAAGCTCGGTTGCGATGCGGCCGCGCGACCACGGTGATCGCATCGCCGCGCTCGAACGTTCCGTGCCGGATCCCGAAAGCGCGAAACATTGCGCCCCACGGCGGCAACTCGATCTCCCAGCGCCGCGGCTCGCCGCCGTCTGCGATCTGCTCGACGACGAGCGTCGAGTGCGGGCTCACGAGCCGGAGCTCGACCACCGTGCCGTGAATTTCGATGGTTCCGTGTGCGTCGAATAGCATGTTGGAATGGTGCGCTTGCGCGTATCCGCAGAGCAGGTACAAGGCGCCTGCCGTCAGCGCGCCTAGCAGTCCTTTTCGAGTCATCGTTGATCTCCCGGTTGATTGAAGGCCTCGTGGCGGGCGACAGTTGCGTCGCCGTCCGAATGGCTAATACGTAAGGAGCGAGGGCGCCCCGCCACCCCTGCCACACGGCGTGCCTAGCGGCGGTGATGGTCCGCGATCTCTTCGGAGCGGAGAGGTACGAGTAAACTGCTGGCGAGAGAGCGCCCAGTTGATGACGCCGTTAAAGCCGACTGGCCGACCCGATGAGAGCGCGTGTCCGTGGCGGGATGCCGTCTCCGTCTGCGTACTCCTCGTCGAGGCCTGCCGAGACGGGCCGGCAGTCGGGATGTGATGCGGAGATCGGCAATGAAGCGACTATCTCTTTCGCTGATTGGGAGAGCAGCCATGAGACGTCCGCGTGGTCGGAGTCTGATTCTCGCGAGCCTTCTCGCGATTGCGACGGGCGCGGCGGCCGAACGGGTCGATAACTTCTTGCTGCTCGACCAGCACGGCGCCGCCCATGAGCTTTACTACCTTTCCGACGCCGCCGCGGTCGTCATCATGGTGCAGGGCAACGGCTGCCCGATCGTGCGCAACGCCTGGCCCACATTGAAGGCGCTGCGGGACGAATACTCCGGCAAGGGCGTCGAGTTCCTGATGCTGAACTCGAACCTTCAGGACGACCGCGACACGATCCGTGCCGAGGCGGAAGCCTTCGGCATCGACGTACCGATCCTCGTGGACGAGACGCAGTTGATCGGCGAATCGCTGGATCTGATCCGCACGGCGGAAGTGCTGATCATCGATCCCGACGGCTGGCAGATAGCCTACCGCGGGCCGCTCGACGATCGCCTGACGTACGAGCGGCAGAAGGCGGAGGCCAAGGAGCACTACGTGCGCGACGCGCTCGACGCGACGCTGGCGGGTCGGCCGGTCGAGGTGCCGCGCCGCGACTCGCTCGGCTGCCTGATCAACTTCCCGGAGAAGGGCAGCGACCGCCATCGCTCGATCTCCTACAGCGAGACCGTCGCGCCGATCCTCGCCGAGCACTGCGTCGGCTGTCATCGACCCGGCGGCATCGCGCCGTGGGCGATGACCGAGCATCGCAAGATGCTCGGCTTTGCGCCGATGATCCGCGAGGTGCTGCGCACCGATCGGATGCCGCCTTGGCACAGCGACCCGCACGTCGGGCAGTGGCTCGGCGACCGGAGCTTATCGGTCGACGAGATCCAGACGTTAGTGCACTGGATCGAAGCCGGCGCGCCGCGCGGCACGGGTCCGGACCCGCTCGAGGAGCTCGCTTCTCCCGCGCCCGACTGGCCGCTCGGCGAGCCCGATCTCATCGTCACCGTGCCGGCCTTCGACGTGCCGGCCACCGGCGTCGTCGACTACCAGTACCCGGTCGTGCCGAATCCGCTCGACCGTGGCGTCTGGGTGAGGGCCGTCGCGATCGCGCCGAGCGATCGCGCCGTCGTGCACCACGTGCTGGTGGGCCATTCTCGGCGGACGGACGACGGGCAAGGCGGCGAGCCGAACGTCTTCGAGAACTACCTCCACGGCTACGCGCCGGGCGCGGAAGCCTCCGTGTTTCCGGACGACACCGGCGTGCTGATCGAGCCGGGCGGCGCGTTCGTCTTTCAGATGCACTACACGCCGACCGGCAAGGCCGCGACGGACGTCACGCGCCTCGGGCTCTATTTTCACGATCGGCCGCCCGTCGGAATCCTGCGCCACCACGCGGTGGTGAACCTTGCGATCCAAATTCCGCCGCATGCGGCGCGGCACGAGGAGAGCGCGTATTTCGAATTCGACGAGGACGCGATCCTGTATAGCCTCTTCCCGCACGCCCATTACCGAGGCCGAAGCTCCCGCTTCGTGCTTCGGTACCCGGACGGGACCGAGAAGGTGCTGCTCTCCGTGCCGAAGTACGACTTCAACTGGCAGCGCGAGTACAGCTTCGCCGAGCCGGTTTCCGTGCCGGCCGGCTCCAGGATCATTCACCGCACCGTATACGACAACTCCGCGCAGAATCCCGGCAATCCCGATCCGTCGCGCACCGTGCCGTGGGGGCAGCAATCGTGGGACGAGATGCTCTACGGTGCGATGCGCTTTCGGTGGCGGCACGAGACGGCGGCGGCGCCGACTCACGATCCGGCGCTCGCAGGGCTACGGCTGCTCTACGGCTACGCGGA
Organism: uncultured Gammaproteobacteria bacterium; assembly: GCA_963744305.1. GTDB lineage: Bacteria > Pseudomonadota > Gammaproteobacteria > Steroidobacterales > Rariloculaceae > FEN-1219. The sequence goes on from CAVUTF010000046.1 coordinate 178,766, forward strand.
CCGCGACATGGACGGGCGGCTCGCGCTCGGCGAGATGCCGGAGCAGACGCGGAAGCGGTTCGAGGCGGACTTCGACCGTGCGGACAGCGACGGCGACGGCGTCATCAGCGTGCCGGAGTTCCGGGAGTTCACGCGCCCTGGCCCTCGAAGTGGAGACGATGACGTCGGCGCATCGCCTGAACCGTGACACGGCTTAGCGCACGGGCACGCGCGCCTTCAGCTCTTCGAACCAGTTGAGCACGACGTGGATCTGCGGCGGCACGGTCCTCGACCTCCGGCTCGTCGGCCGGGACGATCAGCAGGATCCGTTCGCCGTCGGGCGTGATGTCGTAGTCTCGAGTTGCCTTCTTGCATCAAGGTGTCCGGTATCGGCACCGTGCTACGCCGGCGTATCTCCGGCCTGCCTCCGTCCAGCGAGAGCTCGACGAGGAGGAGCTGCACGAGCGACTGGCTTTGCAGTTGCCGCCGGAGCAGCAGCTTCGTGCCGTCCGCCGGCGACCACGCCGGCCAGATCCAGTCTTCCTCGAATCAGTTGGTGCCAGACGCCGGTTCGCGGGAACGGCTCGAGCCGGGTTCCGAACACCGTGGGGCCGCTGCGGCCGCCGCTGCGCACCACCGAGCAGTAAGCGATCCAGCTTCCCTCGGGCGAGAAGCTTGCCCCGACGACGCCGGTGGTCGGCTCGTCATGGATGAGCTCGACATCACCTGTATCGCGGGAGTAGCTGCCACAGACTCAGCGTGGCGTTGGGCCCGAGCCCCAAGTCGCCCATGTCGTCCTCGGCGGCAAAGGCCAGCGTCGTGCCGTCGGTCGACCACGACTGCGGGCGATACAGTTTGTTCTCCTCCGCCGTCAGCCAGCCGCTCCGCGATCGAGCGGCCGTCGGCGCGCTGCGAGTAGATGGCCCAGCTTCCGTCCCGATCGGATCCGAACGTGATCTCCTCCCCGTTCGGCGTCCAGATCGGGCTCGTGTTCCTGCCGGCTTGCGTGAGCCGGCGCATCTCGAACTGCTCGGTGAGGTCGTAGATCCAGACGTCGCTTTGCCCGTCGTCTTCCAAGATCTGCACGGCGAGCTCGCGGCCGTTCGGTGAGACGCGCGGGTTTCGGTAGCGCCTCGGCGGGACGCGTAGCCGCTGAACGGTCCCGTCCCAGTCGACGAGCGCGAGCACGCCCGTCGTCGTGCGCGCAGGTTGCGACGACGAGACGTAGACGAGCGTGCCGGTGTCCGAGATCGAATATTGTGCCGCCCCATTCCTTGCTCGCTGCACGCCCCCGAACAAAGGGACGGCCCCTCGCCGTCGGTCTCGGATCATCGAGATCGAACGGCACAGCGAGCAGCGTGCTCGCCTTGCACGTAAACGAGATGCCCGGTCGGCAGGTAGCGGGGGTCGCGTACCGCGAAGCTCCAGGAACCGCCGCTCCTCCGTCCGCAGCGACTGAACGATGATCTCTGCCGCGTCCGGGTCACCAATATCCTCCAGCGACATGCCTGGTAAGCAGCAGCCATTCGCCGCCGGGCAACAGCGTCGGACTTACCCAGGAACTCGTCCCGCCCTTCGAACAGCACTTCGGGCGTGCCTCCGGCTGCGGGCATGCGTAGGATGCGGGAGCTCGCGGTAAGTTGGTTGGTTTCCAGCAAGAGGAGCCTTTCAGCGCCGTCCCAGGTCTGGCCCGCGGGAGCATTTTCGTAAGTCAGTCCTTCCGCCAACGTTATCGGCACGCCACCCGTCACGGGAATTCTCCGAATGGCGAAAGGCGGCTGAGGCAGCGAAGCGATCACGTCGGCGGCCTCGCCATAGAGGATCCACTCATCGTCGGGAGAGAATGCGCCCATGACCAAGCGCGCCGTGCCCGGGATCGGGCGTGACTCCGTCTGGCTGAGGTCGCGCAGAGCAAGTCCGCCGCCTTCCGCTGCGTAGAGAATGCGTGTGCCGTCGTGCGAGACCTCGACGGTGCGAACCCCGGGCTCGCGAAGGTAGTCCTGCTCCCAACCGGGCTCGAACGAGAAGCGCGTCACCGGCGCAGGTTCCCGCGGCGTCGGATTCCAGATCAACGCTCCCACGGCGAAAGCGACAGCGACCAGGAGGGCCGTGGCGATGATCCACGGCAGCGCGAACGGCCGTGAAGCGGGACGCGACCGCAGCCGAGCCGGCCGGCTGCGACCATGCGCCTCGGTGGTGCTGGGCGAGCTCGCGCGCCGAATTCGGCGCTACCGTGAGCGCACGGCTCGATGCCGCTCCGGCCGTCGCGCGCGGGCCGGTCAGCATTTCGTAGAGCACGCGGCTCAGCGCCGAAGCGTCGAGGTGCCGGCGCACGTCCGCGGCGAAGCTTCTCGCGGAGTCGTAACGCTCGCCCGGCGCCTTGCTGAGCGCCTTCAGCACGATCCCATCCAGATCGTCGCGCAGGCGCCGGTCGAGACGCCCCAAGCCCACCGTTGCCGCGTCCGCGTCGGCGCTCGACGCCGGATCATCGTCGGTCTCGGCCGCTCGCAGGCTCGGCGGCAGCGGACGCTGGTCACAGATCGCTCGGGCGAGCGCCTCCTCGCCCTCCCCCTCGAGCCGGTACGGCATCCGCCCCGCGAGCAGCAGATACAGCAGCACGCCGAGCTGGTACACGTCGGAGGCGGCCGTGACGGGCTCGCCTCGCGACCTGCTCGGGGCTTGCGAACTCCGGCGTCAGCAGCCGCACCGCCTGCCGCGTCGCCGGCGCCGAGTGCGGCATCGTTTCTCGATCGAGCGCCTTGGCGATGCCGAAATCGAGCAGCTTCACCTGGCCCGTGTCCGAGACGAGAATGTTCGAGGGCTTCAGGTCACGGTGCACGATGCTTTGATCGTGCGCGGACTGCACCGCCTCGCAGACCGTGACGAAGAGCTCGAGCCGCGCCTCGAGCTCGAGACCCCGCGCGATCGGCAGTAGACGTCGATCGGCTCGCCCTCGACGAGCTCCATCACGAAATAGGGATGCCCGAGCTCGGTCGAGCCGCCGTCGTAGAGCCGGGCGATCGCCGGGTGATTCAGCGACGCGAGGATCTGCCGCTCCTGCTCGAAGCGCCGCAGCACTTCGTCTGTATCGGTCCCCGGCTTGATCAGCTTCACGGCGACGCGCTGCTCGAACGCGCCGTCGTCGCGCTCGCCGAGATAGACGACCGACATTCCGCCGCGGCCGATCTCGCGCGCGATCCGATAGACTCCGACGCGCTTCGGCGGCGGAACCGTCGCCGCCTGCTCGGTGGAGAACGCCTGCCACATCGAGCCTTGAAGCGCGCCGCCCGGCCGCAGGAAATCGCTCTCGGACTCGGCCGAGGCGAGGAGCCGCTCGACGGCGGCGCGCAAAGAAGGATCGCCTGCGCAGCGCTCATCGAGCAAAGCGTCGCGTTCGGCCGGCGGGCGCTCGAGGGCCTCGGTGAACAGTCGATCGATTCGTTGTCGTCGGCTCTCGTCCATTGCGGCCTCGAGAGAACCTGCCGTCAGACCTCGACGCCTAGATCGGCCTTCAGCCAGCCGCGCGCGCGGAGCCAGTCACGCTGCACCGTGCGCAGACCGATGCCGAGCGAGGCTGCCGTCTCTTCCTCCGTCATGCCGGCAAAGAAGCGGCATTCGACGATCTGCACGAGCCTTGGATCGAGCTCGCCGAGCCGCTCGACCGCCTCGTCCAGAGCGAGCAACGCGTCCGCTTCGTCCTCGACTGCGATCTGCGACTCCTGGAACGTCGCGCGCCGAGCCTCGCCGCCGCGTTTGCTCGCCCGGCTCCGCCGCGCGTAGTCGATGATGATCTGCCGCATCGCGCGTGCCACCAGGGCAAGGAAGTGTGCGCGCGCGCTGGACGAAACGCGCGTTTGATCGACCAGCTTCAGGTAGGCCTCGTTCACGAGGGCCGTGGTGTTCAGCGTCGCGCCCGGCCGACCAACCGCCCGGAGTTGACGGTGGGCTAGACGATGCACCTCGTCGTAGAGGAGCGGAAAGAGCTGGTCGGCCGCGCCGTCCTCGCCGTCGACGTGCGCCTGCAGGAGCAGCGTGATGGTCGATGGGGACGTCACGCGTCGGTCCTCTCCGGGCGCCGGCTGCGCGATCGCGACAGGGGCTGATCGGAACGCTTTTGGTTCAGCGGCGCGCCGGAAGGAATTATAGGGTAGACGAGCCGGGCCTCAAGCCCGTCGGGCGACCTTTGGGAGTGAACGAATCAGCGTTTCGAGTGACGGCTGCGAGTCCAATAGCTGCCTTATCTACGCAAATAGCAGGTACAACCCCATCGCGGCGGCGATCATTGCAATCGCGTCCACCAATGCAAAAACGAGAAACAACTGCGTCCTCAGCATTGGCGTTAGCTCAGGCTGACGCGCGGCTCCTTCGAGAAATCTTCCGCCAAGTATGCCTACTCCGATACCGGCGCCAAGAGCACCACCCGCGAGCATTATCGCAGCTGCAATTAATCTCGCCGCGTCCACATCCATGATTTCCTCCCGTTAAAACGCTCGGCCGGGTTGCGATCTCAACCATCCGGTCGGGTTAGCGCACCGTGTGCACGATGTTTCTGTGCCACGTTGTCTATACGGCAACCGACTCGAGTATCGAGGTGGACATCCCGACATCAATTAGGCGATCCAGGCGGAAGCCGGCGCTTCGCAGCAATTCCCGGTATTCCTTCTCGGTTCGCTCTTTTCCTGACAACAGCGTGAGCAACTGCAGATCGAGCATCTTCGTCCAGCTCGGCTTCGAGTCCTCCGGAACAATACACTCGATCATTAACAGCTTCGCTCCGGGCCGCGCCACTTTACGTATAGCTGCGAGGATGCGAGCGGCTTCTTCGTCGCTCCAGTCATGGATTACCTGCATGATGAGGTAACAATCGCCTGCGGGCAGCGCATCCGTGAAGAAACTGCCGGGATGCATCCGCAACCGCTCCGACTCCATGCCCGCCGCTTGGGCGCTCGCCGTAACGTGCGGCAAGTCGAACAGCACTCCGCGAGTTTTCGGAGCAGCTCCCAACACGGCGGAGAGCAGATGGCCCCGTCCGCCGCCGACGTCGACGATGGTGTGAAAACCTGAAAAGTCGTAAGCCTTCAAAACCCCGGCGATCTGGCCATATGCCTTGCCCATCATGGCTTCGTCGAAGAGTCGCGACGCCTCGGGGTGCTCGCCGAGATACTTCCAATAGCCACCGGGCACGACTTTCTCTTGAATGGACTTGCCTGTGCGGATGGAATCTTCCATGTATTCAAATCCTCGCCAGTACACGTCCAGCCCAATCATCCGAACAAAAGACCTCATCGACTGCGGATGATCCGATCGCAGGAGGCGCGAGGCCGGCGTGTGGACCCATGACCCATCTCGAGACTCAAAGATTCCCTCCGCCGAAAGCACACGGAGCACACGTGCCAATGCGTCCGGATCCGTGCTGGTGTCTTTGGCGAGATCCGCTGCGGTTCGCGGCGAGTCCCCTAATGCGTCGGCAACATTGAGTTCCGCCACGGCGTGAAGACAACGCGGCAATGCGTGGCCCATCGAAATTCGTAAGAGGTCTTCTGCAGGATTGTTCATAGCGCGACGCAGTATACAGGCAAGCATCTCTTCCTTGATCTCCGACCCTTTCATCGCCGCGAGCAACGAAACAGCGTCCCCGCCGACAGCCTTCCCGCGCCGGGCAAGGTGCCTAAGGGCGGACTCGTGTACCGCCGTAACCGGCAAGCGCTTTCGCACAGCGAATGCAAGTGCGTGCCGGAATGCACCGCGGGGAAGTGGCGCGCCCGGAGAGATTCGAACTCCCGACCCTCGGCTTCGAAGGCCGATGCTCTATCCAGCTGAGCTACGGGCGCGTGCTTTGAAATTCGATACTTGGGAGCCTTTCGGTCAACGGCTTTGTCTAATAAATCGGCTCCTGTCTAATATCCTACCGTAACGGCGTCACTTTGCGGGGCGTACGGATGTAGTAGCGCTCCGTCGTTTGCCGGTTCGTGTGCCCTAGCCTCTGCGACGCACGATCAGCGTTGTCATCGTCGCTCGCGCTCTTCGCCCGAATGTCGTTGAACGCGAAAGGCGTCGCTAGTCTGGTCAGCTTCAGAATGTCGCCGCGTCGAAGTCTCTAAGGCAGCTCGACCTTGTCGAGCCCGTCCATGAGCCACAGCGTTCGCGACACTTTCCTAATGGGATACGTCACGCCGACGGCGTCGGGCGTCGGCGAAAGCTGGAGACCCGGGGTGACTGGCGAGGCCGGCATATCTTCCGCAGCGATCGAACGGATGGTGCGCACGACGTTGCCGTAGAAGTCGATCTCGACGAGCGGATGCGGATCGACGGGCTGGATCCCCCGAATGCAATACAGTAGCGGCTTGGTCCGCGCGAAAACGCAGGGGACGTTCTCGACCTCGAGGTCGCGCCTCGTCGTGCCGTCCACCGACAGCAGCAGCAGCATCCCGCGGTTCGACGCCAGGAGCCAGTTGCCGTCGGGGGCCCGACCAAACCGGGCAAAGGATCGTCGCTCGGCTCTAAGCCTTCGAGCAGTGTTTCGGGCGCGGCCTGCCCCGTCGTCTTCACTTTCTTGAGTGTCCTCGCGCTCCCTTCGGGCCCCTCGGTCGGGAACACATACCAAGCACCGTCGGGCGACCACGATCCCGCGACCTCCGTTAGGGTTTCCTCGTCGGTGACACGTTCCTGTCGTTCCGTCGGCAATCGCGGTCATCCACAACCGCGAGTCGTGTCGCCCGGCTTCGACGCGCTGATAGATGACACGCGAGCCATCGGGGAAAGCGTCGGCGCAATCAAGTACAGCGTCGCGGTCGTAAATGCGCGTGGCGTGACGAGCGGCCGGTCGAGCTGCGGCGGCTGGTGCAGCCAGATCTCCCACTCGCCGCTACGATCCGTGACGTAAACGAGCGCCTTCGTGCCGGCCGCCCACGAAGGAAATACTTCCGTGCGATCGGTCTCGCGATCAACCGCGTCGACGTTCGGCCGTCTCTAGATCGAGCGTCACGATATCGAAGTCGCGTCTTAGGTCGGCGAGCACGAGGCCGGCTCCCGTCGGGCGACACCACCGGGTTCATTTGGTTGCTTGGACCGCTCGTAAGCAGCCGGTATTTACCCGACTGCGTATCGGCCAAGTAGAGTCCGCGCTGGAGCCCGGATCCTGTCGATAGCACGATGTGGCGGTTGTCGGGCAGCCACGAGAACTCCGGCGTGCCGCCCAGCGCCGGTAGGTCTTGCAGAATGCGATGCGGCGGACTATTCGCGTCGGGAGGAAACGGCATGAGCCATGCTTCCTCGCCGCGATCGGCCGCGTACCAGAACAGCAGCAACTGCCGGCCGTCGGGTGAGAACCGCAAGAACGGCTCGTTGTAGTGGCGGCGCGCGGCGAACGGTGCAGGTTCGTATCGCTCGAGGTCTGCGCCCAGCGGCGTCGCGGTCCAAATGCCGAAGGAACCGTCCTCACTGCGTGCGACCGTTGCCACGGTTTGCGCCGTCCCTCGTGATGTCCGCTGCAGATGCCGAGCCCGTCGGATTCGATGGCGGCCACGCGCTCGGGCGGCGCGCCGACGGGCGAGACGGACCAGAGCTCCGTCCCTTCCCAAAACAGGATCTTGCCCTTCGTCGTCCACTGGGCTATCGCACGGCATCGCGTCGCGACGGGCGATCGATCTACCGGCCGGCTCGTCCAAAGCTCGGATGTAGATCTGCGCCGGCTCGCCCATAGCTGCTGCGCACGACAAACGCGGTCGCGCGGCCATCCGGTGACCACACCGGGGACCATTGCTCGCCTTTTTCCACCGACCACGGCATGGTTCGGAGTGGCGGGTCGGGCGTCGCCCCCCAGAATCCAAACACCGCGGCTCCGACCATCGCGACTACAGCGGCCGTCGCGACGGCAGTCATTACAGCGAACTGCCGACCTTTTGCTTTCAACGGTAGGCCGTGAAACGGTCTCGGTATGCTCTTGCACGGTGGCTACGATCCGATCACCGTTGACGAATGCACTGGAGTCGTGCGCTCCGACACGACTACCGCGGCGATCAACCGGTATCCGCGTTTCGGAATCGTCTCGATGAAGCGGGGGCCTTGCGGGTCGTCGCCAAGCGCCTTCCGGAGCTGATTGATCTTTTTGTAGACGATCCCGTCGTCGAATACGCGACCCTGCCACACCTCTCGCAGCAGCTCATCGGCCGAACACGACGCGCTCGCGCGCGGTCGCGAGGTAAACGAGTAAATCCATCGCGCGAGGCTCGAGCTTGATTGATTCGCCCTCGCGCTCGAGCACGTTGAGAGCCGGTACAACCGTCCAGGCTCCGACCTTGATCCTCGTCAACTCGTTCACCGACCTAGCACCCCGAAGCGCCGGTAGCATACCGCGACACCTCGACGACCGCCCGCCTCCAGCTGGGCGGAGCAACGGCGATCGCACGACGACGTTCGGGCACGAAATCCTGTACTGCTTCGGCCTTCGCCACGAATAGCGCCGTGCGCTCACATTGCACGCGGGCCGGAGGCAGCGTTAGCAGAGCGAGGCGCGCGCTTCCGGAAGAAAACGCCGCCGCCGAACCGGGCGTTACACGCGGCGGAGAGCGAGTGGCTAAACCTCGCGACAGATACTCGGCTCTTTGACGCTACTCCGCCCTTTTTTGTTTGACCCGCCGCGCCGATATAACGTCGCCAAGAGACATATCGAGCGACCGGCGCAGGGCTCGCATCGTTAGCTTTACAGGCCTGCTCTTCTCGAGCTCAATGGAACGAAGTCGATCTTCGATTTCACGATGCGCCTGCACAAGCGCATCGATCGCATCCACGATTTGTAGAACCGCGGAGGGCGGCAATTCGATCACGATTCCCTTTGACTCTGCCGCGCTGATTTCGCTGCGTAACTTGGCCGACATCTCCTGATAGTGGTTATGCATGTGAGTGCCTCCCGACCATGCCTTTCTAATCCTTATTGTTAGCAGGGCTACGAAGCGGGACTGTACATTAAAAAGGTTGCTCAAGCCACCGGCGGTCAAGCCAAAAGACGACCCTCGGTCCTTCCGAGAACACGCCGCTCAGGCGGGCCCGCCGCCGAACATCGTCATTTGCGTGCCGTCGGAAAGCGTCGCGCGCAGGAAGGTGCCGCCGGGTTCGCCGCTCTTGAGCGGCGCGATCACGACCTTGATCCGATCGCCAGGCTTCAACGTGTTTTTGCTCCAACCGCGGCGCCCGAGAAAGTTCGGGCTCATCCCCTCGAGCCCCCATTTCGTGACGCTGCCGTCCTCGTTCGTGACGTTGAGCCACGTCCACGTGTGCGGATTCGTCCATTGGAACTCGACGACCTCGCCTTCGAGAGTCTTCTCGGTTTGCATGTCGAAGACGCTGAACGAGTGGTGCGCGCGAGCGAGATTTGCAACGGGCAGCAACACGATCGCAACGAACGCCGCGGCACACACTGCCGGCAGAATTCTCCGTTTGGAGACGTGCTGCTCATTCAGGGACTTCGTGCTCGAGATTGATGCCCGCCTTGCCATCGTCGGTGGTGAAGTTGCGGTTGTTCTGCTGACAAATGTACTCGGCGATTGTCCAGTCGCGATGCCGACCGTAGTGGCGCGTCGTGACCCACGGTTTGGCAAGCGCCTCGGGATCGTGCACCGTCGTCTCGATCTGCAGCGTGTCCGGAGCCGTGAGCCGCATGCGCTCGACGATGCGCATCTGGTCGCTATGCTTGACGCCGAAACCGCTCAATCCGGTGTCAGTCGTGAAACCGACCGTGTCGACGACGAGCGTGTCGCCTTCCCAACGGCCGATCGAATGGCCGTTGAACGTGAGATCGGGATCTTCGGGATGCCCGCGGCCATCAGTGAAAATCTGGCGCCATTGGCTGTACGCCTCGATGATGATCGTCACCTTGCCGGGCGTCAGCAGAAACTCGATCGGATAGGGTTGCGTCATGATGCCCGGCATGCCGTTCGGCACGCAGTTGGCGGCGGGCGTGTCCTGAATGTCTCCGCGTGCTTGCGCGTCGCGATAGGCCGCAAACCGCGCCGCGTAGGGCGGAGTCAATGACGGCTGCTCGGGCGGTCCGCCGGCGCCGCCGCCGAACGTGACTTCCCAGACGCTGCCGAAATCGGGCAGCTGCGCGATCGACGCCCAGGTGTCGCCTTGCGGCGAGGATTGCGCGAGCGACGCGTGCGCTGCGCCGAGCAGCAGTGCGGCAAGCAAGTGATGACGTTGCATGGTTCAGCCCATCCGCGAGTGCATCTTACCGCGTTGCGCGCAACGACGTCCGCACCCAGTTTTGCGCCGCGTCGTATACTTTCCGCATGCTCCGCCGCGACGACACAGAGCTTTCCCACTCCTGGCTCGACACGGCCCTCGCGCGTTTCGCCGCCGACAATGACGACGTGCAGCTTCCAACGCGCTCGCTGCTGGCTCGCACCGTCGCCGACCCGCCGCGCCATGCCCGCATGATCAACACGCTGTCGATGCTCGAGCACATCGGCAGCTACAAGATCATGTCGACGCAGCACGCGCCCGACATCGACGAGCCGACGCTGAAGCACATCGCGGAGGAATCCCACCACGCCTATTTCTTGAAGCGCCAGGCGGAGAAGACGGCCGCAAAACCCATGGAGTACGTGGATGCAGATCTGCTCGCGCCTGCGGCCGCGCGAATGTATTTTCAGCGGCTCGAGTGCCGCGATGGCGCGTACCCTCGCGCGGCAACGCAGCTCGCGCGCCGTGTATCTGTACATGTCGATGATCGTCGAGTTTCGCGCCCTCTGGTTTTACGGCCTCTATCAGCAGACCCTCCAGCGCGCGCAGCATGCGCTGTCGCTGAAGCGCGTGCTCGGCGAGGAGCAAAGCCATCTTGCAGACATCGCGAATCGTCTCGACATGGCGGGTGAGCTCAGCGACGCACGCACCGCCGCCTTCCTCGCGCACGAAAAAAACCTCTACAGGCGCTTCCTCGCCGCCCTCCACAGCGCCTAGAAGCGGAAGGTGTAGTTCAGCTTCGCGACGACGTCGGCCGTGGCCGAGTGGAAGTTGTCGTCGCGATCGAGGTCCTCGAGGTTGTGGTTGATCACGAAGAAGAACTCGCGACCGGCTTCCGGAATCCAGTGCAGGCGCATGTTGACGCCCATCGTCTCGCTCACGTTGTCGTACTGGATTAGGTTCACCCAAGACAGCGTCGACGAGAACACGATGTCGAAGCCCGTGGAGACGATCCGCGTCGTGAAATTGCCCTGCGGCAGCTCGATGTCGTTGATGTTGAGACCGACATTCGTGCGGAAACGAGGCGAGGGCTGCCAAGTGAAATTGCCGAACGGTCCGACTCCGCGTTCCGTCATAGAACTCGCCTTCGGTGCGCGTGATTCTGCCGGAGACTTTGCGGAAACCCGAGAACTGAATCTCGAGACCGTGCTCGTCGAACGAATAGTCGCCCGGCGGAATCACGATGCCGGGCGAAATCTCGAACGGCGTGTCGAGCACTTCCTGCTGGAAGCTCGAGCGTCCGAACAGCACGTCGCCGGTCCGATTCGTGAGCTGGAACGGCGTGAGCCCGATGGCCTGCGATTGCAAGCCGCCGTCGAGCTTCTCGATGCGCTGGCCGTCGAGCACGAAATACAGCGACTGCCAGTAGCTGTCCCCGGCCGATGCGTGTAGGCGACGTGGCCCGAGTAGTCGCGCACGTCGCGCCGGCTCGATGAACCCGAGCGCCGGATAGAAGTTGGCCTCGAACTCCTTGACCGAGATGCCGCCGCGAAAACGCGCGTTGCTCGGGATCGAGAGTCCGATACCGAACGCGCTGTCGTCGCCGTCGATCCCGGCCGTCTCCGACTGCTGGTACCACGCACCGGCTTCGAGTACGCGTCCACCGGGCAACCGCGAGTTGCGGTACAGGAAGTCCGCCCCCGCGAGCGAGTTGTCCACGCTCGTCAGCGGATCGCCGTCGGTGAATATGACGCCGACTGTCGACTCGCTGCCGATGCCGGCTTTCGCGCGCAGCACGGACAGCGTCGTCGCGTCGAGCTCCAAATGCTCGTCCTGCCGAATCGACAGCGCGCCGATCTCGAAGCGCCCGACGCGGCCGCTCACTTTGCCGCCGTAGTCGAGGTCTACGACCTCCCCGGCTGGCCCGAGGCCGATCCGGCGCGAGAAGAACGGCCGGCCGTTCTGCCGCTCGGCGTTGCTGATGGCGCCATTGCCGTCGCTCGCCCCGATACGCCCGAACTCGAAGATGTCGGCCTCGTGCAGGAAGAAGTCGCGCTTCTCGGGAAAGAACAGTCCAAACCGTGTGAGATTCACCTGCCGGTCGTCCACTTCCGTCGCCGAGAAATCCGTGTTGATCGTCAGGGAGCCATTCAGCGCCGGCGTGATCTTGTAGACGAGATCGAGCGACGGCTCGAAGTCCGACTCGGACTCGCCGGTCGCATACGACCGCGCATCGGTCATGCTCGCGGACGGTACGACGTCGAGGCCGATGCCCTGCTCCAGGCCCTCGAACCCTACGGCAAGCCCCGCGCTCGACGGATCCCAACGGCGGTTGCGCGTGACCCAGGCCATCTCTTCGTCGCGAAATTGGAGGCTGCGCGAGAAGTTGAGTCCCCAGGTGTCGGTGTTCGGATCAAACGAGATCGACTTGAACGGAATCTCGTACTCAGCAACCCAGCCGCCGTCGAAGCGACTGGTCTTCACGTCGAAGATCGTGTCCCAGTCGCCGTAGTACTCCGACACGTTGCGATAGAGACCATCCATCCGCACGGCGTTCGCGTTGACGCCGAAGAAATATCCGCCGCGGCGTGTGTTGAACGGATCGATCGTCACGAAGATCGTGTCGTCGTTCGTCATCGAGCTGTTCTGCCGGAGCATGTTCGCCGTGATGTCGTCGGGATTCGTGTAGAGCTTTGCGGCGACATACAGCGCGTTGTCGTCGTACAAAAGAAGAATCTCGGTGCGCTCCGACGGCGCCGCGTACTCGATCGGGTTGACCTGATGCAGATCGTCGATGAACGCCGCCGTCGCCCACACGGCGTCGTCGAGCACCCCGTCGATGACAGGCGGCGTCGCGGTACGGACCATGTGCACGGATTTCTGTCCTGGATCGCGCGGCTCGGCGCTTTCCTGCGCGGACGCGCGGCCAAGCACCGCGGACAAACAAAGCAGGGCCGCGAGCACGCAGCCGTATCGAACGTGTTCGCTCATCCGCAACGCATGCAAAACGAAACGCGAACGATAACCGAAAGACACGCTCGTGGGACGGCCGTGCGACGCCTGCAACGCGGCGTCGAGCCTAGATTTTTGCAAAGATCGACTACGCTCAGCGCAGGTGCATCTTCCGCAAGAGCTCGACGAACCGCGGCTCATTCGCGAGCGGCGCGAAGCGCGGATCCACGGCGAGGCCGCTCATGCTCGGATCGCGAATCTCGTAGCCCCGCTCGAGCGCCGCGAGCGCCGCGGGCACATCTCCCAAGCCCATGTGCACGAGCGCGAACGTACGGGGCGCGACGTAGCCTTCCCGCGCTCGCTGCTCCAGCCGCGCGAGGTACTCGAGCGCCTCGTCGCGCCGCCCGGCAAGCGCGTAGGCGTGCCCTAGCGCGCCGTCGTTGTCGCCGCTTCATGAACGCGTCGACAGCCTCTGCGTGACGGCCCGTCGTCACGTAGACGAACCCGAGATACGTCCAGTACCACCGGGTTGCTCGGGTCGAGCTCCATCGTTTTTTTCAGCACCGCGATGCCTTCGTCGGGTCGACCGTTCAAATAGAGCGCTTGACCGAGCGCGGTGCCCCTGGCGACCGAGAGCGGATCGAGCTCGAAAGCGCGCTGCCGCTCACGAGATTCTCCGCCTGTCGCCCGGTGTTCTCGAGCAGTTGCCCGTACCAGCCGAACGTCTTCGAGCTATTCGGGCTCAAGCGCAGCGCGCGCAAGAAATGCTGCTCGCCTTCCTCCAAGCGCCAATCGTGAAACGCCGCCCAAGCGCCGAGCGCTGTGAGGCCCTCCACGGAGTCGGGATCGAGCTCGAGTGCGCGCAGCGCATGCGCGCGCATCTTCGGCGTCGCCTTCGTCAGGCGGCATGAATCCGCGATACCCGAGCGGTCCGTAGGTTCGGCGATCGCCGCGTGCGCAGGGGCGAAGTCTGGCTCGATCGCGAGCGCCCGCTCGAAGTAATCGAGCGCCCGGTGCAGGCCCGGATCTCGTGCGCTGCTCGAAGAAGTATCGCCCCCGCAAGTACAAGTCGTAGGCTTCCGGATCGACTTCGCTCTTGCGGGCGAGCCGCGCGGTCTCCTCGGGCGTTAGGGACGCGCGAAGCTCGCGGGCGACGGTTTGCGCGATTTGCGCCTGCAGCGCGAGCACGTCGCCGAGCGGCCATCGTATTGCGCCGTCCACAGGTGCCGGTCGGTCGGCGCATGAATCAGCTGCACCGAGACGCGCACGCGATTCTCGGTCCGCAGCACCGTGCCTTCGACGATGCCGTCGACGCCGAGCTCTCGACCGATCACGGGCATCGGCGCGGCGCTGCTCCTTGTAACGCATGATCGACTGCCGCGAAATGATTCGCAGCGAGCCCGATGCTCGCGAGCTCGCCGATCAGCGCATCCGTCATACCGTCGGAGAAGTACTCCTGCTCGGGATCGCTCGACAGATTCGCGAGCGGCAGGACCGCCAGCGATTCGATCGGCGGCGCATGCCGGAAGAGGCAGCTCGGCGATCGCGCAGTGCAACGCCGCGCGCCACTGACGAGCACGACGCCGACGGCCGCGATGCCGAGCGCAGCGCGAGCGACACGCCGCGGCGCCGCGGGAAGCGTCGGAGGCGCGCGCGTTCGCCACGGCGGCGAGCGCGCGTCCGCGAAGCACCGGCGGCGCTCGCGCGACTCATCGCTGGATCATGCGCGGGCGTCGGCGGCCGCCGCTGGCGGATTTCCTCCAGCAGCTCGCCGATGAACCGGTAGCCGCGGCGGCCCACGGTTTCGATGTATCGCGGCGCATTCGCCGAGTCGCCGAGCACGGCGCGCAGCTTGTTCGCCGCGTTGTTCAGGCCGTTGTCGAAGTCGACCACGATGTTCGGCCGGCCAGAGGCGCGCCCGCAGCTCGTCGCGGCTCACGACCTCGCCGGGTTGCTCGACGAGCACTACAAGCAGCTTCAGCGGCTTGTCTTGCAGACGCAGCGGCGGCCGCCGCGACGCAGCTCGCCCGCTTTGACGTCGAGCTCGAAGGGTCCGAAGCGAATCTTGTTATTGCTCACACGCAGCCTTGCAGCCGACCAGAGATCGCTCGAGCTCGATTATAGAACCACCGGCTCGTCAAAGCCCTTTATCTCTATTTGACTCAAGCAGTTAGCGGGCGAGCGAAAATGGAGCGAAAAACAATCGCCGGGCGATGGATTGCGCGACGCACACGCCGCAAGTTCCGCGGGTTGACTTCGCTCCAACCAAACAAGGAGACCCACATGAAGCGCATCCGCACCGCGGCGGCAGCCGCCCTGATCCTCGGTTTCACGACCTCCGCTCCCGCAACGGAGCCTTCACTCAACGGTTTGCGGTTCGGCCCCGACAGCCGATTTCTCGTCGACGTCGCTATGGACGGGCGCACGTGGCGCCTCGATGACGGGTCGAACCCGTTCTATCCGACCTTGACCGGCAACTTCGGCCGCGGCGACAGCTTCATCGTGAGCGGCAAGATCTACATCGCGAACACGCTCCAGAGCGGCGGCGACTTCAACCGGCCGAACAATCCTGCGGGCCCGGAGCTGCCGAAAGCGATCGGCACTTGGGTATGCCGCGGCGCCTTCAACTTTGACTTCGCGGACATCGCAAATGGCGCCGCACCGCACGTCACGAGCACGCAATTTTTCTACTTCGACGACGGCACGGTGCTCATGAGCGACGGCGCCGAGGGTGGCACGACGACGTTGCGCGTGGTCGCGGGCGGCACGGGGCGCCTGCGCGGCGCCGAGGGCGAAGTCGTCGAGACTCCGCTCGGCGTGAACGACACGAACCTGTTCAACGTGCGTTTCCGCTTCCGCATCAACTGAAAAAAACCGCCGCGATCCTCATCCGCGGGACGCGCTCGACCGTAGTGACAAGCAAGGACATCGCCCGGTGCGAACGCCGCAACAGGACAGACCGCAACCAGGAGCAACCGATGTCCAGAACGTGGTTCTTCTTTGCGCTACTCGCGGGCGTCGCCTGCGGCACCGACAGCATCGATCGCACACGCGGACGTCGTGACGGATTGGAACGAAGCCGCCGCTCGACGCGATTCGCGCGCGCGGCACGCCGCCGCCCGCCGTGGCGCGCCATTTGGCGATGCTGCATGTCGCCGTTTACGACGGCGTAAACGGCATCCGCCCCACGCACGAGCCCTATCTGCTCGCGGGTCCCGCGCCGCGCGGCGCCTCCGTCGTCGCCGCGGCGAGCGCGGCCGCACACGCCGTGCTCGTCGCGCTTTATCCGGCCGATCAGCGCCGGCTTCGATACGCTTGCACGCGCAGACGCTGAGCGGGATCGCGCCCGGTGCTGCGAAGGAGGGCGGGGTCGGAGTGGGGAGAGCGAGGTCGCGGCGAGATCCTCGCAGCGCGCGCCGACGACGGCGCCGGCCGTAACCGCGCCTTGCCCGGACTCGGAGCACGCCGGGCGAATGGCGGCCGACGTTGTCGTTCGGCGGCCTCGTTAGGCCCGCGTTGCTGCCGCTGTGGGGCAAGGTCGAGCCGTTCGCCCTCGATCGCGCCGATCGCATTTCGTCCGCCGGCGCCGCCCGCGCCCCACACTCGCCGTTACGCCGCGGAGGTCAACTTCACGCGGCAGGTCGGCGGGCTCACGAGCACGGGACGCACCGCCGAGCAGACCGAGATCGCGCAGTTCTGGGGCTACGGCCCGGGCACCGCGACGCCGCCCGGACACTGGAATCAGATCGCGCAGGCCGTCGCAGCGAGCGAGGGCAACTCGCTCGCGCGAGAACGCGCGGCTGTTCGCGCTGCTGAACATCGCGCTCGCCGACGCCGCGATCGTTTCCTGGGACGCAAGTACATCTACAACTACTGGCGGCCCGATCACGGCGATCCAGCTCGCCGACACGGACGGCAACCCGGAAACGTCGCCGATCCCGCCTGGACGCCGCTGCTCGCCACGCCGCCGTTTCCCGAGTACACGTCGGGCCACAGCACGTTCAGCGGCGCGGCCGCCGTCGTGCTCGCGTCGTTCTTCGGCCGCGACCGCGTCGCGTTCGCGCGGCAGCGACGATCTGCCGGGCGTCGTGCGCTTCTACGCAGCTTTTCGGCACGCGGCGGAGGAGAGCGGCATGAGCCGCATCTACGGCGGCATCCACTTCATGTCGGCGAACGTGCAGGGGCTCTTGAGCGGCGCGCGCACCGGTCACTACGTGATGCATCACGAGCTGCGGCCGTTGCGCCGACGCTAGGACCTCGAGCCTACGGCGCGCACTCGAAGCTCGCCGCGGCGTTCGGATCGCCCGCGCCTTTGTAGCGCGGCAGCTGCGGATAGGGGCACAGCGGCCGCGACAGCGGCGAGCTTCGCTTCGTCGCGACGATCGACGTCGGTGCGACGCCGCGCTCGACCCAGTTCTCGATCGCGGTAGAGCGCGTCGAATCGGTCGGGCCCGGGGCCGCCGCGGCAGTGCAGAACGCCGGGCGCAAGAAATAGCCGCACGCCGTCGCGGCCGCCGGCACTGCGTCACGCACCGCCTCGAAATACGCAATCGTCGAGAGCGGGCTCGGCCCCGGGTCGTTGAAGCCGTGCCATAGCAGCAGCTTGCCGCCGCGGCTGCACGAACGGCGCGATGTTCGGGTTCTGCTGATGCACTTCGGCGGCGGCGATGCCGCCGTCGAGCGCGGCCCAGTCGCGATCGGGATCGAACGTCATGATGTCGTAGCTCGGATCGCCTTCACGATGTACGGCCATGAACGGCGCGCCGAGCAGGGCGTTGACGCCGCGCGGCTGCGTTCGGCGTTGCCGATCATGCGCGCGACCCAATCGCTTTCGCCGCCGCGCATCAGCGGCATCGCGGCGAAGCGGCCGTCCTTCATCTTCACGCCGCATACGCGCGGCGCACGGTTTCGACCTGCGCGGCCGACAAGCATTGCGCGTCCGGTGCGCGGACGATGCCGAGCACGCAAGCTCCCCGGGATCCCAACCGCACGTGCGCGGGTCGGTGAGGATGCCGTCCGCAAGGCCGTCGTCCGCATCGCAAGCCGCAAGCACCGCGTCGCGAATCGCTGGAACCTGGGCGGGAGTCAGGTTGCTGCTCCGGTCGCGCATGGAACGCCTGCACGCGCAGCATCGCGTTGCCGTAGGTCTGCGGCGCATACACCGGCGCGCCGGCGATCACGCCGTCATAGTCGTCGGGATAGCGCTGCACTTCGGCGAGCCCTTGCCGCCCGCCCGTCGAGCAGCCCTGCCAGTAGCGCGTGCTCTGGAGCTGCGGCCGTAGCGCCGGGCGGCCACTTCTTTGCCGACGCTCGTCGCGAGATGCGTCGCGCGGTGGCCGAAGTCGATGATGCCTTCGACGTTGCGGCTTGCCGTTCGCGTCGATCGCGAACGACGGATCGAGCGCGCTCGGGCTCGGGTGGCCCATGTCGTTCTGGATCACGGCGTAGCCGCGCGCCAGCCCTTCGGCTGCGGCATCGAGCGCGACGTTGCCGGCGAAGCCGCCGCCGCCGATGCCCGAGCACCTTACCGTTCCAGCTCGCGGGCAGCCGGTAGACCGCGCCGATCTTCGAGCCCGCGACCGGCGAGATCGTCGCTTGGACCTCGCAAAACTCCGGAAGCCCTTCTGAAGCGTTCGCGGCGACTGCAGTCGCGGAGACGATCACCGTGTTTTCGACCTCACTCTTCGTCGTTAGCGTCCCGCAAACATCGGCCGCGGCCGCAACATTCGCGCCGCCCACCGCGCAGGCCGTGATGAGAGCGCCGGCGCCAACACGTATCCCGTACATCGTTCTTCCTCCACCGCCGATGCCCCGAGTATCGCACCGCCGCACCGGGCTGTTAATGCCGCCGGTACGGCTGCGACCCCGCACGACCTGTAGTAATCTTTTGGACATGCCGCTCTACGAATACAAGTGCCGAACGTGCGGCCACCGGTTCGAGGAGCTCGTGCGTCTCGGGGACACGCCCAATTGCCCGGCATGCAACGCCCATAATCCCGAGAAGCTGTTCTCCACGTCGGCCGGCATCACAACCGACCGGGACCGTAAGCGCACGGCGAAACAGGCTCGGCGCGTCGCGAGCTCCGTGAAGCGCGAGAAGGACCACGCCGACCGCGAGTACGAGCGCAACTACATCAAAGATCACAGCTGACTCTGCTAGGATCGTTCGAGTCAGCGGGGCTAAGC
Source organism: uncultured Gammaproteobacteria bacterium (assembly GCA_963744305.1). Classification (GTDB taxonomy): domain Bacteria; phylum Pseudomonadota; class Gammaproteobacteria; order Steroidobacterales; family Rariloculaceae; genus FEN-1219. The sequence continues at coordinate 198,062 of CAVUTF010000046.1, forward strand.
AGTCGCCCCGGCCATCAAAGACGGTCACCGTCCAAGCGCTGCGCAGCCTGTCGGGAGCGACAGGCACGGAGGTGGCCGATGCAAAGGTATCTGCGCTCATCCATTCGGTCGAGGACAGGGGCCGCCACGGCTCCCGCGCCGCCGACGGCGCTGCGACGCGTCTTTCTTGCTCGGGCTATTCGCGACTTCGGGGATGGCTTCGTCGCGGTCCTGTTGCCGGTGTATTTGACCGAGCTCGGGCTCTCGGCCCTCGAGATCGGCGTGCTCGCGACCGTCGCGCTGTTCGGCTCTGCGATCGTGACGCTCGCAACGGGCTTCCTCGGTGCGCGGCATGACCTGCGCAGCCTGCTGCTCGCGGCGTCGGTGCTGATGATCGCGACGGGACTTGCCTACGCGCTCGCGGGTGACTTCTGGATCCTCTTGCTCGTCGCGTGCGTCGGCACGATCAATCCATCGAGCGGCTCGGCGAGCATCTTCGTGCCGTTGGAGCACGCCGTGTTGTCGGGCGCCGCGGCGGCCGCGGAGCGTACGCGGGCATTCGCGCGCTACAGCCTCGTCGGCGCTCTGGCCGGTGCCGTAGGCTCGCTCGCCGCGGGCACGCCGGATTGGCTCGCGCCGCACGTTCCGACGATCGCGGCGCTCAAGCTCATGTTCGTCGCCTATGCGCTCCTCGGAGTGCTCGGCGGCATCGCCTACCACGGGATTGCGGGGGCACCGCGGCGCGAGCGGCGCGTCGTCGCGGCGCTCGGACCGTCGCGGCACATCGTCTACAAGCTCGCGGCGCTGTTTAGTATCGACGCGTTCGCGGGCGGCTTCGTCGTGCAATCGCTGCTCGCGCTGTGGCTGTTCGAGCGCTTCGACTTGTCTCTCACGGCCGCAAGCCTGTTCTTCTTTTGGGCGGGCGTGCTCGCGGCATTCTCATATCCCGCGGCCGCGTGGCTCGGGGCGCGCATCGGTCTCGTGAACACCATGGTGTTCACGCATCTTCCGGCCAGCCTCTGCCTGATCGGCGCCGCGTTCGCGACGTCCGTTGAATGGGCGCTCGCGCTGCTTTTGTGCCGCGCCGCTTTGGGCCAGATGGACGTGCCTGCGCGCTCGTCCTACGTGATGGCGGTCGTCACCGAGGCGGAACGGGCGGCCGCCGCGAGCGTGACGGCGGTGCCGCGCAGCCTCGCGGCGGCGATCAGCCCGACGCTTGCGGGCGCCTTGTTCGCGGGCGGCTTCCTCAGCTGCCCTTACTCCTGTGTGGAGGACTGAAGATCCTCTACGACGTCCTGCTGCTCTGGGCGTTCCGCTCGCTCAAGCCGCCCGAGGAGCGAGCGCCGCTAACGCGTGCGCGCGCCGCAGCTAGAGGCTCTACTTCATCAGCCCTTCGGCCTTGAGCGCCGCCTGCACAGCCGGCCGCCCGGCGGCACGCTGCTGAAACGCCTTGATGTTCCCGAAGCTCGATAGATCCAGCTTCATGTAGTCGGCCCAGCTCACCATCACGAACAGATAAGCATCGGCGACGCTGAAGCGCTCGCCGAGCAGGAACGACTTGCCCGCCAGCGCCTTGTCGATGAAGCCGAAGCGCTTGCGCAGATATTCCAGCCGCTCCTCGCGCACCTCGGGGGACACTTGCGGGTTGAACAGCGGCCCGTAGGTTTTGTGAATCTCGGAGCTGATGAACGCCAGCATTTCCTGCAGACGATAGCGCTCGAGCGTACCGTTCGGCGGCGCCAACCCCGCGTTCGGTTTCTGATCCGCGAGGTACTGCACAATTGCCGGACCCTCCGTGAGCACTTGACCGTTGTCGAGCTCGAGCGCCGGCACATAGCCTTTCGGGTTGATCGTAAGAAAGTCCTTGCCGCTCGCGGTCTTCTTCGACTTGAGATCGACCTTCTCGAGGTCGAGCTCGATGTCCGCCTCGTGAGCGACGATGTGCGGCGACAGCGAGCAGGCACCGGGTGCGTAGTACAGCTTCATTGCGCTTCTCCTTCTTGGGTATGGCTGCTTGAATTGAAGCGTACCAGCTTCGAGCTTGTCACGAACCGACGCAGCGGCGAAGAATACCCGCCGTGCCACAGAGCTGCGCTCCAACCTGACCGCCATCGCCGAAATCGGTGCCCGACCCGTGCATGCGCCCGCGCGGCGCGTGCTGTTCGCGAGCCTGATCGGCACGACGATCGAATTCTTCGATTTCTACATCTACGCGACTGCGGCGGTGCTGGTGTTTCCCGCGCTGTTCTTTCCGGCGGGCGATCCGGCGACTGCGACGCTGCAGTCGCTCGCGACGTTCGCGCTCGCATTTCTTCGCGCGGCCGATGGGCTCCGCGGTGTTCGGTCACTTCGGCGATCGCATTGGGCGCAAGGCGACGCTCGTGGCCGCGCTGCTCACGATGGGGCTGTCGACGGTCGCCATCGGCTTGCTGCCGGGCTATGCGTCGATCGGCGTGCTCGCGCCGCTGCTGCTCGCGCTGTGCCGCTTCGGCCAGGGACTTCGGGCTGGGCGGCGAGTGGGGCGGCGCGGTGCTGCTCGCGACGGAGAACGCGCCGCCCGGCAAGCGCGCATGGTACGGCATGTTTCCGCAGCTCGGCGCGCCGGTCGGCTTCATTCTGTCGACCGGCGTCTTCGTCGCGCTCACGAAACCTTGAGCGATGCAGCAATTTCTTCGCCTGGGGCTGGCGCGTGCCGTTTCTCGCAAGCGCCGCGCTCGTGTTCGTCGGGCCTTTACGTGCGGCTCAAGTCTCGACGGAGACGCCGGCGTTTCAACGCGCGATGGACAACAACGAACGCGTGCGCGTGCCGATGTTGACGGTCGTGCAGCGAGCAGCCGCGCACGCTCGTGCTCGGGTACTTCGCGGCGACGCCACGTTCGTCGTGTTCTATCTCATGACGGTGTTCACGCTGAGTTGGGCACGACCGAGCTCGGCTATTCGCGGCAGGAGTTTCTGTGCTGCAGATGATCGGCGTGCTGTTCTTCGCGGTCACGATTCCGGTCTCGGCGCTCGTCGCCGGACCGGCATGGCTGGCAGGCCGATGCTGATCGCCGCGGCGCTCGGCATCATCGCGTTCGGCTTGCTGTTCGCGCCGCTGTTCGGATCGGCGGCGACAGCTTGGCGTGACTCGTGTTCCTGTCGCATCGGCCTCGCGCTCATGGGGCTTCACCTATGGGCCGCTCGGCACGGCGCTGTCCGAGCTGTTCCCGACGGCGGTGCGCTACACGGGCGCTTCGCTCGCGTTCAATCTCGCGGGCATCCTCGGCGGCTCGCTCGCGCCGTACATTGCGACCGCGCTCGCGAACAGCTACGGCATCGCGGCCGTGGGCTATTATCTTGTCCGCGGCAGGCGTCGTGACGCTCGCGGCGCTGCTCATGTTGCGCCAGGAACCGGCCGCACGCGGGGAGCCGCTACCCGTCGCCGATCTCTAAAACGCGCGCGGCAGCGCCTTTGCGAGGAATGGAGTTGGACTTCGTCGAATTGGGCAAAGCCGCGCTTCTCGGCATCGTTCAGGGGCTCACCGAATTCCTTCCGATCTCCTCCACCGCGCATCTTCTGATCGGCGCGGACTTGATCGGCTATTCGGATCCGGGCGGCGTTTTTACGGTGATGATCCAGCTCGGGTCGATTCTCGCCGTCATGTGGCTCTACCGAGCGAAGATCGCGGAAGTGTTGATCGGTCTGCCGACGCAGCCGGAAGCACGCCGCTTCGCGCTGATGCTGTTCCTCGCGTTCGTTCCCGCGATGCTCGCGGGCTTTTTCGCCGCCGACTTCGTGCGCTTCGTGCTCTACGAGAGCCTGCTCGTGAGCGGCGCGGCGTTCGTGATCGGCGGGATCGTGATGCTGGCGATCGAGCGCTGGCCGCCACGGATCGTCGTGACGCAGGCCGACCGGACGCCGATCGGACGCGCCGTCGGCGTGGGCGTGATTCAGTGCGTCGCGCTGATTCCGGGCGTATCGCGCTCGGGCGCGACGATCGTCGGCGGGCTGCTTCTGGGGCTCGACCGCCGCGCCGCCGCGGAATTCTCGTTCTTCCTCGCGATGCCGACGATGACCGCGGCGTTCGGCTACAACCTCTTGCAGATGCTCGACCATCCGCTGGCAACCGAGCGGCTCGCGGAGATCGCGGTAGGGTTCGTCGCGGCGTTCGTCGCGGCCGCCGCGGTCGTCAAGCCGTTTCTTGACTTCGTCACGCGCGTCGGTTTCGGTCCGTTTGCGTGGTATCGCATCGCGATGGGCCTGCTGATCCTCGGAGGAATCGGCGCGGGCTGGCTCTAGGGCGACGCGCTACAATGAGGTCGCCCATGAAAGCGAAGTGGCATGTGGCGATCGGGTTCTGCGCGGCCGCGCTCGTCGCGCCGCCGGTCCATGCGCATCACTCCTGGTCGCCCCAATACGACCTGAGCGAATCGAAGCGCATCTTCGGCACCGTTCACCGCGTGATCTTTCAGAGCCCACATTCGGCGATCCTCATCGACGTCGAGACGGACGATGGCCGGAGCGAGCGGTGGCGCGTCGAGTGGGGCAGCCCGGGCCGGTTGCGCGAGCGCGGCGTGGACGAGCAGACGTTGCGTCCCGGCGACGAGGTTGCGATCAGCGGCCACCCGCATCGGGACCCGGCGACTAAGTCGCTGCATTTCGAGTCGCTCGTGCGCGCGAGCGACGGTCTGCAGCTCTAGGACGAAGAGGGGTCAGGCACCGATTTTCGTCACGACGTGCACCGATTGCGTCGCCCCGGTGAAAATCGGAGCCTGACCCCGCTGTCGTTGACCCTGCGAAAACCGCCGTCAGTAACCCAGACGCACGACGCCCTGCTTCATGCCTTCGACGGTTCCGGCCGTGAGCCATTCTAATGAAGCGGCGAAGAGCTCGAGATGGTTGCGCTCCCACATCGCCGCGTGCGACGAGCAGCCTAGGTCGATCAGCACTTTCTGCTCCGCGCCCAGATCCTCGTAGAACGCCTGCACGCGGTCGGGCGTGATCTGCTTGTCGTGCACGGCCGCGATCATCAACGTCGGCGTGCGCATGCGCGCGACCGATTCCTTGCCGAAGCCCCAGACGGTGCTGTTCGGCGCGCGCCGCACGCCCTGCCCCCACGTTGCGCCGACCGGATCCGACGCGAGCATCTCGTCCCAAACCGCAGCGCTCGCCGCGGCTTCGTACTGATTCTCGCAGCCGACTTGCCGATCCCAGTTCGCGACAAATTCCGCATGCGACTGCGAGTTGAACGCGGCGCCCTCGGCCGGCACCTTCGCCGGCGCGCTCGCGGGCATGTCGCGCGCGTACGCCGGTGCGAGCAGCACGAGCCGCGCGACTTTGTCGGGGTTGCGCGCCGCGTAGCCGCCCGCCCGCGGACCGCCGAGCGACCAGCCGACGAGGTTCACGCGTTCGCACCTGGCGCAGCTCTCGGATGTACTCGACCGCCGCGTCGAGGTCGTCCCAGTCGGACCCAACAGTGGTGAGGTTCTGGCCGTACTTCGCCGAGCACGGGCCCGGAAGCACCGCGCCGACCAGCGTGGCTTGCTGCTCGGCCGACAGGTTGCACGCGTCGTTCATCACGTGCGGTCGCGTCGAGCGCCCATAGCCCGTCATGTCCACGGAGAACACGTCGAAACCCGCGGCCGCGAGATACGCCATCCAACTGTAGTCCCGATATGGCACGTCGAACGCGACCTCGGCGGGGGTCCCTGCGCCGTGCACGAATAGCACCACGCGATCAGCGAGCGCTGCGCGGCGCTGCACGGTGGCGGGCTTCGCGCGCTCGCGAAGGTAGAGCTGCGCAACTTGCCCGGCTATTGCGGGCACCGTCGATACGTGCGCCACGTAGTGATCGATCGTGAGGATCTCTTGGCTCGCCTCGCCGTAGCTCGGCTGGGCGATGCCCGCGAGCGGAACGAGAGCGGCGGCGGCCACGAGTGCGATTGTCGTTGGTGCTGCTGTTCGCATGGTTCCCCCGAAAGCTCGCAAAATCATGCGCGCGTCGCGCGCGGCGCCGCAACTGGCTTCGTGGTCAAGGCGCCGGAACGAGGCTCGCAATCGCGAGCTCGTTCTCCGTGCCGTTGGCCGTGAGCTGCGCGATCACGCGAGCCCGGTCCGCGGCGGAGCGATTTTGGCTGACCTTGAGCTTGCCTTGAATTTCCGAGATCTGGATCTCGAGGCCGACGATGCCGCGCAGCATGCGCTCGTCGTAGTCCGGAACCCACGGCGACGCGCTGCCGCTCTCGTGCCGCGCCGCAAGCGCCTCGACGTGGCGCTTCGCGTGCACGGGATCGTCGATCGCGCGCGCGGACCCATAGACGTGCACCGCGACGTAGTTCCAGGTCGGCACGCCGCCCGCCGTATACCAGGTGGGAGACACGTAAGCGTGCGGCCCCTGAAACATTACTAGCACCTGGGCGCCATCGAGATCACGCCACTGCGGGTTCGCGCGCGCGACGTGGCACAGCAACTTGCGCTCACCACGCGCGTGGACGAACGGCAGGTGGCTTGCGAACGGGCGGCCGGAGCTTACGGTCACGAGCGTGCCGAACGAATAGCGATCGATGAGCGACGCGAGCTTGTCTTCGTCGCTCTCCAAGAAATGCTGCGGAATGTACATGGGTGCCTCGAGAGCGCGCGTTGCGCGAAGGGAACTATGCCCGCGGCGGAGCCACGGCCGCCGCCTGGCGGCGCGCGGCATCGCCGTCCGCGAGCGCGCGAATATAGGTGACGAATTCCGGATCCTCGCCCTCGAGGAGCTCCGGGAACAGCGCGCGAAAGTCCTCGCGCCGGCACCACTCGCGCATGTAGTCCTCCCACGAGGACCAGCGGCGCAGCTGCTTCGGCGCCATTTTGCGCTCGTGCAGCAACAGATACGCGCGCTCGAACAGCGAGATCAGCATGCTGAAGATGATCAACTTGCGCTCGCGTTGCTCCTTCGAAAGCTCGGGCGTTCTCGGCTGAGAACAGCCGAAGATCCGGATTGTCGAGAGTGATCTTGAGGAAGTCCTGATAGTTGTCGGAGAGCAGCTGATAAACCTCTTCCTCTTCGTTGTCGCGCTCCTTCCACTGCTCATAGAGGAACACGACGATCGCGAGCGGCAAACCGATCGTCGTCACAACGTAGCTCAAGAGCTCCCAGGTCTCGATCGCGTTCTCCTTGCCTGGCCATTGGACCTACCCCTCCCGCGACGCCGATACTACGCCCATGCACAAGACCACGCTGCCGCTCGCCGCCCTCGTGCTGGTGCTCCTGTTGGCGTTACCCCCAGTGCTCGGCATGCTGACCGAGTCGCAAGTGAATGCGCGCGTTGCCGCGATGGCGGACAACCAGCTCTTGACGGCTCGCGTGGAATCGTTCGAGCGCGGCTGGTTCACGAGCCGCTCGCGCATCGAGATCGTGCTCGGGCGCGATTATGCGTCGCGACTGGAGTCGTTCGGCGCGGGACAGGGAGGCCCCACCCCTCGCAGCGCGATGATTCTCGTCGATTTCGCGCACGGGCCGATCGTGATTCGCGACGGCGTCCAGCTGGGCCTATCGACGATGGTTGCGCGCTTGGACCCCGACAGCGCGGGTCATCGCGAGCTCCTCGGGCGTCTCGGGGTGCCGTATCTGTTCGAGTTCCGGGGGCGCACGGGCTTCTTGGGCGGGCTGACGTTCGAAGCGGACGCGCCGCCGCTCGATCTCGCAGCCGACGACGCGAGCGTGCCGATTCTCCGGTGCGCAACTAGAGGGGTCGTTTGCACGGGGCGTCCTCGACTACACGGCACGCGTGGATGCATTCGAGTTGACGTCGGGAGACGCCGCATTCGCCGCGCGCGGACTCGCGGCTGATGGGCGAGAATGAGGTGCGCGCCTATCTGCCGCTCGGTCCCGCGCAATTCACGATCGAGCGACTCACGATCGACGACGCAAGCGTGCAAGGCCCCCCGGCACTCGATGCGGCGAACCTGCGTTTCGTAAGCGACTTTCGTCTCGACGACGACGGCATCCTGATCGCGGGCGAGCAAACGCTCACCGCGGATTCTCTTGGCGCGGCGCCCGACGTCTCGGTGAGCGACGCCGTGGCGACTGTCGTCTATCGGAGTCTCGACGCCGACGCTCTCACGGCGTACGGTCAAGCCGTCCAACGCGGCTCGGCTACCGGCAACCTCGACCCTTATCTGTTGCTCGCGGAGGTCACGCCGTCGATCGAGCGGTTACTCGCCGCCCGTCCGAGCGTGAGCGTCGAGCCGCTGCGATTCACGCTGAACGGCGAGCCGTTCGAGGCGCATTTGGCCGTCAACGTCCGCACAGAAGCTTTGCCCGCGGCGGGCGCGCTCGACCTGCGGGACGCGAGCCTGTGGGCAGACCTCCTCGACGCGACCGCGGAGATCATCGTTTCGAAGGCGCTCGCGCGCATCGTCGCCGTGCAGGCGTACACCGCACTCGCGGACCCGGGCGCGTTGCCGCCGAGCGAGATCCAAGCGATGGCCGAAGCGCAGGTCGGATTGATTCTCGTAACGCTGATCGGCCAGGGGCTCGTAACGGAAGAGGGGGATCGTTATTCGACGCGCTTACGTTTTGCGAACGGCACGCTGAGCGTAAACGGCAATCCGCTGCCGTTCATCCTGCCCTGAGCCGCTCGGACCGAAAGCCTTAGCTCCTCGGCGGGATCCTCGGGAGCAGCCTCCGTCGGCTCCGCGGCCTCGTCCTCGGGCAGCTCGGCGGGCTCGACTTCTATCGCGTCGCGCTGCCGTCCTTCTTCCTGCAGCTCCTTGAGCGCCTCGACCTCCTCGATCGCGATCGGGTGAAACTCTCCGAGCGCGCACGTGAAGCCCGGCTGCAATCGCGAGCCAAATTGCTCAAGGACGGTGATCGTATCGATGTCGCACAGACGGCTGTTCGTCGTCTGGTAGGAGAACCGATCCTCACGCGCCAGACCCGGACATTTGCGCGGTAGGTAATTGCGGAAGATCCGCTTGCCGCGCATGAAAAAAATGATCGTCTGGTCGTCGATGATGTCCGTGTGATCGATGGTCACCGTCGTGACGCACTCGACCGGCGTCCGGTCGAACGGTTCCTCGTCCTGGGCGATTAGAACGCTCGGCGCGAGCAGGGCCGCATAGACAGCAAGCGTTCTGGGAGTTCGCTTGCGATCGGGCATGGCACACCTCGTCGAGTCGTGAGGCTATGACCCTTTATAGCGCACCGCTCCCTCACCAGAAAGGGGGGTGAAACGTGAGCACCTTCACGGTCGGCGCCGCTCGTTCGCGCCTACAGTCACGTTCCTCAAGGCAAGCAACGACCCATCGAATGAGCACCGCCGGCGCACCTTCCGCACCCTTTCCGGACAGTTCGCCGTCCGAGCACATCTATATCGGCTCCGAGGAGAGCGACTCGAACGCCGCCACCGCGGCGCACAAGGTCCGCGAGAAGCTCACGCTCCGCAACGCCATCCGCCGCACCCGAGTCGAGCTCACCGTGTTCGAAGAGGGTTTTCTCAAGGTCGTCGCGCGCAAAGGCGGCAATCGCGGCGACTCGTATCGCCTCGACTTGCGGTATCTCGATCCCGTGCCGTCGATTTCTTACTTCGTAGCAGGCCGATCGATTATTGCAGCGCTCGCTGGCGGCGCGCTCGCAGCGCTCGCGGCGTTGTTGCTGCAGTTCTCGATACTGCCCGTCTATCACTTTCGTGGCTGCTCTTGCGGGCTTCGGATTGATGGCCGGTGCGCTCGCGATCGCCGCGTACCGCAGCCATGAAAAGATCGAGTTCAGCACGATCCACGGCCGCGCGGTCGTGTTGACGCTGATCGTAAACATGGGAGGCATCCGGCGCGCCCGCGCCCTCGTGCCCGCGCTCTCGCGCGCTATCGAGGAGATCGCCGAGACTATCAACGCCGACCCCATTACTTACCTGCGCGCCGAGATGCGCGAGCACTATCGACTACGCGGCGACGGCGTGCTCACGAACGAGTCGTGCAGCGACAGCACCGGCAGAATACTCACGCAATTCGACGTGCAGCTCTGAACGCGAGGTCGGCGTCCCGTATGATGCGGCGATGACCGGCACCGCAGCTTCCGCTCCCGATCCGGCCACGCTCGCGGCCTTCGACCTCGTGCCGGAATCGATCAGCGCCCGCGATGAGCGGACTCATCAATCGCACGTGGCACGCGCGCACGCGCAGCGGCGAGCGGCTCGTGCTGCAGCAGATCAACAAGATCTTCCCGCCGGAAATCAATTACGACATCGACGTCGTGACCGCGCATATCGCGGCGCGCGGTCTCGTCACACCTCGGCTGCGCCGCGCCGCCGGCGGCGCGCTCTGGGTGCAAGGCGGCGACGGCGCCGTCTGGCGAGCGCTGACGCACGTCGAAGGCGTCACCCGGCACGCGATCGCCGCGCCAGCGCAAGCCGCCGAAGCCGGGCGCGTGCTCGCGCGGTTTCACCTTGCGGTCGCGGATCTCGACTATGCGTTCAAGAATGCCCGCCTCGGCGTGCACGATACGCCGTTGCATCTGCACGGCCTGCGCACGGCGCTCAAGGATTACGCGGTGCACGGCGAGCACGCGGCCGTCCGCGAGCTCGCCGACCGCGTGTTCGCGCTGGCCGCGGGGCTGCCGGTCCTGCCCGCGGCAGCGGATCGCATCGTGCATGGCGATCCGAAGATCTCGAACATCGTCTTTGCGCGCGAGACGAATCGCGCCGTGTGCTTGATCGATCTCGACACGATGACGCGAATGCCGGTAGCGCTCGAGCTCGGCGACGCGCTGCGCTCTTGGTGCAATCCCGTCAGCGAGGACGCGGCTACGGCCGCGTTCTCACGGCCGTTGTTCGAGGCGGCTATCGCGGGGTATGCGGAGGCGGCAGCCGGTTTTCTCGAGCCCGCCGAATGGAGCGCGATTCCGGCCGCAACGTTGACGATTACGGTCGAGCTCGCTGCGCGGTTCTGTGCCGATAGCCTGCGCGAGCAGTACTTCGCGTGGGACAGGAGCCGCTACCTTTCCGCGAGCGCCCACAATCAAGCCCGCACGCGCAACCAGCTCCAACTCGCCGAAAACGTGCTTGCCGAGCTGCCGTCGCTGATGAGCGCGACGCAGCGCGCGTTTCGCGGTTGAGCGTCGGCGGCAGCGCCGATCACCGGGCCGGCGGCGCAAGAGCGGATGGTATAGTTCTCGACCGCAGCTCTCGACTAACGGGCTCGATTGCCCTTCCGAGCGGCGACGCAATCGTTGAGGTGCAGCAATGACCGAGTCTCGTTCTGCTCGCGCGCGTGCCTGGACGAGCGTTGCTCTGGTCCTCGCGCTTCTGCCGGACGCGGGGATGCCGCAGTCCGCGTCCCAAGGCGTACCAAAGCAGGTTCATCTCGTCGTAGACGGCAAGCGGCTCATGGCGTCGAACGTCCGCCTGAACAGCTTCGACGAGCTCGAGCTCGGCGCGCAGGAGCGCGTCCGCGAGCAGCAAGTGGGTGAAGCCGTGATCATCGTGGTCACGAACCAGCGAATCCTGGGGTACGGTGTCTTCAGCGGTTGGCGGTCCGTCGACCGCGTGCCGAACGAGACGATCGAAAGCTTGTCAGCGGAGGATTATGCCGGCTTGATCGTCACGACCCAGCGCATGCTCAACTTCAATGGCGAGACCGGCGTATGGGGCGAGCGCAAGCGCAGGGTGAGCCGCTGAGGGGCGGGGTAGCCGAGTTCGATCCGAAGAAAGGGCGCGTCGCGTAGTTGGTAGCTATCTTCCGTTCGTGGCAACGCACCGTTAAGCCACTCGGCAGTGTGTTCCTGCGCTCGGTCTTCTATCTCCCGCCCCCAAGAAACTGGTCATAAATAACTGAAAATGATGAGTATTTATGCCATAACCTGTATATAATACCAGCTCGGAAACAAGATGTTGCCAGGGAGGCTATCGATGACATCTACCCAGTGCGCGGAGTCCGCCGCACCTGCGTCGGCCGCATCCGCCCAGCGCTCCATTGACGAGCTCGACACTGCGATCTGTCGGCTCGCTCGTAACCTCAATGTCGAAAGCTATCGGATGCTCGTGCTCGTGCGCGAGTTCGACGATCGTTTCGGTTGGCACAAGTGGAGCTTTCCGAATTGCGCCGAGTGGCTCGCGTGGCGCTGTGGACTGTCGGTCTCGGCGGCGCGAGAGAAAGTGCGCACCGCGCATGCGCTGCGAGGACTGCCCGCGATTTCTGTGGCGTTCGCCGATGGGAGGCTGTCGTATTCCAAGGTGCGAGCGCTCACGCGAGCGGCGCATGTCGATGACGAGGACTTGCTGCTGGCTTATGCGCTGCAAGCCACCGCCGCGCAGGTCGAGGAGCGCTGTCGGCAGATTCGCAATTCCGTTCCGGAGTCAGCCGACGCCGCACAGAGTCTCTGGGAGCGCCGGGCACTAACGGTATGGCGCAGCCCAGGGAAGGGCACCGCGACGATCAGAGTGGAGCTGCCGCTCGAGGAGGCGGAGCTGATCGCAGAAGGCGTTGGACCGGGCAGTCGCAGCGGGCGAGGTCGCCACGGGCGCCGAGTTCGCGGCGGAACACCTGGCGAGCGCAGCAGGTGGATGCACTCGTCGCGGTCGCGAAGTCATACCTTGCCGGCGAGTCGGCGGAATCGACGGCGGCTGCGGATCACTATCAAGTGGTCGTGCACGCGGATGAGAAATCCCTCCGCGGAGGGGTGGGACGATCAGACTTGCCCATCGATACGATCAAGCGGCTCACGTGCGATGGAAGCTTGATCACGGTCGTCGAGGACGAACGCGGGAATCCGCTCGATGTCGGCCGCAAGCAGCGCACGGTATCGACGCCGCTCAAGCGTGCGTTATTCGCGCGCGACCGCGGCTGCACGTTCCCCGGCTGCCACCGGACGCGCTTCGTCGACGGGCACCACATCGTCCACTGGGCGGACGGCGGCGCCACGAGTCTCGGCAACACCACGCTTGCTGTGCACGTACCACCATCGGCTCCTGCACGAGGGCGGCTTCAGCATTCGCCGCGATGGTAGTGGGGAGCTGTATTTCCAGCGCGCGGATGGACGCGCGATACCGCGGTTCGGCTATCAGGCCGACGATGTGCTCGACGAGCCGAACACGTTGCGACCACGCTTCCGCGGAGGGCTGGTTGAGCGCGATCGTCAACGGGAGAAATCCGCCCGCGGAGGGGCACGCCGCCGTCGTACTCTAGAGACATCCGTCACGATTACGGTCTCGCCCTCGAAACCGTGACATTGTCGTGACAAACCTCGGCTGGCCGAGGCGCACGCTTTGCCGGCTATGCTGGAGCATCTGGGCATGGTCGGCGTCTCTTGGCGCCAAGGCGGCAGCGAAGCGCTCGCCGAGTTCGCGCTTGCCGAGGACGTCGCTGCCGTGCAGCTGCGCGAGTTCGCGCAGCGCCTGCAGCTGCACGAGCTCGCCTACCTCTCGACCTGCAATCGCGTCGAGCTCATCTTCTCGCGCAGCGAGCGAACGCCGGTCCAGGACTTGCGGCCGCGAGCGTTCGAGCTTCTGACGGGCCGCGCGCCCGCGCACGGCGAAGCCGAGCGGCGCTTGCGCGCTTGGCAGGGCGAAGGCGCGGCCGAGCACTTGTTCTTGATCGCGGCCGGTCTCGACTCGGCCTGCGTCGGCGAGACCGAGATCGTCGGCCAGGTGCGCTACGTGCCAGGAGCGCGCGCTCGAGCTCGGCCTTTGCGGTCCGAGCTTGGGGCTCGTGTTCGAGGAGGCACTGCGCATCGCCGCACGCGTCCGCGGCGAGACGAAAGCTCGCCGAAGGCCGCGTCTCGCTGGCGGAGATCGCCGTGCAGCAGTTGCGCGAGCGCATCGCAGCGCACGCCGGGGCGCATCGCACTCGTCGGCGTGTCGCCGATGACGGAGCGCGCGGCCGTCTCGCTCGCGCAGGCGCGGCCTCGACTTCACGTCGTGAACCGCAGCGCCGACAAGGCAGCGGCGCTCGCGCGCGCGCTTCGGCGCAGCGCACACGTCGCTCGAGGAGTTTCGCCGCGAGCCGCCGGCCGTCGAGGCGCTGCTGACGGCGACGGGCGCCGGCGCACGCGATCCTCGACGAAGCCGCGCTCGAGCGGCTCGCCGCGCAGACGCCGTCGGGCCAGCCGCCGCTGATCGTCGACATGGCCGTGCCGGCCGACGTCGACGCCTGCGGTCTGCGCGAAGCTCGCGATCCCGCGCGTCGGCATGGACGACATCGTGCGGCACGCCGAGCACAACCGCGCCGCGCGGCTCCTCGAGGCGGCGCCGGCGCGCGAGCAAGTCGACGACGCGCTCGACGAGCTGCAGGACCGGTTCACGGAGCGCTACTACGGCCCGCTGTTCGGCGCGCTGCAGCAGCGCTATCGGCAGCACCGCGCAGGAAGGCGTGAAGCGGTTGCTCAAGAAGGAGCTCAAGGGGCTCGGCGCGGACGGAGCGCGCCGCGATCGAGACGTGGGCCGAAGTGCTCGCGCGCCGCTTCGCGCACATCCCGTGCCTCGGGCTGCGCGGACTGCTGCACGACGGGCCCGACGGCTCGATCGAAGCGTTCTTGGGCGGGCTCGAGCCCGAGTTCGCCGACGAGCTGCGCGCGGCGCTGCGACGGCGCGGCCGGCGCACGGCGACCCGCGGCCGCGGCGCGCGACGCGACGCGCAACGGTGAGGCATGAGCCGCGCGCGAAGTTGCGGCTCGGCACGCGCGGCTCGGAGCTCGCGCGCACGCAGTCCTCGACGATTGCGGCTGCGCTGCGAGCGCCGCGGGCACGACGTCGAGCTCACGATCATCAAGACGGCGGGCGACCAGAGCACGACGGCGTGCCGTTCGCCTCGATCGGCCCGCAAGGCGTGTTCGTCCGCGAGATCGAGCAGGCGCTCGTCGAGCGGCGCATCGAGCTCGCCGTGCACTCGTTCAAGGATCTGCCGACGAAGTCGCCGCGCCGAGCTCACGATCGCCGCGGTGCCGGCGCGCGTCGATCCCGGCCGATCTGCTGCTCGTGCGCCGCGACGCGCTCGCCGGCGCGAAGCCGACGACTGGCTGCCGCTCGAAGCCGGGCGCGCGCGTCGGCACGGCGTCGGCGCGCCGGCGCGTGTGGCTCACGCACTTTCGGCCGGATCTCGTCATCGAGCCGCTGCGCGGCAACGTGCCGACGCGCGATCCGCAAGCTCGACGGAGGGCCGCTTCGACGCGATCGTGCTCGCGGCGGCCGGCGTCGAGCGCCTGCAGGCCGAGCAGCGCCTCGGCAGCGCGCTCGCAGGACGTCGCCGTGCTGCGGCTCGACCCGCAGCGCTTCGTGCCGGCGCCGGCGCAAGGCGCGCTCGCCGTGCAATGCCGCGCGCGACGACGCGCGCGTGCTGCGACGCGCTCGCGCGCGCTCGACCACGCGCCGAGCCGCGCGGCCGTCGCGGCCGAGCGCGACGCGCTCGCGCGCGCCGAGGGCGGCTGCGACGTCGCGTTCGGCGCGTACTGCCGCGCCGGCGAGCGGCGATCACGAGCTGCTCGCGATGCACGAGCGTCGCGGGCGTCGTGCGCACGTGCGCGCGTGCGCGGCACGGATCCCGCGACGCTCGGCGCAGCGGCTCTGGGCCAAGCTCGATGCGGCCAGGCACGTCGATGACGCCGCGCAACGACGCCGCTCGGCTTCGGGCCGGCGCATCCTGCTCACGCGCAGCGAGGAGGATTGCGCCGAGTGGGCCGAGCGGCTCGCGCAGCGCGGCGGCGAGGCCGTGTCGCTGCCGTGCATCGCACTGCGAGCCGATCGACACGCCGGCGTTGCGCGCCGCGCTCGCAGCGCGGCGCCGCGCCGCCGATTGGCTCGTGTTCACGTCGCGGCGCGGCGTCGAAGCGTTCGCCGCGCTGCGCGGCCGGCGCCGCGCGCGCAGCGCCGCGTCGCCGTCGTCGGCGCGGCGACGGCCGAAGCAGCGCGCGCCGAGCTCGGCCGCGTCGATCTCGTCGGCGCGCGGCACGGCCGCCGGGCTGGCGGCCGACGCTCGTCGCGACGGCGACTCGATGCGCCAGCCGCGACGTGCTGCTCGCGCTCGCGGAGAACGCCGGCGACGTGCTCGAGCGCACGCTGCACGCGGCCGGCGCCGGTGCACGCGCTCGACGTCTACCGCACGGTGCCGGCGCCGCCGGCCGCCGCGGCGCGCGCTGTCGGCGCTCGCGCGCGGATAATGTCGTGCTCGCGAGCCCGTCGGCCGTCACGGGGTTCGTGCATCAGGTCGACGTCGACGTGCCGGTGAGCGATCTACACGATCGGCCCGTCGACGACGGCGGCGGCGCGCGCGCACGGGCTCGCCGTGACGGCAGAAGCGCGCGAGCCGAGCTTGGAAGGAATCTTGGAGGCCATGCAATGGCGGAACTGATCGATCACGACACCGGGCCGCACGCGCCTGCGGCGGCTGCGCCGCACGCGCGCGCTGCGCAATCTCGTCGCCGAGACGCAGCGTCGGCGCCGAGCAGCTGATCATGCCGCACTTCGTGCTGCCGGAGAGACGCGCGAACGAGCCGATCTCGTCGATGCCCGGCATTGCGCAGCAGGGTCTCGAGAACGTCGTGAAGCAGATCGGCAAGGATCTCGAGCTCGGCATCCGCGCCGTGCTGCTGTTCGGCCATCCCGAGCACGGCGGCAAGACGCCCGACGGCGCCGCGGCCGCGGCCGCCGAACGGCGCCGTGCAGAAGGCCTGCGAGCGCTTGAAGCGCGAGTTCGGCGACGAGCTCGTCGTCATGACGGACGTGTGCTTGTGCGCCTACACCGATCACGGCCACTGCGGCGTTCTCGACGACGGCCGCGTGCTGAACGACGCGTCGCTGGCGCCGCTCGTCGACATGGCCGTGAGCCACGCGCGCGCCGGCGCCGACGTCGTCGCGCCGTCCGACATGATGGACGGCCGCGTCGCCGCGATTCGCGACGCGCTCGACGATGCCGGGTTCGAGGACACGGCGCTGATGTCGTACGCCGTGAAGTTCGCGTCGGCGTACTACGGCCCGTTCCGCGAAGCGGCCGACTCGCACGCCGGCGAGCGGCGACCGGCAGAGCTACCAGATGGACTTCCGCAATCCGCGCGAAGCCGTGCGCGAGGCGCTGCTCGACGTCGAGGAAGGCGCCGACTGGCTCATGGTGAAGCCGGCGCTGCCGTATCTCGACGTGATTCGCGCCGTGCGCGAGGCGAGCCGCTGCCGCTGTCGGCCTACAACGTGTCGGGCGAGTACTCGGCCGTCAAGGCCGCGGCCGCGAACGGCTGGCTCGACGAGGCCGCGCATCGTGCGCGAGAACCTGCTCGCGATTCGCCGCGCCGGCGCCGATCAGATCATCACGTATCACGCGCGCGACGCGCTGCAGGGGCAAGTGGCTGTGACGGACGCGCGAAAGGCGGCCCAAAGGCAAGCGGCAGCAGAGCGACGCGTGGTTCGAGCGCGCGAAGAAAGTCACGCCGGGCGGCGTGAACTCGCCCGTGCGCGCGTTCGGCAGCGTCGGCGGCACGCCGCTCGTGATCCGCTCGGCGGCGCGGCGCCGTCATCACGGACGTCCGACGGCCGCGAGTATCTCGACTTCGTCGGCTCGTGGGGCCCGCTGATCTTGGGCCACGCGCATGCGAAGATCGTCGCGGCCGTCGAAGCCGCGTGCCGCCGCGGCATGTCGTACGGCGCGCCGTGCCAGCCCGAGATCGAGCTCGCCGAGGAGGTCGTCGCGGCGTATCCCGGCATCGAGCAGGTGCGGTTCGTGTCGTCGGGCACCGAAGCCGTCATGAGCGCCGTGCGGCTCGCGCGCGGCGCGACGGGCCGCGATCTCGTCGTGAAGTTCTCGGGCTGCTATCACGGCCACGTCGACTATCTGCTCGTCGCCGCCGGCTCGGGGCTCGCGACGTTCGGCCAACCGTCGTCGCAAGGGCGTGCCGAACGAGCTCGCGGCGCTGACGCGCGTGCTGCCGCTCGACGACACGGCGGCCGCCGAGAAGCTGTTCGCGGCCGAGGGCGACCGCATCGCCGCCGTCATCATCGAGCCCGTGCCCGCCAACAACGGGCTGCTGCTGCAGCGGCCCGAGTTCTTGAAGACGCTGCGCGCGCTCTGCACGAAGCACGGCGCGCTGCTTGATCTTCGACGAGGTCATCACGCGGCTTTCGGCTCGGCGCCCGGCGGCGCGGCTGCGCACTACTTCGATCAAGCCGGACCTCGCGACGTTCGGCAAGGTCATCGGCGGCGGCATGCCCGTCGGCGGCTTCGCCGGACCGCGCAAGCTCATGAAGCACCTCTCGCCCGAAGGCGGCGTCTATCAGGCCGGCACGCTGTCGGGCAATCCCGTCGCGATGACGGCCGGGCTCACGACGCTGCGCGTGCTGCAAAAAGAGGACGGTTGGAAGCGGCTCGAGACGCTCGGCGCGTATCTCGAGCAGACGTCTGACGGACGTGCTCGCCGAAGCGCCGCGTCGACGCGAAGCTCTGTCCGCCTGGGCTCGATGTTCTGGATCGCGTGGCACGCGCAGCGAAGCGCCGCGCTCGGCCGAGGCGCTCGATCCGCGAACGCCGCCGAAGGTCTACGCGCGCGTCTTCCACTCGCTGCTCGACCAAGGCATCGCGCTCGCGCCGTCGGCGTTCGAGATCGCGTTCCTGTCGCTCGCGCACACGCGCCGCGACATCGATCGGCTGGCCGAAGGCCTGCGCGCCGCGCTCGGCCGGTGGCTGCGAGTCCGACTGACGCAGGCGGAGCAAGAGTCATGACATTGAGGCGCGATCCGAGCAAGGCGCTGCAGATCGGCTTTCTCGCGCTGCTGTCGATCTCGGCCGCGACGGTCGGCTGGTGGATGACGGATCGGTCTCACGACGCGCGCTGTCGAGCGACGCTTCGAGGCGCTGTATGCGGCCGATGCGCAAGCGGTGGCGGCCGCGTATGCCGGAGCGCCTGCAAGCGAGCTCGCGCGCCTGCTGCCGCATCTAGCGATCGAAGGCCGCTCGCCACGGTGCGCCCGCCGCACTCGCCGAGCTCGCGCAGCAGGGCGCGGACGCGTCAACCGGGTCCTGTGGGAGGGCGGCTTCTTTCTCGTCGTGCTGATCGGCGGCATGGCCGTGCTGACGCGGACGATGCGGCACGACGCCGAGCTGCGGCGGCGGCAGCAGAACTTCCTCGCGGCCGTGTCGCACGAGTTCAAGAGCCCGCTCGCGAGCATTCAGCTCGCGGCCGAGACGCTCGTGCTGCGCTCGCGCGACGACGACGGCAAGCGGCTCGGCACGCGCATTCTCGAGGACGGCGAGCGCCTGTTGCGCATGATCGACAATCTGCTCGACACCACGCGGCTCGAGGAAGGGCGCCAGCGCTTGACGCCGCAGCTCACGAATCGCATCGCGCGCGTCGCGACGGCCGCGATCGCGCGAATCGCCGAGCGCGCGCGCTGAGCGGCAGTCGCGGTCACGCTCGACGTCGCCGGCCGACTCGACGCTGTCCGTCGATCCCGTCGTCGTCGAGACCGGGCTGCGCAACCTGCTCGACAACGCGCTGAAGGCGTGCGTCGCGGCCAAGGGCCGTTCGATCGTCGTCGCGCGGCACGCGCGAGGCGAGCGGCATCGAGCTCGCGGTCAGCGACGACGGGCTGGGCTTTCCGCCCGAGGACGCGGCGATGATCTTCGAGAAGTTCTATCGGCTCGGCGACGAGCTGCGCCGCGCGATGCCGGGCACGGGCCTCGGGCTCTACATCGTGAAGCGACTCGTCGAGCTCTCCGGGGCGCGCATCGTGCGCGCGAAAGCGACGGGCCCGGGCCGCGGCGCCACCGTGTCGATGCGCTGGCCGGAGCGGCAACCGAGCAATGAAGGACGCCGCGCGCATTCTCGTCGTCGACGACGAGGCGCATCTCGCGGCGGGCATCCGCGAGAACCTCGAAGCCGAGGGCTATCGCACGGACGTCGCGCACGACGGCACGGCCGGGCTCGAGCGCGTGCGCGACCGAGCCGTTTCGACCTCGTCGTGCTCGACGTCATGATGCCGAACATGGACGGCCTCGAGCTCTGCGCGCAGCTGCGCCGCGACGGCATGCAAACGCCGGTGCTGTTCCTGACCGTCAAGGGCGACGCGCAGGACCGCGTGCGCGGCTTCGAGGCCGGCGGCGACGACTACCTGCCGAAGCCGTTTCACCTGCAGGAGCTGCTGCTGCGCGTCGCCGCGATCCTGCGCCGCAGCTCGTGGTATCAGGCGAGCGCGCGCGGCGCTCGACGTTCGGCGGCAACACGCATCGACTTCAAGACCTACGAGGCGCGCGCCTGGGACGGCTCGCAGCACGTCGCTGACGCACAAGGAAGCGATGATCCTGCAGCGCGCTGGCGGAGCAGCCGGGCGACATCGTGACGCGCGAGGAGATCCTCGATCGCGTCTGGGGCTACGAGGTGTTCCCGTCGACGCGCACGATCGACAACTTCATCGTCCGCTTGCGCAAGCGCTTCGAGCGCAATCCCGAAGCGCCCGCGCACTTTCATACCGTGCGCGGCGTCGGCTATCGCTTCACCGCGGAGCCGCAGCCGGCGAGACGCCGGCGACTGAGCCAGCGGATGCCGAACGACGACGACAAGCTGCTGCTGAAAGCCATTCGCCGCGAAGCCGTGCCGCGCCGGCCGCTGTGGATCATGCGCCAGGCGGGCCGTTACCTGCCGGAGTACCGCGAGTTCCGCGCAGAAGCACAGCTTCAAGGAGCTCGCGGGCGAAGCGGAGCTCGCCGCCGAAGTCACGCTGATGCCGCTGAAGCGCTATCCGCTCGACGCGGCGATCGTGTTCGCGGACATCATGAGCCCGATGCCCGCGCTCGGCATCGAGTTCGACTTCGATCCGGGCCCCGTCGTCGCCGAATCCGATTCGCGACGCCGCGGCCATCGAAGCGGCTGCGCCGGCCCGACCCCGCCGAGATCGCACCCGAGGTCATCGCAGCGCTCGAAGCTCACGCGCGCGGCGCTGCCGACGAGCACGGCGCTGCTCGGCTTCTGCGGCGCGCCGTGGACGCTCGCGGCCTATCTCGTCGAAGGCAAGGGCGCGAAGGACTTCCCGACGCTGCGCGCGTTCGCGGCCGCGCGAGCCGGACGCTGCTCGACAAGCTGCTCGCGCGGCTCTCGAGCCTCATGGCCGAGTATCTGCTGCAGCAGGCCGCGGCCGGCGCCGACGCCGTGCAGATCTTCGATTCGTGGGCCGGGCTGCTGTCGCGCCCGAGCTGGGAGAGGCTGATTCGCCCGCATCTCGAATCGCTGCTGCGAGACCGTCGGGGCAGGCCGGCGTGCCGCGCATCCTGTTCCTGCAGAACGCGCCGCACCTGATGGACGCCTACGCGAGCCTGCCGGCCGAGGTGCTCGGCGTCGATTGGCGCGTCGATCTGCCGGAGCTCGCAGCGGCGCTATCCGCAGCGCGCGGTGCAAGGCAACCTCGAGCCGGCGATCCTGACGGCGGGCGCCGACGCCACGCGCGCGGCCGCCGACGAGCTGCTTGCGCCGACGCGCCGACGCGGCCACATCGTGAACCTGGGTCACGGCATCCTGCCGCAAGACACCGCTCGCGAGCGTCGCCGCGCTCGTCGAAGCCGTGCATTCGGAGAAGCTATGAGCGACGAACCCGCACGCTACCGACACGGCCGACGACCGGGACCGCTCGATCTCGCCGAGAAAGGCCGGCGCGGCGGCCAGGCGATCTCGCTCGATCGGCGGCTGTTCATGAAGTTCACGGCGTTCGGCGGCTGCGCAGATCCCGCACGCGGCAGTCAAGGCGCTGGCGGCGGACGGCGTCGACGGCGCGCTCTACGTCGACGCGAACGACCCGCAGGGCATCGGCGTGATCGCCGCGAGCCGAGGACCCGGAGTATTTCGTGACGACGCTTGCGCGACGCTGTTCAACCGCGGGCCGTTCGCGCGAGCTCACGCACAAGCCCGAGTTCGACATGCTCGGCCGCAGCGTACTCGATCGGCTACGAGCCCGACCTCGAGGACACGCTGTTCGACGAAGCCGCGCGCAAAACTGCTGAACCCCGAGAACCGTGGGCCGTGTGGTATCCGCTGCAGCGCGCGAAGAAGTTTCAAACGCTTGCCGGCCGATCATCAGCGCCGGATTCTGGCCGAGCACGGCACGCTCGCGAAACGCTACGGCGCGGGCGGCCACGCCGCCGACGTGCGCCTCGCCTGCCACGGTCTCGACAAGAACGACAACGACTTCATCATCGGTCTGCTCGGCCCGAAGCTGCATCCGCTCTCCGCCGATCGTGCAGGAGATGCGCAAGACGGAGCAGACCTCGCAATATCTCGACAGCTTGGGCCGTTCTTCGTCGGCAAGGCTGTCTGGCAGAGTCCTTTGTGAGCGGAAGGGCTGCGGGACGACGCGACGCACGACTACGACGCGCTGCTCGTCGTTTCGTTCGGCGGCCCGGAAGGCCCGGCCGACGTCGGACTCGTTTCTCGACAACGTCTTCCGCGGCTTGCGCGTGCTCGCCAGAAACGAAAGCGCACATCGCGAAGCGCTACGAGCAGTTCGGCGGCGTGAGCCCGATCAACGCGCACACGCGCGCGTTCATCAAGGCGCTGCAGCACGAGCTCGACGCGCACGGGCCTGCGTTGCCGATCTACTGGGGCAACCGCAACTGGCACCCGCTGCTCACCGACACCGTCGACGCAGATGGCGCACGCCGGCGTGCGACCGCGCGCTCGCGTTCGTCACGAGCACGTTCAGCTCTTACAGCGGCTGCCGCCGATATCGCGAGGATCTGTTCGAAGCCGCGCAGCGGCGTGCCGAAGGCGCGCGCAGTCATCGACAAGCTGCGCGTGCCCTACAACCATCCGGGCTTCATCGAAGCCGATCGACCGACCGCGTCGCGGACGCGCTCGAGGACGATTGCCCGCCGGGGAGCGCGAAGACGCGCTCGCTGCTGTTCACGGCGCACAGCCTGCCGCTAGTCGATGGCGCGCGGCTGCGCGCTACGAGGCGCAGCTGCAGCGAGCTGCCGGCTCGTCGGCGACGTCGCTCGAGCATCCGCGCTGGCGGCTCGTTTATCAGAGCAACAATGCGTCGTACGGCACGCGAGCCCTGGCTCGCGCCCGACATCGGTGACGCGCTGCGCGAGTGCGAGCCCGAAGGCGCGCGGCTGTCGTCGTCGCGCCGATCGGCTTCGTCTGCGATCACATGGAGGTCGTGCTGGATCTCGACGTCGAAGCCGCCGCCGTCGCGCGCGAGCTCGGGCTGCATATGGTCCGCGCGGCGCACCGTCGGCACACATCCGGCCTACGTCGCGATGGTGCGCGAGCTCATCGTCGAGCGCTGACGCCGGACGCGCCAGCGACGCGCGCTCGGCTCGCTCGGTCCGAGCCACGACCGCTGCGCCGTCGATTGCTGTACTTCCGGGGCGGCCGGGCCCGCTGAAGCCCTCGCTCTGCGGCGTCGACGATCCGCGCGCACCGCGGGTTTGAAGTGGCCGTCGACGGGCACGAGCGGCCGACGTCGTCGTCGATCGGCGCGGGCCTCGCGGGCTTGCACGCCGCCCACGACGCTCGAAGCGCAAGGTCTCGGCGTGCTCGTGCTCGAGGCGCAGCAGCGCGTCGGCGGGCGCATTCATTCGATGCGCCAGCTCGGCGGCACGGCCGAGGCAGGCGGCACCTATATCGGCGGCCGGCTACGCACGCGTGATCGCCGCCGCGAGCGCCACGGCGTCGAGCTCGATCGACGTCACGCCCGATGCTCGAGTTCTTTCGCGAGCAGGATCTCGTGCTCGACGGCGAGATCATTCGTCAAGCCGATTGGCCCGACGCATCCCGCCAACGATTTCCCGGGGCCGACAAGCAGCATTTGCCTTGGAACTTATCACCGCGTGCTGACGATGCGCGACAAACCCGTTGGCGGCGCCCGAGCGACTGGCTCGACTCCGGCGCATGCGGCGCTCGACGTTTCGGCGCACGAATGGCTCACGCGCTTGGGCTTGAGCGAGCGCGCGATCGCACTCGCCTACGGCATCAACGTGAGCTTCGGCCGCGACGCGCACGACGTCTCGGCGCTGCTGCTGTTGTTCCGCGGCGCGTTCTCGAAGGCTCAGCGCGCGCTCGCGCCAGCGGAGCAGCATCGGCTTCACGGCGCGAGGCGGCGTGCAGCGCATACCCGAAGCGATGGCGGCGGCGCTCGCCGGCGGCGTCGAGCTCGGCCGCGCCGTCGTAGGCGTTCGCGCTCGAGCGCGACGGCGCCCGGGTCACGTGCGCGGACGGCACGCGGCTCGCGCGCGACCCACGTCATCGCGGCCGTCCCGCTCGGCGTGCTGCGGCGCATCGCGATCGAGCCGACCGCTCAGCGGCGCTCAGGCACAAGCGGTGCGCGACGCTGCCCTCGCAGCCGATTGACGCAGGTGTATCTCGCGCCGCGACAGCCGTTCTGGGAGCAGGACGGCTACGCGCCGAGCTTGTTCACGGACACGCGCGCCGGCATGCTCGCGGCCGCACGCAATGGCGACGATCCGACGGAGGTCACGAGCCTCACCGCGTGGATCACGGGCGACGCCGCGGCCGCGCTCGATCGCTTCCCGCCGGACGAAGCCGGCCGGCGCCGTGATCGCCGGCGATCGAGACGATGCGGCCCGCGGCGCGGGGCCAGCTCGAGCTGCATCGGCGTGCACTCGTGGGGCGCGGACCCGTACGCGGCCGGTGCGTGGGCCTATTTTCGGCCCGGCCAAGTGACGCGTTCGCGGCCGCCGCCTGGGCCGCTCGCATGGCCGCCTGCATTTCTGCGGCGAGCATCTCGCGACGACGAGCCGCGGCATGGAGGGCGCGATGGAGTCGGCCGAAGCGCGCCGCAGTCGAGGTCCTCGAGCCTCTCGATGACGGCCGCGCCGCGGCATGAGGACCTCGACGCGCTGAAAATCTTATGCGTTTTGGCATAGCGGAATAAGAACTTAACCGTTCACGTGCATAAGCAGCGCGCTTACCTTAGCCACTCGAAAGTTACCGCGAAACGACCCGCTCGGGACTGCCGAGCGCGGCCAGCCGCTTACTCGAGTATTCATAGATGAATGCACTGTTGGATGCCGTCAGCCCGTCTGCGTTCGCCGCAACGATTCGACGCGCAAAGCGTACGACGAGGAAGCGAGCCGCGAGCACGCGCTCGAGCACTGCAACCGCAAGTTCTCCGCGCTGCAGCGCGGATCGGCGCGTCGAGTGGGCGCTCGAGAATTTGCCCGGCAATCACGTGCTGACGTCGAGCTTCGGCGCGCAGGCGGCCGTTTCGCTGCATCTCGTCACCAGCATCGAGCCCGAGCATTCCGGTCGTGCTGGTCGATACGGGCTACCTGTTCCCGGAGACCTATCGCTTCATCGACGAGCTCGCGGCACGTATGAAGCTCAACCTGAAGGTCTACCGCGCGGAGCGCTCGCCCGCGTGGCAGGAATCGCGTCACGGCCAGCGCTGGAATCAAGGGCTCGAAGGCCTCGAGGCCTACAATCAAGAGAACAAGGTCGAGCCGATGCGCCGCGCTCTGCGGGACCTCGGCGTCAACACGTGGTTCGCGGGGCTGCGCCGCAAGCAGAGCCGAGAGCGCGGTCAGCGCTACCGTATCTCGAATGGGCGGGCGGCCGCTGGAAAGTTCATCCGATCGCGGACTGGACCGACCGCGACGTGCATCGGTATCTCACGAAGCACAATTTGCCGTATCACCCGCTGTGGGAGAAAGGCTACTTGTCGATCGGCGATCACCACAGCACGCGCCGATCCACGAAGTCAGCACACTCGAGCAAACGCGCTTCTTCGGCTTGAAGCGCGAGTGCGGCATCCACGAGATCAATCTCGCCGACCTCTAGTTGCGCTAATGCGCAACGGGCTCTGAGCCCACGACTGCCGTTTCTTGCTCGCAGCCGCCCCGCACTGGCAGCGGAATCTCTTTGAGCAGCGCGTCGACTTGCTCCTGCGTCGGTTGCGCAGCCGCCTCGCGGATCAGCCGCGGCGCGTAATGCGGCGCGAATAGATGCACGAAGTCGACCATGAAGCCGCGCAGAACCATGTCGCGCGGGAAGCCGAGCCACGTCGTCACCTGCGGGAATAGTGTGCGCGCATCGAGCGCCACCAGATCCTCGCGATCCTGGCATTCGAATGCCATCGAAGCGATGACGCCGACGCCCATGCCCATGCGCACGTAGGTCTTGATGATATCGGCGTCGCGCGCGGTGAACACGACGCGCGGCTCGAGACCCTGCTCGCGAAACGCACGCTTGAACGAAGACTCGCCCGTCACGCTGAACACATAGGTGACGAGCGGAAAGCTCGCGAGCGATGGCAGATCGAGCGGCTTGTCCTGTTTGGCGAGCGGGTGCTGCTTCGGTACGAGCGCGATCCGATGCCACCGATAGATCGGCAGCAGCGTGAGGTGGGAGAACAGGTCTTGCGAGCCCGTCGCGATCGCGAAATCCACCTTGTTCGTGCTCACGAGCTCGGCGATCTGCTCCGAAGTGCCCTGGTGCAGCTCGAGGTCGACGCGCGGATAGCGCTCGCGAAACGCACGAATCACCTCGGGCAGCACGTAGCGCGCTTGCGTGTGCGTGGTCGCGATCGACAACGTGCCGTCCTGCTCCGCGGTCAAGTCGCTCGCAAGGCTCGTGATGTTGCCGACTTCCCGCAGAATCTTGCGGGCGCGCGAGATCACCTCGCGGCCAGCCGGCGTGATGGCCGCCAAGCTCTTGCCTTTGCGGGTGAACAGCTGCACGCCGAGCTCCGCCTCGAGCTGCTTCAACTGTTTGCTGATGCCGGGCTGGCTCGTGTAGAGCCGCTCGGCGGCCGACGTGATGTTGAGGCCGCTATCGACGATGCCGACGAGATACTTGAGCTGCTTTAACGTCAAGCCGACTTTCCGTTCTTGTGCTTCAGATGAAAAGGCCGCCTTCCTGGATGGGTCGGCGGCCGGTTCGACCGTATATAACCATTGGTTAGAAAGGGCTGTCAACCGCGACGCCGCGCGGCGTATCCGCGGCCTAGGCCGCTCCGCCCTTGGGCTTGAGGGCTCTCGGCAGTTATACCGGTTGCGGCATATCCGCAGAAGGACTACTTATTGTTACGGGCGAGCGCCACACGGTATCGTGCCCGCGAACTTGAACCCTTATCGAGATGCGACACCTACCCCTTTTTGCGGACCTCCAGGGTCGCCAATGCCTGGTCGTCGGCGGCGGCGCCGTTGCGGAACGGCGCGTGGCGCTCTTGCTCGAAGCGGGTGCGAAGGTCGCCGTCATCGCTTCCGAGCTCGCGACTCAAACGTTGCGCGAGCTCGCTGCTGCGGGTCGCATTGAATACGCGCAGGGCGACTTCGCAGAGCAGTCGCTCGCGCCGTTCTGGCTGGTTGTCGCTGCGACGCACGATCGCGAGTTGAACGCGCGGATCGCGCACGCGGCCGAGGCTGCGCAGCGATTCTGCAACGTCGTGGATGATCCGGAGCTTTGCTCGTTCATCATGCCGGCGATCGTGGACCGGGCGCCCGTCACGATCGCGATCGCGACGGGCGGTCACTCGCCGGTTTTGAGCCGCTGGATCAAGGGACTCGTCGAGGCGAGTCTCCCGCTTCATCTCGGAGCGCTCGCGGAGCTCGCCGGCCGTTGGCGCGGGCGCGTGCGCGCGGCGCTGCCGGATGCAACCGATCGCCGGCATTTTTGGGAGCGCCTGTTGGCATCGGAAGTGGCGGAGCACGTCTTCGCGGGACGCGGCGCTGCGGCGGAAGACGGCGTGCGTGCGGCGTTAGAGCGCTGGCAAACCGGCGGCGACGAGCAGCGCGGCGGCGAAGCCTACCTCGTCGGAGCGGGTCCCGGCCGAGCGGATCTGATCACGATCCGCGGACGGCAGCTGCTCGCGACCGCGGACGTCGTGCTCTACGACCGGCTCGTGAGCCCCGAGCTCTTGGCGTACGCGCGGCGCGATGCCGAGATGATCTGCGTCGGCAAGACGCCGGGCCGGCCATCGATCACGCAAAAGCAGCTCAACCGCCTGCTCGTGCGGCAGGTCCAATCCGGCAAGCGGGTCTGCCGGCTCAAAGGCGGCGATCCGCTGATCTTCGGGCGCGGTGGCGAGGAGCTCGAGGCGCTTGCTTCGGCCGGGTTGCGGTTTCAGGTCGTGCCCGGCGTGTCGGCGGCGGAAGGCTGCGCGGCCTATGCCGGCGTCCCGTTGACCTTGCGCGGCGTCTCGCGCGCCGTGCTTTTCGCCACCGGTCATTCCCAAGGCGACGGCGCGGGCGCGCTCGCGGAGTTTCGTCCCGGAGAGACGCTCGCGCTGTACATGGGCGTCGCGCAGTACGGCCAAATCAGCGAAGAGTTGATCGCTCGCGGCCATGATCCCGAAACGCCCGTCGCCGTCGTCGAGAGCGGAACCACCGACGCTCAGCGCGTGATCCGCACCGTGCTGCGCAGCTTGGGGCAGGCGCAGGTTGCGCTCGAGATTCGTCCCCCGGCGCTCCTGCTGGTCGGGGAGACGACGCGCTACGCCGAACGCTACAGCTGGTTTGCGCCCAGCAAGTTGCAAACGTTCGAGGACGACTCGGCGCGCACACGCGCTCGTGTAAGCTACTGATCTGAATCGCGCGAGAACGAAAACGCATGATCTACGAAAGCATTCTCGACACGATCGGCAACACTCCGGTCGTGAAGCTGCAGAGAATCGCGCCGAAGCACGTGACGATCTACGTCAAGATCGAGGCGTTCAATCCGCTCGGCTCGGTGAAAGACCGGCTCGCGCTCGCGATCATCGATGACGCCGAGCGCCGCGGCCTGATCGAGCCGGGACAAACCGTGATCGAGGCGACGTCCGGCAACACCGGCATAGCACTCGCGATGGTATGCGCCGCGAAGGGCTATCCGTTCGTGGCCACGATGGTCGAGACGTTTTCGGTCGAGCGCCGCAAGATCATGCGAGCGCTCGGCGCGAAGGTCATCTTGACGCCGGCGGCCGAACGCGGCTCGGGCATGGTGCGCCTTGCCCAAGCTCTCGCGGACAAGCACGGCTGGTTCCTCGCGCGGCAGTTCGAGAACCCGGCGAACCCCGCATTTCATCGCCAGACCACGGGGCCGGAGATCTTGCGGGACTTCGCGGGCCGGAGGCTGGACTATTGGGTCACGGGCTGGGGTACCGGCGGAACGCTGACCGGCGCCGGCGAGATGCTCAAGCTTGCTCGCCCAGAGGTCATGATCGTGGCGACCGAGCCCGCCGGCGCGTCCCTGCTCGGGGGCAAGGAATGGGCACCCCACAAAATTCAAGGCTGGACTCCGGATTTTCTGCCCGACGTATTGAACCCGAAGGTGTTCGATCAGCTCTTACCCGTGACGGACGAGGAAGGCAAGGCGATGGCGCGGCGCCTCGCGCGCGAGGAAGGGATCTTCGTCGGCATCTCGGCCGGCGCGACCCTGGCGGCCGCGATGAAGGCGGCCGAGCGGGCGGAAGCTGGCTCCGTGTTGCTCGCGATGCTGCCCGACACGGGCGAACGGTATCTCGGCACGTATTTGTTCGACGACTTGAGCGCGGGCTCGGACGACGAGTGGCTCGCGAGCCTGGGATAAAATCACATCGATGTCTGATCCAACCAACGGGGGCCGTGAACGCGCGTACAAGGAGCTGCGCCAGTCGGAGGAGCTCCACCGCGCGACTTTGGAAAACATCTCCGACGCGGTTTTTCTGACGAACGATCAGGACCATTTCACGTTCATTTGCCCGAACGTCGACGTCATCTTCGGCTACTCCCCCGATGAAGTGCACACGATGAGCCGGATCAACGTCCTGCTCGGCGACAATCTGTTCGATCACGCGGACCTCGTGGCGCGCGGCGAAATCAGAAACATCGAACGCGACGTCAAGGCCAAGTCAGGCGCGCGGCGCACGGTCCTCGTTCACGTGAAATCGGTATCCATCAGCGGCAGCACCGTGTTGTATTGCTGCCGGGACATTACGGAGCTCAAGCACGCGGAGGAAGACCTACGGGCGTTGCGCTCGGAGCTTGCGCACTCCACGCGCCTCGCGCTCGTCGGTCAGCTCATGGCTTCGATCACGCACGAAGTGAAACAGCCGCTCACCGCGATCGTCGCCAATGCAAGCGCCGGCCTCTTCATCATGGCTCGGGAATCGGCACCTTACGCCGAGGGGCTGCGCGACATCTTCCAGGACATCATCGAAGGGGGCCGCTTGGCCGAAGACATCATTCAGCGGCTGCAGGCGCTCGCGCGCAAGCGGCCGTTGGTGCTGCAGACCCTCGATGTCAACCAGCTCGCCATCGACACCTTGCGCTTCATCGAAGGCGACGCGAAACGCCGGCAGGTCACCACCCGAGCGGAGCTCGAGCCTGCACTGCCGGTCGTGCAGGCTGACCGGGTTTGCTTACAGCAAGTCCTGCTGAGCCTCACGCTGAATGCCATGGACGCGATGGACCAGCTCGATACCGGGAACCGCGAGGTGCTGCTGCGGACGCGGCGAACCGAGGACGCGGTCGAGCTCAGCGTGAGCGACACAGGCCACGGCATCGCGGCCGATGCCCTATCGAGGCTTTTCGAGCCGTTCTTCACGACCAAGGACGAGGGGCTCGGCTTGGGTCTTGCGATTTCGCGGTCGATCATCGAGGCGCACGAAGGCCGGATCTGGGCGGAGAATGACGGCCGCGGCGCAACGTTTCACGTGAGCCTGCCATCGAAAATGCGTGCGCCGGGCAGCGCAGCCTCGGCGAAGTAATCGACGAAATTGGCGGAGAGGGAGGGATTCGAACCCTCGAAGGACCTTTTGAGTCCTTACTCCCTTAGCAGGGGAGCGCTTTCGACCACTCAGCCACCTCTCCGGTAGCGGGACCCGCGCGTCGTGTGGCGGAGATTCTAACGACTGGCCGCGAGAATCGCGACGCGAAAAAAAGCGGCGAGCGGCGGACGCGCGAAAAGCGTGCCGCCGAGCGCTTGGCGTTCCGTTTCCTACTGGTGAACGGCGCCGACGGCCTGGGGTCGCTGCTGCGCTTCCTCAGTCTGTTCGCGCTTGATGCGCTCGAAGATCTCTTCGCGGTGCACCGCTACTTCTCTGGGAGCGTTGACACCAAGGCGGACTTGATTGCCTTTAACACCGAGGACCGTCACGGTGACATCGTTGCCGATGACTACCGTTTCCCCAACCCGTCGGGTCAAGATCAGCATTACAAACTCCTTCTCACCCCGCCGACCCTTGCCGCATCCTGCGGACGCTAGATTCGGGCGGGCGCCCTTCAGTCCGCGAGCCTTTTTCTTCTTGAGATCGCGAGGCTCGTCAGACGTCCGTGGCTAGGCCGGCCGTGTTTATTTGTTACCGTTTTGGCCGGTCCCCCTGGTCGCAGCTCACCATGTCGGCGATTTGCGACGGACCAATGGTAATGCATTTCCGAAGGAAATCATCGATATTTCGCGTTTAGACGTAATCCAAGCCCGCGAAGGGAAGCAGCACGCGCGCTAAGCCGCGGCCGAAACGAGGCCGGCCACGAGCGCGAGCGCCTGGTCGACGGCCTCGGGCTTGTTGCCGCCGGCCTGGGCAAAATCGGCTCGGCCGCCGCCGCGGCCGCCCACGAGCTCGGCCACGGGTCGGATCAGGTCGCCCGCCTTCAGCGTGGCCGTCAGGTCCTTCGTGACTCCGGCGACGAGGTGCACTTTGTCACCTTCGACCGCGCCGAGAACGACGACGCCGGAGCCGAGCCGATCCTTGAGCTGGTCGGCCGCATCGCGCAGCGCTTTCGCATCGGCGCCGTCGAGGCGAGCCGCGACGACCTTGATGCCGTTCACGATTTGAGCGTGGTCGAGCAAATCACGCCCGCCGCCGGTCGCAAGCTTGCGGCGTAAAGTCGCTATCTCGCGCTCGAGCGAGCGCGAGCGTTCGAGAAGCTGAGTCACTTTGGTGGCGACGTCGTCGCGACCGGACTTCACCAGTCCCGCAACCTCCTTGAGCAGCGCCTCGTTCGCGTTGACGAAGTCCAACGCGCCGCGGCCCGCGACGGCCTCGATGCGCCGCACTCCGGCGGCGATACCGCTTTCCGACAGAATTTTGAACAGCCCGATGTCCCCCGCGCGGCTCACGTGGGTGCCGCCGCACAGCTCGGTGGAGAAATCGCCGATCTTGAGAACCCGCACTCGATCGCCGTACTTGTCGCCGAAGAAAGCGAGCGCGCCCGCAGCAACGGCTTCCTCATAAGGAACGACGCGAATATGCGCGTCGCTGTTCAACCGGATCTGCTCGTTGACGAGCTCCTCGATCCTCGTGAGCTCGACCGCCCCAACGGGCTCATAGTGCGAGAAGTCGAAGCGCAGCCTATCGGGCGCGACGAGCGAGCCCTTTTGCTGAACGTGCTCGCCGAGCACGGCCCGCAGCGCCGCGTGCAGCAGATGCGTCGCGGAATGATTCAGCACGATCGCTGCGCGCCGCTCGGCATCGACATCGGCTTGCACGCGGTCCCCGATCGCGAGGCGGCCCACCTCGAGCGTGCCGATGTGGCCGAAGGCGGCCCCGAACTTCTGCGTATCGGTCACCACGAACCGCGCCGCATCATTCGTGAGCGTGCCCGTGTCTCCCACCTGGCCGCCGCTCTCGGCGTAGAAAGGCGTGCGCTCGAGAACCACCGTGCCCGACTCTCCCGCGGCGAGGGCCTGCACCGGTTGACCGTCTGCGCCGAGCAGCGCGGTGACCGGCACCGTAAGCTGCAGCGTCTCGTAGCCGAGGAACTCGGTCGGCTGCTCGAACGTCGGGCGACCGCCCGCAGAGACCGTGAACCGGCTCGCTTTGCGCGCGCGCTCGCGTTGCGCGTCCATCTGCCGCTCGAACCCCGCGTGGTCGGTCGAAAGCCCCCGCTCGCGGGCGATGTCGGCGGTCAGGTCCTCCGGAAACCCGTACGTGTCGTACAGCTTGAACACGGTGTCACCGGGAATCACGCCGCCTGCGGACAATCCGCCGATCGCGTCCTCGAGCAAGCGCATGCCCTGCGCCAGCGTTTCCGCGAATCGCTGCTCCTCTTGCCGCAACACGCGCTCGACGTGGGCGCGGCGCTTCACGAGCTCCGGATACGCGGCGCCCATCTCCGCTTCGAGATCCCTCACGAGCGTGTAGAAGAACGGTTCCTCCTGCCCGAGCTTGTAGCCGTGGCGAATTGCGCGACGGATGATCCGTCGCAACACGTAGCCGCGGCCTTCGTTGCCGGGCACGACGCCGTCGGCGATCAGGAACGAGCAAGCGCGGATGTGATCCGCGATGACGCGCAGCGAGCTGCTTGCGAGATCGCGCGTGTGCGTCGCAGCCGCAGCGGCCTTGATTAGATTGCGGAACAGGTCGATCTCATAGTTCGAGTGCACGTCTTGCATGACGGCGGCGAGGCGCTCGAGGCCCATGCCGGTGTCCACCGACGGCTTCGGCAGCGGCGTCATCGTGCCGCTCGCATCGCGCTCGAACTGCATGAACACGAGATTCCAGATCTCGACGTAGCGGTCACCCTCCGCTCTCGGGTGTTCCCGGAGGCCCGCCGGCGACTTCCGGGCCGTGATCGTAGAAGATCTCGCTGCACGGTCCGCACGGGCCTGTGTCGCCCATCGCCCAGAAGTTGTCGGACACGCCGAGGCGGGCGAATCGGCTTTTTGCGACGCCTATGTCGTCGAGCCAGATCTTGGCGGCCTCGTCGTCCTCCTCGTAGACGGTGCACCACAGCCGCTCGGGCGGCAGCTGCAGCACGCCGGTCACGAAATCCCAAGCGTGATGGATCGCCTCGCGCTTGAAGTAGTCGCCGAAGCTGAAGTTGCCGAGCATCTCGAAGAACGTGTGATGCCGTGCCGTGTAGCCGACGTTCTCGAGATCGTTGTGCTTACCGCCCGCGCGCACGCAGCGCTGCGAGCTCACGGCGCGCGGAATCGCCCGCGTCTCGCGGCCGAGGAAGACGTCCTTGAATTGCACCATGCCGGCATTCGTGAACAGCAACGTGGGGTCGTTCGCGGGCACCAAGGACGAGCTCGGAACGATTTCATGGCCGCGTTTCGCGAAGAAATCGAGAAAGGCCTGCCGCAACTGGCTGCTCGTGACACTCATCTGCTGCTCGAATGGCGCCGTGCGCGCGGGTCATCCGTAACCGGGGACAGCAAACTAATCGGAATCCTCTTGAAGTTCCAGTGCCGCCTGGATTTGGCTGCTTTCAAAGCCGCGGTACTGCAAAAATCGGGCTTGGCGAGCGCGCTCCTTGAAATCCCGCGGCGGGGCGGGTCCGAAGCGCTTGCGGCGGGCAGCGCGGGCGGCCTCGACCCAATCGACGTCCTCTCCGCGCACGGCCTTGGCCGCCTCCGGCCCGTCGATCCCCCGCTCGTTGAGCTCCGCGCGGATCCGAATCGGTCCCTGCCCCTTCGCTACGCGCGTGCGGACGAAGCTGTCGGTGAATCGCGCCGCCGCGAGCGCACCGGTGCCTTCCAGCGCGTCCAACGTGGCGGCGATCTCCGCGGCCGGAAAGCCGCGCGCCTTGAGCTTGCGATCGAGCTCGAAGCGGCTGTGCTCGCGGCGCGCGAGCAGATCGAGCGCGAGGCGCTTGCTGGCCGCACGTTCCGGGCCTGCAGCCTCAGGCTTGGAGCGCCGCACCCTCCTCCTCGATCGTGACCTCGACCGGGCCTTGGACCTTCTTCGGCAACTGCGCGGCGCGAATTTGCTTCTCGATGTCGGCGGCGATGTCCCGATGCTCGAGCAAGAAGTCGCGGGCGTTCTCCTTGCCCTGGCCGATGCGGTCGCCCTTGAAGCTGTACCACGAGCCCGATTTCTCGATGATGTTGTGCTTCACGCCGAGATCGACGATCTCGCCTTCGCGCGAGATACCGGTTCCGTAGAGGATCTCGAACTCGGCGATCCTGAACGGCGGCGCGACCTTGTTCTTCACGACTTTTACGCGCGTCTCGCTGCCGATGACCTCCTCGCCCTTCTTGATCGCGCCGATCCGGCGGATATCGAGCCGTACCGAGGAGTAGAACTTGAGCGCGTTGCCGCCCGTCGTGGTCTCGGGGTTGCCGAACATCACGCCGATCTTCATCCGAATCTGGTTGATGAAGATCACGAGGCAATTCGAGCGTTTGATGTTGCCCGTGAGCTTGCGCAGCGCTTGGGACATCAGGCGCGCCTGCAACCCGACGTGCAAGTCGCCCATTTCGCCTTCGATCTCGGCCTTCGGCGTGAGCGCCGCCACGGAGTCGACGACGATCACGTCGACGGCGCCCGAGCGCACGAGCATGTCGGTGATCTCGAGCGCCTGCTCGCCCGTGTCGGGCTGCGAGATCAAGAGGTCGTCGACGTTCACGCCGACCTTGCTCGCGTAGAGCGGATCGAGAGCGTGCTCGGCGTCGACGAACGCGGCGGTGCCGCCCTCCTTCTGGATCTCGGCGACCACCTGCAACGTCAGCGTCGTCTTGCCCGAGGACTCGGGGCCATAGATCTCGACCACGCGGCCGCGCGGCAAACCGCCGACGCCGAGCGCGATGTCGAGGCCGAGCGAGCCCGTGGACACGACGTCGATGTCGCGTGCGGCGATCGCGTCGCCCAAGCGCATGACGGAGCCCTTGCCGAATTGCTTCTCGATTTGGCCCAGCGCGGCGGAAAGAGCTTTCTTGCGGTTGTCGTCCATGCTGTCGTCCCAGTGAGCGGCGGAGATTAGAGGCGAAGAAACGGATGCGGGAAGCGCGGACGGATTATTCCATAGATCGAGCCGCGCGGCAGCCGCGATTTACGCGGCCGGCGGCGAGAAATCAGCGGCTGCGCCGTGCGGCCTTGACGAAGTCGAAGAACGAGTCGACGGTCGACTCGTCCCCGCCTTCCACGATCAGCACGTCGCGGCCATCCCGCGACACGCGCGTCGGCTCGTCCGCACCTTCGTACTTCAGCGCGAGCAAGCGGCCGTAGCCTTCCGCGAATTCCTCGGCATCGGCCTCGGAATCCCATGACGTGTACATGAGCAGCAACAACCGACCCGAGTCGCGGTGCTTGAACACCGCATAGCGATCCCCGTCCCAGCCGCCGGCCACCGCCGGGGCCTCGGCGCCTAGACCGTGCTCGGCGAAAACGATTCGCCATTGAATCTCCCCAAGCACGTTTTGCTCCAGCAAGTCCCAGCCAGCGAAAAGCGTGTCGTTGTCGAATGCAGGCCAGTCGATCGTCGTTGGCGAATCGCGTGCAAACCACTTGTCGGGGTGGAGAATCTGCTCGGTCGAAGCCGGGGGATACTCTTCGTAGAGCTTCTCGACCTCCGTCCAACCGCCGGCGTGCACTTCGAACACGAAGCTCAGCCCCTTGAGATAGGCGCCCACCATCGTTTCGATCACGAACATCGGGATCTCCGCGGCTGCATCGATCGCGGCCGCAAGGTCCCCGCCGTGTTCTTCGCCTAGCAGCGCGGCGACCTGAGGCTCCTCGAGCGCAGCGCGCATCGCAGCCATGTCCATGCCGCTTTGCAGCCGAACCACTTCCGCCAGAACCGGTCGCGCTGGCACGCTCCCAAGTGTGTTCGCCAACGCCCACAGCGTCATCACGTACGTTGCCTCACCCTCCACGACCGCTTGGCGCGCGAGCAGCTGATCGTCGTTCAGAGAACGGTCGCGCTGCCCGTCGAACATGTACGTCGCGAGATCGAAGTACTGATCCTGGAAGCCGTGGTAAAGCTCGTGCGCGTAGAACATGCCCATCGCCGCTTCGGGCAGATCCTGCATCAACACGAAGAAGGCCTTTTCCTCGGGATCGTAGTAGGCGGCGGCCTGGGAAGTCATGACCGACTTCATCAGTGCCTCCAGATGCAGAGGCTCCGGAGCCGAATATAGGCCCAGCTTGCGCGCAATCGAGTCATAGTGAAGCGCGACCTGGGGCGGAATGTTCTGGGCGATCGCACCATCGATATACCCGCCGAACGCTTCCACAGATTGATTCTCGGCACGCACCGGAGCCTTGAACGGCAAACCACGGATTTCGGCGACCTCGGCCTGGATCTGGTCCGCGAGCGCCTGAGGTCCGATCGCCGGCCTTGCGCCGTCTACGGCTTGCGCATCGACAGTGCCGATGCGTGCACAACAAACGACTACCGCAACGGCGCGACATGATTTGCCAAACTTGCGCATCAGGGACCTTCTGTTCTTGGACCGACCCGAAGAGTATAGGTACCGACCCAACTTCATCGCGGTGACTTGCCGCACAGGGCGGTGCGCGCATTGGTCACAGCGGCCAGCGCTGCAGCGGCTCGTAATGAACGCTGCGACCCTCGGGCAGCGATTCGATCAACACGAGCTCCTCGACGCGCCACGTCACCGCGTCGACTTCTTCAGCGACGGCTCGCGCCGCGCTTCGCGAGCGTCACGTGCGGCCGGTAGATCCGCGGCTCGCGCGCGAACCCGCGCTCCTCGAGCGCCATCCAGAGCCGCCGCTCGAGCTCTTGGAGCGCATTGGGAACCGCGCGCGCGCGCAAGCCACAGCACGCGCGAACGCGGAAAAAAGCCGACAGTGTCGAGCGCAAGCTCGAATGCGCCGCTTGCGATCGGCGGCGCGGCCCGCGCGCTCTCGAGCTCGGGTGCAGTGAGCTCGCCCAGGAACGCGACCGTGATGTGCAAGCGCTCTTTCGCGATCGGCCGCCCGCCCGACAGTCGCACGGCGCGTTTCGTGGCGCGCACCATCGCGGCGGCGGTCGCGGCATCCGGCCAGAGACCGAAGAACACCCGCCGCCGCGGCTCCCGCTCGGTTGCCTCGTCAGCCTTCGGCGTGTTGTCGGCCGTCATCGGTAAAGACATGCGCGACCAAACGCTCAAGCGCGTGCGCGACACTGTAACGGCGCACGGCCTCGCGATCGCCGGGGAATTCGCACCGCTCGGCGGACGTCCCGCGCGGCGTCGCCCACGCGAACCAGACGGTGCCGACGGGTTTCTCCTCGGTGCCGCCGTCAGGGCCCGCTACGCCGCTGACCGCGACCGTTACTTCGACGCCCGTGCGCGCGCGCAAACCTTCGGCCATCGCTCGCACCGCGGCTTCCGAGACGGCGCCGTGCACAACGAGAACTTCGTCCGGAACGCCGAGCAGGTCGCGTTTCGCCGCGTTCGCGTAGCTCACGACACTGCCGTGAAACCACTGCGAGCTGCCCGGCACGTCGGTGATCGCTTTGGCGATCCAGCCACCCGTGCACGATTCCGGCCGTCGCGACTCTCCAACCGTGAATCAGCAACGCCCGGCCGAGGCGCATCGCGAGGGCTTCGAGCTCCGGATCAGACGGCAGCATCAGCGTAAACCTTGAGATGCGCCGCGATCATGCTCGCGATCGAAAAATTGCGCTCGACGTGCGCTCGGCCCGGCTGCGCCGAGCCGGCGCCTGGCCGCGCTGTCGGCGAGCAACTCCTCGAGAGCCTCTCTGAATCTCGACCCGTCGCCGGCCGCGACGAGCCGGCCATGCACCCCGTCCTCGAGCACGTCGACCACGCCGCCCACAGCGCATGCGACGACCGGCAAGCCGCAGCTCAATGCCTCGAGCAACGCGACGCCGAGTCCCTCGCGGCTCGCGGGATGCGCGAGCACGTCGACGCCGGGCAAAAGCTGCGGCAGGTCGTCGCGGAAACCGGCGAAGTGAACATGAGGTTCGAGCCTTGCGCGCGCGACCTGCGCGCGCAGCTCGTGCTCGAGCGGCCCGCGACCGAAGCAGAGCACGTTGAGCGTGGGGTGCGCACGCACGAGCTGCGGCAGCTCCGCGAACAGGCGCGCGTGGCCCTTGCGCTCGATCAGCTGCGCGACGACCGCGACGATCAGCGCATCGTCGGGCAGGTCGAATGCCGCGAGCAGCCGGGCGCGCGCGCCCTCGTCGGGACGATAGCGCTCCGTATCGACCGCGCTCGGGATCCGGTGGATACGCCTGGGCTCGACGCCGGACCGCGCAAGCTGTGTTTCGATCGCACGCGAGATCGCGATCACGGCGCGGTACGGGCGGTATTTCAATCTCGTCCACAGCGCGCCGTCGGGCGCATCGACGCGCCGCGTAATGATCGCCGGCAACGTCTGTTTCGAGCACGCGCGCCCGCCGAAAAAATCCGCGCCACGCCGCGAATGCACGTGGACAACGTCGGGCTTGAGCTCGCGCAACGTGCGCCGCAGCCGGCCCACGAGGCCGAAGTCGAAATCGCCATGCATCGGCAGCGGCAACACTTCGGCCTCTGCGTGGCACGCCGCGAGCGCACCCCCGCGTGCACAAATCAATATATTGTCGACCTGCGCGTCCGCGAGCCCTTCCAGCAGATAGCGCACCTGGGCGGCGCCGCCGTAGGCGTGCTTACCCGATTCGATGTGCGCGACCCGCATCGTCGGATGATACGTGCGAGCGATAGCAGCCGACTACGCGCTCGCTCGCGGCGCGCCGATCGAGCGACGACTAGTCTCCCTTGCCGGCTACCGCATCCACCGGCGCTTCGAAGGCAATGAAAAGGACGCATGGCGTGGTGCTCACGCAAGCGCCGCCATGCGGACGTCCGGCCGGACCATACGCGTAGGTTCCGGGCTCGAGCACGGTCGGCTGTTGGCCCTCGAAGCTTACGTGGAGCTCGCCCGCGATCAGAACCATGCGCTCGGCGGACGTGTGCCAATGAACGGGCAAGCTCGAGCCCGCAGGCACCTTGAAGAACACATCCGCATTCGGCTTGGACGGATCGCCGCGCAGCACGGCCAATGCGCAAGCGGCCGGCATGAACTCGGGGCATGGCCCCCAGGCAATGTCCGCGTCGTCCGCGTTCCGCGCGATCGCGGGCTCGAGATGAGAGTCCTGTGCGGACGCCGATGCGCCGACCAAGCCCGATGCAAGCAGCGCTGCGGAACCGAGCAACTTTGGAAGTGCGCCGCAGCTCGTCTGACGGTGATACATGGATCGCTCCTGTGGTTGAAAACGTACGCAATGCCTTTGTCGCCTCAACGCGGGCGGGGCGCCGTTCGCGACCCGCCCGCCCAACGCAGCTACGCGGCTTTCCCGGCCGCGAGCGCGTGCACGTCTGAGGCCTTCAGCGCCTTGCCGCCGATGGCCCAGTCGCCACCTTCGAATTCGCTGATCCGCACCCAGGTGACCGGACGCATGTTCTCGCCTTCCACGGCGATCATCGCCTCCGTAACTTTCGCGATGAGCTCCTTCTTCTGCGACGGTGTGAAGACGTCCTTGATGACATCGATCGTAACGAGTGGCATGACTCTCTCCTTTTCAGATTGTGCGGGCTCGGACTATTCCAGAACCCAGTGCGCGAAAGGCTCGCACGTCGGCTAAACGCAAGCTTGCAGATTTCTTGGAGAAATCATGGAGATCGTTCGGGACCGCGGACGAGCGCGCGCTATACTCGCGGTCCAGAAGAACGACAAAGCCACCCATCCTGGGCGACGCTGGTGGATCTCGATGCGCTGGATATTCGTAGCGACGGCTGTGGGTATGGGCTGCGCAATCGCCACGCTTGGTGACTGAGCCTCAGCGGATTTTCATACAATCCCACGAGGCCAAGCGCGCGCCTCTGTCGCAGCGACACACGAATGAGCAGCACCCACACGCCGGTCATGCAGCAGTACTTCGCCATCAAGGCGCGGTACCCCGACACCTGCTGTTCTACCGGATGGGGGACTTCTACGAGCTCTTCTACGACGACGCGCGGCGCACCGCGAAGCTCGTCGACATCGCTCTCACGCGCCGTGGCCAATCCGCGGGCGAGCCGATCCCGATGGCCGGAGTGCCCGTGCACTCGGCGGAGACTTACCTTGCGCGCCTCCTGAAGCTCGGCGAGTCGGTCGCGATCTGCGAGCAGATCGGGGACCCCGCCACGAGCAAGGGACCCGTCGCGCGCGAGGTCGTGCGCGTGATCACGCCCGGCACACTGACCGACGCCGCGCTGCTCGACGAGCGCGAGACGCGGCTGCTGGCCGCGGTCATGCTGATTCCGAGCATCGGGCTTGCATGGCTCGACCTGGCCGGCGGCCGCTTCAGCTTGTGCGAGCTCGCCGACCTCGACGCGCTGCACGCTGAGCTCGAGCGGCTGAAAGCCGCCGAGCTATTGGTCGCCGAGGACGCGGCGGCGCCGCGCTGGCTCGAGACCGCCGCCGGCGTACGCCAACGGCCGGCGTGGCATTTCGATCCGGGCACCGGCAAGCGGCTGCTCTGCGAGCAGCTCGGCACGCGCGATCTTGCGGGCTTCGATGCCGAGGATGCGCTCGCAGCTGTCGGCGCCGCCGGGTGCCTCTTGCAATACGTCAAGGACACGCAGCGCGGCAGCCTGCCCCATATCCGCGCGCTGCATCGGGAGCGGCGCGAGCAAGCCGTGCTCATCGACGCGCAGACGCGCAGGAACCTCGAGCTCGAGGCGAGCTTGGGCGCAAGGCCGGAGCTCACGCTCGCCGGCCTCATGGACCGCTGCTCCACCGCGATGGGCAGCCGGCATCTGCGCCGCTGGCTGAATCGGCCGATTCGCGATCGTGGTGAGCTGAAAGCTCGGCAGCAGGCGATCGAGACGCTCAAGACGCGCGGTGCACTCGTCGCCATTACGGATTTGCTCAAGGAGGTCGGCGATCTCGAGCGCGTGCTCACGCGCGTGGCGCTGCGCTCGGCGCGGCCGCGCGATCTCGCGCAGCTGCGCGACGGGCTCGATACCTTGCCGGCACTGACGAAGCTCTTCGCGCAGCTCGACGCTGCGAGGCTGCGCAGCTTGACCGCGAGCTGCGGCGTGCACGACGCCGAGCGCGCGCTGCTGCAGGCCGCAATCGTCGCCACGCCGCCCGTGCTGCTACGCGACGGCGGCGTGATCACGACGGGATACGACGCCGAGCTCGACGAGCTGCGCGCGATCGCGCGCAACGCGAATCAATACTTGAGCGATCTCGAGACGCGCGAGCGCGAGCGCACGCGGATCCCGAATCTGCGGGTCGGCTACAACCGCGTGCACGGCTACTACATCGAGATCACGAACTCCCACGCGGCGTCGGTGCCGGCCGATTACATTCGCCGCCAAACCTTGAAAGGCGCGGAGCGCTACATCACGGAAGAGCTCAAGGGCTTCGAGGACAAGGTCCTCTCCGCGAACGAGCGCGCGCTCGCGCGCGAGAAGCTCTTGTACGACGGCGTGCTCGAGAAGCTATGCGCGCTCGCTGACCGCGTTGCAGCAGACCGCAGCCTGCGTCGCCGAGCTCGATGCGCTCACGAATCTCGCCGAGCGAGTCGACGCGCTCGGGCTCGCGAAACCCGATCTCGTCGACGAGGCGCGACTCGAGTACCGCGCCGGTCGCCACCTCGGAGTGCAACTGGGCAGCTCCGCACCGTTCGTGCCGAACGACCTTCTGCTCGACGACCGGCAACGGATGCTGATCATCACGGGACCGAACATGGGCGGCAAGTCGACGTACATGCGGCAGACCGCGTTGATCGTGATCCTCGCGCACATCGGCAGCTTCGTGCCCGCGGACGCGGCCGTCATCGGACCGATCGATCGGATCTTCACGCGCATCGGCGCCGCCGACGATCTGACAGGCGGACGCTCCACGTTCATGGTCGAGATGACGGAGACGGCGAACATCTTGAACAGCGCCACGCGCGAGAGCTTGGTGCTCATGGACGAGGTCGGCCGCGGCACGAGCACGTTCGACGGCCTGTCGCTCGCCTGGGCCGCCGCGCGCCACATCGCGCAACGCATCGGCGCGTTCACGTTGTTCGCGACGCACTACTTCGAGCTCACGAGCCTGCCCGAGGAGTTGCCCGCGGTTGCAAACGTGCATCTAACCGCGACCGAGCATGGCCGCGAGCTCATCTTCCTGCACAGCGTGAAAGCCGGCCCCGCGAGCCAGAGCTACGGGCTGCACGTGGCCGAGCTCGCGGGCGTGCCGCGCGACGTCGTCGAGCGTGCGCGGGAGTACTTGCGGCGGCTCGAGAAGCACCAGCGCACGTTGCTGCCGCAAAGTCCGCAGTCGGAGCTCTCGTTCGAGCCGCCTGCGCCGCCTTCGGACCATGCCGAGCTCGTCGCGCGTCTCGCGACGCTCGACGTCGATTCGCTGTCGCCGCGTGCGGCACTCGACCTGCTATACGAGCTTGCGCGACTCGCGCGGGAGTGACACCGCGACCGCGCCAGCCTGCCGCGAGAGACCGCGCACGCAACCGGCGTCGTTCGCGAAGTCTTCCGGCATGAACTCGACCCCGCCAATGCTTCCCGCGGAGGGCAGCGAATTCGTCTATAAGACGCTGAAATATAGGTTGATGCTCTGCGATAGCTGGATATAATAATGGGGTATCCATCTAGCTCCACCTACATCAATATGTAGGGGTGAGCCGCTCGTCGATATCCCTGGCCGCCGGTCGCGATTACCCGCGAACTTGGGACCAGTTTATGGACTGGTTTCCGGACGAAGCGTCGTGCCTGCAGTACCTGGAGCGATTGCGTTGGCCGGACGGATTCGTTTGTCCGCACTGCGGTGAGCCAGGACAGCCCTATCGGGCGAGTCGCAACCGTCTGATGTGTCCCGCCTGTCGAGCGCAGTGTTCCGTCACCGCAGGAACGATCTTCGAGAAGACCCGTACACCGCTGCGCAGTTGGCTTGCCGCGGTGTGGTATGTGACGAATCAAAAACACGGTGTCAGTGCGCTGGGATTAAAGCGGGTCCTGGGGCTGGGCAGTTACCAAACAGCGTGGACGATGCTGCATCGGTTGCGTCGGGCGATGGTCAGGGCC
This sequence comes from uncultured Gammaproteobacteria bacterium, assembly GCA_963744305.1. Lineage (GTDB taxonomy): Bacteria > Pseudomonadota > Gammaproteobacteria > Steroidobacterales > Rariloculaceae > FEN-1219. The sequence continues at coordinate 241,627 of CAVUTF010000046.1, forward strand.
GGGCGTGAGCGCCTGGCAGGCGTGGTGGAGGTGGACGAGACCTACGTGGGCGGGCGCGACGCAGGATTGGGCAGAGCCCGACGCAAGCGGAACAAGCTCAAGGCTCCCTTGCTTGATAGCAAGAAATCAATTGTCGTGATCGCGGTGGAGGTCCTCGAGCCGCCAAAAGGGTTCGGCCGCATACGGCTACGCCGCGTGCGAACGGCCACCGAGGAGTACGTGTTGCCCTTTGTGCTGGAATCCATCGAACCGGGGTCAACGATTCGCACCGACGGCTCATGGATATATCGGTCGTTGCCCGAGCACGGCTTCATTCGCGATAAAACGGTGCTTCTCGGCTCCGAAGATCCCGCGCATGTATCGTTGCCCGGCGTACACCGCATTGCTTCGTTGCTGAAGCGTTGGTTGCTCGGTACTCACCAGGGTTCAGTGCAGCCGCATCAGCTTGACTACTATCTGGACGAGTTCACCTTCCGTTTCAACCGCCGCTCCTCGCGCTCTCGAGGGCTGCTCTTTTATCGCCTTCTGGAACAAGCGGTCGTCACAAGCCCAGTCACCTACCGCGCGATCGCCAAAACGTCAGAACCCAATAGGTAGTGGTCGGTGGAGCTAAGTGGATACCCCATATATAATACCAGTACGACAAACGAGAATGCCAGGGAGGCTCCGATGTCCAGTTCCGCACCGTCTCCGGCGGCGCAATCCGCCGCAACCACGCAGCCCTCCATCGACGAGCTTGATGCCGCGATCTGCCGACTCGCGCGGCATCTCAACGCCGAAAGCTATCAGTTGTTGATGCTCGTGCGCGATTTCGACGACCGCTTCGGTTGGGCGAAGTGGAGCTTCCCGAATTGCGCCGAGTGGCTTGCGTGGCGCTGCAGCGTGTCGGTGTCGGCGGCGCGCGAGAAGCTTCGCACGGCTCACGCGCTGCGAGAGCTCCCTGTGATCTCCGCGGCGTTCGCGGATGGACGATTGTCGTATACGAAAGCGCGCGCGCTCACGCGCGTTGCCAACGCTTGCGACGAGGACCTCTTGCTCGCGTACGCGCTACAGGCCACGGCGCCGCAGGTCGAAGAGCGCTGCCGGCAGATTCGTAATTCGATGCCTGATTCGGCAGACGGCGCGCATCGAATCTGGCAGCGGCGATCGTTGTCGGTTTGGCGCAGCGCCCGAGAGAGGCATCGCAACGATCAGAGTGGAGCTGTCGATCGAGGACGCCGAATTGGTCACGAAGGCGCTCGATCGCGCGGTCGAAGCGGGCGAAGTCTCTACCGGCGCCGAGTTCGACGGAAACAGCTGGCGAGCGCAGCAGGTCGATGCGCTGGTCGCGATCGCGAGGTCTTATCTTGCGGGTGGCACTGGCGACTCGAGCGCGGCCGCGGATCACTATCAGGTCGTCGTGCACGTCGATCAGGCAGCCCTCCATGGAGGGGTTGGCCGATCCGATCTCCCGGTCGAAACGGTCAAGCGTCTGTCCTGCGACGGCAGCCTGATCACCGTCGTCGAGGACCATCGCGGCACGCCGCTCGACGTTGGACGCAAGCAGCGCACCGTGTCGACACCGCTCAAGCGCGCGCTATGGTCACGCGACCGGGGCTGCACGTTCCCGGGCTGCCACCGCGCGCACTTCGTCGACGCTCATCACCTTCGTCACTGGATTGACGGCGGAGACACGAGCGTGGAGAACCTCACGCTGCTTTGCACGCATCATCATCGGTTGCTGCACGAGGGCGGTTTCCGCGTGAGCCGCGGCGGCGACGGCTCGCTCTGCTTCCGCCGTGCGGATGGCCGCGTGATACCGCGCTTCGGATATCAATCAGACGACGTGCTCGACGACGGCGCGCTGACGGACGGCACGTCCCCGGAGGCGTGGCTCAGCGCGATCGTGAACGGTCAAAATCCCTCCATGGAGGTGTCGGCCGCCATGTGAGCGAGTCGCCGGCTCTTTGCTAGTCGTTCAGATAGTAGCGGACGACGACCGGCGAGCTATCCGCGAACTGACCAAGCGTCACTCTAGGTCGGAACTGGCTTCGCGCGATCAGACGGACGAGGTCGTCCTTGGCGGCGTCCGTGGCGTTCATCGTCGTATAGAGAATCTCAATCCGCTCGCTCTTTCCATACTTGGTGATCTGAAACGCCACATCGATGTGGCCGGTGGACGCGTCTGTTTCACCTGAAGCCAGGGGGTTGGGCGAGAATGCTGGAAGCACGACCGGCGTCCTCGGCGAGAACATTTCTTCGATCCAGGCTGGTGCAACGCCTTCCTCCCTGAGCCCCTCGTACGCCTGCTCGTATCTCTCTAGCGCGCGACTCTTTGAGCTTGAGGCTACGCGAGTATAGAAGGTCCCAGTCGGCTAGCTGTATTTGCGCATTCATCCGACTTTGCGCCGGCCGGGAGCTCGCGACGTCATAGGCAAGGAGACGCACAAGGCCGAGTCTGCCGACTTCGTAATGATCTCCCTCGAGATACTTCAGACGGGCAGATTTGACTTGGCGTGCCCGGCGGTTCTCGTTCTCGAGCGCTGATTCATTCGGCAAATACGGCACGCCCTGGCCTGCCAATCGAACGACCGCAGACGTTTGCTCTGGACTCTGGCTTCCGAAGCCCAATCAGTGGGAACGGCGCACGGGCTGCTATGAAAACTGGTTCTGCGGAATTCTTTTGCGTGATAGCGAAGTAGATCGAAGCTCCGGACAAGCTCCACTTCGAGTTCCCGCAACTCGCGGCTCGTGTAGAGCTCGTGTCGGAGCAGTACGCCAATCGCGTTCGCGTACTTCTCCCGGACGTCCGTCAGGACCACTCGAACCAGCTCGCGTCTGCTCCAGGATGTGCAGTCGGGATCAAGGCCCGAATCTGCATAGCGGCAGGCCAGGATCTGCGGAGGATAATCTCCGGCCAGATAACGTTGGAGCTCCTCCATTCTCTTGTTCGCGATCTCGTGGAGAATCGCGACTATGCGTAAGTCGTCAGGATGTCGCCTGGCCAGCGTCAGGAGCTCTTGCTCGAGCTCCCACGCCGCGGCGTGATCACGGTTCAGTTCCGCGATGTGAATCAATTGCCGAATCAACGGGGCCTGATCGAGAGAATGGAGGCCGTAGTTGACGCGTACGATTTCCACTGCTCGTTCGATGGCGGCGATGGCTAGGCCATGGTCTTCGCTTTCCTGATAAAGCAGACCCAAGCCGGCCAATGGATCGACCAGATCGGGGGAACGGGGCCCGTTTCGCGCCAGTATCTCTTCGATCTTCTCGACGATCTGCCGCTGCTGCTCATCGTTTGCGAGCTGCCCGAGCGCGACGGCGGTGCGCGCGGCTAGAGCGGTGAGCACGAGGATTTTGGCCGTGGCCTTAAGCGTCTGGCGTACTTTGAATGAGACCATCGAGGCGCCTCCCAAACACCGGGCAGAATACTATCGTCCCTCGTGGTGTCGGTAGCAGAGAGGCTGAAGATGGGTCACTCCGCCTTTAGCGTCTCCAGCGGATCGATCGCCGCCGCGCGACGCGCGGGCAGGTAGCTCGCGAGCGCGACGGCCGCAATGGTAACGCCGAGCGCGCCGATATAGGCCGCGGGGTCCATCGGGCCGACCCCGAACAACAGCGACGACATCAAACGCGCCAATGCCATGGCCGCGACGAGGCCCACTACAGCGCCCACTCCGCTGAGCGCGAGCCCGTGCAGTAGGAACATCCTCTCGAGATGCCTCGGGCGCGCGCCGAGCGCCAACCGAATCCCGATCTCCCGCGTCCTCTGCGACACGACGTACGCGATGACGCCGTAGATCCCGATCACGCCGAGCGCCAGAGCCATGGAACCTGCGATCGCGAGCATCACGAGCGTGAACGACGTGCGTGCGAGCGAGCCGGCGTAAAGGTCCTGCATCGTGCGCTCTTGGGCGATCGGAATACTCGCCGTTCACCGACCGGACCGCCTGCCGGATCTCTTCCGTGAGGCTGACGGTGCCCGCGCGCTCGCTACGGATGACGAAGGTGGCGTTCGGCGTTCCGACACGTGGGGTTATTGAACATGTTTTCCGTGAGCACGGGCCAGTACACCATGCTGGGCGGCGCCTCGTACAACCCGCCCTCGTGGATGCTCTGCACCACACCGATCACCTCGCGCCATGGATTCTGACTGAACGCGGCAAACCGAATGCGCTTACCGACCGCATCCGCAGGCTCCATTGCGAGCTCGCGAGCGAAATCCTCGGAAATGACGGCCACGTGGCCGCCCGTCTCGATGTCGCTCCAAGTCACGCTGCGTCCCGCAATCATTCGCGTGCCCATGGTTTCGAAATAGCCCGGGCGAGACGAACTTGATGCGGGGTTGCGGTGTCTGTCCTGCGGCCAGCGTTTCCCCATCGACGGCTATGGGGATCCCCATCCCCGAAAACTCTATCGGAACGCCACTCGAAAAGCCGACTGAAGCGACGCCCGGAAGCGCCGCGATCCTGTCGAGGATCTCATGCTCCATGCGGGTCCACTGCTCGGGGTCCGGGAACTCGGCCCTCGGTATCGAAGATCCGCGCCGTTTGAATGGTCGCCGGGTCCGAAAAACCGGGGTCGACGTCGCGCAGGGCCTGAAACGTTCGAATCATGAGCGCCGCGCTCACGACCAACACGAGCGCGAGCGCCACCTGCACGACGACCAACGCGCTGCGCGTCCTGCTCCGTTCGCGATTCGCGCTCGAGCCGCGCGCGGCGCCGATCACGGCCATGTCGATGTGCAGTGCGTGCTTGAGCGCCGTGATCGAGCCGAACAGGAGCGTCGACGCGAGCGAAACGGCCAGGGTGAAGGCGAGCACGGGCGGATAGACGGCGATCTCCTGAAGGCGCGGCAGGTCGGTCGGGCCGATGGCAACGAGAACCTGCAGTCCGACGTATGCGAGCACCAGGCCGAGCACGCTACCGGCTGCGCCCAGACACAAGCTCTCGACGAGCAACTCTCTCGCGATTCGGGCCGGGACTGCGCCGAGCGCGGCGCGCACGGCGAACTCCTGCCGCCGCGCGTCCGCCCGCACGAGCATGAGGTTCGCGATGTTGGCGCACGCGATCAGCAGCACCGCACCGATCGCACCCATGAGCACCCACAACATGCTCGCCACGCCGCCGACCAGGTCGTCCTGCAACGGGCGAACGACCGGGGTGATTCGCAGGTTCGCGAAGCTGGGCTTTGCTGGTCCCGGGAAAGGGCGGCCATGCGTCGAGCCAGATCGGCGACATGCGCTCGAGGTCGGCATGCGCCTCGGCCAGCGTAACGCCCGGCTTGAGTCGCGCGAGCATTTCCCATTGATAGATGCCGTGGGCCTGCCGGGCAGGGTCGAGGCGCACGGCGAGGATCACGTCGGGCTGCGGCGTCACATCGAGGAATCTGAAGTCGGGCGGCATGATGCCGACCACCTGCGACGGCCCTGTCGAGCGCAGGTGCCGTTGCCGCCCGGCGCATCGATCGAGAGCTCGCGCCCGACCGCCGCTTCGTCGCCGCCGAATCGCCGTTGCCAGAACGCATGAGAGAGAATGATGGGCTCCGGCCCTTCGGCCGCGGGTCCGTGCTCGGCTTCTGTGAACCAACGTCCGCGCATCGGCTGCACGCCGAGCGCCTGAAGTGTGCCGTCCGTGACGCGAAGAGCGCGCACCCGCTCCGGCTCACCGCGGACAGTCAGCGTCGCGTCCGCCGCCTGCCACAGGCCGATGCTGGCGAACGTCCGGTTCTCCTCCCGGTACGTCAGGTACATGTTCGAGCTCGCATCGAAGATCGTCGGTTGATACCTGGGGCGCGATGCCTGATCCTCACGAGCTCGTCAGCGTTCGGATACGGCAACGGCTTGATCAGCACCGAGTAGACGACGCTGAAGATTGCGGTGGTCGCGCCGATGCCGAGCGCAAGCGTGAGCACGGCGGCAAACGTGAACGCGGGCCGCCGCGGCAAGCCACGCAACGCATAACGCAGATCACGACCGACGGAATCGAAGAAGCCAATGATGTTCATGCGACGGGGCTCCCGGACGACGCTCTTCAAGACGGCGGCTACAGGCCTCTATAGCGAAATGCATGCCAAGGATCGCGTCGCGAATAACTTGTTGATTTAGCTTGTTGGCCGGGAGTCGCGACCAAGAGCAGCGTCCCGGATCCGCACAGAGCGTCTCGCGCGCGGGACGGGCCGACCAATATTTAGCGCGCCCGCGGCCAAATCACGGCACGGCGTGATCGACGAATTCCTGCGGCGGCGGCCCGCCCCATTGCGAGCTCAAGCCCACCTCGACCGGGTGCAGACGAGCGCCGTTATGGACGTTGAGCATGTCCGAGTCGGTCCAGTGCTCGTGCACGCGGCGCCACGGATCCTCCCAGTAGTCGAAGATCTGGCTGCCGAGCAGATGCCGGCCGATGCCCCAAACGTGCCGATACTTCCCGGCGCGCTCGAGATGCTCGTGACCCACCATGAGATCGTCGAAGCTCTGAACTTCGAACGACACATGATTGAGTCCCGCGCGCGGCGACTCGAAGCACAAGAACGTATGGTGATCGACAAAGATCTCGCCGCGATCGCAGCGGTTGAAGGACGCGACGATGTTGTCGGTGGGTCCGGCGTAGACCTCGTCGGAGCACACGAAGCCGAACATCTCGCGGTACCACCGAATCTTGTCTTTCGCGTCCGGCGTCATCAGCACTGCGTGCGCGATGCGCTTGACTTGCGAGGGCCCGCGCTCGAGGCGCAACAGCTCGCCGGCGCGGCGCGTCTTCTCTGTGCCTACGTTGATCGTGTGCTCACGCACCGGCAGCGGCGGAAGCGTCTGCAGGTCGCAAATCACCTCCATTCGATACCCGAGCGGATCGGTCACCGCCACGCGCTTGCCGCCGCCCGGCTCGTCGAGCGTCTCGATGGCACTCGCCCCGGGCACCTTCGCGAACCGTCGGAGGTCGTCCACGCTTTCGACGCGGAACGCGAGACCGAGGAACCTCGAAGGCCCGAGGTGAGTGACGTGGATGTGGTGCGGGGCATCGGTACCGCGCATGTACAACGCGTCGGGAGTCCGGTCAGCGCGCACCATGCCGAAGTCGGTGAGGAATTCCTCGGCCTCGTCGAGGCTCGGCGACTGCAGCCGCGCGTACGCTAGATCAGAGACTTTGACGACCGGCATCGCTGTCCCCCTTTCTCTCACCATAGCCGCCCTGCGCGGTGCGGCTCAAGCGCGCTCCGGGGACCCGTTTCTTTCCGCACCCGGGGCGGTATGCTCCGCAGCAGAAGGGGTTCGCAGGGGAGCGACCCGATGCAAGGTCAGTTGCGAAGCTCGTTCAAGCGAGGGGTCCGCTTGGCCTCGCTCGCGTCAGCCGCGTGCGTCGCGGCCGCTTGCGGCGCGCCCGAAGGCGGCGCGCCGGCCGGCGATGGGCCCCGGCGGCCGCAAGCTCCCCGATCCCGAGGGGTGCCGACGGCAAGCCGAAGCTCGACGGCATCTGGCAAGCGCTCGCCGACGCGAGCTGGGACATTCGTCCGCATTCGGCCGGTCATCCGGCTCTGGCACAGCTCGGCGCCGCGGGAGCGATCCCCCCGGGCCTAGGCATCATCGAAGGCGGCGAGATCCCCTACCAACCTTGGGCCGCCGACAAGCAGCGCGAGAACTTCGCGAATCGCCTATCGCTCGATCCGGAGGTCAAGTGTTACCTGCCCGGCGTGCCGCGGGCGACTTACATGCAGCAGCCGTTTCAGATTCTGCAGAACGGCCGACTACGTGATGATCGCCTACCAGTACGCTGGCGCGGTCCGCACGGTGCACATGAACGATCCGGGCCCCGCCCCGGCGGAGAGTTGGATGGGCTGGTCCATCGGCCGTTGGGAGGGCGACACGCTCGTCGTCGATGTCACGAGCCAGAACGATCAGACTTGGTTCGACCGGGCCGGCAACTTTCACAGCGAGGCGTTGCACGTCGTCGAGCGCTACTCGCTGCTTGACCAAAACCACATGCTCTACGAGGCGACGATAGAGGATCCCAAGGTGTTCACGCGACCGTGGAAAATCGCGTTGCCGCTGTATCGGCGCTGGAGCCGAACACGCAGTTGCTGGAATTCAAGTGCGTCGAATTCGCCGAAGAGCTGATGTACGGGCACTTGCGCAAGCGGCCGCTCGATAGCCAGCCGCCGCGCGAGTCCGAGTAAGGGGGATCCGCCATGCAGCCATGACAATCTAAATGTGTCTCGAATTTCGCGGCGATCGCAGGCGCGGTGCTCATCCTCGCGCTACCAAGTTCGTTGGCTCAATCACCGACCGCTGAGAGCTACAAGCGCCACGCACCGCGGACGGCCAACCCGATCTGCAAGGCACCTGGTCGAACGGCGTGCTGACTCCGCTCGAGCGGCCGGCGGAGCTCGCGGACAAGGAGTTCTTGACCGAGGAGGAAGCGATCGCGTACGAGCAGCGCATGCGCGAGTCGCGGAACGCGGACCAGCGCAACGACGACGCAAGTCAGGACGTTTCGGCGCCTACAACAACTTCTGGTGGGACTGGGGCAAGAACATCGCCGCGACGCGACGCACGTCGCTCGTCATCGATCCGCCCGACGGGCGCATTCCGGCGCTCACGGAAGCGGGCAAGCAGCGCGTGGCCGCGCTCGCGGAGCGCCGGCGGCTGCATCCGTCCGACGGCCCCGAGGATCGGACGCTCGCCGACCGCTGCATCCTCTGGGAAGCGCCGGTCCGCCGATGCTGCCGACGGCCTACAACAACAATTTCCAGCTCGTGCAAACGCGCGGACTACGTGATGATCTTGAACGAGATGGTCCACGAAGCGCGGATCGTTCCGCTCGACGTCCGCCCGGCGCTGCCCGGTAACGTGCGGCAATGGCTCGGCAGCTCGCGCGGGCATTTCGATGGCGATACGTTGATCGTCGAAACCACGAATTTCACGGCGAGAACGGGGTTCAGAGGCGCGAGCGAGAACATGCGTTTGACCGAGCGCTTCACGCGCGTGGCCGACGACATCCTGCTTTACGAGTTCACGGTGGACGATCCGGAAGCGTTCACGCGGCCCTGGACCGTGCAAATACCGGCGCGCCGAGCGGACGGAATGATCTACGAGTACGCCTGTCACGAAGGCAACTACGCCATGGAAGGTATTCTCGGCGGAGCTCGGGCGGAAGAGCGCGCGGCCGCCGAGGCGCAGCAACGTTCAAAGTGAGCCACGGTCGCGAGAACGGAGACACCGATGAAAAAGATCTCAGTGACTCTCGCCGCCGTAGCTGCGTCGCTGCTCGTCGCAACCACCGCGCGCAGCCACCATTCGTTCGCGGCGGAGTTCGACCCGGCGAAACCGATCGAGCTGCGGGGCACCGTGACCAAGGTGGAGCTGATCAATCCGCACTCGTGGATTCACATCGACGTGCGCCACGAGAACGGCACCGTCGAAAGCTGGGCCATCGAAGGCGGGACGCCGAATACCTTGTTCAGAAAAGGCATCAACAAGAATACGCTGCCGGTCGGCACGGAGATCTTGGTGGACGGCTACCGCTCGCGCGACGGACGCAATCGCGCGAGCGGCCGCGACGTCACGTTCCCGGACGGCCGCAAGATCTACCTGGAAGGGTCGGCGCCGGCTGCGCAATAGCGTCGCTCGAGAGCAAGCAACCGCTCCACTCAGCGCGCGATCTTCGACCAGCTCGCCGCGAGATGCTCCGCCGTTCGCCAAGCGAGCGCCTGGGCCGTCAAGGTGGGGTTGCGGGCGCCGCTCGTGCCCATGACCGATGCGCCGAGCACGCCGAGATTCGGCACCTCGTGCGAAAAGCCATAAGCGTCGACAACGTTCGTCCCGGGATCGTCGCCCATCCGCGTACCGCCATACGCGTGTGTCGAGACGCCCATCGTGCCGATCGGTCCCCGCAAGGTCGCGATCGCGCCGGCCTCGCGGAACCATTGCTCCGTTTTGTCTTGCACGTAAGAGGCGATGCGGCGCTCGTTGTCCTTATAGTCGGCCGTGATGCGGCACACCGGGTAGCCGAGCGGGTCCTTCACGGTCGGGTGCAAGTCGAGATAGTTGTCCTCGTACGGCAAGGTGGTCTTTTGCAAATAGGAGTTCACCCAGCGGTCGGCGTTCTCCGTCACGAAGGCTTTCCATTCGGCGCCCCAACGTCGGGGCGCGGCCGAACGTCGGCATGCTCGCGGCCGCGATCGGCCGCTGGTCGGAATACACCCAGAGGTTTCCACCGCCGATGAAGTCGAGCTCGCCGTGATCGAAGTTGTCGTCGGCCCAGTCGTCGACGGCAACGCCTTGCGCGGGTAGACCGTACCAGCGGTTGAGCCGATGCGGGAACAGCGCGAGAACCGCTGCCCCTTGGTTGTGCGTGAAATAGTGTCTGGCCGACCTGGCCGTGGTTGTTCGACAGGCCGCGCGGATATGCTCGGATGTTGAAAGCAGCAACAGCCGCACGTTTTCGTAGGTGTAGCAGCCGAGCAGAACGACGTCGGCCGGCTGCTCGTAGGTCTCCCCGCCCTTCAGATATTCGACGCCGCTCGCGCGGCCATCGGCGTCGACGTTGATGCGCGTGACGTGCGCCTCCGTCACGACGTCGAGCTTGCCGGTACGCTGCGCGCGCGGGATCGTCGACACCGCGGTCGAGTTCTTGGCTTCGACGTGGCAGCCGCCGCGGCTGCAAAAGCCGTGATAAAGGCATGCGCTGCGGCCTTCGTAGAGCTGCGAGTTGATTGCCGCCGGCCCCGGAAACGGATGCCAGCCCAGCTTGCGCGCCGCGCCGGCCATGAGCTCCGTGAACTCGGTGCCGCGCAGCGGCGGCATCGGATACGCTCGCGCGCGGGGTCCCTCGAAAATGTTGCCGCGCTCGTCGACGCGGCCCGCGACGTTGCCCGCCTGGCCGGAAACCCCGACCGCATGCTCGACCTTGTCGTAGTAAGGCTCGAGCTCGGCGAGGCCGAAGGGCCAATCCTCGACCGTCGACCCCGCGGGAATGCGCGCGGCGCCGTAGCGTTTTCGCGTCTCGCTCACGACTGCGAAGTCCCATGGGTTCAGACGCCAGCTCTGCGCCCAGTAGTGCAAGGTCGTGCCGCCGACGCCGTTCATCATCGGATGAATCGCCGCGCGCGGGGAATCCGGTGCCGCCGCGCTCGGGCGATGCACGGGCACTTCGCGATTCGCTTTTTGCGCGGCTTGCGGCCAACCGCGGTAGTTGTTGCGCAGCTCATCGGGAGCAAAGTCCTTAGGGTTGAGCCACGTTCCGGCTTCGAGGCCGACGACGTTGCGCCCACTCTCCGTCAACGGCACGACGGCCACGCCGCCGACGCCGCCGAGCCCCACGATCACGACGTCGGTCTTGTCGAGCCTAACGGTCATCGGATTCCGCCGCCGGCTCGGCCGCGTCGAACATGCCCAAGTCGTACGCCGAGATGCGAGTCGGCGCCGGCGGCGCGCTCATGCGTTGCTGCTCTGCGGTGACCGCTAGGCGTAGTCCCGGGTAACCGATCAGGTCCCAGCCGATGAAATCGCGGTTACCGCCGTAGTGCGGATCGCAGAATGTCCCTTCGATCGTATGCCCCAGCACGAGTTCGAAAAACGCGGCCGCGCTCGGTGCGAAACCGGACGGGACGTTTTGCTCGAGATCGCGCAGGATCGCGTCCTGTCGCTCCGAATCGAGCTCGGCGAAAGATCGTCCCGCGCTGCTCAATGCGTGCGCCTCGACGGCGGCGAGACCGCTCTCGTATGCGGCGCGCGCTGCGGCGAGAGCGCCGCCGAGTGCGCGGTCGATGTAGCGCGCGGCGCCGGCTTCGAGCGCTCCAGGACCGTTCGCATCGCTCGGAATCAAGCGCGCGACGATCGCCTCGAGCGTTCGCACTTGCGTGGTCGCGAGATTGGCGTACGGCTCTCGCGCAACCGATTGGCCGAGAGAAACCTGCGGTACCGCGGACAGTGCGCCGACTGCCGCCGCGCGCTTCAGCACTTCTCGGCGTGACACGCCGCTCGTCATTGTTTACGTCTCCTCAGCGGCTCCGGCGCAACCTTGCGCGGACTCGAGATACCGGTGCGCTGTGTGAAATCAAACGATGTCTTTTCGCCGTGCCCGAATTACTATCAGCGCGAGCCGCCCACATGACCAGCATCATCGCATTGAAGGTGAACGCGCGCACGCGCCGAGCGGACGAGCACCCGACGCATCAATCGCGTGCGTAGGATCCGACGCCATCTCGGCGCCGTCATTCGCGTCGCCATCGTCGTCGGCGTGGTGGCTCTGGGTCATCCGCGAAGCCGGCTGGAGCGAGATCGTGGCGACTTTCCGCCGCGCCAATCCGTGGTGGCTGCTCGTCGCCGCGGGCGGATTGGCGCTCGAGACCGCGGCGAAGACTTGGAACTGGGCGCGTCTGCTCGACTCACTCGGTTGCTCGACTCGCGGCGATCGAATTCGGTTGTTGCGCATCTACTTGGTATCCGGTCTGATGGGGAGCGTTCTGCCGTCGACGGCGAGCACCGACGCCGTGCGACTGTTACTCGCGCAACGGATGCTCGGCGGCCGCCCTTCCGCGCACGCCGCGTCGATCGTGGTTCAAAACCTTCTGGTGTGGATTGCCGGCTGCGCGCTCGGGCTCGTTTGCATTGCGGTGCTCGTCGATCAGGGAAGAGCCCCGGCTTACACGGCCATTGCGGCGTTGCTGTTTGCGGGCGTCGTGGCGGGCGGAGTGGCGCTGCACTTGATGCTCAAACGCTATCGAGGGTTGTTGCTGTTGATTTTGCGGCGCGTGTTTCGCCGCCGCTGGCTCAAGCTGCGGCGCGCCGCCCGACGCTTTACCGATGCGCTCCTCGTTTTTGAACGTGCCCACGTTGCTTTCGCGCCGCGCGCGTTCATCGCGGCGCTAGCCGCGTCGGTCTCCGCACTCGTATTCGCGGCTGTGGGCGTGAGTGTCGGCGTGGAGTTGCCGGTCGTGGCGTGGGGCGCCCTCGTCCCGTTGTTCGCGCTATTCGGGCTCTTGCCGATCTCGATATCAGGCGTAGGAGGCGCGCAGGCCGTGCACGTGTTCTTGCTTGCGCCGTTTGCGGTCGCCGCTCCGCAAGCCTTCGCCGTATCGGCGCTCTACGCGCTGCTCAACGTCGTGTTCACCGTCTCGAGCGGAGCCGTGGCATGGCTACTGGGCTCCGATCCTCTTCTGGAACGTCCCGTCGCCGCAATCAGTCCCGATCGCGACGCGTAGCCCCTCGCCAACAAGCCTTACGCAACCACCGAGGTTATGTTGATCGTCAGTGGAACGTTGCTCACGCGGAACCTTCGGCCGGCGCGGTCCGCTCGGCGAAACGTTGCGCCGTAGAAGCGTTCATGTAGTGTACCGGCGCAAGGGGAGGAAGCCGCGTTCAGCGGTAACAACAATTAAAGCGTTCCGCTCGCCCCGCGAGCGAGAACTCGGAGAAGGATCTCCACGGCCCGCTAATGCGAATCCTGTTTGCCGTCGACCATCTCGGATACGGGGATCGTGTCTGGCACGGTTGCACGACGTATCTCACCAACGTCCTGCCGAAGCTGCGTGCCAAAGGCCACTCCGTTGCGCTCTGCTGTTTCCGGGCGAGGCACGAAAGTGCCAACCAACTCGTCCAGGCCGGCGTCGAAGTCAGCTTCTTGGGTCTCAAGCGCTTCGATCCGCGTGCAGTACCGCGTTTTCTCGACGTGGTTCGCAGCTACCGTCCGGACGTCATCCACGCCCATCAGCGAGAGAGCAGCATGGCGGCGCGTCTGGCTCGGCTATCGAGGGTTCGGCCCGCGGTAGTCCTACACGTTCATGACGAGTGGCCCACGTCGACTCCGGAGCGTTTGCTGAATCGCGTGCTGCCTCAGCCCGACGTGGCGCTTTGCGTGTGCAAGACCGTTGCAGCAGTCGTGCGGCGCGAGCACGGTGTCGAGCCGCAGCGCCACAAGATCCTGTTGAATGCGATCGATACCGCGAAAATCAAAATGATGGCGCTGACGACGCACGTGCTCGTCTGCGCCGCGAGTGGGCGATTCCGCTCGATGCGCCGATCGTAGTCTCGACGTCGAGATTTGGACCCGAGAAGCGACTCATCGAGCTCGTGCACATGATTCCGACGATCTTGGCGAGAGTGCCGAGCGCGCACTTCGTGTTCGCGGGCGAAGGCCCGGACAAGAGCGAGGCAATGCGGGCTGCGCGCGAGCTCGGGGTCGATCACTTCGTAAGGTTCCTGGGCAATCGCACCGACATCGCCGACGTGATAAGCGCGTGCGACGTCACTGCATTGCTGTGCCTGAGAGAGGCCTGTAGCTACTCGATCATCGAGTCACTGGTCCTAGGTCGTCCCGTCGTGGGCTACTCGGTCGGGAGGAAATCCCGAGCTCGTGAAGCACGCACAGACCGGTTTGCTTGCGGCGCCACACGACGATGACGGCTTCATCGATTCCCTGATCGCAGTCTTAGCGGACCCGGCGCTTCGGCAACGGCTCTCCGATGGCGCCGCCGCCGCCGCGGATCGGTTCGACATCCGGCACCACATCTCCGAGCTCGAGGTCACCTACAAGACCATTTCCGCAGGCCGCGACGAGCACGGCTCGCTGCGACCGCGAATGAGCCACTGAGCGGTGTTGGCCCAGGCACGGCAGGCAATCGCGCAGTCTTGGCGCAAGAACAGCTACGAGATCAAAGGGCTCTTTGACGGCGGCTTGCCACGATTCGTGATTGCGCCGCGGCCGAGAGGATTGGGCGCGTCACTTCCCGTCTTCTGCTATCACACGGTTAGTGCGGGGCGTTTGGACAGCGATCTCAAGTTTCTCGCGCGTAACGGCTACCGGACGCTGTCGGCCGACGAATTGCTTGCCACGCTTCGCGGCGAGCGCCGCCCAAGCTCGCGAGAGGTCATGCTGACCTTCGACGACGGTCCGGTGAATTTTTTCGACGTCGCCTTCCCGTTGCTGCAGGAATACGATGCGCGTGCGATTGCCTTCGTCGCTCCCGGGATGCATTTCGATGTCCCGCCCGCGGCCTTTCGGCACATGGCGGATCGACCCATGACGTGGGCAGAGTTGCGGCACGTTCACGCCTCCGGCTTGGTCGACATCGAATCGCACACGCTCGAGAGTCGCTACGTTCCGGAGTGGCCGCGGCCGAGGAGCCTGGATGGCGTGAATGGCGCGATGGAGGATGCGCTCCGCGCGGCGCCGTTGCCTCTGGAAGAGGATCTCCGACGCGCAAAGGCGCTTCTCGAGTCGCGACTGCCAGGAAAGGTCGTGCGCCATCTGGCGTTCCCCGCTTACGACGGCACTCCCGAAGCCGTAGCAGCGGCAGTTCGCTGCGGTTACGAGGCGTGTCACTGGGGCATCATTCCTGGTCAGCCCACCAACAGCACCGGCACGTCGCCCCTGCGCATTAGCCGTGTGAGCTACGAATTCCTGCGACGGCTCCCGGGCGATGGCCGCGTCAGTTTCGCAGGCTTAGTGACCCATCGGCTCAAAGTGATTCGAGCCGCGCACAGCGGCTCCCCGGTGGCGCGCTCGTGAGCCCGACTAGCCCCTGGCGATGGTTCCGGGCCCGCGTCGGTCGGCTCCTGCTGCGCGCGGGCTTCGACCTGCGCCTGAAGACCGAGGATCGCGCAATCCTCGAACGCAAGATTTTCCCCTACTTCGTCAACGATGGGTCATTTCGCAAGGTGTTGTTCGTCGGTTGCGACTGGTACACCCGAGGCTATTCACGGATCTTCGCAGGCTCCGAGTACATCACTCTCGAAGTGGATCCGGACCGCGTATTCTTCGGCGCAAAGCGCCACGTGGTTGCGTCCGTGACCGATATCGCTCGGCACTTCGCTCCAGGTGAGCTCGACGTCATTTTCTGCAACGGCGTGCTGGGTTGGGGGCTCAATGAAGTGGCGGATGCGGAAGTGGCGTTCTCCGGCTGCTATAGCACGCTGCGCCCGGGAGGCGCTTTGGTCGTTAGCTGGGACGACATGCCGGGACATCGCTTCCCGATCGGCGAGGTCGCGAGCTTGAAGCGCTTCGAGCGCTGGACATTTCCGCCATTGGACAGCGCAAGCTTTCTGGTGGCGAACGAGTATCGCCATACCTTCGAGTTCCTCCGCAAGCCCGCCTCAACCGCCTAAGGGGTGACAAGCGCATCGTGCGTGCCGTCGCGGCGGGTTACCATCCGCCCGAGGGGGAGCCGCATGAGCATCATCGACCTCAAGGTCAATGGCGAGGCGCATTCCGTCGACACCGACGCCGCAACGCCGCTGCTGTACGTGCTCGGCGACGATCTCGCGCTCAACGGGCCGAAGTTCGGCTGCGGGCTCGGGCAGTGCGGTGCTTGCACGGTGATCATCGGCGGCCGTGCCGTGCGCTCGTGCATCACGCCGGTCGGCAGCGTCGGCGACGCCGAGATCACGACGCTCGAAGGCTTGGGCACGAGCGCTGATCCCCACCCTCTACAGCGAGCGTTCATCGACGAGCAAGCGGCGCAATGCGGATTCTGCCTCTCCGGCGTGATCCTCACGGCGAAAGCGCTCATCGACCGCAACCCGCAACCGAGCGATGCGGAGATTCGCGCGGCGCTGAGCGGCGTCCTATGCCGCTGCTTTGGGAACGGCCGCATGTTGCGCGCGATCAAGCGCTACGCACAGGAGCGCTCCGCGTGAGCATGACCGCCCACGCCAAAGGTGCGCTTGCCGACGCGCGGCTCACGCGCCGCGCACTCTTGCAAGGGCTCGGGTGCGCTGGTCGTCGCATTCTCGATGGGGCCGCATCGTCGCGCCCCGGTCCGCTGTTGCACAAGGCGGGGCCGGCAGCGAAGCGGTCGACGCCTGGATTGCCGTCGGCGTGGACGGACGGATCACCGCATACACCGGCAAATGTGAGCTCGGGCAGGGACTCTACACCGCGCAGTGTCAGCTCATCGCGGAAGAGCTCTGCGTGCCGCTCGACCGCGTGACGCTCGTGCAATGCGACACCGCGCGCACGCCTGATCAAGGCACGACATCCGGCTCGCAGTCGCATCCGACGAATTTCAATCGCGACAATCTCGCACTTGCGGGCGCGACGGCGCGCACGCGTCTGCTGCAGCTCGGAGCCGCACGGCTCGGCGTCGCGGTCGGCGAGCTCGTCGCGGTAAACGGCGAAATCGCTCGTCAAAGCCCAGCCGTCGCGGCGTGTCGCCTACGGCGAGTTGATCGGCGGCAAGAGCTTCGATCTGAATCTCGACCGCGCGGCGCAGCGCAAGCCCGCGAGCGAGTGGACGATCCTGGGCACGTCCGTCAAGCGGCTGGACCTGCCGGCGCTCGTCAGCGGCGAGCTCGAATTCGTTCACAACGTGCGCGTGCCCGGCATGCTGCATGGGCGCGTAATCAGGCCGCCGGTCGTGGGAGCGAAGGTCGTCGCCGTCGACGAAAGCTCGGTGCGAGGCCTCCCGGGGGAGTTCGCGTCGTCGTGAAAAATGACTTCGTCGGGTCATCGCCGCGGGACCAATGGCAGGCGATCCAAGCCGCCGCGGCGCTGAAGGTCACGTGGTCGGCCGGCACGCGCCTTCCGCCGCAAGGCGATTTCTACACTCATCTGCGCAATCAGCCCACGCGCGACACGCTGCTCGTCGACTCGCAGGACGTGGACAGCAAGCTGGCCGGCGCGGCCGACGTCGTTCGCGCAACGTACCGGCACCCCTATCAAATGCACGGCTCGATCGGCGGCGTCCTGCGCAGTGGCCGACGTGCGCGAGGATCAAGTCACGATCTGGTCGGCGACGCAGGCCGTCTATCCCCTGCGCAGCACGGCCGCGATGTTGCTCGGGCGCGAAGTCGACGACGTGCGCGTCATTTTCGTGCGCGGCTCCGGGCTGCTACGGAGTCAACGGCGCCGACACGGCGTCGTTCGACGCGGCGCTTCTCTCCCAGGCCGCGGGCAAGCCCGTGCGCGTGCTCCTCACGCGCAAAGACGAGATGGCGTGGGAGAACTACGGCTACGCATTCGTGCTCGAGCAGCGAGCCGCGCTCGACCCGGCCGGCAACATCGTCGCGTGGGACCACGAGTCTTGGAGCGCGAGCCGCGGTGGCCGGCCGGGCTACGACACGCCAGGAAACGTCGTGACCGGCATGCTTGCCGGCTACGAGGTTCCCGCGCTCGCGCCCCGCACTCCCGCACCGGCGCCGAGCACGGCGTTCGACAACGGCCAGAACGCGGCGCCCTCGTACGTGACGGGTTGCGTCGGCGGCGCGTGCGGTGGAACGGGCACGATCAAGAGCGAGCGGGTGCTGATGCACGTCGTCGCTTCGCCGTTTTGGACGGGTCCCTTGCGGTCGCCATGGCGGCTGCAGAACACGTTCTCGCACGAATCGTTCATCGACGAGGTCGCGGCGCGCGTCGCGCGCCGATCCGGTCGAGTACCGGCTGCGTCACATCGCGGATCCGCGGCTGCGCGATGTCGTAAGCGCCGCCGCGACAGCCGCGAATTGGACGTCGCGCCCGTCGCCGCGGCCGGACGTGACGCGCGCCGGATTGGCCGAAGGACGTGGGGTGGCTTGCGTTCTTTACGAAGGCGACAACGGTTATGCGGCGATGGTGGCGGAAGTAGCGGTCGACCGGGAAGTCGGGTCGGTCAACGTCGCGCGGCTCGTCGTCGCTGTGGACTGCGGACCGATCTCCAACCCCGACGGGGTGAAGAATCAGATCGAAGGCGGCGCGCTGCAAGGGTTGAGCCGCGCGCTCGGCGAGGAGGTCACTTGGGACGACGAGAAGGTGACCTCAGTCGACTGGTCAACGTACCACAGCCTCGATCTGTCGTTCGACGCGCCGCGGATCGAGAGCGTGCTGCTCGAGAGACCCGACGCACCGGCAACCGGTGCCGGCGAAACGTCGATCACGATCGTCGCGGCGGCAATCGCGAACGCGATTTTCGATGCCACCGGCGCGCGCGTCCGCGAGATTCCATTCACCCCGGAGCGCGTGAAGGCGGCGCTCGACCTAGTCGCGGCGGAACTTGCCGTCCGCGAGGAACCAACGAACCTGCCGAATGACGGCGGGCGACCAGAGCATCGCGATGTGAGACACGGGCAGCACGAGGTGGTCGGCGGCACCGGCTAGAAACGTCTCCCCGACCGTTACGGTGCCGTCGTTCGGCGCGCTCAAGTGGCCGAAAAAGCGGCCGGTGCCGAAAGATCGACTGCCCGCGATGATGCCGATCTCGCGTCCCGCCGGAGCGGCTTGCGTGCCACGCGCGAGGAATTCATCGAGGCTCTTGCCGATGATCCGTCGGCCCGGATGGCCACGCGGCGACGGCCGACGCGGCGCCACTGCCGTTCAGCGGGGAGCCGAGACACACGATCCGCCCACAGGCAACCGAATGCCGCGCGAGCGCCTCGAGGATGACGAGGCCGCCCAAGCTGTGGCCAACGAGGTGCACGCCAGCATTCGAGCGCTGCGCCAAGAACTCGGCGAGCCGCGCAGCGTTCACCTTTAGGCCCGCCATGACGGAGTGGTAGCGAAACAGCGTCACGTCGTATCCCGCCGCGCACAGGCTCCGGCGCAACGGCCACGTCTCCGTGCCCCGCAACCAGACGCCGTGCAACACGACGACTGCCGGACGCACGGTGCTCAACCGAAGGGCCTCGAATCACGCAGCCGTTCCAAAGCTTCGCGGTTCGTCCACGACGACACTTTGCGAATCGCAGCGTCGACGTCGAGCCACTCGTCGGCGCAATGCTCGGCCTGGTTGCGGCGAATGTCGGTCACCTGCGGCAGCTCGAGGTACCACAGATGCTCGAGATTCGTTTCGACATCGGGTGCGTAGCGCTCGCGCCAAGCCGGTAGGATCGGGAAAAGCACGCTGCACGTGTGCGTCGCGCAAACCGTCGGACGCAAGGCCCGTCTCCTCGCGGACCTCGCGCGCTGCGCATTCGGCCGGGGTCTCCCCCCAACGCAACGTGCCGGTCACCGATTGCCAGAAACCGCGCGGCTCGACGCGCTCGAGCAGCAGGCACTCGAGCGCGCGTGTATAGATCACCACCAACACCGACTCCGGACGCTTGAACTCGGCGGCCGAACGCATGACTTACGCTCAGGTCGGCGTCGCGGTCCGCGTGCGAATGCCGAGCTCTTTGAGTTGCGCCGCGTCCGCCGGGCTCGGGGCGCCGGTCATGAGATCGCTCGCGGCCGCAGTTTTCGGGAATGCGATCACGTCGCGGATGTTTTCCGTGCCCGCCAGCAGCATCACGAGCCGGTCCAAACCGAACGCGATGCCGCCGTGCGGCGGCGTGCCGTACTCGAGCGCGGCCAAGAGAAAGCCGAACTTGAGCTCCGCCTCTTCCTTGCCGATGCCGAGCAGCTCGAACACCGCCGCTTGCAGCTCCGTATCGTGAATACGAATCGAGCCGCCGCCGACCTCGTAGCCGTTCAGCACGAAGTCATACGCCTGCGCCACTGCACCGCCGGGATTCGCGCGCAACTCGTCGGCGGACGCAACCCGCGGCGACGTGAACGGGTGATGGTGCGGCGTCCAGCCGCCGCCGGGAACGGCCTCGAACATCGGAAAATCGATCACCCAAAGGGGCCGCCAGGCGCCTTCGAGGAGCTTGCGGTCGCGCCCGAGCGCGAGCCTGAGCGCGCCCATCGAGTCGTTGACGACCTTCGACTTGTCGGCGCCGAAGAACACGAGGTCGCCATCGATCGCCCCGACGCGCTCGAGCACGCCCTCGACCGCGGCATCGGGGAGAAATTTCAAGATCGGCGACTGCAATCCGGCCTTGCCCGCCTTGCGGTCGTTGACCTTGATATAGGCGAGGCCCTTCGCGCCGAAGCGGCCGACGAGCGCGGTGTGGTCGTCGATCTCCTTGCGTGTGAGCTCGCCGCCGCGCGGCAACCTCAAGGCGGCGATCCGGCTCGCGGGATCCGCTGCCGGCGCCGCGAATACCTTGAACTCGACCCCGCGAAAGAGATCGGCGACCTCGACGAGCTCTAGCGGGTTGCGCAAATCGGGCTTGTCGCTGCCGAAGCGGCGCATGGCCTCCGCGTACGTCATGCGCGCGAACGGGCTCGGCAGCTCGACGCCGATCACGGACTTGAAGCAGTCCAGCACGAGCGCCTCCATGAGCTCGATGATCTCGTCTTGGCTCATGAACGACGTCTCGACGTCGAGCTGCGTGAACTCGGGTTGGCGGTCCGCGCGCAGGTCCTCGTCGCGGAAACACTTGACGATCTGATAATAGCGATCGAACCCCGACATCATCAGCAGCTGCTTCATGAGCTGCGGCGATTGTGGCAGCGCGAAAAAATTGCCCGGTTGCGTGCGGCTCGGCACGAGGTAATCGCGCGCGCCCTCGGGAGTCGTCTTCGTCAACACCGGCGTCTCGATATCGACGAAACCGTGGTCATCCATGAAGCGGCGCAGCGCTCGTGTCACGGCGTGCCGCAGCCGCAAGATGCGCTGCATCTCCTCCCTGCGCAGGTCGAGATAGCGATAGCGCAAGCGCAGCTCCTCGCTCGCGGCTTCGTCATGGTGGAACGGCGGCGTCTTCGACTTGGCGAGCACGGTGAGCTTCGTCGCGAGGACCTCCACCTCGCCGGTCGGGAGGTTCGGGTTCACGGTGCCCGCGGGGCGATCGCGCACGCGGCCCTCGACCGCGAGCACGAATTCGCCGCGCAGCCGCTCGGCCTCCGCGAACATCGCGGGTTGATCCGGATCGAACACGACCTGCAGCAACCCTTCGCGGTCGCGCAAGTCGATGAAAATCACGCCGCCGTGGTCGCGTCTGCGATGCACCCAGCCCGCCACGCGGATCACGCTGCCGACGTGGGACCGATTGACTTGGCCGCAGTAATGGCTGCGCATGAGGGCTAACCTTTTGAAAGATAAAGGCGCGCGGACGAAAGAGGCGGGATGTTACGAGGAAGCCTTGGAGCGCGCAAGCGCCTCTCTGGGGTGCACCGGGTGCCACTCGGGAACGACGACGCCGAGCGTGATGATCATCTTCAGCGCCTCTTCCACCGACATCGTGAGCTCGATGACGTCCTCGCGCGGCACGAACACCATGAACCCCGAGGCCGCGTTGGGCGTCGTCGGCACGAACACCGTGACGATCGACTGGCTCGTCACGGCTTGGATCTCGCGCGCGTTCTCGGACGTCTGGAAGCCGATCCTATAGACGCCGCGCCGCGGGTATTCGACGAGCAGCACCTTCTTGAACGACGTGCCGCTTTCGCTGAACACAATGGCGGCGAATTTCTTGACGCCGCTGTAGACCGTCCGGACGATCGGAATCCGGTTGAGCCACGACTCGTACAACACGACCAGGCGGCGGCCGAAAAAGTTTGCGCCGAGCATGCCGGTCGCAAGCAGTATCAGCAGCGCGAGAATCGCTCCCAAGCCCGGGATGCGGAAGCCGAGCAACGTCTCGGGCCGATACGCGTACGGAATGAGGAACAGCACTCGATCCATGAGATCGAGCAGGAACTTGAAGATCAGGATCGTCGCGCCGACGGGCAGCCAGATCAGAAGGCCCGCCACCAGATAGCGGCGCAGGTGCATTAGCTCTCCGCTCGGCGGCCGGACGACGACTTCGTCGCAGGTTTGACGCTCGATGCCTTCGCGGCAGGTTTCGTCTCTTTGGCGCCGTTCTTTGCGCTTGCGGGTTTCGTGGCGCCGTCCGCCTTGGCGCTCTCCGTTTTTGCGCCATCCGTCTTGGCGCCTCCGCTTTCGCCTTTCGCACCCTCGGTCTTGCCACTCTCGGCCGCGGCGGGCTCCTTGCGCTCCGCGGTCTCGACCAGGTTACGCTTCGTTTCGCTGTCGGACTTGAAATCCGTCTCGTACCATCCGCCGCCCTTCAGACGAAACGAGGGCGCGGACATGAGCCGCTCGAGCTTGCGCCTGCTGCACTCGGGGCACTTCTTCAGCGGAGCGTCGCTGATTTTCTGCAACGCCTCGAGCTCACGGCCGCAGGCGGCGCAACGATATTCGTAGATCGGCATAGTTCCATTCTCGCGCTGTGGCGCGATCTTTTCGCATAACTTACCGCGATTTCAAGGCACGGCGTCGCAGGTCAAGCGGCAGCTTCCTTCACACCCTTGCTGAAGACGAGGCCGTCGGCGTCGGCGGAGACCCGAATGATGTCCCCCGGGCCGAAATCGCCGCGCAGGATACGCTGTGCGAGCGGATTCTCCAATTGTTGCTGGATGGCACGCTTCAGCGGCCGTGCGCCGTAGACCGGGTCGAATCCCGCCTGCGCGAGCCGATCCCTCGCGGCTGCATCGAGCGTGAGCCCGATGCCGCGCTCGGCGAGCCTTCGATGCAGGTACTGAAGCTGAATATCGACGATCCTGCGAATGTGCTCGGGCTCGAGCGGATGGAACACCACCACATCGTCGATGCGGTTGATGAACTCCGGCCGGAAGTGCTGAGCGACGATCTCCATCACTTCGGCTTTCATCCGTGCGTAGTTCTGCGCGCCGGCGAGCTCTTGGATGCGCTGGCTCCCCAAGTTCGAAGTCATCACGATCACGGTATTGCGAAAATCCACGGTGCGGCCGTGACCGTCCGTGAGCCGGCCGTCGTCGAGCACCTGCAAGAGCACGTTGAAAACGTCGGGATGCGCCTTCTCGATCTCATCGAGGAGCACCACCGAGTACGGCTTGCGGCGCACGGCTTCCGTGAGATGGCCCCCTTCCTCGTAGCCGACGTAGCCCGGCGGGGCGCCAATCAAGCGCGCGACCGAATGCTTCTCCATGAACTCGGACATGTCGATCCTGATCATCGCTTCTTCGGTGTCGAACAGAAACGCAGCAAGCGCTTTCGTGAGCTCGGTCTTGCCGACCCCGGTGGGGCCGAGAAAAAGGAACGAGCCGTTCGGCCGGTTCGGATCCGCGAGACCCGCGCGCGCGCGCCGGATCGCGTTCGCAACCGTCGTGAGCGCCTCGGCTTGGCCGACGACGCGCTGCTCGAGGAACTCCTCCATCCTGACCAGCTTTTCCCTCTCGCTCTCGAGCATCTTCGACACCGGAATGCCAGTCCACTTCGAGACGACCTCCGCGACTTCCTCGTCGGTGACCTTGTTGCGCAAGAGCTTCATGCCCTCGCGCTCCGCGCGCACGGCTTGCTCCAAGCGGCGCTCGAGCTCCGGAATCTTGCCGTACTGCAGCTCCGACATCCGGGTGAGATCGGACGCGCGCCGCGCTTTCTCGAACTCGGCCTTGGCGCGCTCGAGCTCCTCCTTGATTTGCGCCTCGCCCTGCACGACGGCCTTCTCGGCTTTCCAGACCTCCTCGAAGTCGGCGTACTCCGCCTCGAGCTTGCTGATCTGGCCCTCGAGGTCCGCGAGCCGGCGCTTCGAGGCCTCGTCCGACTCCTTCTTCAGCGCCTCGCGCTCCATCTTGAGCTGTATGAGTCGCCGCTCGAGCCGGTCCATCTCCTCGGGCTTGCTATCCATCTCCATGCGGATATGCGACGCAGCTTCGTCGATCAAGTCGATCGCCTTGTCGGGCAACTGGCGATCGCTGATGTAGCGGTGCGATAGCGTCGCCGCGGCGACGATAGCGGGATCCGTGATCTCCACTTTGTGGTGCACCGGCGTAGCGTTCCTTCAAGCCGCGCAAGATCGCGATCGTGTCCTCGACCGACGGCTCGTCGACCAGCACCTTCTGGAAGCGCCTCTCGAGCGCGGCGTCCTTCTCGACGTACTTGCGGTACTCGTCGAGCGTCGTCGCGCCGACGCAGTGCAGCTCGCCGCGCGCGAGCGCGGGCTTCAGCATGTTGCCGGCATCCATCGAGCCTTCGGCCTTGCCGGCGCCCACCATCGTATGCAGCTCGTCGATGAAGAGGATGATCTGGCCTTCCTGCTTCGCGAGGTCGTTGAGCACGGCTTTCAGCCGCTCCTCGAACTCGCCGCGAAACTTCGCTCCTGCGATCAGCGCGCCCATGTCGAGCGACAGCACTCGTTTGTTCTTGAGCCCCTCGGGAACTTGGCCGTTCACGATGCGCTGCGCGAGCCCTTCGACGATCGCGGTCTTGCCGACGCCAGGCTCGCCGATCAGCACGGGGTTGTTCTTCGTGCGGCGCTGGAGCACTTGGATCGTGCGGCGAATCTCGTCGTCGCGCCCGATGACGGGATCGAGCTTTTCTTGCTCGGCGCGTTCAGTCAAATCGATCGTGTATTTTTCGAGCGCTTGGCGCGCTTCTTCCGCATTCTGATCTTGGACGTTCGCGCCACCGCGGACCTCCTCGATCGCCGTCGCGATCGCACCCTTCACGGCGCCCGCTTTTTCGAGGATTCGAGCGACGTCGTTCTTCGTTTGCACGGCCGCGAGAAGGAACAGCTCGCTCGAGATGTACGCGTCGCCGCGTTCCTGCGCGAGCTTGTCGGCGACGTTGAGAAGCTTCGAAAGATCGTTGGAGATGTGGACCTCGCCGGGCGTGCCTTCCACGGTCGGCAGGCGGTCGAGCGCTTCGCCGAGCTGCGAGCGCAAGACACTCATGTTCACGCCCGCTTTGGTGAGCACTCCCTGCACCGTGCCGCCCCGTTGCTCCAGCAGCGCGGCAAACAGATGAACCGGCTCGATGAACTGATGATCGCGCCCGACGGCCATGGACTGAGCGTCGGCGAGCGCCTGCTGCAGGGGGGTCGTGAGTTTGTCCATCCGCATACCGGTACGCTCCTAGGCGTCTTTCCGTAGGGGCCGGACATGAGGGTAGCGATCGTCGATATCAACCGCCATTCGAACGGGGTCAGGACCGAGCCTCAGCGGCAATCGCGACCCATCAGCGGTCTGCCTCGGGCCAGATCAGAGTGGCCATGCGCCCGCAGGGCGCCTCGCGGCGATGGGAGAAGAATCTCGAAGCATTGCCGAACGTGCAGAATCCGCCGCCGCCGACCTGCGCGACGCCCGCGGCCGCGAGGCTCAGCCGCGCGAGCGCGTAGAGATCGGCCTGCCAGCGGCCGCGCGGGTTGCGCCGAAAGCACGCCGCGGCGGCCGGATCCGTGGTCGTGAACGCCGCGCGCACCTCGTCGCCGACCTCGTACGCCGCGGCGCTGATCGCGGGTCCGAGCCAGGCCGAGACGCCGCCCGGGTCGCCGCCGACCGCGGCAACCGCGGCGGGCAGCACGCCGGCGGCGAGCCCGCGCCAGCCCGCGTGCGCAACCCCGATGCGGCCGCCGTCCGCGCTGCAGATCAGCACCGGCAAGCAATCGGCCGTCAGCACGGCACAAACGACGCCGGGGCGGCCGGTGACGGCGCCGTCGGCCTCCCCGTGCGCATCGCCAGCGTCGAGATCGAGCACGCGGCGCCCGTGCACCTGCGTGAGCCACGCGGGCTCGCTCGGCAGCCCAAGCGTTGCTCGGAGCCGCGCGCGGTTTGCCGCGACGGCGGCGACCTCGTCGCCGACGTGGCCTGCGAGATTGAGCGTCGAATACAGCCCGCGGCTCGTGCCGCCGGCACGCTCCGTGACCCAGGCGCGCACGTTCGGCGGCGTCCGCCAGTCCGGTGCGAACCCGAGCGTCATGCGGCCTCGCCGGCGGCGTCCGCGCGTAGTGCGGCGAGAAGCTCTTGCAGATCCGAAGCGGCCTCGCTCGCGAAGGTCAGCTCCGCGCCGGTTTCCGGATGGGCGAACTTGAGCTTAGTCGCGTGCAGCGCTTGCCGACGGAAGCGTTGCAGCACCGACCGCAACTGTTCGCTCGGCTGGCGCGGAAAGCGCGGCCGGCCACCGTAGACGGGATCGCCGACTAGCGGAGATCGGATGTGCGCCATGTGCACGCGAATCTGATGAGTGCGACCGGTTTCGAGCTCGACCTCGCAATGCGTATGCGCGCGGAAACGCTCGATCACACGATAGCGCGTACGCGCGGGCCGGCCGCGCTCGATCACGGCCATCTTGGTTCGCTCGCGCCGGTGGCGGCCGATCGGCGCTTCGATGACGCCGCCGCCCGTCAACACGCCTTGGCAGATCGCTGAATAGGTGCGGCTCACGCCGCGCCGCTCGAGCGCGGCCGCAAGCGTCTTTTGACTCGCAAGGTTGCGCGCGACGAGCAGCAGGCCGCTCGTGTCCTTGTCGAGGCGATGAACGAGGCCCGCGCGCGGCAGCACCGCGAGCGCCGGGTCGAAGTGGAGCAGCGCATTTTGCAACGTGCCCGAGCGGTTGCCCGCGCCCGGATGCACGACCAAGCCCACCGGCTTGTCGATCACGAGCAGCGCTTCGTCGCAGTACACGAGCGTCAGCGGAATCGCTTCGGGCTCGACCGCGACCTCAGGATGAAGCTCGGTGGCGAGCGTGAGCTCTTCGCCGCCGTGCAGGAGCGTGCGCGCGCGAACCGCCTGGCCCGACAGCGTGAGCTCGCCCGCGTCGATCCAGGTCTTCAAACGGCTGCGCGAGAATTCCGGGAACAGCGCGGCCGCCGCCTGATCCAAACGCCGTCCGGCGAGCTCGGCCGGCACGATCAGCCGGCGCTCGATCCTTTCCATGCCCGCAAGCCCAGGGACGGCGGAAACTTTCGGCTATACTTCATCGTCAAACTCGCGGTCGGAACTCCGCGCCGCACATGGGTCCTCAAGTGGTTCGAGCCGTCAAAATACTGCTGCTGCTCACGCTCGCCGCAACCGCGCTCACCGCGTGCGGCCGCAAGGACAACACCGTGCAGGACGCGGGTCCGGAGGCTCTCTACGAGCGCGGCCGCGACGCGATGGATGCCTCCAATTACGCCGGGGCGATCCAGGATTTCATGGCGCTCGAGGCGCGTTACCCGTTCAGCAACGTCACGCGCCAAGCGCAGCTGGACCTGATCTATCTCTATTATAAGAGTCAGCAGCCCGAGTCGGCCATCGATGCGGCCGAAGAGTTCGAGCGCGAGAACCCGACCCACGCACGCGTCGATTACTGTCTGTATATGCGCGGGCGCGTCTATTTCGATCAGGCGCCTAACGTGCTCGAAAAGATGTTCCGTGTCGACCTCTCGCTGCGGCCGCCGAAAGACACACTGCGGTCGTTCTCCACGTTTCAGGAGCTCGTACGGCGCTTCCCGGACAGCGAATACGTGGCCGACGCGCGCCAGCGCATGATTTTCTTGCGCAATCGGCTCGCGGAGTACGAGAACCACGTGGCCGCTTATTACATTGAACGCGGCGCGTACGTCGCCGCCGTCAACCGGGCGAAGTACGCGCTCGAGCACTACCCGGGCGCTCCGCAACTCGAGCAAACGCTTGCGCTCATGGTCGTGGCGTACGAGAACCTCGGCATGACGGACCTTGCCGCCGACGCCCGCCGCGTTCTCGAGGAAAGCTTCGGCGAAGGCGCCGCCGCCGAGACGGCCGCGCAGCTGTAGCGGGTCCGGCACCGATTGCCACGCTGCGCAAACTGAGCAGCGCCGTCGGATCGTCGGCCTCCGCGTGCGGCGGACACGCCGCAACTATGTCAAAGCCGGCCGGTATCGAGTCCTCCGCGTGCCCGCGCGGTTGGATCGGCTGGGCACGATTATGTTTGCTTTGCTACCATTCTGCGCCGAGACGCCTATAAGAATAACGATCCAGGCCTCACGGTGCGCCTTCACTTGGCTATCGGCCGGTTATATCCCCTGGTCTGCGCTTCGCTCGTTGCGGGGCCTGCCATGGCGCAGGTCGTCGTCGAACCTGCGCTTCTAGAGACGATTGCCTCCGGCGCGGCAAGGGTTGTTGTCGAGTTGAACGTCCCGGGCTTCACGCCCGAGGGCAGACTCGATCAAGAGCACGTGCAAGCCCAACGGGACGCGATCGCGGTGTCCCAGCAGCTGGTCATGTCCGAGCTCGCCGGCAACGACATGCGTCTCATTCGCCGGCACCGAAGCGTTCCGTTTCTGTCACTCGAGGTCGGCCCGAGTGCCGTCGCCAAGCTTCAAGCAAGGCCCGATCTCGTCATTCGCATCATCGAAGACAGAGCTGCCGCAGCTAACCAATCAGAGTAGTCCCAGGGAGGCTCCTCTATGAATGCAAGGCTATCGCGGATCTTCGCGTGCGCGCTGATCACGCTCGTGGTCATCAATGCCGAAACGGCTCTCGGTCAAACGGCCCCGAACGTGGCCCAAGCCGTTCGGGATCGAGTGGCAGCGGAGGGGCGCGCGCGCGTGATCGTGGAGCTCGCCGTGACGGACCCCGCGCAGAGCACCGGGGCGCGTTCGGCCGAACAGATCCGCCAGCGACGCAGCGAGATCGCGGCGCAGCGTGAACGCCTGAAGACGACCATGCGTCGCGGTCAACACCGAGTCATCCACGAATTCGCAGATGCGCCGTACGTCGCGCTCGAGGTCGACGCGTCGACGCTTGCGGAGCTTTCGTCGGCAGTATCTCCAGCGCTCAGCGTCTTGGAAGACCGACTGCTCGCGCCCTGTGCTGATGGACAGCGTGCCGCTGATCGAAGCGGATCTCGCCCACGAGCTCGGCTTGAACGGCAGCGGGACGGCCGTTGCGGTGATCGATTCCGGCGTCGATCGCACGCATCCGTTTTTTGGCGGACGGTTGATCAAAGAAGCGTGCTTCGCCAGCGCGGAAACGGGGTCCGGCGGGGATTGCCCGAATGGGCAAGCCACGCAGATCGGTTCCGGCGCGGCCGTCAGCTGCGCGTTCGCGCCCGAAGCATGCCGGCACGGGACACACGTTGCCGGAATTGCCATCGGTTCCGGCTCGGAGTTTTCGGGAGTCGCACCGGGTGCGCAACTCATCGCGATTCAGGTCTTTCACGCGTCCATCGAGGACTGCCTGATCTTCTTCGAGGAGTTTCCGTGTCCTCGTGCGTTCGCAAGCGACATCGTCGCCGGCCTCGAGCACGTATTCGAGCTACGCAATCAGCACAACATCGCGGCGGTGAACTTGAGCCTCGGCGGAACTGCTTACGACAGCGCCTGCGACGCTGAAAGCCCGCTGTTCGCTGCCGTCATCAACAATCTGAGATCGGTCGGCATCGCGACTGTCGCGGCATCCGGCAACGACGGACT
The DNA here is from genome assembly GCA_963744305.1 of uncultured Gammaproteobacteria bacterium. Taxonomy (GTDB): domain Bacteria; phylum Pseudomonadota; class Gammaproteobacteria; order Steroidobacterales; family Rariloculaceae; genus FEN-1219. Next base: position 271,527 of record CAVUTF010000046.1, read on the forward strand.
GACATTCGGGATTGCGGAACCCGCTTGCATCGCGGCCGCGATCAGCGTCGGCGCGACAACCATCGATGACGAAGTCGCGTGGTTCTCGAACAACTCGGCCGACCTCGATCTCCTCGCGCCGGGATCGCCGATCACGTCATCGGTTCCGGGCGGCGGGTTCGATACGCTCGAAGGCACGTCGATGGCCGCACCACACGTCGCGGGTGCGTGGGCGATCTACAAGCAGGCGCATCCAACGGCGAGCGTCGCCGATGCGCTCGCGAGCTTCGTCAACACCGGCGTACCGATCATCGACGAGCGCGGGGGTCCGACAAAACGGCGAATCAGGGTCAGCGGCGCCGTCGGAATAGAGTCGCCCGCGCCGATCATCGCTTCGGTGTCACCGACTACGCGAGTGGCGTACGGGCCCGACTTCACGCTCACCGTCAACGGCAACGACTTCGTCCGCTCGTCCTCCGTTCGAGTCAACGGCGTGCCTCAGCCAACGAGCTACGTGAGCAAGACGCAGTTGACCGCGCAAGTTGCGGCCAGCGCCATCGCCACGACCGCCTCCGCCGTGTCCGTTACCGTGTTCACTCCGTCGCCCGGCGGCGGAACGTCGAACGCTGCGTCGATCGGCATCCTCACACCCAGCATTCAAGTGGACGCGACGACGGTTACCGCGGGTGGACGAGTGAACGTGACCGTACTCAACTCCCCGGGCTGGCCGGGCGATTGGATCGCGCTCGCGCAAGTGGGCAGCCCGCCCAAGACCTACATCGACTGGCGCCACGTCAGCTCATCGCCGACGTGGGCCGTGGACATGCCGCAGACGCCGGGCCAATACGAGTTTCGTTTGTTCGTGAACAACGGCTACACGCAAGTCGCCGTCAGTGCGCCCGTGACCGTCACCGCGCCGCCCGCGCCGCCGCCCGCGACGCTCACCCCGAGCGCGACCACCGCTGCTCCGGGAGCGCAGATTACCGTGACGCTGCAGGGCAGCTCGGGCAACGCGGGCGATTGGCTCGCGCTTGCGACAGTCGGCAGCGCGCCGACCTCTTACATCACGTACACCTACGTCGGCGCCGGGGTCAAGAATCGGACGTGGACCGTCGCGATGCCGCAGACGCCGGGCCAATACGAGTTTCGCTTGCTCGTGAACGGCTACACGCAAGCCGCGGTCAGTGCGCCCGTGACCGTCACCGCGCCGCAACCCGCGCCCGGGCCCTCACCAGCGACGCTCACGCCGAGCGCGACCACCGCTGCCCCGGGAGCGCAGATTACCGTGACGCTGCAGGGTAGCTCGGGCCACGCGGGCGATTGGCTCGCGCTTGCGACAGTCGGCAGCGCACCCACTTCTTACATCACGTACACCTACGTCGGCGCCGGAGTCACGAATCGTAATTGGACCGTGACGATGCCGCAGACGCCGGGCTCGTACGAGTTTCGCTTGCTCGTGAACGGCTACACGCAAGCCGCGGTCAGTGCGTCCGTGACCGTCGCCGCGCCGACCGCGCCCCCACCTGCGACGCTCACGCCGAGCGCGACCACTGCTGCTCCCGAAGCGTCGATCACCGTGACGTTGCAGAACAGCCCGGGCAACGCGGGCGATTGGCTCGCCCTTGCGAGAGTGGGCAGCGCGCCGACTGTCTTACATCACGTCCACGTACGTCGGCGCCGGAGTCACGAATCGTAATTGGACCGTGACGATGCCGCAGACGCCGGGCCAATACGAGTTTCGTTTGTTCGTGAACAGCGGCTACACGCAAATCGCGGTCAGTGCGCCCGTGACCGTCACCGGCCGGACCGGAGCCCGCGCCCGGACCCGCGACGCTCATCGCGAGCGCGACGACGGCTCTTCCGGGAGCGTCGATCACCGTGACCTTGCAGGGCAGCCCCGGCAACGCGGGCGATTGGCTCGCGCTTGCGAAAGTCGGCAGCGCGCCGGCTTCCTACATCACGTACACCTACGTCGGCGCCGGGATCACGAACCGGACTTGGACCGTGACGATGCCGCAGACGCCGGGCCAATACGAGTTTCGCTTGCTGGTGAACGGCTACACGCAAATCGCGGTCAGTGCGCCCGTGACGGTCACCGCGCCGCCCGAGGCGCCGCCTGCAACACTCACGCCGAGTGCGACCACCGCTGCTCCGGGAGCGCAAATTACCGTGACGTTGCAGGGCAGCCCGGGCAACGCAAGCGATTGGCTCGCGCTTGCGAGAGTCGGCAGCGGGCCGAACTCTTACATCACGTATACCTACGTCGGCGCCGGGGTCACGAATCGCACTTGGACCGTGACGATGCCGCAGACGCCGGGCCAATACGAGTTTCGCTTGCTCGTGAACGGCTACACGCAAATCGCGGTCAGTGCGCCCGTGACCGTCAACTGAGAGCGAGCGGGCAGGGGATTTAGTAGCCGGACGTGATCGGATAGCGCCAATCGCGGCCGAACGCGCGATTGCTGACACGCACGCCGGGCGGCGCCTGGCGGCGCTTGTATTCCGCGCGCTTCACCATCTGCAGAACGCGAACGACGGTCGGCCTATCGAATCCGAGCGCCGTGATCTGACCGACCGAGTAATCCTTCTCGATGAACGCCTCGAGAATCGCATCGAGAACGTCGTAGGGGGGTAGCGAATCGCTGTCCTTCTGATCGTGGCGCAGCTCCGCGGTCGGGGCTCGGCTGATCACACGCTCCGGAATTACCGGCGCGATCCCGTTGCGGTAGTTGGCAAGCTGGTAGACGAGCGTCTTGGTGCAGTCCTTGAGGGGCGCAAATCCGCCCGCCATGTCCCCGTACAGAGTCGCGTAGCCGACCGCCATCTCGCTCTTGTTGCCAGTCGACAGCAGCATCTTGCCGAGCTTGTTCGAGATCGCCATCAGCACGATCCCGCGCGCGCGAGCCTGGATGTTCTCCTCGGTCGCATCGGGCGGCAAACCGGAAAACACGTCGCGGAGCACCTCGAGCGTCGTCTGGAAGATCGGCTCGATCGACAGCACCTCGTAGCGTACGCCGAGCCGCTTCGCCTGCTCGGCCGCGTCCTCGAGGCTCATCTTCGACGTGAATCGCGAGGGCATCATGACCGCCTGCGCGCGATCGGCGCCGAGCGCATCGACGGCAATGGCGAGCGTGAGAGCCGAGTCGACGCCGCCGGACAACCCGAGAATGATGCCCGGGAAACCGTTCTTGTCGACGTAGTCGCGCGTGCCGACCACGAGCGCGCCGTAGACCCGCTCCACGAGCGGCGGCGTGGGCGCCACGGCGCCAGGCACGCTCACGACGACGCCGTTTTTTCGCACGAGCTCGACGACGTGCAGATCTTCCTCGAACAGCGGGGCGCGAAACGCCACTGCGCCGTGCCGATCGACGACGAGCGAGCCGCCGTCGAACACGAGCTCGTCCTGACCGCCGACCATGTTCAAGTACACCATCGGCAGCGGTGTTTCCCGCGCGCGAGCGGCGAGCACTTCCTCGCGAACGCGTTGCTGGTGCATGTGAAACGGCGAGCCGTTGATGATCAGAATCGCTTCTGCTCCCGCCGCAGCGGCGGCGCGGCTCGGCTCGGGCTCCCAAACGTCTTCGCAGACGATAAGGCCGAGACGGAGCCCGTCGAGCTCGACGACGGTCGCGTCCTTCCCCGGCTGGAAGTAGCGCTTCTCGTCGAACACGGCGTAGTTCGGCAAGATCCGCTTCCGGTGATTGGCGAGCACCTTGCCGTCGCGCAGCAGCACTGCGCTGTTGTAGATCGCATTGCCGTCGTATTCCGGGTAGCCGAGCAGCAGGGCGATTCCGGACACACCCTGCCGCACCTTCGCGAACGCGGCTTCGACACGGCTGCGCAACCCGCCGTGCAGCAGCAAATCCTCGGGCGGGTAGCCGCAGAGCGTGAGCTCGGGAAACACGACCAGATCGCAACCGAGCTCGCGCGCCCGCGCTGCGTAATCGAGCACCTTCGTGGTGTTGGCATCGATCGCGCCGACGCGGGTATTCAGCTGCGCGAGCCCGATTCTCACTAGAGCGCCTTGGCGATCGTGTCCCCGAGGTCCGCGAGCGACCGCACCGTGAGCACGCCGGCCTCCTCGAGCGCGGCGTACTTGTCCGCGGCCGTGCCTTTGCCGCCCGAGATGATCGCCCCGGCGTGCCCCATGCGCTTGCCGGGCGGCGCCGTAACGCCCGCGATATAGGCAACCACCGGCTTCGTGACGTGGTCGGCGATGAATTGCGCCGCGGCCTCCTCGTCCGCGCCGCCGATCTCCCCGACCATGATGATGCCGCGCGTCACGGGATCCGCCTCGAACAGCATCAGGCAATCGACGAAGTTCATGCCGCGCACCGGATCGCCGCCGATGCCGACGCAGGTGCTTTGGCCCGAGCCCGCGCGAGGTGGTCTGCGAGACCGCCTCGTAGGTCAACGTGCCCGAGCGCGACACGATGCCGATCGACCCCGGCTGGTGAATCGCGCCGGGCATGATGCCGATCTTGCACGCGCCCGGCGTGATGATGCCGGGGCAGTTCGGCCCGATCAGGTGGCAGTGCGAATCGGCGAGCACGGCCTTGACGCGCACCATGTCGAGCACGGGCACGCCTTCGGTGATGCACACGACGAGCTCGAGGTCGGCGTCGACCGCCTCCAGGATCGCGTCGGCGGCGAACGGCGCCGGCACATAGATCATGCTCACCGTGGCGCCGGTAGCTCGCGCCGCTGCGGCGACGGTGTCGAACACCGGCAGCCCCAAGTGCTGCTCGCCGCCGCGTCCCGGCGTCACGCCGGCGACGACTTTGGTGCCGTAATCCAGGCACTGCTGGGTATGGAACGTGCCTTGCTTGCCCGTGAGCCCCTGGCAAATCACTTTCGTGTTGGCGTCGACCAAGATGCTCATCGTTTGGCTCCCGCGAGCTTCACGACCTTGGACGCCGCGTCCTTGAGATCCGTTGCGGCCGCGATCGTAAGCCCGCTCTGCGCGAGGAGCTCCCGGCCTTTGTCGACATTGGTGCCTTCTAACCGTACGACCACCGGCACCTTCACGTGGACCTCCCTGATTGCGGCGATCACGCCCTCCGCGATCAAGTCGCAGCGCACGATGCCGCCGAAGATGTTGACGAGAATGGCCCGGACGTTGGGATTCGAGAGGATGATCTTGAACGCCTCGGTGACGCGCTCGGCCGTGGCGCCGCCGCCGACGTCCAGAAAGTTTGCGGGCTCGCCGCCGTGCAGCTTGATCAAGTCCATCGTGGCCATTGCAAGCCCGGCGCCGTTCACCATGCACGCGATGTCGCCGTCGAGCGAGACGTAATTCAGATCGTGCTCGCGCGCACGCCGCTCGAGCTCGTCCTCCTGCGCCGTGTCGCGCATCTCCGCAAGCCGCTTCTGCCGGAATAGCGCGTTCTCGTCCACGTTGATCTTGCCGTCGAGCGCGACGACGTGACCGTCCTTCGTGATGATCAGCGGATTGACTTCGACGAGGCTGGCGTCGCACTCGTGAAACAGCGCCGCGAGCTTCCGTAGGATGTCGCGAAGCTCGGTCTGCTGCGCGGCGTTGAGGCCAAGCCCGAAGCCGAGCTTGCGCGCTTGAAAGTCCTGCAAGCCGGCTGCCGGATGCAGCGCCAAGGTCAAGATCTTGTCGGGCGTGTCGCGCGCGACCGCCTCGATGTCCATGCCGCCCGCCGCCGAGGCGATCACTGCGATCCGCTCCGCGTTGCGGTCGACGACCAGGCTCAGATACAGCTCGCGGTCGATCGCGGAGCCCGCTTCGACGTAGACGAAATCCACAGGCAGGCCGTCGGGCCCACTCTGATGCGTGACGAGCCGCGTGCCGAGTAGCGCCTTCTGCATGCGCGCCAGCTTCGGCGACCGACCGTGCGAGCTTGACGCCGCCGGCCTTGCCGCGGCCGCCCGCGTGCACTTGGGCCTTGACTACCCAAAGGTTGCCGCCGAGCTCCGTCGCGGCGGCTTGCGCCTCGGCCGCGGTGGTGGCAACCCGGCCCCGCGGGATCGGAATGCCGTACTCGGCGAACAACGCCTTCGATTGATACTCGTGGAGATTCATGCAGGAAGCTCGAAAAAACTGGCCCGGTATTGTGCGGCAAAACAATGTGACAATAAAACCGCGGGCTTATCTCTCAGTCGCTTGAAAAGTGAGACATGCTTCCAAACCGTGCCCCGCAGCATCAGACATAATGCGCGCACGCCGGCAGTAGCCAACTACAGGAATCGCGACACTCATGAGCCGCTCTAGCTCCGCAGAAAGCTCGGCGCTGCCCGCGTCCGGAATCAAGCTCGCAGCGGGGGCACCGCGCTGGCTGTACTTCGCAATTTTCGCGATCTCCGGCTTCTCCGGACTCATCTACGAGTCGATCTGGTCGCACTATCTGAAACTGTTTCTCGGACATGCAGCGTATGCGCAGTCCTTGGTGCTCATGATCTTCATGGGCGGGCTCGCGGCCGGTTCATGGCTCGCGGCGCGTTATTCAGAGCGCTGGCGGGCGCCGATCCTTTTCTATGCGATCGTCGAGGGCGTCATCGGAGTGATCGCGCTCGTATTTCACGATGCATTCGTGTCGGTTTCGGATGCGTTCTACTTCTCCATCCTGCCTGGAATGGAAAGCCCTGCGCTCGGCAACGCGTTGAAGTGGACTGCGGCCGCGGCGCTGATCGTGCCGCAGTCCGTGCTGCTCGGAATGACCTTCCCGCTGATGAGCACCGGCATTCTCCGGCGCTTCCCGGAGCAGCCGGGAAGCAGCCTAGCGATGCTGTACTTCACGAACAGCATCGGCGCTGCGATCGGGGTGCTCGCAAGCGGCTTCTGGCTTATCGGCATGGTTGGCTTGCCGGGCACGATCATGACTGCGGGCCTCTTGAATATCGGGCTTGCGCTCGCCGTGTGGATGCTCGTGAAACTTGATCCGAAGCCGATCGCGAGTCCAATCATGCCGGATACGCAATCGGTGGGAACCGGCGGGGACGCTCTGGCGGCATTGTTCTTTTTTTCCGCCGCGGTGACCGGTGCCTCCTCGTTCATGTATGAGATCGGCTGGATCAGGATGCTTAGCCTGGTTCTCGGAAGCACGACTCATTCGTTCGAGTTGATGCTGAGCGCGTTCATCACCGGACTCGCTCTCGGCGGCTTGTGGATCAAACGGCGAATCGACCGCCTGCAGAATCCGGTGCGGTTCTGCGGTTGGGTTCAGGTGCTGATGGGCGTGCTTGCGATAGCGACCGTGCCGCTGTATGTGCAGACGTTCGATTGGATGGCGGAGGCGTTGTCAGGCCTGCAGCAAAATGGCGCCGGCTACACGCTGTTCACGCTCTTCAGTCACGGCCTCGCCCTATTGGTGATGGTCCCGACGACCTTTCTTGCGGGCATGACGCTGCCGCTTTTCACGCACGTGCTCATGAGAGGCCGACGCGGCGAGCGAGCCATCGGCCGCGTGTATGCCGCGAATACGGTCGGTGCGATCGCGGGAGTCTTGTTTGCGGTACACATCGGCTTGCCGATGCTCGGCCTGAAATCCCTGATTGCGCTTGGCGCGGGTTTGGACGTCGTGCTCGGCCTGATGTTGTTGTACCGCGCGGGAGAGCGCCGCACCGCGCGACCGCTGATACCCGCCGCCTTGTTGGGCGCCGCGGGCGCTCGCGGCCGTGATGCTGACCGTGGATCTCGATCCGCGCCGGCTCGCTTCCGGCGTCTACCGGTACAAGCTCGCCTGAGCTCGGTGCCGATCAGAGCGTGGTGTACTACAAGGACGGCAAGACCGCGACAATCAGCCTATCCGTCGGCCAAGGCCAGATTACGATCGCGACCAACGGTAAGCCGGACGCGAGCATCCAAATGAATCCGCAGCTGCCGCGTACGGTGGACGAGATTACGATGGTGATGGCCGCTGCCCTGCCGCTTGCATACAACCCGGACGCACGACGCGTTGCCAATATCGGCCTAGGCTCGGGCTTGACGACACATACGTTCTTGGGTTCCGACTCGCTCGAAGCCGTCGAGACCATCGAGATCGAAAGTGCGATGGTAGCGGCGGCCCAAGGGTTCGGCGAACGAGTTGATCGAGCATTCACCGATTCGCGCAGCCGCATCCACGTCGAGGACGCGAAGACCTTCTTCTCGCTGCAGAATCGCGATTACGACATCATCGTTGCCGAGCCGTCCAATCCATGGGTCAGCGGGGTCGCAAGCCTGTTCTCCGACGAGTTCTACCGGTCCGTGAAGAATTACTTGACCCCGGACGGAGTACTCGTGCAGTGGCTGCAACTCTACGAGTTCAACGACGAGTTGGTGCTGTCCGTGTTCAAGGCGTTGGCGAACAACTTCAGCGACTACGCGATCTACAACACCGACAGCACGGATATCTTGATCGTCGCTAAGGCAAATGGCGAGCTCAACGACCCGGATTTTGCGCGGATTTTGCAAGGCACATTGGGAAAGGAAGCGGCCGACGTCGGGCTGAGGACCCCGGCCGATTTCGCCCTTCGCAAAACCGGCTCGCGGCCGATCATCGAAAGCCTGATCGCGTACTCCCCAGTACCGATGAATTCGGACTATTTTCCGTTTCTCGATTTGAACGCCGGCAAGGCGCGCTTCGTGCGCCAAGTCGCGACGTTCTTTCGCAGTTGGAGCGTCTCGACGCTCCCTCTGCTCGAGGTGCTCGGCGTGAGCGACCCGATCGACACGTCCAATGTGGCCGCGGACGGCTCGTTCCAGCGATCGACATCGATCGAACTTGCCCGGGCGCTGCACGACGGATTGATTTCGGACGACCGGCGGACGCGCAACAACACGCTGCTTTCGGCCCTGCCCTCCGTGACGGCGCTGGACCTCTTGGCAAGCGCGAACTGCGAGCTCGCGGATAGCGAGGACCTCTGGCTGAAGGGGCTGATCACGCTTGCTCAAAACACGCTGCCTTTCTTGGAGCCGCGGCTAGGAATCGAGCTGCTCGATGCTGTCACCGGAGACTGCCGGCAGTCCGGATCCGCTCGCGTGCGGGCTTGGACGAGCCTCTACTACGCCCTCGCCCAACGGAATCCGTCGCAGATGGCAACCGCGGCGCAGGACGTGATTGCTCACGATCCGCTCGAGCTTTCTCGCGCGCGGCTCTATGTCGTGATGGCCGGCCTGCTGGGCGAGGTCGCCTCCGGCCGCGCCGAGAACGCGGTTCGGCTATGGGAGCAGCACCGCGACCGGCTAAGCGACGTTGCGGAAGACCCGGAGCTGCGATTGCTGCTCGCCGTTGCGCTGCACAACTCGCGCGAGGGTTCCGTGGATCTGCTGAGCCAGCACTGACCGAACAGCGAATGCCGCCGCTTGCGGCTGGCGAGACCGCCAATCGTCATCGGGTAGAATGCCGCAACATGTCCGCCGTCGACGCTCTCGAGGTTGACCGCCACAAGGCCCGTCGCCGCGAGCCTTCGGCCGCGCCTGGCGACCTGAGTTGGCGCGTCCTGATCCTGCTGAATCTGTTCCGGCTCATCGTCGGAATTCTGCTGCTCGCCGTCTTCTACTTCGTCGACGAGCCTCGTTTCGTTGGAGAAACCGATCCGGAGCTCGCGCGCGTCGCGCTCCTCGGCATGCTCGGGATCGGCTGCGCCGAGCTCGTGATGTTGCAGCGGCGACTCCCGAGCGCAAGAGGTCAGATCTTCCTGCAGTTCGGCGCAGACCTCGCGGCGATAACTGCTTCTGATCCATGCCAGTGGCGGCATCTCGAGCGGCCTGGGCGGGGTTCTTATCGTGTCCGTCGGCGGGCTCGCGCTGCTCGTCCCTGCCGACCGGGCGTTCCTGATGGCCGCTCTAGCGGCGCTGACACTGCTCTTGGAGCAGAGCCTGGCACAGCTGCAGGGCATCACGACGACTGCCCAATACGCCCCGGCGGGGATTCTCGGCGCCGTGATCTTCGTCATCACCGCGGTGGTGCAATTGCTGCGCAATCGCATAGTCGAGACGGAAGCGCTGGCAGAGCAGCGGGGCGTGGATCTGCGAAATCTCGTCGAGTTGAACGAATACATCATTCAACACCTGCGCGAGAGCATCGTCGTGGTGGATGGCGAGGATCGCGTTCGCCTGATCAACGAATCAGCGGTGAAGCACGTCGCGACGAGCGCCGACGTCACGGGCCAACCAGTCGAAGTAGCATCCTCCGAGCTCGCGAGCGAGCTCAGGGCGTGGCGCCTGGGCGGCGGCCGCACGCAAGTGTCGTTCGCGTCGCGGGATGGCTCGACCAATATTCAGCCGCACTTCGCACCGCTCGGCGGCGGCCGGCTCGGCGGCGTCGTGATTTTCCTCGAGGACACATCTCTGATCGCCGAGCGAGTGCAGCAGGCGAAGCTCGCGGCATTGGGTCGCTTGAGCGCCAGCATCGCGCATGAGATCCGCAATCCGATTGGAGCGATGAGCCACGCCGGCCAGTTGCTCGCCGAGTCGCCGAGCGTAGAACCCAACGATCTGCGCTTGACCGATATCATTCGCGTCAACGCGCGGCGGGTGAGCCAGATCGTCGAAAGCGTGCTAGCGTTGTCGCGCCGCGAAAAGACGCATCCGGAACGATTGCCGCTGAATCCTTGGCTCGAAGACTTTGCTCGCGAGTTTGTCCAGACACTAGAGCTGTTCGAGAGCGCCGTGTCCGTCGTCGGCGACGGCGTGGACATCGAGGCACAGATGGATCCGACGCACCTTCATCAGATCGTTTGGAACCTGTGCGACAACGCCGTCAAGTATGCGAGCGTGGCTGCCGGTGCGATTGCAGTGGAGCTCAGCTGCGGCTATCTCGAGCCGTCCGGCCGCGTCTATCTCGAAGTCGCTGATCGCGGACCGGGCATCACGCCCGACAACGTCGAGCAGGTCTTCGAGCCGTTCTACACGGGGCAGCCCGGAGGCACAGGGCTCGGCTTGTACATTTCCAGGGAGCTTGCGGAACGCAACGGCGCTACCCTCCGCTACCAACCCAGAACGGGTGGCGGCAGCATTTTTCGCATAGTGTTTGCGGACCCGCTGCGCTGGCACGTGAGCGACACATGACATGAGGCCGACAGCATTGGTGGTGGACGACGAGCCGCATATCTGCGAGCTCCTGTCGATCACGCTCGATCGCATGGATATCGCCACGCATACGTGCGCTGACGTTGCGAGCGCGAAGCAGTCGCTTGCGCACGACTCATACGACCTGTGCCTCACCGACATGCGGCTACCCGACGGTGACGGTTTGGACTTGGTGGAGTGGATCCAGCGCGAGGTGCCGGGTACGCCGGTCGCCGTCATCACCGCTCATGGCAGCGTCGAAGCGGCGGTGCGGGCGCTGAAGCTGGGCGCGTTCGACTTCGTCTCCAAGCCGCTCGATCTCAACGACTTGCGCAAGCTAGTCACGGCGGCGTTGAAGCTCCGCGGTGTCTCGGCGCCGAAGAGCTACCGCCATCGACGGGCTCGTCGGCCGGTCGCCGGCGATCGAGCGCGTCCGCGCGATGGTGGCGAAAGTCGCGCGCAGTCAGGCCCCGGTGCACATTTCCGGAGAGTCCGGCACCGGCAAGGAGCTCGTCGCGCGCATGATCCACGAGGCCGGTCCGCGCAGCGAACAGGCCGTTCGTGCCGATCAATTGCGGCGCGATTCCGACGGAGCTCATGGAGAGCGAGTTCTTCGGTCACAAGAAGGGCAGCTTCACGGGCGCCGTCGCGGACAAGGTCGGCCTCGTGCAGACAGCGGAAGGCGGCACACTGTTCCTCGACGAGGTCGCCGACCTGCCGCTGCACATGCAGGTGAAGCTGCTGCGAGTGATCCAGGAGAAGACGATTCGACCGATTGGCCAGGCGACGGAGTTGCCCGTGGATGTCCGCATCCTGAGCGCCACGCACAAGGACTTGAGCGAGCTCGTAGCCGAAGGCAGTTTCCGCGAGGACCTGTTTTACCGCATCAACGTCATCGGTCTGGTCGTGCCGCCGTTGCGCGAGCGCGGCGACGACGTGCTGCTGCTTGCCCACCATACGCTGAAGCGCTTGCCGGAGGCCAAGGACGTGCCGACGCCGCATCTCACGCGCGCCGCGCAGGCCGCGCTGCTGCTCTATCAGGTTCCCGGGCAACGTGCGCGAGCTCGAGAACATCCTCGAACGCGCGCTCACGCTTATGCGCGCGGCGAGGAGATCGACGTCGACGATTTGCAGCTGCGCGAGGAGCAGGAGGCTGACTTCCGGCGTGGAGCGCGGCTCGCCGCTCGGCACGCAGCTCGAAGAGATCGAGCGCGACGCGATCGTCAAAGCGCTCGAGCAGACGCGCTACAACAAGACGGCGGCCGCGAAGCGTCTCGGCATCACGTTCCGGGCGCTGCGTTATCGCATCAAGAAGCTCGGCATCGAGTGAGCCTGAAAGCCGCTGTCGCTGGCCAGCCGAATGCGCCTGACAAATTTGGTCAGATTGTGACCTATATGCGACTGTTCGACCCCCCGCGGAGCGGCGCAATATGTCGAACGCATCACACGCGGACGCGGTTCGGCGTGCTGTAGTCCGCACCGTTGCTCGGCTTTTGACATAGTGATCGTGGCCCTGGCACAACGCTTGCAAAACCTCCGCGCAGACGCATTGCGTCGCTTCGCATAGTTACAGTCGAAACCGCTTAGAGGAGCTTTAGGACATGATGAAGAAACTGCAACACGGCTTCACCCTGATCGAGTTGATGATCGTGGTGGCCATCATCGGCATCTTGGCCGCGATCGCGATTCCTGCGTATCAGGACTACACGATCCGCGCCCAGGTGTCCGAAGGCATGAACCTGGCCGCCGCTGCGAAAGCTGCCGTCTCGGAGTCGTTCTTGAACCGCGGCTTCCCGCCGCTTAACCGCACGAAGGCCGGGCATGACGCCGCTGAAGAGCGACACGAACGGCAAGTACGTGACGGACGTCGACGTGACGAACGGCATGATCACGATCTACTACGGCAACGAAGCCAACAGCCAGATCAAGGCCGACACGCTCGGCTTGACGCCGTACGAGAGCCCGGACCTGTCGGTGATCTGGCGCTGCGGTGACGCCCTGGTTCCGGCGGGTGCGCGCGACCCAATCGGGACGAAAGCGGGCGGCGCCACTGCCCCGGATGCCGCCGGCAGTCTCGTGCCGAACGAGACCCAGTACCTGCCCTCCGCTTGCCGCCAGTAAGAGACCATCTCGACCTGGCATCGCGAGGCCCCGTATTCGGGGCCTCGTTCTTTTCGGACATCGAGCGTCGGAGTAGGTCCCCGGACGACTTGACGTGCACAGCGCCTCCGGTTTCACAGCGATCGAGCTCATGATCGTCGTGGCGATCACCGGCGTCGTGGGTGCTTTGGCGTTCTCGGCCTATCGCACCTTCACGGTCCGCGCCGAGGTCACCGAGGGTATCGCGGTCGCGAACAGTCAAAGACCCTTCGTCGTCGACGCATTCAAGCGCAGCGGCGAACCGCCATCCGACCGCGCAGCTGCCGGGCTGCCGAGCGCGTTCGCGCCGGCTAAAGAAAGCGTCGTCGCTTCGGTCGAGGTCCAGAACGGCCGGATCGACGTGGTTTACGGTCGCCGCGCCGATCCCGCGATCACGAGCCGCAGTCTGTCGCTGACGCCTTACGAGACTGCGGGACTGACCGTGGTCTGGGTGTGCGGCAACGAGATACCGGGCCCGGGGCTCAAACCCCTCGGATTCGCCGGGGGAGGCCGCCAAGCCCAGCAGATCCCCACGACGGTCGAGGCTCGCTACCTGCCCTCGACGTGTCGCTAAGGCCCACCGCTAAATCTCTGTCACAAAAGGAGATGCTGGCGGTTGACAGTTTTGGGCCCGGCGGTGAAAGTAGCGTGCTTATTGTCAAAGCCTAACGAGCCGAACGCCCTAAACTCATGGCCGTCACCGCTACCCAAGGTCCTCTGACCGGCCTCCCCAGGCGGCTGGTGCAAGACGGAATCGTCTCGGAGCGCGGCCTCATGGCCGCGCTCGAGGCGATCGGGGGCAAGAGCGCCCATCTGGTCCCGCACCTCGTCGCGAATCGGCTCGGCGACCCCCGTCAGATCGCGATCGCGGCAGCCCACGAGTTCGGCGTGCCGCTGCTCGATCTGGACGCCGTGGACCTCGATCTCGACATCGTCAAGCTCGTCGACGAGAAGCTGCTGACGAAGCACCGGATCCTGCCGATGCTGCAGCGCGGCAAGCGGCTCTACATCGCCGTCTGCGATCCGACCAATCTGCAGGCGCTCGACGAGGTCAAGTTCCAGACCACGCTGCGCGTCGAGCCCGTCGTCGTCGAGCAGGACAAGCTCGACGCGCGCGTCACGCGCGCGCTCGAAGCCGTCGACACGACGATGTCGAGCTTCGATGAGGACGACTTCGACCTCGAGAATCTCGAGGTCTCGGCCGGCGACGAAGAAGTTGCAGGCGAGATCACGAGCGCGAGACGTCGACGACGCGCCCGATCGTTCGGTTCGTCAACAAGGTGATGCTCGACGCGATCAAGCGCGGCGCGTCCGATATCCATTTCGAGCCCTACGAGAAGCACTTCCGGATACGGCTGCGCCAGGACGGCGTGCTGACGGAGATCGCGCGGCCGCCGGTCGCCCTCGCGATGAAGATCGCGGCGCGGATCAAGGTCATGGCGCGGCTCGATATCGCGGAGCGGCGCATTCCGCAGGACGGCCGCATCAAGATGCGGCTGTCGAAGAATCGCGCGATCGACTTCCGCGTGAACACCTGCCCGACGCTTGTTCGGCGAGAAGGTCGTCTGCCGCCTGCTCGATCCCACGAGCGCGCAGCTCGGCATCGACGCGCTCGGCTACGAGGAAGCATCAAAAGAAAATCTACCTCGAAAACCTCGCGAAGCCCTACGGAATGATCCTCGTCACGGGCCCGACGGGCAGCGGCAAGACCGTGTCGCTGTATACGGGCCTCAACATACTGAACACGACGACCGCAACATCTCGACGGCCGAGGACCCGGCCGAAATCAACGTGCCGGGCATCAACCAGGTCAACGTGAATCCGAAGGTGGGTCTCACGTTCGCGTCGGCGCTGCGCGCCTTCCTGCGCCAGGACCCCGACGTCATCATGGTCGGCGAGGTCCGCGACCTCGAGACCGCCGAGATAGCGATCAAGGCCGCGCAAACCGGCCACCTGGTGCTGTCGACTTTGCACACCAACGACGCGCCGAAGACGCTTACGCGGCTCGTCGACATGGGCGTCAAGCCTTACGCGATCGCAAGCTCCGTGAGCCTGATCATCGCGCAGCGGCTCGCACGCAAGCTTTGCTCGAACTGCAAGGAAGTCGTCGACATACCGGCCGAGGCGCTGCTCAAGGAAGGCTTCACGCAGACGGACGTCGCGTCCGGAGTGACGATTTTCAGCGCGAAGGGATGCGCGCAGTGCACAGCCGGCTACAAAGGCCGCGTCGGCATCTACCAGGTGATGCAAGTGTCGGAGACGATCGGCCGCATCATCATGGAGGGCGGCAACTCGTTGCAGATCGCGCAGCAAGCGAAGAACGAAGGCGTCGCCGATCTGCGGCAGTCCGGGCTGAAAAAAGTCAAGGACGGCATTACCAGTTTGGAGGAGATCAACCGGGTTACAATCGATTAGCGTCGATTCCCCCGCCCGGATCGCAACGTCTGTCGTCGGAGACGCTGACTCATGGCTCAAAGCACTGTTTAACGAAGACAAGTCCCCTTTACGTGGGAAGGCACCGACCGCGCCGGGAAGAAGGTCAAAGGCAAGACCGTCGCGGCTACCGAGGCCGCGGTTCGCTCGGAACTGCGCCGGCAAGGCGTCGTTCCGACGCGCGTGCGCAAGCAGAGCATGCTGTTCCGCAAGCAGGGCAGAGTCACGGCGGCCGACATCGCGATCTTTTCCCGGCAGATGGCCACGATGATGACCGCCGGCATCCCGCTCGTGCAGTCATTCGACATCATCGGCGCGGGTCACGAGAACCCCGCGATGCAGAAGCTGATTCTCGCGATCAAGGGCGACGTCGAAGGCGGCACAGCGCTCGCGGACGCGCTCGGCAAGCATCCGCTGCACTTCGACGACTTGTTCGTTAACCTGGTCGCCGCGGGCGAGCAGGCCGGCGCGCTCGAGACGCTGCTCGACAAGATCGCAACGTACAAGGAAAAAACGGAAGCCATCAAGAAAAAGATCAAGAAGGCTTTGTTCTATCCGGCCGCCGTGGTCGTGGTCGCGCTCGTCGTCACCGCGATCCTGCTGATCTACGTGATCCCGGAATTCGAATCGCTGTTTCAAGGGTTCGGCGCCGATTTGCCCGCGTTCACGCGCTTCGTGATCGATATTTCGAAGTTCGTGCAGGACACCGGCTGGCTGCTGCTGATCGGCACCGTCCTCGGGATCGTCGGGTTCCTTCAAGCCAAGAAACGCAACCGCAACGTCCAACATTTCGTCGACCGGGTGATGCTCAAGATTCCGATCATCGGCGGGATCCTGAACAAGTCGGCGATCGCCCGTTACGCGCGCACGCTCTCGACGACGTTTGCGGCCGGCGTGCCCCTCGTCGAAGCGCTCGACTCGGTAGCCGGCGCTTGCGGCAACATCGTCTACGAGACGGCCGTGCTCAAGATGCGCGACGAGGTAGCGACCGGGCAAAGGTTGCAGCGCGCCATGGAGAACGCGGAGCTCTTTCCGAACATGGTCAACCAGATGATCGCGGTCGGCGAAGAGTCGGGCTCGCTGGACACGATGTCGGCCAAGGTCGCGGACTTCTACGAAGAAGAAGTCGACAACGCGGTCGACAGCATGTCGAGCTTGCTCGAGCCCCTGATCATGGCGATCCTCGGCGTCCTCGTCGGCGGCCTCGTGATCGCGATGTACCTGCCGATCTTCCAGATGGGCCAGGTGGTCTAGCGCGGCGAAGCCGGCGCCCGTGGAAATCTTCGAGAGCTGGCCCGCCGCGCTGTTCGTGGCGACCGGCCTGCTCGGCTTGGTCGCGGGCAGTTTTCTCAACGTTGTCGCGTATCGCGTGCCGATCATGCTCGAGCTCATGTGGCGGCGGCAATGCGCCGAGCTCGACTCTCAGAGCATCACAGTTCCGCCCCACGCCCAAGGCCAAACCTTCAACCTGTGGTGGCCTGGGTCCGCTTGCCCGAGCTGCGGCGCGCCGGTAGCTGCGCAACACAACGTCCCGGTCTTGAGCTATCTGTGGCTGCGCGGACGCTGCGCCGCTTGCGGCTTCAAGATCTCGAGGCGGTACCCGCTCGTCGAGCTCGCTGCGGCGGCCCTCGGGCTCATCGTCGCCTATAGGTTCGGTCCGACTTGGGCTACCGTGGCGGCATTGCCGTTCACCTGGACGCTGCTTGCCTTGGCGCTGATCGATCTCGATCACAAGCTGTTGCCTGACTCGTTGACGTTGCCGTTGCTGTGGGCGGGATTGCTGATCGCCGCAGTGCCGGCGCCCGGCAATTTTCTTTTCACGGACTTGCGATCCAGCGTAATCGGCGCCGTGGCGGGCTACCTGACTCTGTGGAGCGTGTATAAGCTCTTCAAGGCAATCACCGGCAAGGAGGGCATGGGCTACGGCGACTTCAAGCTGCTCGCCGCGCTCGGCGCTTGGCTCGGCTGGCAAGCCCTGCCGCTCGTGATCCTGCTCTCGGCGGCCGTCGGCACGCTGGTTGGACTCACGTTGATCGTGCTCGGCGGGCGATCGCGGCACACGCCGATACCGTTCGGCCCCTACCTCGCTGGAGCGGGCTGGATTGCGCTGCTCTGGGGCGATCGGCTCGTTGGGCTCTATGAGCGCCTGCTCTTCTAGCCGCGGGCCTGCACAGCTTACGGTCGGCCTCACGGGCGGCATCGCGAGCGGCAAGTCGGCAGTCGCCGACGCCTTCGCGAATCTCGGTGCGCCAGTCATCGATACGGACGTGATCTCGCGCGAGGTCGTGGCCGTCGGGGAGCCCGGGCTCGACGCCGTCCGCAAGCTGTTCGGCCCGGCTGTGCTGACCGCGGAGGGTGAGCTCAACCGGCGAGCACTGCGCGAGCGCGTGTTCGCCGACCCGGTCAAGCGCAGGCACCTCGAGGACATCCTCCATCCGCTGATCCGCGAACGCACCTTGCGCGCGTTGGAACGGATCAAGGCGCCGTATGTGATCGTGGTCGTGCCGCTACTCGTCGAGACTTCTTTCGGCGCGCTCGTCGATCGCGTGCTGGTCGTGGATGTGCCAGTGGAGACGCAGCTTCAGCGCCTCATGCAACGCGACGGTCTGTCGCGCGATGCGGCCGCCGTGATGATCGGTGCGCAAGCCGATCGTCCGAGCAGACTCGCGGCTGCGGACGACGTCATCGACAACAGCGGCAGATCTCGCGGCGACGCGCGAGCAAGTCGATCGCCTGCATCAGCGGTACCTCGAGCTGGCTCGTTCCGCGTAACGATCGAGGTTTGCGCAAGCCGCGCCGCGTCCCGCAGAATAGCGGCATGTCCGCAGAGCTTTCGCCCGCACGGGCCGAGCAAGGCCCGATCAAGTTCGAGCAGCCCCTCACCGAGCGGATGCGGACGTTCCTGCGGATCGAGTTCCTGTACGGCCAGACCCTCTTCCACATGGACGACCCGACCGACTACGGCGCGCGAGGTGCCGTGGCGGGCCTGCTCGAGATCCTGACGATCCTGGGAAGAGGCGACGTCCGCGCGGATGTCATGAAGGAGCTCGAGCGGCACGGGGCGGCGCTGGATCGGTACCGCAGCCAACCCGGCGTGGACCCGGCGCGCCTCACGGGTCTCATCAACGGCATCGACGCGCTCCGGAACCGGCTCGCCGAAGCCGGTCCGCACCTCATGAACCCGCTCAAAGAGTCCGACTTCCTGAACACGCATCCGCCACCGGAGCGGGATCCCGGGCGGCACCTGCATGTTCGACCTGCCCGACTACGGCTACTGGCTGCACCTACCGCCGCTGGAGCGGCGCCGACAGCTCGAGGAGTGGACGGGGCTCTTGACGCCGCTCTGCGAAGCCGTGGCGCAGGTACTGTGGCTCACGCGCGAGGCGACCGAGGCCACCGAGTGCGTCGCGTCGGGCGGCCTCTATCAACACAACTTCGTTCGCAACGAGCAGACGAACCTCGTGCGGGTCCTCGTGCCCTCCACCGCCGGACTGTTTCCGGAGATCAGCGCGGGTCAGCACCGCTTCACCGTGCGATTCGTGCGCTGGCGCGGCGTCGCGGCGCGGCCCGTGCAGGTCAACCAGGACGTGCGCTTCCTGCTCGCTCTCTGCTGAAGCCGTTCGGAAGATCGACGAGCGCCGCGACGATCGGCGCGTCCGCGGGGAGCATCCCGACGCAGGCGAGCTGCGCCGGATCGAGCCAGGCGAGCTCCTGCCCCTCGCGAGACTGCGGCTCGCCGCGATAGCGAACGACCCGCCACACGTCGAGGCGCACTCGTTTGTCCGGATAGTCGTGCACGAGCTCGCTGAAGGGCTCCGCGGCCAGCACTTCGATGCCGAGCTCCTCTTGGAGCTCACGCCGCAGCGCATCGTATCGTTCTTCGCCGGCCGCGCGCTTCCCGCCCGGAAACTCCCAGAAGCCGGCCATGTGGGTCCCCGACCGGCGCCGGTTCACGAGCCAACGGCCGTGCGCGTCGCTTATCAGGCCGACGAGGACGTGGACGGTGCCGCGGCCGGTCATTGGGGTCGCGCTCACGCGCTCAGCTGAGCTTGCCGTGACACTGCTTGAATTTCTTCCCCGAGCCGCAGGGGCAGGGATCGTTACGGCCGACTTTGGGTTGCTCGCGCACGTACGGGGCGATCGGCTCAGGCTGGGCCGAAGGCAGGGGCATGGCTCTTGCGCTGGACCCCATCGTGGGAGGCGGCGGCGGAGGGGCGACGAGCGACGGCGCCTCGGCATGCTGAAAGCGTAGCGTGCCTTGATCGCGAGGAGGTCCCTCGACGGCCTCGACGTCCTCGGGCTTTCTGATCTGCACTCTCGACAGGATCGCGATCGTGTCGTGCTTCACGCGCTCGAGCATCCCGCTGAACATCTCGAAGGCTTCGCGCTTGTACTCCTGCTTCGGATTGCGCTGCGCGTAACCGCGCAGGTGAATCCCCTGCCGCAGGTAATCGAGCGCGCCGATGTGATCCTTCCAATGCGCATCGAGCTGTCGCAGCATGATGCCCTTCTCGAGCTCGTGCATCAGCTTGTCGCCGATCTGCGCCGACTTGCGTTCGTACTCCTCGGCGACCCGCTCTGCGACTAAGCGGCGCAGCCCGTTCTCGTCGATGGAGGTGTCCTGCTCGAGCAGCTTCGCGGCATCGAAATGCACGCCGAACTCCCGCTCGATGGCCTTGCTCAAGCCTTCTTTGTCCCACAGCTCCTCGACGCTTTGCTGAGGGACGTACTCGTCGATTGCGAGATTGACCACTTCCGCTCGTATGTTGCGGATCGCGTCGGCGATGTTGTCGGCCTCCATGAGCTCCGAGCGCTGCTGATAGACGACCTTGCGCTGATCGTTAGCAACGTCGTCGTATTCCAGGAGCTGCTTGCGGATGTCGAAGTTGTGCGCCTCCACCTTGCGTTGTGCGCGCTCGATCTGCCGGGAGAGCATCTTGCTCTCGATCGCTTCGTCCTCCTTCATCCCGGCCTTTGACAACCAGCCCTTGACCCGCTGCGGATCGCCGAAGATGCGCATCAGGTTGTCTTCCATCGACAGATAGAACCGGCTCGAGCCGGGGTCGCCTTGGCGGCCCGATCGGCCGCGCAACTGGTTGTCGATGCGCCGCGACTCGTGACGCTCGGTGCCGACGATGTGCAGGCCGCCCATCTCGAGGACCTTTGCATTGCGCTCGCGCCAGTCTTCCTCGAGCGCGCCCAGCGCCGCTTCGTCCGGCGCCTCGAGCTTGACGCGCTCGGCCGCGAGATTGCCGCCGAGCACGATGTCGGTGCCGCGGCCGGCCATGTTCGTCGCGATCGTTACGGTGCCGGGGCGGCCGGCTTGCATGATGATCTCCGCCTCACGCTCGTGGTACTTCGCGTTCAGCACTTGATGAGGGATCTTGTTCTTTTTCAAAAGGCCCGAGAGGAACTCGGAGGTCTCGATCGACGTCGTGCCTACGAGAACGGGCTGGCCGCGCGTGTGACAATCGCGAATGTCCTCGATGATCGCGTCGAACTTCACTTTCTGTGTGAGATACACGAGATCCGGCGCGTCGTCGCGGATCATCGTCTTGTGAGTCGGGATGACGACAACCTCGAGGCCGTAAATCTGCTGGAACTCGTAAGCCTCGGTGTCTGCGGTGCCCGTCATGCCGGCGAGCTTGCCGTACATGCGGAAGTAGTTCTGGAACGTGATCGAGGCGACCGTCTGGTTCTCCTCTTTCACGCGGACGCCTTCCTTGGCCTCGATCGCTTGATGCAGCCCATCGGACCAGCGGCGGCCGATCATCGTGCGTCCCGTGAACTCGTCGACGATGACCACCTCGCCATCTTTGACGATGTAGTCGACTTCCTTCCTGAACAGCGCGTGTGCGCGGAGCGCCGCCGTCAAGTGATGCATGAGCCGAATGTTCGAGGCGTCGTAAAGGCTTTGCCCCGCGGCGAGCAGGCCGGCTCTCGTGAACAGCCGCTCGACGTTCTCATGCCCTTCCTCGGTCAAATGCGCCTGCTTCGTCTTCTCGTCGATCGTGTAGTCGCCGGGCTCCACGAGCTGGCAGCGCGACGGCTTCGCGCTAGCGTCGACCTCGACGAGATGCAGGCCGTCGGCGCGGGCGCGCGCGAGCGCATCGCCGATCGACATCGTGCCGAGCACGTCTCCCTTAACAGCGAGGACCTCGACCTGCGAGGCTTCGATGTCGTCATTGCTCTTGCCCGGCGGTGCGTCGTGCAGCTTGAGCGCCGGGATCAGCTGATTGATCCGGACGTACAGTTCGGTGCTCTCCTCGGAACGGCCCGAGATGATCAGCGGCGTGCGCGCCTCGTCGATCAGGATCGAGTCCACCTCGTCGACGATCGCGTAGGCCAAGCCGCGCTGCACGCGGTCCTCCAAGCGGAACGCGAGGTTGTCGCGCAGATAATCGAAGCCAAACTCGTTGTTCGTGCCGTAGGTGATGTCCGCGGCGTAAGCGAGGCGCTTTTCCTCCTGCGGCTGGTTGCTCTTGATCACGCCGACGGTGAGTCCCAAGAAGCGATAGACAGGCCCCATCCAATCGGCATCGCGTTGCGCGAGGTACTCGTTGACGGTCACGATGTGCACGCCGCGGCCGGTGAGCGCATTGAGGTACGCGGCAAGAGTTGCGACCAGCGTCTTGCCCTCGCCCGTGCGCATCTCCGCGATCTTGCCTTGATGCAGCGCGATGCCGCCGATCAGCTGCACGTCGAAATGCCGCATCTTGACGGTGCGCCGTGCCGCTTCGCGGACGAGCGCGAAGGCCTCCGGCAAGAGCGCATCCAAGTCCTGATCGCTCGCGTAGCGCTGCTTGAGCTCGGCGGTCTTCGGCGCGCAGCGCATCGTCGGTCAGGGCGGTGAAGTCGGCGTCGTATGTGTTCGCGGCGGCGACGAAAGATCCGTAGCGCTTCAGCAGCCGCTGGTTGCGGCTGCCGAAAACTCCGGTCATCAGATTCGAAACGGCACTCAACAAGGAGGATCTGCCCTTAAGCGAAAGCGGCCTATTCTAGAGGACATGTGCCGCGTTTGGGCACGGTCTCCAGATTTTCCGGCTGGTTTCGCTTGGAACGCTTGAGCTATGGCTTGGTTCCGCCCGACGCGGCGAGCCGCGCAGGCGTGCCTAGGCCAAGCGTCTTACCGACCGATGTAGGTCAGCGGATCGACGGCCTTATCGTTGAGCAGCACCTCGAAGTGCAGGTTCGGCCCCGTCGCGCGGCCGGTGTCGCCCATGCGCGCGATGACCTGGCCACGTCGCACGGTATCGCCGATGGCGACGAGGTTGTCGGCGTTGTGCGCGTAGCGCGTCACGTAGCCGTTGCCGTGATTGACCTCGACGAGCTCGCCGTAACCGTAGCGTTGACCCGACCAAATGACGACTCCGGAGGCGACGGCCACGACCTCCGCGCCCTCTCGGCCCGCGAAGTCCACGCCCCGATGGAACGCGCGGCGGCCCGTGAACGGATCCGTGCGGCTGCCGAACCGCGAGGAGATATAGCCGGACGTGACGGGACGGCCGTCGGGACGCACTTCGTCCCGCAGCTTGCGATTCAGTAGAAAGTCTTCGAGCACGGAGAGCTGCCGGCCGCGATCCGCGAGCTGCTCGTCCAGGACATCGAGCGCGCTGATCACGCCGCTGATCTGCATGAAGTCGCTGTCGGTCTCGAGCAACGGTTCCTCCGGTCCGCCGAGCGACGGAGCCGAAGTGAAATCGAATTCGCCGTCTTTCAAGCCGGCCATTTGCGTGAGCCGCGATCCGAGCGCATCGAGACGCACGACGTGTGCGTTCATCTGCCCGAGCCGCAGCGCGAGGGCATCCAAATTCTGCTGCAACGCGCGCCGCGTGGTATCGACCAACGTTTGTTGTCGCGCGAGATCTGCCTTCCAAGCCTCCGCTTGAGCTTGCGGATTCGCGACGCCGAAAACGCCCGCGCTCCAGAAGCCGCCGTAGAACGCGCCAGCGCACACGAGAAACGCGAGACCCAAGATTGAAAACCAAGTACGGGCAGACGTCAGCTGCATCTGACCGACATGGCCGCGATTCTTCGATAACAGAATCAACTGCATGCTGCGCCCTCTCCTGGCGTTGCAACGCTAGACTACTCGCGAGCCTCTGACGGAGTCTGTACGCTGCCGCACCCAACTTCTAATTGATTTTTTCCCCGCGCTCCTTCCAGGAGCGTCGGCATGCAGAAGGAGTATAGTTTTGTAAAATGTCACTCGGCAACCCCGCCATCTTGGAGAGACCCCGTTAGATCGGTGGCTTTGCGTCCCGCCCTTTCGAACGGTTTGCCCGGATCAGCCGCGTAAGCATGCTTCAGCACCCGCATTCGCTCAAGCTTTCCGCGCAAGAACTCCGACACTAGTCTCATGTTACATATGCCGAAGGATCCACGAAGCCTTGCGGAAGTATTGAGCAGCGGCGCGTTGGCCGAGCTCGGCCGCGAAGCCAAACGGCGCCGCGAGATGACCGCGACGATCTGTCGCCATTTGCCGACACCCGAGGCGAGCCACCTCGTGAGCGCCGCGACGAACGAGGCAGGCGAGCTCGTGATAGTCATGGACAGTCCGAGCTGGGCGGCGCGCGTGCGCTATTTCACAGCGGCATTGCCGCACGAGCGCGTGATCGTGAAAGTGCAGCCGCGCGGCGGTTAGGAGCAAGCGACCGACGTCGACGTACTCGGACGATTGATGGACGCATGCACAGGGGTCCCCCGCGGAAGCTGTCAAGCCGGCGGACAATCTCGCGAGAACGTCAGGGAGCCTTACGAGCGACGGCGTTTGTCCGCCGACTTGACGACCGCTGGGGCACATGTGCTGCGCACACTCTCTCATGGCGAATGTCGCAGTGCGCGCGAAAGAGCTAATGGCCCGGGGCGAGCTGGTACGAAACGGGCGAGACTCGCTGATCCTCGAAGACGACCTCTTCGTACGACTGCGGTTGCGCGAGCAAGCGACGCAGCAGCAAGTTGTTCAAGCGGTGGCCCGACTTGAACCCGGAAAACTCGCCGATCAGGCAGGATCCGAGCAGATACAGGTCACCGACCGCGTCGAGCACCTTGTGCCGCACGAACTCGTCGCGATAGCGCAGCCCGTCCTCGTTCAGCACGCGGTACTCGTCCATAACGATCGCGTTGTCGAGGCTGCCGCCGAGGGCGCGCTCGACGGCGCGCGATGCTTCGAGGTCGCGCAAGAAACCGAAGGTCCGTGCGCGGCTGACCTCTTTCATGAACGTCGTGCTCGAGAAATCCATAGACATCGTCTGGCGATGCCTGCGCAGCGCAGGATGATCGAAGTCGATCTCGACGTTGATGCGGAACCCGTCGTACGGAGCAAGGCGCACCCACTTGTCGCCCTCGGTAACTTCGACGTTCTCGAGAACGCGCACGAAGCGTTTCGGCGCCATCTGTTCTTCGATGCCGGCCGACTGCAATAGGAATACGAACGGCGCGGCGCTGCCATCCAGGATCGGTACTTCCGCTGCGGTGAGCTCGACGAAGGCGTTGTCGATACCTAGGCCCGCCATCGCGGACAGCAGATGCTCGACGGTTCCGACCCTCGCGCCCTGATGCTCGAGCGTCGTGCCGAGCATCGTCTCGGTGACGTTCAGGGCGCCGCCGGAATATCGACGGGCTCGGCCAGATCGATGCGGCGAAACACGATGCCGGTGTTCGCCGGCGCCGGGCGCAAGGTCATGTAGACCTTCTCCCCGCCGTGCAGGCCGATGCCCGTCGCGCGAACGGACTCCTTGAGAGTACGCTGCTTCAAGCCGCCGTCGCTCCTCGTCACTCCATTAACTAAGGTGAGCTTTCGCCGCCCGTTTCACGGGCTCGCCGGCTAGCTTACCCCCAAAACGGCCGCAGACCGTAGCACGGCGGCATTCCCCCCACAAAGAAACGCCCCCGTGCGCTGGCCATGCTCGCCGGCTAGACGCCGGCGAAGCTGCTCCTAGTCAGCTTGCCGGCGCAAGAACGCCGGGATATCCAGCAAGTCCTCGAGACTCTCGCTCGCCGTAACTCCGTCGCCGACGGCCCGTTTGCGTTGCACCGCCGGTTTCTCGAGATCGGAGTAATTCGGCTCGCGTCCTTTCAGGGGCGTGCGGCGCACGACCTTCATCGGCTTGTCGGCGAATCCCGTCGCCTGCCCCAATCCCGTTGCGACCACCGTGACCCGGATCTCGTCGGTCATCTCCGGATCGATGACCGTGCCGATCACGACCGTCGCGTCGTCGGACGCAAACTGCTTGACGGTATCGCCGACTTCTTGGAACTCGCCGATCGAAAGATCGATGCCGGCCGTAACGTTGACCAGAATGCCGTTCGCCCCGGACAGATTGATGTCCTCGAGCAGCGGGCTCGAGACGGCGGCCTCGGCGGCCGTGCGCGCGCGATCCGGCCCACTCGCCACACCGGAGCCCATCATTGCCATGCCCATCTCGGACATGACCGTACGCACGTCGGCGAAGTCGACGTTGATGAGTCCCGGCCGCGTGATGAGCTCGGCGATGCCTTGCACCGCGTTCTGCAACACCTCGTTCGCGGCCTTGAACGCGTCGAGCAGCGTCGTCGTCGGTCCGAGCACGGACAACAGCTTCTCGTTCGGGATCGTGATCAGCGAATCGACGAATCGGCCGAGCTCCGCGATGCCCTGCTCTGCGATGCGCAGGCGCTTGCCGCCCTCCATCGAAAAAGGCTTCGTGACGACTGCCACCGTCAGAATGCCCATCTCCTTGGCGAGCTGCGCAACGACCGGCGCTGCGCCGGTGCCCGTACCGCCGCCGAGACCCGCGGTGATGAACAGCATGTCGGCACCTTCGATCACCTCTTGGATTCGGTCGCGGTCCTCCATCGCGGCCTGCCGGCCGATCTCGGGATTGGCGCCCGCGCCCAAGCCCTTCGTGATGTTGCAGCCGATCTGCAATCCGGTCTTCACCTTTGCGCCCTTCAACGCTTGCGCGTCGGTGTTGGCGCAAATGAAGTCCACGCCGTCGATGCCTGCGCGCACCATGTGAGCGACCGCGTTGCCGCCGCCGCCGCCGATACCGAGCACCTTGATCACTGCGGTCTGGCTATAGCCATCCATTAACTCGAACATTGCCCTGTTTCTCCTCACGGTATTGACCTTAAAAATTTCCCTGGAACCACGACCTCATCCTGTCGAACGCATTCGTAAAGCCGAACTTCGACGCCGAGCTTTCCGCTTTCGCTTGCAGCGCCTGTCGGCTGTACAACAACAACCCCACTCCGGTCGCGTGGATTGGATTGCGCACTACGTCGGAGAGCCCCTCGACGTACTGCGGCACGCCCAACCGTACCGGCATGTGAAACACCTCTTCGGCGAGCTCGATAGCGCCTTCCATCTTGGCGCTGCCGCCCGTCAGCACGATGCCGGCCGCGATGAGCTCCTCGAATCCGCTGCGCCGCAACTCCTCGCGGATCAGCTGATAAAGCTCCTCGTAGCGCGGCTCGACGACCTCCGCGAGCGTCTGGCGCGCGAGCCTGCGCGGCGGCCGATCGCCGACGGAGGGCACCTCGATCGTCTCGTCGGGATTCGCGAGCTGCGATAGCGCGCAGGCGTACTTGATCTTGATCTCTTCGGCATACGGCATCGGCGTGCGAAGCGACACGGCGATGTCGTTCGTGACTTGATCGCCCGCGATCGGAATCACGGCCGTGTGCTGGATCGCGCCGCCGCAGAACACCGCGATGTCGGTGGTGCCGCCGCCCATATCGACCAAGCAGACGCCGAGCTCCTTCTCGTCCTCGGTCAGCACTGCGTAGCTCGACGCGAGCTGCTCGAGCACCATGTCATCCACCGTGAGCCCGCAGCGCTGCACGCACTTGACGACGTTCTGCGCGGCGCTGACGGCTCCCGTGACGAGATGAACCTTCGCTTCGAGCCGCACACCGGACATGCCGATCGGCTCGCGGATACCTTCCTGCGAATCGATGATGAATTCCTGCGGCAGCACGTGGATGACGCGCTGATCCGCGGGAATCGCCACCGCGCGAGCCGCGTCGATTACGCGCTCGACGTCGCTCGCGCTTACCTCTTTGTCGCGGATCGCGACGATGCCATGCGAGTTCAGGCTGCGGACGTGGCTGCCAGCGATGCCGGTGTACACCGTATTGATCTCGCAGCCCGCCATGAGCTCGGCTTCCTCGATCGCGCGCTGGATGGAGTGCACCGTCGACTCGATGTTCACGACGACGCCACGTTTGAGTCCGCGCGAGGCGTTCGAACCGATGCCGATGACCTCGAGGCGGTTCTCGGGGGAAAGCTCGCCAACGATTGCAACGACCTTCGACGTGCCGATGTCGAGACCGACGAGCAGTTTTCGGTCGTCACGCCTACCCAACCCCTAATCTCCCGCGTAGGTTCACGAAGCGGCTAGCCACGTCCGGGCACCTTCGCAACGAGCTCTGCATTCACGTCCGTTACCCAGCCGACTGCGAACCCGTTCGTGTAACGCAGGTCGATGTACTTGATGCGCGAAAAATCGGTCGCCAGCGCCGGCGCAACGACGTCGAAGAATTTGTACAAGCGCTCGTCTACGTCGCGCCGGCCAAGACGTATTTCTTGACCGCCGCCGAGCACCACGCGCCATGCACCGCGTTCGTCCATCGTCAATGCCGTGAGCGTCAGCTCGGCTTGCACCAACAGGCCACGCACGGCGAGATAGCGGCGCGCGACCTCCTGTTCGCTGCCGGGCGGACCCGCGAGATGCGGCAGCTCCGGAAAATCGTATTGGGCGTTATCCGTGAACAGCTCGCCCCGCGTGTTGAGCAGCCCGTTGTCTCCCCAGCGCGCCGCGGCCTGGTGCTCCGTCACGCTCACGACCACGGTGTCGGGCCACGCCCGGCGCACTTGGACCTGGTCGATCCAATCCAGAGCTGAGGACACGCTCACGCACGGCTTCCAGGTTGAGCGAGAGGAACCCGACATCGAGCTCGCCCGCCACGGCGGCTTCCACTTGGATCGGAGTGACGCGTTGAAACGTCCCGTCGATTTCGAGCGAGCGCACCGGTTGGTCGAGCAGGACTTTGACGCCCGCAAGCGCCAGGAGCCCGCAGGCTAAGATCGCCGGCGGCAACAGCACCGCGGGCCAATTGATGGTTATCCTCGGCAGCGACCACTGCCTGCGAGGAGCTTTCGCCTTGCGCCGATTGGTCCTCATCCGCGTCACGGCTCGTCCTCGTTGCGCTCGCCGAGCACGCGGACTTCGAGCGTGAGTTGCACGCCGAGCTTCGTGGCGACCTCGTCGCGCACGCGCTCGATCAGCCGCTCGATGTCGGCGGCGGTCGCGGTGCCGTCGTTCACGATGAAATTCGCGTGCTTCGTCGACACCATCGCGCCGCCGACCCGCGCGCCCTTCAGCCCCGCCTGCTCGATCAGCCGGCCCGCGTAGTCGCCGGGTGGATTGCGGAACACCGAGCCGCAACTCGGCTCGCCGAGCGGTTGGGTTGCGTTGCGCCGAGCGAGCATCGCCTTCAACGTCGCCATCGTGCTCGTGGAGTCCACGTCGAAGCGCATCGTCGCGGCCAGGAACCACTCGCCGTCCGCGCCGCGGACCGAGCGGTATGCGATCGTGAACTCCTCGCGCGGCCGCGTGCGGATGGTGCCGAGCCGGTCGATGGTCTCGACGCTCGTGACGCGTTCCCAGGTCTCGCCGCCGAACGCGCCGGCGTTCATCGCAAGCGCGCCGCCGATCGTGCCCGGAATGCCGGCGAAGAACGTGGCCGGCCCGAGCTGCCAGCGCACGCATTGGCGGGCAAGCAGCATGCACGGCAGGCCGGCCCCGACGCGCACGCTGAGATCTTCCACGCGTTCGAGCAGCTTCGGCAGGCCGCTCGTCGCAATCACCGCGCCGCGGATGCCGCCGTCGCGCACGAGCAAGTTCGAGCCGAGACCGACCCAGTGGATCGGCAAATCGGCCGGAAGAGTCGCGAGAAACGCCGTGAGGTCCGCCAACTTCCGCGGCTTGAAATACAGGTCGGCCGGACCTCCGACGCGCCACGACGTGTGCTTGCGCATTGGCTCGCCGCGCAGCACACCGCCGCCCTGCATCACTTCGTCCACCGCAGCGTTCACTTCTGCACCCCTATCGGCGCGCGCACTTGAAGCGCCCGCGGTAATCCGGCTGCCGCCGCGCCGATGCTGCCGGCCCCGAGCGTGAGCACGACGTCGTCGGCACGCAGTATCTGCGCGAGCACTCCCGGCAGCTCGCTCAAGTCCTCGATGAATATCGGCTCGACCGCGCCGCGCACGCGCACGGCGCGCGCGAGCGACTTACCATCGGCGCCGGCGAGAGGGTTCTCGCCCGCCGCATAGACGTTCGTCAGCACGAGCGCGTCGCACGTTGCAAGCACCTGCGCGAAATCGTCGAGCAGGGCGAGCGTGCGCGTGTATCGGTGCGGCTGGAACGCGACGACGAGCCGCCGGCCCGGCCACGCGTCGCGCGCGGCCGCTATCGTCGCGGCAAGCTCCGTCGGGTGATGACCATAGTCATCGACGAAGGTCACACGTCCGGCGTCCGTCGTGACGGAGCCGAGCACCTGCAGGCGGCGATCGATGCCGGAGAACTCCGCGAGCGCGCGCTTCAGCGCGTCGTCGCCGATCGCAAGCTCGCTCGCGACGGCAATGGCCGCGAGAGCGTTGCGGACGTTGTGCATGCCCGGCAGGTTGAGCTCGATCGCGAGCGGGGCGCTTCGTTCTTTCGAACGCACTTTGAAACGCGTCTTCAACGCCGAGCGCTCGATGTCGAACGCCTGCACGTCCGCTGCCTCGTCGAGGCCGTAGCTTACTGTCCGCCTCGAAAGATCGCGGCCTACCTCGCGCGTGTTCGCGTCGTCGCCACACAAGACGGCCAAGCCATAGAACGGCAAGTTGTGCAAGAACTCCAAGAAGCCCTGCTTCAAGCGGTTGAGATCGTTCTCGTAGCTCGAAAGATGATCCGCGTCGATGTTCGTGACGACGGCGATCATCGGTTGTAGGTGCAGGAACGATGCGTCGCTTTCGTCGGCCTCTGCGACGAGATAGCGCCCGCCGCCGAGCTTCGCGTTCGCGTTGGCCGACAAGAGGCGTCCGCCGATCACGAACGTCGGATCGAGGCCGCCCTCGGCGAGCACGCTTGCGATCAGGCTCGTGGTGGTCGTCTTGCCGTGCGTGCCGGCGATCGCGATGCCGTACCGGAAGCGCATGAGCTCGCCGAGCATCTGCGCCCGCTGAATCACCGGGATGCGGCGCGCGTGGGCGGCTTGAACCTCCGGGTTGTCCGGCGCCACCGCGCTCGATACGACGACGACATCGGCCTCGCCGAGCTGCTCGGCCGTGTGACCCTCGTGAATGTCCGCGCCGAGATCCCGCAAGCGCTCCGTGACGGCGGTCAGCTTCAAGTCCGATCCTTTGACCTGGTAGCCGAGGTTGAGCAGCACCTCCGCGATGCCGGCCATGCCAGCGCCGCCGATGCCGACGAAATGGATCGTGCGCGTGCGTCCCATCCGCTCGTTCATCCGCCGCTCCCCGCGAGCGCGAGACAGGCGGCCGCGAGCTTTTCCGCCGCGTCGGGCTTTGCCTGCGCGCGCGCAGCCTCAGCCATCGCGAGCAGCTTCGCCGGGTCGCCGAGCAATGCCGTAAGCTCCCGCGCGAGCAGTTCCGGGGTGAGCTCCCCTTCCGCGATGGCGAGACCCGCACCGCCCGCGACGAAGTGTCCAGCGTTGCGCGTTTGGTGGTCGTCGGTTGCGAACCGGAACGGCACGAGCACAGCGCCGACGCCAACGGCCTCGAGCTCTGCGATCGTCAGCGCACCCGCGCGCGCCACGACGAGATCGGCCCAGCGATAGGCGTTGGCGACGTCCTCGATGAAGCCGTCGATGCGTGCTTCGACCCCGTGCTGCGCATAGCCCTCGCGCGCTTCGTCCAACCCTCGGCCCGCCTGATGCCACACGTCGGGACGATTCGCCGGTGCAAGAAGCGCAAGCGCCTGCGGCAAGGTGCGATTCAGGATCCGCGCACCCTGACTGCCGCCGAGCACGAGCAGGCGCGGCCGCTGCCCGCGGCGCGCGGCGAAACGCTCGCGCGGCCGATCGAGCACGAGCAGCGCGCGGCGGATCGGGTTGCCGATGAGCTCGGCACGCCTGCTCTGCGGGAACGTGCCGGGAAACGCTTCGAAGACTCGCCGTGCGAACCGCGCGAGGACGCGATTCGTCGTGCCCATGACCGCGTTCTGTTCGTGGATCAAGAGCGGTTTGCGTGCGAGCCACGCTGCGACGCCGCCGGGTCCCGCGACGAATCCGCCCATGCCGAGCACGGCCGCTGGGCGGCGCCTTCGGAACGTAGCAAGCACCTGAAGTATTGCGAGCGCAATCCGAAACGGTGCGGCGAACCAGGCCAGCACGCCCCGGCCACGTAAGCCCGAGATCGAGATCCACTCCATGTCGATCCCGTTCTGCGGCACGACGCGCGCTTCGAGGCCGCGGTGTGTGCCGAGCCAAACGACGGCGCCGTGCTGCGCGCGCAGCTCCTCGGCGACCGCGAGCCCCGGAAACACATGTCCGCCAGTGCCGCCCGCCATGATCATGATCGGCCCGCCGCTCATCGCACGTGC
Organism: uncultured Gammaproteobacteria bacterium; assembly: GCA_963744305.1. Taxonomy (GTDB): domain Bacteria; phylum Pseudomonadota; class Gammaproteobacteria; order Steroidobacterales; family Rariloculaceae; genus FEN-1219. The sequence continues at coordinate 303,690 of CAVUTF010000046.1, forward strand.
CCGTCCTGCAGCAAGCGCTTTTGCCTGCCGTGCAGCTCGTGGTAGATGCGCACGAGCAGACCGAGCGCGGCCAGCGTCACGACGGTGCTCGAGCGGCCGTAGCTCACGAGCGGCAACGTCAAGCCTTTGGTCGGAAGCAACCCGGCGTTCACGCCGATATTGATGCAGGCCGCCAGTCCGAGCATGAGGCCGATGCCGGTCGCGACCAACCCCTGGAACGGCATGCCGCTCTGAATCGCTTCGCGGCCGAGACTTATTGCCCGGAACACGATCAGCGCGAAGAGCACGATGACGACGGTCGCGCCCGCGAACCCGAGCTCCTCCGCGAGCACCGCGAAAACGAAATCCGTGTGCGCTTCCGGAAGATAAAACAATTTCTGCACGCTGGAGCCCAAGCCCACGCCGAGCCATTCGCCGCGGCCGATCGCGATCAGTGACTGCGTGAGCTGGAAGCCGCTCGCAAACGGATCGGCCCATGGATCGAGAAACGTCGTGAGCCGCTCCACGCGGTACGCCGAAGAGAAGGCCAACGTGCCGAGCACGAGAGTCCCCGCGAGCGCGGCTGCCAAGAAATCGCGCAGCCGCGCGCCGGCCACGAACAATACGCCCAGGCTCGTGGCTGTCAGAACCACAGCGGCACCGAAATCGGGCTCGAGGAGCAGCAAACCGGCGGCCACCGCAACGATCGCCATCGGCTTCAAGAAGCCTTTGAGGCTGCCGGCTAGGTCCGCGGAGCGACGCACCGCGTAGCTCGCAAGATAGAGGAGCAAGCAAAAGCGCGCGGGCTCGGATGCCTGCAACGTGAGGGGACCCACCGACAGCCACCGCGAGCTGCCGTTCACCGTGTTGCCGATGCTCGGCACGAGGACGAGGAGCAACAAACCGAGCGCGACGATCAGCAGAAGCCAATTCAAGCGATACCACAGCTCGCTCGGCAGCGCGATCACGACCGCCATCGCGACCAATCCGAGACCGAGGGCGCTCAAATGGCGCAACAAGAAATACAAAGGCTCGCCCATCTCGCGATCCGCAAGCGAGATCGAAGCGGAACCGACCATGATCGTGCCGAGGACGGCGAGCGCGATCATGGAGCCGATCAGCACCGGATCGAGCGCAAGGGGCGGTGCGCGCGGAACGGGTACGGCGCTCATGAGGGCAGCTCCGCGGCTGCGCGAGCGAACTGCTCGCCGCGGTCCTTGTAGTCGCGAAACATGTCCTGGCTCGCGCACGCCGGCGACAGCAGCACGGTGTCGCCGCGCGCGGCGAGTGCCGCTGCAGCCTGAACCGCCCCCGGCATATCGACCGCGCGTCGCGTCACACAGACCGGCGCGAGAATCGCTTCGAGCTCGGCTGCGGCCGCGCCGATCAGGACGGCGGCCTTGACCTTGCCGCGCGCGGCTGCGGCGAGCGGCCGCAGGTCCTGCCCCTTGCTCAAGCCGCCCGCGATCAGCACCAAGGGCCCAGCGAGTCCCTGCAGCGCCGCGAGCGTGGCGCCCACGTTGGTACCTTTCGAGTCGTCGATGTACGCGACGCCGGCGCGCTCCGCGACGTGTTCGCAGCGATGCGGGAGTCCTGGGAACGAGCGCAGCGCGGCGAGCGCGGGCGTGAGCTCGGAAACCATTACCGAGGTCAAAGCCAGAGCTGCAAGCGCGTTGCCTTCGTTGTGGGAACCCGTGAGCTTCAGCTCCGCCGTGGCAACGAGCGGCCGGCGATCCCGCGCGAGCCACCGCGCGCCGGCATGCTCCACGACGCTGAAGCCACGCGCGAGGGGCCGCTCCACCGAGAACGGCACGGCGCGAGGATGCCGCGCGCCCATCGCGGCGACGAGCGGATCATCCGCGCTGAACACCGCGTGCTCGGCCGCGGCAAGCAAGCGCTCCTTGAGCTGCGCATAGCGCTCGAGCGTGGCGTGCCGATCCAAGTGATCGGCCGACACGTTCAATACGGCGGCGGCGCGCGGCCGCAACGTATGCGTCGTCTCCATTTGGAAGCTCGAGATCTCGAGCACATACGCGTCGGCGTGCGAACCGTCGAGAAGCTCGAGCGCAGGCGGGCCCAAGTTTCCGCCGGCCGGCGCTCGCAGGCCGCACATCTGCAGCATCCAGGCGACCAGCGTCGTTACAGTGCTCTTGCCGTTCGATCCCGTGACCGCGACGATCGGCGCGGCCGCGGCGCGCGCGAAGAGCTCGATGTCGCTCACGAGCGGGATGCCATGCTCGAGTGCCGCACGGGCTACGGCCACGTCCACGCTCAACCCGGGAGACAGAACGACGCATCGCATCCCTTCGAGCCAACGGGGGTCGAGCGTTTCGAGCACAACTTCCGCATCCGGACATTGCGCGCGTAGCTCGGTGAGGCCCGGAGGGTGTGCGCGACTATCGATGATCCGAACGCGCTCGCCTCGGGCCGTCAGATACTTCGCGGCCGCGAGGCCCGTGGCGCCGAGCCCGACGATCAGGCTGCGCTTGCGCCGCTCGCTGTCCACACCAGGACTCCCTGCCCCGACTTTCCGTTGCGGAAAACTTGTCTGTACACGATACGCCGCCGACATCAGCGGATCTTCAAGCTAGCCAAACCGATCAGCACCAAAATTACGGTGATGATCCAAAAACGCACGATCACCTTCGGCTCGGCCCAACCCTTGAGCTCGAAATGGTGATGCAGCGGCGCCATGCGAAAAATGCGCCGGCCGGTCATCTTGTAGGAGGCAACCTGGACAATGACTGAGACGGTTTCGACGACGAAAACCCCGCCCATAATGAACAGTACCAGCTCTTGCCGCACCGCCACCGCCACAAGTCCCAGCGCGGCACCGAGCGCCAGAGCGCCGATGTCGCCCATGAAGACTTGCGCCGGATAGGTGTTGAACCACAAGAAGCCCAGGCCGGCGCCGGCAAGGGCCGCACAGAACACGAGAAGCTCCCCGGTGCCCGCCACGTACGGAATACCGAGATAGGTGCTGTAAATCACGTTGCCCGCCGCATAGGCGAACACACCGAGTGCCGTTGCGACGAGCACCGCCGGCATGATCGCGAGGCCGTCGAGTCCGTCCGTCAGATTGACGCCGTTCGACGCGCCTACGATCACGAAAGACGTGAACACGACGTACGCGATCGAGCCCAGCGGGATCAGGATGTCCTTCAAGTACGGAATCAGGAGCGCATGCTGGACGTCCGGATTCTGCGCCGTCGTATAGAACGCGAGCGCGGCGGTGATCGCGACGACGAATTCCCAGAAGATTTTCGTGCCCGCCGACAAGCCGCGCGAGTTGCGCACGACTAGCTTCTTGTAGTCGTCGACGAAACCGATCAAACCGAAGAACAGCGTCGCGGTGAGAACGATCCAGACGAAGTGGTTATCGAGATTGGCCCACAGCAACGTGCTGATGACGATCGCGAGCAGGATCAGCGCGCCGCCCATCGTCGGCGTGCCGGCCTTCGGCAAGTGACTCTCGGGTCCCACCTGCCGAATCTGCTGCCCGATGCGTTGCATCGTGAGGCGCTGAATCAGGTACGGCCCCACCGCGAACGACAGCACTAGCGCCGTAAGCGCCGACAGAATCGCGCGCGTGGTCAAGTAGCTGAACACGTTGAAGCCGGAATAGAACTGCGTCAGGTATTCGGTCAGGGATATCAGCATTGACGTGCCAACCTACGGGCCTGCCGCGAGCAAATTGACGAGCCGATCGAGCTCCATGACGCGCGACGCCTTGATCAGCACAGTCACGCCGGGCTTCAGATGGGACTCGAGCGCAGCGCACGCGCTCTCGATTTCGGCGAACGCTAGACTCGACGGTCCGAATACCTGCGCAGCCTCGGCCGCCAGCGCGCCGATCGCGACGAACAAATCGCAGCGGCCGATCGCATAGGTGCCGATCTCATGGTGCAGATTGAGTCCCTCGGCGCCGAGCTCGGCCATGTCGCCGAGCACGAAGATGCGCGTGCCGGACAGCTGCGAAAGATAGTCGAGGGCGGCCCGCACCGAGCCCGGGTTCGCGTTGTAGCTATCGTCGATGATCAGCGCGCCGGTGGCCGTCTTTATCGCATTCAGGCGGCCGCGCACCGCCGTTGCGCGCGCGAGCCCGGCCACGATGTCTTCGACGCTCGCGCCGACAGCTTGCGCTGCAGCTGCTGCCGCGAGTGCGTTCGCGACGTTTTGCCGGCCGAGCAACGGCAGGTTGATCGCAGCCTCCTCGCCCTCCGGAAGCCGCAGCGTGAAGGTCGCGCCGCCGGCGTGAAACTGCGGCTCGCCGAGCAACGTGCAATCAGCGCCTGCGGCGAAACCGAACGAGGTGACGAACTCGCACGGCGCACGCGCGCGCCAATCCGCAAAAAACGGATCATCCGCGTTCAGGACCGCGGTGCCGGCCTTGGGCAGGTGATCGAGCAGCTCGCCTTTGGCCGTTGCGACGCCCTCGAGCGAGCCGAAGCCTTCCAAATGCGCCGCCGCGGCGTTCGTGATGAGGGCGACCGTGGGCTGCACGAGCCCGGCGAGATAGTCGATTTCGCCGGCGTGATTTGCGCCGAGCTCGGCGACGAGCACTTCGTGCTCCGCCGTGAGGCGCATCAACGTGAGCGGCACGCCGATGTCGTTGTTCAGGTTGCCCTGCGTCACGCAGACGCGCCGGCTGACGCTCAAGATGGAGGCAATCAGCTCCTTGACGGTGGTCTTGCCGCTGCTCCCGGTGACGGCCACCACCGGCACGGAGAAGCTCGCGCGCCACGCATGCGCCATGCTGCCGAAAGCTTGCCGCGTGTCGCGCACTTGCACTTGCGGCAACGGCGAGTCGCCGAGCTTCGAGACCAGCGCACCGGCGGCCCCTTTCGTGTGGGCGTCGGCGATGAAATCGTTGCCGTCGAAGCGGTCGCCGCGTATCGCAACGAACAGGGAGCCTGGCTTGAGCGCACGAGTGTCCGTGATCACGGGGCCGAAGGCGGCATCCGTTCCCACCAAGCGGCCGCGCACTTCCTTTGCTACCGCGGCGAGCGTGCGCGTCATCAAGTGCGTCCTCCGACGAGCGCTTCAGTCGCGACTGCGCGATCGCTGAACGGCCGCGACTCGTCGCGCATGAGCTGCACGGATTCGTGACCCTTCCCCGCGATCAGCACGGCATCGCCGGGGCGCGCCGTGGCGATCGCTGCATGAATCGCCGCGCGCCGATCATGCAGCACGCGCACGTTGCCACGCGCCTGCATACCTTCGAGGATCTCGGCGACGATCGTTTGGTTGTCCTCGCTACGCGGATTGTCGTCCGTGAGCACGACCTGCCCGGCCAGTCTCCCGGCAATCTCGCCCATCAGCGGGCGTTTCCCGCGATCTCGATCGCCGCCGCAGCCGAATACGCAAACGAGCTCCCCGCGCGCGATCCCCTTCAAGGTGTTGAGCGTGCGCTGCAGCGCGTCCGGCGTGTGCGCATAGTCGATGACCACCCACGGCCGATCGGGCGGACCGCCGAGAACCTCCATGCGCCCCGGCGCCGCGCGTGCGCGCGCCAGCGCCTCGCACGCGGCAGGCAGCGGCAGGCCGGCTGCGAGCAAAGCGCCCGCGGCGACCAGCAAGTTCTCTGCGTTGAAGTCCCCGATCAACGGCGACCGCAGCGACCCGGCGCCGAAGCGGCCGGAGAGTGCAAGCTCAACGCCGCTCATGTCGGAGCGCACGAGGTGCCCCACGAGATCTGCCGGGACTTGCGCATGCAGGCTCGTGCGGAGCAGCTCGCAGCCGGCGGGCAGCACCGCGGCAAGAGACGATGCGAACGGATCGTTGGCGTTGACGACGGCATACTTCAGATCCGGCAGCTGGAATAGCCGCGCCTTGGCGGCGCCGTACTGCGCAAGATCGCCGTGCTCGTCCAGATGATCGCGTGTCAGGTTCGTGAAGACCGCCGTGTGAAACCGCAACCCAGCGATTCGATCTTGAGCGAGAGCATGCGAGGAAACCTCCATCGCGACCTGCGGCGCATCGAGCTCCGCGAGCTCGCGGTGCAGCGTGAGGCAGTCGGGCGTGGTCAGCCCGTGAGCGTTCAAGCGCGGCGGCACGCCGAACCCGAGCGTGCCGATGTAGGCACACGCCCGCTCCCGGCGGGTCAAAGCTTGCGCGAGGAGATACGCGACTGTCGTCTTGCCGTTCGTCCCCGTGACGCCCGTGATTGCCGGCGACTTGACGGCGAAGAACCTCTGCGCGAGATCGGCGAGGCGATCGCGCAAGCTTGGGCAGGCGATGCTCGGCTGCGGAACCACAGCGTGCCGCGGGCTCGGCTCATACAGCACGATCGCGGCGCCATGGGCCAGCGCTTGCGCGGCATAGTTCAAGCCGTGCTCCCGAGCGCCTGCGAGCGCAACGAACGCGGCGCCCGGCGTCACCTGACGGCTGTCGAGCGTGAGATCGGTAATCACGAGCTTCGCGTGGGCGCCGGCCGCCTCGCCGAGCAGATCGCCGACCGTCCTGGCTTGCCTCGAACGCGCCGCAGCCATCATGGAGTCACCCGCGAGCTCGCCACGATCGTGAGCGGCGCCTGCGGCAAAGCGTCCGGCGGCACCGCGAGGACGCGCAAGGAACCTGCGACGATGTTCGCAAACACCGGCGCCGCCACGTCGCCGCCGTAGTAGGCCGCGCCTTGCGGCTCGTCGATGACGACTACGACGACGAGTCGCGGCGCGCTTGCCGGTGCGATGCCCGCGAAAATGGCCGTATAGCGATCATCCGCATAACCGCCGGCGGATGCTTTCTTCGCGGTGCCGGTCTTGCCGGCGACGTGATAGTTGCGCACCGCCGCCCGCTTGCCCGTGCCTTCCGGCGAAGCGACGACGGCTTCCAACATCTCGATGAGGTCGTGCGCAGTGCCGGCTGAGAGCATTTGCTCGCCTCGCGGCGGCTCTGCGACCGCTACCAAGGACACAGGCCGTAGCACACCACCGGCGGCGAGAGCGGCGTAGGCGCGCGCGAGCTGCAAGGTCGTGACCGACAGCCCGTACCCGTACGAGATCGTCGCCTGACCGACTGCGCGCCAATGCTGCGGGTCGTTCAGCACGCCCGCGGATTCACCGGGGAAGCCGCTGTCGGTGAGCCGCCCGATCCCGAAGCCCGACAGCACGCGCCAGATATCGATGGGATCCATCTTGAGCGCCACTTGTGCCATCCCGACGTTGCTCGATTTGGAGAGCACCGTCGTGAGGTCGATGCGGCCGAGATTCGAGTTGTCCTGCGTGACGACTCGGTTGCCGATCCGAAGTATGCCGGGCGCCGTGTCAACGATCGTCTTCGGCGTGTAGGCGCCGCTCGCGAGTGCGGCCGCGAGCACGAACGGCTTGAAGCTCGAGCCGGGCTCGAAGATATCCGTGACGGCGCGGTTGCGGTAGCGAGCCACGTCGATCTGCGAGCGATCGTTCGGATTGAAGGAAGGCTGATTGACCATCGCGAGGACTTCGCCGGTCGCAGGATCGAGGACGACGGCGGACCCGGAGCGCGCTCGGTTTTCAGTCACCGCGGCTTTGAGCTCGCGGTACGCGAGGTACTGCACGCGCAAGTCGATGCTCGTCTTGAGATCGCGGCCGGGCTTCGCGGGACTGATCAGCTCGACGTCCGCGATCACGCGCCCCAAGCGGTCCTGACGCACGCGCTTCTCGCCGTTGTCACCCTCGAGCCAGTGATCGAACGCGAGCTCGAGGCCCTCTTGGCCGGCATCGTCGACGTCCGTGAACCCCACGACGTGGCCCGCGACCTCGCCCGTCGGGTAGTAGCGGCGGTACTCGCGCAGCGTGCCGACTCCGGGCAGACCGAGCTTCAAGACCTGCTCGGATTTGTTCGGCGGCAAATGGCGCTGCAGATACAGGAACCCGCGGTCGAGGTTGCTCGTCAACCGTCGCGCGAGCCATTCGTCGTCTTGGCCAAGGAGCTCGGCGAGCTCCGGCAGCCGGTCGAGCGCGACCTTGAGCTCGCGGGGATTCGCCCAGACGCTGTCGACCGGCGTGCTCACGGCGAGCGGCTCGCCGTTGCGATCGGTGATCAGCCCGCGGTGCGCCGAGATCTGGACGGTTCGCAGGTGCCGATCGTTCGCTTGCTCGGTGAGAAACTCCTTGTTCACGAGCTGTAGATAAAGAATGCGTCCCTCGAGCGCGGCGGCGGCAAGCGCGAAACAGACGAGCAGGAGCGTGCCCCGAAGACGCGCCCGATCGGCGTTGATTGTCGTCGGTTTGCCTTTCATGGCGGCTCTACCACCACGACGAGCTCCCCATCGGGCGGCGGGATCAGGCGCAGGCGCTCGCGGGCCAAGGACTCGATCCGCGGGTGGGTCGCCCACGTGCTCTGTTCGAGCTGCAAGCGTCCCCAGTCGATCTGGAGACGATCTTGCTCGCGGTTGAGCTCCTCGAGCTCGACGAAGAGCCGCCGTGCCTCGTGCTTGGCGTTGATGAGCCACAAGCCCGACGCGCTCACGGCCAAGGCGACCAGCAACACGGCGGCGAGGTACGCGAGCTCCAATCTCATGCGGCACTGCCTTGCGCCGCGCGACCCGCATCCGTGCGCGCCGCGACCCGCAAGCGCGCGCTGCGTGCGCGCGGGTTGCGCGCGATCTCTTGTGCGGACGGACGAATCAAACGGCCTACGATCGTTAGGCGCGGCCGGGCGGCCGGCGGAATGTCGGGTAGACCGGCGTACGCCTCGTCGCCGCGCGCTTCACGCCGCATGAAACGCTTCACGATCCGATCCTCGAGGGAGTGAAAGCTGATCACGACGAGGCGCCCGCCCGAGGCCAAGAGGTCCAAGCTCTGCACGAGTCCGCGCTCGAGAGCGGTCAGCTCATCGTTCAGCGCGATGCGGATGGCCTGAAACACGCGCGTCGCCGGATGGATGCGGCCTTTCGGTCGGCCCGCACTCGCAGCCGCGACCTCTGCGAGCTGCCGTGTCGTCGTCAGCGGCTCGCGATCGCGTGCGCGCACGATCGCGGCTGCGATGTGCCGTGCGCGGGGCTCCTCGCCGTAACGCTTCAGCACGTCGGTGAGCTCGGCTTGGCTTACGTCGCGCAGCCACTCCGCCGCCGTTTGGCCGCTCGTGGAGTTCATCCGCATGTCGAGGGGTCCGTCGTGCGTGAAGCTGAAACCTCGCCGGGGCTCCTCCAGTTGGGGAGACGACATGCCGAGATCGAACAGCACGCCAGCCAGGTGGCGCGCGCCGAGCCGAGCGCCGATACTCGCGCGAAGGTCTTCGAAGCCCGCATGATCGATAGTGAAGCGTGAATCGGTCGCAAATCGGCGGCGGCCGTCAGCCACCGCGTCGGGATCTTTGTCCAGGGCGAATAGCCGTCCTTGTTCTCCGAGCCGCGCCAGGATCTCGGCGCTATGCCCGCCGCGTCCATAAGTCGCATCGAGGTACCAACCGTCATCGAGCAACGCCAAACCATCGAGCGCTTCCCCCACCAGCACGGGCTGATGTCCAGGCATTCTGGTCAACCAGTGAATGCTCTTATAGCGACAGCGATTCGAGTTCTTGAGGTAAGCCCGCCTGTTCGCCTTGCTCGCTTGCCAGCCACTCGTCCCGGCGAGCATTCCATCGCTCGTCGTTCCACAGCTCGAATTTGTTCCCTTGGCCGATCAACATCGCCGCTCGATCCAGGCCCGCGAATTCGCGCAGCTCGCGTGGCAGCAGGATCCGGCCATGGCCGTCCATATCGAGTTCCGTGGCGTAACCCACCATCAGACGTTGCAAACGGCGTGCCTGCGGGTTCAGCGCAGGCAAGCGCACGAGCTTCCGCTCGATCTCCTCCCAATCAGGCAACGGGTAAATGAGCAGGCAGTAGTCCCGATCAACGGTCGCGACGAGATGTCCGTCGGCTCGACTCGCGATGCGTTCCCGATAGCGGCTCGGGATCGCGAGACGACCCTTGGCATCCAAGGTGACTTTGGTAGCGCCGCGAAACATGATTGGTCCGCCAGACCCATTCTCGCCCACTTTTTTCCACTCCGCGACACTATGCTGCAGCAGTGACCCACTGTCAACGAAATCTGGCGTTGCGACAGTTAGTTAGGGCGAAGCATGTTCGCGAATTGCGACGCAGTTCACACTTGCGTTCGGAAGCGCTGTCATTTCATCCACCGACGTTGCAACCGACGATGTTCTGCGGCGCGCGCGACAACGTCGACGAACGCGACGAATGAAATCGCGAATCGAAAAGGAGCCGGCCTATAAGCCGGGTTCTGTCGAGAGCAGTCATTCATCTGCGGCGTGCGTCGCCGCACGTCTGTAGCGACCTACCCGGGAGCTCGTGTGGGCACACTCAACGCTCCCCTATTCGGTCTTGCTCTGGGTGGGGTTTACCGTGCCGCATGTGTTACCACCTGCGCGGTGCGCTCTTACCGCACCTTTTCACCCTTACCGGAACGGATTCCGGCGGTATATTTTCTGTGGCACTTTCCGTAGGCTCGCGCCTCCCAGGCGTTACCTGGCACCCTGCCCAATAGAGCCCGGACTTTCCTCCAGGAGTGATCCCAGCGACTGCTCGGCCGGCTCCCGCCGCAAGCTTAACGCGTCGCTCGCACGCCGCAAACGAAATTGCGGTGGCTATTCCCGCACCCGCGTGAGCCGGTACACGACGTTGCGCGGCATGCCCGTAATTGCAGCGGTCATTGAGACGGCTTTGTTCGGCGAAAGCTCCCCGCTCAAGAGCTCGAAGATGCCGCGCGCGCGCTGCTCGTCCGGCGCCTCTGCACCTTCCGCGCCCGCGACGACGAGGACGAACTCACCTTTGAGCGGAATGTCGTCGCCGAGCCGTTGGTCGAGCTCGCCGAGCGTGCCCGTCGAGACTTGCTCGTGCAGCTTCGTCAGCTCGCGGGCCACCGCCGCGCGGCGCGACGCGCCGAAATGCTCGAGGAGCGCGGCCAGCGTCTCGCGCAGGCGATGCACGGCTTCGAAAAACACGAGCGTCCGCGTCTCGCCACGCAGCTCACGCAAACGCTCGCTGCGCGCGCTTGCGCGGCGCGGCAGGAATCCCTCGAATACAAAGCGATCCGTCGGCAGACCGCTGACGCTGAGCGCGGCGAGCACGGCGCTCGGGCCCGGAACGCTCGCGACCGAAAAACCTTGCGACTGCGCGGCCCGCACGAGACGCAGTCCCGGGTCGCTGATCAGCGGCATTCCCGCATCGCTGACGAGCGCGACGGTTGCGCCTTGCGCGAGGTCTTCGAGCAGTTGCGGAACGCGTTCTTCTTCGTTGTGCTCGTGGTACGCGATAATGCGCACGTTACGGCCGATATCGGATAGCAATCCACGAATGCGGCGCGTATCCTCGGCGGCGATGACGTCGACTTTGTGAAGCACGTCGAGCGCTCGAGAGCTCAGGTCGCCGAGGTTACCGATCGGCGTGCCAACGACGTACAGCGTGCCGGCGCCGCGCGCTTGCATCACGACCGGTTGCTTGACGTGTTGTCTTGTAGTCAAGGATTTACACTCGACGCTCGGCGGAAGGACCCATGAGCAGCAGGAAGTTTACAAGCGCACGTTCGAGCGCGGCCAGAACGATTTTCCTCGCAGTGCTGCTGCTCGGCGTGGCGGGATGTCCCACGATCCAAACCGTGCCGCCGGGCCCACCGGCGAACGTGCAGAACCTCGAAGCCCGCGCTCGCAGCGAGGAGCAAAACGGCAACCTCTCGGCCGCTGCGAACCTCTATACGCAGCTCGCGGCGAGCGTCACGGGCACTCTGCGCTCCGGCTATCTACTCGACGCCGCGCGGCTCCTAATCGAGAGTGGCGACTATGAAACGGCTCGCCAGCGACTCACTAATGCGCGTGCCGGAGCCGACCGCGACCAACAACAACTGAACGTCGCGCTGCTCGCGCGCATCGAAGTGGAGCAGGGCCGGCCGCAACCCGCGCTGGACATGCTAGAGCAACTGCAGCAGCCGATCGGCGTGCCTGTGTTGCGCGAGGCCGCCGCGGCGCGCGGGCGGGCGCTGTTCCGCCTCGGCCGGCCGGCCGAAGCCGTGCGCGCTCTCGTCGAGCGCGAAGTGTGGCTCGACGATTCGCGGCAGATCATCGCGAACCAACGGCTGATCTGGGAGGGCCTTCGCGAACCCTCACTGCCGAGCGCGCTTGCGCCGACGGGTGACCGAATCGTAGATGGTTGGCTCGCACTCGCGCCGCTAGCGCGTCTCGGCGACAACGCCCCCGATCTGCGACGGGAGCTGCTCGATTGGCGTGAAACGTACACGGATCATCCGGCCGCGGGCGGCTTGCTCGCCGAGCTGTTGGCAGCGCAACGCCCGAGCGGCTTCCCCGCGCAAATCGCGTTGCTGCTGCCGCTGACCTCGGGCGCGCGGCTCGAGGCGCTTGCACTACGCGACGGCTTCATCGCCGCGCACCTGCGCGGCAATCGCGGAGCCAGCACGAACGTGCGTATCTACGACACGGCATCGGGTGCCGCAGAGGCATACCTACGCGCGCAGCTCGAAGGCGCCGACTTCATCGTCGGGCCGCTGCTTCGACCTGACGTCGATCAAGTGATGGCGCAAGCTGGGTTCGTGCCGACGTTGGCGCTGAACTACGCGCAAATGGAAGTCGCGTTCTCGGGCAGTTTCTACCAGTTTGCACTCTCGCCGACCGACGAGGCACGCATGGTCGCGCAATACGCCGCGGCAGCCGGAGCAACGACGGCCGTCGCGCTCGTGCCGAGCACCGCGCGCGGTTATGAGCTGCGCGACATCTTTCGCGCAGAATTCGAGGCGTACGGCGGCACCCTGCTCGACTTCATCGGCTACGACACGAACGCTCAGGACTTTTCCGGTCCGATCACGACGTTGTTCAACATCTCGCGGAGCACACAGCGCCAACGGCGTCTCGAGGCAAATTTGGGCGTGCCAACGGTGTTCGAGCCGCGCCGGCGGCAGGACGTCGACCTCATTTTTCTCGCCGCGGATAGGGATATGGGCCGCCTTCTCATTCCGCAGTTGCGTTTCCATGCGGTGAGCGACATCCCCACCTACGCGACGTCCGACATCTACCGGCCCGGCGGCAACACGCGCGACAACGATCTGAACGGCATCATTTTCCCGGATACGCCGGCTGTGCTAGCGCCCGATCAGGCTGCGGCCGCCGTCCGTTCCGAGCTGCAGGTCTATTGGCCGCAGCGGGACGGCCAGGTGCGCTTCTACGGCATGGGGTTCGACGCCTACCAGCTCGTCGCGGCATTGTACGAAGCCAACGTTTCGGGCTGGCCGCTGCACGGAATGTCGGGTGATCTCACGCTTGCGCCCGACGGCAAGATTCATCGGACGCTGCCGCTCGGACAGTTTCGCAACGGGCGCCCGGTCGCGCTCGAGGTGGCATTGCCGGAATTGCGCGAGAACCGGGAACTCGTCGGCTTTCGCTAAATGCCCCTTCGCGACGGGCAGCATTGGGAAGCTGTTGCCGCGAACTACCTCGAGCGGCACGGTTTGTTCGTGCTCGCGCGCGGCTACCGCTGCCGCCTCGGAGAGCTCGACCTCGTGTGCCGCGAGGACGAGACGCTCGTCGTAGTCGAGGTGCGCGCCCGTCGCAAGAACGCGTTCGTACCGGCCGTGCAAAGCATCGACCACCACAAGCGCGCGCGCATCATTCAGGCGACGCGCCATCTATTGATGCGCCGCGCGGAGTGGCAATCCGCAACCGTGCGTTTCGATGTGGTCGCAATCGACGGCATCGATACGGCGCAACCTAGCTTCAACTGGATCAAGCGTGCCTTCGATGCCAGTTGAACGCCGCCAGGGTTCGAGGCAGAGTGGCGGCGACTGTTCCCGTCGAGCTTGACCCATGGAAGAACGAGTGCGCCAACATTTCCGCGACAGCCTCGCGGTGAAGCAAGAGTCGGTGATGCTCGCTCCGAACATCGTGGCCGCGGCGCGGATGATGACGCGCTGCTTGCTCGAGGACGGCAAGATTCTCTCGTGCGGCAACGGCGGCTCGGCTGCCGACGCGCAACACTTCTCGAGCGAGCTGTTGAACCGGTTCGAGATGGAGCGTCCCGGTCTGCCCGCGATGGCGTTGACGACCGATAGCTCGACCCTTACGTCCATCGCGAACGACTACTCGTTCGTCGACGTGTTCGCGAAACAGGTGCGCGCGCTCGGCCAAGACGTCGACGTGCTGCTCGCGATCTCGACGTCGGGCAACTCGGAGAACGTGCTGCGCGCCATTCGCGCGGCGCACGAGCGCGGCGTCAAGGTGGTGGCGCTAACGGGGCGCGACGGCGGCACCATCGCCGCAGCGCTTGGCGCGGAGGACATCGAGATCAGGGTTCCGGCCGAGCGTACCTGCCGCATTCAAGAGGTGCATCTGCTCGTAATCCACTGCCTCTGCGACCTGATCGACGCCGAGCTCCTCGAACCGCGCTGAAGTTACTTCACGACTTTGAGCGACGGCCGGCGCTGGCCGCCGTCGGGCCGCGTGGTCGTATCCGGCGGCGCCGATGGATCCCGGGGAGCATCGTCGTCCTCGCCGAAGATCATGCCTTGACCGGTTTCGCGAGCATAGATGCCGAGCACGGCCGCGACGGGAATCGATATGCTTCGCGACACGCCGGCAAAGCGCGCTTCGAAGCGGATGTCGTCGTTGCCGAGGACGAGCTCGCGAGTAGCGGAATGGCTCACGTTGAGAACCACGCGACCATCGTTGACCTGACCTTCCGGAACGGTGACTCCCTCACGGGTCGCATCGACCACGAGGTGTGGCGTAAGCCCGTTGTCCAGCATCCACTCGTGCATCGCGCGAATCAGGTACGGGCGCTGCTTAGTGGGGGAATCGGCTACTGCCGTATCTCCTGCTCGAACTCGGTCAGGCTGCCCTGGAACGACGGCCGCGAGAAAACTTCGTCCATGTAACGCTGGATCGGCCGCGCTTGCGGCGGCAGTTTGATGTTGTACAGCGGCAGCCGCCACAGGATCGGTGCGATCGTGCAGTCCACCAGCGAGAATTCGTCGCTCAGGAAATACTTCTTCGCGGAAAAGATTTCCACGCTCGACAGTATGCTCTCTTCCAGCAACTTCACGGCGCGCGCAAGCGGCTTGCGATCGCCGCCGACGTCGATTTCATCTGCGAGGGCGTACCAATCCCGCTCGATGCGGAACAGCGCTAGACGAAACTGCGCGCGGGTGACCGGGTCCACCGGCATCAGCGGCGGGTGCGGGAACCGCTCGTCCAGGTACTCCATGATCACGCGCGAATCGTAAAGCACGAGATCGCGATCGACGAGCGTGGGCACGCTGTTGTAGGGATTCAGATCGAGCAGATCTTCCGGCAGATTACCGTCATCGACATCGACGATATCGATGCTGATGCTCTTCTCGGCGAGCACTAGACGAGTGCGATGACTCCAGGGGTCGGCCGGCTTGGAAAAAAGCGTCATCACAGAGCGACGGTTAGCGATTACCGTCATACGGGCGTCTCCTTAGCTTCACTGCGAAGTGCATCGAGGCGGGACGCACTATTCTACGTCCTTCCAGATTTCCTTCTTCAGAAGGTAAGCAATCAAGAGAAACACCAGTAGGAACGCGATCACGCGGATGCCGAGCGACTGACGCTCGCGCTTCATCGGCTCGCCGATGTAATCGAGGAAGTTGACGATGTCGCGCACGACCTCATCGAAATCCGATTCCGACAGCTCGCCTGGCCGTACGAGCTCGAACCCTTCGAATACCTCTTCGCGCACGGCATCCTCGCCGCTGGTGCTGAACACGGCGCGCTGCGTCCCTTGCAGCTGCCACAAGACGTGCGGCATCGCAGTACCCGGCAACACGATGTTGTCGACGCCCGTGGGGCTCGAAGGGTCCTCGTAGAAGCTACGGAGGAACGTGTACAGATAGTCGGTGCCGCGGCTGCGCGCGATCAGAGACAAATCCGGCGGCGCGATCCCGAACCACCGCACGGCGTCCTCGGGGCGCATCGCGTTCGCCATCGTGTCGAATGGCCGCTCGCCCGTGAACATCAGGTTCTGGACCAATTGGTCTTCGGTGAGCTGCAGGTCTTGCGATAGGCGGTTGTAGCGCACGTATTGCGCGGAATGGCAACCGAGGCAATAGTTCACGAAGTACTTCGCGCCGCGCTGCAGCGACGCCGTGTTGGCGATGTTCGTGTTCGCGGCATCGAGCTCGGCCTCGTGCTGTGCGAGGGCATTTGCCGTAGCACCCAGGCCCAAAACCAATGCGATCAGCCCTGCTTTCACTTAAGTCACTCTAGTGGGAACCGGCTTGGTTTTTTCCATGCGCGAATAGAAGGGCATCAACACGAAGAAAGCGAAATACAGCACGGTAAAGACTCGCGAGAGCACCGTGAACACGCCAGTCGCCGGTTGTAGGCCGAGGTATCCGAGCGCGATGAAGCTCACGGCAAAGGCTCCGAGCGCGAGCTTGTACATCCAACCGCGGTAGCGGATCGACTTCACGCGGCAGCGATCGAGCCAAGGCAGGAAGAACGGCAACAGCACGGCCGAACCCATCAACACGACGCCAAGCAGCTTGTCCGGGACCGCTCGCAACATGGCGTAAAACGGCGTGAAGTACCAGACTGGAGCGATGTGCTCGGGCGTTTTCAGCGGATCGGCCGGCTCGAAGTTCGCATGTTCCAGAAAGTACCCGCCCATGTCGGGAGCGAAGAAGACGACGGCGGAGAACACGATCAAGAATATGATGATGATTACCAGGTCCTTGCTCGTGTGATAGGGATGGAAAGCAACGCCGTCGATCGGCTTGCCGTCGGGCCCTTTGTATTGCTTGATCTCGATGCCGTCGGGATTGTTCGAGCCGACTTCATGCAACGCCATGATGTGAACGACGACGAGCATCACGAGCAGTAGCGGCACCGCGATCACGTGAAACGCGAAAAACCGATTCAGCGTGATGTCGGAGATATAGAAATCGCCGCGAATCCATTCCGCAAGCTCGTTGCCGATCACCGGCACCGCTCCAAACAGTGAGACGATCACCTGTGCGCCCCAGTACGACATGTTCCCCCACGGCAGCAAATAGCCGAAGAAGGCTTCTGCCATCAACGCGAGATAAATGAACATGCCGATGATCCAGACGAGCTCGCGCGGATTCTTGTAGGAGCCGTAGAGCAGCCCGCGGAACATGTGCAGATAGACGACGATGAAGAACGCCGACGCACCCGTGGAGTGCAGGTAGCGGATCAGCCAGCCCCAGTCGACGTCGCGCATGATGTATTCGACTGAACCAAACGCCTCCGCTTCGGAGGGCTTGTAGTTCATCGTGAGGAAAATGCCGGTGACGAGCTGGATGACGAGCACGACGGTCGCGAGCACGCCGAAACCGTACCAAATGTTGAAATTCTTCGACGCGTAGTACTCGGTGGCGTGCTCTTTGATGAGCTTCGTCATCGGGAAGCGCTCGTCGATCCACGCGCCGAGCGAGGTCAAGCCGCGCGACAGTCGATCGAAGACGTCTGATTCCGTGCTCGCCATGCTCAAGCGTTCCCTGTCGTGTCGGCGCCGATCACGATCGTGCTGTCGTTGACGTAGCGGTACGGCGGCACGATGAGGTTGGTGGGGGCCGGAACGCCGGCAAACACGCGTCCGGCCAAGTCGAACTTCGAGCCATGGCACGGACAATAGAAGCCGCCCGGCCATTCGGGACCGAGATCCGCCGGCGCCACCTCGAAGCGCGGCATCGGTGCACAGCCCAGGTGCGTGCAAACGCCTTCGAGAACCAGAAACTCGGGCCGGATGCTGCGGTGCTCATTCTCTGCGTAGGCGGGTTGCGTCGACTTCTCCGAGCTCGGATCAGCGAGCAAGTGCACGTCTTTTTGCAGCTCGTCTAGCATCTGCTCCGAACGGTGCAAGATGTATATCGGCCGGCCGCGCCACTCGACCTTGAGCAACGCTCCGATCTCGAGCTTGCTGACGTCGACCTCGACAGGTGCGCCCAACGCCTGGGCGCGCGCGCTCGGGCGAAAGGAAGCTACGAACGGAACCGCCGCTGCGATCGCGCCGACGCCGCCCGTGACGGCGGTGGCAACGGTCAAGAAGTGTCGCCGGGTAAACCCGGTGCTCTCAGCCATCGAGCACTCCTTGACCGACGGGGCCAAGCATCAAGTAGCCTCCCTCAAGCAGTAGTACGTGATTGCGATCCTGCGGGAACGTCGCACGTGGCGTGCGCCGCGCCGGTGATTCTTTTATGAAGCGCGCATTATACACAGTGCCCGAAGAGCCTGACCACCGAACACGGCGTGCGAGCTGGTAAACTCCCTGCCATGACATCGGTCTGGAAGGTTGCCGCCTTCTGCGTTCAATCGGCCGCAATCGGCCTCGCGCTCGCTTTCATCGTGGTGCTCGCAAAACCCGAGCTGATCGCCTCCGGTCCCGCCGCGGGCGGCGTCGCGAGTTACGCCGAGGCTGTCGCCGCAAGCGCGCCTGCCGTCGTCAACATCTACACGCGCGAGCGCGATCGGCTAGGGCCGCTTGGCTCCGGCGTCGTGATCAACCGCGATGGGTATGTCGTCACGAATTGGCACGTGATTAGCGGCGCCGACCAGGTGAGCGTACAGCTCGCCGACGGCCGCATCGCCGAACCCAAGCTCGTCGGGGCCGACCCGGAGACGGAGCTCGCGCTGTTGAAGATCGATTTGCCGCAATTGCCCAGCATCACGCTCGGCCGCTCGGACGCGCTTCAGGTCGGTGAAGTGGTGCTCGCGATCGGTAACTCGCTCGGCCTGAGTCAAACGGTGACGATGGGCATCGTCAGCGCCACGGGCCGAGGGCAGCTCGGCGTGACGACGTTCGAGAACTTCATCCAGACGGACGCCGCGATCAACGCGGGGAATTCCGGCGGCGCGCTCGTGAACGCCCGGGGCGAGCTCGTCGGTATCAACACGGCTACCATCAGCGCGGCGCCCCGCGACATGGTGATGCCCGAGGGGCTCGGTTTCGCCATTCCCGTCAATCTCATGCGCGGCGTCATGGATC
The DNA here is from genome assembly GCA_963744305.1 of uncultured Gammaproteobacteria bacterium. Classification (GTDB taxonomy): domain Bacteria; phylum Pseudomonadota; class Gammaproteobacteria; order Steroidobacterales; family Rariloculaceae; genus FEN-1219. The sequence goes on from CAVUTF010000046.1 coordinate 322,624, forward strand.
AGCTGATCGCGCACGGCCGAGTGATTCGCGGCTTCCTCGGCGTCGATACGGATACGCTGCCGGCGCATCAAGCGCGCGTGTTCGGGATTGATGGCACGGCAGTTCTGATCAAGAACGTGAACGGACCCGCCGCGGCAGCTGGGCTCCTGCGCGGCGACATGCTGACGCACATCAACGACCAGCGCATGTTCACCTACAGCCAAGCGATGAACCTCGTAACGAGCTCGCAGCCCGGCGAGACAATCAGAATCCGGGTGGTGCGGGCTGACGGCAGCGTATTCACCACCGAAGCGGTGTTGGAGGAACGCAGGCTGCTGCAGCAAGGCGGGTGAGGTGAGCGGCGCCGCGAGCGGCCTAGCTCGGCAGTCGCCGAATCGCCGCGCCTAGCTCGCCGAGCTTCTGCTCGATCCTCTCGTAGCCGCGATCGATGTGATAAATACGGTCGACGATGGTCGTGCCGCGAGCGGTCAATCCCGCCAACACCAACGACGCCGAAGCGCGCAAATCCGTCGCCATCACCGGCGCGCCGATGAGCCGCTCGACACCGCGCGTGATGACGGTGTTGCCCTCGATCGTCAAGTTAGCACCGAGCCGCTGCAGCTCGAGCGCATGCTGAAAGCGGTTCTCGAAGATCGTCTCGGTGATCGCAGCCGTCCCGCTCGCGACCGAGTTCAGCGCGCAGAACTGCGCCTGCATGTCGGTCGGAAAGCCCGGATACGGCGCCGTCTTCACGTCTACGGCGAGCGGCCGTCGACCGCCCATGTCCAGCTCTATCCAATCCGTGCCGCGCTCGATGGTGGCACCGGAGTCCGCGAGCTTCTGCAGCACCGCATCGAGGTGCTCCGGCCGCGTGTTGGTGATCCGCACGCGGCCGCCGGTGATCGCCGCCGCCACCAAGAACGTGCCGCCCTCGATGCGATCGGGCATGACATCGTGAGCGATAGGCGTGATGCGATCGGTCCCCTGGATGCGAATCGTGTCCGAGCCCGCGCCCTCGATCTTCACACCCATCGCAATCAAGAACTGCGCGAGCTCCGCGATCTCTGGCTCACGTGCAGCGTTCTCGATGACGGTCTCTCCTTGCGCGCATGCGGCCGCCATCATCAGATTCTCCGTTCCCGTCACCGTGACGGTGTCGAGCACGAGCCGCGCGCCGCGCAACCGTTTGGCCCGCGCGCGGATGTAGCCGTTGTCGATTGCGATCTCGGCGCCCATCGCGCGCAGACCGGCCACATGCAAGTTCACCGGCCGCGCGCCGATCGCGCAGCCGCCCGGCAACGACACATCCGCGTGACCGAACCTGCCGAGCAGAGGCCCGAGCACAAGGATCGACGCACGCATCGTTTTCACGAGGTCGTAGGGTGCGAGAAACTCCGTGATGCCGCCCGAATCGACGGTAAGCCTCGGCCCACCATCGAACTCGAGCGTCACGCCCATGCGGCGAAGCAACTTCACCATCGTGGTCACGTCGTTCAGATGCGGCACATTGGTGAGCGTGACCTTGCCGTTCGGCGAGCAAGCTCGCGGCCAGGATCGGGAGCGTCGCGTTCTTCGCGCCGGAGACTCGCACCGTGCCGCGCAGCACCGCTCCGCCGGTAATTTCGAGCTTCTGCAAGACTCGTGGCCTGTAATCAGTTACCGAGCGCGCGCCACTCTTCGGGAGTGAACGTTTTCAACGCGAGCGCGTGAATCTCGCGCCCGACGCGCTCACCAAGCGTGCCGTAGACCATTTGATGCCGCTGCAGGCTGCGCTTACCCGCGAATGCGGCGCAGATGACGAGCGCCTCGTAGTGTCCTTGCCCGTCCGTCTGCACTTGCGCCTGCGCGCCGGCGAGGTTTTGCTCGATGAGTGCTGCGATCTCTACGGGGTTCATGAGCAATCGGGCAACGTGCAGGGAACGCTAGTTTAGCCTACGCCAGTCGCGCGTCTATTTGCGGTTCGGGAGCGGAACGCTCCGCACAGTCGCAGCCTGAGCACATCGCGTACAATCCTCATCATCATGCCAAGTGCCCGGCCATCCGTTTCTCGATGATTCGCAGCGGCCTAAGCCTGGCGCTGCTCATGTGCGTCGCTGCGGCGACGTGGTACCTGCGCAGCCCGACCGCACCGGCGGCGGGCGACGCGGTCGCCCGCGACGCGGGACCGCCCGGGTACTACCTGCGCGGCGCGCGGCTGCTCGGCGCAGACGCCTCCGGCCGCATCACGTACATCGTCTCGGCGGACAGCGCGCAGGAGATCCCGCAGGAAGGCGCACTCGAGCTTCGCGGCGTCGCGATCGAGTACGCTCCCGAGAACGACGTTCCGTGGGAGGTTAGCGCGGCTCGGGCGACCGCGCCGAGGGGCGGGGACCATCTCGAGCTCATGGGCTCGGTGGAGTTGCGCAGCAAACCTTCGGACGGCGCCGCGCCAACCGTGATCGTTACGGACCGCTTGCGCTTCACGCCCGATCAGTTCAGCGCAGAATCGGCCGGTCCCGTGGAGCTGCGTCTCGGCGACAGCGTTCTCAATGCCGTCGGGCTCAAAGCTCACTTGAAGGAGGACAGTGTGGAGCTAGAATCCGAAGTACATGGACGATTTGCTCCCTAAGCTTGCACTTGCTGCGCTCGCACTCGCGGCCAGCGGAATCGGCACCGCGCAACCCAATGCAAAGTCGTTGCCGATCGAAGTGGTCGCCGAATCTTCGTCGATCGACGGCCAGAGCAACCTCGTGCATTTTCGCGGCCTCAAAATCACGCAAGGCGGTCTCAGCATCGAAGCGGGGGACGCGCTCGCGAACGGCGTGGATTTCGAAGACAGCGAATGGCGCTTCAGCGGTGGAGTGCGCATCGTCGTGGACTCCGCAGTGGTCGAGTCCGACAGCGCCGTGTTCAAGTTCCGCGCCCATCAGCTCCAGCGCGGAGACTTCGTAGGTGCTCCTGCCTCCTTCACCGATAGAAAGCCGACTCGCGAGGAAACCGCGAGGGGCAGCGCCAACAAGATTACCTACAACAACGTCGCGCGCACGCTGCAGATGTCCGAGAACGCTCGGATCGTGAAAGGCCCGAGCGAGATCATCGGCTGCGAGCTGATCTACGATTTCGCTCAGGAGCGCGTGACCTCGGGGTCGTCGGGTTGCCCTGTCCGCTATATCGTGCACCAATCGGAAGATAGCGACGCAGATTCCGCGTCCAACCCATGAGCAAGCTGGAAGCGCTCGGCGTAGCCAAGCGCTATCGATCGCGCGAGGTGGTCAAAGACCTCAGCGTTTCGATCGAGAGCGGTCAAGTCGTTGGTCTCTTGGGTCCGAATGGCGCCGGCAAAACCACCGCGTTCTACATGATCGTCGGGCTGATCCGCTGCGACCGGGGCAGCATCTGGTTGAATGGGCGCGACGTAACGCGGCTGCCCGTGCACCGCCGCGCTAAACTGGGCCTCGGCTATTTGCCGCAAGAAGCATCGGTATTTCGCCGGCTCAACGTCGCCGACAACATCCGTGCGATCTTGGAGACGCGGAAGGATCTCGACAGAGCCGCGCGGCAGACGAAGCTCGAGGAGCTCATGGAGGAACTTCACATCAGCCATGTCAGGGATACGCTGGGCGTCAGCCTTTCGGGCGGTGAGCGGCGGCGCGTCGAGATCGCTCGGGCGCTCGCGGTGGAGCCTAAGTTCGTGCTCCTGGACGAGCCTTTCGCGGGCGTGGATCCGATTTCCGTGCTCGACATTCAGCGCATCATCCGCCACTTGGTTCAGCGCGACATCGGGGTCCTGATCACCGACCATAATGTGCGGGAAACCCTTGGAATCTGCGGTCAGGCCTATATCCTGAACGACGGGAAACTCATGGCTTCGGGCTCGCCCGACGAGATTTTGTCTAACAAGAGCGTGCGCGAAGTTTATTTGGGAGAAGCGTTCTCCCTCTAAGAACACTTAAGTTGGTTAGACTTCAAGAATGCTAAAGCCGTCACTGCAGCTTCGGCTGACACAATCGCTGACCATGACGCCGCAACTGCAGCAGGCGATTCGTTTGCTGCAACTGCCCGTCATGGAGCTGCAGGCGCAGATTCAAGAGGCCCTCGACGAGAATGTGATGCTCGAGGCCGAGGAGCCCGAGGCGCCGGAAGGGGCGGAAACCGCGGAAGCGCCGGAAACCACGGAGAGCGAGTCCGATGAGCCGGAGGAGCTCGGGGAGCCCGGAGAGCTCCCGGTCGCACGCGAAGCCGAATGGGGGGACGTGCAGAAGACGGGGCCGTCCGAGGCGCCGAAGAGCGCCGAACCGCCGACTACATTCGAGTATGCGGACCGCTCGGAAGAGAACCTGCGAGATCATCTTCTGTGGCAACTCGAGCTCGAGAATCTCGACGCGCGGACGACTGCGGTCGGCCAAGCCATCATCGACGCAATCAACGAGGACGGTTACCTGACGGACGATCTCGAGGCGATCCGCGCGACGCTCGCACCCGACGTGCTCGCGTCGATCGAAGAAATCGAGACAGTGCTGAAGCTGATTCAACTGTTCGATCCCGCCGGCATAGCTGCGCGCTCGGTGAGCGAGTGCGTGCTCCTGCAGCTGGCGCAGCTGCATGCGGACACGCCGGGGCTTGCCCTCGCGCGCGCGATTGCCGCCGAGCATCTCGAGCTCGTCGCCGAGCATCAGTACGCCGCCCTGAAGCGCCAGCTCAAAATCTCCGATGAGGAGCTCGAGCACGCCATCGCGCTCGTGCGCTCGTGCCACCCGCGCCCGGGCGGCTCGATCTACGCGCCTGCGGCCGAGTACGTCGTGCCCGACGTGTTCGTGCGGCGCAGCGACGGCCATTGGGTGGTGGAGCTCAACAACGCGATCTCGCCGCAACTCAAGGTGAACCAAATCTACGCTGGCTCGCTCGGCCGCGGCGAAGAGTATGATGTTTTGAGGACGCAGCTCCAGGAAGCGCGTTGGTTGATTCGCAGCTTGGAAATCCGCAACGAGACGCTGCTCAAGGTCGCTCTGACCATCGTTCAAAGGCAAACCCAGTTCCTCGAGCTCGGCGAGGAGCACATGCGTCCGATGGTGCTGCGCGACATCGCCGAGGCCATCGAGATGCACGAATCCACGGTCTCGCGCGTCACGACAAACAAGTACATGCACACGCCGCGCGGCGTCTTCGAGTTCCGCTATTTCTTCTCGAGCCACGTTGCGGGCGAGGAAGGCGAGCAGTCGTCGACGGCGGTGCGAGCGAAGATCCGCAAGTTGGTCACGGGCGAGGACCCGGAGAAGCCACTTTCCGACAGCCAGATCGCGCAGCTCTTGTCGGCGGAAGGCATCACAGTGGCGCGGCGCACAGTCGCCAAGTATCGCGAAGCCATGAAGATACCGTCCTCGAGCGACCGCAAACGCAATAAGTTGGCAGGCTAGAGGAGGTGCTTCGGATCGAAACTTGCGAATTGGCCGAGCGTTGGAGCAATTGATACCAGTCGAAGGAGCGCAATCATGCAGTTGAGTGTTACTGGCCACCATGTCGATGTCACGCCCGCCCTGCGCGACTACGTCGGAACGAAGCTTGCAAAACTTGAACGGCACTTTGATCACATGACCGACATTCACTGCATCCTCACCGTCGAAAAGCTCATTCACAAGGCCGAAGCCACTGTTCATGTCGGCGGCGGCGGCACGATTCACGCGGACTCCACCGACAGCGACATGTACGCCGCGATCGACATGCTGGTCGACAAGCTCGACAGACAGGTGAAGAAGCTCAAAGAGAAGCTCACCGATCATCACGCGAGAGAGGTCGAAAAGCCTCGTTTTCGTTGACCCGAAACGAGCCCTTAGGTTTGCTGCAGGTACTGCCGTGCGACTCGTCATCATCAGTGGCCTATCGGGCTCCGGAAAGAGCGTCGCACTGCACGTACTGGAAGACCTCGGCTTCTACTGCATCGACAACATTCCGGTAGGTTTGCTGCGCTCGTTCGTCGATCAGATCCTGCCGCGCAATGACGCGGCCTTCGCGAACGTCGGCGTCGGTTTGGACGCGCGCAATCGGCCGAGCGGACATCGCCGAGATCCCGTCTCTCGTAAAGCAGTTGCGGGCCGACGGCGTTGCCTGCGAGATCATTTTCCTCCAGACCGACGACAAGGTTCTGTTGTCGCGGTTCAGCGATACGCGCCGCCGCCATCCGCTCGCGACCAAAGACACGAGTCTCGCCGAAGCGATCGCGAAGGAACGAGAACTGCTCGGCCCGATCATCAACACGGCGGAGCTCGTGATCGACACGACAGGTATGACCGTATACGCGTTGCGCGAGCTGATTCGCGAACGCGTCGGTCAGCGCGTAGCCGGCGCTCTGTCGATCCTAGTCGAGTCGTTCGGCTACAAGCACGGCTTGCCCGCGAGCGCCGATTTCGTTTTCGACGTGCGTTGTCTGCCGAACCCCTATTGGGAGCCCACGCTGCGGCAATTGAGCGGCAAGGACCAGGCCGTCAAGCAATTCCTCGACGACGAGCCGTTGGTCCAGGAGATGATCGACGACATCGTCGCCTTCCTCGAGCGTTGGATACCTCGCTACCAGGACTTTCAGCGCTCGTACTTGACGGTCGCGATCGGCTGCACGGGTGGCCAGCACCGCTCCGTTTACGTTGCGGAAGCCGTAGCCCGCAGGCTCGAGCGCCAACACGGGACGATTCGCACGCAACATCACGAGCTACCTTAGCCGCAGTTTGCTCCTGCGGCATTCGCCATCCTGGCGGTCGCCGCAATTCTCATCGGCACGCCACGGCCGTCAGCGCTCGAGCGCGCGCTGCAGGTGGGCGGGCGCGTAGAGCGTGTCCATCGGCTGATCGAAGATGAACGCGCGAAGCTCGTCTTCCATCTCCAGCGCGTCGCGATAGCCCATCTCGATGAGCTCGCGCGTGAATCCGGATTCGAACAAGAGATAGCTCACGAGCTGCATGCCGCTGCGGTTCATCGCGCCGAGGCCCTGGAGCAGCAGGCGAACGCCGCGCGGCAGCTCATGAGCGTGGCGGGCGGCGACCGAGCGAATGTCCTCCTTCGGCACGATGACGAGCGCGTGCAGCGGTCGCAAGGTCGCAAGCGAGCCCTTGAGGCGGTCCGTTCCGGCTTGCTCGAGAATCCTATTGATTCGCGAGAGACGCTCGAGATCCGTGTACAGACCATCCATGAACAAGGTATCGAGCATGTATCCCGCGAGATGCGCGAGGCTCGGAAAGTCCGGTGGCCGATCCGCTGATGGCTCGGGGTCGGGCCGCTCGTCTCTGACGCCGATCACGAGCAGACGATCGGCGCCCAGGTGTATCGCGGAGGACAACGGTGCGCGGTGGCGCATCGAGCCATCGCCGTAGTATTCCCCGCCGATCCGCACCGGCGGAAACACGAACGGCACCGCGGCACTCGCCATCAAGTGGTCGATGCCGAGCTTCTCCGAGCGCCCGATGCGCCGCACGCGCGCCCAGGGTTGAATCGAGGGGTGCGCCTGAAAGAACGTGACCGAGCGCGCGGAGGTATACGCCGATGCCGTGACCGCCAATGCGTCCAAATGCCCGTGCTCGATTGCTTGCGCGATCCGCGCGAAACGCACGGTGCGCTCCAGCAGAGTGCGCAGTGGACTATTGTCGAGCAGGGAGGTCGGGTTGCTGACGCCCAAGCCTCCGAACACGAGTGCGGCGAACCAGTGCAAGCTCGATTTGAGCATCTTCCAATTGTCGGTCCTATACACCTGCTCGGCCTCGAAGCGCGACCAGACGTGCTCCATCTCGTGGACGGCACGCTCGAAGTGATCGGCGCGGCTCGCAAGCACGGCTGCGTTGATCGCACCTGCAGACGTGCCGGAGATGACGGCAAACGGATTCGGCGCCTGCTTCGGTAAGATCGACGCGACCGCTTTCAGCACGCCGACTTGATAGGCGCCGCGCGCCCCGGCGCCGGGCAGCACCAGAGCCTTGCGGATCCTCTTCCTACGGTCGGCCACTCGGCGGCATCTATGCCGCCGTGGCGGCGGGCACGGTAAGGATCTGCATCGTATTCGTCCTCCCTGCCACGCCTCGCTGGTCTCCCATCGTGAAGAGGACGAGGTCGCCGGGTCTTACGGCGCCGTCCTTGAGCAGCGTCTCGAAGACGCTTTCCTGAATCCCCGCGGGGTCCGTGTGCACGACGTCGAAAGGCACAGCGTAGACGCCGCGATACAAGCTCACGCGGCGGCGCGTCGCTTCGTGCCGCGTGAAGGCAAACACAGGAATGTCGGAGCGCACACGCGACATCCACAGCGTCGTGGAACCGGACTCGGTCAACGCGATGATCGCGCGCACGTTCAGGTGGTTGGCCACGTACATGACGGCCATCGCGATCGCTTCGTCGACGTGCGAGAACACATCCTCGAGCCTATAGTTCGCGGCCCGACGAAACGTCTCGTGCTTTTCCGCGCCGACACACAGCTCCGCCATCGTCGCCACGGCACGGACCGGGTACTTCCCGACGGCAGTCTCCGCAGACAGCATGACGGCATCGGTGCCGTCCATCACCGCATTCGCGACGTCGGACACCTCGGCACGCGTCGGCGATGGCGAGTTGATCATCGATTCGAGCATCTGCGTCGCCGTGATGCAGACGCGATTGCGGGAGCGCGCGAGCCTGATCAGGCCCTTCTGCAATCCGGTCATCGAGGCGTAGCCCACTTCCACGGCGAGATCGCCGCGGGCGACCATGATCACATCGCTAGCGTCGATGATGGCGCGGATGTTCTGCACGGCTTCGGCGCGCTCGATCTTGGCCACGATATGCGCCTGGCCGCCCGCCGCCCGCAGCAGCTCGCGTGCTTCCTCAACGTCCTCCGCGTTGCGCGCAAACGAGACGGACATGAAATCGAGCTTGAACGCCGCGGCCGCCTCGATGTCCCGCCTGTCCTTATCCGTCAAGGCCGGAGCCGACAAGCCGCCGCCCTGCTTGTTGAGTCCCTTGTGATCGGCGAGCTTGCCGCCTTGCTTCACGAGGCAATGAATACGCGAGCCTTCGACGTTCTGGACCTCGAGCACGATCAACCCGTCGTCGAGCAACAGCACGTCGCCCGGCTCGACGTCGTTCACGAGATTGCGGTACGCGCAGCCGACGGAATGCTCGTCCCCGCTATTTGGGTCCATCGCGGTGTCGAGCACGAACTCTCGACCTTCGAGCAAAGTCGCCGAGCCGGCCTTGAACGATTCGACGCGAATCTTCGGCCCTTGGAGGTCGCCCATGATGCCGATGTGTCGACCGACTCTGTCGGCTATCTCGCGCACGGTAGCGACTCTGGCCGCTTGCTCGGCCGCCGTGCCGTGCGAGAAGTTCACGCGAAAGACGTCGGCGCCCGCGCGAATCAGCTCCTCTAGCACGGCCGGGTTGTCGGTGGCCGGACCGAGCGTCGCGACGATCTTCGTGCGTCGACGACCATCTTCCTTGGTCCTCAGCGGCAACGCTACCGAGGATTCCTGGCGGTTTCGGTTTGGCAAAGTATCAACCTGAAATCGTTGACGTTGGTACGAGTCGGTCCAGTTCTTACGAGCGAATCGCAAGCATCAAAGTAACTGTAACTGTCGTGCTGCGCCAGTATTGAAGCAAGCGACATGCCGCGCGCCGCGCCAAGCTGCAGAGTTTCCGGCACGACGATCGCGCCTGCATGATCGCCATGACCGTCGATCCCGTCGGTGTCCGCAGCTAGCGCCGCGATGCCGGGTCGTCCATCGAGCTCGAGCGCAAGCGCGGCGAGATACTCCGTGTTGCGGCCGCCGCGGCCGCCCGCATCGCCCAAGACGACGCGCGTCTCGCCGCCCGACAGAATCGCGGCCGGCCGGCCGCCTTCGAGAAGGGACATGGCGAGCCGCGCGTGCTCGCGGCCGAGCGCCTGGGCTTCGTCTGCAAGATCGTCACCTAGCCGTAACACCGCGTAGCCCTGCCGCTCGAGCAGACGCTGACTCGCGTCGAGCGCGGTCTCGGCTGATGCGATCAGAAACACGCGGTCCGCCGCGAACGCTCGATCGTTCGGCTTCGGCGTCTCGTGCCGCGGATCGAGCAAAATGGGCTCGAGCTCGCGCAGCTTCGGATAACCGTAGCGCGTGAGGATTCGCAGCGCGTCAGCTTGCGTGGTTGCGTCGGCGATCGTCGGACCGGACGCGATGTCGCCGACGCTGTCGCCCGGCACATCCGAGATCGCGAACGTGAGCACCGGCGCCGGTCGCGCCGCCGCAGCAAGCCGTCCGCCTTTCAGATTCGACAGATGCTTGCGAACGCAATTGATCTCGCGGATGTCCGCTCCCTGCCGAATCAAGTAGTTCGCCGCCGCGCGTTTTTGCTCGAACGTGAGGCCCGGCAGCGGCGCGACGGCAAGCGAGGAGCCGCCGCCCGAAATCAGGCAGCAGAGCCGCTCGTCTCGCTTCAACGTGGCCGCGAGCTCGAGCAAGCGCGCACCCGCCGCGAGACTCGCGGCGTCCGGCGATGGATGCGCGGCCTCGACGACCTCGATCGCGCCGCCATTCTCGGCGGGGAGCAAACCGTGGCCGTACCGCGTGACGACCATGCCTCGGACAGGCGCGCCCCAGTGCGCATGAAACACGGCCGCCATCGCCGCGGCGGCTTTACCGGCGCCGAGCACTAGCGCCGGACCACGCTCTCGGATCGCCGCGAGCGCCGGCGGCAGGCAAGCGGCCGGTTGCGCGGCGGCGAGCGCCGCTGCGAATGCTCCCTCGAGCACGCGGCGCGCCGCGGAAGAATCGGCGTCGTTCACGAGCGTGCCGAGCGGGCCCGTGCCTCCAGCGTCGCGACTGCGGGCAGCTTCTTGCCTTCCAAGAACTCCAAGAACGCGCCGCCGCCCGTCGAGATGTAGGAGATCCGCTCGCTGATGCCGAACTGCTCGACGGCCGCCAGAGTGTCGCCGCCGCCCGCGATCGAGAACGCGTTGCTCGCTGCCACCGCTTCGGCCACGCGGCGCGTGCCGTTCGCAAACTCTGGATGCTCGAAGACGCCGAGCGGCCCGTTCCAGACGATCGTGCCCGCGCCGGCGAGATGCTCCGCATAGACAGCGGCGGTCTGCGGGCCGATGTCGAGAATCATGTCCGCCGCCGCAAGCGCGCGCACGTCCTTGACCGTGCCTTTCGCACCCGGCTCGAGGTTCTGCGCAACGACGACATCGGTCGGCAGCGGAATCTTCGCGCGGCCGAACTCGCCGCCAATGAGCTCACGCGCGAACTCGATCATGTCACGCTCGGCGAGCGACTTGCCGACATTCACGCCGGCGGCCGCGAGCACCGTATTTGCGATACCTCCGCCGAGAATGAGCTCGTCCACCTTCTTCGCGAGCGTGCGCAGCACCTCGAGCTTCGTCGAAACTTTCGCACCGCCGACGATGGCCGTAAGCGGCCGAGCGGGGTCGTCGAGCGCGCTGCCGAGCGCCTCGAGCTCGGCGACCAAGAGCGGTCCGGCGCAGGCGATTGACGCGTAGCGCGCAACACCGTTCGTGCTCGCTTGCGCGCGGTGCGCCGTGCCGAACGCGTCCATCACGAAAACGTCGCAGAGCGCAGCCATGCGTTTAGCGAGCCCTTCGTCGTCCGCTTCCTCGCCTTTCTCGAAGCGCACGTTCTCGAACAGAACGACGTCCCCAGGCTTTACGTCGACGCCCGCGAGCCAATCGCGTACGAGCGGAATTCGGCGGCCCAAGAGCCGTCCTAAGCTCTCGGCCACGGGCGCGAGCGAGTGCGCCGGGTCGAATACCCCCTCTTTCGGGCGGCCGAGGTGCGACATCACCATCACGCGCGCGCCGCGCTCGAGCGCGATGCGCAGCGTTGGAACGGCGGCTTCGAGGCGCGCGGCGCTCGTCACTTTGCCGTCCTTGATCGGCACATTGAGGTCTTCGCGGATCAGCACTCGTTTTCCCTCGAGCTCAAGATCCGTCATCTTCTTAACCGCGAGCGCCATGTCGGTTCCCTCGCTGGGTTTCCGCCGTTCGATCAGACTCCTGCAAACACGACGGTGGTGTCGAGCATGCGGTTCGAGAAACCCCACTCGTTGTCATACCACGCACACACCTTGACGAGCTTGCCGCCGAGCACTTTCGTCAAGCTCGCGTCATAGATCGAGGACGCGGGGTTGTGATTGAAGTCGACCGACACGAGCGGCTCATTTGTGAACTCGAGCACGCCCTTCAACGCGCCCTTGCTCGCTGCAAGTATCGCGGCGTCGATTTCCTTCGCGTTGGTGTCGCGTGCGGCTTGAAAAGTGAGATCGACGACCGACACGTTGATAGTCGGCACCCGCATCGCGAAACCATCGAGCCGCCCGTCGAGCTCCGGCAGAACGAGACCCACAGCGGCCGCGGCGCCGGTCTTGGTCGGAATCATCGATTGCGTGGCCGAGCGCGCGCGGCGCAGGTCGCTGTGGTAGACGTCCGTCAGCACCTGATCGTTCGTGTACGCATGAATGGTCGTCATCTGCCCGTACTCGATGCCGATCTTCTCGTGCAACACCTTCGCGAGCGGCGCCAAGCAATTCGTCGTGCAAGAAGCGTTCGAAATGACTTGGTCGCCGCGCTTCAAGGTCTCGTGATTCACGCCGTAAACGATCGTGGCGTCGACGTCCTTGCCCGCCGGTGCGGAGATCACGACCTTGTTCGCGCCCGCGCGTATGTGCGCAGAGGCTTTCTCCTTCGAGGTGAACAGCCCCGTGCACTCGAGCACCACGTCGACGCCGAGCGCTTTCCAAGGCAGCTTGGCCGGATCGCGCTCGGCGCAGACCTTGATACGATCGCCGTCGACCACGAGGTTGTCGCCCTCGACGCCGACGTCGAAGGGAAACGGCCCATGCGCCGTGTCGTAGCGGGTCAAATGCGCATTCGTTTTCGCATCGCCGAGATCGTTGACGGCAACGATCGATAGCTCGTTGCGTCGATCGCCTTCGTACAGCGCGCGCAATACCATGCGGCCGATGCGGCCATAGCCGTTGATAGCGATTTTGGTGGGCATAGCTTGCCTCCTAGACAAAGCGTCGCGGCGAGCGACTCACGTTACAACAAGCGCTTGGCGGCCTCGACGACTGCGGGAACCGTGAAGCCGAAGTGTTCGAAAAGTTGTTTGGCCGGCGCCGAGTGCCCGTACCGATCGAGCCCTATCACGCTGCCGCGCCCGCCGACATAGCGCCACCAACCGCCGGTGGCGCCGGCCTCGATCACGAGCCGCGCACCGGTCGGCGGCAGCACGTGCGCGCGGTACGCCTCGCTCTGTTGTTCGAATACTTCGACGCACGGCATCGAAACGACGCGAACGGGTGCGCCGGATCGCTCGAGCTCGCGCGCTGCGCCGAGCGCTAGCTGCACCTCGGAGCCGGTAGCGATCATCGTGAGCGCGGGCTCGTCGGCGGGGTTCTGAACGATGTACGCGCCGCGGCTGATCATTTCTATTTGATCGTCGGTGCGCGCCACGTGCGGCAGATCCTGCCGAGTCAGGACCAGGCTGGTCGGCCCATCGCGGCGCTCGATCGCCGCTCGCCACGCGACGGCCGTCTCGACCGCGTCGCACGGCCGCCAGACGCGCATGTTCGGCATCAGCCTCAAGCTCGCGAGGTGCTCGATCGGCTGATGCGTCGGTCCGTCCTCGCCCAAACCGATCGAGTCGTGTGTGAGCACGAAAATGCTTTGCAGGCCGATCAGCGCTGCCATGCGCAACGCGTTGCGCGCGTAGTCGGAAAACACGAGAAATGTGCCGCCGTACGGGATGAGCCCGCCGTGCGCAGCGATGCCGTTCAGGATGGCGCTCATGCCGAACTCGCGGACGCCGAAATACACGTAATTGCCGCCCGGATTGTCGCGGGTGAGCGTTTTCGAGTGCGTGTGCCGCGTGTTGTTTGAGCCCGTCAGATCCGCGGAGCCGCCGATGAGCTCGGGCAAATGCGGCGCGAACGCCTCGAGCGCTTGCTGTGAAGCCTTCCGGGTCGCCATCCCCTTGCCCGCCACGGCGATGCTTTCGACGGCCGCCGCTGCGACATCCGACCACTCCGAGGGCAACTCGCCGCGCATGCGGCGCTCGAACTCCGCCGCGAGGTCGGGGTGTTGCGCTTGGTACCGCGCGAACCGCGCGCGCCACTCGCTGGAAAGCTCACGGCCGCGAGCGCGCGCATCCCATGCCGCCTTGACGTCGTCGGGCACGACAAACGGCGGGAATTCCCAATGCAGATTCTTGCGCGCAGCTTCCGCCTCCGCAGGACCGAGCGCTGCGCCATGCGTCGCCGCAGTACCTTGCGCGTTCGGCGCCCCATATCCGATCACGGTCTTGCAGCACAGAATCGACGGCCGATCCGTGGCTGCGCGCGCCGCTTCGATTGCGGCGATCACCGCTTCCGGATCGTGCCCGTCGACGTTGGGTACGACGTGCCAGCCGTACGCGGCAAAGCGGCGCGGTGTATCGTCGGTGAACCAACCGCGCGTCTCGCCGTCGATCGAAATGCCGTTGTCGTCGTAGAACGCGATCAGCTTGCCCAAGCCGAGCGTACCCGCGAGCGAGCATGCCTCGTGTGAGATACCTTCCATGAGGCACCCGTCGCCGAGAAACACGTAGGTGTAGTGATCGACGATCGAGGCGCCGGGCCGGTTGAACGTCGCGGCGAGATGCGCTTCCGCTAGCGCCATGCCGACCGCGTTCGCGAGCCCTTGGCCGAGCGGGCCAGTGGTGGTCTCGATGCCGAGCGCAACCTCGCGCTCGGGATGTCCGGCAGCTCGGCTGCCCAACTGGCGAAAATTCTTTAGCTCGTCGAGAGCGATCTCGTAACCCGTCAGATAGGCGATCGAATACAAGAGCATCGAGCCGTGACCGTTCGACAAGACGAATCGGTCGCGGTCATGCCAATGCGGATCGCTCGGATCGAAGCGCAGATAGTCGTTCCAAAGCACCTCGGCGATGTCGGCCATTCCCATCGGCATTCCCGGGTGACCGGACCGGGCGCTCTCCACCGCGTCCATCGCCAACATACGAATAGCGTTGGCGAGGCGACGACGCGGCGGCCGGGCTGCCGCCACACTGTCTCTCTGAAGTCCCATTCTGACGTGTCGTTCGGGGGCTGGTCGGTAGGCGTGGTGCCGCAAAAAAAACGAGGATTGTCGCTTACCCGGCCGAGCGCACGCAACCGACGCCCGGCGTCGATTTACTCTGTGAGCCAATCCCGCATGCGTGCGGATAATTTGAGTATCATCGGGCTCAGCCGCAATTTTTTGGTTGAGCGTTCCCAGACTCGGACCATGGCCCACAGCCCCAAGGATCGCGCGTTCAAGGTACTGCAGATCAGCGATACCCATCTGCATGCCGCTGCCGACAGCAGGATGCGCGGCGTCACGACCTACGAGACCTTCCTCGCGGTTCTCGAGCGCGCGCAGCGCGACGCGCGGTGGCCCGCGGACGTCATCGTCGCGACCGGCGACATCGTTCAAGACGAGAGCCGCGCCGGCTATCAGCGGTTCCGCTCGAGCCTGGAGCCGCTCGGCGTTCCGGTGCTGTCGATCCCTGGCAACCACGATGATCCGAAGCTCATGAACGAGCTGCTATCAACGCCGCCGTTTCAGATGGGCGGCGAGTTGCGGCTCGGTCCGTGGTCGTTGATCTTGCTTTCGACGTTTCTCGCCGGCGAGGACGCCGGCGGACTAGGCCCCGCGCGGCTGCAAGGCTTGCGCAAGGCGCTATCCGTGCACGGCAGCCAGCATGTACTGGTGTGCATGCACCATCATCCGTTGCCGATGGGAAGCGCATGGTTGGACGGGGTGGCGCTGCGCGACGCGGGCGAATTTTGGAAGATCATCGACGCGAACCCGAATGTCAGGGCCGTTGTCTGCGGTCACGTCCACCAAGCGTCGGATCGGCAGCGCAACAGCGTGCGGTTCTTGAGCACACCATCCACTTGCGCACAGTTCCTGCCCGGCAGCGAGTTTTTCGCCCTGGACGTTCGCCCGCCGGGCCTGCGTTGGCTCACGCTGTTTCCCGACGGCCGCTTAGAGACCGAAGTCGACTGGACGCAGAGCCGAGCACGAACGTGACGCGCCGTCTCGCGGTTGCACTGCTCGCCGTCGCAGCTTTCGCGAATCTGCGCGCGGACCCGGCGGCTTGGCGCGTCACCGCAAGCAATGGCGGCGAAGTTACGTTGCTCGGGTCGATGCACTACCTCAAGGACGAGGACTATCCGCTGCCCGAGTCGGTCTCGCGGCTGTACGAGCGTGCCGACGCGCTCGTGATGGAGCTCGATCTCGACGACCTCGGGAGCGCCAGCCAGCAGTCGACGCTCCTCGGCGCCGCGATGTTGCCGTCCGGTACACGGCTTCGCGACGTGCTCGACGCCGAGCTCTATGCGCACACCGATCGCCGCGCTCGCGAGCTCGGCGTGGACCTCGAGCTGCTCGCGAATTTCGAGCCCTGGCTCGTCGCAATCACGCTGCTCGATCAGGGCATGGGCCAGCTCGGCTACCACGCGGAACGCGGTCTCGAGCAATACTTCGTAGGGTTGGCCGAACCCGATGGTAAGGAGATCTACGGCCTCGAATCTCTCGAGTCGCAGATTCGAATATTCGACGAGCTGCCGCGCTCCTCGCAGCAAGCGTTGCTCGAGCAAACGCTCGACGAGCTCGAGGCTGCGGATGACGCGATGCGCGAGCTTGCGGGTGCCTGGCGGCACGGTGAATTGGAAACGCTCACCGAGAAGCTATTGGCCGACTTTGAGGGCTTCCCCGGTCTCTATGACTCCCTCGTCGTCGATCGAAACCGACGCTGGATCGAGCCGCTCGAGCAGTATCTGCGGGAGCGGCGCCGCTATCTCGTCGTCGTCGGCGCGTTGCACCTCGTCGGCCCCGACAACGTCGTGATGCTGCTCGAGCAGCGCGGGTACACCGTCACGCGGCTCCCATAGCTAAGATTTCAGACCTCGACCATCTCGAAATCTTCTTTGCCGGACCCGCAGTCGGGGCAACGCCACGAAAGGGGAATGTCGGCCCACTTCGTGCCCGGCGGTATACCTTCGTCGGGGCGCCCGACCGCCTCGTCGTAGATGAAGCCGCAAATCAGACACATGTAGGTCTTCACTGCAATTCGCCCTCAAAGACTTGAATCGTGTGCGGCTTTGCAGCCTAGCACGCGCGTCAACCCGCCGAGCCGCTCTCGTTCAAACTTTGCTGCAGTCGCGCAAGGCGCGCCGGTGTGTCGGTCAGCTCGAGCAACGCCTGCTTCGCGGGCAACGGCAGCGGCAGGATCTCAGCCAAGCGGTAGCTGACCCACTGCGCATCGTCGTAGGCCGTGGCCATGCCGTGGTATTGCTTTCCGAGCGGCACCAGCTTGCGCAGCAAGTCGGCGAGTGGCGCGAACTCCGAAGCCAGCGGCTCGGGATGCGTCGGAATGTGCAGCCGCACGCGGCCGCAGTACAGACCGTCGGCAGCGCGGCTCGTCTCTTCGAGCGTAAAGCACTCGCGCCCAACGACCGTGATGCCGAGCAAGCCGTCGGCCTCCTGACGCCAATCCACGATCTCACCAGTCGTGCCGATTGCGAAAGTCGTAGCGGCGCCGACTTCGGAGCCTTCCTTGATCGCAACGACGCCGAACCGGCTCTGCTCGCGCAAACAGCGGCTGACCATATCGAGATAGCGCGGCTCGAAGATCCGTAGACGCAGCGGTCCGCCGGGGAACAACACCGTGCCGAGCGGAAACAAGGGTATGTCCACGGTCACGGGTTTGGACGTCCTACGACGTGCCGGACCGCTGCCCGCGGCTCTTCAACGCTTGCTGCAGAGCGCGCGGCAACCCTTGAAAGCTGCCGTTCGACATCAGCACGACATTGTCGCCCCGGCGAAGATCACCCAGGAGCGCGCTGACGAGATCGTCGCGGTCCCAAGCCACGGCGAGCTTCGTCCCGAGCGGCGCGAGTGACTCTTGCGGATTCCAGCTGAGGTCACGCGAGGCGAGCACGAACACTTTGTCCGCTGCATCGAACGCCAACGGCAGCGTCTCGCGATGCGTGCCCATTCGCATCGTGTTCGAGCGCGGCTCGATCACCGCGACGAGCCGTTGCTGCGGCTGCTGGGAGCGCAATGCGCGCAGCGTCGTCGCGATAGCCGTCGGATGATGAGCGAAGTCCTCATACACAGTGACGCCGCCGAAAGCGCCGAGCCGCTCGAGCCGGCGCTTCACGCCCTTGAACTTCGCCAAAGCTCGCAACGCGACGTCGGTCGGTACGCCGGCGTGCTCGGCGGCGACCAGGGCGGCAAGCCCGTTCTCCAGATTGTGCGAGCCGATCAGCGACCACGCCGCTTCGCCGACGCGCTCGCCGCGCCGGCGCACGCTGAACCGCGATTTCGCCTCTATGGACTCGTACGCGGCCGTCCAGACCGCGTCGCCACCTTGCGCGCTGAAGGTTTCGACGCTCGTCCAAACGCCTTGGGAAATGAGCTTCTCGACATTGCGATCGGCGCCGTTCGCCGCGATGAGACCCGTGCCCGGCACCGTGCGCAGCAGCTGATGGAATTGCCACAAGATCGCATCGACGTCGCGATAGATATCCGCGTGGTCATGCTCGATGTTCGTGATGACGAGCGTGCGCGGCCGGTAATGCACGAACTTGGCGCGCTTGTCGAAAAAAGCCGTGTCGTACTCGTCCGCTTCGATCACGAAGTGCTTTCCGGAGGACAACCGTGCGGAGATCGAGAAATTGCCCGGCACCCCGCCGATGAGAAAGCCCGGAGCTAGGCCCGCGTGCTCGAGAATCCAGGCGAGCATGCTCGTCGTCGTGGTCTTGCCGTGCGTGCCCGCGACCGCGAGCACCCATTTGTCTCTGAGCACGTTCGTGGCAAGCCACTCCGGCCCGGAAAGGTACGGCACGCCGGAGTTCAGCAACTCTTCGACGACGCCCTTACCGCGACTCAATGCGTTGCCGACGATCACACAGTCGAGATCATCATCGAGCTGGCCCGCGTCGTAACCCTCGTGCAGCCGCACGCCGAGCTTCTTGAGCTGCGTGCTCATCGGCGGATAGACGTTCGCGTCCGAGCCCGACACGGTGTGCCCTGCGTCGCGCGCGATCGCGGCGATCCCGCCCATGAATGTGCCGCAGATGCCGAGGATGTGGATCCGCATCAAGAAGTGCTCGGCGGAAAAAGGGAGACTTGGAGGCTGATCGAAAGGAGCGCGTACCCTATCATGATGAACACCCCCACGACATACGGCCGCCCGATGGCGCGCGACAATACGAAACCGGCGACGTCGACCGACCAAAAGAACAGGATGTACAACAACAACCGCGGCGCAGTGATCACCGCGTCGAGCGTATCGTCGGCCGGCGAATACCACGACAAGACCGGCAAGCTCAGGACATTGAAAAAGGTCTCGGTGCCGAGCAGCGCGGTGGCCGTTTGCTTGAAACGCTTCTCGTGCTGGAAGGCCTTGAGAACGGTCCAGACGAAACCGGCGTACATGACGATGCCGAAGGCGAGGATCAGTGCGGCGTTTTCGACGAGGGGGTCGAGCTTCAGAGTCGCGAAGGCGGTCGCGAGATAGACGACGAACACGAGTCCGAGCAGGAATGTCGACGCCGGTAGCTGCTCCGGTCCACGGCGATGCAGCGCTATGTCGATGAACGCGAAAGCCAAGCGCAACAATTGAGGTGTTTCCGGAAAGCTCGCACCACCGCGATAATAGCCTAAGCGTTCAGCCGCGGAGGATGGGATTGCGGGAAATCGAGCTGGCGTCGACGGAGGACGCATTAACGAGCGTGGTCGCGGAAGTGCGCACGGCTCCGCTCGTCGCGGTTGACACGGAGTTCGTCCGCGAGACGACGTACTACCCGAAGCTGTGCCTGATCCAAATCGCGACCGCCGATTTGATCGCGTGCGTCGACTGCTTGGCGCCCCTGAACTTGGCGCCGCTGTACGACGCGATGTTTCGCGAGGGCTGCACTTGGTTGTTGCACAGCGCACGCCAGGATCTCGAGGTAATCTTCCAACGCACGGGACGATTGCCCGGCGTGCTGATCGATACGCAAGTGGCTGCCGCGCTGTTGGGTTACGCACCGCAAATCGGCCTCGAGGGTCTGCTAGAGCGCACACTGGGCGTCGAGCTCGGCGAGAGCTTTGCGCGCACGGACTGGAGCCGGCGCCCGCTACCGAACGCGGCGCTGCGCTACGCGCTCGACGACGTACGTTACTTGCTGCCGACTTGGCGACATCTGCAGGAGCGTATGGCCGACCTCGGCCGAACGGCCTGGCTCGAGGAGGAAGGCCGACGGCTGCTCGCCGATCCTCCGGTCGCCGACGTCGGCACCATTTGGGCGCGCTTGAAGGGAGCGCGTGCCCTCTCCGCCGCGCAGCAAGGAGCCGCGCTCGCGCTCGTGCAGTGGCGCGAGGACAGCGCGCAGCGAGCGGATCGACCGCGCCGTTGGCTCCTCGCCGATGAAACGTTGCTAGCGATCGCGCAAGCGTTGCCCGCTAATTTGGACGAGCTGCGCGCGATCGTGCCGCCGCGGCTCGCCACAAAATACGGCGCCGAAATTCTCGCGGCGGTAGCGCGCCGCGACGCACCGCCATTGCGAGCGCTTGTCGACGAGCACACTGTGCGTCTGGTGCCCGAGCGACAGCGTCTGAAGCAACTTCAGGAGTTGGTTCGGCGGCGGGCGGCAGAGCTCGGCATCGAGCCCGAGATTCTGGCGACGCGCCGCGATCTCGCCGCGTTGGCCGCGGGTAATCCACCGGCGCATCTCGTGGACGGTTGGCGCGCGGCCGAGCTCACACGTCTGGCGATGCTCGCGCCCGCGCTCGGCTGACCGCCATGGATGGCGGGAATGCCGCAACTCGCAGGAGCGAAATTGCGGCTAGGAAAGACCGATGGCGGTCTTGAGCCGTCCGTAGACGTCGTCCATTTCCCCCGTCGCAGCTACGGTCGTGAGCAGACCGCGACGTTTGTAGTAGTCGATCAGCGGAGCCGTCTGCTCTGCGTAAACCTTGAGGCGATTGCGGATCGTCTCCTCGTTGTCATCCGCGCGCTGCACGAGCTCCCCTCCCATGTCGCGGCATGCTGCGAGCTCTTCGGGAGGCGAGAAGTAGATGTTCAGCACCTTGCCGGTCTTCGAGCAGGTCCGCCGGCCGGTCAAGCGCTTGAACAAGACTTCGGAGTCGACGTCCATCAAGATAGCCGCGTCGAGCCGAGTGCCCAGCTCGGCGAGCAACCCACCCAACGCTTCCGCTTGTGCTTCATTGCGCGGGAAACCGTCGAGGATGAAGCCGCTCGCGGCATCGGGCTGCGCGATGCGCTCCTTGATCATGCCGAGCACGATCTGGTCGGATACGAGATCGCCGGCGTCCATCGCTGCCTTCGCCTTGCGCCCGAGCGCGGTCTTGTCCGCCACGGCCCGCCGCAGCAGATCGCCGGTGGAGATTTGCGGCAACCCGTGGTCCGCTTGCAGGCGCTGGGCCTGAGTGCCCTTCCCCGACCCGGGTGCGCCGAGCATTACGATTCGCATTGCGGCACACCTTAAGGCTCGCTTCGAGTGGCAGCTAAGCTAACGGCACCGGCGACCTTCGTCAAACGCGATACGCGTTTGGTATTCTGCGGCGCCAGCGGCGTGCTGTAGGAGGCTCATGTGAAACAGAATGTTTTCTATGCTCAATCGGGGGGAGTGACCGCCGTGATCAACGCGAGCGCGTGCGGCGTCATAGAAACGGCGCGCAAGCACCGCGCGAAGCTCGGCAAGGTGTACGCGGGCCGCAACGGCATTCTCGGTGCGTTGACCGAAGACTTGATCGACACGAGTGCCGAATCGAAAGCCACCATCGCACAGCTCAAGCACACACCCGGCGGCGCGTTCGGCTCCGCCCGCTACAAGTTGAAAGGACTCGACCAGAACCGAGCCGAGTACGAGCGGCTGATCGAAGTGTTCAAGGCTCACGACATCGGCTACTTCTTCTACAACGGCGGCGGCGACTCGATGGACACCGCGCACAAGGTTTCGCAGATCGGCAAGCAGCTCAAATTTCCGATCACTTGTATCGGCGTGCCGAAGACAGTCGACAATGACCTACCGGTCACGGACACCTGCCCCGGTTTCGGCTCCGTCGCGAAGTACGTGGCCGTGTCGACGAAAGAGGCGGCGCTCGACGTCGCCTCGATGGCGCGCACCTCGACGCGAGTGTTCATTCTAGAAGTCATGGGCAGACACGCGGGTTGGATCGCCGCAGCGGCCGGACTGGCCGGCGAGACTGCCGCGGAGGCGCCGCACGTGATCTTGTTTCCGGAGGTTCCGTTCGAGGAGGAGCGGTTCCTCGCGCGCGTCAAGGAGTGCGTGACGCGGTACGAGTACTGCGTCGTCGTCGTGTCGGAGGGCACGCGCTACGCGGACGGCAAGTTCATCGCCGAAGCCGGCGGCAAGGACGCATTCGGCCACGCGCAGCTCGGCGGCGTGGCCGCGACCGTCGCGCAGCTCGTGCGCGCGAAGCTCGGCTTCAAGTTTCATTATGCAATCGCGGACTACCTGCAACGTTCAGCACGCCACATCGCATCGCAGGTCGACGTCGACCAGGCCTACGCCGTCGGCAAGGCCGCTGTGGAGCTCGCGCTCGCGGGCGAAAACGCCGTGATGCCGATCATCGTGCGCAAGTCCGACAAGCCGTATCGCTGGACGATCGGCAAAGTGGACCTCGCAAAGGTCGCGAACAAGGAAAAGATGATGCCGCGTAGTTTCATCGGCAAAGACGGTTTCTCGATCACGGCGGCGTGTCGGCGCTACTTGGCGCCGCTCGTCCAGGGCGAATCGTATCCGCCGTATCGCAACGGTCTGCCGACTTACGTCAACTTGCGCAACCTGCCGGTGCCCCGACGGCTCGGCAGCGAGTTTGTGCTAAAGTAGTGCGCCCTTCGCAGGCTGTAAGCCCGTGAAGAAGCACAAAAACTAAGGCTCACGGGTTGTTCGACGCCTCGCCGGCAATTGTGGCGGGCTCCATTGGTTGATCCAGGTACGGAGTGCACGCGCGGGCGCGTGCTTACGCACCTTGTAGTTGGTTGGGAGGTACGGAATGGATCCGACTATCGCGTTATGGCTGTCGTTGGGCGCGGCGTTGCTCGCCGTCGTCTACGGTTTCGTCACCGTGAGCTGGGTGCTCAAGCGCTCGCCAGGCAACGCTCGGATGCAAGAGATCGCCGGGGCGATCCAGGAAGGCGCCAAAGCCTACATGAACCGACAGTACACGACGATTGCGATAGCAGGCCTCGTGCTGTTCGCGATTCTTTGGGTTGCGTTGGACTGGCAGACCGCGATCGGCTTTGCGATCGGCGCGATTTTCTCGGGGCTCGCGGGCTACATCGGCATGTTCGTGTCGGTCCGCGCGAACGTCCGCACCGCGCAGGCCGCCACCGAGAGCTTGAACGCCGCGCTCACGATCGCGTTTCGCGGCGGCGCGATCACTGGGCTCCTCGTCGTCGGCCTGGGCCTGCTCGGCGTGGCCGGTTACTACCTCGTCCTTGACTCGATGGGCATGGAGCAGAACGAGATTCTTCATGCGCTCGTCGGTCTTGCGTTCGGCGGCTCCCTGATCTCGATATTCGCGCGTCTCGGCGGCGGCATTTTCACGAAAGGCGCCGACGTCGGCGCGGACCTCGTCGGCAAGGTGGAAGCGGGTATTCCAGAGGATGACCCCCGCAACCCGGCCGTGATCGCCGACAACGTCGGCGACAACGTCGGCGACTGCGCCGGCATGGCCGCGGACCTGTTCGAAACCTACGCAGTAACGTTGATTGCGACGATGCTGCTGGGCGGTCTAACGGCCGCCGAGCTCGGCGCGAATGCAGCGCTCTACCCGATCGCGCTCGGCGGCGTGTCGATCATCGCCTCGATCGTCGGCACATTCTTCGTGAGCACGAAAACCGGCAAGATCATGCTGGCGCTCTACAAGGGCGTGATCGTGTCCGGCGTCCTCGCGGCCATCGCGTTCTATCCCATCACGACCGCGTTGATGGGGGCCGAGTCCATGAACCTGTACTTCTCGGCTCTGATCGGCCTCGCGCTGACGGCTGCGATGGTCGTCATCACCGAGTACTACACCGGCACGAACTTCAGCCCCGTCAAGAAAGTTGCGGCGGCCTCGACCACAGGTCACGCGACCAACATCATCGCGGGCTTGGGCGTCTCGATGAAGGCGACCGCACTACCGGTGATCGCCGTGTGCATCTCGATCTGGAGCGCCTACGAGCTCGCGGGTCTCTACGGCATCGCGATTGCGGCGACCAGCATGCTGTCGATGACCGGCATGATCGTCGCGCTCGACGCGTTCGGTCCGATCACCGACAACGCGGGCGGCATCGCCGAGATGGCGAAGCTCCCGAAGGAAGTCCGGCACGTCACCGATGCGCTCGACGCCGTCGGCAACACGACGAAGGCCGTCACGAAGGGCTACGCGATCGGCTCCGCCGGTCTCGCGGCGCTCGTGCTGTTCGCCGACTACACGAACAGCCTCGTCGATGCCGGCTTCACCGACCTCCGCTTCGATCTCTCCGACCACCGCGTGATCATCGGCTTGTTCCTCGGCGGCTTGATTCCCTTCCTCTTCGGCGCGATGGCCATGGAGGCCGTCGGCCGCGCCGCGGGGTCGGTCGTCAACGAGGTGCGCCGGCAGTTCCGCGAGATCAAGGGCATCATGGAAGGCACGACGCGCCCCGATTATTCGACGGCCGTCGACCTGCTGACGAAAGCCGCGATCAAAGAAATGATCATCCCGTCCCTGTTGCCGCTGCTCGTGCCGGTCATCGTCGGCCTGCTGCTCGGCCCCGAAGCGCTCGGCGGCCTGCTGCTCGGCACGATCGTGACGGGTCTCTTCGTCGCGATTTCGATGACCACGGGCGGCGGCGCGTGGGACAACGCGAAGAAGTATATCGAGGACGGCAACTTCGGCGGCAAGGGCTCCGACGCACACAAGGCGGCAGTCACGGGCGATACGGTCGGCGATCCGTACAAGGACACGGCCGGGCCTGCGATCAATCCGTTGATCAAAATCATCAACATCGTCGCCCTCCTCAGCGTGCCGCTCCTCTAACTCCGCAGCGTGTTTCGAACGCCGCCCTGCGGGCTGGCAAAGACGGGCGCCGACTGACGTGGCAGTCGGCGCCGGCGCGAGGGCGTTGTCCTCAGACCCCATTCTCAGCCGCGGCCTCCGCGGCCGTCTCCCCGGCCGCGAACGTCAGGAAGCTACTCTTCGAAGGGAAGCGAGAGCGTTAGTGGACGAGGGTGAGGGGGCGCGGCTTCTCGATGACGAAGCCCTGGATGAAGTCGACGCCGAGAGTGCGCAGGGCCTCGAACGATGCCTGATCTTCGACTTGCTCGGCGACGACCTGAAAGTCGAGCGTGCGCGCAAGCTTGATCATCGCTGCTACCATCTCGCGATTCACGCCGTCCTTCTCGAGATCGCGCGTGTACATTCCGTCGATCTTGAGATAATCGAGCGCGAGATGCTTCAGGTTCGCGAAGGAGCCGATGCCGCTGCCGAAATCGTCCAGCGCGAAGCGACAACCGATGCCGTGCAGCACGTTGATGAAGCGTTGCGCGTGGTCGAGTTGGTGAACGATCGCGGACTCAGCGACCTCGAAGCAGATCTTCTCCGGCAGCACGCCGGTATGGTCCAAAACATCGACGACGAATTCGAGGAAATCCTCGTCACCGAGCGTTTGCGCGGACAAGTTGATGCTGCACGTGCGGCCATTCGGCAAGTGCGGCGCACCGCTCGCGATAGCCGTCAGCGCCGCCTGCACGACCCACCGATCGATGTGCGACATCAGGTGATAACGTTCGGCCGAGCTCAAGAAATGCACGGGCAGGATGCTCTTTCCCGATTCGTCGCGCATTCGTAGCAGCACCTCGGCAGCGGGCCCGCGCTGGCCGCTTCCGGCGACCGCAACGATCGGCTGCACGTACAGCTCGAACAGATTCTCCTTGAGCGCACGCTGCAGACGCTGCAGCCATTGGATTTCGCCGCGCTCGCGCGCGAGGACCTCGTCGCGCGTGGAGTACACGTGGATACGCCCGCGGCCCTGCTGCTTAGCCAGATAACACGCCGAATCGGCTGCCGAGAGGACGCTTTCGGCGGAGCCGCTTTCTTGACCGACTTCGACCAAGCCGATGCTAACGCCGATGTCGAAGATCTGATCCTGCCAGGCGAAGTGATAGTCCCCGACGGCCTGGCAAACGTCCTCCGAGATTTGCCGCGCCTTGTCGAGTGGACAACCTGCGAGCAGCATCGCGAACTCATCGCCGCCGACGCGCGCGACGGTATCGGAGTCGCGGATGCGGCGCTTGAGCAAAGCCGCGATCTCGCGCAGCAAGTTGTCGCCGGCGATGTGGCCGCAGGTGTCGTTGACCGTCTTGAAGCGGTCGAGATCGAGATACGTTACGACGTGGCCGACGCCTTCGCCCCGCGCGGACTTGAGCGCCGCTTCGAGCCGGCGCTCGAACTCGGCGCGGTTGACGAGGCCCGTTAGCGCATCGTGGCTTGCCTGATACGACATCTCACGCGCGAGCCCGCGCAGCTCGCTCACATCGTGGAAGATGACCACACAGCCGGCGATTTGACCGTCCGGACCCCGGATCGGCGAAGCGGTGAGCTCCGTCGAGAACTCGCGCTCCGCTTGCTTGCTCAAGAGCAGCGCACGGCGTCCAAGGTTGATGCGTCGGCGCTCGGCCAAGCACTTCTGGACGGGATCGCCGAGGGATGCGCGATCGACTTCGTCCACGAGCGCGATCAAGTCGAGCAGGCGCTTGCCGAGCGCGGAAGCTCGATTCGCGCCGATCAGCTGCTCGGCCGCTTCGTTCATGTAGTCGATGACGCCGTTGCGGTCCGTCGTGATGACGCCTTCGCCGATCGACTCGAGCGTTATTCGAGCCTGCAATTTGCCGCGACCGAGAGACGCCTCGAGGCTCTTGCGATGCGTGATGTCGCGCGCGACGGTCAAGAGCGCGGGCTCGCCTTTGTACGTGAGCCGAGTGCTGTACAACTCGACCCAAAGCCCGACGTCGTCGCCGCTGATCCATTGGACCTCGATCGGCGCCGGCGCATCGTCGCCTTGCAGGCTCGTGCTCACGTGCTTGCGCGCGACGGCCCGGTACGCGGGACGCATCAGATCGGTGACCTGCTTGCCGATCAGCGTCGCGGGGTCGATGCCGAACAACTCGCCCGACGCACGATTGGCGAACAGAATGCTGTTCGTGTGAATCAGGGCCACTTCGGGCAAGGTCGCGGCAAGCGCATCGAACAAATCGCTATCTTCGGTCCCCGGTTTGCCGGCGTTCTCACTGAGATCGAGCAACCGATTGATGCTGGCCGTGATGTCCACGAAGGAGCTCGGCCTGCCGTTGACGGCTAGCCGGCGTTGAGCCAACCCAGTCGCGAGCGCGTTGTGCAAGTCGTCCTTCAGGCGTTCGATTTCGCGAACGAACGGCCGGCGAGAGCCAGCCCAAACGAGCGCGATGATCAGCAGGATCAATAAGGCAGCAGCCATCGCAGCGATCGGATCGATCGTCAACGCGTCCACGAACGGTTCCTCGCCGACGCGCCCACGACGCGGCGGCGGACTGAGCAGCGACTTGCAGCCCGCACGCGACGCGCTTGCGATTTCAACAGCGAGATCCCTGCTGGCACTTGGGTGCTGGCCCCTGTCTTGCCGACGCGCCGCGGCGTCGCGCTTGTTGTTCTTACACCCCGAGTTTCAGTGGCTCTAGCGACCTGCCGACCGAATCCCGGCGGGGGCGCAAATTCCTGTTTTGCGGTCGATTTAAGATACAGGAACGCATCCGGAGCGTCGCTCGTAATTGACCATAATTCTTTAGACACTGCCTTGTCTGTGCTGGCTAAACTCCGTACTCTTACGCGTTCTTTCTAGCCTACTCCCGCCGCGCACAATAACCATGAACGTGGAAATGGCAAGAGCCCAGATGCTTGGGCAGCAGATTCGGGCATGGGAGGTGCTCGATGCCCGTGTGCTCGGCGTTCTCGAGCGGACCCCGCGGGAGCAGTTCATGCCGCCGGAGTACCGCGATCTGGCCTTCGCCGACACCGAGATACCGATCGGTCACGGCCAATACACGATGGCGCCGAAGCTCGAGGGACGCCTGCTCCAGGCGCTGCGGATCGAGCCCATCGACCGCGTCCTCGAGATCGGTTGCGGCAGCGGCTATCTGACGGCTTGTTTGGCGCGGCTCGGACAGCGAGTGCACAGCATCGACCTTTTTTCTGACTTCGTGGATGCCGCGCGCGTCAAAATGGCCGACCACGGCATCTATAACGTGGAGCTTGGTGTTGCGGATGCCTTGAAAATGTCGGGAGCGGAGCAGTTCGACGCGATAGCGATCACAGCCTCGATGCCGGAGCTGGATGGGCGCTTCATAGAGTGGCTGCGGCCGGAAGGCAGGCTGTTCGCCGTCGTCGGTCGCGCACCGGCGATGGAGGCTCGGCTGATCACGATGCATGCCGACGGCCACTCAAGCCAGGAGAGTTTGTTTGAGACCGTGATCGCCCCGCTGATCAGCGCGGACAAGCCGGAACCCTTCGTCCTTTAGCCGGCGACCCAGAGCCCGACGATGCCGGCAATTCCGGAGATTAGCCCCACGGAATTTCGCGAGCGCTGGCCAAAAGTGCCGAACGCCGACGTAACGCTCCTCGACGTGCGCGAGCCTGCCGAGCTCGCGCTCGCGGCCGTCGACGGCGCTCTGCACATCCCGATGCGGGAAGTCCCCGCGCGCCTCACCGAGCTGCCTCCCGGACGTCCGCTCGTCGTGATGTGTCACGGCGGCTCGCGCAGCCGGCGCGTCGCGGAATTCCTCGCCGCCAACGGGTTCGAGCAGGTCTTCAACCTCCACGGCGGCATCGATGCCTGGTCGCAGCAAATCGACCCGGACATCCCGCGTTACTGAGAAAACATCCACAGCATAGGAAGCGACGACGATGGCGAACACGAGACGACTCTTGGGTCTTGCGGTGCTCTGCGGATTGTGCGGCGGCACGGCCGTGGCGCAGGAGAGCTTATTGGACATCTATCAACGAGCCCTGCAAAACGACCCCTTGATCCGCGAAGCGGAGGCCACGTATCTCGCGACTGCGGAAGTGAAGCCGCAGGCGCGCAGCTCCCTGCTGCCTACCCTCAATTTCGGCTCGACCTTGACGCACCGATTCAGCGAAAGCCAAACCCCCGCGGTCGAGCAAGCGACCGGCGTGTCGACCGGTGGCACGGCTTCCCAGCAGGAGGCGGACCTCGACAGTTTGAGCGTCAGCCTCACGCAGACGTTGTTCGACTGGGGACGGTACGCAACCCTTCGGCAAGCGGACAAGCGCGTCGCGCGCGCGGAGACCGACTACCAGGCCGCGCTGCAAAACTTGCTGCTGCGCGTGTCCGACGTGTACTTCGACGTGCTCGCGGCGGAGGACACTCTAGCGGCGGCAGTCGTTACGCGCGAGGCCCGCGAACGCCAGCTCGAGCAGGCGCAGCGGCGGTTCGAGGTCGGCCTGATCGCGATCACCGACGTTCAGGAGGTTCAAGCGGGGCACGACCAAGCCGTCGCGCTGGAGATCGAAGCCCAACGGTTGGTAGCATCGTCGCAAGAGTTCTTGCGCGAGATCATCGGCGCAAGCGTCCCCAATCTCGCGGGACCCCGCGACGACATGCCGCTGCTGACGCCGGACCCGGCGAATGCCGAGCAGTGGGTCATGACAGCGCTTGCGCAAAACCTCGCGCTCGTTTCGAGCCGCATTGCCGCGGACATCGCGCAAGACGACATCGCCATTCAGCGCGCCGGTCGGCTGCCGACGCTGAACTTGTCGGCGACGTACAGCGACTCCACGACCGATCAGGTGGTCACGATCTTCAACTCGCCGAATGCAGTGGGCTGCGCCGCCGGTTCTACGGCCACGGAGTGCTTACGCCCGACCTTCACCGCTCCGGAAGGTTACAACTGGCAGCTCGAGTTGCGCTTCCCCATCTACACCGGCGGACTGAACCGTTCGCGCATCCAGCAGTCCGTGTACACGCACCGCGCCGCAAGCGAGGCGCTCGAGCGAGTCGCGCGGCAAACCGAGCGTCAGACTCGCGACGCCTATCTCGGCGTGCTCTCGGAAATTTCGAGCGTCAAGGCGGGGCAGCAGGCCGTGGAATCGTCGCGAACCGCGCTGCGGGCCGGCGAGGCTGGGTTCGAAGTCGGTACACGCACCACGGTCGACGTGCTGACCCTGCAAGACAATCTGCGTCAGGTCGAGACGACGTTCGCGCGCAGCCGCTACGACTACATCTTGAACGTGCTGCGGCTCAAGCAAGCCGCCGGTAATCTCGCGGTCACCGACGTCGAGCAAGTCGACGACTGGCTCGAGTAGGGCGTGGTGGCGCTTCGCTCGGCGGCTACGGGTCCAGCCGCCGGATCGCCTCGATCAGCGCGCTCGTCGAGCGGCCTTCCTTGAAGGTCACGACGCGCACCTCGCCGCCATTCTTGATCACGGTGTCGCCGCCGACGATGTCCTTGACGCTGTAGTCTCCGCCCTTGACCAGCACGTCCGGCAGCAGCCGCTCGATGAGCTGTGCCGGCGTGTCCTCGGAGAACGGCACGACCCAATCCACGGCGGCCAGCCCCGCGAGCACGGCCATCCGGTCCGCGAGCGGTGTGACTGGGCGCGACGGGCCCTTGAGCCGTGCCACCGAGGCATCGTCGTTGACGGCGACGATCAGCTTGTGCCCGTAAGACTTCGCCTCCTCGAGATAGCTCACATGCCCGGCGTGCAAAATGTCGAAGCAGCCGTTCGTCATGACCACGCGCTCCCGGCGCGCCTTCGCTTCCTTGACGAGTGCGTCGAGCTCGGCGAGGGTCACCAAGCCGCGGCCGCCGCTCCCTTGGCGATGTAGTGCGAGCTGCAGCTCCGAGCGCGTGACGGTCGCAACGCCGATCTTTCCCACTACGATTCCGGCGCCGAGATTTGCGAGCGCCGCGGCTTGCGCGGCCGATAGGCCGGCGCCTAGCCCAGCCGCGAGCAGGGCGATGACCGTGTCGCCCGCGCCGGTGACATCGAAAACCTCGCGCGCTTGGGCGG
Organism: uncultured Gammaproteobacteria bacterium; assembly: GCA_963744305.1. Classification (GTDB taxonomy): domain Bacteria; phylum Pseudomonadota; class Gammaproteobacteria; order Steroidobacterales; family Rariloculaceae; genus FEN-1219. The sequence continues at coordinate 353,672 of CAVUTF010000046.1, forward strand.
GCAGAGTGAGCGGTTGCTCTCCACGACGGAACAGCGTCATCCCGTGCTCGCTGCGCGTCACGAGCAGCGCGGCCAAGTCCAAAGTCTCCCGCAGCGTCTCGCCCTTCCGCGCGAATTCCGCTTCGTCGGTCCACGCGCCGACCACGGCTTCGAACTCGCCGCGATTCGGCGTGAGCGCCGTCGCTCCACGGTACTTCGTGAACGCCGCACCCTTCGGGTCGATCAGCACGCGCACGCGTGCGGCACGGCAGGCGGCGACGAGCTCACCCGCGTTCGCGAGCGTGCCCTTCGCGTAGTCCGAGAGCACGACTACGTCGGCGCTCTTCAGGAGCTCGCCGAAGCGCGCGTCGAGCTCGCCGCTGCTGTGTTCGAACGACTGCTCGGCGTCGAGACGGATCAGCTGTTGGCTGCGGGCAAGCACGCGTAGCTTGTGAATCGTCGGCACGCCCTTCGCCCGGATGAATTCGCAGCGCACTCCGCGCTGCTCGAGCAGCCTTTGCAGCTCAACGCCTCGCTCATCGGCGCCGACCACGGCGGCGAGACAGGTTTGGACCCCGAGCGCCGCGAGGTTGAGCGCGACGTTGGCGGCACCGCCCGGCCGCCGGTCGGTGGAACGCATTCTCACGACCGGAACGGGAGCCTCCGGGGAGATGCGGCCAGTGTCGCCGAACCAGTATTCGTCGAGCATTGCATCGCCTGCGACGAGCACGCGTAGACCGGAAAAGTCGGGTATCGAAAGCGTCACCGGATCGCGCTCAACGAATAGGTCGGGCCATTCTACTCAGTTTCGGCTACGGCTTGAGCCGAAAGGCTCCGCGATCGAGTAGGGCGCGGGGTTACCCCCGCGGCCCTCTCACACCACCGTACGTGCGGTTCCGCATACGGCGGTTCAACGAACACACTGAAGGCGCTGCTGCTCGCGCAACAACGAGACCAGCCCCATGGACGTGAAGTAAGTAGCGGGCAAAGCCAAGTGCAGATGCGACGCTCCCGCGTTCCACCAAGGCCCTCGACCGTTCCCGATGCTCAGCCGTACACGATCCTCCGCCAGTCCCAGGGCACGTAGTTTGCGCGCCCGAGTGAACCGGCGTTTCCACTGCCGCCACAACACACAGCGCAGCCGCCGCCGCAGCCAACCATCCAGTTCCACCAACACACCGCCAGTCTGGGTGAGCTGGAAGTAATTGATCCAGCCCCGCAGCAACCGGTTGAGCCTCTCAATGGTGTGGCGCAACGACTGGCCGCGCCCTGCGCGCAGCAGTTCACGTACTCGCTGCCTCAGCCGTTGCACGCTTTGCTTGGCAATCCGCAGGCGACTGTCGCGCTGCGCGGTGACGCTGAACCCCAAGAACTTCCGTTCCCAGGGCCGCGCCACCGCGCTCTTGTGTGCGTTGACTCGCAGGTGCAAGGTATCCTCGAGGAACACCCTGATCCCGCTCATCACTCGCTCACCCGCCGCGCAACTGCCCAAGTAAATGTTGCAGTCATCAGCGTAGCGGCAGAACGCGAGACTTCGTCTCTCAAGCTCCCGGTCCAGATCGTTCAGCAAGATGTTGGACAGCAGCGGCGACAACGGCCCGCCTTGCGGCGTGCCTTCCGTTCGCCCCTCCATCACTCCCGCTCGCATCATTCCGGCTTCCAGGAACCGGCGGATCAGCTTCAGCACGCGTGCATCGCTGACTCCCCGCGCCACCCGCGCCATCAACACGTCGTGATCGACCCGATCGAAGAACTTCTCCAGATCGATGTCCACCACCCAGCGCTTACCTTCACGGATGTACGCTTGCGCTGTGCGCACCGCTTGATGAGCCCCTCGTCCCGGACGAAAGCCGTAGCTGTGATCCGAGAACTGCGGTTCAAATAGCGGTTGCAGAGCCAGATGCAGCGCCTGCTGGATCAGCCGATCCACCACCGTCGGCACTCCGAGTGTGCGCACTCCGCCCGTGGGCTTGGGTATGTCCACTCTTCGTACCGGCTGCGGTAAATATCGGCCTTCCAACAGTGCTTTCTTCACGCTCGGCCAGTGCACTGCGAGCCAGTCTTTGAGCTCAGACACCGGCATCTCATCGATACCCGCCGCGCCCTTGTTCTCAACCACTCGCTGATACGCCAGCCTCATGTTGCTGCGTTCAACCACTCGCTCCATGAGCGCTCGTGGTTCTTTCGATTTCGTTCGCCCAGATGTCGCCGTGCAGACCTCAGCACCGAGGGGCGCAGCGTCGGAGTTCCGCTCCACGCCTCGCGTCTCGGCCGCCCTCACAGGCGCTTCTGCTTCCGCAGTCCGCATCGAGATCATCCGTCCTACTCTCGGTGTCGTCGTTCAGCCCTTCGTCGCTCGCGCAACTACTACGGCCTCTGCTGACTTCTGATAGCGCCTCCGAAGATCTCTTGATCTCTGTAGCACAGCGGCACGCCGTCAGATCTCCCCGGGTATTGCACACTCACCTTCACGCTTATGCGCGTCGGATCTACGTCACCGCGTTCCGGACACGTTTCGGGCTTTGCATCTTTTTGCCTGCTCACCCCGCGGTGCCGCCTCTATCCGCTTCCTGTTCGTCGCGCCAGCGCTTTGCTTTAGGCTTCCTTCAGACCTCCAGTCGCCCAGAGAACCCTTGCCTTCCGCTAACACTTCCCCGTGTCGGGTGTGTAGAGGACTTGCACCTCCAAGTGAGTGCGCCCTGCCGGGCGCACAAAAAAGGCCCGCCCCGTTTGTGGGGCGGACCAACGGCGGACCATGCAATCTCAGCGTCGCAACCGATGGGGCGACGATTGCTTGCCCGTACTCAGCCGCATTTCGAATAGCCGCAATTCAGGCACGTCAAGCAGCCGTCGAGCATGACGGCTGCGGCCGTGCTGCACTTGCCGCAAAGCTGCGCGCCCTCGGGGAAACGACTGTCGGCGAACGCGTCCTTCTGTCCGCCGCGCGCCTCGAAATCGGCGCGTTTCTCCGCGAGCATCTTGCGTTGCTCAGGCGACAACTCCAGGGGCTTGAGCAAACCGATATCGATCAGATGCCGTTCGACGATGTAGCCGAGCTCCGCAATGATGGACGGCATGAACTTGCCGCCGGGCTGCCAATATCCGCCGCGTGGATCGAATACCGCCTTGAGCTCGTCCACGAGAAAGGTCACGTCGCCGCCTTTGCGGAAGACCGCCGACATGATGCGCGTCAGCGCAACGATCCATTGATAATGGTCGAGGTTCTTCGAGTTGATGAAAATCTCGAACGGTCGCCGTTGCTCGTGCTCGGTACCCTCGTTGAGCACGATATCGTTGATCGTCACGTACATCGCGTGATCCGAGACCGGCGTCTTTACCTTGTACGTGGAGCCGATCAGCATCTCCGGGCGCTCGAGCTTCTCGTGCATCCGAATGACTTTCTGCTCCGAGCCGCGGATCGTGTCCGCGTCCGCTTCCGCCTTGCGTTTCTCCGCCTCGTCGCGCGCCACCGCGTACTTGACGATCTTCTTGTTGATCTTGATCTGTGCCATTGTCTCGACCTCTCTCAGTCAGCTCGATCGCCGCATCACAACTTGCCGTAATAGCCCTCCTTGAGGGCATCGAACAAATTGGCGGCAGTGTGCTTTTCGCCGTCGTACTCGATCTCATCATCGCCTTTGGCCTCAACGACGCTGCCGTCGGCGAGCGTGAAGCGATAGGTCGTGTTCTTCAGGTCCTTCTCCTTCACCAAGACGCCTTGAAACGCTTCCGGATTGAATCGAAAAGTCGTGCAACCCTTCAAACCCTTTTCGTAGGAGTACAGGTAGATGTCTTTGAAATCTTCGTACGGATAGTCCGTCGGTACATTCGCCGTTTTCGATATCGATGAATCGATCCATCGTTGTGCCGCGGCCTGAATGTCGACATGTTCCTTGGGCGAGATGTCCTCCGAGCTCACGAAATAGTCGGGCAGCTTCTCTCCAGGCTTCGTAGAGCCGGGCAATGCTCGTGGATTGACCAGCGCCCGATACGCCAAGAGCTCGAAGGAAAAGACGTCGACCTTCTCCTTGGTCTTGCGTCCCTGGCGAATGACGTTGCGGAAATAATGATGCGCGAACGAGGGCTCTATCCCGTTGCTCGCATTGTTCGCGAGCGACAATGAGATCGTTCCGGTTGGAGCGATCGAGCTGTGGTGCGTAAAACGCGCGCCGTATTTCTCGAGCTGCTCGACCAAATCGGGCGCAACCTCTGCGACCCGCTGCATGTAGCGGCTGTAGCGTGCGTGCAGGATTCGACCGGGTATCGAATCACCGACGTTCCAGCCGTCCGCCCGCATCTCGGGACGCTTGCGCAACATCTCCTCAGTGACCTTGAACTCCTCGAGCAAGATCGGCGCGCTGCCTTTCTCTTTCGCGAGATCCAGCGCCGTCTGCCAACCCGCCGTCGCAAGCTCGCGTGAGACCTCATCGGTAAAGCGAATCGAGTCCTCCGAGCCGTAGCGCATGCCGAGTAAAGTGATCGCCGAGCCCAAGCCGAGGAAGCCCATGCCATGCCGTCGCTTACGCTCGATCTCGCGGCGTTGCTCCTCGAGCGGTAAGCCGTTGATGTCGACGACGTTGTCGAGCATCCGCGTGAAGACTTTCACGACCTCGCGGAACTCGTCCCAGTCGAAATACGCACGCTCGCTGAACGGCGCGACGACGAACTTCGTGAGGTTGATCGAGCCGAGCAGACAAGCGCCATATGGCGGGAGCGGCTGCTCTCCGCATGGATTCGTGGCGCGAATATCCTCGCACCACCAATTGTTGTTCATCTCGTTGACCCGATCGATCAAGACGAACCCCGGCTCGGCGAAGTCATACGTCGAGGACATGATCACGTCCCACATCCGCCGCGCAGGAAGCGTCCTATAGACCCTGCACGCGACGAACCCCCGGTCGTTGACGACGTAGTTCGCCTCGACGGGCCACTCCCTCCAAACGACTTTCTTGGAATCGGCGAGGTCGATGTCGTCTTCCGCCGCCTCTTGCGCCGTCAAGGGGAACGCGAGTTGCCACGGACGGTCTTCCTTGACCGCCTGCATGAACTCGTCCGTGATGAGCAACGATAAGTTGAATTGGCGCAGCCGGCCGTCTTCGCGCTTCGCGCGGATAAAGTCCATAGCGTCGGGGTGCCCGACGTCGAAGGTGCCCATTTGCGCGCCGCGTCGTCCGCCTGCGGACGACACCGTAAAGCACATCTTGTCGTAGATATCCATGAACGACAGCGGCCCGGACGTGTAGGCGCCAGCGCCGGACACGTATGCGCCGCGCGGGCGCAGCGTGGAGAACTCGTAGCCGATGCCGCAGCCTGCTTTCAACGTCAGCCCGGCTTCGTGCACCTTGCTCAAGATGTCGTGCATCGAGTCCGCGATAGTCCCCGACACCGTGCAGTTGATCGTCGATGTCGCCGGTTTGTGAAACTCCGCTCCGGCGTTCGACATGATCCGTCCGGCCGGAATCGCCCCTCGCTGCAGCGCCCAAAGGAAACGCTCGTTCCAATGACTGCGTTTGTCGGGCGCCTCCACCGAGGCGAGCGCTTTCGCGACGCGCTCGTAGGTACCGTCGATGTCCCGATCGACTGGATCACCGGCTTTTGTCTTGAGCCGATACTTCGTATCCCAGATGTTCAGCGACGCTTCTTGTAAAGCGATATCCGCGAGCCTGGCCGCTTTCAGCTCCACTGCCATGTTCATAACCGCGTTTTCACCCCTGTTGTGCCTTTATTAGACGAAGCCGCCCCGACGGCATTCACTCGAGCCTCTTCGCACCTGGACCCACGCAAAATTCGGTGCGAAAAACTCCCCCCAGGCTCCTATTTCCAGGCCTCAATTCCGTCCGTGTGTCTTAGCAAGAGACGACACAAGATATTGTGTCGTTGAGTCGTAGATTAGGCCGGGAGAAAAGTCCTGTCAAGGTTTTATGACAAAGCGATGTCAGAAGAAATATTCTTTTAATATAGATAGTTACGCCGTACACCTCAAATCGTACCTAGTTTTTTTTCGGATTCGATTCGGCTCCTCTCGCGACCGTCGCGGAACACAATATATTGTGTCCGGATACCCCCAGCATATCCCCCAGTCGGAAACAGCTAATCCACCGAGTTGCCCACAGGGCTCCTCGTCAACTGGCTCGCGTCCCTTTTCAAGTTGGAGGTCTTACAATGACGAAACCGCGGCATCCTCCGCGGCGACTTGAACGTGAGGGAGGCCGCTTGAGGAAGATGACAAGTATGGAGATGATCGAGCACGACCGAGCCAGTCTCTGGTTAGCGCGAGCTCGCGGCGGACTGCCGCCGGCGCTGCTGTGCATCGCTCTCATGGCCGCGAGCACCGCGGGCGGCCAAGCGGCCCGCGAGATGCCCAGCCTCGCGCCCATGATCGAGCAGATCTCCCCGGCCGTGGTCAGTATTTCGGTCAGCGGCAGCGTCGCGGTCACCCCCCTCGCTCAAGACGAGTTCTTGCGGCGCTTTTTCGAGTTGCCGCCCCCCGGCGGGCCGCGCGAGGTCCAAGGCGCGGGCTCAGGCGTAATCGTGGATGCCAGCCGAGGCTACATCCTCACTAATCATCACGTAGTCGAGGACGCCGATAGCATCAACGTCACGCTGTTGGACAATCGCAGCATGGAGGCACGCGTCGTCGGTTCGGATGCCGGCTCCGATTTGGCCGTTTTGCAGGTTCCCGCGAGCAATCTCGCACAGATGCAGTTCGGGAACTCCGATCAGCTGCGCGTCGGCGACTACGTCGTCGCAATCGGCAACCCGTTCGGTTTCTCGCACACCGTCACATCGGGAATCGTGAGCGGCTTGAGCCGCAGCGGCATGAATCCCGAGGGCTTCGAAGACTTCATACAGACCGACGCGTCCATCAACCCGGGCAATTCCGGAGGGGCGCTCGTCAATCTCAACGGTGAGCTGGTCGGCATCAATTCCGTGATCGTCTCACGCAGCGGCGGCAATATCGGCATCGGGTTTGCGATCCCGGTGAACATGGCAAGAGAGATCATGGAGCAGCTGATCGAGTTCGGTCGGGTCAGCCGCGGCTTGCTCGGCGTCAGCATCAACCCGTTGACGTCCGAGACGGCGGAGATCTATGGGCTCAGCGACCCCTCGGGCGCGTTGGTGGCAGTGGTAACGCCCGACTCGGCCGCAGAGCGGGCGGGAATCCAGATCAACGACGTGATCGTGAGCGTGAACGACCACCGCGTTCGGGATCCCGCGTCTCTAAAGAACGCTATCGGGCTCTTGCGTCCAGGCTCTGAGGTGCGCGTGGGACTGATTCGGGACGGACGGCAGCAGACCATCACGGCCGTATTAGGCGAGCTTCCCGGCACACCGACAGTTGCTGCCAGGCAACCGGACGACGACGTCGAGTTCGATCCGGTCTTCGAAGGCGCCGACGTCGTCGACAATTCTTCGGGCGTGGCTGGCCTGCTCGTGACGAGCGTCGCGCCGGAAAGCCCGGCGATGGAGCGCGGCTTGCGGACGGGCGACGTGATCACGCACGTGAATCGCAGGCGCGTGCGCAACGTCGGCGAGGCGACGGAGCTGATGGCGAACGCCCGCTCGATCATCCTCCAAGTGCAGCGCGGCAACCGCAATCAGCTCATCTGGATGCGTCCCTGAGCGCCGCAAGGCTTGGGACTAAGCACCTCGATGGCGATTAAGCATCGCGCGAGCAGGATTTGCATTCTCGGCGGCACGGGTTTTGTCGGCCGCTCGCTCGTAGGGCGGCTGATTCTGGCGGGCTACGACGTCGTCGTACTGACGCGGAGCCGCGAGGCAAGTCGCGCGCTGTGGATCTATCCGGGCGTCGAGCTGCTCGAGGTCGACGTTCATGACGAGCGTGCGCTCGGTGACGCACTGCGAGGTTGCGACGCCGCCATCAATCTGATCGGTATCCTCAACGAACAGGGGCATGACGGCGCGGGCTTCAAGAAAGTGCACGTCGATCTCGCCGTGAAGCTCGTGCGATCCTGCCTAGCCCGCGGCGTGCGGCGGCTCTTGCACATGAGCGCGCTCAAAGCGGACGCGCAGCTCGGTCCCAGCCATTATTTACGGACGAAAGGCCTAGCCGAGGCCGCGATCCGCGACCTCGCTGGCAGCGCCGTCAAATACACGATCTTTCAGCCCTCGGTCATCTTCGGAGCAAGCGATACGTTCACGAATCGCTTCGCACGCCTGCTCCGGGTGCTGCCGGCATTTCCGCTGCCGCAAGCCGAGGCGCGCTTCGCCCCGGTGTTCGTCGAGGACGTGGCGCAGGCTTTCGTCGCCGCCATCGACAATAGCGACACTCACGGTCGAACCTACCAGCTCTGCGGCCCGGACATCTTCTCGTTGGCCGAAATCGTGCGCTTCGTCAGTTGGACGCTCGGACGCAAGCGGCTCGTGGTGCCGCTGCCGCATTGGCTTGGGCGCGTGCAGGCCTGGATCGGCGAGTATCTGCTGCCCGGCAAACCACATCTCGCTCGACAATTTCCGCTCGTTGAGCGAGGCGAGCGTGTGCAGCGATAACGGCTTTGGCTCGTTCGGCATCGAGCCGCAATCGCTCGGCGCGATAATGCCGACGTACCTGGCCCGTGGGGGCCGTCAGGGACGTTTAGCCCGGCTGCGCCAGGGCACGCGGCGTTGACGCCTGGCGTAGCCAGGTTTCGAGCCGCGCTTCACGCTCCTGCGGCGTGAGCTCCGCGAGCGCGCTCACTTCCGCATAGAAAGCTTCGAGCCCGCATTCCCGCAGCCGCCATCGGAGTCCAGGGAGCCACCGTCGATAGGTGGCTACCGAGGCAAGCACCGCGTTGTTGAGCGGCTGCGCGAACCACGCGTCGTAGTCGGTCGTTCCGCCCCACTCCTTTTTCAGGGTCGCGTATTCCTCGCGCATGATCTCGAATACCTGCTCTTTCGCGATGCGTTTTGCGGCAGGCGGATCGGAGCCTGCGAACGCGACGGTGAGCCGGGCTTGCTGATCCAAGACGAGATCGGCGAAATCCGCGCGATAGCGCAGACGTCGATGGTAGCGTTCGAGCGCGGCGCTCTCCTCACGTTGCCGCAGCCAGCGCTCGGTCCCGTATTCCTCTACGGTGGTCGCGAAAGCTTCATTGAACTCGCTGTCGTCCTTGATATACAGCTTTTGATGCGCGAGCTCGTGAAAAACGAGGCTCGCGATGTATTCATCGCCGCCGCCTATCATCGTGTTCAAGACCGGATCGGCGAAATAACCCAACGTCGAATACGCGCTCGCACCGCCGAGATAAGTGTCGAGTCCCTCTCGCGCGAGCCGTGACTGGAAGCGCTCGGCGCCGTCGCGATCGAAGAAACCTCGATAAGCGACACAGCCGGCGAACGGAAAGCACCAGCGTCGCGGCTCGACCGAGAATTCGTCCGCGGCAACGACGTTCCAGACGACGTATGGACGTCCTAGATCTGCGTAGCTCGTGTAGCTGTCGTTGTCCGGGAGCTTGAGGTCCGTGACCGCGAAGCGACGGATTTCCGCGACGCTCGCCAACTTCTCGCGCAAAGCAGGATCGGTTTGCGGATCCGCGAGCAGGGTTTCGATCGGCGTGCGTTTGCGCAGCAGCTCGAGTTGCCCGCCGATCGCTTGCCAATAGAACGGCAACGCGCAACTTCCAAGCAACGGACTTAAGCATAGCAACGCAGCGTAACGAGCGACGCTTCTCACCGATCAACCTTTGCGAATAGACACCTACGGTATGATGAAGTCATGAAAGTCTATGAGGTCGGCGGCGCCGTGCGCGATGCGTTGCTAGGCCGAACTATAAAGGAACGCGACTGGGTCGTCGTCGGCTCCAGTGCGTCCGAGCTCACGGCCTTGGGCTATCGGCCCGTCGGCAAGGACTTCCCCGTGTTTCTGCATCCGGTGACCGGCGAGCAGTACGCCCTGGCCCGAACCGAACGGAAGATTGGACCAGGCTATACGGGGTTTTCGTTCGACACGTCGGGCGACGTCACACTCCAGCAGGATCTCGCACGCCGCGACTTGACGATCAACGCAATCGCAAAGGACGAAAACGGCCAGATCATCGACCCGTGGGGCGGTCAACGGGATCTCGAGCAGCGCGTGCTCCGGCATGTATCGCCAGCGTTTCGCGAGGACCCTTTGCGGGTCTTGCGCGTGGCGCGTTTCGCCGCACGCTTCAAGAGCGCAGGCTTTACGGTCGCGCCCGAGACCTCTGAGCTCATGCGCGAGATCGTCGCGAGCGGAGAGCTCGAGGCGTTGCGCCCAGAGCGCGTTTGGCAGGAAACGTCAAAGGCGCTGCAGGAGGACCGCCCCGACGTCTATTTCGAGGTGCTTCGGGAGTGCGCTGCGCTCGCCCGCGTATTTCCCGAGATCGACGCATTGTTCGGCGTACCGCAACCCGAGCGCTGGCATCCCGAAATCGACACCGGCGTGCACACGTTGCTCGCCTTGCGCTTGGCGGCCGAGATCTCGAATAGCGAGACGGTGAGATTCGCCGTGCTGACGCATGACCTCGGCAAGGCTGCCACTCCCAAGCTGCTGCTGCCGCGACATCATGGGCACGAGCATCGGACTCTGCCGATACTCGAGCGGCTTTGCGAACGGCTGCCCGTGCCGAACCGCTTTCGCGAGCTTGCCCAGCATGTCGCCCGCTATCACGGCTTGGTGCACCGCGCCGCGGAGCTGCGTCCGCAGACGATCATGCAGCTCATCGCCGATGTCGACGGGCTGCGGCAACCCGAACGGTTCGAGGAATTCCTGCTGGCATGCGAGGCGGACGCGCGCGGGCGCAAGGGTCTCGAGGGACGGACCTACGACCAGGCCGACCTTTTACGGCGCGCTCTGCGTGCGGCCCGCGGCATCGATGCGGGCCGCGTGCAAGCCGAAAGCAAGCTCGAGGGAGCCCTGCTCGGTGAGGCCCTGCGGATCGAGCGCCTCAAAGCCGTCAAGGCCGTGCTGCGCGAATGACTCAGCGGCCGTAGATCAAGAGCAGGACTCCGCCGTACAGACCGGACTCCAAGAGCTCCGAGCGGCCGCTGCCCAGGTTGACCGCCAAATCGATTCGCCGCGCGATCGGAAACAGCACACCGGCGTTCACGGTCTCGAAAACCGACCCGTCAACAGCCGATTCGTCGCGGCTGAAGGTGAGATCCACCAAGCTGCGCCCGACCTCGGTCTCGAAGCCGACCATTCTTTCGTGATCGATGAAGCTATTCGCAAGCGTCAACGTCGAGGCGCTGAGGAGATTGAGTTGCGCGGTGCGCGGCAGCACCGCGAGATCACGCTCGTAGTCATGCTCGCTCATACCGAAGTACAGTTGCCAGCGCTCGGCCGGCTGCACGCGCAGATTCAAAGCGAAGCTGTCCGCCGACACCTCAGCCGTACGCTGCAGCGTCCCGCCGAGCGGTCCCGTCAACGTAAACGGGATATCGATATCGCGGCGCTCGTGCGCGAGCGCGACTCGAAAGCGCGGTCGCTGAATATAGAATGAGGCGCGCACATCCGACGACTCGAGCGCGTCCGGATCCCCCCAGCTCTCGAGCTCGAAGGTCAATCCGACGACGCCGAATCGGTGGTCGACGCCTGCTGCCAAGGTTTCCGCAGAGACGTCCACTAGCTCCGACGCCAAGCGGCTACGACCAGCCCTGAACATCAACCACGTCCGATCCGAAACACCTAAATTGAACGTCGCGAGCAGACTGTTGCTCGACTCCTCGTCGGCCTGCCCCGCGAGACCGAACGCCCAGGATGTTCCCGACGGTTCGTCGGCAGCTTGCGCGAACGCGCCTCGAGGCAACCAAGCGGTCGCGCAGCACGCGAGGCAGAGGGCGCGGCGCAAGCCAGTCATGAGTGGCACCATAGTTCTAGAGCCTGTGTCGCTGATCGCTGCCCGGCAGCGGGCCTGAGTCGACGCCTTTGCGCAGCAACAGCACCTTGAATCGCTCGCCCATCTCTCCCGGCAAGATCAAGGTCTGCAGCGCGCTCCGCTCGCGGGCATCCGCCATGGCCGAGGCGAACACCCCCGGATCCGCCGCAGCGGTACCCAGCAGAAACTGCGCCTGAGTCGTGAATCCCGCGACCGTCAGGCCGGCGGGTTCGGCAGCATCGGCGCAAGCGCTGAAATCGACCCAAGCGCTCAAGTCCGTAAGCCCGGGATACGAAAGCGGGTCTTGATGGGCTCGATGTCGGTAGTGGCAGATCAACGTGCCTTCGCTCCGCTGCTCGTGGTAGTACTCGCGGCGCGTCAACCCGTAATCGACGAACACGAGGCTACCCCTGCGCAATGATGCCGCAAGCTCCTTCAGCCAAACCGGAAGTAGTAAGCAGATTTCGGAAACGTAGCCTTCGGGAAACGTGCGACCGAGCTTCGCTTCGAGAGCCGTCACAGCCTCGCTGAGGCGCTGGTCCCGCGCGCCTTCGCAAAGGCGGAGCTCGGCCGACACGACGGCGACGCCGAGCGGCCGGACGTCGCCGGCACGCTTCACGAAACGGGCGACGGGCAGCGCGTCGATGACCTCGTTCGCGATCACGGCGCCGTCGATTGGGCTCCCGGCCAACCCATCGATCCACGAGACACGCACGCCATAACGCTCGAGCTCGCGCTGTTGCCGCGCGCGCAGGTCGGCGCTGCGCTCGAGAATTCGGTAGGCGACGTCATCCCGGCCACGCTCGCTCAATGCGTCGAGCACTTGCGCCGCGAGCTTGCCGCTGCCGGCACCGAGCTCGAGCACGGTCGGTGCGTCCAACTGTGCGAGCTCGCGCTCGAGCGTTGCGGCGAGCGCCCGACCGAGAAGATCGGAAAGCTCCGGTGCGGTCACGAAGTCGCCCGCGGCGCCGAGCTTCGTGCTGCCAGCGCTGTAGTAGCCGAGTCCCGGCGTATACAAAGCGAGCTCCATGTAGCGGCTGAAATCGATCCAGCCGCCAGCTGCGGCGATCTCTTCGCGGATCAGTGCGCTCAACTCGACACTTAGCTGTCGAGCTGCGCTGCTCGGCGCTGGGAGTTGTGCGGTGGAGGAAGTCATATGGCGCGACGGCGTGGCGGCGACATAGTGTACTCTTGCTCGAAACACCCGAAGGCACGGAGCAACGGTGAGGCGTCCCGAACCATCGCGATCTCTCCACGGTCAGTGGGCGCTCGTTACCGGCGCCGCGAAACGCATCGGTGCGGTGATCGCGTCGACCTTGCATGAGGCCGGGGCAAATGTCGCGATTCACTACTTGAGCTCCGAGCGCGCTGCGAACGACCTCGTCGATGAGCTCAATTCGCGCCGCGAACTATCAGCGTTCGCGATCGGCGCGGACCTGCGCGACGTGCACGCGCTGGAGCGCATGATGCGGCAAGTCTTGGCGCGCACCGGCCGTCTCGACGTTTTGGTGAACAACGCTTCGAACTTCTACCCGACACCGATCGGCTCGATCACGGACGAGCAATGGCACGATCTGATCGATAGCAACTTGAAAGCGCCGCTGTTCTTGACGCAAGCGGCGCTTCCCGCGTTGCGGGAAGCGCGCGGAGTAATCGTGAACATCGTCGACGTGCACGCTCAACGACCGCTGCGCGAGCACTCCGTGTATGGCGCCGCGAAAGCCGGGCTCGCGATGCTGACACGCTCGCTCGCGAAGGACTTAGGCCCGGAGGTTCGCGTCAACGGCGTCGCGCCCGGCGCGATCCTGTGGCCGGAAACGGGCATGTCGGAAGAGCTGCGCCGCAGCATCCTCAAGCAGACGGCGTTGAAACGCGCAGGCGATCCGCAGGATATCGCCTCCGCCGTGCTCTTCTTGGTCCGTGATGCACCTTACGTCACCGGCGAGATCATCGCCGTCGACGGCGGCCGCAGCGTCGGCTGGTAGGCCTACGCGCGTTCCCGCAACACGGCTTCGGCAGACAGAAGATCACCGAGCGCCAGAGGTCTGACGACTCTGGTCGATTGCGCGCGCCATGCCGCACCGAGCGCCTCGCCCGTCACGGGATGAAGGAGCTCGGGCGCGAGCTCAGCAAGCGGCGCCAGCACGTACGGATGGCGGCGAATGTCGCCGCGCGGCACGCGAGCCTCCGGGTCGACTCGTCGGCCGTACAGCAAAAGATCCAGGTCGAGCTGACACGCGCCCGCCGCCCGCGTGCCGCGCACTCGCCCAGCGGAGCTCTCGAGCGCCGCAAGGAACTCGCGCACCTCGCCGAGCGCGAAGTGCGTCGCGAACGCGACGACGAGATTCAAGTAGTCCGGGGCCGGCACGCCTGTCGCGGCGCTCGAGTAGACGGACGAACGTCGCGCCGGACCGAACCGTTTCTTCTAGGCCGGCGACCGCACGGCGCAGCTGCCGTTCGGCATCTACATTGCTGGCGAGCCCGACATAAACCTCAGGCATCGGCGGCGTGCCGCTCGATGACGATGCCGACATCACGGGCGCCATCTACGGCCCCCGGCTTCGCAATCGTGACTTTCACCCACGGCGCGCCGAACTCCTGGAGCGCAATGCGCGCGACCGCCTCCGCCAGTGATTCGACGAGATGAAACTGCGACTGTCCCACGAAATCCATCAAGCGCCTCGCTAGGTCGTCGTAGTTCAGCGCCGACCGGACCGCATCGGTTTGTGCCGCGCGGCGAGCGTCCGTCGCGAGCTCCAAATCGATGCTCACGTTCTGCTTGACGCGCCGCTCCCAATCCAAGAAACCGATGATGGTCTCGACCTTGAGCTCACGAATGAAGAGTTCGTCCACAACCGCAATTACCCTCTCAAAGCCCAACGGGCGGCGCCAACTCATCGAGCGGCCACCGCGGTCTCGCGACGATGCGCGGCCGACCCGACCGCCCCTCGATGAGCCTTTGCGAGCCCGCGTACGCGATCATGGCGCCATTGTCCGTGCACAAGGCCGGTCGCGGATAATACACGCGAGCGCCCGCCCGCCGACCGAAGGTGGTGAGTTGCTCGCGGAAGACTCCGGTTCGCGCCCACGCCGCCGGCAACCACGAGGCGCTCGAGACCCGTTGCTTCGAGCGCTGCTTTCGACTTTGCAACGAGCGAGTCGACGGCGGCGGCTTGAAACGAGGCCGCAATATCGGCGCGATCTCTATCCTCGAGGCGGTTGTCCGTCGTTCGGCACGACTCCACCACCAGGCGCACTGCGGTCTTCAAGCCGCTGAAGCTGAAGTCCAAGCCTTGCTTCACGAGCGGTCGCGGCAACGCAAAGCGCTCCGGATTACCGGTGTCGGCCAGAGCGGCGAGCGCAGGACCGCCCGGATAGGGCAAAGACAACAGCCGCGCTACCTTGTCGAACGCCTCACCGGCGGCATCATCGAGCGTTTCGCCAAGGATTCGGTAGCGACCGACGCCTGCCACTTGCACGAGCTGCGTGTGCCCTCCGGAAACGAGGAGCGCGACGAACGGGAAATCCGGCCGCTCGGCTTCGAGCATGCAGGCGAGCAAATGGCCCTCCATGTGATGCACGGGCACCGCAGGAACGTCGAGGCCGTAGGCCAGTGCGGCCGCGAATGAACCGCCTACCATGAGGGCTCCAATCAGACCCGGTCCCGCCGTGTAGGCAATCGCGTCGAGGTCGGTCAGCGAGAGATTCGCTTCTGCAAGCATTCCGTTCAGCAGGGGTGCGAGCTTGGCGATGTGGTCGCGCGAGGCGAGCTCGGGCACCACCCCACCGAACGCCGCATGGATGTCCACCTGGCTCGACAACCGTTCGGCGACAATCCCGCGGCCGGCCTCAAATACGGCCGCGCCGGTCTCATCGCAGCTGGTTTCTATCCCGAGAACTCGCATTTCTGGTCTTTACACGTTCGTGGTCGCGCGGCTAATATTCTCGGCTTAGTGCCGGCCTAGCCGGCCTCTTTTTCTTCACTATAGCCATGACGAGCATTTGATGCCTGGCGTCCGAATCAGAGAAAGCGAACACTTCGATGCCGCGTTGCGCCGCTTCAAGCGGGCCTGCGAAAAGGCCGGTATTCTGACAGAGTTGCGTCGCCGCGAGTTCTACGAGAAGCCGACTCAAGAACGGAAGCGCAAGAAGGCGGCGGCCGTGAAACGGCACATGAAACGCAGCTCGCGCACGACCACAAGGCGTAGACGTCTCTACTGATCCGCAGTTTCCGGTCATGGCGCTCAAGGACCGCCTCCAGCAAGACATGCAGGCAGCACTGAAAGCCGGCGACAAGGCGCGTCTTTCGTTTTGCGAATGGCCCTCGCAGCGGTCAAGCAGCGCGAGGTCGACACTCGCCGGCCGCTCGATGATGCGGGAGTTCAGGCAGTCCTCGAGCGCATGATCAAGCAAGGCCGCGACTCGGCGGGTCAGTATCGCGACGGCCGCCGGGAAGATTTGGTCGCCAAAGAAGAAGCCGAGATACTCGTACTCCAGAGCTATCTTCCGCAGCAACTCGAGCGACGGCGAGCTCGACGCATTGATCACGGAATGCATCGAAGCGGCCGGCGCGAGGAGCCTGAAGGATCTCGGCAAAGTCATGGGTGTCATCAAGACGCGAGCGCAAGGACGCGTCGACATGAGTCAAGTGAGCGCCCGTGTTCGCGCGGCTCTCGACAGCGACTAGTCCGCGGCTGTCTTGAACAAGTAGCTGATCGAATATCAGTGAGAGCTCGGCGAGACCTTGCTCTTTCGCCCCGGCGTTCAATAATGCATGAGCATGGTCGGACGAATTCCTGAATCGTTCATCGACGAGTTGCTCGCGCGAGCCGACATCGTCGAGGTGGTCGGTGCACGCGTCGCACTGAAAAAAGCGGGATCCAACTACAAAGGGCTCTGTCCGTTTCACGGCGAGAAGACGCCTTCATTCACCGTCAGCCCGACGAAGGCCTTTTATCATTGCTTCGGGTGTGACGCGCACGGCTCCGCGATCGGCTTCTTGATGAGCTACGAGAACTAAATTCCCCGAAGCCGTAGAGGCGCTGGCGGAAATGCTCGGTCTCGAGGTGCCGCGCACCGGCCCCACCGATGAGCGCAGCGTGACGAGAGCGACGACCTGCTCGCGCTGCTGCGCGAGGCGGATCAGATCTACCGCAAGTGCCTCCGCGACGATCAAGACGCGATCGGCTACCTGAAACGCCGCGGGATAGACGGTCCGACGGCCGGCCGTTTCGCGATGGGGTATGCGCCCAAGGCGTGGGACACGGTGCTGCGCGCGCTCGGGACCTCGGAAGGCCGGATTGCCAAGCTCCTGCAGGCCGGTCTCCTCATCGCGAGCGACAGTGGTCGGCGCTACGATCGGTTCCGCGAGCGAATCATGTTCCCGATCCGCAATGCACGCGGTCAAGTGATCGGGTTCGGTGGACGAGTGCTCGACTCGGGCGAGCCCAAGTATCTCAACTCACCGGAAACGCCGGTGTTCCGCAAAGGCCACGAACTCTATGGACTCTACGAAGCGCGACAGAACCCGGGACGCCCAAGGAGATCATCGTCGTGGAGGGGTATCTGGACGTCGCGAGCCTCGTCCAGCACGGCATCGAGAATGTCGTCGCGACGCTCGGCACCGCGACCACGCCCGAGAATCTGAAACGGCTCACCCGCCTTACCGACCGCGTGCTGTTTGCTTCGACGGCGACTCGGCCGGGCGCGCCGCCGCCTGGCGCGCAATGGAGACGGCTCTGCCCTACGGCGGCGGAACGGTCGAGCTCAAGTTCCTGTTGCTACCGGAAAAGGACGATCCGGACAGTTTCGTGCGCAGCCAGGGCCCGGATGCTTTTCGGGCGCTGGTCGAGCAGGCGGCGCCGCTTTCGGATTTCCTTGTTAACGAGCTCGCACGACGAGTCGACTTTGGGAGCGTGGACGGCAGATCACGCTTTCAAGCGATTGCCAAACCGCTGCTGAACCGCCTTCCCGAGGGCGTCTACCGCACGGCGGTCATGCAGGCGTTCGGCGAGGAGCTGCGAATTCCGCCCGACGTGCTCGAGCAACTCATGACCGACCGGCCCGTCGTCCCGCGCCCTCCGGCGCCGCACGAACCGGGGCGCGCGAAGCGCAAGACCCGCGTCCAAAAGGCCATTACGCTCGCGCTCCACTATCCGACCGCCGCGGCCCACCTCGAGCATCTCGACCGGTTGGCCGGCCTAAACCAGCCAGGCGCGGAGCTCCTGCGCCGGGTACTTGAAACCGCCCGGAGGCTCCCCGACGTTACGACCGCCAAGCTGCTCAGCAATCTGCGGGACGACCCGGATGCCCATACCTCGAGCGGCTGGTCGTCGACGAGCCGCTCGACGAGCAAGACGCCGCCCCCCAGGTGCTCAACGGCATCCTAGAGCTAATGATCCAGGAGGCGGCTCGGTCTCAGGTGGCCCAAGCGCTCCGCAGCCGGGAGCGGGGACCGGCGCCCGAATGATCCGGGCTCGGGGACAGTGGGAACTAGTACTTGGCTGAACGGCTCTGAGTTCGGTATATTGGCCGGTTTGTGTAAACCCACCGGCGAGAGGACATCGGATATCCATGGATACGCCAGCCCAACAGCCGCAGGAAGATGAACGTCAATCGCAGCTCAAGCTGCTGATCGCGAAAGGTAAGGAGCAAGGCTACCTCACCTATAGCGAGGTCAACGATCACCTGCCGAGCGATATCGTCGATCCCGAGCAGATCGAAGATATCGTCAACATGATTAACGACATGGGCATCACGGTGTACGAGAAGGCGCCGGATGCCGAGTCATTGTTGTTGTCGGACTCTGCTGTATCGAACGACGACGATGCCGCCGACGAAGCCGCGGCTGCGCTCGCCACCGTCGACGCCGAGTTCGGGCGCACGACGGATCCCGTCCGCATGTACATGCGCGAGATGGGCACGGTCGAGCTGCTCACTCGCGAAGGCGAAATCAGGATCGCCAAGCGCATCGAGGAAGGCCTCGACCAGGTTCGCTCCGCGCTCGTGCAGTTTCCGCCGACGTGCGAGTTGATCTTCAATACTTACGATCAGATCTTGCGCGGCGAGACGCGCCTGCAAGATCTCATCACCGGGTTCATAGATCCGAACGAAGAAATCGCCGATCCGAGCGCGCGCGCAGCCGGAGCAGGCTGAAGAAGCCGATCCGGACGACGAGAACGCGGAGGTCGTGGACACCGGCCCCGATCCGGAAGAGGTTGCTGCTCGCTTGAAAAAGCTGCGCCGCCTGCACAAGCGCTACGCCGAATCATTGGACGGCAACGGCGTGCAAGCATGCCAGCACGAAAAAGGCGTTGAAGCGCTCACGGTCGAGTTCATGGAGTTGAAGCTCGCACCGAAAGTTTTCGAGCAGATGGTGATGCAGTTGCGCGAGCGCGTGAACGACATTCGCGGTCACGAGCGCCAGGTGATGGCGCTGTGCGTTCGCGATGCCGGCATGCCGCGCAAAGACTTCATCGCGAGCTTCCCGAAAAACGAAACGAATCTGACATGGATCGACAAGCACATCCGTTCCAAGCGCAAGCATTCCTCGGCGCTGGCGAAGCTGCGCGAGGAGGTGCAACGCGCGCAAAAACGGCTGCAGAAGATCGAGGCGATGACGTTCTTGTCGATCGGCGACATCAAGGAAATCAATCGCGAGATTTCGCTCGGTGAGGCGAAGGCGCGCCGCGCGAAGAAGGAGATGGTTGAGGCGAATTTGCGGCTCGTGATCTCGATCGCGAAGAAGTACACGAATCGCGGCCTGCAGTTCCTGGACCTGATCCAGGAGGGCAACATCGGCCTCATGAAAGCCGTGGACAAGTTCGAGTACCGCCGCGGTTACAAGTTTTCCACCTACGCGACTTGGTGGATCCGGCAAGCGATCACTCGCTCGATCGCCGATCAGGCGCGCACGATCCGCATTCCCGTCCACATGATCGAGACGATCAACAAGCTGAATCGGATCTCCCGGCAGATGCTGCAGGAAATGGGCCGTGAGCCCACGCCCGACGAGCTCGCGCAGCGCATGGAAATGCCGGAGGACAAAGTGCGCAAGGTCCTCAAGATCGCGAAGGAGCCGATCTCCATGGAGACGCCGATCGGCGACGATGAGGACTCGCACCTCGGCGACTTCATCGAGGATACCGCGGTGTCCTCGCCGATCGACTCGGCAACCGACGAGGGCTTGAAGGAAACCACTCACGCGGTGCTCGCAGGCCTGACCCCCCGTGAGGCGAAAGTGCTGCGCATGCGCTTCGGCATCGACATGAACACCGACCACACACTCGAGGAAGTCGGCAAGCAATTCGACGTGACGCGGGAGCGCATTCGTCAGATCGAGGCGAAGGCGCTGCGCAAACTGCGCCATCCGTCGCGGTCCGATCAGCTGCGCAGCTTCCTGCTCGAAGACTAATCATCGAACGAAACGCTGCCAACGGGTTTGCGCGTCGCGGGCAAACCATAAGCGCAGCTGCGGCGGTGATACCATAGCCGGCCTGGGCCCGTAGCTCAGTTGGTTAGAGCAGGGGACTCATCGAAAAGGTGCCTTCGCGGCGAGAGCCGCGAAGTGGACGGGATGAATTCAGGGAAACCTCAAGCCGCGGATCAGCGGCTGGCAACCCTGAGCCAAGCCGGCGGTACACCGCCGGAAGGTGCAGAGACTACCTGAGAGCTCGAGCGCTCTTAATAACAGGCAGGAGCGTCCCGCACCCCAAACGAGGCGACGACCGCCAGGGATGGCGGGAGTGGCGCGATTGCAGGACGCAAATCGCGGCCTCGCGGGTGAAGAGATAGTCCACTCCCGCCGGAAACGGCGGGGCCAGTGAATCCCTTGGTCGTAGGTTCGAGTCCTACCGGGCCCACCAGATGATCATTGACCTGCGACGCGGCCGGCGCGCGCCGCTGCCAGGGGAGTCGGTATGTCGTCGCAAGCCAAGACGCTGCTCTGCTTCGCGGCGTTGTCGCTGCTCGTCGCTACGATCGCAGGTGCGGCCGCGAGCCATGCGCTTGCGGGGCTCGACGACCAGAGCTTGAGGGCGTTTGAGACCGCCGTCGACTTTCAGTTCTTCCACGGCTTGGGTTTGCTCGTCGTGACGCTGCTCGCCGAGCGGCATGCGCGGAACAGGGCGATTTGGCTCGCCGCCTGGTTGCTCGTCGCTGGCACTTTGCTGTTTTGCGGCAGCATCTACGCGACCACGTTCGGGCTTTCGCCTTCGGTCGGGTCGGCCGCGCCGATCGGTGGCGTGGCGTTCATGGCCGGCTGGGCTGTGCTCGCGCTCGCTCTTTGCTTCGGCGACCGCAACATCGCCACCTAAGCGACATTGAGCCGAGTTAGAATTCACGGCTTCCATCCGCACACATGGAGCATAACCATGGCACTACACATCGGCGACGAAGCGCCAAACTTCACGGCTGAGACTACGGCGGGAACCATCGACTTTCATGAGTGGATAGGCGACGGTTGGGCGATTCTGTTTTCCCACCCGAAGGATTTCACTCCCGTCTGCACGACGGAGCTCGGATACATGGCCGGCTTGCAACCCGAGTTCACGAAGCGCAACACGAAGATCATCGGTCTTTCCGTCGACTCCGTCGATGATCACGAGAAGTGGTCGAAGGACATAGAGGAAACGCAAGGTCACAAAGTCACCTATCCGCTCGTCGACGGCAGCGACCTCAAAGTCGCGAAGGCCTACGACATGCTGCATCCGAACGCGAGCGGCGAGGCGAAAGCACGCACAGCGGCGGACAACGCAACGGTTCGGTCGGTGTTCATCATCGGGCCCGACAAGAAGATCAAAGCGACGTTGACCTATCCGATGAGCACCGGCCGAAACTTCGACGAGGTGCTGCGCCTGCTCGACTCGATTCAGCTAACGGCGAAGCACAAGGTCGCAACGCCGGTGAACTGGAAGCAGGGTCAGGACGTGATCATCGTGCCGGCCGTCAAGGACGACGAAGCGAAGCAGAAGTTTCCGGGCGGGTGGAAGTCACCGAAGCCTTACATTCGGATCGTTCCGCAACCGAAGTGACGAGACGCCGTCGGCCGTAACGGAGCGCGGCTTCGGCCGCGGGAAGCCGCGATCAGGGCCTCGGTTTGCGACGCTCGAGGGCGCTCTTGCAGATTCGCTCACAGAGCTCGGCGAAACCGATGCCCACCGCGGCCGCGGCGCGCGGCAGCAAGCTGCCGGAGGTGAGGCCGGGGAGCGTATTCACCTCCAAGCACCAGATTCCGCCCTCGTCGTCCATGCGGAAGTCGACGCGGCTGTAGGCTTCGAGCTTCAGCGCACGATGCACACGCAGCGCGAGATCCTGCGCTCGCTCGGTCTGCTCGCGCGTGAGGTCGGCCGGAAAAATTTCTTGCGCGCCGCCCACCTGATACTTCGCGGCGTAGTCGAAAATCGGCCCGTGCGCCGGGTATGATTTCCCCGACCGCGAGCGCCGTGTCATCGAGCACACCGACGGTGAGCTCACGGCCTGCGACGTAGCGCTCGAGCATCACGGCGCTGTCGAAGCTCGCGGCCAACTCGAGCGCGGCCGGCAGCTCCGCGGCCTCCTCGACGAGTGTCAACCCGACGGTCGAGCCCTGCCCGTTGGGCTTCACGATCAGCGGAAATCCAAGCATCGCGGAGACAACGTCGGCCGCCACCGGAGCCATCAACCAATCCGGCGTCGGCACTCCGGCCGCGCGAAACAACCGCTTCGCGATGTCCTTGTCCCAGCCGAGCGCGCTGCCGAGCCTGCCGCTGCCCGTATATGGGATCTCGGCCAGATCGAGCAGCGATTGAATCGTGCCATCCTCGCCATGGCCGCCGTGCAGCGCGATGAAGACCAGATCGACGCCCTTCAGATCCGGCGTCGAGACTACGGTAGGAAGGCCCGCGCTTGCGGAACGCTCCGGCGGCAAGCGATCGATGCGTCCGGTCAGGAGTTTTTTTTCTTCCGCCGGAGGAAGCCGGCCGCGGCCCGAATCCACAGCAAGCACCTCGTGGCCGAGAGAGCGCAGCGCGCCGACGACTTGCGCCGCGCTCGCCACCGACACGTCGCGCTCCATGCTGTCGCCACCGAAAAGAACGGCGATTTTCACGAGGATCCTCCCGTGATCCAAGAGCTTCGCGATTGTACTCGAAGGTTGTCGCTGAAATTGTGCGCGACTCCGCAAGCGGAGGCGCGGTATAAATCTCGATCCAGTCGATCGTTTCGCGTGCTCGAAGTAGCCAAGGGGGAATGGATGGGACGCTGGAAGATCGTTTGGGCATGCGTCGCGGCGCTCGTTGCAGGGTGCGAGGGCGGCAGCGGCTCTGCAGGTCCGGATCCCATTACCTTCACGCCGGGCCCGGCGCCGACGGGCCAAGGATTCGTTGCGCTATTCGCTCCCCCTGTCGACGTCGGTCCCTATCCAACCGATCTCTATAATCCCACGGGCGCGAAGCTGAATGTTCCGCAGCGAATCACGAGCCCGCTCGCGAGCGCGCTGAACACGCTCGATGGTTTCTCGACGACGGCCGTCATCAGCGCGCCCTTCAATGCACCGGTCGACGCGGCAACGCTCGTGCCGTTCAATCCGCTGGCAGCCCCGACCGGCAACGAGTCGATCTTCGTGCTCAACGCAACGCAGGGCGTGCCGCTCGTGCCCGGCGTCGACTATGCCGTAAGGCTGTCGAGCGCGGCCGGCAGCGGCGACGGCCTCGTGGAGATCGTCCCACTCAAGCCTCTGCTGCCGCGCACGCGTTACGCTTTCATCCTGACGAATCGGATCCGCAGCACCGCGGGCGTGGCGGCCGGCGCCGACACTGTCTTTGCGGCGGTCCGCAATGCCCACCTGGCGGGCCAGACGAGCGTCCCCGGGGCCCCGCAGCTGACGCCGCTGTTCCCGTTGATCGCGCCGCTCGTGACGACGGCGACGAACGTTCTCGGTCTACCGGGCGACTCCGTCGTCGTCGCGTGGAGCATGCTCACGCAGTCGATCAGCGAAGTGCTGGACGTCATCGAGGCGACCGCGACCGCGCGCACGGCCGTGCTCGCCTCCGCCGGATCACGACCGCGCAGCTCGGCGTGGGCCTGCCGGGCCTCGCGAGCATCTATGCCGGCTACATCCAAATACCGTATTTCGGCGATCCCGCAAATCCGCTGACGAGCTTTTGGGTGAACGCCAATCTCATGCCGCCGACCGGCGCGAGCCCGGTTCCGATCGCGCGTGTCGCGCAGCAACGCATCCCGTTGCTCGCGACGCTGCCGAACGCGACCAGCGGCCGAGCACAACCCGCCGCGGGCTGGCCGGTCGTGATCTTCCAACACGGGATCACGCTGAATCGGACGGTGATGTTCGCGATCGCGGACGCGTTCGCGCAAGCGGGTTTTGCAGTCATCGCGATCGACTTGCCGCTGCACGGGATCACGGACACGGCGAACCCTTTCTACCAGGGAGCCGCGAGCCCGTTCGGCAACAACGAGCGCCACTTCAACCGCGACAGTGTCGGCGCCACCGGCGTGTTCGCGCCCGACGGGCAGATCGACAACGGCTGGCAGATCCTGAATCTCCAGAACCCTCTGAACGGTCGCGATCACTTTCGGCAAGCCGTATCGGACACGATTCACCTCACGCGGACGATCGGCTCGCTGAACTTCCCGGACGGTGATCCGAACCCCGACCTCGATCCGACGCGCATCCATTTCCTCGGCATCTCGCTCGGCAGCATCATCAGCGGAGTCTTTCTCGGCTTGAACAGCGAGGTCGGCACGGCCACGCTGTCGAGCCCGGCCGGCCCCTGGACCGCGATCCTCACGGACCCGGAGGCGATCGATTTCGGCGCGCCGATCCGCGCAGCGCTGTCGGCGCAGGGATTGCCGCAAGGCACCGTCGGATTCGACAACTTCGTCCGCGACTTGCAGACGCTGATCGATCCGGTGGATCCAACCAACTACGCAGCCGATGCCGCGGCGAATCATCCGCTGCACGTGATCGAGGTGCTGGGCGATACGGCGGTGCCGAACGACTCGACCGATTTCATCGCGTCGCTCTGGGGCCTTCCGACCGTGCACGCGACGGTTGCCGTCGCGCCGCCGAGCACCACTCGAGGCATCGTACGGTTCAAAGCGGGAGGGCACTCGTCGTTGTTCAATCCCGCAATCAACCCGGCCGTGACCGTCGAGATGCAGCGCGAGACAGTCGCTTTCGCCGCGTCGCTCGGTCGCTCGATTCAAATCACCGACGGCAGCGTCGTGGACTAGCCCCGAGGTAGCGTTCATGAGCAGCCTTACCCCGCCTCCGATCGTATTCACGAAGGTACTCCTCGCTCAACCGCACGCACGGGTTCGCACCGCCTTCTCGACTGCCCTCGCGGCGTTGATCGCCGCGCCCGCGGCACCGGCACTCGCTCAAAACGAGGGCGTCGAGCAGATCGTCGTCACCGGCACGTATATCCGCCGGCGATCGCAATTCGATTCGCCCTCGCCGCTCGTGACTATGACCAGCGCCGATCTCGCAGCGACCGGTGCCAACGAGATCGGCGATGTGATAGAGGACCTGACGATCAATACCGGCTCGCAAAACAACCCGGACGCGTTCACGCAGAACTTCACGACTGGCACGGGCAACGTGAACCTTCGCGGCCTCGGTGTGAGCTCCACGCTCGTGCTCCTCAACGGCCGGCGGCAGACGCAAAGCGCGGCGGCCACCGATCGCGGCGAGAACTTCGTCGACACGTCCTCGTTGCCGCCGATGATCGCGTTCGACCGTCTCGAGATCCTGAAGGACGGCGCCACGGCTTTGTACGGGTCGGAAGCGGTCGCGGGCGTCGTCAACTTCATCACCCGCAGCGAGTTCGAAGGCTTCGATCTGGAGTTGAGCTTGCAGAGCGTCGACGACCATCCGCAAGACGACAGCGAGATCAGCGGTCTCTATGGCGTCGGCAATGATCGCACCCATTTGCTCGCGGCGTTCAGCTATCTCGACCGCGATCCTTTGACCACCTACGACCGACGCCTGTCGTCTCCAACCGACGACTTGAGCCAAGCAGGCAACCCCGGCTCGTTCCTAGTTCCGTCATTGCCCGGGAATCCTGCGTTCCAATCCGTCTGGACGTCGGCATTCGACACAAACCGCAACGGTGTCGCCGATTTCGTTGAGCCCACGCTCGGCCGCCCTCCGGTTCCGGGCGCGCAGCCGCCCGTATTCGCGGATCAGGACTGCGTCGCGATCGCGGCGCAGGATCCGAAAGTCGTACCGAGCATCGCCGGTCAGCGTTCCGAGCCCGATCGGCGCCATTCCAATCGGCCTATGCGAGTTCGACTTCGGCGACTTCTATTCCCTCGTGCCGGAGGAGAGCCGCGCGAGCGGCTATGTCGAGCTGACGCACGAGCTCAACGATCTCGTGGAGGGTAGAGTCGAGCTCCACGTCGCGGACAACGAGGCGTCGCGCAACAACTCGCCGTCGTTCCCGTTCGCGGCGTTTCCGACCGTCGCAGCGTCCCACCCGGACAACCCATACGGCAGCGACGTGCGCTTCATCGGCCGCATCATCGGCGCCGGCGGCACCGCGATCGAGAGCATTCACAACTCGGACACGATGCGTTTCGCGGGCTCGTTGACCGGCTCGATTGGCGACGTCTGGGTCTGGGAGCTCGCGGCTCAGTTCAGCGAGAACGATTTCTTCGTGCAGGCGCCGGACGTGCTCGTCGATCGGTTCAATCTCGCGATTCGCGGCTTCGGCGGAGCGGGCTGCGATTCGGCCGTCGGCACCCCGGGCGTAGCGCCCTGCGCGTATTTCAACCCGTTCGGCAGCGCGTTGACCGGCACCGGCACGCGCAACTCCTCGGCGCTGTTCGACTACTTGGTCGGCTACGAGACTTTCGACGCTCACAGCGAGTTACTGACGCGTCGAGGGCTTCGTGACGCGGCAATTCGGCGAGCTTGCGGGGGGCCCGATCGGCCTCGCGGTCGGGGCGCAGTACCGCGGCGACGAGCTTAGGTACGACTACAATGACGACGCGAATCGAGACAACTTCCTGTTCCTGATCGGCAACCCGGACTTCGGCGACGAGCGCGACATCGACGCGTTCTTCGCCGAGCTCGTGCTGCCGTTCACGGATGCGCTCAACATGCAGGTCGCCGCGCGCTTCGAAGACTATGGCGACATCGATTCGACCGATCCCAAGGTCACGCTGCTGTGGCGGCCGAGTTTGCGCTTCTCGCTGCGCGGCTCGGTCGGAACGTCGTTCCGCGCGCCGTCCCTGTTTCAAGCATTCGGCACGCAGACGACGCTCGCAGAGCTCATCGACCCCAACGTCGGCAGCCCGCAGTTCTTCCCGGTCCGCACGCAACCGAATCCCAGTGGCGCGGCGTTGCAGCCCGAGGAAGCCGACGTGCTCAACTTCGGCGTGAGCTTCTCGCCGACCGAAAACCTCGACATCGGCGTCGACTATTGGTCCTTCGATTACAAGAGCGTGATCATCGAACAAAATCCGCAGGCGCTCTTGAACGCCGCTGCCCTCGGCGATCCGCAGGCACGGATGCAAGTGATCCGCGACCCTGCGAGCGGATTGCTGCTGCGCGTCGACTCGTTCTATACGAATGCGTCCTCTCTTGAAACGGACGGCCTCGATCTCACGATCG
Source organism: uncultured Gammaproteobacteria bacterium (assembly GCA_963744305.1). Lineage (GTDB taxonomy): Bacteria > Pseudomonadota > Gammaproteobacteria > Steroidobacterales > Rariloculaceae > FEN-1219. The sequence goes on from CAVUTF010000046.1 coordinate 381,101, forward strand.
CGTACGACTTCGAGCTCGCGGCCGGCGGAACGCTGCGCGCCGGCGCCGATGCGACCTACATCGCGAGCTACGACATCGAGGATCCGCAAGCCGGGGCCGTGGACGGCGTCGGCAAGCGTAACTTCGCGAACTTCGGCACGTCGACGCCGGAATGGCGGCTCAACAGCTTCGTGAGCTGGCAGCGCGACCGGCACGCGGTCAACGTGTTCGTGCGCTACATCGATTCCTACGTCGACGACCAAGTCGAGCTAGGCCAGGGCCCGGCTTTTTATCGCGACATCGACAGCCAGACCACCGTGGACGCGCAGTACAGCTTGAGCCTCCGGGCGGAGAACGCGCCGACTTTGACTTTCGGCGCGATCAACTTGTTCGACGAGGACCCACCGCGGGTGGCGACGAGCGGCGGCTACGATTCCAAGGTCCACGACCCGCGCGGGCGACTGTGGTACGCGAAAGCCATGTTCCGCTTCTAGAGAACCGCGCCACGCGTCGCGCCTCAGGACCTCCAGCGGCGGCGCGCGCGCTGGATGTCGGGGCGACGGGTCTCCGGCGACAGTAGGGCCGCGACAGTCCCCTGCTCGGCGGGGGACACCTCAGCGAGCCACTCGACTGCCTGCCCGCCGCCTGAGGCAACGGCCGTGCCGTTCTTGAATACCAGCCGTCGGCGCGGCTGAGTCGGCGCGCGCGGCCCGTTGTCGAGCAGGCCTGCGAGATTCAGCGGATCGGCCGCAGATATCACGACCCACTCCGCCACGTCCTTGTTGCGGCGTAAGCGCCGCAGCTCCTCGACGGCTTCCATCAGCGCAAATTGCTCGCCGCCGAGCGGCTCGATGAAGCGTCCGCCGCGGATCTCGCCGCGAGCTTCCGCGCTGCGATAGAAGCGCAGCAGCTCGCGCCAGGTCGGGGCGAGCGCCTCGCGGTCGAGCAGTCGGCGGCATACGACTCCGTAACGGCGCAAGAGCGCCTTGGCCGCGTGCTCGACGGCCTCGTCGTGCGGCGTCGAGGCGCTCACAGGGTTTGCCGCATCGAGGAGCGCCCAACGTCCCGCCGCGTCGAAGTCGCTGCGGCCGCGAGAGGCGCCGCGGCCGCGGAATCCGCGGCGCCGGCTTTGCGGAGTCAGCAGAGCTCGCAGACCGTTGAACGAGTCCGCAGTGACGAGACCGCGTGCGACGAGCTCGCCGAGCGCCTCCTCGACCTGCACGCGCAAGAGCCCGCTGATTTGCACGAGCTCGAGGAAGAACAGTGCGCCGCGCGCGGTAAGCGCGTCGACGACGCGCTGCGCGGAGCCGGACAATGTCTGCGGCAGCTCGGCGGCCATGCCGCTCAAGTGCCGCCAATGGGCAAGCGTGCCGCGCGGAACGAGCGCGATCGGTGATGTGGCAACGGTGCTCGCGCGACCGGGCGCGGCCGCACTGCTCGGGCGCGGCCGCCACCAGACGAACTCGCCGGCCGCCGACAACTGATCGAGCTGCAAGGGTCCGTAATCCGCCAACCGCGCCGGCAGCACTTCCCGCTCCCAGACAGCAGCCGGCAAAGCGAGGCCCTGCAGCTCGCTCAAGATCGCGGACAGCGCCTCGCGGCCTTCGCGGCGTTCGCTTCCCAACCCCTGCCAATGGAACAAGAATCGCTGGTAGTCGGCCATCGACGCGGGCTCTATCTCGCTGCGCAGCCGCTTCAACGTGTAGCGGTGGATCCGCGCGAGCAATCGGCGCTCGCACCACTCCTCGGCCTCGGCGCCCGTAAAGCTGCCACGCATGACCGAGCCCTGCTGCTCGAGCGCGACGAGCGCCGGCAGTAGCGCCGCGCCGTCGAAGCTTAAGGGGCGGCCCAACTGCGCGGCTGTGACGGGGCCGAGCGCGTCGAGGCGGCTGCGCAAGAGCTCGCGCAACGCAGTATCCGGATCGCTGGTCCCGGGATCGAGCACTGGGAGCTGCCGACCCGCTACGCCATCCGGTAGCACCAGGCGCAACTCCGCGAGCCGCTCTGCACTGACCCAAAGCTCGCCCGCGGCAACCTTGAACGTGGTGGCGCGGCCATCTCGCTCGAGAGCCGCAAAGCTCGCACGCCACGCGCTGCCCGCACCGTCGCCCTCCGCGGCGGTGACGAAACCGAGCGTCACGAGCGCATCGTGAAGCTCGTCGGGATTGCCCACGTCCGGCCAGGCTTCTGCGCGCACGCGCTCGATCGCATCGTGGTCGAGCTTGCCGAGCTCCGCCGCCTGCTCGACGCTCATGTAGCGGCGCGCTTGCACGGCGAGCGTGCGGCGTTCCTCGGCCGGCGCATCGTCGAGGAACGCGTACGGTTTCGCACCCAGGATCTCTTGCGCTAGCGGCGACGGGCTCGTGAGCTCGCGGCAGAGGACGGCCACCTCCCCGCGCTCGATGCGCTCGAGCAGCGCGACGAGGCCCTCGACGTCCATGGCGGCCGTGGTGCAATCCGCGAGTGTTTGGGCGACGAGCGGATGATCCGGGATCTCGCGATCGCCGCCCGGCAGATTCTCCGCACACGCGAGCTGATCGGGGAACACCGTCGACAGCAGGTCCTCGGCATCGGTCCGCTGGAATTGCGCCGGCGCGCGCTTACCGTTGCGAAATCGCCGAATCGCGAGCGCGATGCTCGCGTTCCAGCGCCAATACGCCCCGAACAGCGGCGCATCGAGCACGGCCTGCCTCAGCACGTCGCGCACGGACTTGCTCGAAAGGTAATGGATCACGTCCTCGAGCGCGAAGCTGTGGACCGCGCCGAGCGAGATCACGATCGAGTCCTCGAGCGCAGCCGCCTGCAGCTCGAAGTTGAAACGCCGGCAAAAGCGCTTGCGCAGCGCCAAGCCCCACGCGCGATTGATCCGCGAACCGTAGGGAGAATGGATCACGAGATGCGTGTCGCCGGTCTCGTCGAAGAACCGTTCGAGGATGATGCGCTCGAAGGAAGGCAGCGCGCCGAGCGCCGCCTTGGCTGCGCCGAGATACTCGACGAGTTGCTCGGTAGCCGCGTCGTTCACGCCGACTTCGCTTCCGAGCCAATCGGCTGCCGCGGATCCGCCGCTCTCGAGCCGCTCGTCGGCGAGCTGGTGCAAACGTCCCACCGAAGAGGAGAGCTCGTTGCTGCGCCCCGGTGCTTCGCCAAGCCAGAACGGGATCGTCGGCGACTGACCCTGCGCGTCCGCGACGTACACCTTGCCTGATTCCACCTTCAAGATTCGGTACGACGTGTTGCCGAGCTGGAAGACGTCGCCCGGCATGCTCTCGAACGCGAAGTCTTCGTTGAGCGTGCCTATCTGCGTCTCGCTCGGCTGCAAAACGACGTCGTAGTCGAATTGATCCGGAATCGCGCCGCCGTTCGTGATCGCGGTCAAGCGCGCGCCGCGCCGGCCGCGCAGCTCGTTGTTGACGCGATCGAAGTGCAGATGCGCGCTGCGCCGGCCGCGCTGCGTCGTGAACCCATCCGCCAGCATGCGTGCGACGTCGACGAAGCGCTGCTTTTCGAGCCCGCCGTAGTTCGCAGCACGCGTGAAGCGCTCGAACAGATCATCGACGCGCCATTCCTGCATCGCGACCTCGGCGACGATCTGCTGCGCGAGCACGTCGAGCGGCGCCGGGCGCAGGGCAATTGCATCGAGCTCGCCGCGGCGGATGCTGTCGAGCAATGCGGTGCACTCGACGAGCTCGTCGCGCGACAGAGGGAACAAGCGGCCCTTGGGCTTGCGGTCCAGCCCGTGGCCCGAGCGGCCCACGCGCTGGAGGAATGCGGCGATCGCGCGCGGCGAGCCGAGCTGGCACACGAGGTCGACGTCGCCAATGTCGATCCCGAGCTCGAGCGACGAGGTGGCGACGAGCGCCTTGAGCTGGCCGGCTTTGAGGCGTTCCTCTGCGCGCAGCCGATGCTCTTTCGCGAGGCTGCCGTGGTGCGATGTCACGTGCTCCTCGCCGAGTCGCTCCGCAAGATGCCGCGCCGCGCGCTCCGCGAGCCGGCGAGTGTTCACGAACACGAGCGTCGTGCGGTGCGCGCGGATCAGGTCCGCGAGGCGGTCGTACATCTCGACCCAAACCTCGTTCGCCATGATGGCTTCGAGCGGTGAGGACGGCAGCTCGAGCGCGAGGTCGCGCGCTCGCACGTGGCCCTCGTCGATGACGGTGCAGGGCCGATCCGTGCGGCCGGTGAGGAACGCCGTCAACGTTGCGATCGGCTTCGTCGTAGCGGAGATGCCGACGCGCGTGGGCGGTGCTGCGCAGAGGGCGGTCAACCGCTCGAGCGACAGCGCAAGATGCGCGCCGCGCTTGTTGCCCGCGACCGCATGGATCTCGTCGACGATCACCGTGCGCACCGTGCTCAGCATCTGCCGACCCGACGCCGACGTGAGCAGGATGTATAGCGATTCCGGCGTCGTCACGAGTATGTGCGGCGGCGTGCGGCGCATTCGTGCGCGCTCGCTTTGAGGCGTGTCGCCGGTGCGCACGACAGCGCGTATCGGCGCATCCCCGAGCATGCGCTCCGCGAACTCGCGGCCGATCCCCTCAAGAGGCATCTGCAGGTTCTTCTGGATGTCGTTCGATAGCGCCTTCAACGGCGAGACATAGAGGACTTGCGTCTCATCCCGCAGCTCCCCCGCCGCCGCCTGCTTGGCGAGCTGATCGATCACGCCCAAGAACGCCGCGAGCGTTTTGCCGGAGCCCGTGGGCGCGCTTATCAGGGTGTGGTCGCCCGACCCGATCGCTTCCCACGCTTTGAGCTGCACCGCCGTGGGGGCGGCGAAAGCTCGGCGGAACCAGCCTGCGACGGCCGGATGGAAGTGGTGCGGCAGCATGTGCCTAGCATAAGTCAAAAGGCTGGGTTTATGTCCAGTCCAAGCTAAAGTGCGCGGGCGAGCGGCCGTTACCCGACCTGATGATAAGGGTAGCCTCGATCAAGCAGACGGCCCTGGGAGGCATTCGGCGCAGCCTGGACGGCTTGCGCGGGACGGCGCACGAGATTGCAACCGTCTCGGTCAGCGGGGCCGAGCCGGCTCCGCTCGGAGATCCTCTCGTACGCGCCCTGGAGCGAGAGCGGGCGCTCGAGGCCGCGTCGCGCGCTGACCCCCGACGCCCCGCGCTCGCCCATGCGAGCCGTATAATCCTGCCACTTCGAGCCTTCGGACCGTGACCGATGCGAATGACGCGTGCCGAGTTCCTGCGCTGGCCGCACAAAGCCATCACCCTGCTGGGCATGTCCGGTGTCGGCAAGACCACCCTCGCCTACAAGCTGCCCCCGACGAAATGGTTTCACTACTCCGGCGACTATCGGATCGGTACGAAATACCTCTCCGAGCCGATACTCGACAACATCAAACGGCAGGCTATGCGCGTCGACTTTCTGCGGGATCTGTTGCGCAACGATTCCATCTACATCGCGAGCAACATCACCGTGCACAATCTCGCGCCCGTGTCGACGTTTCTCGGCAAGATCGGCCGCCCAGACCTGGGGGGCTTGCCTGTCGCGGAGTTCAAGAAACGGCAGAAACTTCACCGCGAAGCGGAGATCGGCGCGATGCGCGACGTGGCCGAGTTCATTCTCAAGGCACAGGAGATTTACGGCTACGACCACTTCATCAACGACGCGGGCGGCAGCCTGTGCGAGCTCGACGACGAGCTGACCGAGCGCACGCTGGCCGCGCACACGTTGATCCTGTACCTGAAAACCGACCCGGACCTCGAGCGAGAGCTCGTGCAGCGCGCGATCGATGACCCGAAGCCGCTCTACTACCAGGAGACCTTTCTGGACGCGAAGCTCGCGGAGTATCTCGCCGAAGCGGAGCTCCAGGATCCGGGCGAGATCAAGCCGGACGAGTTCGTACGCTGGATTTTTCCTGCGCTCGTCGCGCATCGCCGACCAAAATACGAAGCGCTCGCGGAGCGATACGGCTACACGTTGAGCGCACGGATCGCCGGAGCGATCAGGGACGAGCAGGGCTTTCTCGAGTACGTGGCGAGCGTGCTCGACTGAACGCCGCGCACGCGACGGTCATCCGACCGACACGAGACCCCACGTCCAAGCACCTACGAGCACCAGCACGGCGATCGCCGCGCAAATGTTTTGCGCTCGGGCCCCTGGGGTGACCAAGACGTGGGCGAAGCGCGCAAACAGCAGCCCGCAGCCGAAGCCCGAGACGAAGCCGGCGAGGTGCGCGAATATATCGGTGTTCTCGCCGCCGGTACCCGTGAACGCGAGCAAGCCGATCCCCGCGATGATCGGCGCGATCCGCGCCCGCCATGGCGTCTCTCTGAGAAAGCCCCGCCGCCACGTATACGCGGTCAGAAGTCCGAGCGCCGCGAAAACAGCCGTCGAGGCGCCGATCGAGCGATGCTGCGGTGCCTGCACTAGGGCGTTCACCACGTTGGCAAACGTCGCCGACCCCAGGATCGCGAGCCAACCCACGCCGGGACCGAGATAGCGCGCGACGAAGTAACCGAAGAACGCGCCAAAAGCAACGTTGCCGGCCAGGTGATCGAGGTCGAGGTGCACGGTGAGCGCAGTCACCGTGCGCCACCACTCGCCCATGACGACTCTGCCGGCCTGCAGTCGGCCGGCGCCGTACCAGTCGAGCTCGAGGGCGTTTTGACGCACGCAAACGTAGAGCGCCATCAACGTCACGCAGTACGCGGCGGCGGCCGGCCAGCCGCGCCCAACCTCCGGAAGCAGCCTCTGGCCGATCAGGCGTGCATTCTCTCGGCGGTACGCCGCGAGCTCCGCAGCCGCGCTCGCGGCGCTAGCCGCAGGCACTGAGAGCTGCCAACCGTCGAGCGAATAGCTTTTCAGGTGCTCGAAGCCGCGCGCGCTCAACACGAGCGCAAGCTCCGTGCAGCGCCGCTCGTCCGCCGCCGAGGCGACGACGATCCACTCCTGCGTTTGACTCTGCATCTGCTGCTGGCGTCCAATGACCGCCGGGTGCCCGCCGTCGCTCGTCGCGAAGACGGAGGAATCTACCAGACTCCCGGAGTGCGCTGTGACCGCAACCCAGTTTCTTTCGGGGCGCCTCGAATCGGCGCTCGGTCGGCAAGACTGATCATGGCAGTGGTCCTTCGCTGCTACCGGTGCGGAGAATCGCTCGCCGCCTTGACGCTACCGCTGTCGCGCCTCGACGAGTGCCCGAAATGCCGGGTGCACCTGCATGTATGCCGGATGTGCGAGCGCTACGCGCCGCGCCGGCCGAAAGGCTGCTCCGAGGAGGATGCGCCGGAAGTCCGCGACAAAAAAGCCGCGAACTTTTGCGACTACTTCAAGCCTCACGCAAACGCCTATCAGCCAGCGGAGCAACAGGCGGAGGAAGCGGCGCGCGCCCAGCTCGACGCGCTGTTCAAGAAGTGACGACGCTGATGACGCCGTAGCGTTTCGGCTAGCCGCCATGGCCGTCAGCCGTCGCGGGGCTACGCGCGGCCGATCATTTTGCTGCGGCCGTCGCCATCCACCGTCTCGAGGCGGATCGGCCGGCGCCAAATCTTGTGGATGTAGTCTAAGACTCGTTCCGCCTTGTCGAGGTCCAAGCCGCGGCCGTCCGTTGCGTGCTCGTGCACGAGATCGAGCGAGCCGTCGCTCGCAATGTGCTTCACGAGCACCGCAGGAGCGCCGAAATTGTACTTCGGCGCGAGCACGGTCTCGCGCAGCGCGTGGATATCATGATCCTGGACGCGCACGCTGCCGTCGGCACTCGCTTCGTAGCGGAAGAGCTTGAGCTCTTCCGCTAGCTCTTCGGAGAGATAATTGCGGATGAAACCGAAGTCGTCGTCCTCGGCTCGAATTTCGAACGCACGTTGGAGACCATGCTCTTGAACGATCGCCTCCCAAAGAGAGAAACCGAGATGGTACGGGTTGACGACCAACGATGCCTGCTGTTCCGCGGCGTGCGGACGGACGACATCGGAATGGGTCTTGATGGCATCCAGGTACTCGTTCTGCGGGAGAAAGTCCGCTTCGCGCAGCAGCCTCGCATGCCAATATGAAGCCCAACCCTCGTTCATGATCTGACACGCGAAGACCGGATAGAAATAAAAGGCTTCCTCGCGCACGGCGAGGAAGATATCTCGCTCCCACGCCTCGAGATCGGGTGCGTACTGCGCGATGAACCAAAGGAGATCGCGCTCGGGGCTCGGTGGAATCGCAGCCCGGACGCGCTCGAGCGGAGTGTCCGCTTGCGGCCGGCTGCCCGGCAGGTCTCCGAATCGCCGGTTGAAGGGATCGTCACGCAACGAGCTGCGCGGATTGTTCGCGTACTGAGGGTAAGGCTCCCGGCGCAACGCCTGCACGGTATCGATGTGCGCTTCCAGGGCAAGCGCGGCGTCCAGGACCTGCTCGACCCGCGTTTGCCCATGCTCCTCTACGGCCTGGCCGATCTGGCGCGCATGCGCAGCCGCCTGCTCGACGATTCGGTATCCGACCTGCTCTTGGCTGCGCTTGAACAGCGCGTTGTTCTTCGCGAAATCCGCGTGCCCCAACACGTGCGCCGTGACCAGCGTGTTTTCCTGCAGCGAGTTGTTGCCTGCGAGATAGGCCCTGCCGGGATTGCCTGGAAAAACGACTTCGAACAACCGCGAATGACCCATGCGATGCTGGATCAGCTGATAGATGTAGCGCACGCCGAACGACCAGTGCGGCATGCGCACCGGCAGCCCATAAACCGCGACCTCCATCATGAAGCTCGATGGAACTTCCTCGAACTGCACGGGGTAGTAGTCGAGGCCGTTGTCTTTGGCGAGCGTCTCGAGCAACGTCGCGTAGCGCTGCAGCGTCTCGGTCATGCCCCTTGACCTTCCGCCTCTGCCTGCTTGCTGAAGAACGCGCGGATCGCGTCCCAAACCGATTCAGGAGTCGACAGACCGTAGCGCCCCGATACGCCCGCGCTCGCCGACTCGAGATTCTCGAACAATGCCGACGTCTCGCTCGTGAGAGCTTGCTGCGCCGACGATGCCGTCTCGACGTAGCCAATGTAGTTCACGATCGCGCCAAGCTTGTTCAGCGCCTCTTGGGCGTTGTCGCGATCGTGGCGAAAGTTTGCGCCATCCGACGCGTAGAAGGTGTAGATGTTGAAGCGAGCAGGATCGTAGCGCTCGTCGATCACGTCGAGCACTTTGCGAAACGCGGCGGACGCTACGGTGCCGCCGGAGCCGCTGACCTGGAAGAACTCGGCCTCCGCGAACTCCCACGCCTCCACCGTGTGCGCAACGAAGACAGGCTCGATATGCGTGTACTGCCGGCGCAGCCCCTGCACCACCCAGAAGAAAAACGTCTTTGCGAGCCGCCGGTCGCGCTCGGTCATGCTCGAAGACACATCCATCGCGAAGAACACGACCGCCTCGGTCGACGGGCGCTGCCGCAGCACCAACTGCCGATACCGCAGATCGTCGTCCGTGAACGCCGGATGGTCTCCTTGCACGGCGCGGCGTTTCACGGCTTCCTTGACCGAGCGTCTGCGATCGAGTCGCGATCGCACGCCGCGGCGGCTCCAGCCTTCGCGTGCGAAATCATCGTTGCGCAGCGCGCCGCTCTTCACCTTGAGATTCGGCAGCTTGAGCTCTTCCCAGAGCCAGTCGACGATGTCGTCGATCTTGAGCTCCAGGACGAATTGATAGCCGCCCTCGTCGTTGCCGCCGGCGCCCTTGCCATGCTCGTCGCGCTCTTTGGGGCCGGCGAGCATGTCGCCGGGCTTGCCGTCGCCTTGGCCAACGCCTTCGCCTTGCGTCGGATCGCGAAGGCGGAAACGCGAGTGCTCCAGAAAACGGACGGGGACTTGCACGGTGCTGTCCGCGCGCGGGAAGACGTCCGTCTGTGCAATCAGGTCGGGCAGCTTCTCGCGTACCGCATCGCGTACTTTGTCGTTGTGCCGGAGCCAGTCGCGGGCTCCGCGGGAGAAGAGGTCATACCATTGGCGGTCAGCACCGGGACGCTCGATGAAACCAGACGACCCGTTGTCCATACCCAATTCTCCCGTTAAATCCTCTCGTGTAGTGTGAACCGCCCCCTATTCCTGAGACAGCAACGTCGTCACGTAATTCAAAGCTTCTTTCGCGCTGTGCGCGTCGTACCCATACTCGCGTATAAGCCGTTCCTGCACGGCGGAAATCTTCTGCTCCGCGTCCTCGTCCGGCCGCGCGCGCGAGGTGACGAGCCGTAGCACGTCCCGGCGCTCCTCGAACAAGTACTGCTCGATGGCTTCGTGCAAGCGCGAGTGGTTGTCCAAAGTGAACTTTTCTCCCGCCTTGAACGCCACCATCGCCTTGCGCACCACTTCCTGACGGAATGATAGCTTTCCCGACTCGGAGATCTTGATCTTCTCCTCCACGGACCGCAGAAAGCGCTCGTCGGGCGGCCGCGATTCGCCGGTAATCGGATCCTCGACCTCGCGCTTGTCGAGCGAGGCTTCCACCTCGTCGAGATACTTCTCGAGCAGCTCCTGCGCCTCCGTTTGGAACGACGCGAACAGCGCGCGGTGCACGTCCTCCTTCACCCAGCGGTTATAGAAATCCTTGCGGGCGAGGACGAGAAACTCGATCCATTGCTTCTTGCGCCCGGCGTCCATGCGCGCGTCGGTCTCGATCGAGTCCTTCAGTGCTAGCAACATGTCCATGCTCGTCAGGCTTGCGGCGTTGCTGCGCGTGATGGCGTTCGATATCGCGTTGATCACGAAGCGCGGGCTCACGCCGGTCAGGCCTTCCTCGGCCGCTTCGGCCTTGATCCGCGGCACGTCCGCGTCGCTGAAGCCCTCTACGTCCTCGCCGGCATACAGCTTCAATTTCTTCGTGAGATCGAGGCCTTCGCGCTGTGGCTTCAGCAGGCGCGTAAGAATCGAAAACACGGAGGCGAGATCGAGCACGTGCGGATCGAAGTGCACCTTGCGGAATGCGGGCGCGCTCGACACTAACTTGCGGTAGATCCGCGCTTCGTCGCGAAACGAGAGCGTGTACGGAACGCGCACGATGACCATTCGATCGAGGAGCGCCTCGTTTTCCTTCTCCTGCAAGAATTTGTTGAACTCGGCGAGGTTCGTGTGCGCGAGAATCGTCTCGTCGAGGTGAATCAGGGGGAACCGCGACACCTTGACGTTTTTCTCTTGCGTAAGCGTGAGCAGCAGATATAGGAACTCCCGCTTGACCTTCAGTATCTCGATCATCTCAAGCACGCCGCGGCTCGCGGCATACACGGCGCCGGACCAGGACCACGCGCGGGGATCGCCTTCGTCGCCGATGTCGGCGACCTTCGAGAGGTCGACGGACCCCACGAGGTCCGCGATGTCCGCGGTGGTCGGATCGTGAGGAGCATACGTGCCGACGCCGACGCGCGCGGCCTCCGACAGGAACACCCGTTCCACGGGGAACTTCATGAAGTCGCCGTCGAACTCTTCGTCCAAGCGCACGCGCGGAGTACGGGCTGAGCTCCCCGGAGATGTCCACGCCGTAGGTCTCACGGAATTTCGGGCGCATGCTGGCCGGAATCAGATTCAGCGGCGATTCGTGCAGCGGCGAACCCTGCAGCGCGTAAAGCGCTCCGTCCTGCGTGCGGCTATATTCCTCGAGACCGCGCTTCAGCAGGATCACCAGCGTCGACTTGCCGCCCGACGGAGGACCGAGCAGCAACAGCAGTCGTCGCCCCACGTCGGAACCGGCAGCCGCCGCCTTGAAGTAGTCGATGACGCGATCCAGCGCAGGATCGATGCCGAACAGCTCACCGGAAAACAGCTGCTTCTCGGAAACGATTTCCTCGGTCCGCGGTTGCGCGTCGCGATACCAGCACAGCATGTCGTAGATGTACTGGTGAGAAGAGCGGGTGAATTTGGTCGGATCGTCTGGCAGGACGTCCTGCAGGAATTCGGCGAAGGTGCCGCGCCAGTGCTGTGCGTTGTGCTCGGTAGCGAAGGCAGTCAAGTCGTCGAGGAAGGAGCTCCTCGAATCCTCTCCCTAGGGAATTCATGTCCCGATGGGAAGTTACGGACTCGGATAGTGTCATCTTTACCTCTTCCTTGTGTTCGCATTTCACAAAGGGCGCACGCCTGTTGTCTTGTTATTGTTTTCTAGTCAGAAACACCCTCCATAACTCGACTGTAAAACCAGTTTTTTAGACGAAGCCGCCGGATCAACGTTCCGCAACAGCAGCCTTGCGGTCAGGCTCGGGTTTTCTCCCCGCGATGTCTGTGAGAGCAGTCACAATTATGGTGAATCGTTGAACATAATTATCGGCGACGCAACATAAAGTTAGCTCGGGCGCTTGATGCTTCGGTGCAAATTGCATACCAATCAAAAGATTAGGCGGCGGCATGCGATTCGACAGAATTCGCCGTGCCGCCGTCGAGGCGCGCGCCAAGCGGCGTCACGGCGAGGTGCGAAAGCCGGCGGCCGCGGCATGCGAATTGCATCGCAGCAGAACCCGAACGCGACAGGAAGGACGCGCCCCGACGGCGCGACGCGCTACTTTTCGCCTTGACCGCGCGTTGCCGTGCGGCGGGCCTCGAGCAACGAGCGGCGCATGTCAATGGCAATCGTCGAATCGGGCTTGGAGTCGACGGTTTTCTCGAGCACTTCCATCGCGCGCACGTCCGTATCGCTGAGTGCGGGGATGTGCGCGGACGTATCGGTCGTGCCGGCACCCTTGAGGCTTTGATATTTGCGCTTCCACGTCTCCGCGCTTCGCTTCAGCTCCGCGATCGTGTTCGAGTGACGATTGATGGACGACTCCAGCTGCTCGATCACTTCTCGCTTTTCCTCGAGGCTCGCTTCCAAGCCCCCGACGCGTTCCTGGTCAGCGCGCAGGCTCTTGATCAGTGTCTTGCGGGCGTCCAGCTCCGCACGCACGGCCTCGAGCTCGGCGGAGTCATCGCTCGCCTCGACCGGCCTCGCCGTCGCGTAACAAATCGATTTCGGCAGATGCTTGCTCGGCCCGCTGGCTCGCTTGGGCGAGCTCGGCATTCAACCGCTCGATCTCTCGATCCTTCACTTTGGCCTCGCCTTTGAGGCGATCGACACTCTCGGCATCTCGACGCAGAGCGCGCACCAGCTCTTTCTTGCTGTCCAGCTCCGAGTTTACGCGCTCGAATTCGAGATCCTTGTTGCGCACTTCCTTGCGCAGCTTGGAGGCTTCCTCGGCCTCCGCCTTCATTGTTTCTATCAAGGCGTCTTGGCTCTCGACACGCTTGCGCAGCCCTTCCGCCTCGGCGCCGTGCGCACCGGATTGTGTCTCGAGCTCGGCCAGGCGCGCGCGCTTTTCATCGAGCTCCTTGAGCACCAGTGACAGTTCCGCGCCCCAGTCGGCGAGGAGGCCTGTCAGACGTTCCCGAACGGCTTGGATCGAGGTGTGTCGTTCGCCCATAACGTAGGTAATGCGCGCGCAATTGGGTGAGCGGCTAAGGTGCCGGGTTTGCGGCGTTATTGCGGTGATTCACGTCACAACTGCCGCAGCCCACGCGGCCCGTGCGGGTGGTAAATTCTAGGCGGGACCACAACTTAGCGCTGTTTTACCTCAAGCGCCCCCGCCCGCGACCGGCAGCGGAGCTAGCGGTAGCGCTGCTGCAGCTTCGCGAGCGTTTCGGCCCCCGGGCAAAGCGTTTGGTAGGGTAGCTGACTGAGCGGGGTGGCGGTCGTGCCGTTGATCGCGTGCATCTCCGCCTCACTTTCATCGATGTACAGCAGGCCTGTTACGATCTCGCCTCGGCGGTGATGCGCACGCAGATAGTCGATCGCGGCGCCGCGATTCGTGACGTTGTAATCCTTGCTCACCTTGCGCAGCAGGATACGGCTACCGTCATGTAGCTCGATCGGCATCACCTCGCCTTGATCGTAGGCGACCTTGATCTCCTCGGCCGGCGGGATGAAATCCGCATGGATCACGCGATGATGAAACTCGCGAGCATGTGCGTAGCTCTTCGTAGAATCTTCGTGGTCGTTGAACGTCACGCACGGCGAGATCACGTCGATCAACGCAAAGCCCTGATGACGAATTCCGGCCTTGATGAGCGGCACCAATTGATCCTTGTCTCCGGAAAAGCTGCGCGCCACGAAAGTGCCGCCAAGCACCATTGCCAGTTGGACCGGATCGATCGGAGGTTGCTTATTGACCTCCCCGCGCTTCGCTTTGGAGCCGACATCGGCCGACGCCGAGAACTGGCCTTTGGTCAAGCCGTACACGCCGTTGTTCTCGATGATATAGAGCATATCGAGGTTGCGCCGCACGACGTGAGCGAACTGGCCCAAGCCGATCGACAGCGAATCGCCGTCACCTGAGACGCCGAGTAGATGCAGCTCTCGATTCGCGGCACCCGCGCCCGTTGCTATCGACGGCATGCGCCCATGCACGGAGTTGAAACCGTGCGAGGCGCTCAAGAAATACGCCGGCGTTTTCGACGAGCAGCCGATTCCGCTCATCTTCGCCACGCTGTGCGGCGGAATGTCGAGCTCGAAGAACGCCTGCACGAGCGCGGCGGTGATGGAATCGTGGCCGCAACCGGCGCACAAGGTCGACATGCCGCCTTCGTAGTCGCGCACCGTAAGACCGAGCGCATTACGCCGAAGGCCTTGATGGACGATCTTCGGTTTGACGATCGAGGTCATGCTGCCTGCCCCTGGACGGCGGTCTGCTCAATCGCGTCGACGATGCAGCGGCAATCCATCGGCAATCCGCCATACTCCAAGATCGAGTGCATGCGATCCTTAGGATAATCCGTTTCCATCGCCAGCAGGCTCTTGAGCTGCGCGTCGCGGTTCTGCTCTACGACGAAGATCCGTTCATGCTGCGCCAGAAAGCGCGCCACCTTCTTGCCGAATGGGAACGCCCGCACGCGGCAGTAATCGCCGTGAATACCCCTTGCGGCAAGCCGATCCAATGCCTCGTTGATCGCCGGATCACAGCTGCCGAGCGACACGATTCCCCATTGCGAGGGCTTCCTGCTGCGCCGTATGACCGGCTCCGGCACCAGCGACGCCGCTGTGTCCCACTTGCGGCGCAAACGGTCCATCACCTGCTGGTACTCGACGGAGTCCTCCGTGTATCCCCCGAACTGATTGTGTCCAGAGCCGCGGACGAAATATGCGCCGCGCGGATGCACGGCGGGCAGCGTCCGATATGGAATTCCATCGCCGTCCACGTCGACGTAGCGATGAAAGGTTTGCACGGACTCGAGCTGCTTGGCATCCAGGACCTTCCCGCGATCCGGTTGATACGCCGGATCCCAGGTCATTTCCTTGCACATCCAGTCGTTCATACCGATATCGAGATCGGAGAGCACGAGTACCGGTGTTTGCAAGCGATCGGCGAGGTCGAACGCCGCGATCGCAAAGTCGAAGCATTCGCGCGGGTCGCTTGGGAATAGCAGCACATGCCGCGTGTCGCCGTGCGAGGCAAACGCCGCGGAGAGAATGTCGGCCTGCTGCGTTCGCGTCGGCATGCCGGTGGAGGGTCCCACTCGTTGCACGTCGAAGACGACAGCGGGCAACTCAGCGAAGTACGCGAAGCCGAGGAACTCGTTCATCAGGGAGATGCCCGGCCCGCTCGTCGGCGTAAACGCACGCGCGCCGTTCCAGGTCGCGCCGAGCACGATGCCGATCGCGGCAAGCTCATCTTCGGCCTGCACGATGCAATAGCGTTTTTCGCCTGTTTTCGGATCCTGGCGGAAACGCTCGCAAAACGACTTGAACGCATCCATCAGAGAAGTCGAAGGGGTAATCGGGTACCAAGCACCGACCGTCGCGCCCGCATAGACGCAGCCGAGCGCGGCAGCCGTGTTGCCGTCGATCATGATGTGTCCGGCCGTCTTGTTCAGGGTCTTCGTACGCGTCGGCAGCGGACAGTCGAAGTTGTTGGCCGCGTAGTCGAAGCCTAGGCTGATGGCTTCGAGATTGGCGGTGATGAGCGCCGGCTTGCGCGCGAACGTTTCTTGCACGAGCTGCTCGATCAGGCCGCGGTCGAGCTCGAGCAGCGCCGCAAGCGTACCGACGTACGCCATGTTCTTCATCAAGATGCGCGTCCGGGCGTTGGTGAAGTGCTCGTTGCACATCCGCGCCAGCGGCACACCGAGCACTCGAATCTCGGGTCGAGCGAGCAGCCGGTCGCGCGGCCAAGTCGAGTCGTAGATCAACGTGCCGCCCGGAGCGACTTCTTGCAGATCGCGTTCGTACGTCTGCGCATTCATCGCGACCATCACGTCGACGGCGCCGGAGCGCGCGAGATAACCGTCCTTGCTGACGCGAATCTCATACCATGTCGGCAGCCCCTGGATGTTCGAAGGGAAAAAATTCTTCCCGCTGACCGGGATTCCCATTCGGAAGATCACTTTCATCAGCAGTGAATTCGCACTCGCCGAGCCCGTCCCGTTGACGTTCGCGAGCTTGAGAACGAAGTCGTTTACCCTGCTTTTCTTGCTGGCTGCCACGGGCTGTGACTCCGCCGGGCTTCATCCTCGGCGTACGGTATCGTTACTGTTGATTTCTGCATGTCCCAAGCGCCGGTCGGGCACCGCTCTGCGCACAGTCCGCAGTGCACGCAAAGGTTCTCATCCTTCACCATCACACGCGCTGTCTGCTTCAACGGCTCGGAAACGTACAGCGGTTGCGTCGGATCCAGGCGCGGCGCTTTCAGAGCCGCACCGAGCCGCTCTTCGCTGTCGTTTGGGGTGATCGTAAGGCAGTCGACCGGACAGATGTCGATACAGGCGTCGCATTCGATGCACAACGGAGCGCTGAACACCGTCTGCAGATCGCAATTCAGACAGCGCTCGACTTCCGTGACTACTTGCTCGGCGCTAAAGCCGAGCTCCACTTCTATATTGAGTTTCGCGAATCGGTTCTTGAGATCCACGTGCGGCATGATGCGCCGCGCGGCAGGGTCGTAATTGTTGCTGTAGCTCCACTCGTGAATCCCCATCTTTGCGCTCGCGAGGTTCACGCCGCGCGGGAGCCTGTCCATCAAAGCGCTGCCCTCGCAGTGCTTGTGAATCGAGATCGCGGCCTGATGGCCGTGCTCGACGGCCCAGATGATGTTCTTGGGGCCGAACGCCGCGTCGCCGCCGAAGAACACACCGGGCCGCGTGGACTGATACGTCACGGCGTCGATCTTCGGCACTTCATGCTTGTCGAACTCGATGCCGAGGTCGCGCTCGATCCAAGGGAAAGCGTTGTCCTGCCCGATCGCAAGCACGACGTCATCGCATGGAAGGAACACTTCTCCCAAGGCCTTCGTCGCGACGATCTCGTTCGCGTCATCGACAACGTACTCGAGGCGTTCGAACTTCATGCCGACGAGCTTGCCGTTCTCGATCACGAACTCCTTTGGCGAATGGTTCACGACGATCTCGACGCGCTCCTCCTCAGCGTCCTCGAGCTCCCAATCGGAAGCCTTGAAAAACGAGCGTGGCTTGCGCGCCATGACCTTCACGTCTTTGGCGCCGAGCCGCAACGAGCTGCGGCAACAGTCCATCGCGGTGTTGCCGACCCCGATGATCAAGACGCGTTCGCCGATCGACTGGGTGTGACCAAAGGCGATCGATCCGAGCCATTCGATGCCGATATGGATACGATCAGACGCATCGCGCCCAGGAAGCTGCAGATTCTTGCCCCTTGGAGCACCGCTGCCGACGAATACGGCATCGAACCCTGCGGCGAGCAGCGAACGCATGCTCTCGATCGGCGAAGACAGGCGAAGCTCGACGCCGATGTCGAGGATGTACTTAATCTCTTCGTCCAGCACCGCGGCGGGTAGACGAAACGCGGGAATGTTCGAGCGCATCAACCCGCCGGGCTCAGCGAGCGCTTCGAAAATGACGCACTCATAACCGAGCGGCGCCAAGTCGTTGGCGACGGTCAACGAGGCACACCCAGCCCCGATCAGCGCAACGCGCCTGCCATTCTTCTCGCGTGGCGCCTGCGGCAAACGCCCGCTTATGTCGCCTCGATTGTCAGCCGCGACGCGCTTCAAGCGGCAAATCGCGACCGGCTCGTCCTCGACGCGTCTTCGTCGACACGCGGGCTCACACGGTCGATCGCAGACGCGGCCGAGGATGCCGGGAAACACGTTGGATTGTCGATTGAGCAGATACGCGTCGGCGAATCTGCCTTGAGCGATCAGCCGAATGTATTCCGGAACATCCGTGTGCGCCGGGCAAGCCCATTGGCAATCGACGACGCGATGGAAAAACTCAGTGGCTTGCGTGTTCGTCGGGTCCATTCGGTCGGCTTTGCCGGAACGCTACTGTCGGCCTTCCTAGTCCACCGACCGGAAGTAGCGAGCGAGGTTCAATGCCTGGGTTTCGGGCGGAGGGAGTGATCGGAAGTGGACGGTAACATCTTGCGGTTCTAGCGCACCATCTGTAGACACCCGGAATCGGCGCGCCATTATAGACTCACGCGCATCATCCACAAGCGCAATTGCTCTCGTCGCCGAGAGGCGACAGAAAGCGCGAGAGACGCAACCATGACGCCGGTTGAACCGAGCGCTCGCCCGCGGGAACCCACTGACCGGTCGCAGTCTATGCGCCCAAAGTCCGGGGCTGCGGCAACTTTGATTTTCGATAGAATGAGGCCGATGGCGTCCCTCGGGCTAACCGGTTCCATCAACCGCCAGAACAGGCTTGCGATTCGCCTGCCGCGCTGGCTCGTGGGCAGCGTCTTGCTCGGCGTCAACGCGTTCGCGCAGCAAGCGGCGACACCGACGGCCGAGCCGACCATTGAGCCGACGATTGAAGGGGCCGTCGAGCCGACGGACGAGCCGCTGCTCGACACTTTCAGCGATTCCCCGCGGGCAACGACCCGTTTCGAAACTCAGCTCGAATTCACGCGCCTCGTCGAAGAGCAGCGCTTCACGGACGCGCTCGCGCTCGGCGACGACTTGATCGCGCTCACTGCCCAGGAATTCGGCGAAACCAGCGTGCAGACGGCGGAAGCGTATCGGCTGCTTGCCGACGCGCAACGTCGCGCAAAGGAGCACGTGGCCGCCGAAGAGAGTTTCCATAAGTCCGTCGACGTTTATCGCAGAGTCGATGGCGCTTTTTCGCCTCTCGCGATTGCTCCATTGACCGGCCTCGGCGACAACTATCAAGACAGTGGCGACTACCTGAACGCAGTTTCCGCTTACAGCGAAGCGCGGACGATCAACCGGCGCGTGTACGGACTCCTCAATGAAGAGCAAATCGGGCTGCTCGACAGGATCACGGTGTCGCTGCTCAGCTTGAATAAGCCGCTGGAGGCCGACGAGCAACAATTGGAGGCGTTGCGGCTCATCGAACGCAATTGGCCGCCTGAATCGAAGGAGGGCCTCGCCGGAATCTATAAGTATGCCGCGTGGCTGCGCGAGAGCGGGCGCTTCCAAGAAGAGCGCGAGCAATACGCGCGTGCGTTGCGCATCATCCGCGACACATACGGCAAAGACGATCCCCAACAGGTCCGTCCACTGGTCGGCATCGGCAACAGCTTTCGGAATCAACGGATACCGGAGGGCCAAGGCGTAAGCGCTTTGCGCGACGCGCTCGCCCTGTTGTTGGCAGAGAGGGACCCCAACGCGCTCGCGATCGCGGAGGTGCTGCGCGACCTCGGCGATTGGGAAATCGCGTTCAACAAAGTCGGTTACGACGGCGCCGAGTATCGGCGCGCCTGGCAATTGCTCGGTGACGTCGACAACGGCGAAAGCCTGCGCAACGCTTGGTTCACGGGACCGGCGTACGTGTTGCGCGAGCCGATCAGTCAACGCGGACTGAGCCAGGAGCAGGATGCGCCGTCAGGTCACGTGCTCGTCAAGTTCGACCTCGATGCGATGGGCCGAAGCGCGAACGTCGTCATCGTCGAATCCGACCCGCCCGGTTTCAAGGACGAGTCGGTGCTGCGCCACGTGCGCCGCTCGCGCTTCCGTCCGCAGATGGCGAATGGCGAATTAGTCCCAGGCGCGGAGCTGGCTCTGCAATTCAACTATCGGTACACGCCAGATGAACTCACGAATACGACTGAAGGGGCAGACTAGCGCCCTGTCTCTCTTGGCCGGCGCGTGTCTCGCGAACGTACCAAGCCTCGCGCAGCAAGCTGATGTCGTCGAGGAACGCTCTGCGACGGCCGCACGGCAAAGTGACCTGGATACGGGCTTTGGCGCGGAAGCGGGCGCCGTGTACCTGCGCAGGGCGCGCGATACGCTGATCGACGTTCGTGACTTCGCTGCGGCTCTCGATCCCGCGCTCGACGTCGTCGCCGCGCAGGAAGGCAATCCCGACGAGAGCTTCGCGGCCGACCTGCTCGCGCTCGGACGAGTGCAAGCCGAGCTCGGTGAGGATGAAGCCGCCGAGGCTAACTATCTGAAGGCCATCAACCTCGTCGAGACGGCCGAAGGCGAGTACTCGATCGGGCTCGTCGAACCTTATCGAGGGCTCGGCCGCTCCTACATCAAGGGTGCACGCTACCCGGAGGCGATCACCGCGTTGGAGCAAGCGCAGCACATCAGCCAACGCAACCTGGGGCTGTTCAACGTCGAGCAAGCGGAGCTGCTCGACGACATCACGACCGCTTATCTCGGCCTCGGCGACACGGGCGAAGCGCGTCGCATGCAGTTGGAGCGATTGGACAATGCCGTCAAGCGCTTCGGTGCGGACGATCCCCGAGTCATTCCGTTTCGCTATCAGCTCGCCGACTACTACCAGCGCTCGCGGATGCAAATCAGCGCCCGCCAGCAGTTTGAAGAGGTGCTGAAGAGCCAGGAGACGCAGCTCGGCACAGCACATCCTGGGCTGCTTCCCCCGCTGCGCCAGCTGGTCAAAGTCGACCTGATGATGGCTCAAGGTGAGGTAGACGATGCCTACACCCGACTCGTCTCGATCTTGCAGCAGAACTCGGAGATCGATGCCGTCGAACGTGGGCTTTCGCTCGCGGTGCTTGGGGACTGGGCCACGGTCGCGGGTGACACCCTCGGGGCGCGGGACTATTACAAGCAAGCTTGGGACGCGCTGACGTCGAAGCCGGAGGTCGACGCCGCTGGCTTCTTTGCACAGCCTGTGATGATCGACTTCATCGCGCCGCTGAGCGCCGTCGATCGCGGTGCACAGTCGAAACCCTACGCGTGGGGGTCGATCGTCTTCGAGTTCGACTTGTCGGCGGAAGGTCGACCAATGAACGTGCAAACGCTCGGGAACGAAGCCCCGGCGTCGACGCTCGTCACGCGATACACCCGCCGTCTGCGCGAAACGCACTTCCGCCCCAAAATCGTCGACGGCCAACCTGTTGCCGTGAGCGACGTGCAGTTCACGCACTACTTCCGCTTCTACGTGAACGAGGAAGGTTGAACCTCTAGCCGGCACGCGTTCCGAAGCGGCCCCGCTCGGATTCTCGCGGGAAAAGGTAGCCCGGGCGCGGTGCGCCCGGGCCGGTTTTTTCAGCCGCGACGAGCGCCGCGACGGTCGAGCCGGTGGTCAATTCGATGACCGCGGCGATCCAGATGCCGGTCGGCCACCTCGCCCCGCCGATCCAGGCGGGAATCGATTCGATCACCGCGAGCATCGAGCCGGCGTGCCGCCGCCTCGCGACCGTTCGCGTCCGCGCGCACGGAAGCGCGATCCAAACGGTTGTCGATGTGATCGCCGCGCACGTCCGTGCGCCGCTCGATGCGGTCGCCGCGACCATCGAGCCGCTGCTCGATACGATCGCCGCGTCGGTCCAAGCGGTCGCCGGCCACCACGGCGTCATCGGCCCACGTCTGGCCGCTCATCAAGCCGAGCCCCAAGCAAAGCCAAATCGCACTGCGTTTCATGATTGACTCCCTGTCGATGTTGCTGACTCTGCGCAATACAACGGCCGAGTGGCCCGGCGGTTGACCATTCCGTTTTCTCTTATGTAAACGATGTCGGACTTGGCCTAAGCTTGAGAGAAGGCCGGTATCCTTCATTTGGATGAAGATCAAAGGACGTGGTGCTTTGTCGAACCCCGCGGGGCGTTTCGCCCGGCGCGAGTACGAGCTCGACCAAAGCGACGAAGTCGAGCGTTTGCCGA
Source organism: uncultured Gammaproteobacteria bacterium (assembly GCA_963744305.1). Taxonomy (GTDB): domain Bacteria; phylum Pseudomonadota; class Gammaproteobacteria; order Steroidobacterales; family Rariloculaceae; genus FEN-1219. The sequence continues at coordinate 403,066 of CAVUTF010000046.1, forward strand.
CGCAGATCCACGTCGACGCGTCACGCAGCATCGTCGCGCACAACCGCTCGCCGGACGTCGGGTTCAGCCAATCGCTGAATCCATATAAAGGTTGCGAGCATGGCTGCATCTATTGCTATGCCCGCACGACGCACGCGTATCTCGATCTGTCCCCTGGCCGCGATTTCGAGACCCAGCTGTACTACAAGCCGCACGCAGCGAAGCTGCTGCGTGCCGAGCTGGCGCGCCCCGATTACGCCGTTGAGCCTTTGGCGATCGGAACGAACACCGACGCATATCAGCCGATTGAGCGCACCTTGCGGATTACGCGCAGCGTTCTGGAGCTTTTGCTCGAGCTCAAGCATCCTGTCACGCTCATCACGAAGAGTGCGTTGATTCTTCGCGATCTCGATTTGCTCGAGCAGCTTGCGGCTGAGCGGCTCGTGGCGGTGATGGTGAGTCTCACGACGCTCGACGAGGACCTCAAACGGCGCATGGAGCCGCGCACCGCCGGCCCGCAGCAACGACTCGGCGTCGTCAAGGAGCTCGCGAGTCATGGGGTCCCCGTCGGTGTGATGCTCGCTCCGATCATTCCGGCACTGAACGATCACGAGCTCGAGCGGATGGCGGAAGCAGCCGCCGCGCACGGCGCCCGCGCGGCCGGCTATGTGCTTCTACGGCTGCCGCACGAGGTGCGATCCCTATTCGTGGAGTGGTTGCGGGAACACTATCCGGAGCGCGCCGAGCACGTGCTGAGTCTGTTGCGGCAAATGCGAGGCGGCCGGCTCAACGATCCGCGTTTTCACAGCCGCCAACGCGGGGCCGGGCCCTTCGCCGATCTGCTGCGCGCACGCTTCGAGCGAGCGCGGCGCGCGCACGGCCTCGACGACGAATCGTTATTCGAGCTCGATACGACGGCATTTCGGCGACCACGCGCGGAAACCGGCCAACTCGACCTCTGGCGCCGCTAGCTCACAACAACCGGCTCGGAGTCGCGATTATTCTGAATATTTGTCAAGTCGCTCAGGCTTTTGCGAGTCGCAGCTTTGGCTTTGACGGGTCTTGTGGCAACGTTCAATCGCGAGGCGGTAGGTTGTGCCTGAGCATCGACTCCTGATCATCGACGACGACGTCCGACTCGCCGAAATGCTTGCCGAGTACCTCGCTCCGGAAGGCATCGAGCTCACGGCCGTCGCCTCCGGCATACAGGGCCTGCGCGATGCACAGAGGGAAAACTACGATCTGATCGTGTTGGATGTCATGTTGCCAGGACTATCCGGTTTCGATGTGCTGAAGCAGTTGCGCGAGTCGGGTTCGCGCACTCCGGTGCTGATGTTGACCGCGCGCGGCGACGACGTCGATCGCATCGTCGGCCTCGACCTCGGCGCCGACGACTATTTGCCGAAGCCGTTCAATCCGCGTGAGCTCCTCGCAAGAATCAACGCGATCCTGCGCAGAACCATCGAGAGCGAATCCGACGAGCCCGCGGAGCTGACAGTAGGCAAGCTGCGAGTGCAACTGCGCAGGCGCGAAGCGTGGCTCGGCGATCAACCGTTGAAGCTCACAAACGCCGAGTTCGTCATTCTCGTCACGTTGATGCGTTCGCCGGGCGAGGTCGTGTCGCGAGAATCCTTGACACGAACCGCGCTCGGCAGGCAATTGCTGCCCGACGACCGCAGTCTCGATACCCACATCAGCAACCTGCGCCGCAAGGTGGGCAATGGCACCGATTCGGCGGACTTGTTGATACGCAGCGTGCGCGGCAGCGGCTACGTGCTCGTCCCGCCCGAGGATTGAGCCGATGGGGCTGTTCTGGAAAATCTTCGTTTCGTTCGGCGTCGCAATGACCGTCACCCTCGTGGGCACGGTGTATGTGAGCTTTCGCATTGCAGGTCAAGCGTTCGAGCAACTCAACGTCGAGGGCCGTGATCGGATCATTCAAGAGGTCAACGCGGCCCTGCAGCAAGGCGGGGAGCGCGAGCTCAAGGGCTGGCTTTTCAAGCATCAGCGGCTCGAGCGCGGTACGGTCCTGTACGTGATGAACGAGCGCGGTCACGAGCTGCTCGGGCGAGCTATGCCTTGGGAGCTCATGCGACTGCTGCGCACGCGGCCCAGCCGCGGGCCCACGACGCCGCCGAACCTTCGGCCGATGCAGCTCACGCCGCATCTGATCGGACCCACCGGCGAAGAGTATCGCTTGCTGTTCTCGCGCGCGCCCGTGACGTTCATGGGTATCTTGATCTGGCCCGGCACGCGCGTCGCCGTGTCGACGATCGCGATCCTAGCGGCCGCCGTGATGTCGTTGCTGCTAGCGCGCTACCTGTCGTCGCCGATCGCTCGCCTGCAGAAAGCGAGCCGCGCGCTCGCCGCCGGCGCTCTCGACACGCGCGTCGGCGCGCCCTTCAACCGGCGCAAAGATGAGGTCGGAACGCTCGCCCGGGATTTCGACGCGATGGCCGAGCGCATCCAGGCACTCGTGACGGACAAGGAAACGCTGCTGCGCGATGTTTCGCACGAGCTGCGCTCGCCTCTCGCGCGAATCCGCGTGGCACTCGCGCTCGCTCAGCGTCGTGCCGATCAAGCCGCGCAACCCGATCTCGCACGCATCGAGCGCGAAGCCGAACGGCTGGATGCGATGCTCGGCCAAGTGATGACGCTGACGCGCCTGCGCACTGCCACGGCGCCGCGCCGCGATATCGTGCGGTTCGATACGCTCGTGGCCGAAGTCATCGATGACGCGCGTTTCGAGCATCCCAAGGCACAGCTCAATTACGCCGCGAACGGCTCTGTCGATGTGGTCGGCGATGCGGGTGGATTGAAGAGCGCGGTAGAGAACGTGGTTCGCAATGCCCTCGTGCATGCCGACATCGACCAGCCGATCGACGTGGGACTGCGCGTCGGCAGCGAGCACGCCGTCGTGCAGATCTCAGACCGCGGCCCCGGCGTGCCCGAGGAGGATCTCACGCGCATATTCGAGCCGTTCTATCGAACCGATAAGAGCCGCGACCATCAGAAAAACGGCCAAGGCCAAGGCATCGGCCTCGCGATCACGGCGCGCGTCATGGAGCTGCACGGGGGCAGCGTCGAGGCCCGGAACCGGGCCGAGGGCGGCCTCGAGGTTACTCTCAGCCTGCCGCTCGGCCGCTCGATAAGCGATTCTCAGAGACTGTAGCCACGCTCCTCGTGCAATACGAGGTCGAGGCCTTCGTTCTCCTGCTCTGGCGAAACCCGCAGCGGCGAGAACACATTCACCACCTTGAGAATCACGAACGTCGCTACGCCGCACCAGACTAACGTCGCAACCGCTCCGATCAGCTGCGTGAGGAGCTGGCTGCCGATCGAAACTCCCTCGCTCAATCCGAGGCCGTCGAACGCGGTCGCCGAGAAAACCGCGGTCAGCATCAGCCCGGTGAAGCCACCCACGCCGTGCACCGGAAACACGTCGAGGGAGTCGTCGATCTTGAATTTGCGCTTCATCGTCTGCGTCGCGAAGAAGCACACGATGCCCGCTACGAGTCCGATGACGAGTGCGCCCATCGGACCGACGTAGCCCGACGCCGGCGTGATGGTGCCCAAGCCCGCGACCATGCCGGTCACGATGCCGAGCACGCTCGGCTTACCGAACTTGAACCATTCGATGCTCATCCAAGCGAGCGAACCGGCCGCCGCCGCGATGTGGGTCACGAGCATCGCCATTCCGGCAGCGCCGTTCGCGGCCAACGCGCTCCCGGCGTTGAATCCGAACCAGCCGACCCAAAGCATCGATGCGCCGGTGACCGTCATGGTCAAGTTGTGCGGCGGCATCGCCGTCGCCGGAAACCCGCTGCGGTTGCCGAGCACGAGCGCGGCGACCAACGCCGCGACGCCGGCGTTCAGGTGCACGACGGCCCCTCCGGCGAAATCGCGGAAACCCATCGCCGCGAGCCAGCCGCCGCCCCACACCCAATGAGCCACGGGTATGTAAACGATGATCAGCCACAGCGTCGAGAACCACAGCATCGACGAGAACCGCATGCGCTCCGCGAACGCCCCCACGACCAAGGCCGGCGTGATGATCGCGAACGTCAGCTGGAACATCACGAACACGGTTTCCGGAATCGAGCCGCTCAGCGAGTCGAGCTCGACACCGCCGAGCCACGCCTTTGACAGACCGCCGATCAAACCGGCGGCGGCGTCGCCGCTGAACGCCAACGAGTAACCGAATGCGAGCCAGATGAGCGAGATGACGCAGCACAGCGCGAAGCACTGCATGAGCACTGACAGCACGTTGCGCGAGCGGACGAGCCCGCCGTAGAACAGCGCAAGTCCGGGCAACGTCATGAACAGCACGAGCGCCGTCGAAGTGAGCAGCCATGCCGTGCTGCCGCTGTCGATCGTCTGACTGAAGCCGAGCGCCGGGCAAAAGCCGGCGAGGAGCGCCGTGCCGACGACGGCGATTCTTCTTTTGTTATTCACACCCAATCCCCCCCAATAGGACCCCGTTCAAAGCGCCTGGTCGCCGGTTTCACCGGTCCGGATCCGGTAGACCTGCCGCAGATCCATCACGAATATCTTGCCGTCGCCAACCTTGCCGGTCTTCGCCGACTCGATGATCGCCTCGATCGCGCGATCGGCCAGCTCGTCGCTCACGGCGACCTCGACTTTGACCTTCGGCAAGAAATCCACGACATACTCGGCCCCGCGGTAGAGCTCCGTATGGCCGCGCTGTCGGCCAAAACCTTTGACCTCCGTGACGGTCATCCCCTGTACGCCGACCTCGGCCAACGCGTTGCGCACGTCGTCGAGGCGAAACGGCTTGACCACTGCTGTAATCAGCTTCATTAGCGCCCCCCAAATCGATGGTTGCTTATGCGATGAGACGAAAACACGCCCTTCAATTGGGCGATTTGTGTATTCTAGTCGGGCGCATTGTAGCGAAGTCGAGCGCCGCGTTGCACGAAGTTGGTGCATTGTTCCCCCAACGCGGGAGAGCACTTGCAGATCGCGCAACCTTCCGGCTCTCCGACACTCTTATGAGTACATGATCGAGCGGTGACGACAATGCATAAGGGAAACCACAGGATTAGACCTTCCGAGATCACACCCGAAAACGTCTTTCTCAATCGACGCACTCTGTTGCAGGCGGCCTTCGCCGCCGGCCTCGTGCCCGGGCTCGTCGCTCAATCCGACGCGGCCACGATCCCGCCGAAAGGCGAGTTCACGGATCTGAAGCCATGGCCCGGCTCCGGAGACCAGCAACCCAATGCGTTCGAGGACATCACCACCTACAACAACTTCTACGAGTTCGGCACCGGCAAGAGCGATCCTTCAGCGAACGCGCACACCTTGGTGACCAAGCCGTGGTCGGTTGCGGTGACGGGCGAGGCGGCACGCACGGGCACCTATACACTCGAGGACATACTGCAGCCGCACGCACTGGAAGAACGCATCTACCGCCTGCGCTGCGTCGAGGCGTGGTCCCTCGTGATCCCTTGGGTCGGATTCCCACTCGGTGACCTTCTGAAGCGCTTCGAGCCGACTTCAAAGGCGAAGTACGTTGCGTTCTTCACGCTCGCTGACCGAAAGCAAATGCCCGAAGTCGGCTATGGCGGCAGCCTGCAGTGGCCATACCGCGAGGGTCTTACGATCGCCGAAGCGATGCATCCGCTCACGCTCGCGACCGTGGGCCTCTACGGGAAGGTGCTGCCGAATCAGAATGGTGCGCCGCTGCGCCTAGTGGTGCCCTGGAAGTACGGCTTCAAAAGCATCAAGTCGATCGTCCGCATTCACTTCACGGATACTCAGCCGCAGACGAGCTGGAACATGGCTCAGGCGCGCGAGTACGGGTTCTACTCGAACGTCAATCCGAACGTGGATCACCCGCGGTGGAGCCAAGCCACGGAGAGAAGGCTCGGACGAGGTCTGTTCTCGCCGCGGATTCCGACACAGATGTTCAACGGGTACGCGGACGAAGTGGCGCACCTCTACACCGGCCTCGATCTCGTCAAGAACTACTGAAGCCCTCTCACGGCGACTTGGTCATGACGCGCCGCACACTGCGCCTCGTCAAGCTTTTTGTTTGGCTTGGCTGTCTCGCGCCCGCGGCCATTCTCGTGCTGCGCGCGGCCAATGTGGCCGCATTCTCGCTCGGCGCGAATCCCGTCGAAGAGCTCCTCAACGTCTGCGGAAAGACCGGTTTGAACCTCTTGATGATCACGCTCATGGTGACGCCCGTGCGCCGTGCTACGGGACTCAATTGGCTCCTCGGGTTGCGCAGGCTTCTGGGCTTGTTCGCGTTCTTCTACCTCGCGACGCACTTCCTCGTGTACTTATCGCTTGACCTGGGATTCGCTTGGGGCACGGTGCTCGTCGACATCGCGGAACGGCCCTACATCACAGTCGGCTTCACCGCGCTGATGCTGCTCGTGCCGCTCGCGGTGACATCCACGAATGGCTGGCAGCGCCGCCTCGGGCGCAAGTGGGTGAAGCTGCACCGTCTCGTTTATCTAATCGCCGTGTTGGGTGTGGTGCACTACTGGTGGCAGGTGAAGCTCGACGTAGCCGATCCGGCTTGGTACGCGGTCCTGCTCGCGATCTTGTTCGGTGCGCGAGTAAAGCACTGGCTGGACATTCGCCGTAAGCGGCGTGCGCTAGTAGATGCGAAACCCGCCGTGGCGACGGCGTATCGCGGCGTCGAGCCACCACAGACCGCCCACGAAACCGGCCACCAACGCAACACCTAGCGCCGCGGCTACCCATCCCAACGGCAGACTGCCGCGATAGTCGTCGAGACGCTCTTCATAGCTTGCATTGTCGCGCTTCAAGCGCTCGAGCGTGTCTTGGACGGCATCTGTGCTGCCCGTGCTGGCCGCCATCTGCTTGCCGAGACGAGTTGCTTCGCCCTCGGCGTTGAGCCGCGCCGATTGCGCGTCCGCCGCCGCCGCGCGCAGCCGCGCAAGCTCAGCCTCGAGCTCCGCCACGCGGGTTTGCGCTGGCTTTTCCGCGACGAGATACGCGGATTTGACCCAGCCCTCGCGGCCTTCCTCAGTCCGGACACGCGTGTAGTTCGACGTGCGTTCCAGGACTTCGAGGGCGGCGCCGCTGACAAGGTTCTCGAAGGGCCGGTCGCTCGTATCAGCGGCCTCGTGTATGCCGAGGCGCAAAATATCCGTGACATACGCCGTTTCGCCGGACGCAGCACCGGCGAAGACGACAGTCGAAATGGCTAGCAACGCTCCCTTGATCATCGTCCGCTCCGCTTCAGACGAAGCAGGATTATAGAGACGGACTGCGAGCCGGAATGTGAACTAGGCCGCGTGGCGGACTGCCTACGCGCTTGTCGTGCGCAGGGCTCGCGAGCGAGCCGAGCCGGTGCCCACGCGCGAAAAACTCTGCGCCGTTCCGAGGAAGAACCCTTGACCGAAATCCACCTCGAGCTCCCGCAGCTTGAGCGCGAGCGCCTCGCTTTCGACATGCTCCGCGATCGTGCCTACCCCGAGGGTTTTCGCTGCCTTCGTGATGCCGGAGACGATCGATTCCGCGACACGATCGTCCAGGATCCGCCGGACGAAACGACCATCGATCTTCAAATACTGGACGGGCAACCGTTTCAGGTGCGCGAGCGAGCTCAAACCGCAACCAAAGTCATCGAGCGCGATCTTGCAGCCGGCAGCATTGAGCTCGCGGATGAACTGCTCGGCCTGACCGAGATGCGTCACGGCGACGGCTTCCTTGATCTCAAAACAGAAAGCGGAGGGCGGGAAACCTGCCTGAGCGAGCTGCTCCAGCGCGAAACCCGCGTACTGGCCGCTCGCGAGGGACTGCGCTGACACGTTGATCGTGTAGTAGTACGGCAGCGCATCGAGAGAGCGGCTGTCTTCGCGTAGCACGTCAATGGTCGAGCACAGGACCCAGCGGTCGATCGCCGGCATCAGCCCGTAACGCTCGGCAGCCTCGATGAACTTGTCGGGAGCCAAGAGCTCCCCTTCCGGACTGCGCATGCGGACGAGCAGCTCGTACCCCACCGTCTCCGCGGGACGCGTGCGCAAACCCATGATGGCCTGCGTTTCCAGTCGAAAGCTGTTGTTCTTCAGCGCCTCTTGCAGATTCGCGGCGGCGAACAGTTGGCGCCGCCGAGTCAACATGGCCGCGTTGTCGGCGCTGTGCAACTCGAGCCGGTTCCTGCCCTGGTGCTTCGCGCGCTTGCACGCGAGTTCGGCGGAGGCGAGCAAGTGAGTTGCGAACGCCCGCGGCCCTTCCGGCACCGCCACCCCGATGCTCGCCGATACCGGAACCGAGCGTTCGCCGTTCGTGTAGCCGAGCTGCGATAGCGACGTGAGAATTCGCCTGCCTTCCTCCACGGCTTGGGCCGCATCACGCTGCAGAAAAACGGCAAAGCGATCGCCGCCGACGCGGCTCGCGAGCTCGTTCGGTCCGAGAACGGTTCGAATTACTTCGGCGACGCGCTGGATGACCTCGTCCCCAGCCTGGAAGCCGAATGCCTCATTGACTGCTTGCAGCTTGTCGATGTCGAGATACAGCAGGGCGCGAGCGCTGTCGGAGCTGCCCCCGTCGAGACCACTTTGTAGCCGGCGCTCGAAGATCAGCCGATTGACGAGGCCTGTGAGCACGTCGTACTGGCTGCTCAGGATTCCGACGGCCTTGCGGCTCACGAACTCGAGTATGCGGACGTCGCGGAGCTCGAAGTCCTCCGCGCTTGCGGTCCTGAACAGGGCGATGAGCCCCATCACACGGTTGTGTGGATCGCGCACCGGGCACGAGAGGATCTTGTACGGCGCGATGTCGGCACCGGCGGCAACGCGATTTACGACCATCGGTCGATTGTTGAGCTGCGCCCAAGCCAGCAAGTGCTTCTGAGTGCGATCGAGCAGCTGCGAGCCTTGCATCGCCGGATCCGCGCTGCACGAGAGCATCAGGTTCTTGTCGGGGATTAGGAACGCGCCGAGCGCGCAGTTGAGATGCTCGACGCAGTGCCGCACGAGCTGCTCGAGCGCCGTAGCATCCTCGCGGTCCTCGGCGTCTACGGATAGGAGCAGCTCGAGGTCACCTACCTCAGCGCGGTCGGCGCTGAGTATGGTGCGCTCGAGGTTCATCCGGCTCTCGAGGCAGTCGAGGACGGGCCGCAATAGACTTGCGACCATCGAACCACTGTAGCGCGCGCTTTGTCCCTGACTAAGCTCCAGAACGAGGGAGCCGAGAGGCCCACCGTCCTGATCCTTGAGTCCCGCCACGAATGCCGGAACGCCTGCTCCGGTATGCTCCACGCTACCTCGACCCGATAGCGTGTCTGCCTCGCCTCCGCGAATGCTTTCGAGGAGACCTCGCAGATCGGGGCGCTCATAGCCGTCGGAGCACCACACGAGCTCGCCCTGACCATCGTAGATAGCGATGCTGCCCGCGCTCGGGAGCAGCATCTTGACGAGCTGGCCGTAGGGCGCGTAGCCGTCGGCCACAAGCGCATCCGCACTGTCACGCTCGGAAACGGCGGGAGTTTGCTCTGCCATCAGGTGTAATTAGAGAAAGTTCGCCTCGCCGGAATCATGGGCGAAACGCCGAGCCAAAACCTTGATGAACGTCGCAAAGCCTGAGGGCCCGCGACGCGGCGGGCAGGGAGCGTAAGGCGTGATTTTAGGGCCGGTTGGTCAGGTACCGCGGGGGCTTCTTTCCATTCCCGACGACCTTGAGCGGCTCGGCGCGCTCCCCCTGAACGGCGATTATGAGCTCGAGGTACAGGCGAACGATCGCATTTGCATGATCGCCGGCCTCGTCCGCCGACATCTTGCGGATATTGGCTTTCACGCGGCCCTCATTGCCGACCGGCTCGAGGCGACTCAGCGCCGCCTGCAGATCAGAGAACGAGCTGCGTAGACCGACCGGTAGCTCCGCCGGCTGGAGGTCGGCGAGGTGCTCGCTGTAGGCGCAAGCCAGTCGCAGCTTGATCGGCCCATCGGAGACCAGAGTTCGGACTGCTGCCGCAAAACGCTCGGGAAGGACGGACATTGTTCGACGCCTTTCTAGTAATTTTGGTGTGGCTGTCGTCGGCCGAGACACGCCCGGTCGGCCATTTTATGTAACGTATACCAGAGATCACTGAGATCGTGCAAGTGAGATCACTAAGATCGTGCAAGTGCTTGAGATCGAAGGATTCGGAGTTCACGTCGCTCAGCCTCTTTTACGGCTGCGCCCGAGGGCGCTTGGTACGCGTGATCTTGTGTTTTCTCATCCGGTCGGCAAGCGTCGTCGGCTTCACGCCAAGAAGCCGTGCGGCACCGTTCGGGCCCGACACGCGCCAATCGGCAAGTCGCAGCGCCGCGATGATGTTCTTGCGCTCGAGCTCGCGCAACTCATCGTCCGTCAACACTTGCTTCTCGGTGGGCGCCTGCTCGGGCGCCTGTGCCGCGGCTCCGCCGAGAATGTCGCTCATCGCGAGATCGAGGCGCAGCACTTTACCGCGCGACAGTATCACCGCACGCTCGATGACGTTCTTCAGCTCACGGATGTTGCCGGGCCAGTCGTAACGTTTCAGCAGCACCGCTTGTTGGCGCGAGAGCGTCAGCGGCGGATGACCGAATTCTTGGCATGTGCGCTCCAAGAAGTGGCTCGCGAGCTGCACCACGTCGTCGCCGCGCTCGCGAAGGGGCGGGACATCGATTGGAAAAACGCTCAGGCGATAGTACAGGTCCTCGCGGAACTTGCCGTCTGCGACAGCCTGCTCCAAATCCCGATTCGTTGCCGCAATGACGCGCACGTTTACCGCGTGTGTACGATCGTCGCCGACCCGCTCGTATTCGCTCTCCTGCAACACGCGCAGCAGCTTGCTCTGCAAGTCGAGAGGAATCTCGCCGACCTCGTCGAGAAAGATGGTTCCACCGTCGGCGAGTTGGAACCGTCCGACGCGGTCGCGATGAGCTCCCGTGAACGCGCCTTTGACGTGGCCGAAAAACTCGCTCTCAAAGAGCTCATGCGGAATGGAAGCGCAGTTGACCTTGACCAACGGTCCTAGCTTTCGCGGACTTCGCGCATGAATGACGTGGGCGACGAGCTCCTTGCCCACTCCGGACTCGCCTTGGATGAGCACGCTGGCCGATGTCTCCGCTACCGCCTCCAAGCGCGCGAGCATTTTTTTCAGCGCCGCGCTCTCGCCAATGATGCGGCCGAAGTTCATCGATACCTGCACTTCTTCGCGCAGGTAGTCGCGTTCGCGTTCGAGTTCCTCCCGCAAGCGTGCGTTTTCCGCGAAAGCGGCGCGCAGCTGGCGCTCCGCCCGATTGCGCTCCGTGACATCCTTTGAGGCGACGAGCAACGCCGATACTTTCCCGCTTCCATCTCGGTCTGCGGTTGCCGAGACTTCTACCTCGACGATATCCCCGGACTTCGTGACGTAGTGTCGCGGCTCGTTCTCGAGCTCGCCATGCGCAATCACGTCTTGCAGCCGGCCTCCGTCGAGCGTGGCAAGGGTGTCCGCGGCCATGAAATCCGTGATCATCCGGCCGAGCACTTCCTCGCGCCGGTAGCCAAGCTTCTCGAGCCAGCGCTCGCTCACGTGGACGATTCGGCCGCGGCTGTCGACGGTGTGCAGCATCGCGGGTGTCGCGCGATAGAGCTCTCGATAGTGCTGCTCGATCCCGGCCTGCTGTCCCACTTCGGTGTAAACGGCGACAGTTCGCAGGTAGTCGCCTGCAGCCCCTCGCTCGACGATAGCGCTAGCCAAACAATCGACGCGCTCGCCGAGCTTCGTAAACAAATCCACGGGCACAGCGTCCAAACGTCCGGTCCTGCGCAACAAAGGCATGTACTCCTCGACGACGCGACGCGCGGATTCCGGGCTGCCGAGATCTTGCGGCCGTAGGCGGCCGATCTCGTCGCGGTCGTAACCGAAGCGGCGCAACCAGGAGTCGCTCGCGTCGACAAGAAAGCCGTCCTTGTCGAGCGATACCGTCAGAGCCGGGCTCTTGCGAAATAGCCATTGATAGCGATCTTCGAGCGACACGGGACGATATTACGGTTTTTCGTAATTTCGTGCCAACGGCTTTTCGTCACTTACGGATTTGCGTTAGGGCCGTATGAAGCTAACACATTGTATTTGTTAGGGGTTGTATTTGGCACGCCGGGTGCATATATAGGCGCATCTTAGTGAACCCGACACAGAGACGAATCAGCGTATTTTCGTGATCGGAGTGACGAAGGACTTAGATATGAGTATGCAGAAACGAACGGGCCGCGTTGCTGCCGTGGGTGTCTTGCTAGTGGGCCTGCTCAGCCAACAAGCCTGGGCCACCGACCAGATCGGGGTCACCGGTAACTCGGTGCCCGTCTCGATCAGCGACGAACAGCGATTGTTCAAATCGGACACGGAGCAGTACATACGCGCTTACAACGAGCACCTCCGTGCAACGATCGGCAAGGACTTGAAGCGCCAATTGGCGCCGAGGATCGAGCTGGCCAGTAGCAGAACGCCGACGCGCAGCTGAGCGCGAAAGACCAGCGGTCGCCACTTCTCCCCCCGTGGCGGCCGCTCGCCGAGCCGGACGGCAGTTCTTAAGGGGGCCGGGTAATCCCGGCTGCGAACAAGGACATGCTCTTCGCAACGAAGAATATGGATGTTCGAACCTAGGCCCCCGTTTTTTATCGTCCGCGCGACTTCAAGTTTCGATCCAGGAATGCGAGCGTGGTTTCCCACGCCTCCGCGGCGTGCAGTGGATGAAAGTTGCCGCCGCTCGGATTGGCAAAGGCATGATCCGCTCCCGAATAGATCAGGATCTCCGCGTTCTTGCCGAGGCCGTTGAGCGCGGCTCGAAAGTCTTGTACCTCGCGCACCGGAATGCTTTGGTCGAGCTCGCCAAAAAATCCCAAGACCGGCATCCGTAGAGGCTCGAGCTGCTTCTGGTCGGTCACGACTTGGCCGTAGTACATCACCATCGCGTCGAGCTGATCCGGAAGCATGAGAGCGGTCTGCAGTGATAATCCACCACCCAGGCACCAGCCGATGCTCCCGATCGCGGGCGATAGCGCATACCTCTCCAGATATTCGTATGCTTGGCGTAGATTTGCTCGAGCCGCATCCGGCTCGGCCAAGAGCGCTGCCATGAGCTTTTGTGCGGTGTCGGGCACTTCCGCGGTCTGCCCACCGTAGAGGTCGACCGCGAGCGCCACATAGCCTTCGCCGGCGAGCTGGCGTGTCATCGCCTTGATGTTGTCGTTCAACCCCCACCACTCGTGAATCACGAGCAAGCCGGGAAGCGGCTCCGCGGCATCCCCGGGCATGGCGAGAAAACCGACGAGATTGCGCCTCCCCGATTCCCCGTAGGCGAGATCCCGCTCGAGCACGGGTACAGCCGGCGGCTCGGCAACGACGGGGGAAGGGGCTGGGCTATCGTGCTCGTGCTCCGCGGCCGTAGCGTCGACCACGGCGCCTGGATCCGCGGCCGGCTCCTCGCCGGATTGACAGGCCACGACTGCGATCGCTGCGATTGACGCGAACAAAATTTTCATGCGCTGCTCGGATCGTTTACGTGCGACGACTGAAGCACATCGACGTTGTTGAATGCAAGCTGACTAGCGCCGGCGGAACACGAGCTCGCGGCCACCGGGCGGCGCAACGGTCTGACCATCTTTGAAGACGATAGCGCCATTGATCAGCGTCGCCACGACCCGCGAGTGCAGCTCGACTCCCTCGAGCGGCGACCAACCGCACTTGTAGCGAATCTCAGCAGCCGTAACGAGCGTGGATGCGGACAGATCGACGGCGACCAAATCCGCGAAATAGCCTTCGCGGACGAACCCCCGCTCCTCGATGGCGAAAAGCGTCGCAGGATTGTGGGCGGTCTTCAGCGCGATCGTCTCGAGACTCAGCAAACCCTCTCGGTGCTGCTCGAGCAGCATCGGCAGCGAGTGTTGTACGAGCGGCAATCCCGAGGGCGCCTCGAAGTAGCTGCGCGCCTTCTCCGCGAGCGTGTGCGGCGCGTGGTCCGTCGCGATCACGTCGATCAAGTCCGAACGTACGGCATCCTGCAGAGCTTTGCGATCGGCCGCTGTCTTGATTGCGGGATTGCATTTGATGCGCGCGCCGAGGTCGGCGTAGCGCGATTGGTCGAACCACAAATGGTGCACGCAAGCCTCGGCGGTAATGAGCTTGCGTTCGATCGGCCCGGGGTCGAACAGGGCGAGCTCACGCGCCGTACTCAAGTGCAGAACGTGCAGCCGGGTGCCGTTTCGCTTCGCAAGATCGACTGCGAGCGCCGACGACTTGTAGCAAGCCTCGGCAGATCGGATCTCGGGGTGAGCTGCGATCGGGACAGCGTCGCCGTAGCGCTCGCGGTAACGCCGCTCGTTCTCCCAGATCAGCGGTGAGTCCTCGCAGTGAGTTGCGACCGGGAGCCGGGCCTCCGCAAAGATCGCCTCGAGCGTGGCCCTGTCGTCGACCAGCATGTTGCCGGTCGATGCGCCCATGAACACTTTGATGCCGCAGGCGTCCTCCGGGCCTGTACGTTTGATCTCTTCGAGATTCGTATTGGTCGCGCCGAGGTAGAACCCGTAATTCACGTGGCTCGTGGCCGCCGCGATGCGCTTCTTCGCCGCCAGCGCCGTACGATCGACGGTAGGCGGATTTGTATTGGGCATGTCGAGAAAGCTCGTGACGCCGCCGCAAGCCGCCGCCAGAGATTCCGTGCCGAGCGTCGCCTTGTGCGTCAATCCCGGCTCGCGGCAGTGGACTTGGTCGTCGATCAATCCCGGGAGCACGTAGCAACCATGAAGATCGAGAATCTCGGTTCGCGCTGGAGTAGGACCATTGCCGATCCGCTCGATGCGATCGTTCTTCACGAGCAGATCGGTGTCGCGTATCTGCCCCTCGTTCACCAGCCGGACATTGACGAGCAACTTGTACACTCGCTGGCCTCAAGCGCCGCGCAAGAATCGATCCGTTGCGGCGACGAGCTCGCTCGCAATGCCGGGCTCGTAGGCGGAGTGCCCGGCATCCGGCACGATGCGAAAAGCGGCTTCGGGCCAGCGTTCGTGCAGCTCCCAGGCGGTCTCGATCGGACACACGACGTCATAGCGGCCCTGCACGATGATCGCCGGAATGTGTCTGATCCGATCGACGCCGCGCAGCAATTGGTCCTCGTCGGAAAAGAAACCTTGATTCGCGAAGTAGTGGGCTTCGATTCGCGCCAGCGCGAGCGCGAACTCCGGCTTGCCGAATTGACCGGTGCGCTCCGGATTCGGCAAGAGCGAGCTCGTGGCCCCTTCCCACACGGACCACGCGCGCGCGGCTACTAGCTGCGTTTCGCGATCCCCGTCCAGCAATCGCCGATGGTAGGCGGTCAAGAGATCGCCGCGCTCGGCTTCCGGAATCGGCGCAACGAACTCCTGCCACTGCTCGGGGAACAGCATGCTCGCGCCCGCCTGATAGAACCAAAGGAGCTCCTTGCGCCGCAGCAAAAAAATCCCACGCAGCACCAGCTCGGTGACGACCGAGGGGTGTGTCTGCGCATACGCAAGCGCGAGAGTGCTGCCCCATGACCCACCGAACACGAGCCAGCGCGCAATTCCCAGATGCTGGCGCAGAGCTTCCATGTCGGCGACGAGATGCCACGTCGTATTGTTCGTCAACGACGCGTGCGGACGGCTCCTTCCCGAGCCGCGCTGATCGAAAATCACGGTGCGGTACCCGGTAGGATCGAAAAAACGCCGAGCGTTCGTGTCGCCGCCGGCGCCGGGTCCGCCATGCACGAACAGCGCGGGCTTTCCATCGACGCGACCGCACTGCTCGTAATAGATGCTGTGGCCCGAGTCGACTTCGATGACTCCTGTTTCGAAGGGTTCGCACGGCGGATACAGCTCGCGTTTTGCCATTCTGCCTCTTGCTCGAGCGCGTGGTTGCCGCGTAGTCAGCGCCGCGCCGGCGCGCTTATACTGCTGGCTCGCCATTTGTCCATGCGAACGTCGCAAGCTGACTCATGCGCGGAACTAGCGCAGGTAGCGACAGTCTCTATGCAAACCGTGTGCTCCGTCAAAGACCGGGGAATTTCCATGAGAAAGATCGCTGCCCTCTTCATCCTCCTCTCCTATGCAGCTTCCCACGCCGCCGCCAAGGACCCGGAAATCACATTCGAGGAGTTCTATCTCGACAACGGGCTGCGTGTCATCGTGCACGAGGATCGCAAGGCGCCGATCGTCGCGGTGACGCTCTGGTACCACGTCGGCTCGAAGAACGAAGTGCCCGGCAAGACCGGTTTCGCCCACCTATTCGAGCACCTGATGTTCAATGGCTCGGAGAATCACAACGACGAATATTTCGGGCCATTTCAAGAGGTCGGCGCTACCAGCATGAACGGCACGACGGATTTCGATCGCACCAACTACTTCGAGACGGTCCCGAGCACTGCCGTGGATCTCGCCCTGTGGATGGAGTCGGACCGCATGGGCCATTTGCTCCCCGCGATCGACCAAGCGAAGCTCGACGAGCAGCGCGGTGTCGTGCAGAACGAGAAGCGTCAGGGCGAAAACCAGCCGTACGGAAAAGTATTCGAGCAGATCATCACAAATCTCTTTCCGCCCGGACACCCGTACTCTTGGGACGTCATTGGGTCGATGGACGATTTGAACGCGGCGACCTTGGAAGACGTGCGCCAGTGGTTTCAAACGTACTACGGGCCAAACAATGCGACGCTGGTTCTGGCCGGCGATATCGACGTCGAAACCGCCAAGACGAAAGTCGAGCATTACTTCGGCGACATTCCGCCCGGGCCACCGCTGACGCACCGCGAGCGCTTCATCCCGACTGCCGTGCCAACGAGCCGCATCGTCATGCAAGACCGCGTTCCGGAAGCGCGCGTTTATAAGGTGTGGCGAGGACCTGATTGGCGCAGCGACGACACGACCTGGATGGAGCTCGCCGACTACGTGCTAACGAGCGGCAAGACGTCGCGGCTGTATCAACGCCTGGTCTACGAGGATCAGATCGCAACAGACGCCGGAGCGTTTGCGCTGACCGGTGAGATCGCGGGTGCGTACGTCGTTTATGCGACGGCCGGCGAGGGCCAGGACTTGCGGCATGTCGAAGAGGTCCTCGATGAGGAGATGCGGCGTTTCCTTGCAGAGGGACCGACACGCGCCGAGCTCGAGCGCGTGAAGACGGAAATTCGAAGCTCGTTCATCCGTGGCGTCGAGCAAGTCGGCGGGTTCGCAGGCAAAGGCCAAATTCTCGCAGAGAATGCCGTGTTCGGCGGTCGGCCGGACTTCTACAAGCGCTCGCTCGAGGTGCTCAACGCCGCCACCGCGGAGGATGTAGTCGAGACTGCGCGCACTTGGCTATCGGGCAACGCCATCACGATCGAGGTTCACCCGTACCCAGAAGAGCTTACGGCAGAACCTGCCGGCGCCGATCGCACGCAGCTGCCGATGCCCCAGAGCTTTCCGTCGGCGCCGTTCCCGCCACTCCGCCAAGCTACGTTGAGCAACGGCATGCGTCTGATCGTCGCTGAGCGCCGCGCAGTCCCTGTTGTGCAGCTCACCTTGCAGATGAACGCAGGCTATGCGGCCGACCAATTCGCAGCCCCCGGCACGGCAAACCTCGCGATGGAGATGCTCGATGAGGGCACCGAGACGCTGAACGCCCTCGAAATCAACGATTCGCTCGCTCGGCTAGGCGCACAGCTTTCGTCCGGCTCCAATCTCGACGTCTCGACGGTCTCGCTGTCGGCCCTCAAGGAAAACTTGGATGCGTCACTCGATATCTATGCGGACGTCATTCTGAATCCGGCGTTCGCACCGGAGGAGCTCGAACGATTGCGGCGCCTGCAGATCGCGCAGATCCAGCAGGAGAAGAACACGCCGCAGTCGATGGCATTGCGCGTGGTCCCGCAGCTGTTGTATGGCGAGGGGCATGCTTACTCGCTGCCGCTGACCGGCAGCGGCACGGAAGAGGCCGTGGCCGCGCTCAAGCGCGAGGATCTCGTGAAATTCCACGAAACCTGGTTCAAGCCGAACAACGCGACGATGATCGTGGTCGGTGACACGACGCTCGCCGAAATACAGCCGAAGCTCGAGGCGCTATTCGCCACGTGGGAGCGCGGCGATGTGCCGGCGAAGACTCTGCCTGAAGTCGCATTGCCGCAAAACCCGCGCGTGTTTCTCATCGACCGGCCGGGCGCGGAGCAAAGCATCGTAATCGCCGGGCAAGTCATCGCCCCGAAGCGTGAGGAGGACGACATCGCGGTCGATGCGATGAACGATATTCTCGGAGGCAATTTCACGTCGCGCATCAACATGAATCTGCGCGAGGACAAGGCGTGGTCCTACGGCGCGCGCACGATGATTCTCGACACGATGGCGCAGCGGCCGTTCATGGCGTACGCACCGGTGCAAACCGATCAGACGGCTCCGTCGATGGCCGAGATAATCAAGGAGATAGACGAGTATCGCGGCGAGCGCGGGGCTACCGAGCAGGAAGTGGCCACGAGCAAGAAGCGCAGCACTCTGACCCTTCCGGGCCGCTGGGAAACGGCGCGCTCGGTTGCGGGCGACGTTCAGGACCTCGTCCGCTTCGGGCTTCCCGACGACTACTGGCAGAAGTATGCGGAACTCGTCCAGAGGTTGACTGTCACTGAGGTCAACGCGGCGGCGAGGATGCTCGCCCCCGGTCAGCTGACGTGGGTGATAGTTGGCGATCTCAGTAGGATCGAAAACGACGTCCGCGCACTCGACCTCGGCGCGGTGAGCATTCTCGACCCGGACGGAAGGCCGATCGACTCGCGTTGATCCGCTGCGCTTGAAACAGGTATAGCGTCTATGCAGAATTGTGCGCCGCCGTGCGCCCGTTCCTTGTGATGGGCATTCAGCATCGACTGCCACGATGATCGACTGCCAGAGTTTGACCAAACAATACGGCCGCCTGCGCGCCGTCGACGATCTGAGCTTTCGGGTTCAGCCAGGCGAAGTCCTGGGGTTTCTCGGACCGAACGGTGCCGGCAAGACCACGACGATGCGCATCGTCGCTGGTTTCCTACCCGCGACTTCCGGCCGCGTGCTCGTGTGCGGGCTCGACGTGGAGACGCAAGCCACGGCGGCGAAGCGCCGCATCGGTTATCTGCCCGAGGGTGCCCCGTCCTATCCCGAGATGACGCCCCGCTCGTTCCTCGAATTCGCGGCCGCGGTACGCGGGATGCCTATCCCGAGCCGCCGACAACGTCTCGATGAGGTCTACGGACTCCTGCATCTCGAGAAGGTCCTCGATCAGACGATCGACACGTTGTCGAAGGGCTACCGGCGACGCGTCGGGCTTGCGCAGGCGATCCTGCATGATCCTGAAGTGCTGATTCTCGATGAGCCGACGGACGGCCTCGATCCCAATCAGAAGCACGAGGTTCGTGAGCTGATCGGCCGAATGGGGCGCAACAAGATCATCGTGATCTCGACGCACATGCTCGAAGAGGTCGAAGCGGTTTGCAATCGCGCGATCATCGTCGCCAAGGGGCGCATCCTCGCGGATGACACGCCGCGCGGCCTAGAAGCGCGGTCGCGTTTTCACAACGCGGTTTCGCTCAAGCTTGCGGATCGCGAGTTGATGCCCGCGGCACGCAAGGAGATCGAGGCGCTGCCCGAGGTCGCGAGCACCGAGCTCGATCAGAGCGGACGGCTCACGGCGTTTCCGGCGTCGGGGAAGTTGCCGCTCGCAGCGATCAACAGTCTCGCAGAGAGCCGGCGTTTCGAGCTGGCTGAGCTGCACTTGGAGTCCGGGCGGCTCGACGAGGTGTTCCGCTCGATCACGGGCGGTGCGAGCGCATGAACGGCGTAGTCGCAGTGCTGAAACGCGAGCTCGCGAGCTACTTTGCAACCCCCGTAGCGTACGTGTTCATCGTCATCTTCCTCGTGCTTGCGAGCGCGTTCACTTTCTACTTGGGCAACTTCTACGAGCGCGGGCAAGCCGACCTCGAGCCGTTTTTCACGTTCCATCCGTGGCTGTTCCTATTCCTCGTGCCCGCGCTCTCCATGCGGCTTTGGGCGGAGGAGCGTAAGTCCGGAAGCATCGAGCTTCTGATGACCCTGCCGATCGAGGTCTGGCAGGCCGTGCTCGGCAAATTTCTGGCGGCCTGGGCGTTCACCGGTATTGCGATCGCATTGACGTTTCCGATCTGGATCACGGTGAACTACCTGGGTGACCCCGACAACGGCGTGATTTTCGCGGCATACATCGGCAGCCTGCTCATGGCCGGCGGCTTTCTCGCCGTGGGGTCGTGCATTTCGGCGGGCACGAAGAATCAAGTGATCGCTTTCATCCTGTCGGTCGTCGCTTGCTTCGCGCTGCTGCTAGCGGGCTTCGAGCTCGTGCTGGATGCTTTCGCAGCCTGGGCGCCGCAAGCGCTCGTCGATGCCGTCGCCTCTCTGAGCTTCCTGACGCACTTTGCGAACATCAGCAAAGGCGTGATCGATTTACGCGACCTCGTCTATTTCGGGTTGCTGATCGCAGTGTGCCTGTACGCCAATACGATCGTTTTGCATTTGAAGAAAGCGGACTGACTCGATGAGCGCACGCGACCGCCAAAAGCTCGGAATCTCGACCTTGCTGCTTTTGCTGCTCGTGTTCGGAGCCGCTGTGATGGCAACCAATACGTTGCTCGGCGGTTTGCGCATCGATCTCACGGCGAATCGGCTGTACACCTTGTCTCCCGGGACACGCGCGCTGCTGTCCGGCATCGAGGAACCGATCAATCTGTATCTGTTCTTCTCGGACCAGGCCACCGAGGACTTGCCCCAGCTTCGGTCCTATGCCGATCGCGTCCGGGAAACCTTGGAAGAATTCGCGGCCGAGTCCGAAGGGCAACTGATCCTGCAGGTCATCGATCCTCAGCCGTTCTCGGAGGAAGAGGACCGGGCGGCCCAGTACGGCCTGCAACCCGTGAATCTCGGCAACGCAGGCGACTCCGTGTACTTCGGGCTTGCGGGGTCCAACAGCGTCGGCGCGACGGACGTGATTCCGTTCTTCGAGCCCAATCCGGCCAAAGAGGCGTTTCTCGAATACGACCTCGCGCGGCTCGTCTACAACCTCGCGCACCCGGACAAGGTGGTCGTCGGACTGCTGTCGGGAGCACCGATCAGCGGCGGGTTCGATCCACAAACGCAGCAGCCGAGCCAACCGTGGGTAGTCGTGCAGCAAGCGCGCCAGCTCTTCGAGGTGCGCGCGCTGCCCGCGAGCGTGCTGCGCGTGGAGGATGACGTCGACGTCTTGTGGGTGGTTCATCCGACCGCACTCGACGACACGACATTGTACGCCCTCGACCAATTCATCCTGCGCGGAGGCCGCGCGCTCGTGTTCGTCGATCCGTACGCGGAGATACTCGCCGCGTCGGGAGATCCCAGCGGTTTCGGCGGCGGCGGCGGGTCCACGCTGACGAAGCTGTTCGACGCTTGGGGCGTGAGCTTCTCGACAACCGACGTCGTGGCCGATAACCGCTACGCGTTGAGCATCCGCGCAGGTTTCCAACCGGTGCGCCACATCGGACTGCTCGGACTGGACGCCGCCGCGATGTCCTCGGCGGACGTGATCACATCGGGCCTGAGCTCCATCAATCTCGGCACGCCGGGCCACTTCACGCTGGCGGACGGCGCAACGGCGACATTGACGCCTCTGCTGACCTCGAGTGCGGAAAGTGCGCTGCTGCCCGCCGACCGCTTCCGGTTTCTTCCCGATCCGGGCGAGCTCTTGAAGGGTTTCGCGCCGACCGGCACACAGTATGTCCTCGCTGCGCGACTCGAAGGCACGCTCAACAGCGCGTTTCCGGACGGGCCGCCCGCGCCGGCGGAGGAAGGTGGTGCAGTCGATGCCACGTTGACTGCACAGCATCTCGCCTCTACCGCCAACGCCAACGTCGTGCTGGTCGGCGACGTCGACGTGCTGAGCGACAGGCTGTGGGTGCAGGTGCAGAATTTTCTCGGTCAGCAACTGGTCACAGCCTTCGCGAACAACGGCGACCTCGTGATCAACGCTCTGGACAATCTTTCCGGGAGCGCCGATTTGATCGGCCTGCGCAGCCGCGCCACGTACTCGCGACCGTTCACCACGGTGGAGGCTCTGCGCCGCGAGGCCGACGCGCGCTTCAGAGACACCGAGCAGCAGCTGCAGGCGGAGCTCTCGGAAACCGAACGCAAGCTCGGTGAGCTTCAGGCCGCGCGCGGCGATACGAGCTCCGTGCTGATGAGTCCGGAGCAGGAGCAGGAGATTCAGCGCTTCCTGGACGAGCAGGTGCGGATCCGGCGCGACCTGCGGGCCGTGCGGCGCGAGCTCGACGAAAGCATCGAAGGGCTAGGCACCGCTCTCAAGGTGATCAACATCGTCGTAGTCCCGGCTCTACTCACTGCGCTCGCGCTGCTCGTCGTCGTGCTGAAGCGCCGGAGAAAGACCCCCGCATGAACAAGCGAATTCTCATCGGTCTCGTCGTCGCCGTCGCCGTGCTCACGCTGCTCGCGATCGTCGGCCAGCGCCGCGATGACGGTGCGCCTTCGAGTCAGGGCGGAGCTCTCGCGCCAGGGCTCGACGAAGCCTTGAACGACGTGGAGCGAATCACCCTGACCAAAGCAGCCGGGGAGGTCATCGCCACGCTGGAACGGCGGCCGGAAAGCTGGGTGGTGGTGGAGAAGGGCGGCTACCGCGCAGATGTCGGCAAGATTCGCCAAGGGTTGGTTGCGCTCGGGGAAGCGCGCATCCTCGAGCAGAAGACGTCTAACCCCGAATTTTATTCACGCCTCGGGGTCGAGGACGTCGCCGACGCGAACGCCACGGGCATCGCCATCGCGTTCACGGCGAGCGGGCACGAGCTCCCAACTCTGATCCTCGGCAACGCGGAGGGCACGAAATTTCGCTACGCTCGCCGCGCTGGCGAGGCGCAGAGCTACCTGATCGACCGCGCCCCCGATCTGCCGCGCAGCGCAGCGCAATGGGTCGACGCCGACATCATCGACGTGCGCGGCGATCGCGTGCGCGAGGTCACGATCACGCATCCGGATGGCGAGGTCGTGACGATCGCAAAGGCAACGAGCGATGCGATGAACTTCGACGTCGCGAACGTGCCGGCCGGCCGGGAGCTGCTCTATCCCGGCGTTGCAAACGTGATCGGCAATGCGCTGCGCGAGCTCAACCTCGAGGACGTGCAGCCGGCCGCCGCGAGTGCGGAGGGTGAAACGGTGCGGGTCGAGTTCCGCACCTTCGATGGTCTCGTGGTCACCATCCTCGGTACCGAGCAAGGCGAGGAGTCTTGGGTCACCTTCGAGGCGAGCTACACCCCGGAGCAGGCGGCGCAAGTCACTGCTGCCGCGCCTGCCGCCGACGGCGCCGTTCCCGCGGGCGGCGATAGCGCGCAAGCGCTCGCCCCGGCCGAGGATTCGAGCACGAGCACCGCGGGATCAGAGTCATCGGACGTCGCCGGCGAGACGCAGAGCATCAATCAACGGGTCGGTGGATGGCGCTACCGGATCCCGGGCTACCAGTACGACCAGATGACGCGGCGGATGTCCGACTTGCTGAAACCGCCCGCCTGATCGACCTTCGCCGCCCTCAGCAAGCTTCGATGTGCTCGATTTTCGCGTGCTGCGACAAACGGTAGAACCGGCGCAGCTCGCGCTTCGGCTCCTCGCCCGTAAGCCCGCGCGCGAGCGCCGGCGCCAGACGTCGGCAATAGCGGCTCGCGTAGCCGTTAGCGCGCCGGTAGCGCTCGCGCTCCGTGGGGGACAGGCCGCGATCCAACTGCGGCAAGTCGAACAGCCAGCGGTGCAAGCCCGACGGCTGGGGCTCGCCTTGCTGCTGGAACAGCAGGCTCGTTGCTATGAACTTGTCCACCTCGGCCTGCAGCTCCATCTCGAGCAACGTGACCGGTTTCTCGCGGCTCGCGTTCCAGACGTAGTAGATGAAATGACTGATGCCTTCGAAGGCGGTCCAAAAGTCTTCGAGGTTGTCGCCGTCGAGACGGTCCGCCGGGTTCCTCTGGTTCAGGCGATCGACGAGTTGCTCCTCGAGGTATAGGCCCACCTCCGCTTCTCCCGCGTCCTCCGCTATCAGCAGTTTCTCGGGAACGCGCCGGCCGGAAGCGTCCAACGCATGGGCGAGGCTCGCATCGGTGATCAGGAAGTCACGAACGTCGTACGCCATCTCGAGGGCGTAGATCTTCGTGAGTAGCGATTGCAGATCGGTGAGAAACATACGTTCCGTCAGTGGCGCGTATCGGCATCGAGTCCCTGGTTCGGCTCGATTCCGCGGCTGCGCAGCAGACGTGCGGCTCTTGCGCTCTTGGTTCGCAACCACAACTCGTACATACGCAGCACGTCGACGTCGTCGATGCCTTTGGCCGCGTCGCGCACTTCTGCGAGCACGTCGACAAACTCGCGGAACTTCTCGGCGAGCTCCGCGAACACCGAGCCGAATACGCGTCCGCGCAGCGTGCCGCGAACGTTTGCGGAAAGCGATCCGTACGCTGAGCCTCCGATGTCGATGTAATAGTCGACGTCGACGAGCCGTCGCGGAAAGCTCTCCCCGAAGAAACCCGCGACGAACAACGACGTGTCGCCTACTTGCTGTAGCGCGAAGTTGCGCTCTTGCGAGCCCGCTGCCCCGGCGGCCTCGGCGAGCATCAGTGCCAGTGGCCGACGGCCGTCTAGGTGCGATTCGGGGCGTGCGGCAAGCGTGAGCAGATTGACCAGGTAGTAGGCTGTGTGATCGTCCGCCGCTACCCGCTGCTTTTGCATAGCCTGCGCGATGGAGTCCTTGAAGAACTCCTGCAAGCTTGCCACCGGACGAACTCGATCCGTGTTCCTCGCGCGCAACTGCAGTCCCTCGACGAGTGTGCTCGGCGCAACGCGCAACGGCCAACGCAGCGCCGTTCCATCGAGTATAGAACGCAAAAGGCGGCTTTCTGCGCGACGCTTCACGTTTCTTGAGCCCCTGTCGAGGCGCAGATCTCGAAACGTCAGTGAAGCGGCTCCTTGCGGCCGAGTTTTGCTCGCGCCTCCGCCGCCGGCGCCTCGTACGCGTGCGGTTGCGGTGGCTGGACAGGGGGCGGCGGTGCGTCGAGCCGCGCCTGCACGGCGCCGAGCATACGCGCGCAGTGGGCTTGGATTCGGGCGTTCCAATGCCGCCGCCGCAACGACGCCGCGCCGTTCAAAGAAAAGCGCGCATCGAGCAACAGCAGCGATCCCGTTTCGAGCGGCTCGAGACGCCAGTGCAGACGCAGATTCACGCAGCACGGTGGATCGAATAGCGTTTCTTGCAGAGTGAGTGATACCGGACGCAGGCACGCGAGCACCTTGCCGCGGCGCAGAACCTTGCCGCGCTGTTGCTCGTAACGGCTGCCGACCTGCGGCAGCGTGCTCGGCGCGAGCACCGCCCCCCAGCGGCCCTTTGCCGCGACGTCGACTACGGCAACGAACGTCTGCATCATCGACGACGCAAGTTGCGCCTCGTGGCGTTGCTTCAGCACCCGACGTCTCCCGGCCCTACGCGGAAAGTACGCTAGCGGGTGCCGGGAATCGACGCGAGCGGCGTATCTAAGGGAAGCGGTCGGTTACTCGACCGCGGTTCACGGAATCAGAATCGTAGATCCGGTAGTGCGCCGAGCCTCGCAGATCGGCGTGGGCGCGCGCCGCGTCCTTGAGCGCATACCGCTGGCCAATCGCGATCTCGATGACTCCACGAAGCACGAGCTCGAACAGCGCCGCTGTGCCGGCTTCGAGATCCGGCCGCGCACGAATGAAATCGAACAAAGTCGGCCGTGTCACGTACAGCGAGCCGCGTTTCGTGAGCTCTTGCAGCGCGAAAGGCTCCACCTTGCCCGAAGAATTGCCAAAGCTTACGAGCGTACCGTGCGGGCGAAGGCAATCGAGCGACTGCAGAAAAGTGTCGCGCCCGACGGAATCGTAAACGACCGGAACACCAGCGCCGCCCGTGAGCTCCCGCACACCCGCGACGACATTATCGTCGGCGAGCAGCACGTGCTCGCAGCCGTGCGCAAGGGCCAGCCGCCGTTTGTCTGCGGAGCCCACAACGCCGATCACGCGGACGCCTAGATGCCGCGCCCACTGCGCCGCTATCAACCCCACGCCGCCCGCGGCCGCATACAGCAGGATCCAGTCGCCGGCCGCCACGCGGTAACTGCGATGCAACAGATACCAGCTCGTAAGACCCTTCAGCATCATCGCCGCGCCGGCGTCGTCCCCGATTCCGACCGGCAGGCGCACGAGCCAACGGGCATCGAGCACGCGCTCCTGAGCGTACGCCCCGAGCGGCGGCGGCGACGTGTAGGCGACGCGATCGCCGGGCTTCACGTGCTCGACGCCGGAACCAATCGACATCACGATCCCTGCGCCCTCGCTGCCGAGGCCGCTCGGTAGCGCGAGCGGATAAAGGCCCGTGCGGTAGTAAGCATCGATGAAGTTGAGGCCTATCGCCGTGTGCGCGATCCGCGCCTCGCCGGACTTGGGATCACCGACGTCCGTCTGCGTGTACTGCAAGACCTCGGGTCCGCCGAACTCGCTAAACCGAATCGCTCCGACCATTTACTCTTGCTCTCGTCAAGCCGCTCGTTGTTTTCGCGTTAGAATTCCGCAGTTTCGTTCAAGAATACCGCATATTGATGCCAGAGCATTTGGTCATCGTCGGAGCCGGTGCCGCCGCCGCACAAGCCGTGCAGACGTTGCGCCAGCAGAATTTCAGCGGCGCGATCACGCTGATCGGCGAGGAGCCGCACGCGCCTTATCAACGGCCGCCGTTGTCGAAGAAATACTTGGCAGGAGCACTACCGCAGGAGCGGCTTCTCGTGCGTCCGGAGAGCTTTTATGCGGACAAAGGCGTTGACCTGGTGCGAAGCTGCCGCGTCGAGGAGCTCGATGTCGCGCGAGCGATCTTGCGTCTCGCTGACGGCCGAACGATCTCTTACGACCGGTTGCTGCTCACGACGGGGAGCCGCGTTCGCAGGGTGGAGATCCCAGGCGCGGACCTACCCGGCGTGCGCTATCTGCGCACGATCGCAGACGTGGATGCAATCACCGCGCTGTTGCAGACGGGGGGGCGCGTGGTGCTCGTCGGCGCCGGCTATATCGGCCTCGAAGCCGCCGCAGTGCTCGTGCAGCGCGGTCTAGCCGTGACAGTGCTCGAAGCGGCGGACCGGGCGATGGCGCGCGTCGTGTGCCCCGAGGTCGGCGACTTTTTCGCGCAGCAGCATCGCGCGGCCGGCGTGCAACTTCATTGCAACTCGAGTGTGAGCGCCTTCCGGGGCACGCAGCGCGTGACGGCCGTGGAGACTGCAACCGGCCAACGCTTTGACTGCGACGTTGCGATCGTCGCCGTCGGCGTCGTGCCGAACATCGAGCTTGCGCTTGCGGCCGGTCTGCCCTGCGCGAACGGCATCAGTGTGGATGAGTTCGCCCGCACGGCAGATCCGCACGTATTCGCAGCCGGCGACTGCACGAGCCACTTTCTGCCGCTGTTGCACCGTTCCGTGCGTCTCGAGTCCGTGGCCAACGCGGTCCACCAAGGCAAAGTGGCCGCGCTTGCCGCGGTCGGTACTCCGCAGGCGTATTCCGAAGTGCCGTGGTTCTGGTCGGATCAGTACGACTTGAAGCTGCAAATCGCAGGATTGGCGCAAGGCTACGACCGAGTCGTCGTCCGCGGTGAGCCCGCGGCGCGCTCCTTTGCGGCCTACTATCTTGCCAACGGCGTCGTGATCGCGGTCGACGCCGTCAACAGTCCGCGCGATTTCGCGAGCGGACGCAAGCTCGTCGCTGCGCGTGCCGCGGTGCCGGCGGAAACGCTCGCTGATACCAACGCGGATCTCGCCGCACTCGCGTGACGGTCACAGCTCGCCGGCTACGACCGCGGTTTCCACTATGTCGAGATGCAGCTCGCCCGCGAGCGTTAGCCCGCGAGTCGTAGGGTTGAGCTCGGTCACTCGATATTGCTCGAGGGCGCTGCCCTCGAGATTTGCGAATCGACCGGTCGCTCCGATCACGACGGCGCTGTGCTGCCCCGGACCGACTGTCGGTCGATAGTCCGTAGGACCTTTCCACGGCCTACCGAGGTACCAAGTGGGTATGAAGGTTTGTTTCAAGAACGGCCATAGATTCGTATCGACGCGGACGAACATTGAGCCTTGGCCAGGCATCGTCAGCAGCCAAATGTCGCTCACGAGCACGCCGCGCAGCAGCAGGTCGGTGTCCGTCGAAGCTTGCATCAGTCGGCTTGCGGCTGCTGTCGGCACGCCGGCCGCATCGTTCAACGACAGCGCGAGCAACGCCGTTCGGTTGATGGTCTCCTCCCAGAACTGCTCATCGCCGGCGGCCGTGCGCGGAAGAAGCGCTCGATCGCCATGCATGAATGCCAGCGACTGCGCCGGGAGCTCGTAGTGCAATGCACGATCCGAAGCGGCGGGCGCGACACTCGTCGCCGCGGTCAGTGGATTGAAGTACAGCACGGCGAGGCCGCCCGCGGCACCAAGCACGAAACCGAGCAATGTGAGGAATAGGTATTTCATGCGCCGCGGAAGGTGACTGTGTTGAGCTCGATCGTGCCGCGCAGCTCGCCGGTATCGTTGACGCCGGTAACGCTCCACCGCTCCACATATTCGCCGTGCAGTCCCTCGAACTCGGCGCTGCCCGTGACGATTGCGCCGGGTTGGTCCGAGCCACCAAGGTCGATGCGCACGTCGCCTTCCCAACTCCCGCCGTTATAGCCGCCCTTCTTCAAGGCGGCATCCAAAGCTCCGCGGGGTTCGCCGGGCGCAGCCAACATCAGCGCGCCGCGGCTCGGGATCACCACCACCCAAGCGGAACCTGCGTCGCCGTCGGCGGTGACGCTCCAGTGGCGCGCCGCGAGACCGATCACGTTGCCGATGCTGTCGCGCACCTTGAAATGCTCGACCAGCAGCGGTTCCTTCGCGAGGTTTTCCGGAAGCGCCATATTCGCGAACATCGGCGAGCCACGGAGTCCCGCAGTCGCACCGGCGCTGCCGATCCGGTCGACCGGGAGCCTGATGAGGAACTGTTCCGCGCGACCGCCGTTCGCAACGACGGAGGTCTGCGAAGGCAAACGGGCGTGTGCCACCCATGGGAAAAAGTGCGATCCGGCCAGCACGCCGCCGAACCCCAGCACAAACCCGAGCCAAATAGCCGTCTTCATGGTCGCCTTTCGCCCCAAAGGCCGCAGTATTGGCTGCTCATCCGCCGTGCGCGGTTAACGAAATCACAGATTCGGCACGGGATTTCCGGCCGGAAGCCCTCAAACGGTCGCGAGGTAGTTCCGCAGGTACACGTCAAAGGGTGGCGCGGGCTCGCGTTCGAGGGCTGCCGCCTCGGCCAGCGAGCGCTCCGCGGCCTCTTTTAGCCAGCGTTCCTTGTCAGGATCGAGCGGAAGTGCAGTGAAATACGCGTGATGGCTCTGCGCGAGCGCGAGCGCGTGCTCGAAGAAGCCGAGACGCTCCTGCCGCAAATCTTCGAGGAGCCGCGCGGATGGGGTCTGGGCCGGGTCGTCGAGCGCCAGTCGTTGGAGCTCGACCGCCGAGGCGTAGCCTTGATGCTCGGCGTCCAGGAGCTCGGCGATCTCGCCGACCCCGTCGAGCAGCTGCAAGCCCCAATCGCGCAACGCGATGTCGCCGGCATCCTTCGGCATTCTCAGTCCGGGCCGGCGGCCCTCGCGCGCAACGAGGATGTCGCGCCGATCGATCTCGGCCTGCTCCGTCGCGTCGATCGGCGGGCTCGGGGTGAGGAGGCAGTAGATCAACAGCGCTTCGAGGACGCGGAGCTGGTTTTGGTTGATGCCCACCGGATCCGTAAGGTTCAGGTCGAGCGTGCGAACCTCGACATACTCCACGCCGTGCGTGCGCAACGCCACCGTGATTCGACTCGGACTCACCTTGCTCGGCTTAGGCCGGATCGAGCTGTAGTACTCGTTTTCGATCTGCAAAATGTTGGCATTCAATTGTCGGTACTCGCCATCGACGACGACGCCGATCTTTTCGTAGCGCGGGTCGATCGTGGTCACCGCCGAGACCAGCCCGGCGACGTACTCGGCGAGAGAGTTCGCGCTGATGCCGAGGCGGGCCTGATCCTTATTGCGATAGCCGAGATCGCTCATGCGCAGGGACGTGCCAAACGGCGTGTACCAAGTAGCGCCGTCGAGTTCCTGCAGAAGCGCGTGTCCTTCCGGCCGAAACGACTTGCTGAAGGCCGGGGACGCGCCGAACAGGTAGGTGACGAGCCAAGCACAGCGCCGGTAGTTGCGTATGAGACCCATGAAGGCCGTCGACTTGTAGTCGCGCAACGATTCCTGGCCGCCGAGGTGCGTCAGATATGCGGGCCAAAAGGCGGCCGGAGGCGAGTAGTTGAAATGCACGCCGGCGATCGCCTGCATCGACCTCCCGTAACGAAAACCTAGCCCCCGGCGGTAAACGGTTTTCATGACGCCCATGTTCGAGTTGCCGTAGCGCGCGATCGGAATGTCGTCGTTCGAGCGAAGCGCGCACGGCATGCTGGCCGGCCACAGCAACTCCTCCCCCAGATTCCGGTGCGCGTAGGCGTGTAGGTCGCACAGGAACTGCAACGTCTCCCAGTTGGCGGCGTGCGGAGGCGTCACGAACTCCGGCAGCGCTTCGGAATAGTCCGTCGTAATGTAAGGGTGCGTAAGAGCGGCACCGAGACTGGTCGGGTGAGGGGCCGTGGACAGCTCGCCGTTGCCCTGAACCCGTAGGCTCTCTTTCTCGACTCCGCGCAACCCGCCGCGGAGCAACGCCGCGTTGCCGGGCTCGCGCAGCCAGGCAAGCGCGGTTCCGAATGAGTCCCGTCGTGCGCTCCGGTCGGACTTAGCGTTGTTCTTGACGACCATGTTTTTCCGGCTGCTCGGGGGCCGCCATTATAGGCCGTCATTTGCTGGCCGAATGGATTCAGCGTAGGTTCATCGGGCTTGCCTCACGCTCACGTGGCGTGGAGGAGCGGCCAAAGGACATGCGAAGGGTCGTCACGACTAGGTGGATCGGTGCTGTCCTCGTTCTGGTCATGCTGGGGACGAGCCTGCCGGCGCACGCGTTCCGATGCGGCACGCGCATCATCTCGCGCGGAGATCATGCCTCGAAGCTCTTGGAGTTCTGCGGGGAGCCCGCGGCGATTCAAACGCGACTCACGCAGCGATCATTCGTCGCCGATTACCGCCGTGTGTTCGTTCCGGCGTTCGTCGAGGACGTGTGGATCGAGGAGTGGACGTACAATTTCGGTCCGAGCAAGCTCATGCGGCTCGTACGAATCGAGAACGGTTGGGTCACTGAGATTCGAACTCTCGGCTACGGCTATTACGCGCATTGAGCGGGCCGCGCCTTACATGCCCGAGGCCGCGCGCAGTAGAGGCACCTGCTCCATCTCGTAACCGATCACTTCCCTCGTAGCCGGGTCGCGAATCGGCTTGCCACGCCGGAAGCAGTCGGTCGTTCTGGCCGTCCTGTCGAACTCCTCCTGAGACTCGACCGCTTCGAGAACGACTCTACCGTCCCCGCGCCTGATCAGCCGCTGCGCTCCTTTGCCGAACTGGCCGGCGCGCCAGCGGTTGTCGCCGGCTTCACTGAGCAGCAGTGCGATGATTTCGAAATTTCTGTCCATTGCGCGAAAACGCCTCCACTCGGGGCACGTGCGCATAAGCTAAGCAATCCGCATGCCAGTTGCGCGATTGTGGCCTGTAAACAAAGGCCTGACGGACAGTTGTGATCTGCGTCGCAGTGACATAACTGGTCAGATTCTGCCCCGCACGGGCAACTTCCTGCCGCGTGAAGCGCGTTCGCGCCCCGCACCGCAACTTCGGCTACCGTGCAGCCTCCTCACGCGGGAGCAGGCGATGATATTCAAAAGACGAATACACGACGCGTCGGCCGGGCCGACGACCTACGTCGCGCCGTCGACCAAGATCGTCGGCACGATCACGGGGCAAGGGTCGTATGTATTCTGCGGAACCGTAGAAGGCGATTGCGACATTTCAGGTCCCGTGACCGTTGCCGACGGCAGTCACTGGAGGGGCACGCTAAGAGCCACCGACATCGTCGTGGCCGGGATAGTCGAAGGCGACGTGATCTCGAGGCAACGCGTGGAGATTGCGGGAACTGCAAGAGTCACGGGAAGTTTGTCCGGCAACTCGATCGCGGTGGCCGAGGGCGCCGTGATCGAGGGCGAGATCAAGGTAACGAACGGCGAGCCCCCCGTGACGTTCGAAGAAAAACGCCAGGCTTGATCAAGCCGCCGCGTCGAGATCCGCAAGGACCTCCCCGTCCAACCAGCTGCGCAGGCTATAACTTTCGAGAAAGCCGCAGTGCCCGCCGCGCGGCACGACGCTAATCTCGAGCGCGCGTGTGTGAGCAACGTCGCCGAGGTCCCTGATCGGGATGACCGGATCGTCGGCAGCGGCGATCAGGCGCGTGGGCACGGTCAAGCCTGCCAGCGCGGCGCCGGTGATGTCGTAGCCATAGAGGTATGCGTCGAGATCCGGAAAGTGCGTGTAGGTCCTTACGAAGAAGTCCGTGGTCGCCGTCAGTGTCGTAAACCGTCGCAGATCGCCGAAGTCATAGAGGTTCGGGAAGCTCGCCTCTTTGGCGCGCAGCGACCGCCGCCAGCGGTGTAGAAAATATCGCCGATAGACCCAGAGTCCCTCTTCGAGCGCGCGCATCGTGCTATGCGGCCGGAGCACCGGGCAGATCGCGACGACGCGTGCAAGCGACAAGTTCGCTGCCCCAGAGCGCACTGCAACGCGCAGCGCGAAGTTGCCGCCAAGCGAGTGCCCTACGAGGAACGTGCGCGGCAGCCCGTGTGCCTCGGTGATGCGTTTGGTTGCATCGACGACTTCATCGATGCGACACGAGTGAAACAGCTCCTTGTTGAGCTCGTGGGTAGCGCCGTGGTCCCGAAAATTCAGCCGGAAAACGGCGAACCCGGCTGCGTACAAGGCGCCGCCGACGGATAGGACGTAATTTGCCTCGGCGCTGCCCTCCCAGCCGTGTAGCATAATCACGAGGCCGCGGGCCGGCTTCTGCGGCGCGCTGTAGTAGCCAAGCAGCCGAACGTCTCCGCCACATTCGACCACCTCCGCTCGCGCGGCCGCTATCAACGGCGCCGCGCGGCGGCGCAGCAGACGCCGCCGTAAGGACCAAGCAGCCAACAGCGACTGTGCGTGGGTATGTCCTAGACCTACGGGCGGACGAAAGAACTCACCGCGTGAGTGGGCGTCGAGCTTCATAGTAGACTGTAGTCGGGCAGCGTTCTTGCTCCGTTCTTAAGGATTTAGTTGCATCCGGCTGGGCAAAGCCACCGGAGTATGGTTTCCTGAACGAGAACAAGGGAACGAGTCTAAACAACTATAACAAAGCCGTTCACTTACGCTTTTGCGGACGCCTTGCAGATGCCTGGTTTGAGGCGACAGTACTTGCTGACGACGCTCGGAGTCATCGCGGCGGGTCTGCTTGCGGTCATCGTTTTGCTGTTCCTGCACTCGCGTGGGCTGCTCTCCGACGCGAGCATGCGCTGGCTGCTCCTCGCGAGCTTTATTGCCGCGGCGGCGGCTGTCCTCGTGCTCGTGATCACGCTTACGGATAGCCTGCTGCGGCCGCTACATGTCGTCGCGGGCGCGCTCAATCGGGCCGCGCACGGCGATTTCGAGATGCCGGCCGCTTTGGCCGAGAGCGAGGAGCTCGGCGAGCTGAGAGCGGCGATCGATGCGATGCACAAGAACCTTCGTTCCGGAACACTCTCAAAGGACTATCTCGACCGCCTGCTCGCGAGCATGAGCGAGGCGCTATTGATCACCGATGCAGACGGCAAGATCGAGCGGGCGAACGCCGCCGCCGTCGAGCTGTTCGGATATCGCGAACATGAGCTCCTCGGCAAGCCAGCGGACGAATTGATCAGCTCGAACGACCGCCGGCAAGGCGGGGGCGTCGCGGCGAGACCGCGTGAGGGCACCGTGAATCGTCCCGACGGCTCGACGGTGAGCATCTCGTACACGGTCTCGGACATTCGCAAAGAACGAGACGTGCTCGAAGGACGCGTCTATACCGCCCAAAACATCGACGAGCGAAAACGCGTGGAGCAGCGAATCCGCTATCTCGCGAGGATCGATCCACTCACGAAACTCGCCAATCGGATGCAGTTTCAACACTTGCTGCAACAGGGCATCGCGCGGGCGAGGCGCACACAGCATTATCTTGCGATTCTTTATCTCGACGTGGATCGCTTCAAGGATATCAACGATACATTCGGCCACGCGGCGGGCGACACTAGTCTGGAGATCCTTTCACGCCGCACGCTCGCAGAGCTGCCCGAGAACGCTCACGCTGGACGGCTCGCGGGCGACGAGTTCGCGGTGCTGCTGACCGGTTTCGAACGAATGGAAGGGCTGCTGCAGGAGATCTCCGAGATCGCAGCCAAGCTACTCCATGCCGCTGGTAAGCCTTTCCAGGTTCACGGCGAAGAGATCTTTCTAACGGTCAGCATGGGAATCGCGTTGTACCCTCGGGATGGCGACAACGTCATCGATTTGATTCGCAACGCCGATGCGGCCTTGTATCAAGCGAAGAAAGCAGGAGGGAACTGCTTCGAGTTCTATTCCACGGACATGAATACGGCGGCCGTGGAGCGGTTGATGTTGAAAAGTAAGCTCCGTCGCGCATTCGAGCGCGACGAGCTACGTTTGCACTATCAGCCGAAGTACAGCCTGAAGACCGGCCGAGTTGAAGGCGTCGAAGCGCTCGTTCGCTGGGACTTGCCCGAGCGAGGCTTGGTGTTTCCATCCGACTTCGTGCCGCTCGCCGAGGAAACGAATCTAATCCTTCAGCTCGGCGATTGGGTCCTGAATCGTGTCTGCGCAGACTATCGTTCGTGGCAGCGACTCCTGCCATCGCCGTGCAGGGTGTCCGTCAACTTGTCGTTGAGACAATTGCGACAACGCCGGTTCCTAGATCAAGTCCGCGAGACGTTCCGCTCGCACGGCGTTTCTCCGACCTCCGTAGAGCTCGAGATCACGGAGACGACGTTGATGGAAGATCCGGAGCGTACGATTCGTGTCTTGGACGCGTTGTACGGAATGGGACTGCATCTCGCCATCGATGACTTCGGCACCGGCTATTCATCTTTGAGCGCTCTGCAGCAATTCCCGATCAACACGCTCAAGATCGACCAGTCGTTCGTCAAGAATGTTGCAACAGACAAAGACGACGCGGCTATCGTCGATGCGATCATTCAGATGGCGCACAGTCTGCAGCTCGAGGTGGTGGCCGAGGGAGTCGAATCGGAGCAACAGCTCGACTTCCTCCGCAAGCATGGCTGCGACTACGCGCAAGGTCATCTATTCGGCGATCCCGTGACTGCGGAGCAGTTCGGCCGCCTGCTGCTCGCGGAGCTGGACGGTAGCGGAAAATACCGCGCGTTGTTCGCGTGATCAGATCGCCATCGGAGTCCGCAGCCCTTGCGTGGCGTCCTTTTGGCGCGTGCGGTATATTTTGAATCGACTGATCTATAACACTAACCCTCGGGGGACCGCGAAATGAAACTCTTGGCGTCCTGCAGTCTGACGGCGTTTGCGACTTGCTGCGCCCTTGCCGCTGTCGCTTGCGAAAATCCGACGATGGTGCCGGTGCCGGACGGCAAGACCTCCACCATGCAGCAAATGGTAGATGCCCAGGCCAAAGTCAAGAGCTACATGGCCGCGATGGAAGAGTATTTGGCCTGCCTGAACGGCGAGCTCGAAGCGGCGGGCGAAGATGCACCCACCGAATTCAAGTCGCTGATGGTGACGCGCCACAATACGGCCGTCACGGAGATGGAGTCGGTCGCCTCGGCGTTCAACGTCCAGGTGCAGGCGTACAAGGCGGCCAACCCGCAGCCGCCGGCAGCGAACTAAGCTCTTTCCGCTAGTTCGCCTCGCGCGTCATCGAACGGACCGCTGCTCAGCCGCCGAGATTCTTGAACTCACGTTTCAAGTCGAAGCGCTCGTCGGTGACGATGCGCTCGAGCACTTGCACTCTTTCCTCTACGTCACCGAGGCGCTTCAGTGTTTCGCTTTCGGCTGTCTGCGCGCGACGCCCGGAGCTGTGTCGGATCCAGGTGTCGATCAGCTTATAGAGAAAGGTGATGGCAATGACCGCAATTACGAGCTCAAGTGGGTTCATCAGGGGGTGACCTCGCCCGCCAGATTTATGCCGCGGGGCATCTTCATTCTTTAAGTTGACGGAATTCGCGATCCAGCTTGAATCGATTCGAAGTCACGTACTTTTCTAGCTGCTGCAACCGCGAGTCCAATTCCCGAAATCGATGTCGAACACTGCCGAGCATGTCATGCGGATCTGCTCGCACGCGGCGTTGCAGGGGATTGGGTTGCTCGTCACCGGCGTCGGCGGACTTGCGCGGCAAGAGGAAACCGAGCATCACGTACAGGGCAGGGAGCAAGGGGAATGAGAACATCGAGCCGATGATGAAAATCACACGCGTCGCACCGACGCTGAATCCGAAGTAGTCGGCAATTCCTGCGCAGACGCCGAACACCATGCCGCGTCGCGGATTTCGATACAGCTTGCTCATTTCGTGCGTGTCCTCCTAATCGACCGCTCTGCCGCTCGAGATCCGGCTCACAGCTTCTTGCGCCACTCCGGGACTTCGTCGTCGAGGATCGTCTCGAGGGCATTCAGACGACTTTCCATTGACTTGCTGTCCTTCCAAAGACCTTCCAGCAGGTGTTGCTCGTCGTCGGATAGTCCCTGAGTGGCTTTCCACTTCGTTACGTAGTGCATGATGATCACGAGCGGCAGAACAATCACCATGAAGATGATGATGATCGCGGCAAGACCGTCGTCCATCGTCGTTCCTCGCGGTTACTTGGCTTCGCGCTTTTGGTCGGCTCGGCGCGACTTGAGCTCTCGAAGCTCCTTAGCCACAGCGTCCTCGGACTCGAGATCCGAGAACTCCTGTCGCAAGTCCTTCTTGGTGCCCAAATCGTACGATTCCACGTGCGATTCCAGGTCGTCGATCCGGCGCTCGAACTGGTCGAAGCGAATCAGCGCATCGTCCATCTTGTAGTTGTGCAGCCGCTTGCGCACTTCCAAGCGCCGGCTTGCCGTCTGGTGACGTGCGAAAATCGCTTGCTGGCGCGTTTTGGCGTCGACGAGCTTTTCCTCGAGCCGAACGATATCGTCGTTCAGCTTCTCGAGGCTATCGCTGAGAGCCGTGTGCTGCTTTTGCAGGGCTTCGGCCGAAGTGGTAGCTCTGGCCTTCTCCGCAAGGGCGGCTTTCGCCAAATCCTCGCGATCCTTGTCGAGGGCGAGCTCCGCCTTGGCCTGCCAATCTTTGGCCTCCTGCTCTAACGCGGCTAGCGACCGCGAGATTTCCTTCTTATCGGCGATGGCGCGCGCTGCCGTCGACCGGACCTCGACGAGCGTATCTTCCATCTCTTGGATCATGAGGCGGACGAGTTTTTCGGGATCCTCGGCCTTGTCGAGTATGGCGTTGATGTTCGAGTTCACGATGTCGCTAAAGCGAGAGAAGATGCCCATGGCCGGTTTTCCTCTAGGAGTGTTGAGGTGCGCTTTAGCGAAATCCGTGCCAGGGCGTTTCGCTCGATCTAACCCCCTGAATTGTAGGGGCTCTCGGGCACAGCGCGACTTTGGCGAAGTGTTTTCGGCTGATGAAATAAGCTAATATTTCGCCGAAATCCCTAGTTGTTGACGTCTTTGGCAAGCGCAGCCGCTACACGTCCGGAAAGCGTCGCCTTGATCGGCGAGGCGCCGTCGTTCCTGGCGATGTTGGAGCACGTGTCCCGCGCAGCGCCCTTAAGCAAGCCTGTGCTCGTGATCGGCGAACGGGGCACGGGCAAAGAGCTCATCTCGTCGCGGCTGCACTATTTGTCGGAACGATGGGGGCAACCGCTGGTCAAGGTGAATTGCGCCGCGCTCACCGAAACGCTGCTCGAGTCGGAGCTGTTCGGTCATCAGGCCGGCGCATTTACGGGTGCGACGCGCACCCACATCGGGCGTTTCGAGCAAGCGAACGGCGGGACGCTCGTGCTCGATGAGCTTGGCACGATTCCGTTGCGCATGCAGGAAAAGATCTTGCGGGTCATCGAATATGGTGAATTTCAACGAGTCGGCGGCAATGACACGCTTTCCGCCGACGTTCGCATCGTCGGCGCAACCAACGAACATCTCCCGCGGTTGGCGGAGCTTGGACGATTCCGCGCCGACTTAATGGACCGACTTGCCTTCGACGTGATCCACGTGCCTCCGCTGCGCTCACGCCCGGAGGATATCGCCACGCTTGCCTACCATTTCGCCGTGAACGTCACGAGCGAGTTGAAGCGCAGCTTCTTTGCCGGATTTACCGTGGAAGCGCAAGCGGCATTGATAGCGTACGCGTGGCCCGGCAACGTGCGAGAGTTGAAGAATGCCGTCGAGCGCAGCGTCTATCGTGCTGCAGACCCGGACAAGCCAATCAGCGAAATCCGCTTCGATCCGTTCTTGTCTCCGTTTGGGACGCCTGCGCCCACCGTGCGCGAGCCGGAACCGGCCGAGGGACCCCGCAGCGCTCCCCAGCCTCCGAAAGACCTACCGTCGGATTTTCGCAATGCCGTCGCGCAGTATGAGACGGACTTGCTGCGACGCGCTCTCGAACGTGCCCAGTTCAAGCAGACCATGGCGGCTCGACTTCTCGGCTTGAGCTATCACCAACTCCGCAGCTTGCTGCGCAAGCACGGCCTGTCCAAGCCGGGCGCGGAGGACGCCGAGTGAGCTGCTGCGACCGCCGGCTGACGACATAAGTGGCCGCGGTTAACCCCGTTGCCTTGCGCCGCGCGTTGTAGCGCGTCGTGGCCACCGAGATTGCAGCCTTGAGCCAGGCGTTTCCGTCCGCGGCGGCGCCCATTCGAAGCAGCTCCGTCGTCGGGCTCAGCGACACCGCGTTGATGGTGCGATTCAAGGCAGGGGAATCGCGCGCGTTCGACGAGCTGTATCAACGTCACCGCGGCCCGCTCTACCGGTACTATCTGCGCCAGGCGCCGCGCGCGGCAGTCGACGATCTTTTTCAGGAAACCTGGCTACGGCTCATCAAGGGGTGCAGCAGTTACGAGCCGAGCGCACCGTTCGGCGCCTACCTGTTTCGGATCGCGCACAACGTTCTCGTCGATCACTATCGGCGCAGCGGACGCGCGCCGGAGCTCGTCGCCGATGCTGAGCTCGACGCCATCGATCAAAGTCCGCAACCGCCCGATGTCTATCGGCAGACCGCGCTGCGGGAAAGCTTCGTCGTCGCGCTGGAGTCGTTGCCCGCGTCGCAGCGCGAGGCGTTTCTCCTGCACCAGGAGGGCGGTTTGACGCTGGAAGAAATCGCGCAGATCGTCGGTAGCAATCGCGAAACCGTCAAGAGTCGTCTTCGCTACGCGGTGGCACGATTGCGCAAGATTCTCGCCGCCGAGTACAGCGCGGAGTACGAGCAAGCATGAAAGATTCGGACGATATTCGCGGTCTTGCGGAGGTTTCCGAAGCCTATGGCCGCGCGAATTTCAACGAGCTGCCTCCGGAGGAAGTCGACAGAACGATACGTTCCGCTGCCGCGCGCGCGACGCGGCGACGCTTGCTTGCCGCGCGCCTACCGACATGGGCGCCGTCCGTTGCGATTGCCGCAACGGTGATCATCGGTGTCGCAACGCTGCTGCGGATCAACGACACTGCCATCGTCACCGACGAGACCGCGCAGACGCCTGGCGGCAATCGGCCGACATCTGCGGACGAACCGTCGACGAACTCAACCGTGCAGCCGGCGGGCCAGAGCCCTCCGAGCCGTGCGTCCGCGAAGCCCGTTCCCGATGCCACGTCACCTGCGGAAGGCTGCGGCGAAACGGTGGTTGTCGACCCCGACGTTTGGCTCGAGTGCATCTCAAGCCTGAGAGAGCAGGGATCGCTCGGAACGAGCGGCGCGCGAGATCGAAAGATTGCGCGCGCGGTTTCCGCAGTTCGATCTTCCTCCCGAGCTCGACGAGCCCTCTCGCTGACGGCCGCGCGCGGAGCGCGTGCTAAGATTCATCGCCCCGAAGCGGGCCGTTGCAGTCGAGGATCGACCCTACGTCTATGAAGCAGAAGAGCAAGACGCCGGTGCGCGTGGCGATTACCGGCGCCGCAGGACAAATCGGCTATCAGCTCGCGTTTCGAATTGCGTCCGGACAATTGTTCGGCTCGGAGCAGCCGATCGTTCTGCAGCTGCTCGAAATCGCTCCGGCGCTAGGCGCCTTGAAGGGTGTCGCGATGGAGCTCGAGGACTGCGCATTCGACGCTTTGCACGGCGTGGTGGTGACGGATAAGCCTGAGGTCGCGTTTCGCGACATCAACTACGGGTTGCTGGTGGGCGCGCGGCCACGCGGACCGGGCATGGAGCGCAAGGACCTGTTGCTCGAGAACGCAAAGATCTTCTCCGCCCAAGGCAAGGCGCTCTCCGACGTCGCGGATCGGCGCGCCAAAATCCTCGTCGTCGGCAATCCCGCGAATACGAATGCGCTGATTGCGCGCGAGAACGCTAAAGGCCTCGATCCGCGCAATTTCACGGCGATGACGCGCCTCGACCACAATCGAGCGAAGGCACAGCTCGCCGCAAAGGCCACGGCACACGTGAGCGACATCAACGGCGTAACCATTTGGGGCAACCATTCCGCCACTCAGTTTCCGGATCTGGCGCACGCGACGATCGCGGGCAAGCCCGCCCTGTCGCGTGTGCCGCCGAATTGGTATCGAGACGAGTTCATTCCGAGCGTGCAGCAGCGCGGCGCCGCCATCATCAAGGCGCGCGGCGCGTCGTCCGCCGCCTCTGCCGCCTCCGCCGCGATCGACCACGTGCGCGATTGGGCGCTAGGCACGCCGGGCGACGATTGGGTAAGCATGGCTGTTGCATCGGACGGCAGCTACGGCATCTCGGAAGGCGTCGTTTTTTCGTATCCCGTGCGTTGCGCCCGCGGCGACTATCAAATCGTCCAAGGCCTCACGATCGACGACTTTGCGCGCGGCAAACTCGTAGCTACGGATGCGGAGCTTCGCGAAGAACGCGCGGGCGTTGCCGATCTGCTGTAAACGCATCGCGCGATCCGCGCACCAAAGCTCTCGCTCGAAGGGATAACGATGGGAATGCTCTTCTGGCTGGTACTCCTGATTGCCGTGCCGACGGCTCTCGCCTATCGCAGGACGGAGTTGACGGCGGCGACCGCGATTCTCGGCGGGCTCCTGATCGCATACACGCTATTCGGCGACGGCGGTTTTCTATGGACGTTGCTGCTGTGGCTGCTCTTCGCCGCATTCGTCGCATTGAACGTGACGAGCTTGCGGCGCGACTACTTGAGCCGCCGTTTGCTCAACATCTATCGGCGAATGCTGCCGACCATGTCGAAAACCGAGCAGGACGCATTGGAAGCCGGGAATGTTTGGTGGGACGGCGAGCTCTTCTCGGGGATGCCGGATTGGCGCAAGCTCAATCGTCTGCCGCCCCCGAAGCTCACGGACGAGGAGCAAGCGTTTCTCGACGGCCCCGTCGAGCAGCTGTGCCGCATGCTCGACGACTGGGAAATCACACACGAGCTCTGCGACATGCCGGCGCATGTCTGGGAGTTCATCAAACGCGAGCGTTTCTTCGCGATGATCATTCCGAAGGAATACGGTGGGCTCGAGTTTTCCCCGCTCGCAAGCTCCATGGTTCTCGCGAAGATCTCTTCGCGAAATGGCACCGCATCGTCGACGATCGGCGTGCCAAACTCGCTCGGCCCCGCCGAGCTCCTGCTGCACTACGGCACCGACGAGCAGAAGCAGCGCTGGTTGCCGGGCTTGGCTTCCGGCGAGGAGGTGCCGTGCTTCGCGCTGACGTCGCCGCGCGCGGGCTCCGACGCGACCGCGATCGTCGATACGGGCGTGGTGTGCAAGGGCCAGCTGGACGGCCAAGAGGTCGTCGGCATCCGCTTGAACTGGGACAAGCGCTATATCACGCTCGCACCCGTCGCGACGGTCCTCGGCCTCGCGTTCAAGCTGTACGATCCAGACCATCTCCTGGGCGATCGCGATGAGTACGGAATCACCGCGGCCTTGATTCCGACGAATTTGCCCGGCGTCGACATCGGTCGCCGCCATTTCCCGATCAACATCCCGTTTCAGAACGGCCCGACGCGCGGCCACAACGTCTTCGTGCCTCTCGACGCGATCATCGGCGGACCGAAGATGGCCGGCCACGGCTGGCGGATGCTCGTGCAGCTGCTGTCGGTCGGACGCAGCATCGTGTTGCCGAGCAATGCGCTCGGCGGCGCGATGGCGGCCGTTTACGCGTCGGGCGCCTACGCACGCATTCGTCGTCAGTTCAACTTGCCAATCGGCAAATTCCACGGCGTGGGCGAGGCGCTCGCGCGGATGGCCGGGAACGTCTACATCATGACGGCCGCTTCGCGCGTGACTTGCACCGCGATCAACGCAGGCGAGAAACCGGCCGTGCCTTCGGCCATCTTGAAGTACCACAACACCGAGATGGGCCGCCAAGTCGCGAACGACGCCATGGACGTGCACGGCGGCAAAGCGATCATGCTTGGGCCGAAGAACTACCTCGCACGGGGCTACCAGTCGGTGCCGATCGCAATCACCGTCGAGGGCGCGAACATCCTGACGCGCAACTTGATCATCTTCGGCCAAGGTGCGATTCGTTGTCATCCGTTCGTCCTTGCAGAGATGGAAGCGGCCCGCGACACGGATCGCGAGCGCGGCCTGGTGGCATTCGATCGGCTGCTGTTCAAGCACGTGGGGTACGCGCTGTCGAATGTCGCGCGCTCGCTCGTGATGGCGCTCACGCTTGCCCGCTTCACTGATGTTCCGTCGACAGGTCCAACGCGGCGCTACTACCAGCACATCAATCGCTACAGCGCGTCTTTCGCCCTGATGACGGATGCCGCAATGTTGACGCTCGGCGGTGAGCTCAAGCGCAAGGAGCTTTTGTCGGCGCGTCTCGGCGACATCTTGAGCTACCTATACCTCGCCTCCATGGTTCTCAAGCACTATCAGGATCAAGGCGAGCCGCCGGACGACTTGCCGCTCGTGGAATGGTCGTGCCGCTCGTTGCTCTACAAGACTCAAGAGCAGCTGCACGGCCTGCTGCGTAACTTTCCGAATCGGGTAGTTGCTGCGCTGCTGCGATTTGCGATCTTTCCGCGCGGCCGGACGTACTCGGCGCCATCCGACGAGCTCGGTCAACAGATCGTCGAGCTGATCATCAATCCAACCGCGACTCGCGAGCGGCTCACCGAAGGTGCGTACAAAACGATCGAGCCCGGCAACCCGCTCGGTCTGTTGCAGCAAACGATGGAGTACGCCGAGCGGATCAAGCCGATCGAGCGCCGCGTTTTCGATGCCCACCGCGCCGGTGACATCAAAGCCGACGACACGCCCGGACAAATCGTCGAGGCCGAGAGAAAGGGAATCATCACGGCCGCCGAGGCCGAAGATTTGCGGGCTTTCGACCGCAAGGTCATGGACGTCACGGGGGTCGACGACTTCGATCCGAGCGAGCTCGGGCGGCACCACGGCGATGCCGAATAGCGTGTGCTAGAGTGGCCGCGACGATGCGGCCGGAGCAAGACCGATGAGAATCCATATCCCTTTGACGTTCTTCCTAGTGACGCTCGTCGCGTGCGAACAGCAACCCGCCGAGTCACCGACTTCGGCCGCACCCGCCGCGACGCCTGCTCCGGCGCCAGCGGCTCCGGCCGCTGCCGCGCCGAGTATCGCGCGGAAGCCCGCGCCAGCAGGAGCGATGGTCTACATCATTTCGCCGGCCGACGGAGCCGTGGTCTCGAGTCCCGTCACGGTCGTGTTCGGGCTCAAAGGCATCGGCGTCGTACCGGCCGGCATCGACCGTCCGGATGCGGGGCACCATCACTTGCTGATCGACACCGATGTTCCGCCGTTCGATCTGCCGATTCCGGCCGATATGCAGCACGTGCACTTCGGTCAGGGTCAAACCGAGACGCAGCTGATGCTCGCGCCGGGTCGCCACACGCTGCGGCTGCTG
This sequence comes from uncultured Gammaproteobacteria bacterium, assembly GCA_963744305.1. Lineage (GTDB taxonomy): Bacteria > Pseudomonadota > Gammaproteobacteria > Steroidobacterales > Rariloculaceae > FEN-1219. The sequence goes on from CAVUTF010000046.1 coordinate 447,109, forward strand.
CTCGGCGACCATCTGCATATTCCCCACGACCCGCCGATCCTGTCGGAGCCGGTGACGATCGAGGTGCAGTGAAGCGCCGCCCCAAATAGGCCGCGCGCTGCCCGCCAGGTCAAAGAGGGCCGCCACGTGTATACGGAGTTCTTCGGCCTAAGCGAGAAACCGTTTTCGATCACGCCCGATCCGCGCTATCTCTACATGAGCCGGCGGCACGCGGACGCGCTCGCGCATCTGATCTACGGCATCTCCGAGAGCGGCGGCTTCATCCAGCTGACCGGCGAGGTCGGCACCGGCAAAACCACTCTGATCCGCAGCTTGCTCGAGCAACTGCCGGCTAAAGCGGAGATCGCGCTGATCTTGAATCCGCAGCTCTCCACAAAGGAGTTTCTCCAAGTCATCTGCGAAGAGCTCCGCGCGCCGCCGCCCGCCGACGATTCCGTGAAAGCGCGCATCGATAGCTTGAATGCCCAGCTCTTGAAGGCGCACGCGGAAGACCGGCGCGTCGTGCTCATCGTCGACGAAGCGCAAACGCTGAGCCCCGAGCTGCTCGAGCAAGTCCGCCTGCTCACGAACCTCGAGACGGCGAAGCAGAAGTTGTTGCAGATCATCCTGATCGGACAACCGGAGCTGCGAGACATCTTGGACCGTCCGCAGATGCGGCAGATCGCGCAACGCGTCACCGGCCGCTATCACCTGGAGCCGTTGTCCGCCGAGGACACGGCGGCTTACGTGCGCCATCGAATGAAGGTCGCTGGCTCCCAGACCGACGTGTTCACAGGGTCGGCCCTGCGGGCGCTGTATCGAAAGTCGCGCGGCATTCCGCGTTTGATCAACGTGATCGCCGATCGGGCACTACTCGCGGCGTACACTCGCGACCGCCGCACCGCCGACGGGCGGTTGGTGGCGCGCGCGGCGCGGGAAGTATTCGGCCGGCGGCGTCCAGCGGGCCGTTGGTGGCCGTGGATCGCGGCCGGCATCGGGCTTGCGAGCTTCGCGCTCGCGACGACCAATCTCTGGGAAGGCCGCACGGAGCGCGGCCAAGAACCCGGCGCGCCGACGGTGCTCGCGCCGCTCGATGTCGCGGTGCAGGAACAGATCGTAGCAACCGAATCCGTCCCCGCTCCTGCGCCCGCTGCAGAGCCCGCGCTGCCGACGCTCGGCGAGCTTCTGCGAGACCCGGACTTCGCAACGGATACCGACGCCGCGCTCGCGCAACTCTTCGCGCTCTGGGATGCCTCCTACGATCCGGCGCGAGGCGACCCGTGTGCGCAAGCGGCGGAGCACGGGCTCGCGTGTCTCTTTCAGGAGCGCGGCTCCTTGAGCGAGCTCCGTCTCATGAACCGTCCCGCGATATTGTCGTTGCTCGACGAGCGCGGGCAGCCCCGACAGGTCGTGATCGCCGCGCTCGGATATGACGAGGCGCAACTCGCCGCGAACGGCAAGGTATTCGAGATTCCGCTCGCGGAGCTTACCTATCACTGGTTTGGCGATCATTTGCTGCTCTGGCGCCCGGGCATATCTCCGCAAAAGGATCTGAGGCCGGGCATGCGCGACGACGGCGTGCTGTGGCTGCGTGCAACGCTCGCGCGCATTCGCGGCGAGGCCACTCCAAGCGTCAGTGATACATCGCCCGTGTACGACACGCCGCTCGAAACTCAGGTACGCGAGTATCAACGTGCGCGCATGCTGAGCGTCGACGGCATCGTCGGAGCGCGAACGCAGATCGCAATCACAACCGATGTGGGCGCGCCGCCGGGCCCGCGTCTGCTCGCGAGCCACTGACGTGTCGTTCATCCTCGACGCCCTGCGAAAATCGGAGAACGAGCGCCAACGTGGAGCCGTCCCGGGCATCGCGCACGTGCCGTTCGCAACGCCCCGGCATCGCCTACCGACCTGGGCGTTCGCGGTGATCGTCATGCTCGGCGTTTCCGTCGTGGCTCTCGGCGGCGCGTGGTGGCAAAGCACGCGATCCGAACGCGCGGGGGCCGAATCGCGCGGCAGCCGCGTGGAGTCGGCGAAGGACGTGCCGATCGCGATCCCGCCGCAAAGCGCGCCGAGCGGGCGGCTCGTCGCCGAGCCGCCGCCGCCCGCGGCAATCGGTGGCGCGACTGTGCCGCTTGCCGACGTCGCGCTCGGCCGCGGCGCCGACTCCGCCGCTGCCGCCGATGCATCGCCCCTCCCGCCCGCGGAAGAGCAACCGCGCAGCGGGCGCACCGCCGTCGAGGCGGCCGGCCGCTCAGCAGCGAACCTGGAAGCTTCGGCAGCCCGACCGACGTTGCCGTCGGCCGCCGCTCTCGCGGCCGAAGGCGTCGCCGTGCCCGCGCTGCGGCTCGAGCTGCACGTCTATCATCGAGACCGCCCCGCAGATCGGCTCGTCATCGTCAACGGGAACCGCTACCGCGAGGGCGAGGCGCTCGCCGAAGGGCCCCGGGTCGTCGCCATCGATCCAACCGGGGCCGTCCTGAGCTACCAGGGGCGCGAGTTTCTACTGTCGCCCGAGTAGCCCGGGTAGCACACGATCCTCAACCCGCGCCGCTCTGCGGCTCGATCAGCTCACAATCGTCGCGGCCGGGAGCTACGTTATACCGCGGCGCCAATAGCGCGCGCGTCGCCGCAGGAATCTCATCGAGCTCCCAATACTCCGCGAGCGCGTCGTCGACGGTGAACAGCGCGAACCGGCCGCACACGTCACACCCGCACGCCGGTGCCTCGATGCAGCATCACGAGCACCGCGAGGAAGAGAGCGGCCGCGGCGCCGAGCATGATCGCGTACGCGATGCCGATCGAGATGTCGGAGCTGCCGAGCATGCCATAGCGAAACGCGTTCACCATGTAGAGAATCGGATTGGCCAGTGCCACCTTTTGCCAGAACGGCGACAGCAGCGAGATGGAGAAGAACACGCCGCCGAGGTACGTGAGCGGCGTCAACACGAAGGTCGGAATGATCGAGATGTCGTCGAACGATTTCGCGAAGATCGCGTTGAACAAGCCGGCGAGCGAGAATACGATCGCGGTCAGTAGGATCGTCGTCACTGTCACGAACGGATGTGCGACCTCGAGGTCCGTGAAGAACAACGCGACGACCGTGACCAACGCGGCCACGAGCAGTCCGCGAACGACTCCTCCAACCACGAAACCGACGACGATCGTCGCGTAGGACAGCGGCGCGACGAGCATCTCCTCGAGATGCAGCATCAGCTTGCTCGAAAAAAACGAGGAGACCACGTTCGCAAACGAGTTGGTGATGACGGCCATCATGATCAGCCCGGGCGCGATGAACGTCGTGTACGAGACGCCATCCATTTGCCCGATCCGCGAGCCGACGAGACTGCCGAAAATGACGAAGTACAACGTCATCGTGATCGCGGGCGGCACGATCGTTTGCACCCAAATGCGCACGACTCTGCGCGATTCCTTGTGCACGATCGTGCCGAGGCCGATGAGATTGACGAGCAAAAGACTAGGCGTGGTCGGCCGCGCCATCGCGGAACGTGCATGGGCCGGCTGCGTAGCGTCCGTCATGCGCTGCGCTCCGCCGGCTTGCTTTCGACGAGGCGTATGAACAGCTCCTCCAGGCGGTTGGTCTTCGTGCGCATGCTCGCAACGTGCAAGGACTGCGCCGTCAGCTGTGCAAACACTTCATTGAGGCCTTGCCCTTTCGCGACCTCGACCTCGATTTCGCGCTCGTTGCGCAGCCGCACGGTGTAGCCGTCCAGAACGGGCGCGGCGGCGATCGGCTCCTGCAGGCTCAGCACGAACGCTTCGAGCTGCAGCTTGCCGATGACGTTCGCCATGCTGTCGTTCTCGATGATCTTGCCCTCGTCGATGATCGCGATATTCCGGCACAAGCTTTCCGCTTCTTCGAGATAGTGGGTCGTCAGGATGATGGTAACGCCCGCGCCGTTTATATCGCGCATGAAGTCCCACATCGATCGGCGGATTTCGATGTCGACGCCCGCCGTCGGCTCGTCGAGGATCAAGAGTCTGGGCTCGTGCACGAGCGCGCGCGCGATCATCAGGCGGCGCTTCATGCCGCCCGACAGGGTCCGCGCGATATGGCTGCGGCGGTCCCACAAGTGCAGCGTTTTCAAGTACTTTTCCGCGCGCGCCCGGGCAATTCGTGGCGGCACTCCATAGTAGCCCGCCTGGTTGATGAGCGTATTGTCAGTCCGCTCGAACATGTTGAGGTTGATCTCCTGCGGCACGACTCCGATGCACGCTTTGGCGGCGTCGCGCTGCCGCGCCAAGTCGTAGCCGAAAACCGTGACCGAGCCACTCGTCTTGCGTACTAGCGAGGTGACGATGCCGATCGCGGTAGTCTTGCCGGCGCCGTTGGGTCCGAGCAGCGCGAAGAAGTCGCCTTCGCGCACGGTGAGGTCGATCCCCTTCAGCGCGACCACGCCGTTCTGATAGACCTTGCGCAGGTCCTTGAGCACTAGAGCATCCATAGTCACCCGGTGGAGAGCAGCGTCTCGGCAGGGCGGCTATTGTAAAGGCAGGCGCTTTTCGTGGCTTCAGGTGACTTGAGCGAAGCGCCGCGTTGGCCAGTCTTGCTCGAGGCCGGGTTGGAGAGCGATCAGTGCTAGTTGTCGGCGCGCTTCCGGCCGAGTTTCGGTGAAGAGCTCGACCCACAGCCAACCACGCGTTGGAAACGCGCAAGTTACGAGACCCGAGCACGCCGCGAAGCGCTGCAGATCCGTGAGCTGGAGGCTGCGCAATTGAGCTATCGCGCGCGATTCGAGGCCGAAGAGAAACCGGGCGTGATAAACGCTCTGACGGCTGAACGTCCGCGCGTACAGCAAGATCGACAGGTGCAGCGAATGCCGGAGGGCATCGCTCACTCCCTGCAATGGATCGATCGTCTTACCCTCGGCATCGTCCTCGAGACTGATCCGAAAAAGCGCCCGAGGAAATTCCGCTATCGTGTCCAGCTGCGCTCGGCTCGCCGTGCGCAGCACGCCGCGAGCCGCCGCCGGAAATCCGAGACCATCCAGCTGCTCGCGTTTCGCGGACTGCAGGAAGGTCAAGAACAGGCGGTTGAGCTCGTGTATCTGCTGGAGCTGGTCCGCGCTCGGGGAACGTGGGGAAGACATTTGGGGTCCCTTTTTAGGGCGGAAATGCCATATATGGTCCTAAAATACCATTAATGGTAAGCGTAGGCTAAGCTCCCGAATGTGGTCGATACGCGGGGATTAAGACCATGAGGGCTACCGACGACCGTTATCGAGCGGAACGAGCAAAGCTCGAGCTCGCGATGCGCATGATCGGACACGAGGCAAGAACCGGCACGATACGCTACTGGACCGGCCTGAACGACGACCGAATCCGGAAGCTCTATACCACTTATTTCAAGTTTGGCGAGGCGCCGGTGCGGCGCCGGCGCGGCAGATCGCCCACGCGAATCGCACCGCTCGTGCGGACGCCGGTCCGCGCGCTCGAATCGGGCGTGTTCGCAAACCTCCTGCTCGCGAACGGGTTGCTGTCGGTAGAGCAGCCGCCCGGACCCGCGTTGAAGGGTAATATCGAGCTCGGCTATCGTTTCTGTGAGTGCTTTGAGACCTACGATGTACTCGTCCCGCGCGGCGCCCTCTCGTTCGAATGGGGATGGAACTTGCTGCTGAGCATTCGTCGAGGTGACGAGCTCGGAATCGCGCGCTGCCAAGCGTGCTCGATCTGCTATGTCTTCGACTTGCTGTCGCTGCCTCGGTCCGCGTGCCCGGCCTGCCTCTTGATCGATCGCAAGGTCAATCTCGAGCTCTCGCCGTTGACGGACTAGGCGCCGGATGTGCCTCGTTGCATTGGCTTGGCGCGCATCCGAACGCTACACGCTCGTGCTCGCCGCCAACCGCGACGAGCGCCACGAAAGGCCGACGCTCCCGGCCGGCTGGTGGCCGGATCGGCCGCGAGTGCTCGGCGGGCGCGATCTGGTCGCAAATGGCAGTTGGCTCGCCGTCGACCGCTCCGGACGGCTCGCGGCGGTGACCAACGTGCGCGAGCCCTCGGCCAGCATCGCGAAGCGCTCCCGCGGCGAGTTGGTCGCCGGTCATCTCGATACCGCCGATCCGATCGCGGCGCAGCTTCCGCGCGTGGCTGCGCGGCGCGACGACTATGGCCCTTTCAATCTGCTACTGCTCGACGGGCTCGAGCTCGTTTACTACAGCAATCGCGCGCCGACGACGCGCCTGGAGCCTGGCATACATGCGCTCGGCAACGCCCCGCTCGGCACCGACTGGCCGAAGATCCGCACGGCCGAAGTCGGCATGCAAAACGCGCTCGCCGACGAGGATCCTACGCCGTCGCCTGCTCGAGCTCTTGGCTCACCGCGAGCCGGCGCTTGCAGGGGATGAGCGTTACCGAGCCGCGCTCTTCATCGACGGCGCCACTTACGGCACGCGCTCGTCAACCGTGATCCTGGTGTCTACGCAAGGCGTGCTCTCGTTCACCGAACGATCCTTCGATGCACGCGGACGGCTCACCGGTGAAATCGTCGAGCGCTTCTCCATCGAGAGCGACGGCGCAGACGCCTCATCGAGCACCCGCGAGCGTCCGTAACCAGGCGCCGATATCGAGCACTTCCGCTGGACAAACCGAGTGGCCCATTCGGTACAGGTGCCAAGCGACCGGATAATGGTGCGCCTCGAGCATGCGCCGCGAGGCCTCCGCCGCGCGTAACGGAATCACTTCGTCCCCATCGCCGTGTGCAAGAAACACAGGGACCAATGCGTTCTGCTGGGAGCGCTCTCGATTGAACGTCGCGGCTAGCGGCAGGTAGGTCGACAGGGCGAGCACGCCGCCGAGCGGGCGCGCCTCGCGCAACCCCGCGTGCAGCGCGATCGCGCCGCCCTGCGAGAACCCCGCGAGCACGATCCGCCTGGCGGACACACCGCGCTCCACCTCGCGGTCGATCAACCGGCCGACCTCCGCCGCACTCGCCCGTATCCCCGTTTCGTCCTCGGGTGTCCGCTCGCTTGCGCCCAGGATGTCGTACCAGGCGCGCATCCGCATGCCGCCGTTGATCGTCACCGCTTGAATCGGCGCGTGCGGGAACACGAAGCGTACCGGGACGTCGAGCGACAACTCCGGGACAATCGGCGCGAAGTCGTGGCCGTCGGCCCCCAAACCGTGCAGCCAAATGACGGCGAAGTCCGGATCGGGACCGGTGTCCAACTCGAACGTCTCGAGCATGCGCTCCTCCGGAGCAAGGCTCTTGCGAATTTGCGCATACTGGGTACTATATGCGCAACTTTATTCACTCTCGATTCCCATGCCGAGCGCCACTCTCGAACAAAACGAGCGACGTCGAGCTATTGCTCGGCTGCTCGAGGAGCGCACGATCAACCGCCAGGCCGAGCTCGTCGACCTGCTGCGCACGGAGGGATTCCCGGCCACGCAATCGAGCGTGAGTCGGGATCTGCGGGACTTGGGTGCGACCAAAGCGAAGTCCGGCTACAGCTTGCCGAACCGCGACGAGCTTAGCAACGCGAGCTCGCTGCTCCTCGTTGCGGAGCTCGTGCGCGACATTCGTACGGCTGGACCGAACTTGCTCGTCATAATGACGGCCGTGGGCGCGGCCCAGCGCGTCGCGGTGACATTGGATCGCATCGATTGGCCCGAGGTCGTCGGCACCGTATCGGGCGACGATACGATTTTTGTGGCCACGGTCGGCGCTCCGCCAGCAGCGCCGGCTCCGCGGCCGGTTACGACAAAGCTTGAAAAAGGCACCCACATGAGCGCTTCCGCAAATCCGATCGTGCTCGCCTTCTCCGGCGGCCTCGACACCTCTTTCTGCATCCCGTGGCTCAAGGAGACCTACGAACGGCCGGTCGTCACCGTGACGGTGAACACCGGCGGGCTCGACGAGGCCGCGAAGGCCAAGCTCGAGGAGCGCTCCCGGGCGCTTGGTGCAATCCGTCATCACTTGATCGAGGCGCGCTCCGAGTTCTTCGACGACGTCCTCAAGTTTCTGATCATGGGCAACGTGCGGCGCGGACAGATGTACCCGCTATGCGTCGGCGCCGAGCGGGCCGTGCAAGCGAAATACCTCGCGAGGCTCGCCACCGAGCTCGGCGCCAATACCGTCGCGCACGGTTGCACTGCTGCCGGCAACGATCAGGTGCGTTTCGAGATCGTGTTGAAGACACTTGCGCCGCAGCTCGAGATCTTGGCACCCGTGCGCGACCACGCTTGGGCGCGCGCCGCGCAAGTAAAATTCTTGGAGGAGCGCGGCCTACCCGTGCCGGTCAAGGGCTCCGCTTACTCGATCAACCGCGGTCTATGGGGAGTGACGATCGGCGGCACGGAGACGCTCGATTCGCGGGGCAGCATCCCGGAATCCGCGTGGGTGCTTTCCGGTGGCGCGCTCGACGAGCCTGTCGCGCTCGGCGAGCTCACGGTCGCATTCACCCGTGGCGTGCCCTTCGCGCTCGACGGCGAAGAGCTGCCTCCGGTGAGCTTGATCGAGAAGCTCGAGTCGATCGGCAGCCGATACGCGATCGGGCGCGGCATCCATTTGGGCGATACGATCATCGGCACAAAGGGCCGCGTTGCATTCGAGGCGCCGGCGGCCGACATTCTGCTGACGTCGCACCGCGAGCTCGAGAAGCTCACCTTGACTGCGACGCAGACCCGGATCAAGGAAGTCGTCAGCCAGGCCTATGGAGACTTCATCCACGAGGGCAAGCAACTCGACCCTGTCTGCCGCGACATCGAGGCGCTCTTGACGTCGTCGCAGGCGCGGGTCACCGGTGAGGTGCGCTGCCAGCTTCGGCCCGGCAGCGTGTTCATTCTCGGCGTGACTTCGCCGCACTCGCTGATGGCCGCGAGCCGCGGCAAGTATGGGGAGTCGGCCGGCGAGTGGACGAGCGCGGACGCGCTCGGCTTCTCGAAGATTCTGGCTTTGCCGGGCATGTTCCACACGCGCGCCGGAGCGCAATGAGATGCGCCCGGTCATTGTCGACAAGATTGCGTCCGTCGCGCTGACGGCGGATCTCGGGCAGGAGATCCGCGTAGCTTCCGAGATTCCTTGCGAGGAAGGCGTGTTGATCGCGGTCGAGGTGCTCAACAACAAATCGCGCTACAACACGATGGAGCTGACGAGCGGCCGAATGGCCGAGGTGAAGCGCGGCGACGTCGTCGTGGGTGCGCTCGGGCACCGCAAGGCGTTGTTCGGTTATTCGGGGCATTTGCCGACTGCGCTTGTACCCGGCGACATCGTGCAGCTCTTGAACCTCGGCGGCGTGATCGGGATCGTCGATTCGATCAATCCCTCGCACGGCGATCCGTTCAATTGCCGCGTGCTCGGCGTCGTGCTGGATTTTCCGTATCTCGGGCAACGCGTTGGCGTGCCGGCGCGCGTGGCCGCCACGCCGCTCGACAACGACGCGCCCGTGCAGGTCCACGGCGTACCCGTAGTCGCGCTCGCGGGCACCTGCATGAACTCCGGCAAGACGGCGGCGGCCTGCGCAATCGTGAGCCGGTTCCGCCACAACGGTCTCGTCGTCGACGCATTCAAGGCCACCGGCGTCTCACTGCGCCGCGACATCCTCGCAATGGAGGACGCCGGTGCGCGCAATACGGCGATTTTCACCGATCTCGGCGTCGTGACGACCACGGCGAAAAACTCTCGTGCGCTCACACGCAATCTGCTGAACGACGTCGCTCGCCAAAAGCCCGACGCGATCGTTTTCGAGCTCGGTGACGGCCTGCTCGGCGCTTACGGCGTCGAGGCAATCCTGCGCGACACCGAGATCCGCGACGTATTGACGGCGGTGGTCTTGTGCGCCAACGATCCCGTCGGCGCCTGGGGCGGCGCGAAGCTGCTGCGCGAGGAGTTCGGCATCGAGCCGACGGTCATTTCGGGCCCTGCTACCGACAATCAAGTCGGCATCGACATCATCAAGGAGCGCGCGCACGTCTCCGCGATCAATGCGATGACGCACGGCGCCGAGCTCGCCGATCTACTGCAAGCGGCAATCGGCCTCGGCTCGCGGATCGCGAAGGCGAGCGTATGAAGAGCGGAGCGGTCGTCGCACGCGACGGGACTTGGCCCGCCATCGTGCTCGGCGGGTCCGGGTACGTCGCGGGCGAGTTTCTGCGGCTGATCGCCGGGCATCCGCACCTCACGCTCGGCGGCTGCGTGTCGACGAGCCAAGCCGGCGAGCCGATTGGAAACACATTCCCGCACTTGGCCTCCGCGTATCCCAACGACGTCTTCGTGTCGATGGACGCCGTGCTAGGGCGCCTGCGCGAGGAGCCGAGCTGGCTCGTGCTGTCGGCAGCGCCGCATGGCGCGTCCGCTGAGCTCGTCGATCAGCTATTGAGCGCAGCGGAGAGTGCCGGCACCAGCGTGACCGTGGTCGACGCCTCGGCGGATTTTCGCTTCAGCGACGCCGCAGCGTTCGCCGAAGTCTATGGCCACCCTCATCCCGCACCGAAGCGCCTCGCCGAGTTCCGCTGCGCGGTGCCGGAACATTTGAGAGTCATCGATACCCCGCACGCCGCGCACCCGGGCTGCTTCGCGACGACGATGCTGCTGCCGATCGTGCCGCTCGTAGCCCAGGGCTTGGTCGAAGATCGGTTTTTCGTGAGCGCCGTGACGGGGAGCACCGGAGCCGGGCGCACGCCGCGCGAGACGACGCATCACCCCGTGCGCCAGAGCAATTTGTTCGCGTACCAGCCGCTACAGCATCGGCACGAGCCCGAGGTTCGCGCCCTCGTGCGCGCCGCGGCCGGCCGAGACATCGATCTCAACTTCGTGCCGCATTCGGGCCCGTTCGCGCGCGGCATCCACGCGACGATTTTCGCGACGCAGAAAGGCAATCTCGGTCAAACGCAGGTCGACGAGGCGCTCACCGAGTTCTACCGCGGCTCGTCGTTCGTCGCGGTCGAAACGGCGCCGCCGCGCGTCAAGGACATCGTCGCGACGAACTATGCCGCGCTGCACGCGTCAGTGCGGGGCGACACGATCGTCGTTTGCTGCGTGCTGGACAATCTCGTCAAGGGCGCGGCGGGCGGCAGCATTCAATGGGCGAATCGGCTGCTCGACTTGCCGGAAACGGCCGGCTTGACCGCGGCCGCAGCGGGGTGGTTGTGATGAAAGCGGCGGAGACTAAGGTGCAGCAGCGCAACGCCCACCTCGACGAGGTGTATTCGTTGCTGCCGTTTGCGCCCGTGAAAGGCGAAGGTGTGTATCTTACGAGCGAGGATGGGCGCCGCGTCCTCGATCTGTACGGCGGCCACGCCGTCGCGGCGCTCGGCTATGGTCACCCGGAGCTCACCGCGACGATCGCAAGGCAGAGCAGGCAGCTACTGTTCCAGACCAACGCGCTGCCGCTCCAAATCCGAGACGAGGCCGCTGCGAAGCTAGCCGAATTCGCGCCCGAGGGGGTGGGGCGCGTCTTCTTCGTGAACAGCGGCGCGGAGGCCAACGAGAACGCCTTGCGGCTCGCGCTGCGGATCACGGGCCGCAAGAAGATCATTGCGATGGAGCATGCCTTCCACGGCCGCACGGCCGCGGTCGCGGCCGTGACGTGGGGCGCGGAATCGTGGTACGGCTTCCCGCGCGCGCCGATGGACGTCGTGTTCGTGCCGCGCAACGACGTCGGAGCGCTCACGGCGGCCGTCGATCGCGACACGGCCGGAGTGATCATCGAGCCCGTGCAGGGGCTTGCCGGTGCGTTCGACTTCGCGCCCGAGTTCTTGCACGCGGCGCGGCAAGCCTGCGATCGCGTGGGTGCGCTGTTGATCCTCGACGAGGTGCAGACCGGAATGGCGCGGCTCGGCGAGCCGTTCGGCGCGCAACTCTACCGGGTCCGTCCGGATATGCTGACGGTCGCCAAGGGCTTGGGCGGCGGCATACCGTGCGGCGCGTTGCTGATGTCGCAGGAAATCGCTGCGGGTTTGAAGCCGGGCTCCCTGGGCACGACTTTCGGCGGCGGGCCGCTCGCGTGCGCCGCGATGAAGACCGTGATCGAAGTGATCACACGCGACGGCTTGTGCGGACGAGTCCGCGACGTCTCGGACGCGATCCGCGCGACCTGCGCGGTCGGCCCCGTGCACGGCTTCCAGGGCAAGGGTTTCTTGCTCGGCCTGCGCACGCGACCGCGAGCCGCGGCGGTACGGGACGCGCTGCTTGCGCGCGACATCCTAACGGGGACGAGCGCTGACCCGCACGTGCTGCGCCTGTTGCCGGCGCTGATCTTGACCACGGACCACGTACGCCGCCTGGCTGCCGCACTGGAGGAACTGACTGATGCATCGTTTCAATGACTTAGCGGACTGCTCCGCCGAAGAGATCAACTCTCTGTTGACGCTTGCGGCGCGGCTCGACGCCAAGCCGGAGCCGCGCGCGCTCGAAGGCAAGGTCTTGTCGCTCCTGTTCTTGAGCCCGTCGTTGCGGACTTTGTCATCGTTTCAAGCGGCGATGATCCGGCTCGGCGGCGGAGCGTTCGTGATCTCACCCGAGATGTCGATCCATGGCCTCGAGTCACGCTACGGCATCGTCATGGACGGCGCCGCCGCGGAGCACGTGCGCGAAGCCGTTCCGGTGATCGCTTCCTACGGCGACGCGATGGGCGTCCGAGCATTCGCCGAACGGCGCGACCTCGTGCACGACCTCGCCGACAAGGACTTCAACGCACTCACAGCGCTGATCGACAAGCCTTGGATCAACATGGAGTCGGCGATTCATCATCCATGCCAGAGCCTCGCGGACTGGAAGACCATGGACGAGCTCGGTATCCCGGCGAACGGCGGCCGGTTCGTGTTGTCCTGGGCGTATCATCCGAAGGCGCTCCCGCTCGCCGTGCCGTCGTCGACGGTATACATGGCCGCCGCGCGCGGCATGGACGTCGTCGTACTGCGCCCCGAGGGTTTCGAGCTGCCGCCGGCGATCATGGACAAGGCGCGGCGCGCAGCGGGTCTGTCGGGAGGCCGCGTGACCGAGACGACCGATCGCCGCGAGGCCATGCAGGGCGCGCACGTGATCTATGCGAAGTCGTGGTCCTCGACGCGCCACTACGGCGACAAGCTCGGCGACCAGGCGTTGCGCGAAGAGCTCATCCACTGGTGCGTGGACGAGCCCTGGTTCGCCGACGCGCGATCCGACTGCCGTTTCATGCACTGCCTGCCGGTGCGCAGGGGCGTCGTCGTCGCCGACCGCATATTGGACGGCCCGCGCAGCGTCGTGATTCAAGAAGCGCGCAACCGCATGATCGTGCAGATGGCCGTGTTGTATCGAATGTTGAAAGGATAAGGCGCATGGCTCGACTCACCGGCAACGAGCGCGCGATCGTCGTCACGGCGCTGCGGCATGCGATCCCTTACATCCGCGTCTTCAAGCGCAAGGTGTTCGTCCTGAAGGCGGGCGGCGACGCGTTCGTGTCGGCGGAGACGACGAAGGCCTTGGTGGAGCAGATCGGCATCCTGCATCAGGTCGGGATTCGCGTCGTCGTCGTGCACGGCGGCGGTCCGCAAGCGACCGAGCTATCCAAGCGATTGGGACTCGCGACGCAGATGATCGACGGCCGGCGCGTGACCGACGCGCAGACGCTCGAGGTCTCCACGATGGTGCTAAACGGCGAGATCAACACGAGGATCGTCGCCGTCTGCCGGCAGCTCGGCATTCCGGCGATCGGAATCAGCGGAGTAGACGGCGGCTTGATCAAAGCGAGCAAGCGTCCTCCTGTGCAACGCGGCGACGCGATGGTCGATTACGGCTTCGTCGGCGATATCCACAGCATCGACGCGAGCATCATTCAGAAACAGCTCGACAACGATCTCCTGCCGATCGTGAGCCCGCTCTCGGCGGACGACCAAGGCACGCTGCTCAATATCAACGCGGATACGGTAGCTGCCGCCATCGCCTGCGAGCTGAAGGCGGAAAAGTTCGTGCTCGCGACGGGCGCCCCCGGCATACTCGAGTCGCGCGACGATCCGCGCACGTTGATCTCCTACATCGATCGGGCAGGGCTGCGCCGGCTGCGCGACGAGGGGCGTCTCACGGACGGCATGCTGCCGAAGGTGGCGGCGATCGAGAGGGCGCTCTCGGGCGGCGTGCCGCGAGTGCACGTCATCTCTTATTTGCTCCCGGACAGCCTGCTGCTCGAGGTATTCACGAACGAAGGCACGGGCACGCTCGTGGTCAATGATGTCGAGCATCTGCGGCCCGAGGAGCAAGTGAGCTAGAGCCATCGCAATGACGCGCCTCTGGGACAAAGGTTTGCCGCTCGACGAGCGCATCTTGCGGTTCACGGCCGGCGAGGATCATTTGCTCGACTCGCGCCTCGTCGCCTATGACGTGCAAGCATCGATCGCGCACGCGCGTATGCTTGCCGCGCAGGGGCTTCTCGCAGCGGAGGATTGCGACGCGATCTGCGGCGGCCTGGCCGCGCTCGGCGCGGCCCATGCGGCGGGCGAGTGGGTGATCGAGGTCGCCGACGAGGATGCTCATAGCGCGCTCGAGCGCCGCCTGATCGAGCGGATCGGCGAGGCGGGTGGACGCGTGCACCTCGGCCGCTCGCGCAACGATCAAGTTCTCGTTGCTCTGCGTTTGTACTTGCGGGACGCGATCGCCGAGATCGCCGACACGGCGAGAGTCGTAGTCGACGCGCTCGAGCGGGTCGCCATCGAGCAAGGCCATATCGCACTACCGGGCTATACGCACATGCAGCCCGCGATGCCGAGCTCGGTGGCACTCTGGGCGCGCGGTTTCGCCAGCGAGGTCGCAGACGATCGCGAGGGTCTCCTGCGCGTGCTGCCGCGGGTGCAGCTGAATCCCCTTGGGTCGGCCGCGGGCTACGGCGTGCCGAACGCTGCCGCTCGACCGTGACGCGACTCGCGAGGCGCTCGGATTCTTGCGCAATCAAGAACCCGTGACCGCGGTGCAGCTCTCACGCGGCAAAGCGGAGAGCGCCTTGATATTCGAGCTCGCGCTCATGCTCGGCGACCTCGGGCGCGTCGCCGCCGACCTGCTGCTTTTCTACACCAGCGAGTTCGCGTACGTCTCGCTGCCGGACGAGATGACGACCGGCTCGTCGATCATGCCGCAGAAGCGAAATCCGGACGTGTTCGAGCTCGTTCGCGCCGCTCCCGCAACGATCGCCGGGGCGCTGCAAGAAACGCTCGGCATCACCGCGAAGCTGACCTCGGGGTACCACCGCGACCTACAACGGCTCAAGGCGCCACTGTTCCGCAGCATCGATCTCGCGCTCGACGTTCTCGCGATCATGGCGCACGCGTTGCCGAGCGTGAGGTTCCGCCCCGAGCGGATCGAGCTTCCCCCAGAGCTCTACGCGGCCGAGCAGGCAAACGAGCTCGTCGTGAAGGAAGGTCTGCCATTCCGCGAGGCGTACCGCCGGGTCGCCGCCCGCCTGCGGGGTAAGCCGCGATGAGCCGCGAGCTGCGATGGGGTCCGCGATGGATCATCGTCGCCGCATTGCTCGCTGTTCTCGCAGCGACGGGCGGATGCGGCCAAAGCGGACCCCTAATGCGCCCGGGCAGCGTTCAAAGCCCGCCGACAGAGCCCCCGCCGGCAGGCGCCGAGGAACCCGACTCGCAGGAAGACGAGCAAGCAGCGGAATGAGCTTTGCACCGCTCGTTCTCGTGGACGGCTCCTCCTATTTATATAGAGCGTTTCACGCGCTCCCGCCGCTCTCGACCGCCACGGGGCAGCCGACCGGCGCCGTATACGGCGTCGTCACGATGCTTTACAAGCTCATGGACGAGTACGGGCCCCAGCGTATGGCGGTGGTCTTCGACGCGCCTGGCCGCACGTTCCGTGACGACCTGTATACGGAGTACAAGGCCAATCGCGTTGCGATGCCTGACGAGCTGCGCGCGCAAGTCGAGCCGCTTTGCGACGCTATCGATGCGATGGGCATACCCATCCTACGCGTCGAGGGCGTCGAAGCAGACGACGTGATCGGGACACTCGCGAGTGCGGCAACGGCCGCGGCCACACCCACCGTCATTTCTACGAGCGATAAGGATCTCGCGCAGTTAGTGACCGATCACGTGGTCCTCGTCAACACCATGGACAGCACGAAGCTCGATCGGCAGGGCGTGCAGCAGAAGTTCGGCGTGACGCCCGAGCAGATGGTCGATTATCTCGCGCTCGTCGGCGACAGCTCCGACAACATTCCAGGCGTCGCAGGTGTGGGCGCAAAGACTGCCGCGAAGTGGCTACAAAAATACGGCAATCTCGGAACGCTGAAGGAGCGGGCAGCCGAAATCCCGGGGAGGGTGGGCGAAAGCCTGCGCGAATCGTTCGCTGCCGTTGATATGTCGCACGAGCTCGCGACGATTCGCTGCGATCTCCCGCTGCCCGTGACCCTGAGCGAGCTCACGCTGCGCCCGCCCGACATCGCGCGCTTACGTGAGTTGTTTGCGCGCCTGCAGTTCAAGCGCCTCCTGGCCCGGCTCGATGCCGTCGCGACCGAGGCAGGTCCGGCTGTCCCCGCGCCGCAGAGCTTGCCCGCAGCGCCCGCGCCCACGGCGAACTACGCAACCATCCTGACGGAGCGCGACCTCGCCCGGTGGATCGAGCGGCTCGGCAACACGAGCGTTGCGGCGCTCGATATCAGGGCGACGAACTTGAGGTACATGCGAGCACAGCTTGTCGGCGTCGCTCTCGCGGTCGCGCCGGGCGAGGCCGCCTATGTCCCCGTCGAACATGGCTATCCCGGCGCGCCGGCGCAGCTCTCGAAGGAAAGGGTGCTCGAGCGCCTGCGCGCCGTGGCTTACGGGCTCCGCGTCGAAGGTCGGGCATGACCTCAAGTACGCGGCGCACGTGCTCCGCAGCTGCGGCATCGCGCTCGGAGGCCGCCGCTACGACGCGATGCTGGAATCCTACGTGCTGAACTCGACCGCGATTCGTCACGACCCCGACGCAGCAGCGGCCGCTTATCTCGGCGCGCAGCGTCTCAAGTACGAGGACGTCGTCGGCAAAGGCGCAAGGCAAATCACGTTCGACCAGGTGGATCTCGAGCGCGCGACGCGGTACTCGGCCGAGGCTGCCGACTACGCCTTGCGCCTGCACGCGACGCTCCGGCCGCAACTGCGCGAAACCCCGCAGCTCGAAAGCTTGTACGACGACATCGAAGAACCTTTGATCGGCATCCTCGAGAAGATGGAACGGTGCGGCGTCATGGTGAATGCCGCGATGCTCCGCCAGCAAAGCCAGGAGCTCGCGACGGCGATGGCCCGGACCGAGAAGGCCGCGTACGACGTGGCGGGCGGGCCGTTCAATCTCGGCTCGCCGAAGCAGCTCCAGGAAGTTCTCTACGACCGGCTGCAATTGCCGGTGCTCGGAAAGACGCCGAAAGGTCAGCCATCGACCGCCGAGGACGTGCTGCAAGAGCTCGCGGAAAACTATCCTTTGCCGAAGCTCGTGCTGGAGTACCGCGCGCTCGCGAAGCTCAAAAGCACGTACACGGACAAGCTGCCGGATGAGATCGATCCGCGCACCGGGCGCATCCACACTTCCTACCACCAAGCGGTGGCGGCGACCGGCCGTCTGTCCTCCTCGGATCCGAACCTGCAGAACATCCCGATTCGCACACAAGAGGGTCGGCGCATTCGGCAGGCATTCGTAGCCGCACCGGGCTTCAGTCTGCTCGCCGCCGACTACTCGCAGATCGAGCTGCGAATCATGGCGCATCTGTCGGGCGACGAGGGACTCCTGGCGGCGTTTGCCGGCGGCGCGGACATTCACCGCGCGACGGCCGCGGAGGTTTTCGGCACGTCGCTAGCCCTCGTCAGCGACGAGCAGCGGCGCTCGGCGAAAGCGATCAACTTCGGCTTGATCTACGGCATGTCCGCGTTCGGCCTCGCGCGGCAACTGGGCATCGAGCGTGCGCAGGCACAGCGGTATGTCGATTTGTACTTCGAGCGCTATCCCGGAGTGAGACGCTACATGGACGAGACGCGCCGGCGCGCGCGCGAGCAAGGGTTCGTCGAGACTGTGTTCGGCCGCCGCCTGTACCTACCGGAAATCAACTCCCGCAATGTGCAGCGACGACAGTATGCCGAGCGCAGCGCGATCAACGCGCCGATGCAAGGCACTGCGGCAGATATCATCAAGCGCGCGATGATCGGCGTGGACCGATGGCTCGACGACGCGCGCCCTTCCGCCCGCCTGATCATGCAGGTCCATGACGAGCTCATCGTGGAAGTTGCGGAAAGCGATGCGGAGGCCGTCAGGACCGCAGTCGTCGCGATCATGGAGAGTGCGGCCGGCCCCCTGACCGTGCCGCTGCGCGTCGACAGCGGGCTCGGGCCAAACTGGGACGAGGCCCACTGACAAAGCCCGCTGGGAACTTCAGCGGACCTAGGGGGGACTAACTTCAGCGGCACAAGGACGAGTGCCCCCCGCTATCCTCCCTGAGCGGGGTTCGGATTCCGGCCTACCCCGCCGGGGTCCACTGCCCCGGGTGTGTCCCCTGAATCCCGCACCCGGGGCTTCTTTATTTCCGCGTCCACCGGGAGCCACTCGTCGAGCCACTTGCGCGCTTCGGCGACGCCTGCGTGATCGTTTGCGGAAAAGCGCGCGACGCGCACGGCCTCCGATAGTTCCCGCACCACGGCGCGCTCTTGCGCGAGGCCGGCGCTGCGGCTCAACTTGTCGGCTTTCGTCAGCAGCAATCCGACGGGCAATTCGCGCGGTGCGATCCATGCGAGCAGCGTTCGGTCCGTGGCGGTAAGGCCGCGGCGGATATCCACCGTGAGCAGCAACGCGCTGAGCGACCGACGCTCGAGGAGATACCTTTCCAACAGCCCGCGCCAGCGCTCGCGAATCACGCTCGGTACCCGCGCAAAGCCATACCCCGGTAGGTCCACGACTCGCCGATAGGGTCCGACGGCGAAGAAGTTGATCAATTGAGTGCGACCCGGCGTCTTGCTGACGCGAGCCAGGTTGCGCACACCGACAATGGCGTTGATCGCCGTAGACTTGCCGGAGTTCGAGCGGCCCACGAAAGCGACCTCGTGACCGGTGTCGGCCGGAAAATCACCCGGAGCGGCGGCGCTCGTAAGAAAAGTCGCGGCGGGCACGGTGCGGAGGGCTCGCTCACAGCTTGAGTTTGGGCCTTTAGTGTACAATCGGCGCCCGCTTCCGAAGTAACCAACAGGTCTGTAAAGCGTGCAACGACAACAGCTTGTCGCAACGAGGCTGCTTGGTGTGCGTCGCGGGTGGTTGGCGGTCATGCTCGCATGCGTTTGCGTCGCACAAGTGCATGCGCAGGAGGGCTCGATAGAGGCCGGCCGGACCAAATCGGTCACCTGCGCGGCTTGCCACGGCGCGGACGGCAACAGCGTCGCGGCCGACTGGCCGAGCCTCGCCGGCCAGCACGCGAGCTATATCGTGCGGCAGCTGCAAGCCTACAAGAGCGGCGAGCGCCAAGACGTCACGATGACGGTGTTCGCCATGATGCTGTCGGATCAGGACATGCTCGACCTCGCCGCGTACTTCGCAGCGCAGACGCGGCAGCCGAAAGGCGCGGATCCCGCATCGATCAGTCTGGGCCAGCAGATTTATCGCGGCGGTATCCCGGAACGCGGCATTGCGGCGTGCATCGCGTGCCACGGGCCGGGCGGGCACGGCAATCCCCTTGCGGCCTATCCGAGCATCAGCAACCAACAGGCCGCTTACGTGTCGAAAACCCTGACGCAGTACAAGTCCGGGGAACGGCGCTCCGATACACAGTTCAGTCAGATGATGCGTAACGTCGCCGAGATGCTGCTCGAGAACGAGATCGCGGCGCTGGCGAGCTACGTGCAGGGACTGCGATAACGTCCAAAGGGTGTGAGCACATGAGAACGAGGATCCTGGCGCCCGTTGTACTTGCCTTGACGCTTGTCGGCTGCGATACCCCGGAGCCGGGCGCGGAGCAGGCCGGCGGGGGCTACAGCAGCCGGCTGCGGTCGAGAACGTCGCCGAGCCAGGCGAAAACGCAGCAACGCCCGCTCCGACGGCGGAGGGCACATTGCCGGCGCAAGCGGCCGGCACGGCGGCGCACCGGCACTTTCCGCGCGTTTCCAACTCGGCACGCATTATCAACGGCTCTCGCCGACGCAGCCGACGAGCTCGAGCCCAACCCAAGTCGAAGTGACGGAAATCTTTTGGTACGGCTGCCCGCATTGCTACACCTTCGATCCTTATCTGCAGCGCTGGCAGCCGGGCAAGGCCGACTACGTGAATTTCGTTCGAGTGCCTGCCGTTTGGAACCCGCTCGTGCGCCACCATGCAAGGGCGTTCTACACGGCGGAAGCGCTCGGCAAGGGCGCGGAGATGCACGACGCGTTTTTCAGAGAGATCCACGTGAACGGGAACGCGCTCGACAACGCGGAGAAGCTGCAAAAGTTCTTCGAGGGCTTCGGCGTTGACGCGGCTGCGTTCAAGGGCGCATTCGACTCCTTCGCCGTCCATGCGAAGCTGCAGCGCGCCGATGAGCTCAGCCGCCGCTATCAGGTCGGCAGCGTGCCGACGATCGTCATCAACGGCAAATACACCACCGACGGCGGCATGGCCGGCGGGTACGACGCGTTGATCGATCTCATCGACGAGCTTGCCGCTTCCGAGCGCGGCTCGAACTAACGACGAGGCTCGCTCAAAACGGATCCCGAGCGTCGGGATAGCCGTAAGGATCTGCGTGGATCAGCACCTCCGCCCGCGGGAAGCTCGCGTGCACCTGCGCCTCCACCTGGCTGCAAATATCGTGAACCTGCTTCAGCGTGAGCTGCGGGTCGAGCTCGAGATGCAGCTGAATGAACTGCGTCGCTCCGGCGGACCGCGTGCGAATGTCGTGCACGCCGCGCACGGCCGCGTGGCCTGCCGCTATCGCGCGGATTTCCCGCCGCGTCTGCGTCGGTAGCTCGCGATCGAGCAGCACGTCCAGCGCCTCCATGGCGATCGTCCGCACGCTGAGCAGAATCAGAACGACGATCACCAACCCGAGCAGCGGATCGGCCGCATACCACCTCAATTGCGTATTCAGCAGAATCGCTACCAGCACGGCGACGGCCGTCAGGATGTCGGTTTTGTAGTGGACCGCGTCCGCGCTGATTGCGAGAGAGCCGGTCTGGCGAATGACATAGGTTTGGAATGCCACCAACGTTATCGTCAACACCAGTGTGACGAGCACGACCGCGAGCCCAACGACCGGCTCTGCGACCTCCGTGGGTGCGAGCAAGCGCACGACGGCCTGCCCGCCGACGTACAGCGCCGAGCCGCTGACGATCAACGCCTGAGCGAAGCTCGCGATGCCCTCCGACTTACCATGACCGAAACGATGCTCCCGATCCGCTGGCGTCACGGCCACGCGAACCGCGAAGAACGTAATCAAGGAGGCGATGAGATCGAGCAACGAGTCGGCGAGCGAGCTCAACATCGCGACCGAGTCTGTCGTGAGCCATGCCCAAATCTTCAGCGCAATCAGCGTCACGGCGACAGCAACTGACGCTCCGCCGGCCGCGCGCAGCAAGCGTATTTGACGGTCCGTGAAGACGGACCGTAGCGGACCTGCTCGGGATTCCACTTCGTCGCCCGCGCGAATCAGAGCTCGCGCAACCGGCGCGCCGCCTCGTCGAGCGTCGCCGGGAGCTTCGCGAAGCAGAAGCGCACTAGACGCGCTGCCGGAGGTCGCTCGTAAAACACCGAGATCGGTATCACCGCGACGCCGTGCTCGATCGTGAGCCAGCGCGCGAACTCGACGTCGGCCAGCGTGGAGATCGCACTGTAGTCCGCCAGTTGAAAGTACGTGCCGCGCGCCCTGCCGAACGCGAACTTCGTCGCGGCGAGCAAGGCCGCGAAGTAATCGCGCATCTGCCCATAGAACGCCGGCAAGTCGCGATGGTGCTCCGGGTGCTGCGTCAAATAATCCGCCAACGCGTATTGCAGAGGGCCGGTCGAAGCGAACGTCACGTATTGGTGGACGCGGCGCAGCTCATCGGTGAGGGCGCGCGGCGCTACGCAGTAACCGAGCTTCCAGCCGGTCGCGTGATAGGTCTTGCCGAACGAGAACACCGCGAAGCAGCGCTGCGCCAGCTCCTGTTGGGCAAGCGCCGTGGCATGACGCGCGCCGTCGAAGATCACATGCTCGTAGACCTCGTCGCTCAATAGATAGCAATCGTACGAGCGGAGGAGCTCGGCGAGGCGGTCCAAGTCCGCCGCGGACAGCAGCGCGCCGCTGGGATTGTGCGGCGAGTTCACGATGATGAGCCGCGTGCGTGCGTTCAGCGCACCACTCAAGCGCTCCCAGTCGATCGAAAAATCCGGCAGAGTCAGGGGCACATGCACCGTGCGCCCGCTAGCGAGCGTCACAGAAGGCTCGTAAGAGTCGTAGCACGGATCGAGCACGACGACTTCGTCGCCGGCCCTGACCACGGCCTGGATCGCGCAGAACAACGCTTCGGTCGCGCCGCTCGTCACCGTAATTTCCGTTTCCGGATCTGCGCGCACTCCATACATGTCGTGCAGCTTGCCGGCGATCGCGGTACGCAGCGGCAACGCTCCGGGCATCGGCGGATACTGGTGGCAGCGCTGGTGCAAATAGTGTGTCACCCGCTCGAGCAGGCCGTCCGGGGGCTCGTACTCCGGAAATCCTTGCGAAAGATTGATCGCGCGGTGCTGCTCGGCGAGGCGAGTCATCACCGTAAAAATCGTCGTACCGACGTTCGGTAACTTGCTGTCGATCCCGCTCACGCGCGGCAACTCAATGGTTCTCGCTGGAGCACGCTGCTAGTGGCGCGACGCTCCGCCCGTGGCGTGCGACGGCGTGCTAGCGACACCGCCGCCGGTGGACGTAGCGGTCCGATAAAGCCACGCCGCGAGCAGCGCAAGCACCGCCAGGCCAAGCCATTCGCCCGCCGCCGACTCGCCGATGCGAAGCCCTGGCGGCAACGCGAGTACGTCCGCGCGGCCAGCGACGACGATCGGTATCGCGATCACGATGCCCATCAGCGCCTCGCCCGTGATGACCCCCGCGGCGAACAACATGCCTTTGCGCGCCATGCTTTCGGCCTCCTCGGGGCTCCGCGCCGCGCCGAATTTCGTGGACCGGTCCGCGAACCACGCGAGCAGCCCGCCCACGAAGATGGGCACCGAGAGCTCGAGCGGGAGATAGATGCCGACTGCCGCGGCGAGCACCGGCACGCGGAAAGTGGCGCCGCGCGCCTTGAGCACCTCGTCGACCGCGATGATCGCAGCGCCGATCAGCACGCCGATGCCGATTATCGGCCACGGGAGCGAGCCGCCGAACATCCCCCTCGACACGGAAGCCATCAGGGTCGCCTGCGGCGCGAGCAGCGGATTCGGATGTGCGGCGGTCGGCACGCCGATCCCGTAGGCCTGCGCTAGAAGATTGAGCACCGGCGCCATCACGAGCGCGCTCGCCGCGACGCCGATCGCGAGCATCACCTGCTGGCGCCAAGGCGTGGCGCCGACGATGTAGCCGCATTTCAAGTCCTGGAGATTGTCGCCGCTGATACACGCGGCGCAACAGACGACGGCGCCGATCATGATCGCCGCAACCGGGCCGAGCATTTCGTTCCGGCCCATCAACATCAAGAGCACGAGCGCCGAGAAAAGAATCGTGCCGATCGTGATGCCCGATACGGGGTTGTTCGAAGTACCGACGAGACCCGCCATATAGGCCGACACCGAGCAAAAGAGAAACCCGGCGACGATCATGATGATCGTCATCGGCACGCTCACGACGAGGCTGCCAACGATGCTCTGATACAGCACGAGCAGCGGCAGCGTGAACAAGACCACGCCGATCAGCACGGCTTTCATCGGCAAGTCCTGCTCGGTGTGCGCGACCATCGAGCGCGCGCCCGCGCGCGTGGCCGCAAGACCGCTCCTGATGCCCGACACGAGCGACTTGCGCAGGCTGATCAAAGCCCAGATGCCGCCGATCAGCATCGCGCCGACGCCGAGATAGCGGATCTGCGTGCTCCACAGCAGGCCGGCGGCGTTTTCGGCATCGAGGCCCGCAGCGGTTCGAGCGAGCTCCGCATTGCCGTCGAGAAAGAACGCGCTATAGAGCGGAATGGCGACGTTCCAAGAGATGATTCCGCCCATGAGCACGACGATGCCGATGTTGAGCCCGACGATGTAGCCGACGCCTAGCAGCGCCGGCGAGAGATTCGTGCCGATGTAGGCGATGCCTTGGCCGGCATAGGTCGCCGCCGCCGCGGTGTCCGGGATCAGTCGCAGACCGCTCGCCGCCGCGAGCTTTACGAGTCCGCCGCCGAGCGCCGCGCCGCCCAAGATCTTCACGCCCTGCGCGGGGTTCTCGCCGGCCTTGAGGACCTCCGCCGCCGCCTTGCCTTCCGGGAAGGAGAGCCCTTGATCGACGATCAACGCGCGGCGCAGCGGCACCGAGAAAAGCACGCCGAGCACGCCGCCGAGCCCCGCGATGGCAAGCACCCAGAGAAAGTCGAAGTCGTCCCAGAACCCGAGGATCACGAGCGCGGGAATCGTGAAGATCACACCCGAAGCGAGCGACGCCCCTGCCGAGCCGCCCGTTTGCACGATGTTGTTCTCGAGAATCCCACCGCCCCCGAGCATCCGCAGCACGGCCATGGAAACGACTGCCGCGGGTATCGCCGAAGCGATCGTCATTCCGGCGAACAGTCCGAGATACGTGTTTGCCGCCGCTAGAATCATGGCGAGCACCACCGCCAGAATGATCGCGCGCGCGGTAAGCTGCGGAGGCAGCCGGGTCGACTCGCTCATCGATCGAGGTTCCTTACTTGATGCCGCCCATCCAGGTGCGAATGCGCCAGGCGAAGACGAGCATCAGGAGACCCGCGCCGCCGCCGATCAAGGTCATCTGCATGAGTTGCGCGGGGATCTCTTGCGCCTCGGCGGAGCCGATATGCCCGCCGATGATGCCGGCGAACAGATTGCCGACCGCGGAACCGAGGAACCAAGTGCCCATCATTTGGCCGACGAAGCGCGGCGGGGCGAGTTTCGTGACGTTGGAAAGCCCGACGGGCGACAAGCACAGCTCGCCGAAGGTTTGCAGAAGATAGGCCATCAGCAGCCAGGTCGGCGCGACGTCGTCGCCCGTCGCGACGACGAGTTCTGCCGCGAACACCATCACGAGGAATCCTACGCCGAGCAGCACGAGCCCGAGGCCGAATTTCACCGGCGCGGACGGGTCGAGATTGCGCATCCCGAGCGAGACCCAGATCCACGCGAACACCGGCGCGAATAGCACGACGAAAATCGGATTCGCCGACTGGTACCACGACGCAGGATGCACACCCTCGGGGAACAACCCACCGAGCACGGATCGGTCGGTGAAATCGAGCGCGAACAGATTGAACGTCGTCGCCTGCTGCTCGAAACCCGCCCAGAAAACCGCGGCACACAGGAAGAAAATTGCAATCACCGCGACGCGCTTGCGCTCTTCGCCGCTCAACTTTGCGAACAGCAACACGTAGCCGAAGAACACGAACGCGAGAGCAATCATTGCCGAGCCAAACGCCTGCGCGAGCGTCGTCACGTCGACGGGAACGACGCCGAGGAACAGCAACAGTGCGACCGCGACGACCACGGCGGAGCCGATCGTGACGAGTCGCCAGCCACGCCGCTTCTCTTCCGCGCTCGCGTTGTGCGCTGCGACGCCCGCGTCCCCGAGGTAGTGCTGCGTGAGCTTGTACTGCAACACGCCGAGCCCCATGAAAAGACCTGCGCAGAAAAAGCCGGCGCGCCAGTTCCACGCCTCGCCGATCGTGCCCGCGATCAGCGGTGCGACGAGCGCGCCCAAGTTGATGCCCATGTAGAAGATCGAGAAACCGGCGTCGCGGCGCGCGCCAGGTTGACCTTCGTAAAGCATGCCGACCATTGCGGAAATATTCGGCTTGAGCAGCCCGACGCCCACCACGATGATCGCAAGGCCCAGGTAGAACACCGGCGGTGTCGCGGGTATCGCTAGAGTGAAGTTGCCGAGCATGATGATCACGCCGCCCCAGAACACCGCGTTGCGCTGCCCAACCAGCCGGTCGGCGATCCACCCTCCCGGCAACGAGCCGAGAAACACCGCGCCCGTGTACAACCCGTACACGGCGCCGGCCGTGACGCGATCGATGCCGAAACCGGGGTTCGCGCCATCGGTGGCGGCTACGAGAAACAGAACGAGCAGCGCGCGCATCCCGTAGTAGGTGAAGCGCTCGAAGAACTCGGTCATGAACAGCGTGGCGAGGCCGCGCGGGTGGCCGAGAAACTCACGGGGGCGGGCTGCGGCAGCGACGGTCGTGCTCGAGGCCGTCATCGTCGCAGTCCTGAATTCTTGCGCGCTCTGTGCGCTGCCATTGCGGGAGTGTGACCGAAGTGGGCGCGAAGCGGCAAGGCGCTGCGGCCTGCCGCGCCGTTCGACCTCAGGTCTCGACCTCTTTCATCGCCGTTTTTTCCGGCACCAGGAAGCGCGCCAGAATCAGGCCGGCCTCATACAAGAGATACACCGGAATCGCGAGCAGGGTTTGCGAGAACACGTCGGGCGCAAGGAGCATGCCCGCGACGAATGCGCCGAGAAATACGTATGCGCGCACCGCCTTCAACGCCTTGATCGAAACGAGGCCGCTCCAGATCAGCATGACGGTGGCAATCGGCACTTCGAAAGCGAGCCCGAAGACGAGGAAAATCGTCATGACGAAGTCGAGGTACGCGCCGATGTCCGTCATCATCGTGACACCTTCCGGTGTCGCCTGGACGAAGAACCCGAAGACGACGCGGAACACGATGAAATACGCGAAGGCCATGCCGACGTAGAACAGAACGATGCTCGAGATCATGAGCGGAATGGCTAGGCGTTTTTCCTTGCGATACAACCCCGGCGCGATGAACTGCCACGCTTGGAACAGCACGACCGGCATCGCGATGAACAGCGAGACGAAGAACGTGGTTTTGAACGGCACGAGGAACGGTGACGTCGGGGTCGACGCGAGCATCGGGCCGGGCAGCACGGCTTGCAGCGGCGCCGATACGTACTCGAAAACGCGCTGATAGAAC
Organism: uncultured Gammaproteobacteria bacterium; assembly: GCA_963744305.1. Classification (GTDB taxonomy): domain Bacteria; phylum Pseudomonadota; class Gammaproteobacteria; order Steroidobacterales; family Rariloculaceae; genus FEN-1219. The sequence continues at coordinate 474,119 of CAVUTF010000046.1, forward strand.
GGCGTGAGGCAGACGAACACGACGACGATGGCCAACATTCCCTTCATCAGTCGCGAGCGCAGCTCTACGAGGTGGGAGATGAGCGTCCCTTCCGCGAGCTGTTCCTTTTGCGGCTCGTGGTTTTGGGAGGAGTCGTTCATTAGGCTCTTGGCGGCTCGTTGGTCTGAGTCGTAGGCGCGGCCTCGGGCGCCGCGGTGGTAGGTGCCGTGGCCGACGGCTCTGCCGTCTGCGCAACCGCGGGTTCGGCCGGTGGCGGCGTGGCGGGCGGCGGCGGGCGTACAACCGGTTTCGGCGGTTGAATCACCTCGTTGAGCTCGATCTCACGCTCGAGCTGGCGCCGTAGTTGCGTGGCTGTCCTGCGCGCGCGGCTAACCCACTTACCGATCTCGGCGGCGACTTTGGGCAAGCGCTCCGGCCCAAGAACGAGCAGCCCGATCACGAATACGAGGACGAGCTCCGCAAAACCGACGTCGAACATGCAATCGCCGTTCGCTAGGCGCTACCGGTCTTATCTTTTTGCTCGGCGAACTCCGCGTCGGGCTCGCTACTCTCGAGGCGTCCGGGGAGGTTCGTCCTTGCGGGATTTGTCCTCATCGATGTCCATGGCTTTGCGGAAGCTCTTCAGCGCGCCGCCCAGATCACCGCCGATCGACTTCAGGCGCTTCGTGCCAAAGATCAGCACGACGATCACTAGAATAATCAGCAATTGCCAGACGCTCATTCCGAGTCCCATGCCGTTTCTCCGCTGCGCTCGGATTCCCTACCCGAGCAAATCCATGATACGCCAAACACCTTTCGGTCACCGGACGGGCGGCACCTGCAGCCAGAACGTCACCGGCCCGTCATTCGTGAGCGTTACCTGCATGTCGGCGCCGAAGCGGCCGAACGCGCACGGCACGCCCGTGGCCTCCACCGCGGCGCTCAATTCTCCGAACAACGCCTCACCGACCGAGGGTTCCGCGGCACGCGAAAATCCTGGCCGAGAGCCGCTGCTCGTGTCCGCCGCCAGCGTAAACTGCGGCACCAGGAGCAAGCTGCCCCCCACGTCACGCACCGCTAGATTCATTCGCCCGGCTGCATCGGCAAAGACCCGGTAGCCGACCAATCGTTCCGCGAGGCGCTGCGCCCCGGACGCCCGATCGCCTCGCTCGACGCCGACGAGGACGAGCAAGCCGCGGCCGATCCGCGCAATCGTCTCGCCGTTCACCGCAACGTCGGCCTGCGTTACTCGCTGGAGTAGGGCAATCATCCTAAATTCTCGTCAGAGTCCACTTCGAGGCCGGATATCCCACAGTATCCGGAAGTGTCGGTTAATTCTCTTTTCTGCGTCCCACATGCCGGTGAATCACTAAGAAGTGGTAATTTGATCGACTTCCTAGAACCTATCGCTATAAATATGGCGTCTACTTAACGTGTTTTAGCCTAACAGACTTGTCAGGTGGATTTCACAATAGTGGCGCCATCGTCTCGAGCCGCCGGTTGTCGGCGCCAGCGAAATCTGGCGTGCTCGCCCCCGGAACAGCGCAGAGGCCAGCCGCACGCGTATTGCGCCTGTGCCGGGCGGACAGTGCAAGCCAGCCGGCACGACCAGCCGACAACGTGATTCGCGCTTATCGACGCAACGTGGGTTCTGCTACCATTCGGCGTTCAATTTTTTGCCTGCCTGTCCTTGAGGAGCTATTAGCAAATGACACGGAACTTCATAGTGTTGGCCGTCGCCGGATGGGCGATCTCCGGTCAAGCGTGGGGCCAAGAATGCGCGCTCACGATCGAGGGAAACGACCAAATTCAATTCAACCAAAAGGAAATGCGCGTCAAAGCGAGCTGCAAGGAGGTGACGGTTACTCTGAAGCACACCGGGATGCTCGCGGCGAACGTCATGGGCCACAACTGGGTGCTCACGACGACGCCTGATTTCCAAGGCGTCGCGACGGCCGGGCAGGCCGCGGGCCCCCCGAATTTTCTGCCCGCGGGCGACGCTCGTGTGTTAGCGTCCACGACCGTCGTCGGCGGCGGTCAAGAAACGTCCGTTAAAGTGGATCTGTCCAAGCTAAAGGCTGGCAGCGACTACACGTTCTTCTGTTCATTCCCGGGCCATTTCGTGCTGATGAGCGGAAAATTCATCGTCGAATAGCGGCTCGTGTCCTAAGTTTTACGCTCCTGTTGCGAAGCGGCGAGGCTGTTGATCTCGCGCACGGTATGAGGATATTCGCGGTATGGCTTTAGCCGTCGTCATCGTCTTGCTCGTCATCGGCTCGCTGATCTTTCACTTTGCCAGTCCGTGGTACTTCACGCCGCTCGCCTCGAATTGGGGAACCATCGATTTCACGGTCGACGTGACTTTCTGGGTATGCGGCATCGTGTTCGTCGCCGTGAACCTGTTCACCGCCTACTGCGTGGTGCGTTTCCGCAGCCGCAAAGGGCATGCCGCCCACTACGAGCCCGAGAGCAAGAAGCTCGAGATCATACTTACGGTGTTCACGTCCGTCGGGGTCGCCGCTATGCTGACGCCCGGCCTATTCGTCTGGGCCAACTTCGTCACGGTGCCCGAGGATGCGACCGACTTCGAAGCGGTCGGCAAGCAATGGCACTGGGGATTCCGGCTGCCGGGCGAGGACAACCTGCTCGGCGCGAGCGACGTCCGGCACATGAGCGTCGATAACCCGCTCGGGGTCGATCCGGAGGATCCGAACGGTCAAGACGACGTGATCATCGCAGCCCCGACCCTGCACCTCCCGGTGAACCAGCCCGTGAGGTCGCTGCTGCGCTCCGCGGACGTGCTGCACGACTTCGCTGTGGCGCAGTTTCGCGTCAAGATGGATCTCGTGCCCGGATTGGTGACGTATCAGTGGTTCACGCCGACTGTGCCAGGCACGTACGAGATCCTCTGCGAGGAGCTCTGCGGAGTGGGGCACTTCGCCATGCGCGGCAAGATCGTCGTCGACGAGGCGGCGGACTATCAGGCTTGGCTCGCGACGCAGCCTACCTTCGCCGCGACGCAGGCGCGTCCGACCGGCAACGCGACCGCCGGTGCCGCAAACTATGCCGTCTGCGGCGCGTGTCACGGCGCACAGGGCGAAGGCAATCAACAGTTGAATGCGCCGAAGATCGCCGGTCAACAGGACTGGTACATCCGGCGGCAGCTGCGCAACTATCAGCTGCGCATCCGGGGCGCCGATCCGATGGACACGTTCGGTGCGCAGATGGCACCGATGGCTCAAACGGTGGCGGATCCCGCGACGATGGAAAACGTGATCGCGTACATCGAGACGCTGCCCGACGGTCCCGCACCGACGACGACGATTGGCGACGTCGAGCACGGCCGCGAGCTCTACGAAACTTGCACGGCGTGCCACGGAGGCAACGGTGAGGGCCGCTGGGGCACGAACGCGCCGCGGCTTGCCGGAATGACCGACTGGTACTTGGTGCGGCAACTCGAGAACTTCAAAGCGCGAGTTCGGGGAGGTCATCCCCAGGACATCTACGGCGACCAGATGCACATGATGGCGAACCTCCTGATTGCTGACGGCTCGATCAACGACGTCGTCGCCTACATCAACACGATCCGTTAAACGATGGCACGCCGAAACGGTCGAAAAGTACAGGCAGCGGATGCTGCCGAGACGGTAGTCGAAAGGAAGATCTGATATGGCATACGTTGCAATCGCCGACCGCGATCATCACCTTCACGATCCGCAGACTTTCATCGAAAAGTACATCTGGAGCCAAGACCACAAGGTCATTGCGATCCAGTACGGTACCGTGGCGATCGGCGTCGGGCTCGTCGCGTTGGTGCTGTCGCTCCTGATGCGCCTGCAGATCGGGTTCCCGGACACGTACTCGTTCATCACTCCTTATAACTATTATCAGTTCGTGACCATGCACGGCATGATCATGGTCATCTATCTCCTAACGGCTTTATTCCTTGGCGGCTTCGGCAATTACCTGATTCCGCTCATGTGCGGCGCCCGCGACATGGTGTTTCCGTACATGAACATGCTGTCCTTCTGGGTGTACCTGTTGTCCGTCATCGTGCTGCTTGCGAGCTTCTTCGTCCCCGGAGGTCCGACGGGCGCAGGTTGGACGCTGTACCCGCCGCAGACCGTGCTCGAGGGCACGCCCGGCGCCGACTGGGGCATCGTCATGATGCTAGCGTCGCTCGCGATCTTCATCGTGGCCTTCACGATGGGCGGCTTGAACTACGTGACCACGGTGCTGCAGGCGCGCTGCCGCGGCATGACGATGATGCGGATGCCGCTATCCGTGTGGGGCATCTTCGTCGCGACGATCCTGGGTCTGCTTGCGTTCCCCGCGCTGCTCGTGGCGGCCATCATGATGCTGCTCGATCGGCTCATCGGCACGAGCTTCTTCATGCCGGCGTTGCTGTCGCTCGGCGAGGTGTCCGATCATCAAGGCGGCAGCCCGATATTGTTCCAACATCTGTTCTGGTTCTTTGGTCATCCCGAGGTGTACATCGTCGCGCTGCCCGCGTTCGGCATCGTTTCGGACCTGCTCGCTACACACGCGCGCAAGAACATCTTCGGCTACCGCATGATGGTCTGGGCGATCATCGCGATCGGCGCGCTGTCGTTCGTGGTCTGGGCGCACCACATGTACGTGAGCGGCATGAATCCGTACTTCGGGTTCTTTTTCGCGACTACGACGCTGATCATCGCGGTGCCGACGGCGATCAAGGTCTACAACTGGGTGTTGACGCTGTGGCGCGGCAACATTCAAATGAACATTCCGAACCTGTTCGCGATCGGGTTCATATTTACGTTCGTCCACGGCGGCTTGACTGGGCTGTTTCTGGGCAATGTGACAGTCGACCTCCCGCTGTCCGACACGTACTTCGTGATCGGGCACTTCCACATGGTGATGGGCGTGTCCCCGGTCATGGTGCTGTTCGGTGCGATCTATCACTGGTTCCCGAAGCTGACGGGCAAGATGCCGAACGAGCTTCTTGGACGCATCCACTTCTGGATGACCTTCCTCGGCACGTACGCAATCTACCTGCCGATGCACTATCTCGGGATTCTCGGCATGCCGCGGCGCTATTACGCCTACGGCAACACCGAGTTCATCCCAGAGTCGGCGCACGCGGTGAACGAGGCGATCACGATCGCGGCGATCGTGGTGGCGACGGCGCAGGTGATCTTCATCATCAATGTCGTGTACAGCTTGATCAAAGGTAAACGCGCCGAGGCCAATCCGTGGGGAGCGACGACGCTTGAGTGGCAGACTCCGGATACTCCGCCGGTGCACGGCAACTGGGGCCCCAAGCTGCCCGTCGTGTACCGCTGGGCCTACGACTACAGCGTACCTGGCGAAGCGCGCGACTTCATTCCGCAGAACGAGCCGCCGAAAGGGCACAAGTCGTTGGCCTAGGGAAGGCAACCGTCAACCATGCTCATCGCTCTATCGATCGCCATGCTGACCGCCATCACGGTGTGGTGGCTGTTGGTTCAACGGCTGAGAGACAAGCCGTGGTTGCAGCAAGGCGTCGTGGCGACGAGCCAGGAGACCGTGACATCCTCCGCACCGAAGGTCGGGTTGTGGGTCTTCCTCGCGATGGTCACGAGCCTGTTCGGCATCTTCGCGAGCGCCTACATGATGCGCGTCGGGCACACCCATGGCGAAATCCTGTCGTGGCAGCCGCTCAACGAGCCGCGAATCCTCTGGTTCAACACCGTGCTGCTCGTGCTCGCGAGTGCGGCACTGCAGATCGCTCGCACGCGCGCGGACTCGGGCGACTTCACGGGACTTCGCGCCTACTTCACGGCCGGCGGGGTGCTCACGCTTGCCTTTCTGGCCGGACAGATCTGGGCTTGGGAGCTGCTGAGCGCGTCCGGCAACTACGATCGACGCCACCCTGCGTACACGTTCTTCATCCTGCTGACCGCGGTGCATGGACTACACATGCTCGGCGGCATGTTCGTGTTGACCAGGACCGCTGCACGCGTTTGGCGCGGCGTCGATTCGGCTAACGTGGTCGCGATCGGCCGGCTGCGGTTGAGCGTGCAGCTCACGACGGTGTATTGGCACTGGCTACTGCTGATCTGGTTGGGTGTATTCGCGTTGCTGTTGACGACCTAGAAGGAAAGCACGAAAGGATATGGCGCAAGAGGTTTTGACCGCTACGGCTGAATCGCCGAACGAAGGCGCGTGGGAAACCATCGTCACCGACTGGTCCGCGGACAAGGCGACGTTCCGCGTTCCGTGGGGCAAGGCGATGATGTGGATCTTCCTGCTCAGCGACACATTCATCTTCTCGTGCTTCCTCACCTCGTACATGAACGTGCGCATGTCGACGCCGATCGACTGGCCGAATGCGAGCGCAGTTTTCTCGCTGACGATCTTCGGCGTGAACATGCCGCTGATCCTGATCGCGATCATGACGTTCGTGCTGATCACGAGCAGCGGCACCATGGCAATGGCCGTCAACTACGGTTACCGCGGCGATCGCGGCAGGGCGGCCGCGCTGATGCTAATGACGGGCGGCTTCGGTGCGATCTTCGTCGGCATGCAGGCATTCGAATGGACGAAGCTCATCGTCGAGGGCGTGCGCCCGTGGGTAAACCCGTTCGGAGCCGAGCAATTCGGAGCGTCCTTCTTCATGATCACGGGCTTCCACGGCCTGCACGTATCGGCCGGCGTCGTCTATCTCGTGATCGTCGCGCTCAAGGTCTTGCGGGGCGACTACGAGCGCGGCGGCGGTAACTACGAGATCGTCGAGATCGCCGGCTTGTATTGGCACTTCGTCGACCTCGTCTGGGTCTTCATCTTCGCGTTCTTCTATCTCTGGTAGGGACTTTCCGATGGCACAGGGACAACAGCATCCTTTGAGCATCTACTTTTGGATCTGGGGATTGCTATTCGTTTTTAGCGCGGCCTCGTACGGCACCGACTTTCTCGGCGACGGCCTCTTCCGGTGGGGACTGATTCTGCTGTTCATGTTTCTCAAGGCCGGGTTCATCGTCGCGATCTTCATGCACATGAAGTGGGAGCGGCTCGCGCTGATCTATGCGATTCTGGGTCCACCGGTCGTGCTGCTCGTGCTGGTGGGGCTCATGGCGATCGAGGGCGACTACACGGAGCTCACGCGGCTGGATTTCTTCTCGGAGCCGGAGCAGATAACGCCACCCGCGCATGGCGCGGAGGCCGCGCACTAGCGGCGCGCCTCGCGAGGCTTTGAGAGCGCGAACAACGACATGCTGTGGTGGTTGATCGGCATCGCCTTTTTCGTGCTCATCTGGGGCAAGCTGTGGCAGAGCCAACCGAAGGCGGCCTTCGGCGTGTTGATCGGGCTGCTGCTTGCGTGGTTCTTTTCTCGACTCATCAGACCTATTTTGACCGGTATGGAACAAGTACCCCTTTGGCTGCCCCCGTTGCCGTTTGCCACCGTGGCCGTGACGCTGCTCGTCGTAGGCGGATTGCTCTGGTTTCGTGCCGACCGGCTGCCGCCGGTTAAGCGCGAACAAGATGCCCACGGACATGGGCATGGCCACGGCGACGGTGGGCACGGCGGCCACCACTGATTCGCCCTCGCGGCGCGCGGCGGCCGCTCAGCCGTCCGCTGCGCCCGACTTCGTCGCCGATTGCGCCTGCAGTCGCTTGCGGAATACGCGCATTTCCTTCGCGGCCTGCTGGTCACCCCGCTCTTCCGCTATTGCGATACCTTTGTCGTAGGCCTCGATCGCGGCTGTGATTGCGCCGCCCTTCTCGCGCGCGCGCCCCAGCGCCTTCCAGGCGGCCGAGTAGCGCGGATCGTGCGCCACCGCAGCCTCCGCGTGGCGCAGCGCGATCTCGACGCGTCCGTCGTCCAAGTGCAGCTTGGCAAGCGCGAGGCGCAGCTCAGCGGTGTCGGTGCCTTGCGCGAGCAAGGCCTCGAGACTCGCAACCATGTCCGGTTTGACCACGTTCAGCCGCGCCAAAAAGTCGGCGTAATCAAGACGAGCAACGCGAATATTTCGAGCCGGCCAAGCAACATCGCGCAAACCGCGGCCCATTTGCCGAGCGCGGTGACCGCGCTGAAATCGGTGGTGACGGCACCCAAACCGGCGCCGAGATTGTTGAGCGTGGCGGCAACGGCCGCGAATGCCGACACCTGATCCAAGCCCGTCATCAACATCAGGAGCATCAACACGGTAAATACGACAACGTAGACCGCGAAAAATCCCCAAACTGCGTCGACGACACGCGGATGAACCACGCGGCCGCCGATCTTGACCGCGATCTCGGCGCTCGGGTGCACGAGTCGTTGGAATTCGCGGCTGCCTTGCTTGTACATCAAGAGCCACCGCACGACCTTCATGCCGCCGGCAGTCGACCCCGCGCAACCGCCGATGAAGCTCGCGAGGATCAGCAACACGGGGAGCCCGCCGGGCCACGTCACGTACGAGTCGGTCATGAAACCCGTCGTCGTCGCGAGGGACACAGCTTGGAAAACGCCCCTACGCAATGCTTGGCTGACATCGTAGTACCCGGAAAGCGTGAGGTAGGCGGTAACGATCGTGGCCAAACCGAACAGTATCCAGCAATAGGCCTGAAATTCCGGGTCGGCGAGGTAGCTGCGCGTGCTGCGGTCCCGCCAGGCAACGAAGTGCAGAGAGAAATTCGCGGCGCCCACGAACATGAAGACGATCGCCACCGCTTCGACGAGGACGCTGTCGTAGTACGCCAAGCTAGCGTCGTGCGTGGAATAGCCGCCGATCGACACGGTGCTGAAGGCGTGGCAGATCGCATCGAAAGGGCTCATACCGGCCACCCAGTAGCAAGCGGCGCACGCCACCGTCATGCCGAAATACACGTACCACAGCGCCTTCGCCGTCTCGGTAATCCGCGGGGTGAGCTTCATATCCTTGATCGGTCCCGGGAGCTCCGCGCGATACAGCTGCATGCCGCCGACTCCAAGCATCGGCAAGACCGCGACCGCGAGCACAACGATGCCGAGACCCCCGAACCATTGCAGCTGTTGGCGGTAAAAGAGAATCGATGGCGGCAAAGAATCCACGTTCACGAGCACGGTCGCGGCCGTGGTCGTCAGACCGGAGATCGACTCGAACACGGCGTCCGGCCAATCCAGCACCGGGCTCTGCGCAAGGACGAAGGGAATCGCGCCGAAGCCCCCGAGCACGATCCAAAACAATGCGACGACGAGGAAACCCTCGCGCGTGCGCAGCTCCTCACGCCGCTTTCTCACCGGCAGCCACATCGCGAGACCGCCCGCAAGCACGACGCCGAACGACACGACGAACGCGCTCCAATGCTGATCCCGAAACATGAGGGCGACCACGATCGGCGGCAGCATGGTCAAGCTGAACAAGGTCAGCAGGAGACCGAGGATGCGCTGCACGTTTGGAAAAATCATCGGCGCATCGTCACATCATCAAGCGCTTGGAACGGGACGTCGTCAGCGACTTCGCTATGCGAAAGCGAGCCCGATCTCGAAGAGCCGCTCGACCTCGTCGATCTGCCGGCGATCGGCGATGAACAGAATCACGTGATCGTCGGCCTGAATGAGCGTGTCGTGGTGGGCCATTAGCACTTGATCGCCGCGCACGATCGCGCTGATGCTGGCGCCGCGCGGCAAGCGGACCTCTTCGACCATCCTTCCCACGACCCGCGATTCCCGAGCGTCGCCGTGCGCAACGGCTTCGATCGCTTCCGCGGCGCCGCGCCGCAGCGAGTGCACCTTGGCGACGTCGCCGCGCCGAACGTGCGCGAGCAGCGTGCCCAACGTTATTTGCTGGGGCGAGATCGCTATGTCGATCGTGCCGGATTCCACGAGCTCCGCATACGCCGGCTTGTTGATCAGCGCCATGACTTTGCGGGCACCCAGGCGCTTCGCGAGCATGGCGGAGAGAATGTTGGCCTCCTCCGCGTTCGTGACCGCGACGAACACATCGGCGCTGTCGATGTTCTCCTCGAGCAGCAGCTCCTCGTCGGCGGAATCCCCGTGCAGCACGATGGCGCGGTTCAACTGCTCGGAGAGCTGCCGAGCCCGCTCATAGCCGCGTTCGATCACCTTCACTTGGTTCGTGGCCTCGAGCTGCTTCGCGAGCGTAAGACCGATGTTGCCGCCGCCCGCGATCACCACCTTGCGCACGGGATCGTCGAGCTTGCGCATTTCCTTGAGCACCGTACGGATGTCCTTGCGCGCTGCGATGAAAAACACCTCGTCGCCTTCCTCGACGACGGTGTCGCCGTCCGGGATGATGCCGCGGCTGCCGCGGTAGATCGCGACCACGCGGCACTCGACGTTCGGGATGTGCTTCGACAGCTCGCGCAGCGGATGTCCGACGAGCGCGCCGCCCCGATGCGCGCGAGTCGCGACGAGCCGCACGCGCCCGTCGGCGAAATCCAGCACCTGCAGCGCGCCGGGGAACCTGATCAGCTGCTCGATGTAGTCGGTGACGAGCGATGCCGGGCTGATTGCAACGTCCACCGGAATTCCTTCCGGTCCGAACAACTGCTCGCGGCTCGTGAGCTCACGAGCGCGAATGCGTGCGATGCGCGTAGGCGTGCGGAACAACGTGAACGCGATTTGACACGCGACCATGTTGATCTCGTCGCTGTTCGTGAGCGCGATGATCATATCGGCGTTCTTGCCGCCCGCGCGCTCGAGGACGTCCGGATGCGATGCGTTGCCGACGACCGTGCGGACGTCGAGCCGATCCTGGAGCTCCCGCAGAACCTCCGGATTGCGGTCGACGATCGTGACCTCGTTCGCTTCCTCGCGGGCCAGGCTGTAGGCGGCGGTGCTGCCCACTTGCCCTGCTCCCAAGATGAGAATGTTCATGCGGAACGGCAGTTTACATCAGTTCGAGGTTCGCATAGGCGACCACGAGCCACTTGGTGCCGGCGCGTTCGAAGTTCACTTGCACGCGTGCGTGCGCGCCGCTGCCTTCGCTGTTGAGCACGATGCCTTCGCCGAACTTGCCGTGTCGCACGCGCTGGCCGAGCCGAACGCCGTTCGCCGATGGCGCAGCCTCCGAGCGGCGGAACAACGGCCGCGACACGATCATCGTCGGGCGAACGTCCTCGACGAGCTCCGCGGGAATTTCGCGTATGAACCGCGACGGCGTGGAAAACATGTCCTGGCCGTGCAGGCGGCGCTGCTCGGCGTACGTGAGATACAGCTGACGCTGCGCCCGCGTAATACCGACGTAACAAAGACGCCGCTCCTCCTCGAGACCGTCGGGATCGTTGATCGAGCGCTGATGCGGAAACAGGCGCTCCTCCATTCCGCACATGAACAAGAGCGGAAACTCGAGCCCCTTCGCGGAATGCATCGTCATGAGCTGCACGCTGTCTTGATAGGCTTCCGCCTGACCTTCGCCGGATTCGAGCACGGCATACGCCAGGAATTCCGCCAGCGGCGGCAGGTCGGCTTCGCCGCTGAAGTGCAGATCGCGAGCGGCGCTGATGAGCTCCTCGAGATTTTCGACGCGCGCGTCGCCGCCGCTGTCCGGATTCTTGCCGTGGTGCGCGAGCAATCCGCTCCCCGCGACGACGTGGGCCACCTGCTCATGCAGGCTAGCAGTGCGCGTTTCCTCGGCGAGTCGATCGATGAGGCTCAAGAAGCTCCACAGAGACTGCGCAGAACGCTTCGCAAGACCGTCTTCCGCGATCACGCGCGCGGCCGCGCGCCACAGGCTCACGCCCGAGCGCCGCGCCTCGTCGCGCACGACGTCCATCGTCCGCGAGCCGACTCCGCGCGGCGGCGTGTTTACGACGCGCTCGAACGACGGGTCATCGTCGCGGTTGGCGATGAGCCGCAAGTACGCGAGACCGTCTTTGATCTCGGCGCGCTCGAAAAACCGCAAGCCGCCGTACACGCGGTAGGGGATGCCGGCCGCGAGCAGCCCCTCCTCGAATACCCGGGACTGCGCGTTCGAGCGGTACAGGACCGCCGCCTCGCTGCGGCGGTGGCCCTGGGTCAGATGATCCTGGATGCGGTTGATCACGAACTCCGCCTCGTCGCGTTCGTTGAACGCCGCGTAAAGCTTGATCGGATCGCCGTTGGCGCCGTCGGTCCACAGCGTCTTGCCGAGCCTCGACGCGTTGTTCGCGATCACCGCGTTCGCAGCACTCAAGATCGTTGCGGTCGACCGGTAGTTCTGCTCGAGCCGGATGACTTGCGTGCCCGGAAAATCCTGCTGGAATCGGTACAGGTTCTCGATCCGCGCGCCGCGCCAGCGATAGATCGATTGATCGTCGTCGCCGACGACGAACGGCGTGCCGCTCGTGCCCGCCAGAAGCCTGAGCCAGTGGTATTGAATCGCGTTCGTGTCCTGGAACTCGTCGACGAGGAGGTGCCGGAAGCGATTGCGATACTGCTTCAAGAGCTCCTCGTGATCACGTAGCACCTCGAGGCTGCGTAACAGCAGCTCACCGAAGTCGACGACCGACAGATCGTTGCAAAGTTTCTCGTAGCGCGCATACAGATCGATCATCTGGCGGCGCCCGGCGTTGCCTTCGTCCTTCAGGTCCTTCGCACGCAGGCCATCGTCCTTCTGCGCGTTGATGAACCACGCGAGCTCCTTCGGTACCCACTCGTTCTCGTCGAGCTCGAGGCTTTTCAAGAGCCGCCGGATCAGCCGTATCTGGTCATCCGAGTCCATGATCTGAAAGCCTTCCGCCAAACCAGCTTCGCGCCAATGAATGCGAAGCAACCGGTGGGCCAGGCCATGAAACGTGCCGATCCACAGATGCCGAGTCGGAAAGCCGAGCAGCGTTTCGATGCGCTCGCGCATTTCGTTCGCCGCCTTGTTCGTGAAGGTCACGGCGAGCACGTGCTGCGCGGCCACGCCGGACACACGGATCACCCAGGCGATCCGGTGCACGAGCACGCGTGTCTTGCCGCTGCCTGCCCCTGCCAAGACGAGCGTCGGCAGATCCTTCAAGGTTACGGCTTCGCGCTGCGGCTCATTCAGCGGATCGATGATGTCTGTGACGTCCATCGGCTTAGGGGTCAGGCACCGGTGTCAGGCACCGATGCTGTTGCATCGAAGGCCGGCGCAACGCGAAATCGGTGCCTGACACCGGTGCCTGACCCCGATTTTCGAAGCTATTCCGGCCAGAATGCCGGGATGTAGTGATCGATCAACAAGAAACCGAACAGCGCCATGAGATAGCTGATCGAGTAACCGAACGTCTTCATGGCCGAATCGGCGCGCGCGCCGAACTTGAGCGTCATGGCGTAGTACAGAAAACCGCCGCCCAGCAGCACGGCGCCGAGCAAGTACAAAACCCCGCTCATGCCGGTCAAATAAGGCAGCAGCGAAACGATCGTGAGCAGAATCGTGTAGTAAACGACGAAGGACTTAGTCAACGCCTCGCCATGCGTGACCGGCAACATCGGGATTTCGGCTTTCTCGTAATCCGCCTTGCGCGCGATCGCGAGCGCCCAGAAGTGCGGCGGCGTCCACGTGAAGATGATGAGAAACAAGAGCAGCGCATAGCCGCTCACGTCGCCGGTCACGGCGGTCCAGCCGAGCACCGGTGGCGCGGCACCGGCGGCGCCGCCGATCACGATGTTCTGCGGTGTGGCGCGCTTGAGATACACGGTGTAAATCACGGCGTAGCCGATCAACGACAGGAACGTGAGAGCGGCGGTCAGCGGGTTCACGAGCAGCGCCAAGATCGCGAGGCCCGAGAGCCCGAGGACCAATGCAAACGATAGGGCGTCTCGCTCGTGGATCCGGCCCGTCGGCAGCGGTCGATTCCGCGTCCGCGCCATCTGCGCATCGACGCGCTGATCCAAAATGTGATTGACGACGGCGCCCGATGCGGCGGCCATGCCGATGCCGAGGCTGCCGAAAATCAGCACGTCCCAAGGCACCATACCGGGGGTCGCGAGAAACATGCCGACCACCGCCGTGAACACGAGCAACTGTACGACGCCCGGCTTCGTGAGCACGTAGTAGTCGCGCCAAGCGCCTTGGATGGCCGTACTAGCGTTGCCGAATTCTCTGGTTAGCATTGACCACGGCCAACAATAGGAGAGCGGCCGTTGCGTTGTGCGCGACCGCGATGGGCAAAGGAACTCCGAACAGCACGATACTAACACCCAGGGCAAGCTGCAGCAGCAGCAAGCCCAGCACAGCCACGCCGTCGGCGCGCGCCGCCCGGCGGGCGACCCGCCAACCGAAAACCCCGATCAAGACGGCTGCGAGGACGGCGCCGAGCCGGTGCGTGAAGTGGATCGCGACTCGCGCGGGATGCTCGAGCACGCCGCCCTCGTAGTCGACGCCGAGGCCGCGCCACAGCACGAAGCCTTCGCCAAAGTCCGCGATCTGCGGCCACCATTGCGTTTGGCAGGTTGGAAAGTCCGGACACGCAAGCGCCGCGTAATTCGCGCTGGTCCAGCCGCCGAGCGCTATTTGCACGACCAGCGCCGCCGCCGCAAGAAGCCCGAGCACGCGCAGATCTCGCGCGCCCGCAACGACGTTCCTCGGGCGTAGACGCGCGAGCGACGCGAGCAGGACCAGCGTGGCGAGACCGCCGAGGAGATGGCTGACGACGATGATCGGCTTCAGCAGCAATGTCACCGTCCACATGCCGAGCAAGCCTTGGAAGATGACGAGGCCGACGAGCACGAACGGCACGACGAGCGGCTGCTCCGGATCGCGGCGATTCGCAAACGCGAGCCCCGCAAGCGCGACGCAAACGAGGCCGAGGGTGCTCGCGAGATAGCGATGGATCATCTCGCGCCACGCCTTGCCGACCTCGAGCGGCCGCTCCGCGTAGTCGCCGTCGAAGCGTTGTGCGGCGTCCGCATGGCTGTCCGGCACGATCACTTGGCCGTAGCAGCCGGGCCAGTCGGGACAACCGAGGCCGGCGTCGGTCAAACGGACCCACGCACCGATCGTGACGACCAGCAACGCGAGCGCGGCACCGAAGCGCGCGAGACGCAAGAACGTTCTACTCATCAACCGATTCCGGATGCCTCGAGCAAGCGCTCGAAATCACGCAAAAGCTCCTTTTGCTCGACGTCCGGCGGGTAGCTCACGACCAGGTTCCCCAACGGGTCGGCGATCAATATTCGCCCGTTCGTCGAGCCGCTCTTCGCCAAGCTGCCGCCACAGCGATCCACTCGCGTCGAAACGTCGGAGCTGGAGGTTGTCATCGTCGTCGAGCCGGGGGGCATCGCCCGCGTGCACAAAGAGTCTCTGCACGCGGTCAGCCTCCGCACCGAGCGCCTGATGCACTTGGCGGAGGCGGCCGAGATGCGATTGGCACTGCTCTTCGCAGGCCGTCATTCTTGCATAGATCAAGGACCATCGGTACGGACCCGCGCTCGGCGCGCGAGCAGCATTCGGCCCGGCGAGCACCAGCGGCGGCAGCTTCGTGGGCGGGATCACGAGCTCGCGGCTGCCGGGCAACTGGGGCAGTGCTCGAAGATCCCATGGCCCGTAGTAGAGAAGCGCGGCCAACCCGAGCGGCCCGACGCAAACGAGCCCGATGAGCCATGGCGTGAGGCGCGGACGCATCATTGTGAGTCCCCGCGCGCCGCAAGAGGCGTGCTCCCATGACGAGCGCGACCCCCGCGGCGCCGATCGCGAGCAGCAGCCATTGCCCCGCATATGCGAAGTGCCGCGACGGTGTCGGCCCGTCGACGCTCCAATCCCGCAGATAGCCGTCGGGCTCGCCGGCGTCGAGCAGCACTTGGTAGTCGAAAGTCGGCCCGCCCAAATACTCGGCCACTGCCGCCGCAGACGGATACGAGGCGACGAGCACGCCGGGGCGCGGCTCCTGCGCGGGACCCGAAAGCGCGATCCCGGGCCGCCGCAGTGCATCGATCCGCCCGCGCAGCACGCGCGGCGAGGCGGCGACCGCAACGTCCGGCAACACGCGACGATCGGGATCCGCTTTGATCCAGCCGCGGTTCACGATCAGCCTGCGCTCGACGCCAGCAACCCGAAACGCGGTCAAGATCTCGTAGCCGGCTTGACCGTCGTGCACGCGGTTGTCGAGCAGGAGCTGCACATGCGGTTCGTAGCGCCCATGCACCTCCAGCAGCCGATAGCGCTGTGCGCCGTCCTCAGGCGGCGCCGTGAGCGCGGGTTGGTCGCTCGCCGCAGCGTACTGCTCGATGCGCGCGCCCGTGATCTGCGCGCGTTGCCACTGCCAGCGACCGAGTGCTGCGAAGCTCGCCGCAAGCGCGAGCAGCGCGAGCACTAGGAGCCAGGCCCAGCTCCTCGCGCCCAGAACGGTAAGATGGCCGAAGGCTCTACGCCGCGGACGGGTGATCGCATTGGCCGTGCTGTTCTTTGTCGTCATCTTCGCGAGCCTTGCGCTTGCGCTCGTCTATTTTCGCAAGGGCCAATCCCCTGGCGTGCGAAACGCACTCACGCTACGCGTCGCGCTCTCGGTGCTGTTCTTCTTGCTCCTGCTCCTCGGCTGGTACGCAGGATGGTTTGCGCCTCACGGCCTCGCGCCCTAACTGCCTTTTCAAGCATCGCTCAAAGCCAGTAAACGAAAAAGAACAGGCCGAGCCAGACGACGTCGACGAAGTGCCAATACCAGGCAACCGCCTCGAATGCAAAGTGGCGCTGCGGCGTGAAATGCCCGCGCAGCACCCGCAACCAGATGACCACGAGCATGATTGCGCCGAGCGTGACGTGCAGGCCGTGGAACCCGGTCAACATGAAAAAAGTCGCGCCGTAGATGCCCGTATCGAGCCGCAGGTCGAGCTCGGTGTAGGCGTGGATGTATTCCTCCGCCTGCAGCCCAATGAATACGAAGCCGAGCACGAACGTTGCGGCGAGCCAGAAAATCAGCGGGCTGCGCCGACTAGCAAGCAGCATGTGGTGCGCGATCGTGATCGTTACGCCGCTCGTCAGCAGAATCGCCGTGTTGAGCGCGGGAATGCCCCAAGCGCCCATTCGCTCGACCGAGTCGCGCGCCGGACCCGCCGTCGGCCAGCTGTTCTCGAATCCCGGCCACAGCATCACGTTCGTGAAGAAATTGTCGCCCTCGCCGGCGAGCCACGGCACTATCCACTGCCGCGCATAGAACAGCGCGCCGAAGAACACGCCGAAAAACACCACCTCGGAGAAGATGAACCAGCTCATCCCCCAACGAAACGAGTGATCGACCTGTTCGTTGTACACGCCGCTTTCACTTTCGTTGATGACCGTCGCGAACCAGCCCGTAAGCATCAAAATCAACAGCAAGACGCCCAGCGCCAGCACCCACGGACCGAGCGCGATTTGGTTGAGCCAGAGCGCGGCGCCGATCATCAGGGTGAACAGGCCGATCGACCCGATGATCGGCCAACGCGTGCCATGCGGTACGTAGTAGAGGTTGCCGGCCTTGTCCATACCTTCAGTCCCCGATTGCGAACATCGTGTAGGCCAGAGACAAAGTGGTCAGATCGGCCGGTAGGTCGCGGTCGACCATGAACACGAGCTTGAGATCCCGCTCCTCGTGCGGCTCGAATGCCTGGGTCGTGAAGCAGAAGCACTCCACCTTGCGCAGATGCGCCGCCGCACGACCCGGGGCTACGCTCGGAACGGCCTGCGCGACCAGCGGCTCACCGGTCAGGTTGCGCGCGTAGAACGTGGTTTCGTAGATCTGGCCCGGATGCACCTCGAGGTGGCTCACGGCCGGACGAAACTCCCACGGCGCGGCGCGCGCAAGCGAGGCGATCAACTCGAGGCGCACCGTGCGGCTGGGATCGGCGGCTTCGCTCACACTCTGTGCTGCAGCGGCCGTCTTGCCGCCGTAGCCCGTAAGGGCGCAAAACGCGTCGTACAGCGGCACGAGCGCAAAACCGAACACGAACATCGCGGCGGCGAGCACGCCGAGCTTAGCGGCAAGATTGCGGTGCATCATGACTCACGGAGCGCCGCCGGCGCCGCGCAGCAGATTCCACGAGAGGTACCCGAGATAGAACAGCAGGGCGAGCGCCCCCAGAAGCCGCGCATTTCGAGCGACGGTCTTGGCGCGCCGGACGTCCGGTGCTTGCGCGGCAGCGGGGTCGAGGTGAGCGCTCATCGAACGTCCGGCGGCTGGCTGAAAGTGTGATGGGGCGCCGGACTGGGCACGGTCCATTCGAGGCCCGCCGGATTGTCCCAAACCTGCGCCGTCGCCTTCGGGCCGCCGCGGATACACTTCACGACCACCCAGACGAACAGGAGCTGCGCCGCGCCTAGCCCGAACGCGCCGAGGCTCGAGATCATATTGAAGTCCGCAAACTGCGGCGCGTAATCGGGAATGCGCCGCGGCATGCCGGCAAGGCCCAGGAAGTGCTGCGGGAAAAAAGTCACGTTCGACGAAGATCGCCGTGAGCCAGAAATGCCACTTGCCGATCGTCTCGTCGTACATGTGGCCGGTCATCTTCGGCATCCAGTAGTACGCTCCGGCGAACGCGCCGAACAGCGCGCCCGGAACGAGCACGTAATGAAAGTGCGCCACGACGAAATACGTATCGTGATACTGGATATCCGCCGGCACGATCGCGAGCATCAAGCCGGAGAATCCGCCGAGCGTAAACAGGAACAGGAACGCGAGCGCGTAGAGCATCGGCGTCTCGAACGTGAGCGAGCCTTTCCACATCGTCGCCGTCCAGTTGAACACCTTCACGCCCGTCGGCACGGCGATGACCATCGTCGTCAGCATGAAGAAGAGCTGCCCTGATAACGGCATGCCGACCGTGAACATGTGATGCGCCCACACGACGAGCGATAGGAACGCGATGCTCGCCGTGGCGTAGACCATTGCGGAGTAGCCGAACAGCGGCTTGCGCGAAAACGTCGGGATCACCTGCGAGACGATGCCGAACGCCGGCAGGATGATGATGTAAACCTCGGGGTGGCCGAAGAACCAGAATATGTGCTGAAACATCACGGGGTCACCGCCGCCCGCCGCCGAAAAGAAGCTCGTGCCGAAGAATTGGTCGGTCAGGAGCATCGTCACGCCGCCCGCGAGCACCGGCATCGCGAGTAGCAGCAGATAGGCCGTGATCAGCCAGGTCCAGACGAACAACGGCATCCTGAGCAATGCCATGCCCGGCGCGCGCAGATTCATGATCGTGACGATGATGTTGATCGCAGCGAGAATCGACGACACGCCAAGCAGATGCACGGCGAAGATCAAGAACGGGAACGCGTCGCCCGTCTGCAGCACGAGCGGCGGATACATCGTCCACCCGGACGCCGGCCCGCCGCCCGGCAGGAACAAAGTCAAGAGCAGCAACGTCGCCGCGAACGGCAGAAGCCAGAACGACCAGTTGTTCAGCCGCGGCAGCGCCATGTCGGGCGCGCCGATCATGAGCGGAATCATCCAATTCGCGAATCCGGCGAAGGCCGGCATGATCATGCCGAACACCATGACCAACGCGTGCACCGTGGTCATCTGATTGAAGAACACGGGGTTCACGAACTGGAGCCCCGGCTGGAACAGCTCCGCGCGAATCACCAAGGCCATCGCGCCGCCGACGAAAAACATCAGGACGCTAAACACGAGATACAGCGTGCCGATGTCCTTGTGATTCGTCGTCGTGATCCAGCGCGCAAGCCATGCACCGACGCCGCGGCCGTTATGGTGCTCCGTATGGGTATCGATGACCGTGCTCATCAGCGCACTCTCCCGGCGTCAGGTCAAGCTCATGGCGCCGCTCTTTCGGCCGCGAGCCAAGCTTCGTACTCTTCGGTGCTCACGACCTCGACGACGATCGGCATGAAGCCGTGGTCCATCCCGCAGAGCTCCGCGCATTGGCCCCGATAGGTGCCTTCGGTGTCGGCCTGAAACCACGTCTCGTTGATGAAGCCCGGAACGGCGTCCTTCTTGACGCCGAGATCCACTACCCACCAGGCATGCAGCACGTCCGCGGCGGTGACGAGCAGCCGCACCTTCGCATCGACGGGCACGACGACCGGCCGGTCGACGGCCAGCAGATAGTTCTCCACCGTCAGGGGGTCGACACCCGAATCGAGCCGGCGAGCCGCGTTGCTCGCCCGGTCGAGAGCGCTGAAGAACCGCACGTCCTCGTCGACGTAGTCGTAATGCCAACGCCATTGGTAACCCGTGACTTTGATAGTGACGTCGGAGTCCCGTGTGTCCTCGATGCGCACGAGCGTCTCGGCGGCCGGCACGGCCATCGCGACCAAGATCACGGCCGGAATGACCGTCCAGATGATTTCGGCCGTCGTGTTATGAGTGAACTTCGCGGGTTTCGCGCCGGCCGATTTCCGGAAACGGACGATCGCATAGATCATCGCGCCGTAGACGAGGGCGGCGATGATGACGCACACACCGAGGATCAGCATGTGCAGATCGTAGATTTCGCGGCTCGCCGTCGTAACACCGGCCGGCATGTTGAGCTCGAAGTCGGCCCGTGCCGGCACGCTCAATACGAGCATCGCCGCGATGGTCGCGAGCACCCGGGTCCTGATGTCCATTGTGTATTGGGCCAATAAGAGGCTTAAGCGGGCACGCGTGGCGAACGCGCGCGGCCGGGATTCTAGCAGACTCAGCGCCGGTGCCCCGCAATTGGCCACTACGACCTGCGCCCGATCCGGTCGATGCGGACGCCCACTTCGGTCGGCCCGCTCGAGCGCCGGGCCGGGGCAGCGTTGCCCCAGGCGTGGCCGAAGATCAACTCGATCGTCACGCTGATGCGACCTTCGCGACGCACTGCAAGCAAGCGTTGCTCGAACGCTTGCCACCGCCGCGTGCCCGTCAATCCGCGCCGCCGGCCTGCCGCGACGTTGACGGCGCCGCAAGTCCGCAAATCGAGGATCAGCGAGGCTAGGTCCGCATAGCTCACCTGAATCCTGTCCACGTCCACGACCGGCTCGGCGAGTCCGGCCGCGAGCGCTAGATCGCCGAGATCGTGCATATCGAAAAACGCGTGGACGTGGATCCGATCGTCCACGGCGGCCCAAGCCCTGCGGACCTCCTGAAGCGTGTCGGGACCGAAGGTTGCGAAGGTCAAGAGACCGCCGCTCTTCAGGACCCTTGCCGCTTCACTGAACACCGCGTCCGGCCGGCACCACGGCAACAGCAGATTCGCAACGACGAGCTCGACACTGCGCGAGCGCAGCGGCAGCGCGTGGGCGTCGCCGGCGCACAGCGCGATGGACGCGACGGCGGCCGCGCGTGCGCGTGCGACGGCGAGCATCGTGCGGCTGAAATCCAGAGCCACGACGCGCGCCCGGGGATACAACTGGGCGAGCTCGACCGCGCCGCGGCCCGTGGCGGCGCCCAACTCCGCGATCACCTCGGGTGCGACGCGCGTGTACGTCAAGCGCTCGAGCAGCCGCCGCCGGGCCTCGTCGTGGACGACCGAGGCCGCGTCGAAGCTGTTGGCGCGATCGAACGCGCGGCGCGCGGCGCGCGTGTCCGGCAGCGCGATCGCGGCGCTCTGGCTCACGGCCAAGCCGACAGCGGCACCGCCGCTGCGCGCAGCCCGCTCACGGCAGCGGCTGGGGCGTGACCTTCCGCTCGGGCGTCAAACCGAGACGCGCGAACAACGACCGATCGGCGGCCGTGTCGGGATTCGCGGTGGTCAGGAGCTTCTCGCCGTAGAAGATCGAGTTCGCACCGGCGAAGAAACACAGCGCCTGCAGCTCGTCGCTGAACGCTTGCCTGCCGGCCGATAAGCGCACGTGCGCACGCGGCATCAGAATTCGCGCGACCGCGATCGTGCGCACGAACTCGAACGCATCGAGCGCTGCGGCATTCTCTAGAGGCGTGCCGGGCACCGGCACCAGCTCGTT
Organism: uncultured Gammaproteobacteria bacterium; assembly: GCA_963744305.1. Lineage (GTDB taxonomy): Bacteria > Pseudomonadota > Gammaproteobacteria > Steroidobacterales > Rariloculaceae > FEN-1219. Next base: position 495,850 of record CAVUTF010000046.1, read on the forward strand.
GATCGGCACGCTTTCCGGCGGCTCCTCGAGCGTTGCCAGCGTATGCAGCAGAGCGACGCGATCCGCGCGGCTCTCGCCCATGCCTACGATGCCGCCGCAGCAGACCTTGATTCCGGCTGCTCGCACGCGGTCGAGCGTCTGCAGCCGATCCGCGAATGTCCGCGTGCTGATGATCTGCCCGTAGAAGGCCTCTGAGGTATCGAGATTGTGGTTGTAGTAGTCGAGACCTGCGGCGGCGAGGCGCTCGGCCTGACCTTCGCGAAGCAACCCCAATGTGGCGCAAGTCTCGAGCCCTAGCTCCTTGACCTCCGCGATCATCGTCAGTATCGGCTCGAGCTGTGAGTCCTTCGGCCCTCGGTACGACGCGCCCATGCAGAATCGCGTGGCGCCGGCGTCGCGCGCCTTGCGGGCCGCGGCGAGCACATCGGCGAGCGGCAACAGCTCGTGCGTCGTCACCGCCGTCGCGAATCGGATGCTCTGCGGGCAATACGCGCAATCCTCCGGGCATGCGCCCGTCTTGATCGACAGCAGGGTCGAGATCTGCACCTCGTTCGCCGCGAAGTGGCGCGCGATGCACCGAGTGCGCCTCGTAGAGCAGATCGTTCAATGGCAACTCGAACAGCGCCGCGACTTGCGGGAGCGTCCATTCGAGCCGCGGCCCGCGCTCGTTCCGCCCCGCACGTGCAACCGTTTCACTCACAGCTTCCGACATTTCGCTCTCGCTCCCGCGCTCTATAGGCCGCAGATTCAGTATCGAGAACGCTTCGTTTGGCTGTCAACCTGCGATGGAGCCACTGGTTTACGAGCCGTTGCTGCGCGCGCTATTTCCGGAGCGCTGCCCCGGCTGCAGAGAATCGACTCGCGAGGGGTTTTGCGCCGCTTGCGTCGCGAGCTTCGCCCGCCTTTCGCGACCCTGCACCCTCTGCGGGTTGCCGCTCCCGGTTGCGGCGTGCCCCCGTCGCCTGCACACGTGGCACGTGAGCGCAGTCATTGCACCGTTCCTCTATTCTGCGCCGCTCGATCGCTATGTGCGTCAGCTCAAATACGCAGGATCGCGCAAGCTCGGCCGCGCGCTCGGCCTACTGCTAGCGGCGCGCGTCGCTCCGGAGTTTCGCGCGATTGACGCACTGCTTCCCATGCCGCTGCATGCGCAGCGCTTGCGGGAGCGGGGCTACAACCAGGCTACCGAGATCGCGCGCGCAGTCGCGCGGCTGCAGGGGCTGCCGTTGCTGCAAGGCGCTGCGCGGCTGCGAGCAAGCCCACCGCAGACGAGCCTCGATGCCCGCGCGCGGTACGCTAAACAGCGCGGGGGCGTTTGGGGCACCTTCACGGCTCGCTGGGCGGCGAATCGCAATCGTCGACGACGTGATCACGACCGGCGCCACCGTGAATGCGTTGGCCGAAGCGCTGCTCGCGGCGGGCGCCAGCCACGTCGAGGCTTGGGCAGTGGCAAGGACGCTGCCGTAGAACGAGGTCGGGTACCGATTTCCGCTGCCGCGATCGTTCGCTGAAGCGGCGCAGTGGAAAATCGGTACCCGACCCCACGCTCGCGGAAGACATAGTCGAGCGCGATCCCGCAAAATACGGCACCGCCGAGCCACGCGTTGTTCAAGAACGCGCGAAAGCAATTTCCGACGTCGCGGTTGCGAATCAAGATATTGCTGATAGACGGCAAACACAGCGGCGGCCGCGAGGCCGCCGTAATACCAGCCGCCCAGCTCGCGCCCCGCCCGGCGAGCGCGAGGCTCCCAAACAGAAGAGCACCTGCAGGCCTCCGATGAACACGCGGTCCATGTCGCCGAAGAGGATTGCGGTCGAGCGGACGCCGATCTTCAGGTCGTCGACTCGATCCGCCATTGCGTACTGCGTGTCGTACACGACCACCCAGATGATCGCAGCGAGAAACAGCAGCCAGCCGACGCGCGGAACTTCGCCGAGCTGCGCTGCGAACGCCATCGGCACACCCCACGCGAACGCAAGCCCAAGCACGAACTGCGGCGTCGATAGAAACCGCTTCGTGAACGGATACACGACTAGGAGCGCAGCGCCGCCGACGGCGAACAGGAACGTGATGCGATTCATCGACAGCACGAGCCCGAGCGCAATCAGCATGAGGCCGGCGAATAGCACCAGTGCTTCGGCTGGCGCCACCTCACCGGTCGCGAGAGGCCGGTTCGCCGTGCGCCGCACGTGCCCATCGATGTTGCGATCGGCGAAGTCGTTGATCACGCAGCCGGCGGAGCGGACGAGAACCGTGCCGATGACGAGCACGAGGAAAACTCGCGGATCCGGCCGGCCCTGCGCGGCGATCCAAAGTGCCCACAGAGTCGGCCACAGTAGCAGCCAGATGCCGATCGGCCGGTTGAGCCGCAGTAGCCGCACATAGGAATAGGAATGACCTAGCGCTGTCGCAAGCTGCCGCGCCGGGCGCATCAGCGAGCTGCGCGCCGCATCGGCAGCTCCACCAGGTTTGGTCGCACTAGTCATCCCTGGGCGATTCTAGGGTTAGTGTCGGCGGCGAACCAAACGGGCTTCTCAGACTTTCGCATATTCGCTCGTCCCTCTGCTCCAGCGGCGAATCAGCGGCGCCACCCGCTCGGGATGTCGCTCGAGCAGCCGCTCGGACACCTCGATCACGCGTGGCAAGAGGTCGGCGTCGCGCAGCAGATCCGCCACCCGCAACTGGAGGATGCCGGTTTGGCGCGTGCCTAGCACCTCGCCGGGGCCGCGCAGCTGCAAATCTCTTTGCGCCACCTCGAATCCGTCGTTCGTCGCGCGGATGACTTTCAGTCGCTCGTTGGCCAGCGCCGACAAGGGCGGCTTGTACAGCAGGACGCAGCTCGATGCGTCGCGGCCCCGCCCGACCCGGCCGCGCAATTGGTGCAGCTGTGCCAAGCCCATGCGTTCCGCGTTCTCGACGACCATCAACGTTGCATTCGGCACATCGACACCGACCTCGATGACGGTCGTGGCGACGAGCAAATTGAGCGTACCCTCCTTGAATTTGCGCATGACGGCTTCCTTGTCCGCGGCTTTCATCCGTCCGTGAATCAGCCCGATCGCAAGCTGCGGCAGCGCCGCCGCCAGGGCTTCAACCAGCGCCGTCGCGGCGCTCACGTCAACGGCTTCGGATTCTTCTATCAAGGGGCATACCCAATACGCCTGCTGGTGAGCCGCGCAGTGTGCCGCGACTCTCGCGACGAGCTCCACTCGCCGTTGCTCGGGCATCACGACCGTGCGCACTGGCTTGCGACCCGGCGGAAGCTCGTTGATCACGGAGCAGTCCAGATCCGCGTACGCAGTCATCGCGAGCGTGCGCGGGATCGGCGTCGCAGTCATCACGAGTTGGTGCGGCGAACGGACTGCGTCCTCCCCTTTGAGCTTCAAGCGCAGCCGTTGCTGCACTCCGAAACGGTGCTGCTCGTCGACGACAACCAACGCGAGCTTGGAAAAGCGCACGGACTCCTGAAACAGCGCGTGCGTGCCCACGACGACGTTGGCCGAGCCGTCGCGAATGCTCGCGAGCGCCGCGGCGCGCTGCCCCGCGCTCAACGAGCCCACGAGCGCAACCACGTTGATCGCGAGCGGCGTGAGCCAGCGCGCGAAGCTTGCAAAGTGCTGCTCGGCGAGGAGCTCCGTGGGCGCCATGACGGCGGTCTGATGGCCCGAGGCGCTTGCCGTGAGCGCCGCGAACGCAGCAACGACGGTCTTGCCCGAGCCGACGTCGCCCTGCAGCAAGCGATGCATCGGAAACCCGCCGGCGAGATCGCCGAGGATTTCGTCGACGGCCTGACGTTGCGCGCTCGTCAGAGCAAACGGCAACGCCGCGTGCAGGCGCTCGAGCACACCGGCGGGCGCGCACAGCGGATAAGCCCGCTCGCTGCGGGCGGCAAGCGGCGGTCTGCCGCAAGCTCAAGCGCTGCGCTACGAGCTCTTCCAGCGCGACGCGGCGCTGACACTCATGCTTGCCGGAGGTGAGCAGCGCCGGTTCCGCGTCCTGGGGCGGGCGATGCAGATAGGCGAGGGCCGCGCCGAGCGGCGGCCAATCGTCCGGGAGCAGGTCGGCGAGATAATCGGGCAACGGGTGCTGCGCGAGGCGGCGCAAAGCCTCGTCGACGAGGCGCCGCAAGCGCTGCTGATGAACGCCCTCAGTCGTCGGATAGACCGGCGTCAGCCGTGCCTCGGGCGGGGGCTCGTCGCGGCCGATCACCCGATGCTCCGGATGAATCATCTCGAGACCGGTCGGCCCGGAGCGCACTTCGCCGTAGCAACGCAAGCGCGCCCCGCGAACCATGCCCTCTTGTTGCGCGCGCGTGAAATGGAAAAAACGCAGGGTAATGAAACCGGTGCCATCCGCGAGGCGGCACAACAGCGAGCGGCGCCGGCGGAACGCGACCTCAGCGACCTCGATCGCGCCTTCGATGAGCGCCTTCTCGCCCGGGACCAGGCTGCCGAGCGCCCTAACCGCCGTTCGGTCCTCGTAGCGCTGCGGCAACAGGCAGAGCAGGTCCGCGATTCGCTCGACGCCAAGCCTCGCGAGGCGCGAGGCTACGATTGGACCCACGCCGGCCAAGTTTCCGACCGGCTGATCGAACGCCGTCTCCTCGCTCGGCGGCTTGTTGAGATGCCGTTTGGATTCGATGCGCGTGGCCTAGGAGGCTGTCCGACTAATGGTCATCATCGCGAGGGACGCTTCTAAAGGACGAGGATCGCGTCAACCTCCACCGCCACTCCACGCGGCAATTGGGCGACACCAATCGCCGCACGGGCTGGATACGGCTCCGTGACGTACTCCGCCATGATCTCGTTCACGAGCGCAAAGTGGGCGAGGTCCGTGAGATAGACGGTGAGCTTGACTGCGTTCGCGAGCGACCCGCCGGCGGCTTCGGCAACCGCTGCGAGATTCTCGAATACCTGCACGATCTGCTCGCGCGGACCGCCTTCGACGACCTTCATCGTCGTCGGATCGAGCGGAATCTGTCCCGAGAGATAGACGGTGTTGCCTGCTGCGGACGGCCTGACTGTATGTGCCTATCGCCGCCGGCGCACGCGCCGTGTGGATCCGTGTTTTCGCCATCGCACGCCCGCGCTCAACCGGCGCTTCTGCTGACTCTGACGACGCCGGGAATGCTGCGGATGCTGCGCACGACCTGGGCGAGCTGCTTACGGTCCCGCACCTTCACGCGGAACATCAGCGCCGAGGCGTCACCTTCGGTGTCCACGCGCACGTGATCGATGTTGGTATGCGTGCCCGAGATTCGCCCAGCCACCTCGGCGAGCAGGCCGACGCGGTCGAGCGTGCGCACCTGAATCTCGGAATGAAACTCGCCTTTCACGCTGCGCTTCCAGTCCACCGGAATCCATTTCGAGGGATGCTTGCGATACTCGGCGAGGTTTCGGCAATTGTCGCGGTGGATCACGATGCCCCTGCCGCTCGACATGAAGCCGACAATCTCGTCGCCGGGAATCGGATAGCAGCAGCGGGCGTAGTTCACGACCATACCTTCCGTGCCGGCGATGTCGAGCGGTTTGCGCTGTGCGGCGACATCCGAGCCATCGCCCTCGCTCGCCTGCGCGAGCATGCCGGCGACCACGGGCGCCAACCGCTCGCCCAAGCCGAGCTGCTCGAACAGCGTCTCGATGTCGCTTATGGCGAGTTCCTTCAACAAAGCGTCGACGCGCACCTTCGGCAGCTTGCGGATGCTCAACGAATACGGCAGAAGCTCCTGGGATAGCAGCCGCCGGCCGAGCTCTTGGGCCTCGTCGCGCTTCAAGTTCTTGAGGTAGCCGCGGATCGCGTTGCGCGCCTTCGCGGTGACGACGAAATTGACCCAGCTCGGATTCGGGCGCGCGCCGCGCGCAGTAACGATTTCGACCGTCTCGCCGTTGCGCAGCATCGTCTTCAAAGGTACGAGCCGGCGATCGATCTTCGCAGCAACGCAGCGATTGCCGACGTCCGTGTGAACCGCATAAGCGAAATCCACGGCCGTAGCGCCCCGCGGCAGCCGCATGATCTCCCCCTTCGGCGTAAACACGTAAACCTTGTCGGGGAAGAGGTCCGCCTTGACGGTCTCGAGGAATTCCTCGGAGTTCGCGGCGCGCTCCATCTCCATGAGTCCGGCCAGCCAGTCCCGCGCCCGCTCCTCCGTGCTGTGGGTGTTCTTGTCGACTGCCTTGTATTGCCAGTGCGCGGCGACGCCGCGCTCGGCAATCTTGTCCATCTCCTCCGTGCGGATCTGGATCTCCAAGGGCAGACCGTTCGGGCCGAACAGCGTCGTGTGCAGCGATTGGTAGCCGTTGACCCGCGGAATGGAAATGTAGTCCTTGAATCGCCCCGGCATCGGCTTGAACAGCTGATGGGCGGTGCCCAGCGCGCGATAGCAGCTATCGACGTGCGGCACGACGATTCGCACGCCGAATACGTCCACGATGTCGGACAAGTGAATATGCTTGCGCTGCATCTTCACGTAGATGCTGTAGAGGTGCTTTTCGCGGCCGATGACCCGCGCCTCGATGCCCGCGTCGCCGAGCCCTTTCGTGAGCCGGGCTTCGATCTTGCGAAGCAGGTGCCTCTGGTTGCCTTTGGCGCGCCGTAGTGCCCGCTGCAGCACGCGATAGCGGAAGGGGTACAGCGTTTTGAAGCCGAGCTCCTCGAGCTCGATCTTCAGGCTGTAGACGCCGAGCCGATTTGCGATCGGCGCATAGATATCGAGCGTCTCGCGCGCGATTCGCTGCTGCTTGTCGAGCGGCAACGATTGAATGGTGCGCATGTTGTGCGTGCGGTCCGCGAGCTTCACCAAGATCACGCGCAGATCCTTCGCCATCGCGAGGAGCATCTTACGGAAGCTCTCGGCCTGCGCTTCTGCCGCGCTGTCGAATCGCAAGTGATCGATCTTGCTGACGCCGTCCACGAGCAGAGCGACGTCCTCGCCGAAGCGCGTCTCGATCTCCGCGAGCGTGCTCGGCGTGTCCTCGACGACGTCGTGCAGCAGCGCCGCTTTGATCGAGCCTGCGTCGAGATGCAGGCCCGCGAGAATCTCGGCAACGGCTATGGGGTGAGTGATATACGGCTCGCCGCTGCGCCGCTGTTGTCCCTCGTGCGCCTTCGCGCTGAACTCGTACGCTTCCTGGATCGGCGGGATGTCGGCAGCCGGAAGGTAGGCTTCGAGTCTTGGGACTAGCCTGCTGAAGTCGTCGGTCCGCCACACCGACAACCCGCGTTCGAGTATGGCAGCGCCATAGTCCATGGCCTTATCTTACCGGCGCCCTCGCCGGTTCCTCTTCGGGTCAAGTGCCCTGTCGGGCCGCAACTAGTCGCCGATCGAAATCGGCCTCGATAGCAGGTCGTCGGGCATGGACGCCTGCGCGGCGGTAAGGTCCAGAAGGTCTTCGACGGGTTGATCGCGTTGCGTCAGGATTTCCTCGGTGATGTAGCCTTCCGCGATTTCCCGCAGCGCGACGACCGTCGGCTTGTCGTTCTCCCAATCCACCATCGGATGTGCGCCGTTCGCAAGCTGGCGCGCGCGCTTGGCCGCGACGAGCACGAGCTGGAACATGTTCGGGATTTTTTGCGCGCAGTCTTCGACGGTGATTCTTGCCATTGGCAACGCCCTCCTTGGGCATATCTGGACGTCCAGTGTACTGCAACACCCCCTTGGGCTAGCAAGTCTCAGGCACCCGCGAGCACTTGCTGTGCTTGCGCCCGGACGGCCGCGGAGTCCGAGCGGTATGGCTCCGCAGCCCCCGCAAGGATCGCGCCGAGCCGGTCGAGCGCAAGCTCGAAATCGTCGTTGATCACGACGTAATCGAACTCGTTCCAATGCCTCATGTCCGCTACGGCGTCCGCTAGGCGCCTGCGAATCGTAGCCTCCGTGTCGGTCGCGCGACCCCGTAGGCGCCGCTCGAGCTCGGCGACGCTCGGCGGCAGGATGAACACGCGCGAGGCATCCGGCGCCCGCGCTCGTACCTGACGAGCGCCCTGCCAATCGATCTCCAGCACGACGGAATAGCCCTGGCCAAGCAATGAATCAACGTGATCGAGGCCGGTCCCATACCAATTGTCGAACACCTGGGCATACTCGAGAAACGCGTCTCGCTGCACCATCTCCTTGAACTTGGACGCATTGACGAAGAAGTAATCGACGCCGTCGACTTCCGTCGGGCGCGGCGGCCGCGTCGTATAGGAGATCGAGAACTTGAGGGACGGATCGCGATCGAGCAGCGCGCGCACCAAGCTCGTCTTACCGGCGCCGGAGGGCGCCGATACGACCCAAAGACGACCGCGGGACCCCGCCTTCACGCGCTCACTCTAGATTTTGGACTTGCTCGCGCATCTGTTCGATCAAGACCTTGAGCTCAACCGCTGCGCGCGTCAGAAACTCGTCCTGCACCTTGGAGGCGAGCGTGTTGGCCTCGCGATTGAGCTCTTGAATCAAGAAATCCAGCCGGCGGCCGACGGGCTCGGCGCGCCCCAACACGTCGCCGATCTCGGCGATGTGGCCTACGAGTCGATCGACCTCTTCGGCGACATCCACCCGCTGCGCAAGGATCGCGAGCTCCTGCTCGATGCGCTCGGGCTGCACTTGCACATCGAAGCGTTGCAAGCGCTCCTGGAGGCGCTCGCGATAGCGACTTTGAGCACCTGCGAGCAGCGGCCTGATCTCGTCCGCAAGCTTCGTGATCCCCCCGATCCGTTCACGCAGCGCGTCGACGATGCGCTCGCCTTCGCGGCGCCGCGCCGCCTGTAGCGCAGCGAGCGCTTGCGTAAAGCATGCCTTGGCGGGCTCGGCGAGCGCGCTAGTTGCGCTGTCGGGCTCCTTCAATATTCCGGGCGAGCGCAGCACCTCGCCGATGGACAACGGCCTCGCGTCGGGGAACACGGCACGCACGCGGTCCTGCAAGCGGCGAAGCTCCTGCAACGCATCCTCGGCTACGACCGTGGTTTCGGCGTCCGCGGCACTTGCGGCGACCCGCAGCGTGCAATCGAGCTTGCCGCGCTTGACGAGGTTACCAACGATGTCGCGGCATTCGGGCTCGAGCGCGCGCAGCTCCTCGGGCAAGCGGAAGCTCAACTCCAGAAACCGGTGATTGACGCTGCGTATCTCCCAAGCCAACCGCAACGGCGCAACGACGACGTCCGCCGTTGCAAACCCTGTCATGCTGTGAGGCATTCGATTGAGTCCGGGGCTTAATTCAGACACTCTGTCGCGCCGAAAGGCCGGTGCCGAGTGTACATCAGGCTAATATTCGCGAGTCCGAGGGGCGAGTAGCGCAAGTGCGGGTCGAGTTTACGAAGCTGAGCCTGGCTGGAAACAGGCCGGAGAACCAGGATCGGGTGGACATCGTGGCGCATGGCGACACCCTGCTCATGGTCGTCGTCGACGGCATGGGCGGCCATGCGCACGGGGCCAAGGCCGCCGAGGTCACGGTAAGCACGCTGAAGGAGTGCTTCGGCGAGATCTCGCTGCCGGTATTCGACCCGCAGGGGTTTCTCACCCTGTCGCTCGCGCGCGCGCACGACAAGGTCGTGCGTCTCGGCGAAGGCGTCGCGCTCGACCACAAGCCGCGTGCGACGTGCGCGGTCTGTCTCGTGCAGGACGCGGGCGCCTATTGGGCGCATGTCGGCGACAGTCGCGTCTACCAAGCGCGCACGGGCAGCGTGCACGAGCGCACTCGCGACCATAGCCACGTCGAGCTGCTGCTCCGGGAAGGCCTGATTGCGGAAAGTGAGATGCGTGCTCACCCGATGCGGAATTTCGTCGAGTGTTGCCTCGGCGGCGATGCACCGCTGCCTGACATGAGCGTGACGGCGCGCAAGGCGCTCAAAGTCGGCGACGTGTTGGCCGTCTGCACCGACGGGCTTTGGTCTGGACTCGAGGATGCCGATATCGGTCAGCTCGCGAGCGCGGAGCCGGTGCCGCTCGAGCCGGCCTTGCGTGTGCTCGCGGAACGCGCGGTCGCGCGCAATTCTCCCTATAGCGACAACACCAGCGCCGCGGCCGTACGCTGGCTCGGCGACTAGCCCCACCCCGAGTTTTGAGCTGCTAAGCTCTAGGTCTTCAGATTCTCACGACGGAGTCTTCGATGCGGCCCAGTGGACGCAGCCCCGAGCAAATTCGGGCCGTGCAGTTCTTGCCACGATACACGCGACATGCCGAAGGGGCCGTCCTCGCCGAGTTCGGCGACACTCGCGTATTGTGCACGGCCTCGATCGAGCCGAAGGTGCCGCCGTTTCTGAAAGGCCGGCAAGAGGGTTGGGTCACTGCAGAGTACGGAATGCTGCCGCGTGCGACTCACGTGCGCACGCCGCGGGAGGCCGCGCGCGGCAAGCAGGGCGGGCGTACGCTCGAGATCCAGCGACTGATCGGCCGCAGTTTGCGGGCGGTCGTGGATCGCGCGGCCCTGGGCGAGCACACCATCACGATCGATTGCGACGTCCTGCAGGCTGACGGGGGCACGCGGACGGCAGCCATCTGCGGCGGCTACATAGCACTTGCGCATCGCGGCCGCTCACCTCACGAACACGGGCAAGATCGCACGCAACCCGATTCACGGCCAGGTCGCGGCAGTATCGGTTGGCATCTACGGCGGCGTGCCCGTGCTGGATCTCGACTATGCGGAGGACTCGGAGGCCGAAACCGACATGAACGTCGTGATGAACGAAGCCGGCGGGTTCATCGAGGTGCAGGGCACCGCCGAGGGTCACGCGCTGTTGCGTAGCGAGCTCACGCAATTGCTCGATCTCGCGGAGCGCGGAATAAAGCAAGCTGCTCGCATTGCAATCGGCGGTGCTGCGGACTTGAGCGGCCTTAAGCGCTGGGTGTTCGCGAGCGGCAACCGCGGCAAGCTCACTGAGATCGCGGAGTTGCTGCGCAGCGCCGGTCTCGCACACATCGAGTTGGTTGCGCAATCGGCGCTTGGCGTCGAACCGCCGCCGGAAACGGCGGCGACGTTCGTCGAGAATGCGTTGCTCAAGGCTCGTCACGCGACTCTTTCGACGGGCTTGCCGTCGATAGCCGACGACTCCGGAATCGCGGTGGATGCGCTCGGCGGGGCGCCGGGCATTCAGTCCGCGCGATTCGCCGGCGTTGCCGCCGATGATCGCGCGAATGTCGCGAAGCTACTCCAAGCACTCGAGGGCGTTCCGCGTAGCGCCCGGCGCGCGTGCTTCCACTGCGTGCTCGTCGCCCTGCGAGGCGCCACGGATCCCGTCCCGATCATCGCGACCGGCAGCTGGCTCGGCGAGATTGCGCTCGAGCCGGCCGGCCGTTCGGGGTTTGGCTACGATCCGATCTTCTACGATCCCGCCTTGGGCGTAACCGCGGCGGAGCTGCCGCCGGACGTCAAGAACCGGGTGAGCCATCGGGGCAAGGCACTCCGAGCGCTCGCGGTCGGCCTGCTTGCGATGGGGTTGTCCCTGAATCCGCCGTAGGCGCGGTTATGCACACGCGCTCGGTCGGAGTCGAGAAACAAGCGCCTTGCGAGGCTTTGTTCCAGTCGGTGTTTTGGATACGCGAGTAAAGATCTGATCTTCAATGGAAAAGCAGTGCTGATCGTTTTTTGATCAAAAGCAGGAAAATCGTTGAACGATCAGCCGCAAGCGGAATGTCGGGACGTCCTTTCCACAGAGTTATGCACAGTTTCTGTGGATAATGTCGTCCCTCCGGCCGGGACTTGTCATCGTGTCGGGCGGGCAGTATCCTCACGCGCCCGCCCGGGAGCCCGTCATGAAAGCAGAGATTCACCCGAACTACGCCGCGATCAAAGTTACGTGCAGCTGCGGTAACGAGTTCACGACGCGCTCGACGCTCGGGCAGGATTTGCACGTCGAAGTTTGCTCCTCGTGCCATCCGTTTTATACCGGCAAGCAGAAGATCGTCGACACAGGCGGCCGAGTCGACAAGTTTCGCCGACGCTACGGCAAATCCGCGACCACCTGACGTCCCTCTCCCGCTCCTAAGCGGGGTGTGGGCTATACTGGCGGCCTTCGTGCTGCGCCTGGACGACGGTCTTAGCCCGTAAACAATCAAGACGAAAGGCCGTCTCGTTCGCGGAGCCAATTTGCGAACAACGACTCCACTTGCCGGGTGCGCCGATGACCGATGAGTACCTTCTCCTGAGCGATCCCAAGGGCGGCGCAGAGACGAAGCTGCCGGTCTTGACGCCCACCCTCGGACCGAATGTCTTCAAGATCGGTCACCTCTACGCCGAGCGCGGCATGTTCACGTTCGACCCTGGATACGCTGCGACCGCGAGCTGCGAGAGCGCGATCACCTACATCGACGGCGAAGGGGGAGTCCTGCTGTATCGCGGTTACCCGATCGAGCAGCTCGCCGAGCACTCGAGCTTCGTTGAGGTCGCCTACTTGTTGCTCCACGGCGAGCTGCCGAGCAAGGAGCAACTGGCGAGCTTCGACAACTCGATCCGCACGCACACCATGATCAATGAGTCGTTGCTGCGTTTCTTCAACGGCTTTCATCACAACGCGCATCCGATGGCGATGGTATCGGGCGTAGTCTCCTCGATGTCGGCCTTCTACCACGACAGCACCGACATTCGAAACCCGCACGACCGTGACACGTTTGCGCATCGGATCATCGCAAAGCTTCCCACGATCGCGGCGGCTGCCTACAAGCACTCGCTCGGCCAGCCGTTCGTGTATCCGCAGAATCGACTCGACTATTGCAGCAATCTGCTCCACATGTTCTTTGCCGTCCCGTCGATGCCATACGCGGTGAGCCGGGTAGCCGCCGAGGCCCTCGACCTGCTGTTCATTCTGCACGCCGATCACGAGCAGAACTGCAGCACGTCCACCGTCAGGCTCGCCGGGAGCTCCGGCACGAATCCGTACTCGGCGATCGCTGCAGGCATGTCGGCGCTCTGGGGGCCGGCCCACGGTGGGGCGAACGAAGCCGTCATCAACATGCTCGAGGCGATCGGCAGCGCCGATCAGATAGGCAAGTACATTGCGAAGGCCAAGGACAAGAACGACTCGTTCCGCCTGATGGGCTTCGGGCACCGCGTGTACAAGAGCTACGATCCGCGGGCCGCGATCATTCGCAAGATGACGCACCGTGTGCTCGAGCAGCTCGGCCATCACAGCGATCAACCGCTCTTCGAGCTCGCCCTCAAGCTCGAGGAAATCGCGCTCAAGGATCCCTACTTCGTCGAGAAGAATCTGTACCCGAACGTCGACTTTTATTCCGGAATCATCTATCGCGCGCTCGGGATACCGAAGTCCATGTTCACCGTGATGTTCGCAATCGCGCGTTGCGTCGGTTGGGTGACGCATTGGCGCGAGATGGTAGCGGATCCCGAGACGCGTATCGGGCGACCGCGGCAGCTATACGTCGGTGCCGACCGGCGCGACTATCAGCCACTCGATCGGCGCTAGCCGCAATTTGCGCCGACCTTTCTGGCCGTCAGCCGTCGAGTAACCGCTGCACCTCGGGCCGCGCTGCGCGGCGCATCGGCCGCTGATCGACCGGAGAGAGCGGCGCCTCGCGCGCGCCGTCCTCCGGGAACGTCATGACCTCGACGATCCCTGCGTCGTGCGCGAAGCTGAAACCGGGCACTTGGGCCGTTTTCTGACCGCCGAAGCGAAAGCGGCGCTGCGTGTCCCGCAGAGCGAAGCCGCACTTCTCGAGCAATGCGGCGACGAGCTCGGGCGAATCGCAGAACGCATGCAGCTCGATCGGCGCATTGACCGTCGGCGTACCGGCGAGCACGGAGCCCACCAGGCGCGGCTGAAACGGCGCGAGATACTCCATGATCTGCACGGCCGCGCGGCGCAGCGCTTGCAGCCGTTGGTCGTGCGTTGCGGGCTCGAAGATGCGCTGGCGCTCGGCCAGGCTCGCCTGGATCTCGCCGTTGGAGGGCAGCGCGCCGGCGCTGCGCACGCCGAAGCGCTCTGCGGCCTTGCGTTTGGCGAGGCCGAAATCCTCGATGCCGCCTTCGATCATGAGGCGCGCCGCTTCCTGCGCGAGCTGCTCACGCAGCGCCGCTGGCGCGCGTGATGAGGGTCGAGAGCTGCGTGCGGGCATCGCTTCTTCGCGCGAGCTTGAGCGGTTCAGAAGATCGGCTCGCCGGAGCGTGGCTGCTCGCCGGGCCGCAGCGGATCCACCGTCCCGCTAAAGACGGGATCGGGCTCGCGTTCCGGAATGTTGTCGATATCGAACTTCTCGAAGATTGCGTGCGGATTCGCGTCGCTCGCGACGAGGCCGCTTTCCGGGTTGATGCGAACCTCGACGATCCCCGGGGGAGTTCGGAAGGGTTGCTGCGCAACGCCGTCGAGCGCCTCGGCCATGAAGCCAATCCACATCGGAATCGCCGTGATGCCGCCTTGCTCTCTGCCGCCGAGCGGCCGATCTTGGTCGAATCCCACCCACGCCGCGGCGACGAAGTCGCGGCTGAATCCCACGAACCAGGTGTCGCGGCCGTCGTTCGTGGTGCCGGTCTTGCCCGCGAGATCGCTGCGCCCCAAATCGCGCTGCGCCCTTGCGCCGGTACCGTGGCGAATGACGTCTTGCAGCATGTCGGTAATGAGGTGCGCGTTCTGTTGCGAGATCGCCATCGGGGCAACGCGCATCGGCGCATATAGATCGGTCACGTCGGTCACGAGCTCGGGCTGTGCGACACCCGACGCCCGCGACGTCGCTGGCTTCTCGCCGCAGCGCGAAACCGCTGCGCCCAGCGAGTCGGTGAATTGTGTCGGCGGCGCCGCGCGCAGATCCTCCTCCTTGCAGACGAACGCGGGCATCGCCTCGTAGAGCACTTCGCCGCTCGCGCTTTCCACCCGCTCGACGAAGTATTTCTCGATCCGATATCCGCCGTTCGCGAAAGTCGCGAATCCGCTCACGAGATCTATCGGCGCCACGCCGCCCGCCCCGAGCGCCAATGACAGATTTTGGGGCACGGCGACGTCGTCGAAGCCGAAGCGGCGCACGTGATCGACGGTCTGGCCGACGCCGACCTGCTGCATCACTCGAACCGAGGCCGCGTTCATCGAGTCCGCGAGCGCGTTGCGCAGCCTCACCAGGCCGTAGTACCGACCGCCGAAGTTCTCCGGCCTCCAGACGCGCTCGAGCACGGGGTCGTACCCGATGTCTGGCGGCGCATCGTTGATGATCGACGCAGTATTGAAACCGTTGTCGAGCGCAGCAGAGTAAACGAACGGCTTGAACGCGGAGCCCGGCTGACGTCGCGCTTGCACCGCACGATTGTAGTTGCTCAAGAAGAAGTCGAAGCCGCCGGTGAGCGCCACGACCGCGCCGTCTTGCGGATCGACCGACACGAATGCGCCTTGCACCTCGGGAATCTGCCCGAGACGCAGAGTGCCGTCCGCGGCGGTGCGGAAACGAACGATGTCGCCGGGCGCGAGCACGTCGGCGACTCTCGTCGGCTTCGCGCCGACCTCATCGTCGCTCACGAACGGGGCCGCCCATTCGACGGCCGGCAAGTCGATGAGCTGTCGGCCGCGGCCCCGGAAGTAGACGGTGGCTCCCGCGTCGTCGACCGTGAGCACGAGGCCTGTCTCGTAGCCGAGCAGGTCCGCGTAGTCAGCGAAGAGATCGCGCAGCTGCTCCTCGGCCTCGAGCGTCTCGATCGACACGTCAACGCCGGACAGATCGACGCGCGCGAGCGGGCCGCGGTAGCCGTGCCGCTCGTCGTACGCGACGAGGGTTCGACGAATCGCGTTGTTCGCCGCGAGCTGCAGGCGGCTGTCGATTGTCGTCGTGACCTTCAAACCGGTCGTATATGCGGACGCGCCGAAGCGCCGGATCATCTCGGCACGAACCATCTCCGCGACATACGGAGCTTCCACCTGCGTCCGGGCGCCGAACCGCTTGCCGATGACGGGCTCGGCGAGCGCGGCTTGATACTCGTCGTCCGTAATCGCATTCGTCTCGCGCATCCGCCGCAGCACGTAAGCGCGCCGGTCCTTCGCGCGCTCGGGACTCGAGATTGGATTCAGGATCGACGGACCCTGCGGAATGCCCGCGAGGATCGCACTTTCGGAGATGGTCAGCTCGCTGAGCTCCTTACCGAAGTACGTGCGCGCGGCCGTCGCGACCCCATAGGAGCTATGTCCGAAGAAATAGGTGTTCAAGTACAGCTCGAGAATCTCTTCCTTCGTGAACTCGCGCTCGATCCGCAACGCGAGAATGACCTCCTTGAACTTGCGCACGTACGCCTCGAGCGCGTTGCGACGCTCGCGCGAGCCGAGATTCGTCGTGCGGGCTACCTGCTGGGTGATCGTGCTGCCGCCGATACCGCGGTCACCCCTCAAGATCTCGTTGAGGAACGCGCGAATGACGCCTTGGTAGTCGACGCCCGGATGCTCGAAAAAGCGGTCATCCTCCGCGGCGATGACTGCATTGACAAGGAGCTTCGGGATCGCCGCGTAGGCGACCGGAGTCCGCTTGAACTCCCCGAATTCGGTAATCAACCGGCCGTCGCGGCTATAGACCTGAAGCGGGATCTGCATCTTGAGGTTCCGCAGATCTTGCGCGTCGCCCAGGCTCGGCTCGACATAGTAGTAGGCGCCGATGAAAAGGGCGGACACGACCAACAAGCCGGCCGCGCCGGCGGTCAAAATCACTAACAGAATCTTTAAGTAAGATCTCATTGATGAAGTTGCATTCTACGCCCTTGCCTTGGATTGGGCCTTTGTGCATAGTCCGCCGCGTCAGGCAAACCCATCGAAAGGTGGGGACGCAAAGCCTCCGGTCTACGGGTTCGGCGCCTTACGCCTAGCCTAGGATAGCGGGGCTGCCGGAGTAGTGAACACCGCCACAAAAATAAGACCGGATCAACACTTCGCCAGCCGCCCCTACGCCCCGTACCCCGACCGCGCGATCGTCCCCGACCTGCCGCTGAATCCCGTCGATCTGGGCGGATTCAGCCGCACGCGGGCTTGTCGGAGTGGGGATACGCTCGATTCGGGTAGCGTGAGGTTCATCACGACGGTGACTAGCGGGCTTCAGTTATAGTCAAATCGGCTATTTGAGTGAGCTTGTAGGATTCTAACCCAACCTCCGGTGTTGGAAAGGAAAAACCTGTGTTAGCGACCCGTAGGAAAGGATCCTTGGTAGGGCTCGACATCACGACCTCCTCGGTGAAGTTGATCGAGTTGGCCGAAAGCGGCCGCGGCTATCGGGTCGACGCTTACGCCGCGGAGCCCACACCGCCGAATGCGATCAACGAAAAAGCGATCGTCGACGCGGAAGCCGTCGGCGAAGCCATTCGCCGCGCGATCAAGCGATCCGGAACCAAGACCCGCGACGCCGCCATCGCGATCAGCGGCGATGCGGCCATCACTAAAGTCATCCAGATGCCGAAAAACTTGAGCCCGTCCGATCTCGAGGGCCAAGTCGAGTTGCAAGCCGACCAATACATCCCGTTCCCGATGGAGGAAGTGAGCTTCGACTTCGAGGTCATCGGCGAAAGCGAGCGCGATCCCGACATGGTCGACGTGCTGCTCGTCGCGACCCGCACCGAGAACGTCGAGCAACGGCAAGTGGCCGTCGAGGCCGCCGGGCTCAGCGCACGCGTGGTCGACGTCGAGGCTTTCGCGGTCGAGAACGCGTGTCAGCTCCTCACCCACCAGATGGCGGACGCCGGCGCCGACAAGTTCGTGGCCATCGTCGACTTCGGTGCGAGCACCACCACATTCAGCGTCCTAAAGGACTTGAAGGTCATCTACACGCGGGACTTCGCCTTCGGCGGCCAGCAACTCACGGAAGAAATCATGCGCACCTACGGACTCAGCATGGAGGACGCGGGCCGTGCGAAGAAGGAAGGTGGACTGCCGAGCAACTATCAACCCGAGGTGCTCGACGCGTTCATCGACGATATGTCGCAGCAGGTCAGCCGCTCCTTGCAATTCTTTCTCGCGTCCGGCAGCGGTCGCGAGCAGCCCGACCAGATTCTGATCTGCGGCGGCTGCGCGAACATTCCCGGCGTGGCGGACGTCATCGGCAGCCGCGTCGGCATCAACACGCAGATCGGTGATCCCTTGGGCCAGATGAAAATCTCGTCGCGCGCAAAGGCGCAGGGCGTCGACAAGGACGCCACGGCGCTCTTGACCGCATGCGGCCTCGCTTTGAGGAGTTTCGACTAAATGCCAAGAATCAATCTACTGCCTTGGCGCGCAGAGCTGCGCCAAAAGCGCAAGAAAGAGTTCCTAGTCGCGCTGTTGGGAACGGTGATGGTCGGCGGCTTGCTCGTCTACGCGTCGAAGCTCACCGTCCGCGGCTGGACCAGCGGCCAGAATTCCCGCAATCAGATCTTGCGCAACCGAGATCGCGGAGCTCGACAAGCAGATCGCGGAAATCGGCGGATTGGAAACGCAGAGGGATCGCCTGTTGGCGCGCATGGAGATCATCGACCAGTTGCAGCGCTCGCGTCCCGAGGTCGTGCACCTGTTCGACGAGCTCGTGAACACGCTTCCGGAAGGCGTGCATTTCACGGAGGTGAAGCAAAGCCGAGAGCCGCATCGAGCTGCATGGCTCGGCTCAATCGAGCACGCGCGTTTCGGCGCTGATGCGCAACATCGCGGGTTCGGAATGGTTGCGTGAGCCGGGTCTCGACGTCGTCGAAACAGTCGAGAACGGTCCCGCCAAGAATTCGCAATTCACGATGTTCGCCCAGCAGGTTTCCATGACGGACGCAAGCGCAACCGACGCGGTGCAAGCCGGTGCGCAAGGCGAGGGAGCACGATGAGCATCATCGACGATCTTCGTTCGCTCGACACGAGCGATCCCGGCAGATGGCCTCTGCCGTTTCGCATTGGTGCGGTTGCAATCGCGTTCGTCGCCGTCGCGGCGTTCGGCATCTATATGTTCGTCATCAAGACGGAGATGCCGCTCCTTCAACGCGCGCAGAACGAGGAGGCTCGAGCTGCGAGCCACGTTCGAGCAACGTCAGCAAAAGGCGGCGAACTTCGATGCTTACCGGGCGCAGCTCGCGGAGATCGAGCGCTCATTCGGCGCCATGCTGCGGCAATTGCCGAGCCAAACGGAGATCCCGAATCTGCTGGTCGACATTGCTCAAACGGGGTTGGGCGCCGGCTTGGAGGAAAAGCTGTTCCAGCGCCTCGGCGAGATTCAGAAGGACTTCTACGCCGAGCAGCCGATCAAGATCCGGCTGACGGGCAGCTATCACGAGCTCGGCAATTTTGTGAGCGGCATCGCTGCACTGCCGCGCATTGTGACATTACATGACATCTCTATAACGCCGGTCGACGACGACACGTTCGACGAGCTGACCCTAGACGTGACCGCGAAGACGTATCGCTATCTGGACGAAGAAACTGCACCGGGAGCGGAGGGCTGATATTGATGCGTAGCGCAATCTTGACGCGCGTGCTGGCTTTTGCGGCCGTTGCGGCTACTTTGAGCGCCTGCGGCGGAGCGGAGGACGATCTGCGCGCTTACATCGACGAGATCAAAGCTCGTCCCGGCGGCCGCATCGAGCCGTTGCCGCAAATCCAGCCGGCACCGTCGTTCACCTACGTCGCGGGCAACCGCCGTTCCCCTTTCATGCCGGACACGCCGCAACAGCGCGTGAGCAACAATCCTGACGCGGTGCAGGGACCAGACCCGAATCGGCCGCGTGAGTTTCTCGAGCAGTTCCCGCTCGACACGTTGACGATGGTAGGCACGCTCGCCTCGCCGTCGCGCAACTCCAATTTCGGTCTAGTGCAAACAGCCGACGGGTTGATTCATAGGGTAACCGTCGGCAATCACATGGGGCAAAACTACGGCCGGATCATGTCCATTACGGATTCCGAGATTCAATTGGTCGAGATCATCTCCGACGGCCTCGGCGGGTTCCTGGAACGGCCTGCAGCTGTCGGCTTGACCGATTGAAATCGCAGGGGAGTATTTAGGGAGTGAACTGTATGCAAACTATGGCGCCCGTTCGACGCGGGAAGGTTTCATCGTGGCTCGGTCATAGCGTGGGCTTTGCAAGCTGGCTGTTCGCGCTCGCCTTGTCGACGTCTGCGGCGCTTGCGCAGGATTTGCGCTTGGAAGCCATCGACGTGCAGTCGCTCCCCGGTCAACGCGTGGAGCTGCGCCTGCGCATGAACGGCAGCGCTCCGGAGCCGATGAGCTTCACGATCGACGATCCCGCGAGAATCGCGCTCGACCTGCCGAATACGGCGCTCGGGCTCGCGTCGCGCCGCCAGGACGTGAACGTCGGGCCGCTGACGACGATCTTGACGGCGGAGGCCAATGGCCGCACGCGCGTCGTCCTCAACATGAGCTCGATGGTCCCGTACGCCACCCGCGTCGAGGGCGACAGCGTCTATGTGACGATCGGTGAAGGCCCTGGCGACGGCGTCGCCCCCGCGTTCGCAGCGCAACCCCAGGGCAGCCCCGCCGCTCCCGCGGCCGCCGCCGGCGAGCGCGCGATCAACAACATCGACTTCCGCCGCGGACCGGATGGCGCCGGCCAGATCGTGGTTGAGTTGAACGACCCGCGGACGACCGTGGACGTTCGCGAGGAAGGCGGGCGGATCGTCGTCGACTTCCAAGACACGGCGCTGCCGAGCGAGCTGATGCGGCGTTTGGACGTGACCGACTTTGCGACGCCGGTATTCACGGTCGATGCGCTACGCGCGAATCGGGACGCGCGATTGGTCGTGACCGCGGCAGCCGCGTACGACCAAGTCGCGTATCAGTCCGACAACCTCTTTACGTTGGAGCTCAAGGCCCCTGTCCAGACGCAGCAGGCCGCGCAACCGGGCTCGTTCGATGAGGACCGCGAATACACGGGCGAGCGGCTGACGCTGAACTTCCAGGACATCGAGACGCGCGCGGTGCTGCAGCTCTTGGCCGACACGAGCGGTTTGAACATCGTCGTCAGCGATACGGTGCAGGGCAACGTCACCTTGCGGCTGCAGAACGTGCCTTGGGACCAGGCCCTCGATATTTTGCTGACCACGAAGGGCCTGGACATGCGCCGCAACGGCAACGTCATCATCGTCGCCCCGGCGGAGGAAATCGCGGCCCGCGAGCAGGCGGAGTTCGAGGCGGTGCAGGCCCTTCAAGAGCTCGAGCCGCTGCGCGCGGAGTTCATTCAGGTGAATTACGCGAAGGCCAGCGAGCTCGCGGAGCTCATCCAGGGCGCCGGCGGCGCCAATGCGCTGCTGTCCGAGCGCGGCAGCGTCGCGATTCACGCGCCGACCAACACGCTGCTCGTGAACGACACGTCGACCAGCCTCGCGAACGTCCGCCGGCTCGTGACGACGCTCGACATCCCGATTCGGCAGGTGTCGATCGAGACGCGGGTCGTGATCGTCAACGACGATTACAGCCGCGAGCTCGGCGTGCGCTTCGGCTCGACGATCGTCAAGGACAATTCCTCCGACGGCTTGATCTCGATGACCGGCACCAGCGCGGGATCGGACACGATCGTGGGCTCAGCGCTCGACAATCTCCAAACCGCGGTCAACCGTTCCCGGTCGACATCGGCCCGATTGACACGCGGTACAACGTGAATCTACCGATCGCGAATCCGGCAGGCGCCTTCGCGCTCGCGATTCTCGACTCCGACTACTTGGTCGACCTCGAGCTCTCGGCACTGCAAGCGGAAGGGGCGGGCCGCATCGTTTCGACTCCGCGTGTGATCGCCACGAACCAGCGCGAGGCGCGAATCAGCCAGGGCGTGGAGATTCCGTACCAGGAATCTTCATCCAGTGGCGCGACGACCACGCAGTTCAAGGAGGCCGTGCTGAGCCTCACCGTCATGCCGCAAATCACGCCGGACGATCGGATCATCATGGACCTGGTCGTGGACAAGGACTCCGTCGGCGAGGTGGTGCCGAGCGCGACGGGCGGCTTCGTGCCGAGCATCGACACGCGCTCGGTCGTGACGCAAGTGCTCGTCAACGACGGCGAGACCGTCGTCTTGGGAGGCATCTACGAGACCGAGATTCGCGATACCTACACCAAGGTTCCGGTGCTCGGAGACATTCCGGGCTTGGGCTACTTGTTCCGAAGCCGCAACAACATCAACAACAACGCGGAGCTGCTTATTTTCGTTACACCGAGAATTCTCCGCGAAGGTGCGCGGATCAATTAATAAGCGAGAAACGGATTTCCACGGACTGATTCGCGTAAACAAGGATTCAAGGATCAGGGACATGCAGAAACTAAAGTTGTTGTTGTTGACGGTCGCCGCGGCGGCCCTGCTGTGCGCGTGTAGCGGCGGCAGCGAGGAGACGCTGACCGGTCCACCCGCTGGCGGTGGCGGTAGCGGCGGTAGCGGCGGCGGTGGCGGCGGCGGTGGCGGGGCGGTGGCGCGGCGGCGGCAGCGATTTCCACCACGTCGAGCTCGCCCACGATGCCGTCCGACGGCTCCGCGAGCGTGACGATCACCGCGTTCGTCCGCGACGCGAACAACACGTTGCTGTCCGGCATTCCCGTCGTCTTCACGGCCTCCTCCGGCGGCGTTTCAGGCTCGCCCGCGACCACGGACGCTTCTGGCGCCGCGGTCGCGACGCTTGGTCACCGCGGGCGACAGCTCGTTGCGCACGATCAACGTGACCGCGACAGCGGGCACACTGCAGTCCACGGTCGGCGTTCGAGTCGTCGCGAACACCACGACGACGAACGTGCAAATGGGCAACGGGACCGGCGGCGCCTTCCAGGCCGGCATCATCGGAATCTCGAACTCGAATCTTTCTGCGGGCGGCTCGACGAGCTTGACCGTGTCGCTCGTGCAGGCCACAGGCACGCTCTACACGGGCTCCGCGACGATCAGCTTCAATTCTCCGTGCATCGGCGCGGGCACGGCGGAGGTCCGGCAGAACGGAGTGGCGGCGCCCAACGTCACGACGGTGACGGGTATTGCAACGGTCACGTACGTAGCGATGGGCTGCAGCGGCGGCGATAACATCACCGCGAGCTCGAGCGTCGGCTCGCAAGCGTTGTCGGCGAACGGGGCCGTGAACGTCTCGCACGGCCACGCGTCGGCTCGATCGAGTTCGTGTCGGCGACGCCGACGAATATCGCGCTCCAAGGGACGGGCGACGTGCTCCGGCCCGAGAGCTCGACCGTCGTCTTCCGCGTCAAGGACGCTTCGAACGGCTCGGTCCAGGGCGCGAACGTGGCCTTCTCGTTGAACACGTCGGTCGGCGGCATCCAGCTCACCTCCACAAGCGCGATCAGCGACAACCAAGGGCTCGTGCAGACTGTCGTCAATGCGGGCACCGTGGCGACGTCCGTGAAGGTCACCGCGACGGTCATTAACGTCCCAGGGGATCTCCACGCAGTCGAGCCAACTGACGGTCACGACCGGAATTCCGACCGAGTCGAGCTTCTCGCTCGCCGTGCAGTGCTTCAACATCGAAGGCTGGGAGTACGACGGCGTCATCATCCCCGTAACGGCGCGGCTCGGCGACCGCTTCCAGAACCCGGTGCCGGACGGCACGGCGGTCACCTTCACGGCCGAGGGCGGCAACATCACGTCGCAGTGCACGACTGCGACAACTCCTACGGAGGGCGGCGTTTGCCAGGTGAATTACCGCAGCTCGAATCCGCGGCCGCGAACGGCCGCGTGTCGCTACTTGCGAAGGCCATCGGCGAGGAATCGTTCGTCGATGCCAACGGTAACGGCGCGTTCGACAACGGCGAGACGTTCACGGATCTGCCCGAGCCGTTCCGCGACGACGACGAGGACACCGTCTACGACTCCGGCGAGGACTTCTTCGACTTCAACAACAACCAGCTGCGCGACCCGCTCGATGCGATCTTCAACGGCGTGCTGTGCAACGACAACACCGGACGCTGCGGCGGGCCGGCCACCCGATCGACGGGTATCGCCGAGCAGAACCGAATCATCCTGTCCGGCAGCACACCGACCGTCACACTGTCGGGCGGCGCCGCGTTGCCGGCATCGATCGTGCTCGCTAACAACTCCGCGCAAGCAGTCTCGTTCTGGGTGGACGACGTAAACAGCAACGTGATGCCGGGTGGCACCACGGTAGCGTTGACGGCGACCGGAGCGGGACTGCGGGTTTCGCAGCCGAGCTCGTTCACGGTGCCGTGCAGCGCCGTCGCGTCAGGCGTCGAATTCCCCGGCATCACCCTGTTTACTTTCAATGTGACCTCGGGATACTACGGACGGCACAGGCGTGATTACCCTCACGATAACGACTCCGCGGGGGATCGTGACGATCATTCAAATCCAGGTGACGGTCGCCTAACACAGACTTCTCACCTTGCTCTGTTGCGGCCGCCTTCGGGCGGCCGCTTTGTTTCGGTATGCTGGCTCGCAGCATGCAGGCCGAGCACAACATCTATCTGATCGGGCCTATGGGGTCGGGCAAGACCGCGGTCGGGCGGCGGCTTTCCGCCTTGCTCGGCAAGGAGTTCTTCGACAGCGACGCAGAGATCGAGAAGCGTACCGGCGTCGACATCCGCTTCATCTTCGAGAAGGAAGGCGAAGCGCGTTTTCGGGAGCGTGAGCGCGACGTGATTGCGGACCTCACGGCCCGCCGCGGCGTCGTCGTCGCGACCGGGGGCGGGGCCGTTCTCGATGCGACGACGCGTGCGCGACTCGTCGCAACGGGCACCGTGGTCTATCTGCAGGCGAATGTCGACTCGCAGCTCAAGCGCACGCAGGCGACCCGCAACCGGCCGCTGCTGCTCGACGAAGACCCGAAGACGGTGCTCGAGCGCCTGATGGCGATCCGCCGCCCGCTGTACGAAGAGATCGCTGACGTCACGATCGACACTACGGGCCGGCAGGTACGGTCCGTCGCGGCCAGCGTTGCGGAGCTGCTCGCGGCGCGCGGCGTTTGAGGTGCGCGGCGTTGCAAAAACGAGTAGCGCCTGCGACGCTTCGCAGCGTGGACACGGTCGAGGTCGCATTGGGTGAGCGCAGCTATCCGATTCACATCGGGCCGAATCTGCTAGGCAACCCGAGGTTGCACGGCAGCCCTGCGAAGCAAATTCTGATCGTGTCGAACGACGTCGTCGCACCGCTGTACTTGCAAACCCTGCAAGACGGGTTGCGAGATCGCGAGGTCCACACGCTCGTGCTGCCGGACGGTGAACGTCACAAGACGCTCGCGACGTTCGCGGCAATCATCGATCGCCTCGTCGACGCGCGCTTTCATCGCGACTCGTGCCTCTTCGCCCTCGGCGGCGGCGTCATCGGCGACGTCACGGGCTACGCGGCCGCGAGCTTCCAGCGCGGTATCGACTTCGTGCAGCTGCCTACCACGTTGCTCGCACAAGTGGATTCCTCCGTCGGCGGTAAGACCGCGGTCAATCATGCCCGCGCGAAGAACATGATCGGCGCGTTTCACCAGCCTGTAGCGGTCATCGCCGACACCGATACCCTGCGCACGCTGCCGGCCCGCGAGCTCGCAGCCGGCCTTGCGGAGATCATCAAGTACGGTTTGATCGGTGACGCGCGATTCTTCACGTGGCTAGAGCGCAACATGGCAAAGCTGCGTGGGCTCGACGCCGACGCCCTTGCGTATGCGATCCGCAGGAGCGTGGAGATCAAGGCGGCGATCGTCGCAGAGGACGAACGTGAGCACGGCAAGCGCGCCTTGTTGAACCTCGGGCACACGTTCGGCCATGCGCTCGAGGCGCTCGGCGAATACGAGCGCTGGTTGCACGGCGAAGCGGTCGCGATCGGCGTCAAGCTCGCGGCGCGCACATCCGCCGCGCTCGGTGACCTCACGAGCCAGGACTGCGAGCGAATCGAAGCGCTGCTCGATAGCGCCGGCCTGCCGACTGCGGCTCCGGGCATCGAGATCGACGCGCTGCTCGAGCGCATGCAGCTCGACAAGAAGGCGACGCAAGCGGGGCTCAAGCTCGTCTTGCTGAAAAGCATCGGCGACGCCGTCGTCGCGAGCGCGCCGGCGGGCCCCACATTGCGCCGAGTGCTCGACGCCCAGCTTCGAAAGTGAGCGGACCCACCACGGAGCTCGCTGCCCACGCCGCGCGGAGCGAGACGTCGCGTGGCCGGCGCTACCCCGAGGATCCGCCCGCGTACCGCACCGAGTTTCAGCGTGATCGCGACCGCATCATTCATTCCACGGCGTTTCGCCGCCTCGTCTACAAAACCCAAGTCTTCGTGAACCACGAGGGCGACCTTTATCGCACGCGCCTCACTCACTCGCTCGAGGTCGCGCAGATCGCAAGAACAGTCGCGCGCGCGATGCGCTTGAACGAGGACCTCGTCGAAGCGATCAGCTTGGCGCACGACCTCGGCCACACGCCATTCGGGCACGCCGGCCAAGACGCGCTCAACGAATGCATGCGGGACTTCGGTGGCTTCGAGCACAACCTGCAGTCGTTGCGCGTTGTCGATATCCTCGAGGATCGGTACGCCGATTTCCCCGGCTTGAATCTAACGTTCGAGACGCGCGAAGGCATTCTGAAGCACTGCTCGTTGAGGCATGCGCGGGAGCTCGGCGACGTCGGTCTGCGCTTCATCGAGCGCCGTCAGCCGGGCTTGGAGGCGCAGCTTGCGAACATCGCCGACGAGCTCGCGTACAACAATCACGATGTCGACGACGGTCTGCGGTCCGGCCTGCTCGTCCTCGAGCAGCTCGAGACGCTGCCGTTCTTCGCCGAGCAAATGGCTTGGGTCAAGGCGCGGCATCCGGGCATCAAGACCGCACGCTTGGGCCGTGAGACCGTGCGGCGCATGATCGACGGCCTCGTGACGGACTTGCTGCAGACGAGCGAGCGAGCGGTGGCCGCCGCCGCCCCGCGACACATCGACGACGTGCGCGCGCACGCAGAGCCGCTCATCGGCTTCAGCGCACCGTTCGGTGCCGCGCAGCAAGCGTTGAAGCATCTTCTGCGCGACAATCTATATAGCCATCCGCGAGTGCGCGAGATGACCGACCAAGCGCGACGCACAGTGCGTTTCTTGTTCGACGCTTTTTCAGCCGACTACTCGCGGCTGCCGGCCGAGCACGCGCGAACGCGCCCGCAGTGCCGCGCGCGAGCAGGACCCTTCCGCGGCTGCTCGCGTCGTGGCCGACTACGTCGCGGGAATGACGGACCGCTTCGCTCTGCAGACGTTCGATCACCTGCAAGTGAAGAACTGAACCCCCTCACCGTCTGTTAAGATTCGCGCGTGGCCGCCAATCCAATGAGCTCGCGTGCCCGCGCGATCCCCGCACGCGAACGTCTGATCTTCGCGCTCGACGTGGCGGATGTCGCGGCGGCCAAGTCGCTGGTCGTACGCCTCGCGGACAACGTGCACTTCTACAAGATCGGTCTCGAGCTCGCGATGACCGGCCAATACTTCGAGCTCCTCGACTGGCTGCTCGCGCGCGACAAGAAGGTTTTCGCCGACCTGAAGCTCTACGACATTCCGGCCACCGTTGGAGCGGCCGTGCGTCAACTGCGCACGAAGGGCGCGAGCTTCCTGACCGTGCACGGCGACACTGCGATCATGCGCGCCGCCGCGGCCGAAAAAGGCGAGAAATTACAGATACTTGCGGTTACCGTCCTCACGAGCATCGGGCCGAGCGAGCTCAAGGAGCTCGGCGTCGTCGCGGAGCTCGCGGCGCACGTCGCGGCGCGCGCGCGCCAGGCCGTTGCGGCCGGCTGCGACGGCGTCATTGCGTCGGGTCTCGAGGCGCAGGCGTTGCGTGCCGAGCTCGGCGCCGGCCCGTTGATCGTCACGCCCGGAATTCGTTCGGGAGGCGAGCGCAACGACGATCAGCGCCGCATCGTCACACCCACGCGCGCCTTTCAGTCGGGCGCCGACTACATCGTCGTCGGCAGGCCCATTCGCGACGCCGCCGATCCCGCTCGTGCGGCGGCGGCGATCCAGGCCGAAGTCGCCGCCGTATTTGGATGATCGAACCCGGCGGGGACCGGGAGCTCTTTCTCGCACAGCGGCTGCGCCGCATGCGCTGGTACGCGACGGCGCTGCTCGCCGCGATGGCCGCGGTGTTCGTCGCCACGAGCCTATTGCTCGAGCGCTATCCGTGGCTCGGCGCGCTGCGCGCATTCGCGGAGGCCGCGATGATCGGCGGCCTGGCGGATTGGTTCGCCGTGAGCGCGCTGTTCAGGCATCCGCTCGGCTTGCCGATACCGCATACCGCGATCGTGCCGTCGCGCAAGAATGACATCGGCCGCGCGCTCGCACGGTTCGTTCGCGATCACTTCTTGGTGCGCGAGGCGATCGAGGCGCGACTCGAACGGACCGATCTCGCCGCGCGCCTCGGCGCGTGGCTCGAGCAGGAACGCAACGCCGCGCGGCTCGACCGCGATCTCGCCGCGGCGCTCGAATGGCTCACGCGCGGCATCGACGGCGCAGAGGTACGCGCCGCACTCGCCGCGAGCCTGAAGAGCGTCTCCTCCCAATTGCCGATCAGCCAGGTGTTGGCGACGCTGATCGAGGTGCTGACATCGGGTGCGCACGCGCAAACCCTAATCGACCAACTGATCCAGTTCGGCCAGGAGCAGCTCACGGCTCACCGCGTCGACATTCGCGTGCGCATTCACGAGCGCAGCCCCTGGTGGCTACCGCGATTCGTCGACCAGGAGATCTACGATCAGCTGATGGGCGAGTTCGAGCGGATTTTGACCGAGATCGCGCATGACGCGAGCCATCCCGCGCGAGCCGGTTTCAACACCCGGTTGCGGTCGCTGCGCGACTCGCTCGTCACGGACCCCGAGCTCATCGCGAAAGCGCAAGCGCTGCAGAACGAGTTCGTCGAGCATCCCGCCGTCCGCGCCTACGCGAGCGACCTCTGGCGGCGGATCGGCGACTACGTGCACGAATCGCTCGAGGACCCGCAATCCCCGCTGCGCGCGAGCGTGCAGCGCGAGATCCGCGCCGTCGGCGCGACGCTGAAGGAGGACGCGGTCGCCGCCCAGCGCTTGAATCGCTGGCTTCGGGAGCTCCTGGTCTATTTCGTCGAGCACTATCGGGATCCGCTGTCGGAGATCATCTCGGAGACCGTGGAACGCTGGGATCCGTCAGCCACGTCCCAGCGGATCGAGCTGCACATCGGCCGCGACCTGCAGTTCATCCGTGTCAACGGCACGCTGGTGGGCGGCCTCGTGGGCTTGGGGATTTACCTGATTTGGCAGGCGGCGGCGTAGCCGCATTGTCCGCATGCGGCATTCCCACCATCCATGGCAGTCAGCCGCCTTCCGTGCCCGTCAGCCGTCACGCCCCGTCCTTGAGGGCCCGCCGCAGAACCTTGCCGACGTTCGTCTTCGGTAGCTCATCGACGAACACGACCGTCCGCGGGACTTTGTAGCCGGTCAGATTCGCGCGGCAGTGAGCGATCACGTCGGCCGCGGTCAGCGTTGCGTCTTTGCGCACGACGAACAGCTTCACGGCCTCGCCCGATTGCGGATCGTCGACGCCGATTGCGGCCGCTTCGCGCACGCCGGGGTGTCGCGTGACGATGTCTTCGATCTCATTCGGATATACCTTGAAACCCGACACGACGATCACGTCTTTGATCCGGTCCTCGACGAACAGGTAGCCGGCCGCGCTGAGCCGCCCCAGGTCGCCGGTACGCAGCCATCCGCCGGGAAAGAACACCTTCGCGGTCTCCTCGGGAAGATTCCAGTAGCCCGCCATCAGCTGCGGACCCCGTACGCAAATCTCCCCGACCTGCTCGTATGGCAGCGGGTGGCCGGCGTCGTCGCAGATCGCGACCTCTGTGGACGGGAAGGGCAAACCGACGGAGCCGTTGAACTCTTTGATGTCGAGCGGATTGCCGGAGACGATCGGTGAGGCTTCCGTGAGGCCGTAGCCTTGCGCGATCGGCACACCGGTCACTTCCTGCCAGCGTGTGGCGACCTCCCGCTGCACGGCCATGCCGCCGCCCATGCAGACGCGCAGCGCGCTGAAGTCCAGATCCTTGAACCCCGGCGCGTGCAGCAACGCATTGAACAGCGTGTTGACCCCGGTCATGAACGCGAATCGCGTTTTCGCGAGCGCCTGTATGAACGCCTCGAGATCGCGCGGATTGGTGATCAGCAGGTTGTGTGCGCCGAGCTCTATGAAGCACAGCAGATTCGCCGTGAGCGCGTACACGTGGTACAGCGGCAGCGGCGTCACGATGACGCCGGCATCGGGCGCATAGAACGGCTTGGCCCATGCCGCCGCCTGCAGGACGTTGGCGACCATGCTGCGGTGCGTCAGCATCGCACCCTTGGGCCGACCCGTCGTACCACCCGTGTACTGGAGAAAAGCGACGTCGTCGCCCGCGAGCGCGGGCTCGTCGAGCGCCTGCGATCGGCCCGCTTCGAGCGCGGCGCGGTAGCCAACGGCGTGCGGTATAGACCACGTCGGGACCATCCGCCTCACGTGCTTCACGGCGAAGTTCACGAGCAGCCTTTTGAGCCACGGGCAGTGATCGCCGACGCGGGTGACGATCACGGTTGCGATGTCAGTCTTCGGCAACGCGTGCTGCACCGTGTGAGCGAAGTTCTCGAGCACGACGATCGCGCGAGCACCGCTGTCGGCGAGCTGATGCTCGAGCTCGCGCGGCGTGTACTGCGGATTGACGTTCACGACGAGCATCCCGGCGCGCAGGATGCCGAACAAGAGCACTGGCGATTGCAGCAGATTCGGCAACATCACCGCGACACGATCGCCGCGCGCAAGCTTGGCTTCCTTTTGCAGGTACGCGGCGAACGCGCGCGACAGAGAGTCGACTTCGGCGTAAGTGAGCGTCTCGCCCAAATTGGTGAATGCCGGCTGCGCGGCGTAGCGCGCGAAGCTCGACTTGAGCAGTGCCGGTAGCGAGGCGTACCGATCGGGATCGATCTCCGCGGGCACGCCCGGCGGGTACTCGTCGAGCCAGGGCTTGGCGGACATCGCGCTTAGAGGAGCGGGGTCAGAACCTCCCAGACGTTTTCGAGCATGACCTCGTGGCCCGAAGCGTTGGGATGGATGTTGTCCTGCTGCATACGGCCCGGCTGCAATGCGACTCCTTCCATCAGAAACGGCACCAGCGCGACGTCGAAGCGCTCCGCGAGCTCCGGGTACACGGCGGAAAGCGCGCGCGTGTAGGCCTGCCCGTAGTTCGGCGGAATCTGCATCCCCGCCAACAGCACCTTGGCGTCGTGCTGCTGGCTCATCTCGATCATCTCGGCGAGGTTCTCGCGCAGCTTGTCGACGGGCAGGCCGCGCAGGCCATCGTTGCCGCCGAGCTCGATCACGACGATCGCAGGGTGATGCTGGGCGAGCAGCCGCGGCAGCCGAGCACGCCCACCGGCCGAGGTGTCGCCGGCGATGCTGGCATTCACGACTTCATAACCGTACCCTTCGCTCTGCAAGCGCGTCGAGAGCTGTGCAACCCACGATTGCTCGGCAGTCAACCCATAGCCGCTGCTCACGGAATCGCCTACCACGACGATAGTTTGCCCGGCACTCATGCCCGCCGGCATGAAGAGGACTGTCAGTACGACCAGAGCGGCGAGACGCTTGAGAATGAACACCGGCGAGTTCCTGTTACAAGCCAAAGGACTGACAAAAAAGGTTAGCAGCCCGGAGGGGGAGCTGACCATCCTCGACGACGTGAACCTCAACATCGCCCGCGGCGAGAGTGCGGCGATCGTGGGACCTTCGGGCGCCGGCAAATCGACGTTGCTCGCGCTCCTTGCCGGCCTGGACCTGCCTTCCTCCGGACAAATTTGGCTCAACGGCGCCGAGCTCACGGCGCTCGATGAGGACGGGCGCGCGAGCTTGCGCAATCGCGAGGTCGGCTTCATCTTCCAATCGTTTCACCTATTGCCGTCGCTGACCGCGGTGGAGAACGTGCTGCTGCCCCTCGAGCTCTCGGGTACCGCTAGAGCGCCCGAGCGCGCGCGCCAAGCCCTCGTCGACGTCGGCTTGGATCATCGCATGCGGCACTATCCGAAGCAGCTTTCCGGCGGCGAGAAGCAGCGCGTCGCCATCGCGCGCGCGTTCGTGACCGGACCTTCGCTGTTGTTTGCCGATGAGCCCACGGGCAACTTGGACAACAAAACCGGTGCGCGCATTCTGAATCTGCTGTTCGAGCTCAACGCCGCCGCCGGCACGACGCTCGTGCTCGTGACGCACGATCTCGACGCTGCAGCTCGCTGCAATCGCATCGTGGAGCTCGCGTCGGGGAGGGTCGTCGTCGACTCTATACAACCCGTCGCGATGAGCTCCCCCGCAAAAACTCCCGAACGTTCTCGGTGACTTGATCCATAGCACGCTGCCGCGCCTCGCGCGCAGCCCACGCGACGTGCGGCGTCACGATCAGATTCGGAATGCCCGCGGCAAGCAGCGGATGATCGGCGGGCGGCGGCTCGTTCGGCAGCACGTCGATCCCAGCGCCGCCGATCTCGCCGTTGCGCAGCGCCCGCGCGAGCGAGACGCTGTCGATCAGTCCGCCGCGGGCTGTGTTGATCAACAACGCGTCGCGTTTCATGCGCTTCAACTGCGCCGCGCCGATCATGTGATGAGTCGCGGGCGTCAGGGGAACGTGCAGGCTCAAGACGTCCGCCTGCTCGAGCACCGTTTCGAACGGGTGCCGGCCACTTGGCACAGCCTCGCGCGGCGTGCCCGGCCGCGCCGCGACGAGCACACGCATCCCGAAGGCCTCGCCGAGCCGGCCGACCGCCTGTCCGAGCGCGCCGTAGCCGACGAGCCCGAGCACGCGTCCCGCAAGCTCGCGGATCGGATAGTCGAGCAGCGCAAACGTCTTGCTGCGCTGCCACGCCCCGGAACGCACGAGCGCGTCGTAAGCGCCGATGTGGTGCGTGAGCTCGAGAATCAGCGCGAACACGTGCTGCGAAAGCGACGTGCTGCAGTAATCGCGGATGTTGCTCACCGCTATCCCGTGCTCTTTGGCCGCGGCGAGATCGACGTTGTCGGTGCCCGTGGCGAGCAGCGTGATCAGTCGCAGGCGCTCCGAGCTCGCGATCACTTCGCGTGATAGCTTCGCTTTGTTCAGGATCGCGATCTCGCAATCGCGCAGACGAGCGCCGATTTCGCTGGACTCGGAATAAGGGTGATAGCTCATGTCGACCAAGGCATCGAGGGCGCTTGTGTCGACACCGGGGCCCACTGTCGCAAAGTCCAGAAAAGCGGCTTTGGGTCTCCCCGGCATAGGCTTCAAGCTTACACTAACGACTACGGCCGAACGTTCGGAAACAGGTCACACAATTTGCAACGCTTCTGGGAACACAAACGCTTGCGCGACATGACGCGCGCTGAATGGGAATCGCTGTGCGACGGCTGCGGCCGTTGCTGTTTGAAAAAGCTCGAGGACAGCGAAACCGGCAAAGTGCAGTACACCGACGTCGCCTGCCGCCTGCTCGACACCGAGCGTTGCCGCTGCACTCATTACGCGCGGCGCATGGAGCACGTGCCCGACTGCGTCGAGCTCACCCCGGAGAACGTGCGCAAGATCGCATGGCTGCCCCCTACGTGCGCGTACCGATTGCTCGACGAGGGCAAACCGCTCGAATGGTGGCATCCGCTCGTATCCGGCGATCGAAAAAGCGTAGAGCGCGCCGGTATCTCGGTGCGCGGGCGCGTCACATCCGAGCGCGACGTGCATCCGAAGGAGATCGAGGAGCGCGTGATTCGCTGGGTCAAGCCCGGCCGGCGACGCAAGCGCTGATCCGGCTCACCCGATCGTTTGCATGCCGTGCGCGATACCGTTGACGCTTGCCATCAGCGCCTGCAACACGGCGTCATCCTGTCGATCCGTGCGACGCCAGCGCTCGAGCAGGTCCACTTGTAGGAAGCTCATCGGGTCGACGTACGGATTGCGCAAGCGTATCGCGCGCCGGAGGGTTCTAGACGCCTCGAGCAGCTCGCTCTGGCGGCTCAAGGTGAGCACGAGCTCCACGCAACGGCGATATTCGGCGCCGATCGCCGGGAAGAACAGATCGTGCAGCGGACCCGCCAGGCGCGAGTATGCTTCCGCGATCTCGAGGTCCGCTTTGGCGAGCGCCGTGCCCACGTCGGAGACGAGCACGCGGAAAAAGTGCCAGTGCTCGAACATCTCGTGCAGCATTTGCTCGCCGTGCCGCTCGATACCGTGCGCGAGACCGCTCGCGGCGCCGAACCAATAAGGCAGCAGGCAGCGGTTCTGCGTCCAAGCAAACATCCATGGGACGACGCGTACGTGGGCGGGCTCGTTCTCCGGGGCCACGTCCGGCATGGCGGCGCGCCCGCCGATGCGCTCGATCACGTCGATCGGCGTCGCCGCGCGGAAGTAGTCGACGAAATCCGGCGAGTCATAGACCAGGCTCTTGTATGCATCGCGGCTCGCGGCCGCGATGTCGCTCATGATCGCTTCCCAGCGCGCCGCGGCAGGATGCGCGCGCGGCGGCCGCGCGGTCACGAGCAGCACCGAAGACAAAGTCTGCTCGAGGCTACGCATCGCGATGCCCCGCAAGCCGTACTTCGCGTTGACGGTTTCGCCCTGCTCGGTCATTCGCAACCGACCGTCGATGGCCCCAGCAGGGGCCGCGAGCACCGCCTCGTGGAGCCGGCCTCCGGCGCGGCTGATCGTGCCGCCGCGGCCATGGAAGAGCGTGAGCTTGACGCCGTGCTGCCGCATCGTCGTGACGAGCGACGCTTGGGCTTTCTGCAGGCTCCAGCGCGCGGCCACGACTCCGCCGTCCTTGTTGCTGTCGGAGTAGCCGACCATCACGATCTGATGATCGCCGCGACCGCGTAGGTGCGTGCGATAGCGCTCGTCGGCAAAGAGCTTTTCCATGATCTGCGATGCCCGCGCGAGATCCTCGACCGTCTCGAACAGCGGCGCGATGTCGAGCGGCGTGGCCGCGCCTTTTACACCTAAGTTGCCCCATTTTGCGAGCAGCAATACCGACAACACGTCGTCGGCGTCGTGGGCCATGCTCACGATGTAAGGACCGATCGCCTCGCGCCCGTACTTGCGCCGGCAGTGAGCAATCGTCTGGAAGACCGCCAGTGTGCGGCGCCCTTCAGACGACATCGCGCCGACGGGGGACTCGCGTCGCTCCAGCGCCTCGTCGATCCGCCGCGTGCGCTCGGTGCTGTCGAGCTCGAGCCAGCGCCGTTCCTGCAGCGCTTCTCCGATCACGCGCCGATGCACGAGCGCGTTCTGCCTAATGTCGAGCGTCGCGATGTAGAAGCCGAACGTTTGCGCGCGGCGTAGCAACCGCTGCACGAGGAACAATCCCGCATGAGTGCCCTTTTGCGCGCGCAAGCTCGCTGCGATGAGCTCGATATCGGCGATGAACTCCGTCGGGGACTCGTAAGGAAACGCCGCGTCGTCGTACGTTGCCTGAAGGCGCGCGCCGAGGAGCCGTAGGAAGCAGCGGTACGGCATCTGTCGATGCCGCGCCGGCACCGAGTTCGCGGCCTCTGGGAAGTGCCCGGCGTACAGCCGCGATTGCTGCATGAGCTCCTCGGAAACGCCGATGCGGCTCAAGTCCTGAGAAAGATGGCGCGCGAGCTCCTGGCATTCCTGGTAGTACAGGTCCAACACGAGCGCGCGCTGCCGGCCGAGCGTCTCGCGGATGCTCTTCGCGGTGACGTTTGGATTGCCGTCCATGTCGCCGCCTACCCACGAGCAAAACCGCAGCACCGGCGGTACGCGTATGCGCCCGCCAAATTCGGGGAACGTGGCCGTCAACGCGCCTTCGAGACTTTCGTAGAACGGCGGAATCATCCGATAGAGCACGTCGGTGAGAAAGAACAGCACGTGCTCCGCCTCGTCCCGCAGGCGAATGCCCTCCATGGGGTATTCCGAGGTCTGCCAGCCGGTGGTCATCTCCATCCGAATCTGGCCGAGCGTCGCCTCGAGCTCCTGCGGCGTCATGTAGGGATCCATCATTTCCACGAGGTGACGCGCGATGCTCTGTTGCTTGCGCAGCAGCGTGCGGCGAGTCACCTCGGTGGGGTGCGCGGTGAATACGGGCTCGATGCAGATCGTGTCGATCACGCGCTCGACTTCATCGGCGCTCGCGCCTTCCGCCTTCAGCCGCCGCAGAATGTCGATGAAACCGAACGGCTGCGGCGTGTTCTCGTCGCGCAAATAGGCGCGCCGCCGGCGAATCCTGTGCACCTTCTCGGCCATATTGACCATTTGGAAATAGGTCGAGAAAGCTCGAATGAACTCGCGCGCGGTGGTCGGAGCGAGCGCGCCGAGCAGCGCCTTCAACTCCGCGTAGGCGTCGCTGTCGCCCTCGCGATGCGCGATCGAGGCGCGGCGTGCCGCTTCGACCAAGTCGTATAGCGCCTCGCCGCCCTGCTCACGGACGAGCTCGCCGACGAGCTCGCCGAGCTTGTGCACGTCTTCGCGCAGCGCCTGATCTTTCTCGGCGAAGAAGATGTTCGCGCGGATCGTGCGTGAGGTGGAGGACGCCATCGGCCACCATTCTAATACTAGCGATAGGCGCGGGCCTGAAGCTCGAATAGCCGCGCGTACAAGCCGCCGCGCCGGACGAGCTCCTCATGGCCGCCGCGCTCGACGATCTGCCCCTGATCCATCACGACGATGAGATCGGCATGCCGCACGGTCGAAAAGCGGTGCGAGATCAGAATGGCGATCTTGTCCTGGGTGAGCGACCTGAAGTGCTCGAAAATCGCGCTCTCCGTCTCCGCATCCATTGCGGCAGTCGGCTCGTCGAGCACGAGAATCTCCGCGCGGCTGCGCATGAACGCTCGTGCGAGCGCGATCCGCTGCCATTGGCCGCCCGATAGCTCTTGGCCATTGTTGAACCAGCGGCCGAGCTGCGTCGCATAGCGCGCGGGCAACTTCTCGATGAAGTCGGTGGCCTGGCCCTGGCCGGCCGCGTCGGCCCAGCGTCCCTGGTCCTCGAACGCGGTCACGTCCCCGGCGCCGATGTTCTCCCCGACCGTGAGCTGATAACGATTGAAATCTTGGAAGATCACGCCGATGCGGCTCCGCAGCTCGCCCGGCTCCCACTCCGCGAGATTCCGTCCCTGATAGCGGATCACGCCCGTGTGCGGCTCGTAGAGGCCCGCGAGGAGCTTCACGAGCGTCGTCTTGCCGGAACCGTTCAACCCGACGAGCGCGACGCTCTGTCCCGGGAGGATCTGGAGCGTGAGGTCGCGAATCGCCGCGCTCTCCGCTCCGGGATACGTGAAGCTCACGTTCGTAAACTCGACGCCGGCGGCCGGATCCGGCCCCGCGCGCGCGGAACCATGCACGACGGTGACCGGCTGCTCCAGGTAGTCGTATAGATTCGAAAGATACAGGTTGTCCTCGTACATGCCGCCGATCGCGCTCAAGATCGCCGACACCGAGCTCTGCCCTTGCTTGAACAGCAGGAGATACATCGTCATCTCGCCGAGCGTGATCGCGCCCTGGATCGTCGAGATCGCAATCCAACCGTAGGCGCCGTAGAACGCGAGGCTGCTGACGAGGCCGAGCGAAAATCCCCACGTGTCGCGCCGGACTGTGAGGCGGCGCTCGTCCGCGTAGATCTTGCGAAAGATGTCCTTGTAGCGCGCGAGCAGCCGCGGACCGAGGCGGAACAGCTGCACTTCTTTCGCGTGATCCTCGCGCGCGAGCACGCTCTCGAGATACAGCAGCATCCGCCGATCCGGGCTACGCCATTGGAACGCGCGGAAACGCTCGCCGGAGAATTTCGCCTCGGCGAAAAACACCGGCAACCCAGCGATCACGAGGATCACGACGGCCCAGGGCGAGAACTGGAGCAGCAAGCCGGCGTAGCTCACGAGCGCCACGGCGTTCTGCGCAAGCGAGAACGTGCGGTTGACGAGCGACAGCGGCCGAACGGACGCCTCCTGACGCGCACGGTTCAGCTTGTCGTAAAACTCCGAGTCCTCGAACTGCGCCAGCGTGAGCATGAGCGCCTTGTCGAGGATCAACACGTGCACGCGCTGGGAGAGGAGCACGCGCAGCAACGATTGGCAGAAGTCCGTGCCGCGCTGGCAAGCCGAGATTGCGGCGACGAGCAGCCCCTCGAGGCCGACGAGCGTGAGCACGTTCACATAATCCGGCGACCCGCCGGCGCGGGTTGCCTCGAGAGCCGCGACAACCGCGTCGACGATCAGCTTACCGACATACGCCGTCGCGGCCGGCAGCAGCCCCGCCGCGAGCGTGAGCACCGCGAGCGTGACCGTGAGCCCTTTGTGGGTCGACCATACGAGCTGCACGGCTCGGCGGCTGTACCGCCAGATTCCCAGGTAATTATCGAAGCCCGACGGGAGCGCCATTGAGTGGACTTGCCTTCGCGATCTTGACCGCCGCCATGCACGGCCGACATACTTCGGCCCCATGACCGGACAGCGAAGTCATCGTGCCTGCAATAACCGCTGGTGGCGAGGGTTGCCAGCGAAGCGGGTAGTGCGCGCGTAGCAGACTTTCGTCCGTCTCTCGACCATGCAGACCCATCTTCGCGAATACGGAGATGGGTTTTTTGCTTTTAGGGACCGACCAACCGCTTTGAAAGGGTGAGCTTCATGGAGTCGCCGTTCGACATCGCTGCCGATCTGGACACGCCGGTATCGGCTTACATGAAGCTCAAGCCGTTCAAGCCGCGATTTCTGCTCGAGAGCGTGGAGAGCGGCGAGCGCCTCGCGCGCTATTCCTTCTTGGGCTTCGGCGAAAGCATGACGCTCACCTTGCACTCCGATCGGCTCCTGATCGACGGTCGACACGCGCCGCGGCCGCGCGATGCGGCCGAGTGGCTCGCGCTCATGCGCGACGCGCAGCGGCGCAGCCCCGGAGCTCAAACCATCGATCGAGGGTTTTCCGTTCAACGGCGGGTTGGTCGGAGCGACGGGCTACGACGTCGTGCGTTTCTTCGAGCGGCTGCCTCACGCCCGCGCCGAGCTCGACGCATCTTCCGGAGAGCGCGTATGTCGCGCCCGAGTCGCTGCTCGTATTCGATCACTTGACCCGAAGAGTCGCGTTGCTGCACGCGGGACCCGAGAGCGAGCGGCAGGCGCTGCGCGCCGAGGTGATCCGCGCATTGCGCGGCGGCGTGGAGGGCGTGGAGCGTCACGGCCACTTCTCGCGAGCCGAGGCGAGCATGGCGCAGCGCGCGTTCCTCGACGCCGTGCGCGAGAGCAAAGCCCACATCAAAGCCGGCGACATCTATCAAATCGTGCTGTCGGTCCGCTTCGCCGGACGGACCGACTTGGATCCTTTTCAAACGTACCGGGGCCTGCGGCTGTTGAATCCTTCACCTTATATGTACTTCTTCGAGCTCGGCGACTTGCGGATCGCAGGCTCCTCGCCCGAGGCGCTCGTCCGACTCGCGCGCGGGGCGGCATCGTTGCGGCCGATCGCCGGCACGCGGCCGCGCGGCGCCACGCCCGAGGAGGACGCTCTCGCTCGAGAAGGAGCTCCTCGCCGATCCGAAGGAAAACGCCGAGCACGTCATGCTCGTCGACCTCGCGCGCAACGATCTAGGCCGGGTCGCGCGCGGCGGCTCCGTGCACGTGGACCCGTACCGTCGCATCGAGCGCTACAGTCACGTGATGCACATCGTGAGCGGCGTGCAGGGCCAGCTCGCGGAAGGGCGTGACGCCTACGATCTGTTCGCCGCCGCGTTCCCCGCCGGCACGCTCGTCGGCGCGCCGAAGGTGCGCGCGATGCAGCTGATCGCGGGACTCGAGCCGATCGCGCGCGGCTTGTACGGCGGCACCGTCGGTTATTTCGCGAAGAACGGCAACATGGATCAGGCGATCACGATCAGAACGATGGTATTCAACGGCGACGAGTACAGTTTTCAGGCCGGTGCCGGCATCGTCGCCGATAGTCTTCCGGAGACCGAGTACCAAGAGGTGCTGGCGAAGAGCGCCATTCTTCGGCGCGCGCTCGAGCTGGCGGAGGAAGGCCTGTGAGCGTGCGACTGCTCTTGATCGACAACTACGATTCGTTCACCTACAACCTCGTGCAAGCCTTTCTCGTGCTCGAGGCCGAAGTGCTCGTCTACCGGAACGATGCGATCAGCATCGCGGAGGCGCGTGCTCTAAAGCCGACGCATCTTGCGATCTCGCCGGGGCCGGGGCGTCCGGACGACGCAGGCGTCTCGCTGTCGATGATCGAGGCGTTCGCGGGCGCCACGCCCGTGCTCGGCGTGTGCTTGGGGCACCAGAGCATCGTGCAGCACTTCGGCGGCGAGATCATTGCCGCGGCCTCGCTGATGCACGGCAAGACCTCGAGCGTGGAGCACGACGGTTTGGGCGTGTTCCGTGATGTCGCGAATCCGTTCGAGGTCGGCCGCTATCACTCGCTCGCCGCGAATCGCGAGCGGATCCCGAGCGAGCTCGTAGTGACCGCGCGCACAGCGGAGGGCGAAATCATGGGCGTGCGCCACCGCGCGCTGCCCGTCGAAGGCGTGCAGTTTCATCCCGAGAGCGTGCTGACGCCCGAGGGTCCGAAGCTGCTCGAGAACTTTCTGTACGGTTTGCGAGCTTGAGACGATGAGCGCTTCTGCCGCGCAAATGCTCGAGCGACTGCTGGCAGGCGAGAGCTTGGACGAGGTCGCGGCGGCCTCCCTGCTGCGCCTGATGGCCGGCGGCGAGCTTGCGCCGGCGCTCGCGGGCGCGCTGCTCGCCGCGCTGCGAAGCAAAGGCGAAGCGGCGAGCGAAATCCGCGGGTTTGCGCTTGCGATGCGCGAGCTCGCGCGCCGCCCGGACATCCCGAGCGGCCCGTACGTCGATGTCGTGGGCACGGGCGGCGACTCTTCCGGGAGCCTCAACCTGTCCACGGGCAGCGCGCTGCTCGCGTGCGCCTGCGGCATCCCGATCGTGAAGCACGGCAATCGCTCGATCTCGAGCCGTTCGGGCAGCGCCGACGTCTTGGCGGCTCTCGGGTTACCGATACCGCTCGACGAGACAGCCGCCGCGCGGTGCCTCGCCCGGCTCAACTTCACGTTCTTGTT
Source organism: uncultured Gammaproteobacteria bacterium (assembly GCA_963744305.1). Taxonomy (GTDB): domain Bacteria; phylum Pseudomonadota; class Gammaproteobacteria; order Steroidobacterales; family Rariloculaceae; genus FEN-1219. The sequence goes on from CAVUTF010000046.1 coordinate 536,724, forward strand.
CGCGCCGCACTATCACCCGGCGATGAAGCATGTTGCACCGGTCCGCGCGGCGCTCGGCGTGCGCACCGTCTTCAACATCTTAGGCCCGCTCGCGAACCCCGCAGCGCCGCCGTTTCACGTGCTCGGCGCGTTCAGCGAAGCGATGGCCCTCGTGATGGCGGACACGCTGTCCGGAATGCCGATGACGCGCGGGTTCGTGGTCCACGGTGCGGGAGGCTGGGACGAGGCGACGCCGGCCGGCGAGTTCGTGTGCTTCGATGTTCGACCGGGGCGCGTCGAGCGGCGGATCCGCGATCCGCGCGACTACGGCATCGCCCGCTGCGAGCTCGCCGAGCTTCGGGGCGGCGATGCCGCCGCGAACGCGGCGCGACTGCGAGACGCCCTGGCCGGCGGCGACACTGCGGGGCATCGCGACGCGCTCGCCCTCGGGGCAGCGCTCGCGCTGGAGGTCAGCGGCGCGGTTGAGAATGCGCGCGAAGGCGTAGAGCGCGCGCGCGCCGCGATCGACGACGGCTCGGCGGCTGGGCTGCTCGAGCGACTCGCCGCCTTCGGCGCGGAGCTCTCCGCATGAACACGGGCGCGGATTTCTTGACGCGCATGGCGCACAGCAGCCGCGAGCGCGTTCGCCGGGCGCGCGCTCTGGAAAGCCAGGCCGGGCTGCAGCACCGCGCGCATGCGGCGCCGCGGCCGCCGCTGCTGAAGCTCGATCGCTTCGACGTGATTGCGGAGCTCAAGCTGCGCTCGCCAGCGGCCGGCGGACTCGCGGACTCGACCTTCGATCGCGATGCGCAGCTCGCCGCGTACGCGCGCGGCGGCGCTGCAGCGGTGTCGGTGTTGACCGAGCCTGAGGAGTTCCACGGCGCCCTCGATGACCTAGCCGCCGCGGCGGCGTTGTTGAGCAACGATGCGCGCCCGGTGATGCGCAAGGACTTCATCACTGATCCGTATCAGGTGCTCGAAGCGCGCGCCGCGGGCGCGGGCGGCGTACTCCTGATCGTCACGATGCTCGATGACGCTACCTTGAGCGAGCTCGTGGATTGCGCGCGCGCGTGCGGCTTGTTCGCGCTGCTCGAGGCATTCGACGCCGCGGATCTGCAGAGGATCGCCGCATACGACGCGCCGCAGCGCGAGCTCAAGCTCCTCGCCGGCGTGAACTGCCGCGACCTGCGCGACTTGAGCGTGCGCTTTCCGCGGTTTGCGGAGCTGGCGCCGCACCTGCCGCACCATCTGCCGACGGTTGCCGAAAGCGGAATCGCAACGCGGGAAGACGTCGTGCGAGTAGCTGAGCTCGGCTATCGGCTCGCGCTCGTGGGCTCGTCGCTGATGCGCGCTTCGGCGCCCGCGACTTTGCTCGAAGAGCTCGTCGCCGCGGGGCGCGCCGCGGCCGGTGGTTCGCGATGTTCGTGAAGATTTGCGGCATCACCACCGAGGAGGCCCTCGAGGCGGCAGTCGCGGCCGGCGCCGATGCGGTCGGCTTCGTGTTCGCGCCGTCACCCCGCGAGATCACGCCGGAGCGCGCCGCTGCGCTCGCGGCAACGCTGCCGCGCGCCGTCAAGCGCGTCGCGGTGACGCGGCATCCGACGATGGAGCACATGCTTCGAGTGTGCGAGGTGTTTGCGCCCGACTGGCTGCAGACCGACGCCGAGGACTTCGCCCTGCTCGAGATACCGCAAAGCGTGAGCGCGCTGCCCGTGTACCGCGACGGCGGCGCCAGACCGAAAGCGGCGGCGCGGCTTCTGTTCGAGGGGCCCGTCAGCGGCAGCGGCAGCGCGGCAGACTGGGACGAAGCGCGCGGTCTTGCGAAACGCGCGCAGCTGATCTTGGCCGGCGGTCTGCGCAGCGACAACGTCGAGGAGGCCATTCGCTATGTGCGGCCGTGGGGCGTGGACGTGTCGAGCGGCGTGGAGCGGCGCCGCGGGGAGAAGGACCCCTCGATGATCCTGGAGTTCGTAGCCCGCGTGCGGGCGCTGGAGGGACTATGAGAAATCCGGAACCTGCGGACCGCGATGCGTTGTTTGCAGCGCTGCTCGCGGGGCGTTTGCCGGATGAGAACGGCCGCTTCGGGCCGTTCGGCGGCCGCTACGTGCCCGAGACGTTGATGCCCGCAATCGAGCGGCTCGCCGAAGGCGTCGCGACGATCTTGCCGTCGGCGGACTTTCAGCGGCAACTGACGAGCGAGCTCACTTCGTGGGTTGGGCGGCCGACGGCGTTGACGCACGCGCACACGTTGAGCAAACGCTGGGACGCGGACGTTTGGCTCAAGCGCGAGGACTTGGCTCACACGGGCGCGCACAAGATCAACAACACGATCGGTCAGGCGCTGCTCGCGAAAAAGCTCGGCGCCACGCGGATCGTGGCCGAAACCGGCGCCGGCCAGCACGGCGTTGCCTCGGCCGCTGCGAGCGCGCGCGTCGGGTTGCCGTGCACGGTTTACATGGGCGAGGTCGATGTCGCGCGGCAAGCGCCGAACGTCGACCGCATGCGCCGCCTCGGCGCGAAAGTGGTGCCGGTCACGTCGGGCGATCGGACTCTGCGCGCGGCGATCGACGAGGCAATCCGCGATTGGGTGTCCGATCCGGTCGCAACGTACTACCTGCTCGGCTCCGCTATCGGACCGCATCCGTATCCACTGCTCGTGCGCGAGCTGCAGGCCGTGATTGGCCGCGAGGCGCGCGCGCAGATCGTTGCCGCGGCCGGCTTGCCGGATGCCGCGTTTGCGTGCGTCGGCGGCGGCTCCAATTCGATCGGTCTTTTCCATGGTTTTTTGGCGGATCGAAGCGTCGCGCTGTTCGGCGTCGAGGCCGGCGGTCGCGGCACGGCGCTCGGCGAGCACTCGGCGACGTTGTCGGCCGGTCGCCCCGGCGTGTTGCACGGCACGTACTCGAAGCTCCTGTACGACGAGCACGGCCAGATCCAAGAGACGCACTCCGTATCGGCCGGGCTCGATTATCCCGGCGTCGGCCCCGAGCATGCCCTGCTGCAGCTCGTGGGCCGCGTCGAGTACGTCACCGCGAGCGACGCAGAAGCGCTCGCGGCGCTCGAGGAATGCTGCGCGGCGGAAGGTATCCTGCCCGCGCTCGAAAGCTCGCACGCGCTCGCGGGCGCGAGCCGTTGGGCCGCAGCGCAACCGTGGCCGAAGAATACTGATCGGCCTGTCCGGACGCGGCGACAAGGACATGCCGATCCTCGCGCAATACCCCGTCGGCCGGGAGCGCTCCGATGCAGCCGCGTGAGGCGATCCGGACCGCGCTGTCGCGCGCGCCCGGCGGCGCGCGCGATCCGAAGCTCGTCGCCTTCCTGACGGCGGGCTACCCGAAACGGGCCGAGTTCCTCGACGTGCTGCGCCGCGTGGCGAGCGCGGCGGACGCGGTGGAGATCGGCGTGCCGTTCAGCGATCCGATGGCCGACGGCGTGACGATCCAGCGCGCGAGTCACAGCGCGATCGAGCAAGGGGTCACGCTGCGCTTCATCTTGGACGAGCTCGAGCGCCGGGATTACGAGCTCGCGGCGCCCGTGCTCCTGATGAGCTACTTGAATCCGCTGCTCGCGTTCGGCTACGAGGCGCTCGCGCGGCGGGCCGCCGAGGTTGGCGTGAGCGGGTTCATCGTGCCCGATCTTCCCTACGAGGAAAGCGCGCCGCTGCGTGCGGCGTTCGGCGAGCAAGGCCTCGCGCTCGTGCAGCTCGTGACGCCCGCCACTCCTCCCGCACGCCTCGAAACCCTCGGCGCGAGTAGTGAGGGATTTGTATACGCCGTGACGAGAACCGGAATCACGGGCGGGCAGGCGGTGCTGCCGCCGGAGCTCGCGGCCTACCTCGACGCGGTAAAAAGCTCGACTACACTTCCGGTGTGCGCAGGGTTCGGCGTTCGGAGCGCCGAGCAGGTGTCCCTGATCGGCGAGCACGCGGACGGCGTGATCATCGGTTCCGCGCTGATCGAGGTGCTCGAGCGCGGCGAGGACCCGGAGGCTTTTCTGCGCGCACTGCAACCCAAGAGGCAGCGCCGATGACGTGTGTGTTCAGCAGCGGCTCGCTTCCGATGGTCGGGCACTTGAAGAGCTTGCTCGACCAAGCGGGGATCCTTTGCGTCATCAAGAACGAGCAGCTTTCGGGCGCCATGGGCGAGATTCCGTTCATCGCGTGCGAGCCGGAGCTCTGGGTGCTCGACGACGACGAAGTCGGCGCCGCGCAAGCACTGATCGCCGAGTCGATGGCCGGCCATCAGACGGCCATCGACAGCGGCCGCAGCTGGAAATGCCCACGCTGCGCCGCGCCCAACGAGGCGCAGTTCGCGGCGTGCTGGCGCTGCGGCGCGCACGACGCCGCCTCCTAGCGATGATCACCTGGCTTTCGCGTGCGGCCTTGCTCTGCGCGGCGGCGTTCATGCTGGTGACCTTGGCGCCGCTCGGCGCCCGTGCATGGTGGGTGCTGGATCTCACGACTCACTTCCGCCTGCAATACCTTGCGATCGGCACAGCGTTGCTCGCGCTGCTCGCGGTGCTCAAGAGACCCGCCTGGTGCGCCGCGCTCGCCGTTTGCCTCGCGATCAGCGCGGCACCTCTAGCGGATTACCTGCCGCCGCTTCCAAACGCCGCGGCAGGCGGCGCCGACGTCCGCGACATGCGCATCATGACGGTGAACCTATCGCTCACCGATTTCCGGCCGCGCGCGCTGCTCGACATCGTCGTCGCCGAATCGCCGGACGTGCTGGTGCTCCAGGAGTTCTCCAATGTCTTCGACGAGCGCCTGCGCGAGCTCGACACGCTGTATCAGCACCGCGTGAAGCTGCCGCGGCGCGGCCCCTTCGGCCTCGCGCTGTACTCGCGCTACGAGCTCGCCGACCCCGCAGAATTGGATCTCGGCGGCTCGCCGGCTGTGCGTGCGCGCGTGCGCGCGCCGGGCGGAGATTTCACGCTGCTCGGCGTGCACTTGCGCGCGCCGAGCCGCCCGCGGCTCGCGGCGCAGCGCAATCGCCAGCTAGGGCTGTTGGCGGAGCTCCGCGCCACGATCGAGGGCCCGCTCGTGATCGCCGGCGATTTCAACATCACGCCGTTCTCGCCGTATTTTTCGGACTTGCTCAGCGCCACGGGTCTGCGCGACGCGCGCGCGGAACGCGGCTTCAGCGCAAGCTGGCCGACGTTCTTGCCATGGCTCGCGATCCCCATAGATCATTGCATCGTGACGGATCACTTCGTTGTCGTGGCACTGCGACGGCTGCCGGCGTTCGGCTCCGATCACTATCCCGTGCTCGCGCAATTGAGGCTCGAATGAGCGGCTCGACGTCCGTTACCGCCTGCGTTCTGATCATCGGCAACGAAATACTGTCCGGCAAGACTCAGGACACGAACCTGCAATTCCTCGGTGTCGAGCTCGCGAAGCTCGGCATCAAGCTCGAGGAAGCTCGCGTCGTGCGTGATGAAACAACGGCGATCGTGGAGCACGTCAACGAATGCCGCGCCAAATACACTTACGTATTCACGACCGGCGGCATCGGCCCGACTCATGACGACATCACTGCCGAATGCATCGCGCGCGCCTTCGGCCTCGAGCTGGTGCTCCATCCGACGGCCGTCGAGCTGCTGAAGCGCGGCGGCCGGCCGCTCAACGAGGCGCGGCTGAAGATGGCGAAGGTGCCCCGCGGCGCACAGCTGATCGAGAACGCCGTGAGCAACGCCCCCGGTTTTCGCATCGGCAACGTGTTCGTGCTCGCGGGCATCCCGGCGATCGCGCGCGCGATGTTCGCCGCCGCCGTCCCGATGCTCACGGGGGGAGCCCAAATACACTCCGCGAGCGTCGACGTTTTCTTGCGCGAAGGCGATTTCGCCGAAGCGCTCGAGCGCATCGCGCTCGCGAATCCGACGGTCGACATCGGCAGCTACCCGTTTCAGCGCGACGGCGAGTTCGGCGCAAGCTTGGTGGTCCGCGGCACGGACCTTACGCTCATCGAGCGTCTCGTCGAGGAGATCGTCGCCGCAATGGCCGCGCTCGGCGGGGCCACGCAGCGCAAATGATCCGCGCGGGGCCGATTCTGCTGTGCGCCGCGCTCGCCGCATGCGGCGACCCCGCCGAGGTCGATCGCGCAGGGCCGGCGGAGCCTGGCGCCGAACCTCGATGCGCTCGCCGCGCGCTACGTCGAGCTTGCGCTCGCGTTCGACAAGCACGACGGGGACTACGTCGACGCCTACTTCGGCCCGCCGGAGTGGCAACGCAACGCGGACAGCCAGCCCCTGAGCCTGAGCGAGCTGCGCGTGCAAACGCAGCGCTCGCTCGACGCGGTAGCCGCAATCGACGCGGACGCGCTGCCCGAGCTCGAGCGGCTGCGCCTCGGGATGCTCCGCAAGCGGCTGCGGTCGATGCAACTGCGCATCGATATGGCCGACCCAGCCGATGGCGGCCAGCCGCCGACCTTCGACGAAGAGAGCCGAATATTGTTCGACGCGGTCGCGCCCGACAACGAGACGGCGCACTTCCAAGGCATTCTGGATCAGATCGACGCGCTGCTTCCGGGCGACGAGCCCTTACCCGAACGCGTCGAGAGGTTCCGACAACGATTCGTGATCCCGAAGGATCGGCTCGCGGCAGTGTTCGACGCGGCGATCGCGGAGTGCAGGCGGCGCACGTTACAGCATATCGACTTGCCCGACGGTGAAAGCTTCAGGATCGAGTACGTGACGGACAAGCCGTGGAGCGGCTACAACTGGTACGAGGGCGACTACTTCAGCCTGATTCAGATCAACACGGACCTGCCCATTTTCATCGACAGGGCCGTCGATCTCGGATGTCACGAAGGTTATCCGGGACACCACACGTTCGGCGTGCTCGTGGAGCGCGAGCTCGTCGAGGGCCGAGATTGGAGCGAGTTTACGGTCGCGGAGCTGTACGGACCGCGCGCGTTGATTTCCGAAGGCAGCGCGAATTACGGCGTCGAGCTCGCGTTCCCGGGCGATGAGCGCGTGACTTTCGAGCGGGACGTGCTGTTCCCCATGGCCGGCCTCGATCCTTCGCTCGCGGAGCGCTACTCCGAGCTCGGGACGCTGCTCGACCAGCTGTCCTACACGGGCAACGAAGCCGCCCGCGACTACTTGAACGGCACGATCACGCGCGAGCAAGCCGTCGACTGGCTCGTCAATTACGGTCTTTCGTCGGTCGAGCGTGCCGAGCAACGCACGCGTTTCTTCGACACCTATCGCAGCTACGTCATCAATTACAACTTGGGGAAAGACCTCGTTCGCGCTCACGTCGAGGCCAGGGCCAACGCGGATCTTGAGCGGCGCTGGGCCGAGTTCGAGCGCTTGTTGTCCACGCCGCTGACACCCGGCGACTTGGCGCGCTGATAGCCCTCGACGCCCGGCGGCGTGGAATCACTTTACGTATCGGGGTATTGTCAGCTGGTCGTGCGACTACATACTCTCGTCCCGGCGGGGTTGATTCTCGGTCTGTCGAGCCACGTGTTCGCGCAGGAGTGGAGCGAGTACGTGAGCCGCAACGATTTTTTCACGCTGAATTTCCCCGGCGAGCCCACGGTCACGAGCACCACGTACGCGACGGAGTACGGGGCGATGCTGCCCGCGCACGTTTACAGCAAGACCGGCGGTGCGAGCTCGTACTCGATCACGGTGGTCGACTACACGAACGCCGAAGCCATCCACACGGAGCGCGCGAAAACCTGTCCGCCGGATGCTCATACCGGCTGCACGGGGGCTCCGTCGACGGGCGTCGGATCGTGGAAGGTCGACGTCAGAGGCGCGCCCGAATACGCCGCCTGGCAGTTCATGCAGCGCGATTCCAAGGTCACGTTCTTCGGGTGGAACTTCGTCGATCTCGTCGAGGGCCGGCAACTGCAGCTGACCAACGCCGACGGATCTCGGACCTTCGTCGGCATCTACATGCACGAGAACCGCCTCTACATCCTCGAGGCGAAAGTGCCCCGCGGCTTGCCGGAGCCCGGTCTCTTCCAGCAGTCGCTCGGATTCATCGACAAGGACGGCAAGGGAATCCGCTATGAGTCCGTGTACTCGAACGGCTTCCCGGCACCACCTCGCGTGAGATAGCGCCCATGGGCAGCGTGAGCACGTTCCCTTTGAGCCTCCGCCTTGCGGTGCTGTGCACGTGCCTCATCGGGGCGCCCGCGCCCGCGCACCATTCTCACGGCAACTACGAGATGAGCGACTTCACGTATTTGCAGGGGACGGTCAGCGAGCTGCACCTAATCAACCCGCACTCGTGGGTGTATCTCGAGGTCAAGGATGACCAAGGTGAGACGTCCTTCTGGGCGCTCGAGGCGACGAGCGCGATCGCGCTCGCGCGCAACGGAATCAAGCGCGAAGACGTCCGAGTGGGCGACCTCGTGAAGGTGCGGTGCCATCGCCTGCGGGACGGCTCGAACGGGTGCCTGCTCGGATATCTGACTCCACTCCACGGCGATCCCGCGCGCAGCACGGGCGTCGAGCAGCTCTGGGACTGAGCCTCACTGTCGCTTTCGTGACGAGCACTGCCAACCCGGCCAACGCGGCGATCCAGCCGACCCAGTAAGGCTCAGCGAGCCCCGCCCACAGGGCGCCGGCGATCAACAACCCCGCGCCCGTGACGACCCGCTCGAGCCGCGCCGACGCGCGCGGCACCGGCGGCGCGCGCAAGCTCGGCCGCGCCCGCGCCGCGTCCTCGGCTTCCATGCGACGGATCGCGCGATGCATGAGCTTCGGCAGTAGCCGCAAGTCCTCGCTGATCTCGGGCCAGCTCGCGACGAGCTCCTTGATCCGCGTGCGCGGATCGCGGCGCTGGCGCATCCATTCCTCGAGCACGGGCTTTGCCGTCTTCCACAGATCGAGCTCCGGATAGAGCTGCCTTCCCAAACCCTCGACGGCGAGCAGCGTCTTCTGCAACAGCACGAGCTGCGGTTGCACCTCCATGTGGAATTCGCGGGCGGTTTGGAACAAGCGCAGCAGCACGACGCCGAACGAAATGTCCTTGAGGGGCTTGTTGAAGATCGGCTCGCAGACGGCGCGAACGGCCGCCTCGAGCTCGTCGACACGAGTGTCGGCCGGCACCCAGCCGGAGTCCACGTGCAACGTCGCTACACGGCGGTAGTCGCGCTTGAAAAACGCGAGAAAGTTCTCGGCCAAGTAGTGCTGATCGCGCGCATCGAGCGTGCCCATGATGCCGAAGTCCACCGCGATGTACTTCGGTCGGTCGGGGTCCGTGACGTCCACAAAGATGTTGCCGGGATGCATGTCAGCGTGGAAGAAGTTGTGCCGGAACACTTGCGTGAAGAAGATCTCGACGCCGTTCTCGGCGAGCACCCGGATGTTCGTTTGCCGCCGCTTGAGCTCGTCGATCTGGTTGATCGGGATTCCGGAGATGCGCTCCAACGTGAGCACGCTCTCGCGGCAGAAGTCCCAGTACACCTCCGGGACATAGAGCATCTCTGACCCGGCGAAATTGCGCTTGAGCTGCGCCGCGTTGGCCCCCTCGCGGAGCAAATCGAGCTCGCTGTGCAGGGTCTTCTCGAACTCCGCGACGACGGCCATCGGGTGAAGCCGCCGCGCCTCCGACCAGTAGTCCTCCGCGAGCGCCGCAAGCGCGTAGAGCACCTCGAGATCGCGCCGAATGATCTCACGCACTTGCGGCCGCAGTATCTTTACGACCACGGCCGTGCCGTCGTGCAGCCGAGCGGCGTGCACTTGGGCGATCGACGCGGCGGCGAGCGGCAGCTCCTCGAGCTCGGAAAAAAGCTCGGTGAGCGGCCGGTCGTAAGCACGCTGGAGCGACTCGATCGCGAGCTCCGACGCAAACGGCGGCACGCGGTCCTGCAGCTTCGCGAGCTCTTCCGCTACGTCGCTCGACAAAAGATCGGGCCGCACGGAGAGCGCTTGCCCGAACTTCACGAAGATCGGCCCGAGCTCCTCGAGCGCGAGCCGCAGGCGTGCGCCGAACGACAACTGCGACGCGCGCCGCGGCAAGAGCTTCGGAAGCCAGGCTATCGGGCGAAACAGATGCGTGCGCCACACGATCTCGTCGAGACCGTAGCGGACGAGCGTCCGCTGGATTGCGAGCATTCTCAAAATCAGTCGGACGCGGCGCATGCGGCGGCTCGGCGTTGCTCGAGTTGCTTGAGGCGTGCAGCGGCGCGCTCGACGTCGTCCCGCAACCGCTCGACGTCGGCGTAGAACGCTTGTGCCTCGAGCGCTGCTGGCAGCGCGCGCCGTTCGTCTTGCAGAAATTCGGCGGCATTCATCTCGAGCGCCGCGCCGGCCCGCTCGAGCCAGGCGACCGCCCCGGCCGCGGCAAGACCCAGCTCCCGTGCGGCGACGTCGCCGACCCAGTGCGACAGCTCTTCCTCGAGATCCGGTCGCGCGAGCTTCAGAAGCGTCGCGAACGTTTCGGCAACGTGCAGATCGCCGGTGACTTCCGCATGCGTGGCACGCATGCCGCCCGGGCCGGCGGAGCGCATGAGCTTGAGCAAGTCGAGCGGCGCCGCGCGCAATCTTGCGCTCGGCGGTTCCGCGACGGTCTCCGCAACGATAATGGCGTCGCCGCGCGCCGCAAGGACGCACTGAATGCCCAAGCCCGCGACCTCGACGGCGAGGCTAGAGCCTTCGAGCTCCGCGAGCAGATCCCGGGCGGCCGTGGATTCGCCGACGTAGTGATTCAGCGTGCGCTGCAACCCATCGAGAACGATTTGCCTGATCACTTATAGTCGGTAGCCGACGTGCAAGGCGACGATGCCCGCCGCCAAGTTGTAGAACTCGCAGCGCTCGAATCCTTGCCGCTCGAGCATCGCTTTGAGCGTCTCCTGATCCGGATGGCGGCGAATCGATTCTGCGAGGTAGCGGTAGCTCGCGGCATCGTCGGCGAGCCACGCGCCGAGTCTCGGCAATACCTGGAACGAATAAAGATCGTAAAGAGGCTCGAGCCCTCCCAAGTGCGCCTTCGAGAACTCGAGCACCAGCACGCGGCCACCCGGCTTCAACACGCTGTACATCGAGGCCAAGGCCCGGTTCTGGTCCGTGACGTTGCGCAGCCCGAAGCCGATCGTGACGCAGTGAAACGATGCGGGCTTGAACGGCAACGCCTCCGCGTCGGCCTGCACATAGTCGACGTTCCCCGCGACGCCCGCGTCGTACAGCCGATCGCGCCCCGTAGCGAGCATCCGTGCGTTGATGTCGGTGACGACCACGCGGCCGGAACGGCCGACGCGGCGCGCGAGGCCGAGCGCCAAGTCGCCGCTGCCCGCGGCGACATCGAGCGCGCTCTGGCCCGGCCTCAAGCCGCTGCGCGCGATCGTGAACCGCTTCCAAAGGCGGTGCAGCCCCGCCGACATCACGTCATTCATCAAGTCGTAGCGCCGCGCGACCGAATCGAATACGCCGCGCACGCGGCGCTTCTTCTCGTCCCACGGCAGGCGCTCGAAACCGAAGTCGGTGAGCCGCTCGGCCGGTTTGTCGTGTTCGTTCGTCATCCGTTCGAGCTATTGTCGTCAGGCGCCGCGCCGGCTTCACGTGTGCGGCGCGCGATCCCCGCCTGCGCGAGCCGCTCGAGGTAGCGCTGCCACTTGCGATCGTGCTCGGCGCAGAACTCGTAAAGTATAGGCCAGGTATAAAGGCCCGTATTGTGGCCGTCGTCGAACACGAGCCGAACCGCATAGCGGCCGACCGGCTCGATCCGTGCGATGTTCACGCTCTCCTTGCCGGTCACGAGCACGCCTTCGCCCGCGGCATGACCCTTCACCTCGGCGGATGGCGAGTGCACGCGCAGGAACTCGGCCGACATTCGCCTGCCCATGCCGTCGGGGAACCGCACCGTGAGCTCGCGCGAGCGGCGGTGCAGCTTGATCTCGGTCGGCGGCGCGATCGCGGAGTCGTGCATAGGGACGAATTCACAGAATGTAGCGGCTCAGGTCCTCGTCCTTGACGAGCTCGCTCAAATGCGCGTCCACGTACGCCGCGTCGACGACCACGGTCTGTCCACCGCGATCCGCAGCTTCGAAAGAGACCGTCTCGAGGAGCCGCTCGAGCACCGTGTGCAATCGCCGCGCGCCGATGTTCTCGCTGCGCTCGTTGACCTGGTATGCGACCTCCGCGATCCGGCGCACGCCACTCGCGTCGAACTTCAGCTCGACGCGCTCCGTTTCGAGCAAGCTTCGATACTGCTCGGTGAGCGACGCGTGCGGCTCGGTGAGGATGCGCAAGAACTCCTCGATGCCGAGCGCGGACAACTCGACGCGGATCGGGAATCGGCCCTGCAGCTCCGGGATCAAGTCCGACGGCTTCGCAACGGTGAAGGCGCCAGAAGCGATGAACAGCACGTGATCGGTGCGCACCATTCCATAGCGCGTGCTGACCGTGCAGCCCTCGACGAGGGGCAGCAGATCCCTCTGCACGCCTTCGCGCGATACGTCGGCGCCGTACGCCTCCGCGCGGCGCGCGATCTTGTCGATCTCGTCGATGAACACGATGCCGTTCTCTTCGACGGCGCGGACGGCCGCGACCTTCAAATCCTCTTGGTTGACGAGCTTCGCGGCCTCTTCTTCCTTGATCAGCGCGAGCGCATCCTTGACCTTGAGCTTGCGCCGGCGCGAGCGGCCTTGGTTGAAGTTTTGGAACAGGCTTTGGAGCTGATGAGTCATCTCTTCCATGCCCGGAGGGGCCATGATCTCGACGCCGACGGGCGCGGCCTGCACGTCGACTTCGATCTCGCGCTCGTCGAGGGCGCCTTCGCGCAGCATCTTGCGGAAGCGCTGGCGCGTCTCGCGCTCCGCATCCACGTCGCGCGGGCCGGGTAAGAGAGTGTCGAGCAGGCGGTCCTCGGCGACATCGAGAGCGCGGTCGGCCACGCGCGCGACTGCCTCCTCGCGCGCCATCTTGACCGCCATGTCGACGAGGTCGCGCACGATCGAGTCGACGTCGCGGCCGACGTAACCGACTTCCGTGAACTTAGTAGCTTCCACCTTGATGAACGGGGCGTTCGCAAGCTTGGCGAGCCGCCGCGCGATCTCGGTCTTGCCGACGCCGGTGGGGCCGATCATCAGAATATTCTTCGGTGTGATCTCGCTGCGCAGCGGCTCCTTGATCTGCGCTCGGCGCCAGCGATTGCGCAGCGCGATCGCGACGGCGCGCTTCGCACCCTGCTGGCCGATGATGTGCCGGTCCAGCTCCTCGACGATCTCCCGCGGCGTCATCGACATAAAACTCAGAGCTCTTCGACGGTGATCTCGCGATTCGTGTAGATGCAGATGTCGCCCGCGATGTTCAAGGCCTTGACCACGATGCTCTTCGCGTCGAGGCTCGTATTCTCGAGCAGCGCCTGCGCGGCCGCTTGCGCATACGCCCCGCCGGAGCCGATCGCGAGAAGCTCGTGCTCCGGCTCGATCACGTCGCCCGTGCCCGAGATCAACAGCGACTGATTTGCGTCCGCGACGATCAGGAGCGCCTCGAGACGCCGCAGCAGCCGGTCAGTCCTCCAGTCCTTCGCAAGCTCGATCGCCGCCCGCGGCAAATTGCCGTGCTTGTCGAGCTTGCTCTCGAAATACTCGAACAGCGTGAACGCGTCAGCGGTGCCGCCTGCGAAGCCCGCGAGCACTTTGCCGTCGTGCAGGCGGCGCACCTTGCGCGCGTTGCCCTTCATGACCTTGTCGCCGAGCGTGACTTGCCCGTCGCCGCCGAGCGCGACACGGCCGTCGCGCCGTACGCACAGGATCGTCGTACCGTGGAGCTCGTTCATGGCGTGCCGGCTGGGCGCCCGTCCCGCCGCGGTCATTCCTGGCGCCGGCGGGCGCGGGGATGCGATTGGTCGTAGACGTGCGCGAGATGTTGGAAGTCGAGGTGCGTGTAGACCTGCGTCGTCGACAAGCTCGCGTGGCCGAGCATTTCCTGCACGGCGCGCAAGTTGCCGCTCGACTCGAGCACATGGGTAGCGAACGAATGCCGCAGCATGTGCGGATGCACTCGCACGGTCGTGCCCTGCTGGCGCGCGCGGTGGTTGACGCGCGCTTGCACGCTGCGCGGGCTCAAGCGGTCGCCGCGACGGCTCACGAACAGCGCTTGCTCGCCCGCGCCTGGGACCGCAAAGTCGCTCCGCACGGCGAGCCAGTCGCTCACCGCGGCAACAGCATGGCGGCCTACCGGAACGATTCGGGTCTTGCCGCCCTTGCCGGTCACACGCACGGTGCGGTCCTTGAGGTCGATATCGGTCAGATCGAGCCCCACGAGCTCGGCGAGCCGCAGACCGGAAGAATAGAAGAGCTCGAGGATCGCGCGATCGCGCAGCGTCAACGGATCGTCGCCGCCGATCGCGAGCAGGCTCGCGACTTGGTCCGCGTCGAGCGTCGGCGGCAACCGCTTGGATGCCTTCGGCGCCTGCACGTGCACGGCGGCGTTGGCGCGCAGCACCGAGGTTTCGACGAGATACGCGAGAAAGCTGCGTACCGCCGACAGGCGCCGCGCGATCGTGCGCGGTCCCAAGCCACGCCGATGACTCTCCGCGGCAAAGCGGCGCACGGAGTACGAGTCGAGCGCCGCGAGCGAAGCGACGCTGTCGCGCTCGCAGAAGCCCAAGAAAGCCGTGAGGTCGCGGCGATACGCCGACACCGTGTGCGGTGACAGGCGCCGCTCGACTTCAAGCCGCTGCAGGAACGCGCGAAGCTCGCTATGCCCGCCCACGATCGACATCAAGCCGCTGCAAGCGCTACCGCTACGAGCTCGCCCAACCGGCTCAAGAAGTCCATGCGCTTGCCCGGATGAAAGTGATCCGGGTCGCGGCTGCCGATCACGAGGAATCCCAACGCGGCGTCCTTGCCGAGCGGCACCATCGCCGCGGAGCTCACTGTGTCCGCATCGCGCTCGAAGATTGCTTTCTGCCGATCCCGCAACGGTCCGCAGCGCGGCCGTGCGGCGCGCAGAAACGATGCGAACGGCCTGATCGCCGCGTCGTCGAGCGTCACTCGCCTCACGAAGCCTGGGCGCTCGGCGCGCGCTGGAGTCTGGCCTTCGAACAGCACGAGGACCGCTCGCTCGGCGGCAAAGTCCTCGCGCAGCCCGGTTTCGAGCTGCTCCAGTCTCTGCGCGACATCGGTCACACGCATGAGCTTCATGCCGAGCTGATGAATCTTCTCGACGAGCGCGTCGTTGAGCTTCGCTACGGCGACCAAGTCCTTGAACTGCCGTTCGAGCTGCGCGTTGCGCTGCCGCAGCATCGCGACTTGGCGCTCGACGAGCGAGATCGCTGCGCCGCCCGTGCGGTGCGGCAGCTTGAGAGCGAGCAACAACGTGTTATGACGTTCGAAGAAATCCGGATGACTGCGCAGATAATCGGCTATCGCTTCTTCCGGAAAGGTCTCGGCTGATGCAGCTCCGCTCTTCTGTTGGCTCATAGCTCGATCTGACCCTCGTAAACAGCCGTTGTCGGTCCAGTTTGCCACAGCGCGGAGCCCGGTCCACGCCAGGTCACCGTGAGCGCTCCGCCGGGCAAGTGCACCTGCACTTCGTCGCTCAGCTCTCCCCAGAGCCGACCGACCGCCACCGCTGCCGCTGCGCCCGTGCCGCACGCCAACGTCTCGCCGACGCCGCGCTCGTACACTCGGAGCCGCACGCGCTCGCGGCTCTCGCGCTGCATGAATCCAACGTTCACGCTTTTCGGGAAGCTCGGATGCTCCTGCAGCGCGGGTCCCAGTATACCGACCGGAGCGTGTTCTACCGAATCCACGGGAATCACCGCGTGCGGGTTCCCCATCGACACGGCACCGAACTCGACGGTTCTATCCGCGACGTCGAGTCGATAGCGGGGGCGCTGGTCGCTCGCGACGAACGGCAGCGCTTGCGGCCGGAAGTCCGGTTCGCCCAAATCCACGCTCACGGTCTCGGCGGACAACACGCGCGCAGCGATGCTGCCCGCGGGCCCTACGAGCGTGAGCTCGGGTCCGAAGCGCGGCGCCAAGAACTGCGCAAGGCAGCGCACTCCGTTGCCGCACTGCTCGACCTCGCCGCCGTCGGCGTTAAACACGCGGTAGCTTGCCGCGCCCGTTGGCGGTCGGTTAGGCGAGAGCACCAACAACTGATCGAAGCCGACGCCACGGCGTCTGTCGCCCCAGCGACGCGCGATCGCGGCATCGGGCGCACGTGCGCCCGCCGGCCATTCGACGATCATGACGTCGTTGCCTAGGCCGTTCATTTTGACGAACTTCAGTTGCATCGGTTGTCTGGCAAAGGGCGCGGCGGAGGTTTAATGTCGCCGCGAATCGCGACGCTGAGATTATAGTGGAATCGATCTGGTTAAAGCCGCACCGCTCGTTCGCCGATCTACGCGAATTCTTGGCATTTCTCGACGAGCGTGGCGAGCTCAAGACGATCGACACGCCGCTCGACCCTAAGCTCGAGATCACCGAAGTGTCACGACGCGTGCTCGCGAGACGCGGGCCCGCCCTGCTGTTCACCCGTGCGAGCGCGCGCGGGATCCGCGTGCTCGCGAACCTGTTCGGCACGCAGGAGCGCGTTGCCGCGGCCCTTGGGTGGGACGACACCACGGCGCTAGCCGATCTCGGCCGTGTGCTCGCGGCTCTGCGCGCACCCGAGCCGCCGCGCAGCTTGGCCGAAGCCTGGCGCACGCTGCCGCTCCTGAAAGAAGTGCTCAATATGGCGCCGAAGACCGTGAAGAACGCGGTCGTGCAAGAAGTCCGGCTCGAAGGCGACGACGTGGATCTTTCGGTCTGGCCGATCCAGACATGCTGGCCCGGCGACGTCGGCCCGCTCATTACTTGGGGACTCACGACGACCCGCGGTCCGGCGCACGAGCGCCAGAATCTCGGCATCTACCGCCAGCAAGTCATCGGCCGCAACCGCGTGATCATGCGCTGGCTCGCACATCGCGGCGGCGCAACGGACTTCGCGGCCTGGTCGAAAAAGCACCCCGGCGAGCGGTTCCCCGTCGCCGTCAGCATCGGCGCCGACCCAGCGACGATCCTCGCGGCCGTGACGCCGATTCCGAATACGTTGTCGGAGTACGCGTTCGCGGGACTGCTGCGCGGCGAGCGCTCCCAACTCGTACGCTGCATCGGTTCGGAGCTCCTCGTCCCCGCGAACGCGGAAGTCACGCTCGAAGGCCACATTCAACCGGGCGACGAGGCAGCGGAGGGACCGTTCGGCGATCACACGGGGTACTACAACGAGGTCGAGCGCTTCCCGGTGCTAACGGTCGAGCGGATCACGCACCGGCGCGACCCGATCTACCACACCACTTATACGGGCCGGCCGCCCGACGAGCCGGCGATCTTGGGGTTGGCACTGAACGACGTGTTCGTCCCCATCCTGCAAACGCAATTCCCGGAGATCGTGGACTTTTACCTGCCGAGCGAGGCGTGCTCGTACCGGATCGCCGTCGTCAGCATCCGCAAGGAGTATCCCGGGCACGCCAAGCGCGTGATGTTCGGCGTCTGGTCGTTCTTACGGCAATTCATGTACACGAAGATCGTGATCGTCGTCGACGAGGACATCGACGCACGGCGCTGGACTGACGTGATCTGGGCGATATCGACGCGCGTGGATCCAAAGCGCGACACGCTGCTCGTCGAGTCGACGCCGATCGACTATCTCGACTTCGCGTCGCCGACCGCGGGCTTGGGCTCCAAGCTCGGCATCGATGCAACGACGAAATGGCCGGGCGAGGTCGATCGCAAGTGGGGACGACCGATCTCGATGACCCCCGAAGTCGTCGCTCGCATCGACGCCGTGTGGAGCGAGCTCGGTCTCGAATGAGCGTTCGCATTGGACATTTGTCATAAGCATGGCTACTTTATGCGGCGCATCGCATCACACCTCCAATAACAAACTGACAAAGCGTTACTGAACTGCCTTCGGAGACCCTATGCGCCACATCCTGGTGACCAACGCCAAGGGCGGTTGCGGCAAGAGCACGCTCGCGACCAGCCTCGCCGCCTACTACGCCTCGGAGGGATACGCCACCGCCCTCGCGGATTTCGATCCGCAAGCCTCGGCGCTGTCCTGGCTCGAGGATCGCCCCGCCGACTACGCGCCGATCACCGGAATCGCTGCCTTCAACGACGGCCTGCGGTCCGTGCCGCGCGGCACCGAATACGTCGTGATCGACTCGCCTGCGCGCGCTCACGGCAAGGAGCTCACGGAGCTCGTGAAGCGGGCCGAGACGATCATCGTGCCCGTGCTGCCGTCGCCGATCGACATCAAGGCCGCCGACCGCTTCGTCGAGGAGCTGCTCAATGTCGGCAAGGTGGCGGACAAGAGGGCGAAGGCAGCGCTCGTGGCGAATCGCGTGAAAGAGAACACGCTGATCTTCGAGGAGCTCGACGACGCGCTCTCGAAGCTCAAGGTTCCGTACGTCGCGAGCTTGCGCGAGGCGCAGAACTACATTCGCGCCTACCAGCGCGGCTTGGGGATACACGAGCTCCCGCCCTATCTCGCATGGCCCGATTGGGAGCAGTGGGATCCGCTGCTCGAGTGGCTCGACTCCCGCCGCTCGCTGCCGAAGGCCTCTTAGCGGGCGCCCGACTCTCCGGACGCAACGGGCGGCGGCGCGATCAGCGCTGGCTCATCCGGACCCACGTCGCTCACGAGCCCGAGCCCCGAGCGAAACGCAAGCTCCGCGCGCTCCTGCTCGCCCAGCGCCATCAGCAGCCGGCCGTATAGCGCGTACGACGAAGGATCGGGGGCCAACGCGAGGCTCGACTCGAGGTAGCTGCGGGCCTTACCCCAAAGCTCGTTCACCATGCTGAGCCGGGCCGCGGCCAGGAGCAGCCCGCCGTCCTCGGGATGCTCCTTGAGCCAACCCTCGGCCTGCCGCAGCTGCTTGACCGGATCGGTGCTGCGCACCTCGCCGTACGCGGCGACGAGCGCCGGATGCCAGGCGCGCTTCAGGGCGCCGCGGATTTCCTTTTCCGCATCGTCGCCGCGTCCGAGCCGGTGCAGCGCCAACGCGCGCAGCGCGATCAACCGCGGCAGCTGGCGCAGCTCGCCCGGAAGGGCCGTCCACCGCTGGGCGAGCCTCTCCTTCGTCAAGTCATCCCGCGCGAGCTCGCTTTCGAGGCCCGCGGCTGCGGCTGCCTCGATCGTTTCCGGCGGTAGCCGTGCGCGCGCGAGCCGGGGCAACAACTCACCCAATTGCGCGCGATCGTTGCGCGCGAGATGCACCTGCGCGAGCAAGCCGATGACCACGGGATGATCGGGCCGAGCCCTCTCGATCTCGTGCAGCGTGTCGAGCGCGCGGTCGAGCTCGCCGGAGGCGACCTGCAGCTCGGCCTTCGTCAGCAACGCCGCCACCTCGCCCGCGGGAGAATCCTCGTATGCGAGCTTGAGCCACTCATCGCGCCGCTCGGGCGACCCTTGCAGCTGCGCGGCGCGCGCGGCCAACAGATAATTCACGAGCGGCGCCTCCGCATTCTTCACTCCCTGCGTCAGCAGCCGTTCGGCGCGCGCCCAGTCGCCCTCGGCGATGTGGATCAAGCCGTTTTTCAATTGTCCGCCCGCACGACGCAGACGGCGCTCGGCGATTGTCGCGCCGAGCCAGCGGGGGGCGCGCCAGAGCGCGACCAGCCCGCGGATCGCGAGATAAAGGAGCAACAAGAGCAGCACGAGCCCCGGGACCGACATCTCGATCACGAAGCCGCGGAAATTGATCAGCACATAGCCGCGATCCTGCAGCAGGAAGTGCGCGGCGAAGGCACCGAGGCCGAGCGCGGTGAGGATCCAGAGGCTGAAGCGCATCAGTCGCTCCCGATCTGAAGCGTGCGCAGCAGATTCAAGGATCGGCTGATGTCGGGGCGCTCGGGCGTCAAGCTCAACTCGAGCATGCCCTCCAGCAGCGCGCGCGCACCTTCGACCTCGGCCGAGTCGGCGGCGAAATCGCGCTGCAACAGGTCTTGCGCGCTCTTCAAGCTGCTCTGAAACGCCTCGGGCTGAGCGCGCAGCGCGGCGATCCGCGCGAGCTCGAGCTCCAAAGCCAACTGCCGCCGCGCGAGCAGGCGCTCGGCCGCGGACATCGCCTCGGCCACGGGCTGCTCGCGGCGCTCGATACGCACGAGGCCGAGCAACGCGCTCTTGAGACTCAGCCAAAGCCTGGAGAGGCCAGGCTCCGCGTCTTCAACGGCCTTCTCGTCGGCAAAGTTCGTCGGCAGATCGGCGCGCAGCGGCAGCTCGTCGATCCGGCTTGTGAGACGGCCGAGGCTGAAGACCAAGCCCTCCACGTCGGGCAGCCGCACGCTGCGCAGCGCGAGCAGCTCGCCCGCGATCGCTTCGCGCACCTCAGAGAAAGACGGATCGCCGAGCTCCGCGAGCCGTGCGTCGGCGAGCTCGAGCGCCGTGATCGCATTTTCCCAGTGCCCAGCGAGCACGAGCTCGGTGTTCGCGACCGTCAGATAGTACTCGGCCTCCGACTTGATCCAATCGCCGCGCGCGTCGAACGAGCCGCCCTGCACGGCATCGAGGCGCTGCTCGAGATCGACGAACCGGCCCGGTAGCTGATCGACGCGCTCCGTGAGCGCAGCCGTCAATTGTCGGCTCGACGCGAGATCGTCACCGAGCTCCTCGACGTTGTCCTCGAGCGCCCGCAGATCGGCTCGCACTCTCTCGAGCGCGAGCGCGGCGGTCGCGTCGGTCTGATCCAACGAAACGTAGAACTGCCGGTATTGCCACCACAGAAAACCGGCCACCGTCGTTGCGATGACGGCCAAGAGCAGAGCCAATGCGCTTGCAAATCCGCCGCGTGACCCGCTGCGTGCGTCCGCAGGTCGAGCGGCAGCCGGCTGCTGTTCGAACGCGTCCGGTTTCGGTCCAGATAGGCTGGCCGCGATCGCGGCCCATTCCGCGTCGGTGCTTGGGCTTCGCTCGCGCGGCTTTGCGTCCTGGCTTTCTGAGGGGTCGCTCATCGTGATCTAGGCTCGCAGGTGTCCTCAAGGTTGTCTATAACGGGGCGGATCGCGGCGCTGAAAGGTCAGCGGCCGCGCAGGCGTTGTTTGAGCTCGGTGAGTTGGCGGCGGCTCACGGGTAGCGGCTCTGGCTCCCCGCGCAGGCGCAATGCGTAACCGTCGGCGGTTCGTTCGAGCGCTTCGACGTGCGCAACCGCGACCAACAGGCTGCGGTGCGCGCGGACGAACTCGCGCGCGAACTCCTCTTCGAGCCCGCGCAACGGCTCGTCGAGGAGCTCCTCGCCGCGGGTGTGCCGCACGGTCACGTATTTCTGATCGGCGCGGAAGTAGCGGATGTCCTTCACCGGGATCAGCTTCAGCTCGTCACGCACGCGCACGGCCACATGCTGGCGCGCCGCAAGCGGCTGCTCCGACGTAGCGAGCTTCTTGAGCTGCGGCGCGCTCAGCCTCGACGCGTGCTTCAGGGATTCCTCGAGGCGCTCGCGGCGCACGGGTTTCAGCAGATAGCCGACGGCTTGGGATTCGAACGCTTGCAGCGCGTACTCGTCGTACGCCGTCGTGAACACGATCGCCGGAGGTCGCTCGAGCGCGCCCAGATGGCGCGCCGCCTCGATGCCCGTCATGCCGGGCATACGAATGTCGAGCAGCACGATTGCGGGATCGAGCTTGCTCACGAGATCGAGCGCTTCGAGCCCCGTCGCGCACATGCCCGCCACGCGAAAGCCGTTCAGCTCGTCGACGAGCCGCTGCAGGCGCTCACGCGCGGGCAGCTCGTCGTCGACGATCAGCACACCTAACGGCTGGGCGCTCATTCTTCGTAGGGGAACCGAATGGTCACTCGATATTCGTCGGGCTCGCGCACGACGTCGATCGCACCGCGCTCGCCGTACGCGAGCCGCAACCGTTGCCGGATGTTTTCCAAGGCGAGCCGGTTGCCGGGGCGCTCGTCGGCAACGCGCGTAGCCGCGACGGGATTCGTCACGGTGATCCTCACCTGACCCGCCTCGACGCATCCGGAGACGGTCACCGTACCGCCCAACGGCAACGGCTCGATGCCGTGATAGATCGCATTCTCGAGCAGGGGCTGAACCGTCAAGCCGGGCACGAGACCGCGCATCGGCAGGTCTCCGACGTCCCAGCGCACCTTGAGCCGGGAGCCTAAGCGCAGCTCCTCGATGCGCTGATAGATCCGCGTGAGCTCGAGCTCCTCCTTCAGGCGCAACGGGCTCTGCGAGTCGCGCAAAGTCGCGCGGAACAAGTCGGCCAGGTCCTCGACCGCCTCCTCTGCGCGTTTGGGATCGCTGCGCGTCAGCGACGCGATCGTATTCATGCTGTTGAATAGAAAGTGCGGCCGGATTCGCGCTTGCAGTGCTTCGATTCGCGACCGCGCCTCCGCCCGGACATGGTGGCGCCACTGCTGCGTGACGAACAAGTAGCGCAGCAGCATCGAAGCGACGATCAAGCAGATGCCTTCGTTGCGCAGCACGAACGACCAATGATCGCGCGGAAACAACGTGACGCCGACCGCTTCTACGTTCACGGTGCGCCCGAGCCAGAGAACAGCCTCCGAGATCAGTGCGGTGTTCGCCATCAGGATGACGAGCACAGACACCGTGACCCACGGAACGGATAGGCGATGCAGGCGCGGTCGCGCGTAGCACAAGAGCGCGGCGCTCGTGAGCGCGAGCCATTGCAGGAACAGCGAGATCCGCGCGAGCTCGGTGAGAAACGGCTCTACGGGCCGCGCCAGGCTCAGCGTGACGGCGAGAAGCTCCGCGATCAGCACGACTGCGAAGACCATGCGCGTCGCGCAAAAGTCGGGGATCAGGAAACCGTCGCGTGCTACGCCCTCAGGCGTACCGGCTGCTGCGCCCTCGACGCGTTCCGTTGGAGTAAGGCTATCCGACGCGGCGTTCGCCTCAGTTGCACCATTCTTCGACATCAGCCGCAGCTTTGGCTCGGGCGGCGTCGATCTCGTCGTCCGAGAGATACTCCCGCTCGCCGTTCTCGAGCGGCCGGTACAGCCGGTGCGACTGCGTATAGGTCAGGAGCCGCTCGCGCGCGATCGTGCAATTCTTCGCGCGCATCTCCGCGACCTGCGCCGCAGTCGGCTGCGGAGCGGCCTCGCCCTGGACGACAGGCTGCTGCGCCGCTTGCGCCCCGGACGCTGCCCGTTGGTTGCGTTGCGGCGCGGCCGTCGCGGGCCGCGGAGTGGCGATGAAAACGAATTCGGAGTTGTCGCCCTGCGGCCGGTCGCTGTAGCTCAGGGTGCCGTCGGCTGCCTTCGACCGATACACTTCGGCGCCGAAAGAGGCCGCGGTCAGTGTGGTCAGAAAGAGCAGCAAAGCGCACGCAGCGATTCGCACGTTCGTGTCTCCGGTTGAAGTGCCGGCGAGTCTAGCATGTAGGGCTCGGTCTCCCCCGTGACTCAATTCGCTGTTGCACGTTCCTGCCGCCCCGTTCGGGCGAACATTAAGTCAAATCCGGCCTGGCGCCTAGTGGCGGCCCGCGTGCGCCGCGTTTTCTGGCTATGATGCGCGGAATCGATGCTGGAATGAGGTAGCGGGGGACGATGCAATGAACGACAAGAAATCGACGCGGTTCAGTCTGGACGAGCTTGCGCGTCAGCTCGCGGAATCCGTGCCGCAGAACTTGCGCGTTCTCGGCGAAGACTTGGAGCGCAATTTCAAATCGCTGCTGCATGCGGGTCTCGAACGAATGGAGCTGGTCACGCGCGAGGAGTTCGACGTCCAGGCTGCCGTGCTGCAACGCACCCGCGAGAAGCTCGAAACGATGGAGGCGCGCCTCGCCGAGCTCGAGAAGGGCCTGTCCCAGCAGCACTAGTTGCTCGAGCGAGCGCGCCGCCCCGGCGCGAACCGCGTGCCGCTCGCGAGCCTGATCAGCCGCGGTCAGGCCGGGCTTCGCGCAATCCAAGTTACGGTCGAAGTGCATCTGGCCGGCGGCCTGCCCGGGTTCACCGTCACCGGGTTGCCCGCTGCGGCGGTGCGCGAAAGCAAAGACCGCGTGCGCGCCGCACTGCAGACTTGCGAGTTCAAGGTGCCCGTCAGCCGCGTTACGGTGCATCTCGGACCCGCGGACATTCCGAAAGTTGGTGGACGCTTCGATTTGCCGATCGCGCTCGGCGTGATCAAGGCCGAGCAACGGCTCGAATGGCCCATTCAGCGCATGGAGTTTCTCGGCGAGCTCGCGTTGAACGGCGACCTGAAGCCGATCCATGGCGCCTTGCCCGCGGTGCTCGCGGCCCGGGCTGACGGCCACAGCATCGTGCTGCCGGCGGCGAATGCTGCGGAGGCCGCGCTCGTCGCCGACGTCGAGGCGTACGGCGCGAAGCACCTCACCGAAGTCGTCGCTCATCTGAACGGCACCGCTCGCCTGCCGCGCATCGCGCACGTTCCTTATCGCGACGCTGCGCCGCTCGCACCGGATCTTTCGGACGTGCGCGGCCAAGATGGCGCGAAGCGCGCTCTCCTCGTCGCCGCGGCGGGCGGACACAACTTGCTCATGATTGGTCCGCCGGGCAGCGGCAAGAGCATGCTCGCCGAGCGCATGAGCGGCTTGCTTCCCGCGCTCAAGCTCGACGACATGCTGAAAGTTGCGAGCATCGCGTCGATTGCGGGCGAGGCGGGCGCGTCGAGTCCAACATTGCTGCCGCCGTTTCGTGCGCCGCACCACACGAGCTCGGCACAAGCGCTCGTCGGCGGCGGCAGCCGGCCGCGGCCCGGCGAGATCTCACTCGCGCACCAGGGCGTTCTGTTCTTGGACGAGCTGCCCGAGTTCTCGCGCGACGCGCTCGAAGCCCTGCGCGAGCCACTCGAGTCCGGCGTCGCGCGAATCTCGCGCGTGCACGAGCAGCTCGCGTTTCCGGCCGAGTTCCAGCTCATCGCGGCGATGAACCCGTGTCCCTGCGGTTATCGCGGCGACGGCACGGATCGCTGCAACTGCTCTGCGCACAAGCTCGAGCACTATCGCGGCCGCATCTCCGGGCCGCTGCTCGACCGCTTCGATTTGCACATCGAGGTGCCGCGCGTGAGCTTCGCCGACGTCGCGGAAGCGCCGCGCGGCGGCGAGTCGGCGGCGCTGCGCTCGCAGGTGGAAGCCGCGCGTGCGCTGCAGCTTACGCGCTGCGGCAAGCTCAACGCGCGGCTCGACACGCGAGCGCTCTGGCGCTGCGTCGATCTCGGCGGCGATGAGCGGGCACTGCTCAAGCGCGCGGCCGACCGCTGGCAGCTTTCCGCGCGCAGCTGCGTGCGCGTGCTCAAGGTCGCGCGAACGATCGCTGATCTTTCAGGCAGCGAAGAAGTCGCCGCGCCGCACGTCGCGGAGGCCCTGCAGCTGCGCTGTCGCGATCGCTCGCCGTGACGGCGGCCGCGGCGATGAGGTTATAATCCCGCGACTTTCTCAGGACGGGGCAGCACGTTGCGCCAGCAAGACTCTCAGTTTTTCGACAACTTCATGCTCGTGATCGGGATTCTCATGGGAGTCGCCGTCGGCCTGTTTTTTCTTGCCCGCATGATCGCGATCGATACGCAGGGCCTGTACATTCAAGAAGACCCCGAGGTCCAAGCGGCGATCGCCGAGCGCATCCGGCCCATCGGACGCGTCCTCTTGATGGGCGAGGCCGAGGCCGCTGCTGTTGCCGCTGCCGCTGCACCGACGCCAGTCGCAACCGTGCTGTCGGGACCGCAGGTGTACAACATGGCGTGCATCGTGTGTCATGCGCCGCCGGGTGTCGGCGGCGCGCCGCCGATCGGCGATGCGGCCGCGTGGCAACCGCGCATTGCGCAGGGCGCCGACACGCTGCACATGCACGCGCTGCAGGGCTACCAAGGCGAGAAAGGTTTCATGCCGGCCAAAGGCGGGCGCGTGGATCTATCCGATGCGGAGATCATCGCGGCCGTCGACTACATGGTCGAGCAAGCGGGACAGTAACTTCTTCGACGCCGCTGATCAGCGGTGCGCCCCCGTATTCCGGAGCGGTGCCGTCGGCATCGCGCTAAGGTCGTATACCCAAGTCCATGCCGCGCTGCCGACAATCACCAATGGGGCTGCCGACGTTCCTCGCGATGGCTGGCGCGCCGGACGTCGTCGACAAGCTCAAGAAGGGCTACAAGGCGATCGGGCGCACGTACAAGAATCACATCGACGGTTTCAACCTGCTGCCTTATTTGACCGGCAAGGCCAAGGAGAGCCCGCGCAACTTCTTTATCTATTTCAGC
Source organism: uncultured Gammaproteobacteria bacterium (assembly GCA_963744305.1). Lineage (GTDB taxonomy): Bacteria > Pseudomonadota > Gammaproteobacteria > Steroidobacterales > Rariloculaceae > FEN-1219. Next base: position 562,843 of record CAVUTF010000046.1, read on the forward strand.
GACGACGGCGACGTGCTGGGGCTGCGGTATGACAACTGGAAGATCGTCTTCATGGAGCAGCGTCTCGAGGGCACGCTCGGCGTTTGGGCTGAGCCATTCGTGCGGCTGAGGTTGCCGAAGATCGATCAACTTGCGGCATTGCCGTATCCCGTATCCACTACGAATTCGCGCCTGTGACCTCGAACAGCTATTACGATTGGATGTTGCACAACGCGTACTTCATCTATGCGGCGCAGACCGCGATGGCCAAGTTCACGGAGACGTTCAAGGAGTGGCCGGCCGCCCAGAAGCCGAACACGTTCACGGCCGACGACGCGCTGCGGAAGTTGAGCGAGGGGGCGGGCGGGGACTAGCCGACTCGGAAGGCGCCGCGCCCGGGATTCGAGCACCGCCGCTGCCGCAAGCCCGCCGCTGGTTTCAGCTCGAGCTGTGCCGGCGTGCGGGCTGCGCCGTGCCTCTAATGCCCCTTGCGGCTATTGATTTCTGCAATCGCGAGAAACAGCATCCTACGTCTCATGCTGGCGCGGTTGGTGTGCATCGTTTGCTCGAGCGGTCTGGCGGCGTCGGCGGCCGCGCATCCCGCGCCTTTCAGCTATCTCGACCTTTTTTTCGATACCGAGAGCGTCCGCGGCGCGCTGGTCGTCCACGACTTCGATGCTGCGCACGAGCTCGGCATCGACGATCCGGCAACGCTGCTCGAAGACCGCCTCGACCCGGAACGCGCCGACCGATTGGTTCGGATCATCGACGGGCGCCTGCGCATCGCGCTCGACGCCCGGCCCGCACCGTTGCGCTGGGGCGCAGTCGAGGTACTCGCCGAACGTCAGAGTCTGCGGCTCGTTTTCGACATCGAAAGCGACGCGCCCGGTCTTCTCGACATCGACGCGATACTCTTTCCATACGACCCGACTCATCAAACCTTCATCAACATCTACGAAGGTCGGCAGCTCGAGCACCAAGCCATCCTGGATGCGCGCGCCAACCGGCTCACGTACTACACCGGCGGGGCGCCCGGCCGCTGGGCCGTCGTACGCACGTTCGTTCAGTCCGGCGTTCACCACATCTTGATCGGGCCCGATCACATCTTGTTTCTGCTGGGGCTGTTGCTGCTCGGCGGCTCCGTGTGGCGCCTCGCGACCATCGTCACGGCGTTCACGCTCGGACACAGCATCACACTGTCGCTCGCCGCGCTCGACGTCGTTCAGGTCGCGCCGGCGCTCGTGGAGCCCGCGATCGCGCTCAGCATCGTCGTCGTGGGCGTCGACAACCTGTTGATGCGCAAGCGCGCGCGGGCGCGGGCCGCGGCCGCGCGCGATCTGCGTCCGTGGCTCGCGGCGGCGTTCGGCCTGATCCACGGCTTTGGTTTCGCGGCTGTGCTGTTGGAGCTCGGCTTGCCCCGCGAAGCGCTGGTTTGGTCGCTCGCCGCGTTCAACGTCGGCGTGGAGCTCGGGCAGTTGGCGATCGTCGCGGATCATGGTCGTGCTGCTGGCGGCCCTGCGCCGTTACGACGTAGTATTGGCAGAACGCTTCGCGCTCGTCGGCTGCGTGGGAGTGATCGGCGCGGGGCTCTACTGGTTCGTGCAACGCGTTTGGTTCGCCGCCGCATAACGGCGTCTTGGGGGAACAAAAAATGAAGCGTCCATTGGTGCTCGGAACCGTCGTCGGCAGTGGCCTTCTCGCGATCGCGGTGTTCGGGCAGCAGCCTCAGCCCGGTGCTCCCGCACCGGCAAACGCTCCGCGCTTTCCCCCGATCACCGGCATCGAGAACATCGCGACAAACCTGTACCGGATCACGGGCGAGGGCGGCAACACCGCAGTACTCGTGCACGCGAACGGCGTGTTGCTCGTAGACACGAAGCTCGCCAACAATGGCCAGTCGATTCTCGATCAGGTCAAGAAGGTTACCGACAAGCCGATCACTCACATCGTCAATACGCATACGCATGGGGATCACACGGGCAGCAATTCGTTCTTCCCCGCTAGCGTCGAGATCGTCGTGCAAGAGAACACGGCGGCGAACATGGCCAAGATGGATGCCTTCAAATCCGACACTGGCAAGGTCGGCCTCTCCGACAGGTCCTACAAGGACAAATTGACGTTGCTCTCCGGCAAAGACGCGGTCGATTTGTATTACTTCGGAGCGGGCCATACCAACGGCGACAGCCTGGTCGTGTTTCGCGACACGCGCATCATGCATTCGGGCGACCTGTTCGCGACGAAAGGGCTGCCGTTGATCGACGTCAACAACGGCGGCAGCGGCGTTGCGTACGGTGAGACCATCGCGAAAGCTGCGGCCGGCATCAGGAACGTGGACAGAGTCATAACGGGCCACAGCGACACGATGCCGTGGCAGGATTTCGTCGACTTCGGCGAGTTCAATCGGCTGTTTCTCGAGCACGCCAAGGCGTCGCGTGCTGCGGGCAAGACACCCGAGCAGGCGGCGGCGGAGCTGAAGCTCCCGGAGAAATTCAGCGCCTACAACCTCACGGCGCGCGGCGGTCCGGCCGGCAACTTGACGACGATCTACGCCGAGCTCGGCAGGTAGCAGCTGCCCCGCGCGACCGCGAAACACCGCGCGTGGGCGCAACATTCGCCTCAGACGTGCATCGTCACGCCGCTTGACGGCACTTGACGTTCCGGAGCGGCGGCCGCTAGGCAATCACACTTGCCGTGCGTCGGAAACGACGTTAACGGTCGAGCGCTTCAGCGCAAGAAAGCCGCCAGCGCCGCCGCCGAGCACCTTCAACAGATGCGCGACGATGTAAGCGACCGATTGCGGCTGATCAAGGGTCATGCCGAGCAAGATCACCACAGCAACTACGCCGACGAGGGCACCGTGCAGCACATGACGTTGCCGCGCCTTTCTTGCGACCCATAACCCGAACGCGAACGTTGCGACGAACGACGCGGGCGGTGCGCTGTAATCAAGGCTTTCCTCTCCAGCGAGCAAGCTCAGCGGTATGACGATCACGAAGATCGCGAGCTCTGCCAGAAAGCCGCCGAGTAGGATCCAACCCCAACGAACGTTTCTCATGTTATCCCGCGCACTAGACAACGGTCGAAGTGACGCGCCCGCGATGCCGTCTCACGTAGACGCCCTACCACCGGTCCTTGGCGTTGCGCTCCAGCCACGCCGCCAACGCTCGTCAACGGCTCGAAAGCACGAACTGGTTGTCGTCGAGGTCTTTGAAGACAGCAAACGAGCCCCACGGCTGTTTCTGCGGTGGGGTGACGAATTCCACACCTCGCTCCACCAGCTCTTCGTAGGTTTTCTGGACGTTGGAACACGCAAGCGCTCCATTGAACGACATTCCGGGCTGCGGACCGTCCGCGCCGAATTTAAACAGCACGATGCCCGTTTGTGACGAACCAATCCGCAACTCGATCCACCGCTGTTTGTCGTCGAAGGGTTGGTCCGTATGGACTTTGAGCCCTACACGTTTCGTCCAAAACTCGAGTGCGCGGTCCTGATCGTTGGTGGGAATGCTCACGAACTTGACATTGGTGATCATGCGGGGAAGTTGAGCATAGCGAAAAAGCGCGCGCAAGATAGTTGTTTGACACTATAGTATTCGTCACCATAGTGAAATGAAGCAGCATAGAGTCGACTCATACGTCATCAGCACGCTAATGCCGGATCTTGTAAGCCACGACCGGCAACCATCGGCGTTCCTCGTTTATCTGCATCTTTGGTGCCGTGCAGGCGGACGTCCAAAATCCGCGTCGGCAAGTCATCAAGACATAGCGAACGCCACGGGCTTATCAAAGAGCGCAGTCCAGGGCGCGATTCGCACGTTGACTCGACGGCGATTGATCAAAGTCAGTCGAGGGTCCGCGACGGCCATCCCGGAGTACACGGTATTTCGGCCATGGAAAAGTCCTTAGTTATGCGGAAGCAGCTTGTGAGAGGGCGTTAACGAGCGAAAACGCGATTGACGGGATTCGGGTGCGGCCGGTCGCCTCGATTGGGAAGTCACCGACGCAGACGCGTCCGTGGTGGGCAGCCTATTCGGCGGGGGCTTGGCCGCGGCGCTGCTGTTCGAGCCTTTCGAACAACTCATCACGCTCTTTTGGAAAATTGTTGCCTCCACCGAGCGACGTACCGTTCGGAAGGATGATCTCGGTCCATTCGATTCGCGGATAGCCGTCCCGCGACGGTGCTCCCGTGACCGTAATCCTGTCACCAGGCTTCATCTCTTCGCCCGTCCAGCCGTGGAGTCGCAACGCGATGACGTTGGCACCTTCTGCCATCCACTGGCGCGAAGTGCCATCCTGGTCAATCACGTCTAGGAGTATTCGCGCATGAGGATTGACAAAGCGGACCTCCGTCACGACTCCGCTGATCGTCACGGACTCCGACAACCGATAAATCGTCGCAGAGTTGTGGTGTGCTCGAGCAATGGACGGAAGAGCCGATGCAGCGACCAGAGCAGTGACAATCACAGTCTTCATGGGTGCCCTCCGCTAATCCTGTTCCCGCAAGCCTGCGCAAGGATCATCGTCAACGAGCTGCACGTCCGGCGTCCGAATGCGAGGTTGGTACCAGACGCGAGGCTCGCGATAGGTTGCGGGGTCATCGATCGTCAGTTCCAGGTCCAGACGCGATCCATCCTCGCTGGGCGTATAGCGCTCCGTTACTCTCGCTTGATTCGTGGTGAGGGCGTCGCCGGTCATCATCGGTAGAAGGTTCACCGACTCGACGACCAGCGTAGTTCCCTCGAATCGAGCAGTCGCATTGCCATAGAGGCTGGGTGGCCCACTGGCCATCGGCGATTCGTCCGCCAGTCTGATGGTGCGCACCACGTTCCAGTGCTGCTGGTGGAGAACGATGTTCCCCTCGTGCAGCTCGATAGCTAAGGGCAGCGGCGCAAATGCGGCAGCTCTCAGATTTGGTGGCTCGCATATCAGAGATGTGTCGCCCGGTTCGGGGACAGCCGCGAGTCGTTCACGCGCGGCATCGGTCAAAATCTCGTCGACTCGTTGCCTGCCAAAGGCCCTCATGTCCTGCTGGAGCTCCTGTAGCGACCGATTGTCGTTCGCTGGATCCACGAGCAGATGCTCAAGATGCTGATACTCTTCGGGGCTGCAGATCATGCCGCAGAGATGATCTTCGATAAGCCAGGCGGGGTGTTCTCTCGTCGTGAGCGTAGTGCTCCACACACCCTCAAGGCCAGCGGCCCCACTTTGCGAGCGCACCAACTGCGTCGCTGACAGCGATGCGATAGCGGCGCCATAAAGACACACCAGTTTGGGCTTCGGCATGCCGACCTCTATGGAGCGCAGGTGTTCTAACCCCCTCGCTACAATCTTACGCGCCTCCTCGCGCGGCTGAATCCGCGAACCTAGCGAGCCGGTGCGCCGCAATGGGTCGGTAACGACCGCGACGGTTGTCCGGGTTCATGATTGCTTACATCGATGGTCGCGAAGCTGACGTCGGTTTACATACATAGCAGAACAATGTATAAGATTCCTACGTATGAACCTTGGCAAAGACTTGGTCGCCGCATCCGCCACGCCGCTTGTGCTGGCCATCCTGGCCGAGGGCGACAGTTATGGCTACGCGATCATCAAGCGGGTGAAGGAGCTCTCGGGCGGGCGCCTGCAGTGGACCGACGGGATGCTCTACCCGGTGTTGCACCGACTCGAGCGGCAGCGTCTTGTGACGGCGAAGTGGGGCGCGTCCGAAATCGGCCGCAGGCGCAAGTACTACCGCATCACCAAAGAGGGCCGGGCGCAGCTCGCCGTCCAGAGGGAGCAGTGGCAGGTTGTCGACCGCACACTGCATGGCATCTGGATGAAGGCGTGCACCGCATGACGATCTTCGCGGACCGCTCGCCGCTCGAACAGCAGATCGCGCAGTGGCGAGAGTACCTGCGCCGCCGGCGGGCCATCCATGGGCCGGACGTGGAGGAACTGGAGGATCACCTCCGCGACCAGGTGGCGGTGCTCACGCGGGCAGGTCTCGAGGGCGACGAAGCCTTTCTCGTCGCGGTCAAGCGCATGGGGAGCCTCGACGCGCTGTCGCGCGAGTTCGCACGCGAGCACTCCGAGCGGCTGTGGAAGCAGCTGGTCATCACCCACGACGGTGGCGACGAGTCGGCACAGGCCACACGCATCGAGGCGCTCGTCGTCCTGAGCCTCGCCGCCGCGGCTGCGCTGGCCATCAAGGTGCCGGCCCTGTTCGGTCTTGAGCTCGGCGGTGATGGCGCGCCGTTCTACGCTCGCAACGCAAGCCTATTCGTGTTGCCTCTGCTCACGGGTTACTTCGCCTGGAAGCGCCGAGCTCAACGTCATGACCTGCGTGTGGCTGGCGCTGGCCTTCGCGGCCGCGGCCATTTTCGCCAATGTCTTCCCGTTCGGTGCAGGCAGCGATACCCAGGCGCTAACCACGCTGCATCTGCCGATCGCTGTTTGGCTCGTCGTCGGTGTCGCCTACGTCGGGGGCCGGTGGTTCGCCGGCAGCGGGCGCATGGACTTCGTGAGATTTTCCGGCGAGTTGCTCATCTACTACGTGCTCATCGCGCTCGGCGGCGGCGTGCTCACCGCCTTCACTCTGATGATGTTCAACGCTATCGGGATGAACGCGGAGTGGTTGGCTCAGGGCTGGCTCGATCCCGTGCGGCGCGATGGGGGCCATCATCGTCGGATCCTGGCTCGTGGAGGCGAAGCAGAGCGTTATCGAGAACATGGCGCCAGTGCTGACTAGGCTGTTCACGCCATTGTTCACCGTCGTGCTGCTGGCGTTTCTGGCCACCATGGCGTGGACGCGCAGCCCCATCGACGTGGAGCGCGAGGTGCTGATTGCCTTCGATCTGCTGCTGGTGCTGGTCGTTGGCCTCGTGCTCTACGCCGCCTCGGCGCGCGACCCGGAGGCACCGCCCGACTTCTTCGACGCGCTGCAGCTATTGCTGGTGGCAAGCGCCCTCGTAGTCGATGCGGTGGCGCTAGCGGCAATCGGGGGTCGTATTTCCGAGTTCGGCTTCACTCCCAACCGAGTGGCGGCTCTCGGCGAGAATCTCATTTTGCTCGTCAACCTCGCAGGGTCGGCGTGGCTCTATGCTCGCTTCCTGCGTCACCGCGGCTCGTTTGCGGTACTGGAGCGATGGCAGATCGCCTACCTGCCCGTGTACTCCGTGTGGGCGGCGTTTGTGGTCGTCGTTTTTCCGCCCGGTGTTCGGCTACCGTTGATGTGTCCCCCCGCGCGCCTCACGGGCATTCGATGACCCCCTGCGCCAACCGCTTCCCACACCGGAACACTGAGTTGAATATCCCGGCCGACATTCAGACGTTCGGCGACTCGCTGACGGTACTCGCGATTACTGGCGACCCTGAGCTCGGGCGTTTCGCTGCGGCGAAGCGTGACAGTGAATGTCGCGCCCCCTTCAGGATTGTTGTGGGCATCGATGGTGCCACCATGAGCGTCGACGATCCTCCGTGCGATCGTGAGGCCTATGCCAAGGCCGTGCGATTTCGTCGTGACGAATGGTGTGAACAGCCTGCCGATGATGTCCGCCCGCAAACCCGGTCCAGTGTCGCGCACGGAGACTTCCACATCGGTGGCCCTGACCTTGCTACTTATCGTGACGTGACGTCGGGCCGGCGGTGTCTCGGCCATCGCGTCCATGGCGTTGACTACCAGGTTCACGAGCACCAACGAGTTTGCCTCCCAAGAGCGCGTTGTACGGCGCGACGGCGCCGCAAACGCTGACGTCGGCGACCTGGCTCAAAAGCCCCGCGAACAGAAAGACCCAGCGTCTCGTAGAATTCTCACCTCAGATAAACTCGCCATCGGGCAATTCGACTGCGCTAACCGCCCGTCGGTCCTGTGATGCGTTGCCAGGGTGCACGAGCCCCGATCAAACGGCAGCTCGGGCGCTATCGACGGTCGCGCGTGCTCGAGCAGCGCCACGAGCACTGCGCGCTCTCAGAGCGCGCTCCGCGCAGGCCCGTAGCCGTTTGCTATTCCCCAACACATGGAATATGTGACGCTTGGCTCAGGCAGGTCGCCGGCTGCAGGGCCATGCTCATGCGCCAGCTTTGTCCGGTCGTAAGTGGACATTTCTGTCGTAGATTTCAAAGTTAGGCGGCACCGTGGGCAGCACACAAACGTCCTTCTTGGCGAGTTCACCAGCAGCTTCCAAAGGCGCACCGGCATTGATGCGATATGGGCCGGTGGTCAAGCGATGGCCAACACCGCTGCGCTGCCTTTCAACGAAGCACTTCGTCGTGCCGGCCCAATCAAGAAAGGCGAGCGGTTTGAGCTCGGCGATATCGCCGCGAACATCGGCATGTACCGCGTCGTTATTGAGTTCGAGTTGGCCGAAGTTCCGTTAACCAACTTGCTGAAGTATTGGCCTTACGTTCGCGGCGAGCTCGCAACCCGTCCATCCAGCCCAATGGTGATTTGCCATTTTCTCTGATTGGTGGAGCTATGCGACGCGGCGTGACCTATGGGAATGGACGCTGGCGCGAATGAAGGCGGATCCTGACAGGGTGGTTGAAGTCGAAGGGCGGCAGTTTGACCATTGGGGCGATGACCGGCAGCGCCGATCCCAAAGCATGGAAGCCGCGATCGACTGGATTGTTGGCGTCGCCGGGATTGTCGGTTTCAGAAAGGGCTGTTGGCCAGGAAGTAGCCACGCTCGCTCTTTCAACGGCAATGATGACACCTATCAACGTTGGTTGGTAGAAAACCCTGGCGGCTATGTCATCAACACTCGGCGCGATCTCCGTCCTCAACGCGATGGTCCTACATCGCGCCTCGTGCCGGACAATCCGCAGCTACACCCCGACGACGCCCAGTGGCGCTTTCACTGAACGAGGATACGTAAAAGGTGTGCTGGGCTGATATGGCTGATCTACGCGAGTGGCTACATGGCCATGGCCGATCGGACGGTGGCTTCTCCAATGAATGTGGGTTATCCGCACCTAACCAACTTGTAGCCGGCGGTGATGAAGTGCGAAGGCACAAACGTTCCGACGCCGCCGCTGAACCGGGAGCCGACAAGCAACATGGCGTCTATCGCAAGATACGGGCGCACGGTGATCCGCTCCCGAAGGGAAGCTGGACGTCTGCCGGAGGTCCGTGAGGCGCCGACGGCAGAAGAACTGCAGTGGGCCACAGAGTTGGTGGCCAGGCGACGGAAGTGGCGCGAGGCGGTGGCGTCTCGTAGAGACGAGCTCTTGCGCACGAGTCCACGGTCCGCGACTGGGAGCGCGGAAGCCAGGCAGACGAGGAATTCAACAGATTCAGCACGTCGATTCGGCGCTTCGGCTACGCTGACTTCTTCTACAAACTCAGGCACATCTACTGGGTAGTCGATGGGTTCAAGTACTGGACAATGGGGTGGCCGGTTGAGGAGACCACTGTCATCAACCGGGCGCGTCTGGACGCTCCAGAGCCCTGGAAGGCGGTTTTTGACCAGGCTGCTGGGCTATCTGGCACGGTTCGGTTCCTTCGTGAGCCAGGGGGAAAGTGCTGTGCACCCAGGGCCTCGCGTACCTGCTCCGCGAACACCCTGAGGCGGCCTAAGCCGTGACCGCTAAGATCGCCTCCCGTACAGGGATTGCGCTTCAACGGGACCTGAGATGGCGCGCCGAAGTCCCCCAGGACCTCGATGGAGGCCGTCCGGATCTCGAAGGATGCGATCCTGACGACGTGCCGCAGGTGAAGATTGAGGCCAAACTCGGCGCCGCGTTCAGCGAGGATCAGCTCCGATCCTATGTAAAGGATCTTCGGAGTCGATCGCGACAGCGCGTGCTCGTAGTCCTGGTCCCCCATAGAAGAGTCAAAGAAGCCACAGAGAGGGTCACCAAGACGTTCAACCTCTCCGGTCAGGATCCCTGGCAGACAGTCGAATCGCCTAGCGTCGCGATTACGATACTCTCCTGGGAAGATCTACTGGTCGTGCTCGGAAACACTGAGGCGGAGCGATTTCGCCATGAGCTGGATCAGTTCGAGTCGATGTTCGACGTTCTTAATCGGAGCATCGAGCCCCTGGCAGGACGGAACGACTTGCTTCGGTGGCGGGAGATCGAACGCTCCAAAGGTACGTTTTCCGCACTCGTCGATAAGCTCACGCGCCAGCTTACGACACATCACGATCTCTACCCGATGGGCGTCGAGCCGTTGGAACAGGCTCCAGCCGATGTGGAGCCGATGGGCTATCGACGTCGTTATGTCTGTGAGCCGGGGGGAGCATCTGGATCCTTCACCTGCTTCAGCATCGGGGTACGTGATCCGTTCGCGCGTGGTGATACTCCGATTTGGCTGCGTTTCCATCATGAAGCCGCTCACTTCGAGACGGTCGGCGTACGACTCGAATCTTCGGATCTTCTCAAGCCGATGTTGGTACGGAGCGGCGGTAGCATCTGGGTTCCTCTACACGTGCCAGACGGCGTCGGTGAAGATGAAATGGTGCGCGCGCTTCTCGATCAGGCGAATCAGATCTTGCGTGTTGCGTTCACACCAACGCCTGTGTCTGGTGCAGCGGACGGAACTCAAGTGAATCGGTGACCGCTGTGATCGTGAATGCAGCCATTGTCGGTTGATGGGCCGGCGGTGAACCGGGGCGTTCGGCGACATGCACGTTGAACTCTTTCGCCGTTGGCTTGTACGTGAGCTGCTCGATCACCTCAGCGGAGGGACTTTCCCATTTTCAAGCGTTGGCGCGACCCGCGAAAACCCGCTCGAACCTGCGCAACGCCTTGCCGGGGGCGTCGGCACTTTCCCTACAAGGAGCATTTCTGGGAAAGATGGCGAATGGCACCTCTCAAGGCTAAAACGGGGGTTCGATTCCCCCAGGGAGCGCCATCTAATCAATAACTTAGATGAAACTGTCGGTGCTGAAACCCCTTCCGGGTAAGTTCAGGGTAGGTTTCAGACGCCTGCCCACGCGAATCGAAGACAGCACCTCGGTCGCCTGCTCGATCGTCAGCTCGCCAGCCCCGAGGCGCTGCAATACCCGCCATGTATAAAAGGAGTCGCCGGCGGCGACGATCGCTTCGGCAAGCGCGATGCATTCGGCGGCAGTCCAGGGCTCCATTCTCGAATGGTCCACACGGCAGCTTCGCCGGCTAGCGACCATACTGACGCGAACGTGTAGAAAGGGTCGTTTCCCGGCACGGCGTTACAACTCGACCCCCATGTCTTTAAGACCCCGCACCACGGCAGCCACGAATACAGTCAACAGCTCTTCAACAGCGTCAACCCAATGATCTCGATCGTCTCCTCCGGTGATTCCCCTGATCACGGCCAACCGCGCGCAGTGTTTCTCGGGGCGCTCCGGTTTGCGGGCAGGGGAGCTCAACCGCTCGTGTTCTCCACGGAGATCGAGGCTACGTTCATCGACGCGGGCGATGCTGAAGCCGTGGCGACGGCTGGTATCGAGGAGCCGATTACGTTCGGTGAACTCGATTTCTCGACTTCGCAGGCGAACGCGATTGCGCGCAGGCGATTCAAGAAAATTCTTCCCGGCATCATCAACGTGCGCACGGACGGACAGCGCCTATTCGCTTTCCGGCGTGCAACAAAGCTACCAATGGGAGTCCTATGGCCCGATCGCGCCGGTGCCCTGAGTCACGAGTGGCTTAACCGCTAAAAGACAAATCCACATTTCCCGAGCGCTTCGATCGATGAATAAATCCATACCGCGTCCGCAGGTTTCATGAGGATCGCCATCCTGAGCCCAGTCGCCTGGCGGACGCCCCCGCTGCACTACGGGCCCTGGGAGCAAATCGCGAGCTCGATCGCAGAGGGCCTCGTCGCCCGCGGCATCGACGTCACGCTCTTCGCCACGCTCGATTCGCTGACTACCGCGAAGCTGGATGGCGTGTGTCCGGTCGGCTACGAAGGGCAAGCAGGGGTGGATGGCCGGATCTCCGAGGCGCTGCACGTGGCACACGCGCTCGCGCGCTCAGCCGAGTTCGACTTGATCCACAACCACCTCGACTGGCTGCCACTGGCGTTCGCACGACAGTGGCGAGCACCGATGGTCACGACGATTCATGGGTTCTCCGGGCGCGGCACGCTGCCCGCGTACACGAACGCCCGCAACTCCGCGTTCGTGTCGATCTCCGATTCCGATCGCGCTCCCGAGCTCGAATACGTGGCTACGGTTCATCACGGGATCGATCTCGACATGCTCCCGCTGTCGACCGTCGCCGGCGATTCCCTCGTCGCGTTCGGCAGAATTCATCCCGACAAGGGCACGGCCCAGGCGATCGAGATCGCTCGCCGCGCAGGCCGCAGGTTGGTGATCTGTGGGATCGTGCAGGACGCACGCTATTTCCGCGAGGAGGTCGAACCCCACATCGACGGCGATCGCGTTCGCTATCTCGGTTCGGTCGGGCCCACGCAGCGCGCCGAGATCCTCGGCAGTGCAGCGGTGTTGCTTCACCCCATCGCGTTCGACGAACCCTTCGGATTATCGGTGGTCGAAGCGATGGCATGCGGTACGCCAGTCCTCGCCTACCCTCGCGGTTCGATGCGCGAGATCGTGGACGAAGGCAGGACCGGTTGGTTGGTCGACGGCGCGGCTGCCGCAGCGCAACGGGTCGACGCAGCCGCGGCACTCGATCGCGCAGCCATTCGCGCCGTCGCCGAACGTCGCTTTGGGGTGGACCGAATGGTCGACGAATACTTCGCGATCTACCGGCGCATCCTCGGCCGCACAGGTTCGATCTGATGCGCGCGCCCGTGCCGCGTTTCGAGCTGGGTTGCAACTACTGGCCCCGGCGCACTGCAATGTACATGTGGCGCGAGCTCGACCTGGGCGAGGTCCGCGCCGAGCTCGCACACATGCGAGACATCGGCTTTCGCGTCGTGCGGTTCTTCCTGCTCACCGAGGATTTCCTTCCGGCGCCGGACAGAGTCGCGAGCGACAAACTGTCGCAGTTGGTCGAGGTTGCACGCATCGCGAGCGAGGAGCACATCGCGACGATCCCCACGTTGATCACGATCAACATGAGCGGCAAGATGTGGTGGCCAGCCTGGATCCAGTCTCCACGCCCGAGTTTGTTCGCCGATCCGACGCTGCTGCGCGCACAAGCGCTGTTGGTCGAGAGCTGCGCACGTGCGCTGGCCGGCGACGCGTCGATCCGTGCATTCGATCTCAGCAACGAGCTGGACGACGCGCAGCCGGTTCCAACACGTGACGCGGGCTGGTTGTGGACTGCACTGCTCACGGCTGCAGTCCGGCGCGGCGCCCCTGGCGTGCCGGTTCAAGTCGGCGCGCACCTACCATCCTTGCGAAGCACGACGCATCTGCGGATCGACGACCTCGCAGGTGTCGTGGATGAAGACTGCATGCACGCGTATCCGTTGTACTGCGACGTTGCGAGAGGCTTTCTCGATCCGGAGCTGGTGCCCTTCAGCTGCGCTTTGACCCGCGCGTTGGCGGACCAGAACCGTCCCACCCTCATGCACGAATTCGGGATCTGTACGGCGCCGCGCGGCAACGCAGGCAGCATGATTCACGATGACTTTCTCGGCCGACCACTCCCGCAGTATCTCGCCTCCGAAGAGGAAGCCGCGCTCTACTATGCGCAGGTGCTCGAGCGCCTTGCCGCGACGGGTGCCGCAGGTGCCTACGCCTGGTGCTACGCCGACTACGCGCCCGAACTCTACGTCCGTGCTCCGTTCGACCGCGCGCTTCGCGAGCGCAGCTTCGGTCTCATCCGCAGCGATGGCAGCGAAAAGCCCGCGGTCGAGATCATCCGTGCCTTCGCGAGTCGGTTGGAACGCGGCGAGGTACAGTTAGGCGAAGCGCCGAGGCTGCTCGACGTGACTGCTGACGAATATTACACCGCACCTAACGAGCACTTCAGTCGACTGTACGAGCAGTGGCTCAAGCACATGACCTAAAAGCACTGCTCCTCCTGTTTGTCGCGAATTGTCCCGCCCACTGCCATCAACGCGGGATGAATTGTCCGCCCTTGGTGGGGTGCTACGACTAGGTAAACTGTCGCTAACGCCACCGAAACGGGTCTGAGCGGCAACTCCGCATTCGTGGCGACGCGTAATCCTGTGCGCTGCCCGGCTGGAACGCCGATCGCTGGTGTGGCGCCGATCGACTGCAACGTCCCTATCTCGCTCACCACCGAGGGGACTCCCGACCTCGCGCCGGAGGAGTCGGAGTGATCTTCTGCGTTGGCCGGATGACGCACCGTGGCTGTCGGACCGTGCCTCGCCGACTAGCGCGACGGCACCGAGTACACGATCCGAATCTCCCGCGCCGCTTGCTGCACTTCGAGCACGTCAGCCGACGCTTCAAGTATTGAATCTCGAGCTCGGCGCCGTAGACCGCGATGAGGCGAGGGGTGCTGAGCTTCGTAGACCGTCCGCACGGATCGCATATCGCGAAGACCACGTGGCGGTCGCCGAGGTCGGCTAGCGTGTCTAGACATGGCCGGGCCATCGTGGGGTCCGCCTTCGGGCGATGTTGGCGGCTGTCCGCTCCCAGGTAGCGGCTCGCTCGATCTGCCTGCACTCGCGTGCGCCGCCCAAATCACTCGATGGAGACTAGGTAGCGCGGAGGCCATATACGCCACCGCAGGTGTGCGTGGTGGCGGCGCCAACGCACCGATCCTCACGAAAGCGAGGGGGGCTACCGCATCCTTACCTACCTGCAAATGTTCGGCAGAATCGGGCCGACATTTCGGGCCGGTCGCGCCAGGGGCCAACGGGTTGCCAGTTGTTCCTCCGAACGGCGGTGCCGGGAGTGGAGCGCTCTCGGTTCATCTCCAATGCTTGCGTGTTGGCTTGCACAATCTGAGCTGCCGCTGGAGTGGACGAACGACCGCGGAGGACACTCGCGGCACGCCGAGAACGACTTCGTTGGTCGGGGCAGCCACGCAAGCTCGTTTGTACTCCATCGACGTCTCGACGAATCGGTGGCACGGATTCTGCAATGGGGGGCTCCTCTTTCGATTCTTCCACGCGCAACGAAGCGAGACATCACCTCCATGGGGGAGTAAACCAATGGGCCAACACGAAGACAGAAATCCGACGTCATCACCCGAAGATGGCTCGAGGACGCCGCACGGCCAATCGAGTCAGCCGCCGGAGGCGGTCACTTGGAACTGCAGGGCAAGACGAGCGGCTTCCGGTGGCGGCGGCGCGATGGTAAAGGGCTGGGGCTCGCGAATCGCAACAGCGCCCTTGCATGTTCCGTGGCTATGAACTTATCGCGCACTTCTTGCGCTCTTCTGATTGGACTTGCAGGCGTTGTTTGTGGCTGTGCGGAGACTTCAACAGCGCTGCAGAAGGCGGAGGCACAACCGGAGCAGAAAGCTGAACCGGAGCAGAAAGCTGACGCACAAGATCAACGGAGGATTCTGAATGAGGGCTACAGTATTTTTTACAGCACCATCGATGGTCTGTCCAAGTTCGACCTGGTCTTTCTCGTCAAATCCGAGACGAAGCCCGTCAATGAGGTGACGACAGCGGTGACCGAGTACGCCGATACCCTCAAGGCAACGCTTGACCGCGTGGCAAAGGACTACCCGGCCGTCAATATCGAACTCGATCCGTTGCCCGTGATTGAGCAACGCACACGCGGAGGAATGACAAACGATCGCCTATTGAGCTTTGCACCCGTCGTGGGCCTCACGGGTGAGAGCTTCGACCGCCGGATGTTGCAGGCCCTCGAAGGCACGCTCAACAACCTCCGGTTCATGGCCAAAGCGTTGGCGGACGAAGAACCAGAACCGAGCCTCAAACAAATCGCGACTACTGCCCATGACAGGTTTGAGCAGCTCTATGACCGGGTCCTCAATATGCTTGACGAGAAGTACTTCATCAACACCGGGGAGCAGAAAGTCGCGAAGGAGGCACCATGATGCCGCGGTTCCCGGCTCGCCCGCGATCATCGAAATCGACAGCGCCATTCGCGCTTTCACTCGCCGCCACAATGCGGAGGCGATAAGTGTCGTTGAGCTGATCGGTGTGCGTGCCGTCGAACTCAGGGACTTCTTCTTCGCTTGTCGGGTCGTCCTCGTCGGGGGGGTCGCTGCATCATCCTTCACATGCTACGTGCGCTCACCCCTGTGGCGCGTGATGGCGATCACGACAAAACATTCACTATTGTAAGGGCCGCGACAGGCCGTCTCGACGATCTCGAGATTGTCGTCGGTGATCTGAACGGGCGGGGGCATGGGGACGATTTTGGCGACCATCGCGCCGGATCGTCCATCCAGTAGTAGGCGAGATGCGACTACTGTATTTGTGCGTTTCGATCAGAAACGCGTGCGCCATCTTGTCGAGCGGGTGACGTACTCGACGCAAAGCCTTCGACCTGAGCCCAACCAGGTTTCGGGCGTTCCAGCGTGATGTGCGAGAGCGTCACGACAGACCGGGGAAACACTAGACGGACAAATTCTCCCGTCTTGGACACTCGTTCGAGGCGCGCAAACTCGTTGTCGCTCAGCGGTCCGCAAGTCACGCGGTAAAGGGCGCCTTTATGGTGAAGGTGAGGCTCGCTGTCTCAAGTTGCTGTCCCGAGCAGGGCAGCTCAAGGCACATCCAACCGCCGCCTTCACTGTTGTCGTTCGACATCGAGCGGAGTGGTGCAAAGTCGAGCCGGCGATGCGCGGCGGCATCGCCGGCTCACCGCGTCAATGCCGGATTTGCTCGCCGTTGTAGCTCTTCCACTCGTTCTCGAAATACGTCGCATCGTCGGCCGTGCGCGGAGTCACGCCCATCAGAATTCCGCCCTCCTTGAGGCCGGCCTCGTAATGCTTCACGCGTTCCTCGGGGATATTCCAACCGACGAGCGCGCCGATCAGACCGCCGGCGCCTGCGCCGGCACCTGCGCCGGCCAAACCAGCCGCGAGCGGACCCGCGACCACAAGACCGAGGCCCGGTATCACGAGGTTCGAGCCGATCGCAGCGACCGCGGCCGCGATGCCCACCACCGTCCCGCCGACCGCTCCGCCGACACCAGCGCCTTCGGCCGCTTTGTTGCCGAGCTCGGTTTCGGTGGCGCCGGGACCGGAGAAGTGCTTCTTGCGCGTGTCGTCAGACATCACGACATTGATGTCCTTTTCACGGTAGCCGCGCGCCGAGAGAGCTTGATACGCGCTTTCGGCGCTCTCTCGATCGTTGAAGAGGCCCGTCATTAGTTGCTGCTTCTTGACGTCTGTACGTGCTGTTGCCATTCGCTGTCTCCTTGGGAGAAAAGAAATCCGTTTCATTGGGCGGCGGGAGGTATGCACGGTCCATGCCGCGTCGTCAGCGACGCATCTGGTGGCGCGTAGACGTTCGGTCGGGAGAAGCAACAGCGATTCCTGCAAACCACTTGCAGGTCTGCGGCGTGTCAGTCGAATCTCGACAGTCGGGAGAACACCAAAGTGACCTCCACGCCGCCTTGCTCGGAGTTCATCTGCTTAATATGCAGAACACATGGCAGCACCACGTCGGACAGGTGCGGCGTTGAACTGCATTCGCAGCGATGATGTCTGCGTTCTTGGTCCAAGGCGCGGAGGCGTTCGCGCGCTGACGGTTCGCGCCCAATGCGAAAGCCTATTGCCCGAGGCGGGAAATCGCGGCTACAAGCGCCCGCGTTCCCTTCCCCGCCCTCGCGTAGCGCGACACGCTGGAGCGGCCCGACCACCCGGGGACCCCCCACTGGCCGCAAATGGAATGCGGCCGGCGCCATTCCGCACCAGAAAAAATGCCGTAAATATTTGAATTGACGGGCGAACGAATATTCTTGGGTGAAACTTCGTCTTCGCGCTCAGCCGCCGAAAAACAGCTGCGCAACCAACATTAAGCGCAACAAGGGGAGTTGGCGATCTTTAGACACTTGGGCGCTGGAGACCCTATGGCGGACGTTGGCGACCAGACGAGTGCGGTCGTCAAGACCTCGCGGATCTGCCACCTTCGTCGCACTTTCGATCACGCTGCTCGTGTGGTCAAAACGAAATTGACCACCGACCACCAAGTTGTGACTACCGCGGGCCCGGTGGTCAAAGGGGTCGACGACTTAAGAGTCGACCCTTTTGACCGCCATCGCACCTCGCCCTATCGGTCACAGCACCTCCTTTTAGCTGGCACCCTTCAAGATACCGAACTCAGCGGCGACTTCTTCCATGCGCCGTACCTTGGTCCAGTCTTCAGAGACACGGAAAATGTCGCGCATCTCGCTCAGCGTGCGCTTGAGGTTCTTTTTCCGGTAATCCTTTTTCCCGTCGTCGGAGGGCGGCACCTTCTTCGCAGCGACTCGATTAGATCGCCAAGTGGAATCTCGACGCAGTTCGTAACACTCGCTAAATGCGCAAACGCCTCGATAAGGACCTGCTGGCGTGTGCCGAGCTTCCGTTCCTTTGGCGCTGCGTTCGTTGCTTCCAACACGACGCTGGTGCGCGGTTGTCCCGCCCGCCTCGACCTCGTCGGGACGCCCGTCTTCAGTTTGAAGTACATCGGCGGAGCTAGCTCGTCGTCTTTTCTGCTTCGTGTTCTTGAACGTGACGATGTCGCCGACGCGGCCGGCGATGAAAACCGTGTCAGTGAACTGATCCCAAGCGCTCGATCCTCTCGCGCGATCCGCCCAGCGATTTATCCGAAGAGACGACACGCTGTCGTTCAAGTTTTCAGGATCTGATCGGTTTGGAGATTTCGAACTCGATGGTTCAGCGACAAACGTACACGGAATCTATATAGCCTCCGCGATTCCACTCGTATACGCGCAGTACGGCGAAAAAGACAGCGCGACCCTACAATTCACTTCAGTCACCGAGTCCACCAACGGGCTAGTGTGCAGGATTTCCGGACTGTGGTTCCACGATGGCGAAGCTTGTACTTTTAACGGAACACTTGGCCGGTTTGGAACGAGCGACGCGGGTTCTGCGGCGCAAGTACCAACGCTAATTCGTCGAAGCTCCAAACCGCACAGAGTCACTTCTGTGGAAGCTCAAACTCTTCGGCGCAGACTCGAAGAGCAAGCCAGTGAGCAGATAGCGGACGGTAAGCGGGAAGCGAAAATGCGAAAGTATGCCGCTAAGCAAAGAAAAAGAAGGCAGCGCAAGCCTACGCAGCGGAGTGACCGTGATCCAAAGTAGAGGCAAAAAGATGGCATTCGCGAACAAGGCGACGGGGGAGATTAAGGAAATGGCACAAGCGCACGGACCAGAAGCGGTGCGAAAGCTGGCGTCACTCATCAATTCGGAAGACGAGCGAGTCGCAATCGCGGCGTGCCAAACTCTCCTTGACCGTGGTTATGGGAAGGCGCACCAGAGCATGGACATTGCGAGCGAGGGAACGTACGAAGACGTTCATTCATTCTCGATGCAGAGCTCAATGCGATCATTCACCACTCGATAGAGAAAGACGCACTCGCGGCTGGTGTATCAGTGGAGCAGTGGATGAGCGATTTGACGGTGGAAGCCGGGGCAGCGCCCGCACCTGGTTCTGCCGGCAAGGCCGAGCTCGCGTGAAGTGCTGTTTGGCCGCGCGCTACTTTCACGCGCGGGCGGGCGCCAAGTCGAACCGTGGGCGGTTAGCCCGACGCCGGAAAGCACTCATCCGATGATTTTCGCGGTCGTGCGGTTTGCCTGGAGTTTGTCCGGCAGGGACGTTCTCGATTCTGTTGCCCATTCAGCACCTTACGTACTGGAGCGTCTGCCTCCTAAGCGGAAGGTCCCAGGTTCGAATCCTGGTCGGGGCGCTTTTTCGATCTCGCCAAATGCATGTCGCAATCGCGCGAACGATGGCCGCTGCGTTACGGAAACGGCACGCACCTGAACCAAAGGGCTGTTGGTGCTGGCTATCGGGGAGGTCTCGCCGCCGCGTCTGGCGATAACATGCCGGGGCCGAGAGCGACGATACATCCAT
Organism: uncultured Gammaproteobacteria bacterium; assembly: GCA_963744305.1. Lineage (GTDB taxonomy): Bacteria > Pseudomonadota > Gammaproteobacteria > Steroidobacterales > Rariloculaceae > FEN-1219. The sequence continues at coordinate 582,674 of CAVUTF010000046.1, forward strand.
AAGTCGCTCGGTCGTACACAGCGCTGCAGCCTTTACGCCGCGCGGGTGTTTGCGCCTGTCCGGGCGGCCATCTCACCATCAAGCCGCGTCAACTTTATTCCGCGCACGTACTCGTAACTGATTGAGCGGGCGCGCGATCGCTGTCAATTTCGGGCGACGGCCCCCGAGCTTGGCGAAGAAAGCGCGGCGGTCATTGATTCAATGATGTACTGGAGCAACTGGTATACCTGATTCGCATGCTCGTTGGCGGCGGCGTCGGGATGACTCGACGATGTCGTGACGATCACGAGGTCAAGTGCCGGCACGAGCACGACGAACTGTCCCCCGTAGCCCCAAGCGTGAGGAGCCCTTTGACCCGCAAGCGTGCAAGTCCACCAGCCGTAGCCGTAGTAGCGGCCTTCCCCCAGAAGCGATTTGGATTGCGGCCGCAGTGACGCTTCGACCCACGCCGCGGGGACAATTTGACGACCTCCGGCACGACCACCGTTTAGATAGAGCTCGCCGAAGGCGAGCAATTGCCGCGGCGTCAATTTCATGTCGTTGCCCCCCACGTAGATTCCTTGGGGGTCGCGCGGCCACGGAGACAGCGTGAAGCCCAACGGCTCCGCAAGCACTGCGCGCGCGAACTCCAGCGTGCTGCGACCCGTTGCCTGCGTCAGTATGGCGGAGAGCAAATGCGAGTCTCCCGTGCTGTACTGCATCTGTCTGCCGGGCAACGTTTCGAGCGGTTGGCTCAGCGCGGACTCTACCCAGTTGTCCGTGCTTATCCATGCACGGTAGTTGTCATTGCTCGTCGATCGGAGTCCGGCCTGCATGGTCAACAGGTTCTCGACGGTAATCTTCGACTTCTTGGGCTCGAGCTCGCTTGCGAGCTCCTCAGCGAAGTACTCACCGATCTCTGCGTCGACCCGGCTGATGTAGCCCTGTTGGATCGCAATCCCGACGAGAGCCGACAAAATGCTCTTGGATACGGACTTGACGTTTGCCAGATCGTCTGGCCCATAGCCATTGAAGTAGCGCTCGAGGACGAGTCGCCCGCGATGGCTCACGAGCAGACTCTGCAGGCGCGGCATTTCTTCGCCCACGGCAACCGCACGATCGAAACTCGACGTCGATATCCGCTCGCGCGCCTCCTGCGTGTCTGCGGTGCCTGCCGCCGCCTCCCCCATCAGGGTCGAGGAGACGACAGCGAACAGACAAATCACCACGAAGGTATGCATCCCTGGCATGAAGCGCATCGAGGCCTCGCAACGAGACTGGCGCTCTGATGTTACGTAGCCCGTCGCGCAAGTAACGTGAGCGTCTTCACGCTAATTTGGGGCGCACCGTGAAGCGCCGCAGTCGGCTGCTGCGTTTGTGTGGAACAGCTCACTATTTCGAAGCGTCGCAGCACCTACGACCTCGCACAGTGGTACGCCACCGACAAGACCAAGACGAAGCCGAAGACGCTGGGGGTTCCCATCCACTGCTCATCCGCGGCAAAGAACTGGATACATAAGAACCGGGTACATTTTTGGGTACACAGCGCTGCAGCCTTTACGCCGCGCGAGTGTTGGCGCCTGGTCGGGGCGCTCTTTGCAGCCCGCACGACAACGGGGGTACAGTCTGCTTCGCCCAGCGGCAGACCTAGGAACAACCAAGCGCAGCATGGGAGAGTGCAATGCGACGCACGTTCCCTCGGATTATCGCTACGACGGCGGCATGCGTCTCCTGGAGTGGCGTGTCGAACGCGCAGCCGCAATCTCCTCCAACCTTCGATGCCTACGTAATCGATGTCGAAGGCGGTGAAGCGACTCTGTTCATCTCACCGTCCGGTGAATCGATGCTCGTCGACACCGGCTGGCCGGGCTTCGACGGCCGTGACGCGGACCGGATCGCGGCGGCCGCCCAGCACGCCGGCATCACACAGATCGACTTCTTGGTCATCACGCACTTTCACGCCGACCACGTGGGCGGCGCGGCTCAGCTGCAGGCGCGCCTTCCCATTCGTCGATTCATCGATCATGGCGCTGTCGATGAAGACGAGAGTGGCCAGCCGGTCTTTCAAGGCTACACCGACTACACCGAACTTCGCCGCCAAGGCGTGCACACGGCAGCTCGCCCGGGCGACATGATTCCAATCAGCGGGCTTGACGTGCAAGTGATCGCCGCCGATGGATCCGTCATGCAGGCCGCGCTCGCGGGCGGTGGTGCGCCGAACGCGCTGTGCGCCGGCTTCAGGCCGCACGGACCGGAGATCACGAGTCGCGCGGGCGATGCGGAAGACTCGCGTTCGGTGAGCCTGTCCATCGCCTACGGTAGATTCCGGACGGTCATCATGGGCGATCTGAACTGGAACAAGGAGTTCGATCTCATGTGTCCCAACAACAAGTTGGGAACCGTCGACGTGTATCTCGTCTCGCATCATGGCTCCGACACTTCCGGCTCGGAGGCTTTTGTCCATGCTCTGCGACCACGCGCCGCGATCATGAACAACGGCCCGCGCAAAGGTGGAGCTATTCAGACGTTTGAGATACTGAGCGCGTCGCCCGGCTTGGAGGATCTGTGGCAAAACCATTACTCCGTCGCGGGCGGCAGCATGCACAATCGCCCTGCCGCGTTCATCGCGAATCTCGAAGACGGTTCTTCTGCCGTTAGCTTGCCGGCGGGAGAAACTCCCGTTCACATGGGTGCGGCGCATTGGATCAAGCTGTCCGCGAGCGCCGACGGCAGCTTCACGATATCGAACAGCCGGACCGGGTTGGCAAAGAGCTACGCGCCACGAAACTGAAGAGTGCTCGCCCTTAGTGGTCAGGGGCTGGCAGCCAACGATAGAAACCGAGGGCACGAACCGGCGGCTATGGGCCGCAATGTCTTCGCGACTAAACAAATCCTAGCCAGCGTCGACACATGCGGCAGACCTCTGTCGCAGCATTCGCAATTCGGGCGCAGCTGAGTGCCATCAAGCTCACCGTCGATTATAGAAATGACGCGCAACGTTGCACGCACGGTGCTACCCGGCAAGGGGGCATGTCTTCGCGACTAAACGTCAATAAGACACGCCCGTGGAAGGCGGTCGCTTGGCAAGGGAAAGTCCGGGTCGCCATCCGTCGCCGGTCGGCGTTACGGCACGAAGATGTGGCCGGCGCGCGTGCGCCCGCCCGTAGTCGAAGACGCCGTCCTCCGCGATGGGAGGACGGCGTCAAAACGCGTTAGATCTCGAGGCGTCCCGTGCTTACGCCGATCGACTCGACTTCGGCGCCGAACTTGTCGGCCATCGCGAGCAGCAGATTCGACGTCGGCTCATCCTTCGTCGCTGCGATGTGCCGATTGCCTTCCAAGCGGCCGTTAGCGCGGCCAAGCATGGCGGCGGGCACGTTGTGCCGGTCGTGCAGCAAGCCGTTGCTCATACCCGCACCGAAATAGATGAGCGAGGAATCGAGCAGCGAGCCGTCGCCGTCCGGCGTCGACTTCAGCTTCTCGACGAACTCGGCCAACTTGACCATGTGGTAGCCGCCGATGCGCGCGTACTGGTCAAGACTCTCCTCGGTGTTCTTGTGGTGCGAGGTCGTATGGTGCGGCTCTTTGACGCCGACGTGCGCGTAGCTTCGGCCGCTCGCCTCGTGGCCTAGCATGAAGCTGAACACGCGCGTGATGTCGCCTTGGAACGCCAGATGCAGCAGGTCGTACGTGACCGTCATGTGCTCGTCGAAATCCTCCGGGATTCCGAGCGGCGCGTCCGAAGCACTCGTGATCGCGCTGGAGCGTGCCTCCATCTTCGCGAGCTGATCTTCCACTCGACGAACGTTGGTGAGGTACTCGTCGAGGATCGCATTGTCGCTCGCACCGATCATGTGCTGCAGACGCTTCGTCTCGCCTAGGACCGAGTCGAGCATGCTCTGCTTCGCCTTGAGTCGCGCGAGGCGCTGCTCGGGCGTGCCGGGGTCACCGAACATGCGCTCGAACGTGACCTGCGGGTTCACCGAAACCGGCAGCGGGCTCTGGTCGTCGTACCAAGCCATCGTCTGGAAGAACAGGCAGGGGTAGCCGTCGCATGCGCCGGCCGACGTGCCCATGTCTTCCGTCCCGAGCTCGAGAGAGCGCAGCGGCGTGTCTCCAGCGATCGCATCCGCGATGTGCTGATCGATCGATTTCTTCGATTCGATGAGATTGAAGTCGCCGTTCTTGCCGAGAGGCCCGGTGCCGTTCAAGAACGCCGCACTCGCGCCCATGTGAATGCCGCCCATGTCCTTGTGACCTTCGGGCGCCTTCATTTGGCTGATGGTCGTCAGGTATTCACGATAGGGCTCGAGCGCCTTCATGACCCTGTTGAACTCGAAGTCCTTACCGGCTTTTTCGGGATGCCACATTCCCGGATAGATACCGTTCGGCATGTAAATGGCTCCGAAGCGGAAGCGCTCGCGTGCCGCAGTGAGCGACTGTGCAGTCGCCGCCGGCACCATCGCGTCGAGCAGAGGCAGGGCAATTGCTGTGCCAAACGCACCTCGCAAGAACGTCCGGCGATCCAGGTGCTTCTTCGTGATGAACATGTCTACTCCCTCGCTTGCGCGATCGTTGCCCCGTCAGATGCGGAACCATTCGTCCGCATCTGGAACGGATAGCTATCCACGATACCCAATACTATAGCCAGAAGACTGTAATCCTGCTCGGCCGCGTTTCTCACGATCGAACGGACGACCGGCATATCCGCCGGTTCCAGGCCGCGACCCAGCCCATAAATCAGCATTTTCTCGGTGACCGTGCCGGCGAAGAGCTCGGGGTTGGCCAGCAGCGCCTCCCGCAGCGCGATCGGCCCATCCACGGCCGTCCCGTCGGCCAGGACGCCCGCTGAGTCGATCGGAAGGCCCTCGCGGGTTCGATCCCGCCACGTCCCGTCGGCGTCGAAGTTCTCCAGGGCAAAACCGACCGGATCGATGTTGTTGTGGCACGCCGCGCAGTTCGGACTGGCGCGGTGCAGCTCGAGCTGCTCGCGCACGGTCGAGGGCCGATCCTTCGGCGCACTCTCCTCGAGCGCGGGCACGTTGCCCGGAGGAGCCGGCGGCGGATTGTTCCAGAACTCCGTGACGATGAACTTGCCGCGGATGATCGGCGACGTCCTGCCCGAGGTGGACGTCAACGCAAGTAGGCTGCCGTGGCCGAACAGTCCGAAGCGATTCGGGTCCGTGATCTCCACGCGGCGGAACCGCGCGCCGTAGATCCCCTTGATTCCATAGTGCCGCGCCAGGCGCTCGTTGACGAACGTGTAATTCGCGTTCATGAGCTCGTGGACCGGGCGGCCTTCACGCAGCACGTTCGCGAATAGCAGCTCGGTCTCGCGGCGGAATGCCTTGCGCAGGTTGTCGTCGAAATCCGGGTAAAGGAGAAAATCCGGCGAGACACGAGTCTCGAGATTACGCAGCTGCAGCCATTGGCCCACGAAATTCTCGATCAGTGCGTCCGAACGCGAGTCGGCGAGCATCCGCCCGACCTGCGCTTCGAGCACGTCTGCGTCGCGCAGCCGTCCTTTCTCGGCCAAGTCGAGGAGCTCATCGTCAGGGATGCTCGACCACAGGAAGAACGACAGCCGAGATGCGAGCTCGAAATCGTTGAGCCGGTGATCGGATCCGGCCGGCACGTCGGCCGAGTTGCCCTCGACCCTGAACAGGAACCAAGGACTCACGAGCATGCGCGAGAGCGCAGCACGAATGCCGCTGTCGAAGTCGCCGCCGTTGGCGCGAGCGTCATCATAGAAAGCGAGCGAGGCCGCGATGTCGTCGGTATTCACGGGACGCCGGAAGGCTCGTCGAGCGAGCTTGGATAAGATCTCTGTTGCGCAAGATTGCTCTTCCGCCGCCGTGGCCGGACGGCACACGAAGACTCTTTCGCGGCTCGGCGTATCGCTTACGCCGGTGACGTTGGTCGGCCCTTCGACGATGCCCTCCTCGAGCCGCGGCATGCCGGCGGGGTTGTGTATTTCGAGCGTCGCACGCAGACCCGGCTCCCAAGCGTTTTGCTCGGCGCTGGACCGCTCCCTCCAGGTGAAAGCGACTTCGTGCTGTCCGGCCGTGATCGCAATGGGCGGCGACGTCATTTTCTCGTCGATCGCGAATTGCGCGACGTTGATGCCTTGGGTATCGCTGAGCTCGTGGTCTTCCTTGCCGCCGACCTCTGCTGAAAACACGGTCTTGCCGTCGACTAGGATCAGGAACTCGTGCGGCCGGTCGTGCCCCTCGATGCCGTGGTAGCCTTCCTCGACGCCGCGAACGAGCCGGCCGGAAAGCACATACTCGCCGTCGGCGGGGAAGGTATGACGAACCGTCGTGCCGCCACGCGTCCCGAGCGGCAAGCCTTCCAGATGCTTGTCCTGCGTCAGCCCGAAGGGTATTCGATACGACTTTGCCGTCACGGCAGCTTCGGGATTGCCGACCGCCATGTCGGCGACGCGCAGCGCAACCGTGAGATAACGTTCTAGGAGGAAGGGCGACGTCGTGAGAACTTGGGCAATGTTGTCGAAGCCGAAATCGCCGCCGTCGCTCGGTAGAAGCTCCGCAAGATCCGCCTCGACGCCGAGCAAGTCGCGCACGGCATTCGCGTATTCGGCCCGATTGAGCCGGTGTACGGTCGTGGCGCCGGCGTAGGGCTTTTCCGCGGCAGCGGCATCCAACGTGCCCACGAGGGCGGCCACGAATTTGGCCCGCGTTTCTTTCTCGGGTTGCGGCTGGTCGCGCGGCGGCATTGCCCCGATCGTCAGCTTGTGGACGACCTTTTCCCAGACCGCGGGATCCGCGTGCACGTCGTCGAGGTGTCGACCTTCGAACGAGAGATCTCCCGTGAGCTCTGCGTCGTTGTGGCACTCCACGCAGTACTTGCCGACCATCGCCCATTGCTGCTCGAGCTGAGCTTGCGGCGATCTGCTCGTCCAGACGTAAGCCGCGGCTCCGGCCGCGACAACGCCTACACCCGCGACATAAACCCAAGCCTTCACTGCGCTCGACCCTCCGAAGCATTCGCTTGCACGTTACCGCTCATGAGCTCACGCAACAGCGCCGCGACCTCAGGCGGTTGGGCGCCCTGCTTCATGCCCGCGAGCGCGCCCGAATTGGGCGGGGGCGGTCTCGGCGGCTGATTCTCGACCACCTCGAGAGCGGTCTTACCAGCAGCATCCTTGAGATGGAGATCCGCTCCGCCAGCGGCGAGCGCTCGGACGATGTCGAGCTTGCCGTCGAAGGCAGCGAGATGCAGCGCGGAATCGCCTTTCGGCGTCACGGCATTCGGGTTCGCGCCCGCTTCGATCAGCAGATTGACCGCATCGACCGGATTGCGATTCGACACTTCGCGAAACGGCGGGTCCTTACCCTCGCGGATATCGCCCGGCCCGCCGGACATGCCGACGCCCTTTCCGCCGTCCATCGCTACCATGAGCGGCGTCTTGCCCGCAGGGCCGCCGCCGGGCGGACCCATGCCATCCTCGGGCTCCTCGACCGACGCCGGCGACCACTCCAGATCCGCCCCGTGCGCGATCAGCAGCTTCATCGCCTCGACATCGGAAGCCACGGCCGCGCGGAAGAACGGCGTGCCGATGGGCTTGGTGTCGCAACACATGGCCGTCGAGTGCATTTGGCCCGTGTACGGTTTGTCTGGGTCCGCACCTGCGTCGAGCAACAACTTGGTGAGGTCGAGGGCGGTGAGCTTGTTCGGGTGGTCCGCACGGAGTCTCGAGCCGTCTCTCGCTCGCCAATCCGTCGTGGCGTCATGCATCTCGACCGCCTGATAGAGCGAGCCGTCGTTTGGATCGGCGCCGCGCTCAAGCAGAGTCTCTGCGAGATCGAAGCGGTCGTTGATGATAGCGAGCATCATCGGCGACGCGCCGTCGCCGTTCGTGGCATTGATGTCGGCGCCACCTTCCAACAAGCGGTGCACGATCGGCTCATTGCCGTCGCGCACGGCCCACATGAGCGCCGTGAATCCGCCGCTCCAAAAGTCGCTGCGCTTGCTGCGCTTCGTCAATTCCGAAACGCGCGCCTTGGTGTTGGGATCAGCGCCCGCCGCCAACAATGCGTCGACGACTGCGAGGTGCCCTTCGGCTGTGGCCCACATGAGAGCCGTCTCGTCCCAGAGCGACTCGACGGCGTTGGGGTCGGCGCCGTGCTCGAGCAAAACGTTGACGGCCTCGACACTACCCGCGCGCGCCGCGGCCATGAGCGGCGTCTCGCCCTCGCGTGTGGCTGCCGCGATATCGGCTCCGCCCTTGAGCAACGCGGTGATCGTTTCGACGTCGCCGGTGCGGCTTGCTTGCAGCAACGGAGTCACGCCGAAGTTGTTTGCTGCGTTCGGGTCGGCGCCCGCGTCGAGCAGGAGCGTCACGAGCTCGGGCGACGATTGGTATGCGGCCCACAGCAATGCTGAGGTGCCGTCGGCCTCGAGTGTGTTGACGTCGGAGCCAGCCGCGATCAGCTTGCGAACCTCGTCGACGTCTGCGTTGCGCGCAGCCGTGGCAACGGTAGCGGAGGCACTTTGCGAAGCGATGGTAGCGACAAACGCTGCAAGCGTTGCGGTCAACGTAACTTCAAAAGCACGATGACGACGACCCTGCAAAATATTACTGCCCATTCAGTTACTCCCCCGATTCTAAGATCAGCGCCTACGACGAGAACATCCCGAACACACCCGCGCTCACCCGCCTGGACCCCAGGCGCCGCGCGGGTTTCCACACTGCAAAAGATACGCCTTGCAGGCCCGTTTCTTCTAGCCCAGGACACATAATTTTCCTTTGGCAGACGTGGTGCTGAGACTAATACTCAGCCCCTCCGGCCGCGGCAACCGGACGGTCGCCGCCTCTTCGCTGCCGGGGGGATTTGGGCCTGGGCTGAGGCAGACGTAGCCACGCGGCCGTTGACGCCTGCGAGATCAACCGTGGCGCGGTCTCGGCGCCATCCCCCGTGTCGATCAACGGGCGCTTCGTCCCAGACTCGACATATATAAGAGGGGCCGGACAGACGCGTTCCCGAAAGTCTCTTGACGGTCGTCCAGTTTACTGGACATCATGTCCACTATGCAGGATAGCGAGGCCGCCGCCGAAGACCGGCGGGACATTAACACGCGCATTGCCCGCCGTGTCCGAGCGCTGCGCAGCGACTTGGGTTTGACGCTCGATGCGCTCGCCGCTAAGACCGCCGTGAGCCGCTCGATGATCTCGCTGATCGAGCGCGGCAAGAGCAGCTCTACCGCCGTCGTGCTCGAGAAGATCGCAACAGGACTCGGTGTGCCGTTGGCATCGCTGTTCGACGACCCGAGCGCGGCGGTGAATCCGGTGTCGCGTCGCGGTGATCGAGCGCCGTGGCGCGACCCGCAGTCGGGCTACGTGCGCCGCAATATTTCGCCTGCGGGGTTCCCCTCGCCCATTCAGATCGTCGAGGTCGTATTTCCCGCCGGCGCGCGCGTCGCCTACGAAACCGGCCCGCGCGACGTGCGTATTCACCAGCAGATCTGGGTACAAGAAGGCAGCATCGAGGTCACGGTGGGCCAGGTTACGCACACGTTGTCCGATGATGATTGCCTCGCGATGCGGCTCGACGAGCCGACGGCGTTTCGCAATCGCACGCGCAAGCCGGCGCGCTACGTCGTGATCCTCTCCACTGAGCATTCACGTGCGGCGAGGAAATGACATGCCGACAAGGCATTCATGTTCGCCGGCTGGATGTGCTCGGCGACGCCGAGATCCGCGGGCTAAGCGAGCTACTGATCGACTGCGTCGAAGGCGGGGCATCGGTAAGCTTCATGCATCCCCTCTCGCTCGCCAAAGCGCAAGCCTTCTGGCAACGCGTTGCGGCGAGCGCGGCCCACGGGGAGCGCGTGGTCATCGTCGCCGACGACCAGGGCGGCAACATCGTCGGCACCGTGCAAGTGATCTGGGCGTGGTCCGAGAATCAGCCGCATCGCGGCGACGTTGCGAAAATGCTGGTGCATCGACGCGCTCGTCGACGCGGAATCGGCGCCGCGCTGCTCGCAGCCGCAGAGGACAGCGCGCGGAGCGCGGGCAGGACGCTGCTCGTGCTCGATACGGTCACTGGCGCTGACGGCGAACGCCTGTATTCAGCGCACGGTTGGCAGCGGTGCGGGGAAATTCCGGACTACGCGTTGTGGCCAGACGGCCGGCTCTGCTCGACGACGATCTTCTACAAGTCCTTGCGCAACTAATGCGCAAGGCAATCGCCAGTCAGCGCCCTGAGCTCCTCGGCGCCGGGACCGGCTCCATGAGCTCGCGAATCACTTTGACCGGAGCGTTCCCGTAGCTCAAAAACTGCTCATGGAAGCGCTTCAAATCGAAGCTGTCGCCTTGGGTGCTCTTCAAGCGTTCGCGCAAGTCCAGGATCGCGCTGTAACCGGAGAAGTAGCTCGTGAGCTGCACGCTCGTGAGCTGCACGCGCCGCCATTTCTCGGTGGCCTCTTGCTCCGTCTGGAACGCTTCGCGCATGAGTAAATCCATGGCCTGCTCCTCGCTCATGTCCAGCACGTGGACCGCATAGTCGAGGACCACGTTGCACACGGAACGTAGAATCCACTTCGAGTAAATCAGCCAGTCTCTGTGCCGTGTGTCCGCCAAACCCGGACTCGAGCATCATGCGTTCCGCGTAGACGGCCCAGCCTTCGATCATCGCGCCGTTGCCGTAGATGGTCTTGATGAGGCTCGGCGATTTATTCGCGTAGACGAGCTGCACGTAGTGTCCGGGCACGGCCTCGTGAATGTTCAGGATCGGCAGCATCCAACGGTTGTATTCGCGCAAGTAGCTCTCTGCTCGCTCCGGCGACAGATCATCGAGCGGCGTCACGTTGTAATAGGTGGGCGCGCCGGGGTCGTACGGTCCCGGAGAGTCGATCCCGGCACCCGCAATGCCGCGCTTGTAAACCGGTGTCTCGCGCACTTTGAGCGGCTTGTCGGGATCCAGCGTAAGGAGATCGTGCTCGCGCACCCACTGCTCGAGCTCCGGAATCTGTCGGTTGATCTCGTCAAACAACGCCTCGCGCGGCGCGTGCTCCTCCGACAGCCGCCCGATCACGCGACCGATCTTCTCAAGTCGATCCTGCGGCCGCGTTTCGTTCGGAAAGTAAGTCGACCACAGCAGATCCGACAGCAGCGACATGCGCGTGTGGAGTAACTCTTTCTCCTCGAGCGCGCGCTGATAGAGCGCTTCCGCCGTTTCACCGGATTGGATCTGCAGGTCAAATTTTCGGTCGTAGTCTGCCTTGCCGATGCGAAAGGAGCGCGCACCCTGCGCGAGCTGGGCGTCCAGTTTCTCGAGGAACGCAACGTAGCCCTCAATGGCCGTCCGTGCCGCCGCGACTCGTGACGTGAACACGGCTCGCTCTGCGGACGTGAGCTTCGACTCGGCAATCCGTGCGCTCAGATCGTCCCCGAAAACGCCAAGTGCGCCGCGGTTCTGATCGATCGCGAGCCGCGTGTGCTCGCGCGTGGGATTCTCGATGTTCGCTTGCGCCGCCGCGTAGTACGCGGGCACGTTCTCCAAACGATCGAGGAAGGTGCGTAGTCTCTCGTCGCGAGGCGCGTATTCCAAGCTCAGCAGCAACGCAAACTCATCGGCTACGTTGTAGGACGCCGGATTCCACTGCCACGGGCGATGCTCGAGGATGTACCAGCGGTCGGCCTTGAACGAGTTGTCGAGCAGCGCCCAATCAGCGCGCGCGTTCGGGCTCAAGCCGTTCGGATCGATACGATTGAGCTGTGTCGTCCAACGGTCGAGCTGCGCGAGCTCGGCGGCACGCGCGGCGTCGTCGGGAACGATGAGCCGGTCGGCATATTTGTAGTAGCCCACAGCGATCGCGGCCGATGGGTTGAGTTGCCAGACGCGGTCGAAGAATTCATCGCCGAACTGGCGCTGAAAGGCCCGGTCTCCGGCTGTCTGGGCAGCGGCACTCGCGCTCGCCGCTGTCAACGCCACAGCGGAAAGCACGCGGAACAGCGATGAGCGCAACGCGATCCCTCCCTCGTTCGAGCATTTGCAACACAAGGCGCGCGGGCCTGCGACCGCGCGCCCCACTGAGAAGCCTAGAGTATATGTTCGGGTCGCGACTTTGCGGAATCCATCGCACCGTCGAGCGCTTCGGTGACGAGGATGGGTTACATCAAGCGCGTGTCGTCGGGCGGCCGGTCGTAGCGATCATGACGGCCATCGACGTACTTGATCGACTCCGCCAACTCATCCGGATCGGCGTCCTCGAGAGTCGCTACGGCAACCGCGTAGAACTTACCCCCCAGTGCCGGGTGGTCGCCCTGCGCGAACGCGCGGACGCCGCACTTGCCGCAGAAGCGGTAGTGCAGATTGGGCTCGTCACGTCCGGGCGGCGTCCACTGATAGTCCGCCAGCGCGCGCTCGCCCCGGGCGAGGTGAAAGCGATCGGCTTGGATGATCGCAAACCATGCGCGTTGCTTGGCGCAAATGGAGCAATTGCAGCGAGTCGTCCCTTTTGCCAGATCGATATCTGCCGTGAAGCGCACGGCTCCGCAGTGACAAGCACCGGTATAGGTTTTCAAGGCCATTGGTCGTCCCTCGGCTAGGCTATCGTCTTTCCTTTTGAAAACGCGCACAGCGTCTAGGTTCCGCGCATGCCTTTGGGCGAATCGACCGCAGCATTCAGTCGTAGCTATGCGCCACGAGGCGCTGCGATATCCACCACATGTTGCCGAAAGGATCGGTAACCCCGGCCTGCCTGTCCTCGTAAGGCATATCGGCTGGATCAAATATCTTTGCGGCGCCGGCGGCAATGGCTTTTGCGAAGCTGCGATCCGCGTTCTCGACATAAACGCAGTAGGTGGCCGACATAGCCCGCATGCCTTGGTCGGCTTCGCTCACCATGAACGTCGAAGTGCCGATCCGAATTCGCAGATTTGCGATCCGGCCGTTCGGCAGTTCCGTTCTGCCGATCTCGACGGCGTCAAAAGCACGCTGCAAAAACTCGCTGAAAGCTTGCGCGCCATCGACAAGCATGTACGGAAACACGCTCCCGTACCCTTCTGGTATGTACATCGCAGCCTACTCCAGCGATTGCGCCCAACGTCGTTGCATTTCCTCGGGCGCAACGTCCTCCTTGCGGGTTGCGAGCTGCCAGCGGTGCCCGAATGGATCAACGATCGTAGACACGCGATCGCCGAAGAACTCGTCCTTCGCCTCGCGCAACACGGTGGCGCCGAGATCCGCGGCGCGCGCCACAACCGTGTCGACATCGCCGACGTACAGATGCAGCGAGACTGGCGATCCGCCGATCGATGCGGGACTCAGCGCGCCCCAATCCGGGTATTCGTCGGCAAGCATCAGCTTGCCCTCTCCTATTGTGAGCTCCGCGTGCCCGACTTTGCCGCTCTGCGGCTCGCATAGGCGATAGATCTCGACAGCGCCGAAAGCATCGCTATAAAACCGGATGGCTCGGTCCGCACCCTTGACGATCACGTACGGCGTCAGTGCGCCTTCGGCCTTCGCGGCTCGCTTGGTGGTTTTCACGGCATGGTTACTCCGCTAGAATGCATCCAATATAAATACGTTACGTATCGTTACGTAATTACCGATGCAAGTCAAGAACACGCGCGCCTCGACCACCGTTGCCCGCCGGGGCCGCCCCCGCAGCGACGCAGCGCGCACAGCAATTCTACGGGCGGCGCGGCAGCTCATCGAAGAGCTCGGCCCAACCGCCCTGACGATGGAAGGCATAGCCGCTCGCGCCGGCGTTGGCAAACCGACGATTTACCGTTGGTGGCCGGATAGGCATTCCGTTGCGATGGCGGCGCTCATGGAAAACGAACCGCCCTCGTCAGCGGCGAGGGGCGGACGATCGCCACTCGATTCGCTGCGGCGACAGCTGCGGCGGGTCGTTGCGCTGTTCGCAACACCGGTCGGCCGCAATGTGGCGACGATGCTTGCGTCGGCCGATAACGATTCGGAAATCTCCAAGGCGTTTCGCAATCATTTCGTGCTCGCGCGACGCGAGGAAGGCCGGACGCTGCTGCAGCAAGCAAGCGCGAACGGGGAGATCCGGCCGGATGCCAATATCGAAGTAGTGCTCGACATGCTGTACGGAGCCGTGTTCTTCAGGCTCCTGATGGGGCACGGAAAGCTCAATGAAGCGCTGATCAAAGAGCTCCTGACCGAGGCGCTGCGTGGGCTACGCATGCGGCCATAGAATTCCGGCTTGACCACGCTGCGGCGTTTGCGTAGCGTCGTGACAATCGTGGGCACTCGGAGACTCGCATGGCGACAACCCGTCGTGAGTTCCTCAAGGTCGGAAGCGCGGCAGCGGTGTCCGCTGCGCTCGTGCGGAATGCATCCGCGCAGCACGAGCCCGTGATCGGCCTGATCTTTCCACCGCTCGACTACCCGATTCCCCCCGATGCGAAGGCGTTGTTCCCGAGCGGCGTGCGATTCATCAGCAATGGCGTGGGCCTGCCGGGCGGCATGACCTACGAGGGCTACCAGGAAGCGATCCCGCGAGTGTTGCCGCGTGCTGCGGATCTCGCGCAGGAAGGCGCGGACTTGATCTCCGTGTTCGGATCGTCGCTCACCTTCTACCGCGGTGCGCAGTTTAACAAGGACTTGACGGATCAGGTCACCAAGCTCACCGGCCGACCGGCGACGACGCAGAGCAACGGCTTGGTCGACGGCCTGAAGCACGTCAACGCAAAGCGCGTTGCCCTCGCCACGGCGTACACAGACGACGTCACGGGCCGGCTGAAGATCTTTCTCGAGGAGCACGGTTTTCAGATTGTCTCGGCCAAGGGCTTGGGCTTTGCGCGCATTCCAGAGGGCGCCGCGACGGAGCCGATCCTGCATGAGCTCGGCGTCGCCGCTTTCGCGGCTTCGGACAACAAAGCCGATGCGCTCGTAATGTCGTGCGGCGGCTTGCGCACGCTGAATGTGATCGTACCGCTCGAGGGCGACATCCGAGTTCCGGTCGTATCGTCGACACCTCACGGCTTGTGGCACTGCGCGCGAATGCTCGGTGTGCCCGCCCGCATCGACGGCTTCGGCATGGTGATGGCCGCGGCCTAACGCGTTCTGGACCAGACGCGTCGCCGACCAACGTGCGTCACGGACTAGCCGCTCGCCGGCTTGCGAATCACCGATTCGCACTTCGTCCGGTCGCGTTGCGCAACTGTTAGCGAATTACACCAACGCCGCCGCACGCGCGCTGTTGGCATTCTGAGCTAAAACTCCAGAAACATCAGCGAGTTCCGTTCGCTTTCGGCCGACGGCATGCTCCTTGCTAAGAGGGCCACCATCAAGCGTTGTCTCACAGGGAGTCTTCCGATGAAATCCGTTTCGCGTCTAGCCGTCGTTGGTTTGTTTGCATTCACCGCCGCAGCGCTCGCGGAAGAGTCCACGGCGCAGAGCGAGATCCGCCACGTGATCGCGCGTGCCGATGCAAGCGACGTTCGCGGCGCCATCCAGTCGGTCTCGTTCGACGACTACGTCGGTCGATACGAGAGTGTGAACGGAGACATCGTCGTTTTCACGGAGGGCGATGCGCTCATGATCGAGCTCCCGGAGAGCTCGGCCCTACCGCTGACGCGCCTGCATGCAGTAGACCCAATCGTGTTTACGACTGACACGGACATGCGCGTGACGTTCCGGGCGGACGCGAGCGGCCGCATCGAGAGCCTGGTGGCTCTCGCAGTCGACGGACAGATGTCGGTTAGCGCGGTGAAAACTCCGTCGCGGCGCGGCTTCGTGACGATCCACGATATCGAGCCGACGGCGGCGCCGTCCCGGCGTGGCTTCGTGACGATTCACGACATCGACCCCGCGACGGTCCACATGCGAGCGGCAGTGTTCTAGTAAAAACGTGGGCTACGAGGCCGGGGATCGATAGTGCGGAGGTTAGGTTCGTGCCTTCGCTGTATCCCCGGCCTCGCGTGCCAGCGAACGAGCGATAACCGCTTGTATCGCGCGCGGATCGGCCGGCTTCACGAAGTGGTGATGAAAGCCCGCAGCCTCCGACCGAGCAATATCCTCGCTCTGCCCGTAGCCCGTGAGCGCGATCAGCAACTGCGGCGCCGTTGCCGCATTCTGCGTCATGCGCCGGGCCACATCGTAGCCATTCATGCCCGGCAAGCCGATGTCGACTAGCGCGACGTGCGGCGCGAACACCTGCAGGCACGCAAGCGCCTGCTCTCCGTCGTTGACAGTCTTTACCTCGTGACCCTCGAGCCGCAAGAACACGGCGATGCTCTCAGCAGCATCGACGTTGTCGTCGATGACTAGCACGCGTTTGCCGCTACATGGGGCGAGCGAAGACTCGATTGCTCCCTCCTCGCCGCGATCTTGCGGCACCTCGCTGATGCACGGCAACACGACGCGCACTTCCGTACCTTTGCCGTGCCCGGCGCTGACGATCTCCACGCGACCCTGATGCAGCTCTACGAGACGCTGCACCACCGTGAGACCTACGCCGAGCCCGCCCTGGCTTCTGTCGAGTGCCCGATCGCCTTGAGTAAACACCTCGAATACGTGCGGCAAGAATTGCGGATCGATGCCGATACCGTTGTCACGAACGGTAACCACCACCGAGCCGCGGTTCGCGTTAGCGGAGAGCTCCAGCCGGCCGCCTTCCGTCGTGAACTTTGCCGCATTGTTCAGGACGTTGCCGAAAATCTGACTCAAGCGCGCGAAGTCTCCGAACACCCAAATAGGCTGCGACGGCAAGCTCACGGTCAACAGATGCCGTTTCGACTCGAGCAACGACCGCGCGGTTTCCACACTGTGCGCGATCGCCTTGCCGAGCTCGACGGCCTCCTTGTTCAAGGTGATCTTGCCTTGTGTGATTCGCGAGACGTCGAGAAGGTCGTCCACGAGCTGCGCCATGTGCGTGACTTGCCGCTCGACGACCTCGCGAGCCCAGGACAATGCGGCGTCCATCGGGGCGATCTTGCGCATGACTTCTGCAGCGCTCAGGATCGGAGCGAGCGGGTTGCGCAGCTCGTGCGAAACATCGCCAAGAACTCGTCCTTGCGGCGACTTGCTTCTTGCAGCTTCTCTTCGGCTTCCTTGCTTCGCGCCATTTCGCGCTTCAGGCTGCTGTACAGGCGCGCGTTGTCGAACGCGATCGCGGCACGGCCCACTATTTCGGCGATCGTGCCATCGTCGGGTGGATTGAGCGCTGGAGCAGCCATGCCGAGCAGGATCGCGCCGATGTTGCGATCACCGGCGCGCAACGGCAATACCCGCGCGCTTTGCAGCTGCGCCGGCCAGTAGGCAGAACCCGCGTCGCGGAGGCGCACCTCGAGATCAACGCCGTCCCGCACGACTTCCTTGATCGCCCGCTGAAGCCTGAGCGGCAGCTTCTCGAGCGAGTCGAGTGTGGCTCCACTGTAGCCGTTCGCGAGAACCAGGTCGTTCCC
>CAVUTF010000047.1:0-81299 GCA_963744305.1 uncultured Gammaproteobacteria bacterium
CGATCGCGGTCGGCGGGCGGACATGCCGCGCATTCTAACCACCGTTCCGCCTGTCGGCGTCGCGCCTTTCGCCCGTTCACCCTTTCTCGGCAATTCCGCGCATTAGTGTCCTTGCGACGTCGGTCGCGGCACCTCGTGGTGACGAGCGCACGAGGTACCATTAGTCCTTTAGGTAAGGCACCGATGTCATCGTGAAACGTATTGCTGCGATCTGTCTCTCGCTGACCGTCGTCACGTCCATTCGTGCGCAGGAGCCAAACCCGGCGCCGGACGTGACGGCGCCCCCGTCGCGTGCCGTCATGACGAGCGAACAGGTCATCCGGATTCTCGACGAGACGGTGGACTGGTACCGAATGCTCGGTGTTCAGCAGCAGTCCGCTACGCAGCCGAGCGACTTGCTGATCCTGTATGCCAACCGGCAGGCTGCCGACCGCGTCGTGGCGCTCGCATTCGAGCTTGCGCGCGCGAACGCCGAGCTCCTGAGCAGCCAAGCGGAGATGGAGCAACAGGAGCCGCCCGAGACGGCGAGCCTCACCGCAAGCGCTGCCAGAGACCAGCGGAATCTGGATGCGCGCCGGACAGCGATTCAGGCCGAGATCGCAGCCACGCAACGACAGGTCGCCGGAGCGGACAGCCGAGGAGCGCGGCGCGCTGCAAGCGAAGGCTCGCGGAGCTGCAGAGCGAGCTCGACCTCGTCAACGCGCGGCGGAATCTCCTGAACAACATGGTCGATTTAGCGCACGAAACCGATGCGAACGGCTCCGGAGTGAGCGCCCTCAAGGAGCACATCAACGCCATCGCGGCATCGATCCCCGCGGCGAATGTCGGGCGCGATGCCGGAGCTCGCCGCAGCGGATGCGCAAGCAGGCACGGCCGGAGTCGGCAACGCCGCGCCGCCGGCCCCATGGAGCAAGTCGGTGCGCGCAGATTCGGCATCTGGGACCTCGGCAGCAACGTGCTGCGGCTCCAGAGCAAACTCTCGACGATCGACGAGGTCGACCGCCGCACGGAAGCGCTGCAGCAGACATTCACCCAGATTCGCGCGATGCCCGAGCAGCAGATCAAGACACTGTCCGCTCGCGGCGACGAGCTCGGCGCGCGGCCCGCCGGGGGCGACGCGGCGCGAGCTCAAGACGGCGCGCGACGAGTACGACACGATCGCGTGGCTCTTTGCACAAACGTCGTCGATTCTCGTGCCCTTGACCAAAGCCGGCGTGCTGCTCGAGCAGTACCGCGACAATCTCGACAGCTGGCGCGACGCAACGCGGACGCAGTATCGAACGCTCTGAAGACGCTCGCGGCTCGCGTGGGGCTGCTGCTGTCTTGCTGCTGGCCGCCGTGTTCGTGGCCGGCGAGCTGTGGAAGCGCGCCGTGTTCAACTATGTGCAAGAGCCCCGGCGACGTCACCAGCTGCTGCTCGTGCGCCGAATCGTCATGTGGGCGGTCGCGCTCGCGATCATCGGGATCGCGTTCGCCACGGAGGCGAGCTCTTTCGCCACGTTCGCCGGCCTGCTTACCGCCGGTATTGCCGTTGCGATGCAGAGCGTGCTCGTCTCGATCGTCGGTTACTTCTTCCTGATCGGCAAATACGGTTTGCGCGTCGGCGATCGCGTCCAGATCGCAACGTGACCGGCGAAGTGATCGACCTCGGCATCGTACGCCTGCATTTGATGGAGCTCGGCCCGCGGGACGGCCCGACCGGCCGCGTCGTAGCGTTTGCCAACTCGGTGGTGTTCCAAGCGGCGGGCGGCATCTTCAAGCAGATTCCCGGCGTCAGCCTCGCTTGGCGCGAGTTGACTCTCGCGATACCCGCCGACGCCGACTACACGGCGATCAAGGAGCGGTTGCTGCCGCCGCGGAACGCGTGCTCGAGGAGTACCGCGACGAGCTCGAGCGGCAGACGCGCGAGATGGAGAAAACGTCTCGTGGAGTGCCGCCGAAAAAGCGCAGGCTCAAGTGCAGTTGCGGTTCTCGTCCGGCTCAATCGAGGCGATCGTTCGTTATCCGGTGCCGCTGCAGCGCGCGGCCGAGGTCGAAGAGCGCATGTCGCGCGCGCTCCTCGACGCGCTCCATGAGAGCGTGGGACCGGCGCAGCTCGCGGCACAACCGACTTGACGGCGCGTTCGCTCGACGCGGCAAGATTTTGAACCACGTCTGATGCGGCGCCCCTGCGGGCGGCGATGACCACGAGCTACAGCCAGCGGAATAGCGTGTAAGCCAATATCACGAGACCCGCCCCAACGGCTACTTACTGATCGTGAGGCGCACAGACGCGGTCGCCGCTCAGCGCCAGCC
This sequence comes from uncultured Gammaproteobacteria bacterium, assembly GCA_963744305.1. Classification (GTDB taxonomy): domain Bacteria; phylum Pseudomonadota; class Gammaproteobacteria; order Steroidobacterales; family Rariloculaceae; genus FEN-1219. The sequence goes on from CAVUTF010000047.1 coordinate 2,296, forward strand.
GAGCTCCGGCGCGACGTACTTGAGGATGCTCTCGATGGCGTGGGCGTTGTACTCCACGCCCAGCTGGTTCGGCACCGTCAGCAACAGCGTGTCGGCGGCCGCGATGGCTTCGTCCGCGGCGAGCTGCTTCACGAGCGCGCCCGGCTCGGCGGCATACGAGCGGCCGAAGATCGCGCGGGTGTTCGCGTCGATGTAGCCGATCTGGTCCTGCTCGTCGCCGCCGCGGCCGCCGAAGTAGGCGCGGTCGCGGTCGTCGACGAGCGCGAAGATGCTGCGGCTCACCGAGACGCGCGGCTCGCGTTTGTGCCCCGCCTTCTTCCATGCCTCGCGGTAAGCCTCGATCTGCTTGCGCTGCTGAACGTGCAACGGCTCGCCGGTCTCGTCGGTCTTCAGCGTCGAGCTCTGCAGATTCAAGCCGAGCTGCGCGGCCCATTCGGCCGTGGCGTTCGAGCTCGACCCCCACCAGATCCGCTCGCGCAGCCCTTCCGAGTACGGCTCGACGCGCAAGCAGCCCGGCGGATTCGGGAACATCGGCCGCGGGTTCGGTTGCGCGAACCCCTCGCCCTTGAGCACCTCGAGGAACACTTCGGCGTGACGGCGCGCCATGTCGGCGTCGGTCTGGCCCTCTTGCGGCGCGTAGCCGAAGTAGCGCCAGCCGTCGATCACCTGCTCCGGCGATCCGCGGCTGATGCCGAGCTGAAGGCGGCCGCCGGCGATCAGGTCAGCGGCGCCCGCGTCCTCCGCCATGTACAGCGGGTTCTCATAGCGCATGTCGATGACGGCGGTGCCGATCTCGATTTTGCTCGTGCGCGCGCCGACTGCCGCGAGCAACGGGAACGGCGAGCCGAGCTGACGCGCGAAGTGATGCACGCGGAAATACGCGCCGTCCGCGCCGAGCTCCTCGGCGGCGACCGCGAGCTCGATCGACTGGTGCAGCGCGTCGGCCCCGGTGCGAACCTGCGAGTGCGGCGAAGGCGTCCAGTGCCCGAACGATAGAAACCCGATCTTTTTCATCACCCGGCCGTGTCTCAAAGAGGCGCGAAGCGCCTACTCCCACTCGATCGTCGCGGGCGGCTTGCCCGAGATGTCGTACGTGACGCGCGAAATGCCCGGAACCTCGTTGATGATCCGGCGCGAGACGTGATCGAGAAAATCGTACGGCAGGCGCGCCCAGCGCGCGGTCATGAAATCCACGGTCTCCACGGCGCGCAGCGCAATCACGTAGTCGTAGCGGCGCACGTCGCCCATGACTCCCACCGACTTGACGGGCAGGAACACCGCGAACGCTTGGCTCACCGAATCGTACAAACCTTGCGCGCGCAGCTCGGCGATGAAAATGTCGTCGGCGCGTCGCAGCAGATCCGCGAACTCCTTCGTCACGGCGCCGAGAATCCGCACGCCGAGGCCCGGTCCCGGGAACGGATGGCGGCCGATCATCTCCGGCGGCAGGCCGAGCTCGGCACCGATCTTGCGCACCTCGTCCTTGAACAGATCACGCAGCGGCTCGACGAGCTTCAGCTTCATGCGCTCCGGCAAGCCGCCGACATTGTGGTGCGACTTGATCAGATGCGCTTTGCCGGTTGCTGCGCCCGCGGACTCGATCACGTCGGGATAGATCGTGCCCTGTGCGAGCCAGCGGACATCCGTGAGCTTTGCCGCCTGGTCTTCGAACACCTCGACGAACGAGCGGCCGATGATCTTGCGCTTGCGCTCCGGATCCGCGACGCCGGCGAGGGCGCGCATGAACGCGTCTTCCGCGTCGACTCGAATCACGTTGACACCCAAATGCTCGTCGAACACGCGCATCACCTGATCGCCCTCGTTCAGGCGCAAGAGACCGGTGTCGACGAAAACACAAGTCAACTGCTCGCCGATAGCCGCGTGCAGCAGCGCCGCGACCACGGAGGAGTCGACGCCGCCCGAGAGACCGAGCAGCACGCGGTCCTTGCCGACCGTAGCCCTGATCTTGTCGATGTGCTCGGAGATGATGCTCTGCGCGGTCCACGTGGGTGCGCAGCCGCAGATGTCGCGCACGAACCGGCCGATGATCTCGAAGCCGTGCTCCGTGTGCGTGACTTCCGGATGGAACTGCAGGCCGTAGATGCGGCGCTTGACGTCCGCCATCGCCGCAAGCGGAGCATTCGCGGACGACGCGATGGAGGTAAAGCCCTGCGGCAGGCGCTCGACCCGATCGCCGTGACTCATCCAGACCTTGAGCTCGCTTGCCGAGACCGGCGAGCAGCGGATCCGAGCCCGAGAGCTTCACCTCGGCGTAGCCGAACTCGCGCTCCTGCGAAGGCGCAACGACGCCGCCGAACTTCGCCGCCAGCGCCTGCATGCCGTAGCAGATGCCGAGAATCGGAACGCCGCGGGCAATCAACGCATCACTGACCTCCGGCGCGCCCGTCGCGTGCACGGACTCGGGTCCGCCGGACAAGATGACGCCGGCCGGATCGAACGCGGCGATGGCCTCGCTTTTCGCGTCGTGCGCGAAGATCTCGCTGTAGACGCCGGCCTCGCGGACGCGCCGCGCGATCAACTGGGTGTATTGACCGCCGAAATCGACTACGAGGATGCGTGCGCGGTGCGCGGTGTCGGCTTGCGGCGTTTGCGCTGGTGCAGCTTTCGTCATCACTCCACGCGGTAGTTCGGCGCTTCTTTGGTGATCGACACGTCATGGACGTGGCTCTCTTTGCGGCCCGCGCCCGTGATGCGCACGAAGCGCGGACGCGTGCGCATCTCGGCGATGTTCTTGCAACCCGTGTAGCCCATCGCGGCGCGCAGCCCGCCGATGAGCTGCTGCACGATCGCGCTCAAGCTGCCTTTGTACGGCACTCTTCCCTCGATGCCCTCCGGCACGAGCTTCTCGAGCTCCGTGCTCGTGTCCTGGGAATAGCGGTCCGCGGATCCGTGGCGCTGCGCCATTGCGCCGATCGAGCCCATGCCACGATACGATTTGTAAGAGCGTCCCTGGTACAGCTCGACGTCGCCTGGCGACTCTTCGGTGCCCGCGAACAGGCCGCCGATCATCGTCGAGTGCGCGCCGGCCGCGATCGCCTTGGCGACATCGCCCGAGTAGCGTATGCCGCCGTCCGAGATGATCGGGCACGTCCGTGTCGGCGAGCGCGGTCGCGACCTCGGCGACCGCGGTGATCTGCGGAATACCGACGCCCGCCACGACGCGCGTCGTGCATATCGAGCCGGGACCGATTCCGACCTTGACGCCGTCCGCGCCGGCCTTGACCAGCGCGCTTGCGCGGCTTCACCCGTCGCGATGTTGCCCGCGATCAGCTGCAACTGCGGGTGGCTCTTCTTGATTGCGCGGATCCTGTCGATGCACGCCGCGGCTGTGCCCGTGCGCGGTATCGACGATGACGACGTCGACGCCGGCCTCGACCAGCATCGCGAATGCGCTGGTCGGTGTCAGCGCTCGTGCCCACCGCCGCACCCACGCGCAGCGCGCCGAGCTCGTCTTTGCACGCGTATGGGATAATCGGTCGCCTTTTGGATGTCCTTCACGGTGATCATGCCGCGGAGCTTGAACGCCCTATCGACCACGAGCACTTTCTCGATGCGATGGCGATGCAGGAGCCCGAGCACTTCGTCCTTGTCCGCGCCCTCGCGCACCGTCAACAAGACGCTCCTTCGGCGTCATGACAGCGGACACGGGCGCTTCGCGTTGAGTCTCGAAACGCAGGTCGCGGTGCGTAACAATGCCGACGAGGTCCTCGCCCTTCACCACTGGTACGCCCGAGATGTTCTTCGCGCGCGTGAGCTCGATGACCTCGCGAATCGTCGCGTCGGGCGTCACCGTGATCGGATCACTGATGACGCCACTTTCGAATTTCTTCACGCGCCGAACATGCCGGGCTTGCTCTTCCGGCGGCATGTTCTTGTGAATGATGCCGATGCCGCCTTCCTGCGCGAGCGTGATCGCGAGCCGCGCCTCCGTGACAGTGTCCATTGCGGCGGAGAGCATCGGGATGTTCAAGGTCAGAGCACGGGTCAGGCGGGTTTTGAGCTCGACTTCGCGCGGCAAGACTTCCGAGTAAGCGGGCTCGAGGAGGACGTCGTCGAAGGTGAGCGCCTCGTGAATAATCCGCATGACGGACTCCGCGGGGGGATTTGAGCGCGGCAGTTTACTGCGCGGAAGCACGCGGGTAAATGCCGTGCATTTTGTGCCGTATACTGTTGGAATGCGAAGTCGCGAGTCCTTGGAACTGCCCTTCGGCGACGCTCGCCAAGTATTCACCGTCTCGAGCCTCAACCGCGAGGCTCGGATCCTCATCGAAGAAGGACTCGGCACGATCTGGGTCGAGGGCGAGATCTCGAATCTATCCCGCCCTTCGTCCGGCCATTTGTACTGGCATTTGAAAGATGCGAACGCGCAGATTCGCTGCGCAATGTTTCGCCAGCACAATCGCGCGCTGGATTTTACGCTCGCGAACGGCCAACAGATCGTGGTGCGCGCGCGCGTCACGCTGTACGAGTCGCGCGGCGAGTTTCAGCTCGTCGTCGATTATGTAGAAGAGGCCGGCGTCGGGCTGTTGCGCCGGCGCTTCGAGGAGCTCAAACGCAAGCTCGCCGCCGAAGGGCTCTTCGACTCGGCGCGCAAGCGCCAACCGCCGCGGCTTCCCTCGCGGATCGGCGTCGTCACGTCGCCCAGCGGCGCGGCGCTGCGCGACGTGCTGATCGCGCTGCGTCGCCGCTTCCCCGCGATCCGCGTGCTGATCTATCCGACCAGCGTGCAGGGCGACGGCGCGGCCGACGAGATCGCACGCACCTTGCACCTCGCGAGCCGCCGCGCCGATTGCGATCTGTTGATTCTGACTCGCGGCGGCGGTTCGCTCGAGGACCTTTGGGCGTTCAACGAGGAAGTCGTCGCGCGCGCGATCGCGGCCGTCGCCATCCCGGTGATCGTAGGCGTCGGCCACGAGACCGATTTCACGATTGCCGATTTTGTCGCGGATCTGCGCGCACCGACGCCCTCGCAGGCCGCCGAGCTCGCAGTCCCGAACCAAGCCGAATGGCTCACGCATCTGTCACGCCTCGAGCGGCAGCTCGGCCAGGCGACCCGGCGCCATCTCGCTGTCGACGGCCGGCGCGTCGACGCGCTAACGCATCGGCTGCAGCGTTGCCATCCCGGCGTCGCCGTGCGCGAGCTCGGTCAGCGGCTCGACGAGCTCGAGGCGCGGCTCTTGCGCGGCCTCGAGCGCCTGTTGGCGGATGCGAAGATGCGGCTCGCGAGGATCGGAGCCGCGGTCGCAGCCGCGAGCCCGAAGCACCGCCTCTCGGGCGCGCGGCAACGCTGGCGCTGGGCCGACGAGGCCCTCGTGCGCGCCGTCGGCAGAGCTATCGAGCAGCGGCGCCAGCGCCTCGTCCTCGCCGAGCGCACGCTCGGGTCGTTGAGCCCGCTTGCGACCTTGCAGCGCGGCTACGCGATCGTGGCGCGACAAGACGATCGCAGCATCGTGACCGACAGCGCGTCGGTAGCAGTGGGAACGGGAGTGGCCATCCGGCTCGCGCGTGGCGAGCTCGCCGCGACCGTCGACCGCACGATCGCAACGGACGATTGAATCGCGCGAAGCGTCCCGCGCTCTGCTACGCGAAGAACCGGGCGATCAACGGCCGGTAGTTGTCCATGTCGACGAGGAACGAGTCGTGCCCTTGCAGCGAGCCGAGCTCGACGAACTCGACATCGCGGCCCGGCGCTTCGAGGCCGGCCGCAAGCTCGCGTTGCTGATGAATCGGGAACAAGAAGTCCGTCGTGACGCCGATGATCAACGCGCGTTTCGTGCGGACCTTGCTCAATCCCGCTTCCACCGACGCGCCGTGCTCCGCCACGTCGAACAGGTCGCTCGCTCGCGAGAGGTACAGGTAGCAATTCGGGTCGAACTGGCCGATGAATTTGTTTGCGTGATGCTCGAGGTAAGCCTCAACCTCGAACACCGTCCCGAACGGGTCGCCGCTCGTATCCGCGGCCGTCGTGCGCTCGCGACCGAAGCGCAGGCGCCATTCCTCGGCTGAGCGGTACGTGATCATCCCGAGCTTGCGCGCAAGCCGCATGCCGGTGAGCGGCACGGAATCGCGCGGATAGTTGCCGCCTTGCCAACCGGGATCGCGGCGGATGATCTCCCGCTGCAACGAACGCAGCGCGATCGCGAACGGCAGCGACCGCGCCGACGACGACATGCTGAGCAGCCCATCGGACCTGCCGGGGAACAGAATCTCGAACGCGAGCGCCGTCAGGCCGCCCATAGACGGCCCGACCGTCGCGGCCAACCGCTCGACGCCTAGATGCCGCATTACCTCGAACCCGCCGCGCGCCACATCCTCGAGCGATAGCACGGGGAACGCGAGTCGATAGATTTCTCCGGTGCGCGGATCGATGGATGCGGGCCCGGTCGAGCCGAAGCAGCTGCCGAGTGAATTCACGCAGATCACGAAGTAGCGGCGCGTGTCGATGGCCCGACCGGGCCCGATGATCTCCTCCCACCACCCCGGCGTCGGATCGTCCGGGCTAGACGCCGCGTGCGCCGACGGCGACATGCCCGTGAAGATCAGCACGGCGTTGTTGCGGTCGTTGCTCGAGCGCCCCCACGTCTCGAACGCGATCGTGGGGTTCAACAGCGATCCGCCCCGATGCATCGGGAACTCGCCCTGGATCGTCACGTGCCGTCGTGCGGTCGCCACTTTAGCCCCTTGCCCCGCGTCGAGAGCGGCAGTGTAAGACCCGCCCGCCGGAGCACTTGTAACTTCTCGTTATGAGAATAGTTCGCGGCGGCCGATCAGCGGTCGCGCCGCCGCGAATGACGGATCAAGCGGCGCTTGCGCTGCGCCTGCCGCGGCGTCAGGAGATTGCGCCGCCCGGCGAAAGGGTTGTCGCCGGTCCGAAACTCCACCTTCACCGGCGTGCCTTTCAACTTGAGCGCCTGGCGAAACGCGTTTTCGAGGTAGCGGCGGTAGTGATCCGGCAAGCGCTCGACTTGATTGCCATGAATGACGATCAGCGGCGGGTAGCGTCCGCCTTGGTGGGCATACCGCAGCCGCACGGGGCGGCCGCGCGCGAGCGGCGGCGCGTTCACCCGAAGGGCATCCTCCAGAATCTTGTTGAGCCGCGACGTCGAAATCTCGGTGCCAGCTGCTCGGTAGGCGGCCAATGCAGCAGTCACGACCTCGGAAATGCCGCTGCCGTGCAAAGCCGAGATGTAATGCACGCTCGCGTGCGCGACGAAGTCGAGCTTGCGCTCGACTTGGCCTTCGACCTGCCGGCGCTGCGCCGTCGGCAGGCCGTCCCACTTGTTGAGCCCGATCACGAGCGCTCGCCCGCGCTCCGCGGCCAAGCCGATCAGATGCAGGTCCTGCTCGGTGACGCCCTCCGACGCATCGAGCAGCGCTATGACCGCGCCTGCGTCCTCGATGGCTTGCAAGCTTTGCACGATGCTGTACTTCTCGACGGCTTCGCTGACGCGCGCGCGGCGGCGGATGCCGGCCGTGTCGATCAGCACGAACCGCGCGCCGTCGCGCTCGCAGGGCACCAGAATGCTGTCGCGCGTCGTGCCGGGCTCCTCGGACGTGATCAAACGGTTCGCGCCGATCAGCCGGTTGATCAGCGTCGACTTGCCGACGTTCGGCCGGCCGATCACCGCCACTCGCGGTCCTTCGAGGGCATGCTCGGTCGGCGCTGTATCGCTCACGTCGCCGAACGGCTCGAGCAGGCGCTCGAGGAGCTCGTCGATGCCTTGACCGTGCAGCGCGGCGACGCCTATCGGCTCGCCGAGCCCGAGCGCGTGAAACTCCGCTTCGGCGACCTCGCCGAGCACGCCTTCGGTTTTGTTGACGGCGATCACGACCGGTTTCGCCGCGCGCCGCAGCGTTTCGGCGATCTTGCGATCCTCGGCCGTGAGCCCGGATTTGTGGTCGACGACGAGCACGACGGCGTTCGCCTCATCGACGGCAAGCTCGACCTGTTGCGCGACGAGTGCGGCGATTCCGGTCTCGGCAGTAACGAGACCACCGGTATCGATCACGAGAAACGAGCGATCCTCGAGCTTGCCGATGCCGTACCGGCGATCGCGTGTGAGGCCCGGGTAGTCGGCGACGAGCGCGTCGCGCGTCTGCGTCAGCCGATTGAATAGCGTGGACTTGCCGACGTTCGGGCGACCGACAAGGGCGATGGCAGGCAGCACGGCCGGCTCCTAAGCCGCATCCTCTTGCACCGTGAACGCCGCCACTGTGCCGTCGTCGCCCTGCACGAACACGTTTTGTCCGACGACGAGCGGCGCAGCCGTGATTCGGTCGGAGCTCGCGCGCTGGCGCGCGATGAAATGGCCGTCGTTTGGGTCGAGCCAATGCAGGTAGCCCTCGTAATCGCCGACGACGACCGTGTTCCCATAACGCGTCGGCGCCGTGACGTCGCGCAAGCGCAGCGCCTCTTGGCGCCAGACCGGCGTGCCGCCGCGCCGATCGAGCGCAACGACCGCGCCGACATCGCTCGTGACGTAAATATTGTTGAAGTCGGCGCCTAGACCCGCGTAAGACGACATGTCCTGCTGCCACAGGACTACACCCTGTTCAGATCGATGCCGACCGCGCGCCCCTGATAGCCGACGACGTAGACCTCGGTGCCGACAACCTGCAAGCCTGCGCTCACGTCCACCAGGCGCTCGAGCTCGCTGCGGCCGGTTGGATTTGCGACCGCAAGCTCCCAAACGACCTCGCCCGTGCCGACCTCGTATGCGCCGACGCGGCCGTTGTTGAAGCCGCTCACGACCATCGAGCCCGCGACCCGCGGCGCCGTGTTGCCGCGCAAGGTCAACGCCGGCAGGTTTTGCTCGACAGTCCACATCGTCGCGCCGTCGCGCGCAGAGAAACCGCGCAGCCGGCCGTCGACGGTACGCAGCAGGACCACATTCGGCGCGATCGCAGGAGGCGCGAGCACCTCGCTGCCGACGGACTGTCGCCAGCGCTCCATGCCGGACACGGCGTCGAGGGCGACGAGATCGCCGTCGGTCGTGCCGAAGACCACGATACCCTCGCCAACCGCCGGGCCTGCCGCGAGCGGCAGCTCCGTCTTGACCGACCAGAGCTTGCGTCCGGTCTCCGCATCGAACGCGGCCGCCTGGCCCTCGTGCGATCCCGCATAGATCCGTGCGCCGTCGCTCGCGGGACGCAGGCCCAGGCGCAGCCGCTCTGCCGAGCCGCCGACCTTGCTGCTCCAGAGCTTCTTGACGCGCAGCGTCTGCTCGATGTCCGTGAGCTCTGCCGGCGGCTCCGCCGTGTCCTTACCGCTACCGGCGCACGCGGCGACGTGCATCGCAATCGCGATGAGCATCGCAAGCGTAAGAATGCGCGTTCTCACGCACCCTCCTCCGCCGGCGCGGCATCTGCCGCCGTCGACTCGGGCGCGGGCTCGGCGCCTGTAGGTGCAGCCGGCGGCTCACTCGCGGCGGGTTCGCCACCCTCCGAGGCGGGGCCAGGCAAATCGTTGAGCTTCATCTGCAAGAAATTACGGTCGAGCACCTCGGCACCCGACGCCGTCATTGCCGAGAGATACGCGACTCGCGCGGCTTCCGTCTCGCCACGGGCAACGTAGATGTCGCCTTTGACCTCGTTCAAGCGTCCCGCGAACTGTCCTGGGTCTTCGACGTTGAGCAGCTGCAGCGCCTCGTCATACTGCTCGCGGTAGGCCAGCACGCGCGCCAAGCGCAGCCGCGCGACCATCGCAAGCTCGCGCTCGTCGGTGGTGTCCATCACGAAACGCAGCTCGGCCGCAGCGCGCTCCGGCGAGGTGATCAAGAGCATGCGTGCGATCAATAGCCCCGCTTGATCCGTGTATGCGCTCGCGGGATGCTCTTCGCGCAATTGGTTGAGAAGCGCGGTCGCCTCCTCGGTTTTCGATCCTTCGACAGCCACCTTGAGCGACTGGTAGAGCGCGCCCGCGCCCTCGGCTTCGCGATTCTGATACGCCTGAAATTGGTTCCAACCGAACAAGAGCAGCGCGCCGAGCGCCACGCCGCTGATCAGGTACCAACCGTTTTCGCGCCACCATTCGCGGAGCCGCTCGATTTGCTCTTTTTCGGAAAGATACTCGTCCACACCGTCCTCCGGCGCCGATCTAGCTGGCTATTCTATTCCCACCGCGCAAGCGGGCGGCGAATTCCTCGACCGCGATCAGCTCTTGAGGCGAGTCCTCGCGCAGCGGCTTGACGCTGATCCGGTCTGCCGCAAGCTCCTCGTCGCCGATGATCACGGCAAAGCGCGCGCCGCTCTTGTCGGCGCGCCGCAGCTGCGCCTTGAACCCGGCCGACGGCACACCGATCGATAACTTGAGGCCCGGCACGCGAGTGCGCAGCTCTTCGGCCACGGCAAACCCGCGGCGGCGCGCGGGCTCGCCGACGCTGATCAGGTGCACGTCGGCGGGAACTTCCGCAAGGTGGCCACCCTCGGCGCGCATGAGCTCGATGATCCGCTCGATGCCGAGCGCCCAGCCGACCGCGGGTGTCGGGTGACCGCCGAGCTGTGCAACCAGGCCGTCGTAGCGGCCGCCGGAGCAGACGGCACTTTGCGCGCCGAGCTTATCCGTCAACCACTCGAACACCGTGCGCGTGTAATAGTCGAGGCCGCGAACGAGCCGTGGATTGACGCGAAACTCGACGCCGATGTCTGCGAGCAAACTCTGCAGGCGCTCGAAGTGCTCTCGCGACTCTGCGTCGAGGTGGCCGCTCAGGAGCGGCGCGGAAGCGATGACCTCGCGCAACCCCGGATTCTTGCTGTCGAGAATGCGCAATGGATTGCGCTCCAGTCGGCGCAAGCTGTCCTCGTCGAGCAGCTGTCGATGCTGCGAAAAATACGCAACGAGCGCTTCTTTGTAGCCGGCGCGCGATTCCGGCGTCCCGAGCGAATTGATCTCGAGCTTCAAATCACCGATTCCGACCTCGCGCCAGAGCCTTGCACAAATTGCGATCAGCTCCGCGTCGATTTCCGGATCGGCGAAGCCGAGCGCTTCGACGCTGAGTTGATGAAACTGGCGGTAACGGCCTTTCTGCGGCTTCTCGCGGCGAAACATCGGACCGCTGCACCAAAGCTTCTGCTGCTGGTTGTGCAAGAGCCCGTTACTCAACGCGGCCCTAACGACGCCCGCGGTCGCCTCAGGACGCAGCGTGACGCTCTCGCCGTTGCGATCCTCGAACGTATACATCTCTTTCTCGACGATGTCCGTGAGCTCGCCGATCGAGCGGCTGAACAGCTCCGTGCGCTCCAAGACGGGAATCCGTATGCGTTGGTAGCCGTAGCTGCCGAAGATTTCGGCAGCCGCCGTCTCGAGGCGCTCCCACAACGGCGCCTCCTCGGGAAGGATGTCGTTCATTCCGCGAACGGGTTGAATCAGCTCGCCCACGAGGTCCTAGTCCGGCGCAGTCAGCGTGAAGCGCGCGAGCTTGCCTTGCCGACCGCGCGGGATCGGATAGTCCGCGCCGTCCATCGTCAACTGCACGCCTTCGGCATTGCCGAGCAGCACGAGAATCGGCGGCTCGCCGGCGAGCGCGGCACGCCCGCCGGCCCGCCCCAATCCGTAGAACAGCCGCTCACCATGCGCATCGCTTATTTCGACCCAGCTTTCCTCGGCGAAGGAGAGTGTGAGCTCGAGCAGCGGCAGCGCGGCCGCGCTCGGCGGGGCGGCGGGCGTACTCGGCGGCTCCGGGCCCGCGAGCGGCGGCTGTACCGCCGGGGCGGGCGAGTCCGGCGTCTCGGCGGCGGGTGGAGACGCCGCAGCCGCGACCGGCGCGGGCTCTGCCTTGCGCGAAGCATCGGCGGTCGGCTGCGGTCGCTCGGCACGCGGCGCCGCTGCGGCGGGAGTGGGCGAAACCGCGAGCGGGGACGGCGGTGGATCTCGTCAACCACCAAACCGCGAGCGCCACCAACACCGCGACCAGCACGAGCGCAGCGACGATCCACACCGTAATTTGCCGCTCGTCGCGCAGCATGATCGAGCGGCTCGGTTGCACGGGGACTTCGCGGTTCTCCGCTTGCTTGTAGTAAAGCGAGAGCAGATCGCCGTAGTCGAGACCAACGCGTTGCGCGTAGTGGCGCACGTAACCCTTCACGAACACGGGCGGGCCGATGCGCTCGAACTGATCCTCCTCGAGCGCATGCAATTGCCGCACTTCGATTCGGAGCTCCGTCGACATCTGCTCGAGCGTCAAGCCGCGCGCTGTGCGGCCCGCCTTCAGTACCTGACCGAGACTTGGCGTTTGATCGGCGCCGTCGCCCTCGGTCTTGTTCCGCTCAGTTTCGTCCATCGCGTCTTAGGGCCTCTTGGAGCTGGGCGACTTCCGGGGACTCCGGGAAACCTTCCCGAAGCTGAGCCGCACACCGCTCGGCACCCTGCCGGTTGTCGAGCTCCTGCTCGATGTTGACGCACAACAACAACACCGGGGCGCTCGCGGGCCGTACGTCGAGATAGCGTTGCATGAATGCTCTGGCCTGCATGTACTCCTGTTCCCGGTACGACAGCTCGATCATGTTCGATAGCGCGTCGGGAAACTCGGGATTCTTGTCCAACGCCGCGCGAAAATACTCCTCCGCTTTGGCGCTGTCTCCGGCGGAGCCCGCACACACGCCCGCGTTCGCGAGCGCCGCCTCGGGAGTGGCGTAACGCGGGTTGTCCGCGGCACGCCGAAAGTAGCTTTCGGCGTCGCGCCAGCGGTTTTGGCGGCACAGAAACACGGCATAGCTGTTAGCCGCGGAAGCGTTGCCGGGCTCCAAGGAGGTTGCGCGTCGATAGTGCTGCTCGGCCAGCGCCTCGTCGCCGCGCTGGTCATACGCGATCGCAATGGTGCTGTGCGCGTCCGCGAGCCGGGGATTTAGCTCGATGGCCCGCTCGAGAGCGTCGATCGCGAGGTCCGAGCGTCCTTGACGCAAGTAGCCTGCTCCGAGGTTCATGTTGGCGACCGCTGCTTCTTCGTCTGACCCGACACGCTGCCCCGTCGACGTCTCGGTCACGCACGCTTGCGCTAAGAAGCAGCACGCAACTGCGACACTCAATCGGCTGGCATTCATAGATTGGTCGCTCCTAAGAATCAGTTCGACAAGCCGTCGCCTATCCGTTTGTCACCCAGGCGCACGCGCTGACGGTCCGAGACTCGCCCCGCAAGCTGACCGCACGCGGCGGCGATGTCATCACCGCGCGGGCGCCGTATCGTAGCAAGTATTCCGCCCGTATTGAGCGTTCGCCAGAAACGCTCGATCGCCGCAGGCGACGAGCAGCGGAACTCGGATTCCGCGAAATGATTGAACGGAATCAAGTTGACCTTGGCGGGCCGGTTCTTCAGCAGCTTGACCAAGAGCCGCGCGTGCTGCACCGCGTCGTTGACGCCGTGGAGCAGCACGTACTCGAACGTGACCTGCCGACTCGCGAGACCCTCCGCGTATTGCCAACACGCGTCGAGTAGCTCCGTGATCGGGTGCACCTTATTAATAGGCACGAGGCGGTCGCGCAACTCGTCGGTCGGCGCGTGCAGCGACACGGCGAGTGCGACGTTGCACTCGGCGGCGAGCTTCTTGATCTGCGGAACGAGCCCGGCCGTGCTGATCGTGATACGGCGGCGCGAAAGGCCGAACGCCAGATCGTCGAGCAAGAGATCGACAACCGGCACGACGTTGCGATAGTTCGCGAGCGGCTCACCCATTCCCATGAACACCACGTTCGTGATCGGAGTCGGCGCGAGCGCTCGGCTCGCAAGCACGACCTGACCCAAGATTTCCGCTGCGCTCAAATTGCGGTTGAAACCTTGATAACCCGTCGCGCAGAACGCGCAATCGAGCGCGCAACCCGCCTGCGAGGAGATGCACAGCGTGCCGCGATTCGGCTCGGGAATGAACACGGTCTCGATCGCCTGCCCGGCGCCCACGTTGAGGAGCCATTTGCGCGTGCCGTCGGCCGAGCGCTCCTCTTTGAGCACCGGCGGGACATCGAGCGTCGCAATGGCCGCAAGGTGCTTGCGCAAGTCCGCGGCGAGATCCGTCATCGCGTCGAACGCAAGCTCGTGGCGCTGATACATCCAGCGCATGATTTGCCGCGCGCGGTAGGGTTTCTCACCCAACGACTCGAAGAGCTCGGTCAAGCGTTCGGCGGTGAGGCCAAGCAAGTTGAGCTTGCCGGGGCCTTCCGCCTTCGCGAGCTTTAGCGCGTGCGCGGACAAATCTCCGCCTCGGCGAAGAAGAAGGCGATTTCGGCCTTCGCTGTGTCGGGACCGTCGGAGCCGTGCACGACGTTTTCCTCGATCGACGCGGCAAAGTCGGCGCGTATCGTTCCGGGAGCGGCTTGCTTCGGGTTGGTGGCGCCCATGAGCTGGCGATTCACGTTCACGGCGTCCTCGCCCTCGAGCACTTGCACGACGACCGGGCCGGAAATCATGTACGACACGAGATCCGGGAAGAACGGCCGCTGCCGGTGCACGGCGTAGAAGCCTTCCGCTTGGTCGCGCCGCAAGCGCAACATCTTGGCCGCGACGATTTGCAAACCCGCTGCCTCGAATCGACGATAAACCTCGCCGATCAGATTCTTTTGCACACCATCCGGTTTGATGATCGACAAGGTACGCTCGACAGCCATTGCCCACCCTAAAAAGAATATGAACGCTCGACCAATTGCTCTAGACGTTGAAGCTTTCGCCGCAGCCGCACTCGCCCTTGATGTTGGGATTGCGGAACTTGAAAGCCTCGTTTAATCCATCCTTCACGAAATCCACCTCGGTGCCGTCGATCAAGCTCAAGCTCTTGTTGTCGACGATGACTTTTACGCCGCCGTCGTCGAACACGACGTCGTCCGCGCTGACCGCGTCGGCATATTCGATGAGGTATGCGTATCCAGAGCAGCCCGTGCGGCGCACTCCTATGCGCAAGCCGACCCCAAACCCACGCTTTTCGAGAAAGCTGCGCACGCGAGCCGCGGCGCTTTGCGTCAGTGAAATTGCCATTCGCTCAATCGTCCTTCGTCACATCCGTGTTTGCGAGCCCGCGCAAGCAGGCAAGCATCGCATCCTCGACCCTTAGCAGCTTGCCGAGCTTCTCCACCGGTACATCCAACGACGCTGCAAGCTCCTGGACACCGAAATCACCGGAGAATTCAATCCGGCGGCCCGTGAAGCGCTCCGCGACCAAGCTCGCCGCCGCAACGGTATGCGGACAACCGTAAGCGTGATAGCCGACCGCTTGAATCGTGTCGCCCATCACCTGCAGCTCGAAGCGTACCCAGACGTGCAACGTCCGGTCTTCGGCCTCCCCCGTCACCACCCGTCCGGGGAAACCGCGCGGGTCCAACGCGGGCCGCGGCGCGCTGAATCGTCGCAGCACCTCTGCGCTGTATTCCATAGAGCGCTCAATAGTTTAGCTCAAAACGCCCAGCCAGTGGCCTGTTACTGGCCACCCGAGCACCAGGCCGGAGCCCCCGCCGCGAGCACGCGCAGTCGCTCGACCTCGGCCGTGACGCGGGCCGCCGCCCGGACAACCTCGTCCTGCGTCGTGAAGCGTCCCACCGAGAATCGCAGCGAGCTCGCCGCAAGCGCGTCGCTCAATCCCATCGCGCGCAGCACGTGCGACGCGTCGGGGCTGTCGGCGGCGCACGCCGAGCCGGCCGACACGGCGACGTCGGCTAGGGCGAGCCGCAGGCTCTCGCCCTCGGCGCCCGGGAACGTGACGTTCAGCAGATGCGGGGCGCGCCGACGCGGATCGCCGTTCTCGCGACTTTTCGGAACGGCGAGCACTGCCTCGCGCAGCCGGTCGCGCAGGGCGGCGAGCCGGGGCCCCTCGACTTGCGGGTCGGCGAGCTCGTAGGCCTTGCCCATGCCGATGATTTGATGGGTTGCAAGCGTGCCTGGGCGTAGACCGCGTTCCTGCTCCCCGCCGTACATGAGCGGGCTCAAGCTGACGCCTTCCGCGACATACAGCGCGCCGATGCCCTTCGGTCCACACAGCTTGTGCGCGGTCAGCGAGCAGAGATCAACGCCCCAGCGCGCAAGCTCGAGCGGCACCTTGCCGGCGCTCTGGGCGGCGTCAACATGCAGCGGCACTCCGCGAGCGTGACAACGGTTCGCGATCGCGGCGACGTCTTGGATCATGCCCGTCTCGTTGTTGACGTGCATGATCGAAACCAACGCCGTGCGCTCCGAGACGGCCACCGCCACGCGCTCCGGTTCGACGATCCCATTCGCCTCGCAATCGACAAAGACTGTCTCCACCCCGCTCGCTTCGAGAGAGTGCGCCTTGTCGAGCAGCGACTTGTGCTCGAGGCGTGACGTGACGAGCTGTCGAGCGCCGCGTCCGTGCCGAGCGAGGACGCCGTGCAATGCGAGGTTGTTCGCTTCGGTGGCCCCTGACGTGAAGAAGATCCGGCTTGGCGCAACGCCTACGCGGGCCGCTATTTGCTCGCGAGCATTTTCGACGAGCTTGCGCGCACGGCGTCCCGGCACGTGCACCGACGAAGGGTTGGCGTAAACGCTTCGTACGCATTCGAACATTGCGTCTGCGACGATCGGATCGATCGGCGAGGTGGCCGCGTAGTCGAGATAGATCTCGCCGCGGTCCGCAGATCGTTCGCTCATTGCGCGTCTCGCTCGCCACGCTTGCGCGGATCCAACGCCGATAGCGCCCCCCTCAGGATGCTGATCTCGTTCTGGTCCAACGTGGCACGATGAAAGATTCGGCGCAGCTTCAGCTTGACCTGCCGCTGGTGCGCGGGATGCAAAAACTTGGCATCCGTGAGCACCTGCTCGAGGTGCTCGTGCAAGCCTTCGAGCTCGCCGGCGGTCGCGTACGGCGCGTCGCGCTGCGGCTGCTGCGGCGTCTCGCGGCCATGCGCCATTCGCAGCTCGTAGCACAGCACCTGGACGGCCATCGCCAAGTTCAACGACGTGAAATTCGGTGCCGCCGGTATGTTGACGAGCAGCTCGCAGCGCGCGAGATCTTCGTTCGTGAGACCGGATTGCTCGGGGCCGAGGACGATCGCGGCGCGCGTTGCGGGTAACCGCTCCCAAATCGTCTCGGCGCAAACGCGCGGATCGACGACCGGCAACTGCACGGTACGCAGGCGCGCGCTCGCCCCGGCGACGAAGCCGCAATCGTCGATCGCCGCGAGCAGCGAATCGACGACGCGCGCGTTAGCGAGCACGTCGTCAGCACCGGCTGCGCGCGCCGTCGCCTCGTCGCTCGGAAAATGTTTCGGGCGCACCAACACGAGATCGAACAAACCCATCGTTTTCATCGCGCGCGCGGAAGCTCCGATGTTTCCGGGGTGCGAGGTCTCGACGAGAACGATGCGGACTGGGATCTGCACGGGCTCGAAAGTTTGCGGCTGCTCGAAGAGTATTCTACGCTGCGGCCGAAATGCACGGCATGGTGAACATTGCGATACGGGCCGCACGCCGCGCGGGTGAGTTGATGATCCGTCAGCTCAATCAGCTCGAGACGCTCCAGGTCGCCGAGAAGAGCCGCAACGAGTTCGTCACGCAAATCGATCGGCTCGCAGAAGAGGCGATCATCGAAGTAATCCGCGACCACTATCCCGAGCACGCTATCCTCGCCGAAGAGAGCGGCGCTAGCGGCGACAGCGAGTATGAGTGGATCGTCGATCCACTCGACGGCACGACGAACTACATCCACGGATTTCCTGTGTTCTCGGTTTCGATTGCAGTCGCGCAGCGCGGTGAGCTGCAGCACGGCGTGGTGTACGACCCGCTGCGCCAGGAGATCTTCAGCGCGAGCCGCGGCCAGGGCGCGCAGCTCGATGGCCGGAAGATCCGCGTCAGCAAGCGCACCGGGTTGCACCAAGCGCTGATCGGCACAGGCTTCCCGTATCGCAAGAATCTCGAGCACATCGACCGCTACCTGCAGATGCTCAAGGCTGTGACCCTCGAAACCGCCGGGGTGCGTCGGCCGGGCTCGGCCGCGCTCGACCTATGCTACGTAGCGGCCGGCCGCGTGGACGCGTTCTGGGAGATCGGCTTGAGCAAGTGGGATATCGCAGCCGGCGCTCTTATGATCCGCGAGGCCGGCGGCCGAATCAGCGACTTCCGCGGCACGGATCAATATCTCACGAGCGGCAACGTCGTCGCGGGCAGCCCCAAAGTCTACGCGGCGCTGTCGAAGCTGCTCGCGCCGTATACCGTGGGCCTCGACTGAACGGTGGTCGAAGAGGGGTCAGGCACGGTGTCAGACACCGATTTCTGCTTCGGCGAACGATCTGCTGGCGCCGGCATAGTCGGTGTCTGACACCGTGCCTGACCCCGCCTAGCTGACCCCGCCTTAGCTAGCAGTTTGCGGCTTGACGGCAGGCACCACGCGGCCGCCGATCGAAAGGTGCTTTACGTGCGGGCGCGTGCCGTAGATCCAGTTCACGAGCGCGCGCGTAACGGTGATCGCACTGAACATCGACGTGATGATTCCGAGCGACAGCGTGACGGCGAAACCTTTGACCGGACCGGTGCCGAACACGAACAGCACGGCGCCCGCGATCAGCGTCGTCAGATTCGAGTCGACGATCGTGGAATAGGCCTTGTCGAAACCCGCGCGGATGCTTGCTTGAGGCGAATTGCCGTTCATGAGCTCTTCACGGATGCGCTCGAAGATCAGCACGTTCGCGTCGACGGCCATGCCGACGGTCAAGACGATGCCCGCGATGCCGGGGAGCGTGAGCGCCGTCGGCAACAGCGACATCAACGCGATGAGCATGACGACGTTCATGAACAGCGCTATGTCGGCGATGATGCCGAACACCCTGTAGTAGAAGCCGATGAACAGCACGACGAGCACGTAGCCGAGCAACGTCGCGCGCACACCGCGGTCGATGTTGTCCTGCCCCAAGCTCGGTCCTATCGTGCGCTCCTCGACCGGCACGATCGGCGCCGCGAGCGAGCCCGCACGCAGCAGCAGCGCCAGGTCTTGGCCTTCGAACGGTGAGAGTCCCGTGATCTCGAATCGGGTGGAGAACACGCCGTTGATCGTGGCGACGCTGATGATCTTCTGCTCGCGATTCGGCGCACCGACCTCGAGCACGCCGTCGCGCTCGACCAACTGCGGCTTGTCCTCGATGAACAGCACGGCCATCGGCCGACCGAGATTGGCCGACGTCGTGTCGAGCATCTTGCGTCCCGCCTGCGCGTTCAGGGTCACGTTCACCGCGGGCCGCCCCTGCGAGTAGGCGAACGTCGCGTCGACAAGCTGGTCGCCGGACGCGATGACGTCGCGGCGCAAGAGCTGGGGCGTGCCGTTGCGCTCGTGATGCAGCACGGTGCCGAGCGGCGCGCGGCCGCGTCGATCGGCCTCGAACGGATCGTTCTCCGGTGTCCACGAGGTGAAACTCGACCGTCGCAGTCGAACCGAGGACTCGCTTCGCCTCGCCCGGATCCTGCATGCCCGGGAGCTGCACGAGGATTCGGTTCAGCCCCTGCCGCTGGACGACGGCCTCCGAGACGCCGAGAGCATTCACGCGATTGCGCAGCGTCAGCGTGTTCTGCTGAATCGCGAGATCCTGGCGCTCGCGCAGCGCGGTCTCGGTAAGCCGCACGCGAAACCCGGAGCGGCCGCCGGCGAAGGTGGCGGGATCCACGGTCAATCGGCTCGTCATCTGGCCGAGCTGCACGAGCTGATCGCCACGATCGAGGTTCCGGATGATCTCCTCGGCCCGGTCGAGGTCCGCGGGCTCGATGATCGGGACGGCCAACTCATCTCCCTCGATGCTGAGGTCGTTGCGGATGTTCGCCTCGCGCAGCTGCGTGCGCAGCGTGGACTCGTAGGTGCCGAGATACTGCTGAATCGCCGAATCGAGATCCACTTGGTACACGAAATGCACGCCGCCGCGCAGATCGAGGCCAAGCGCCATCGGCTTCAAGCCGATGGCCCGCATCCAACCCGGCGTGCGCGGCGCGAGCGCCAAAGCTACGACGTGATTCGGCAGCTCCTTGCTCAGTACTCCGCTCGCGCGCAGCTGCTCGGCGTCGGTCGCAAACCGCACCACCACGGCGTCGTCCTCGATGGCGGCGCCCATGAACGAGACGTTGGCGTTGGATAGCGCGGCCGTCGCCTGAGACACCGTGCTGGCATCGACGGCGACTCCGTCGGTGCGCGTGACGTGGATCGCTTCATCGTCGCCGAACAAGTTAGGCGAGGCGATGATCGCGGCGACGAGCACCACGCCGAACACCATCAAGTTTTTCCAAAGCGGATAGCGATTCATGCGCTCGATCTCAAGCTGCGCATCAGGCGCTCTTGACGGTACCCTTCGGCAGCACCGCGCCGATCGTGTGCCTCTGCACCTTGATTGCCACGCCGTCGGCGATCTCGACCGTCACGAACTGATCGCCGACGTCCGTAACCTTCCCGAGCACGCCGCCGCCGGTCACGATCTCGTCGCCCGCACTGAGCGCATCCACCATCGACCGATGCTCTTTCTGCTTTTTCTGCTGAGGGCGGATCAACAAGAAGTAGAACAGGACGAAGATGAGGACCAGCGGCAGGAAGCCCAGCAGCCCACTCTGCCCCGTCGCTGCTTGGGCGAAAGCGGAATCGGCAAAGAGCGCTAGTGCGAGCGCGGCAAGCAGGGTTCGTGAGAATTCCATTCGCAAAATCCGCAGTGGTCGTAGGTGCCGTCCCGGCCGGCGTCCGGGCGGGGCGCCATTATGACATAGGCGCGAGATCGGGCGATTCTCGCTCGTGTTCCGCCGCGAACGCGGCGAAGGAGCCGGCCTCGATCGCAGCGCGCATCCGAGCCATGAGCGTCTGATAGAAATGCAGATTGTGCAGGGTCGCAAGGCGAGCGCCCAAGATCTCGTTGCACTGCTGCAGGTGGCGGAGGTAGGAGCGCGAATAGTGGCGGCAAGCGTAGCAAGGGCACTGCGGATCGAGGGGCCCTGTGTCGGTTTGGAAACGGCTGTTGCGGATGTTCAGCGTGCCCTCGCTCGTGAAGAGCTGGCCGTTGCGCGCGTGGCGAGTGGGAATCACGCAATCGAACATGTCCATGCCCCGAGCAACGGCCTTCACGAGATCCGTCGGCGTACCGACGCCCATGAGATAGCGCGGCCGACCTTCCGGAAGCGAAGGATGGAGCGTCTCTATCACGTCGAGCCGCTCGCTTTCGGGCTCGCCGACGGCCAAGCCGCCGAGCGCGTACCCGGCGAACCCGATCTCCAGTAACCCCGCGAGCGATTCGCGACGCAGGTCCGCAAACACGCCGCCCTGCACGATGCCGAACAACGCCGCATCGCTGTCCGTGCCCCCTTTTCGCCGATCGAACTCGTCACGGCAGCGGCGCGCCCAACGCAGCGAGCGCTGCATCGATTCGCGCGCCGCCTCCCGTTCCACCGGGTACGGCGTGCACTCGTCGAACACCATCGCGATATCGGCGGCAAGCTCGTGCTGCACCTCGATCGAGCTTTCCGGCGTGAGCAGCACGAGGTCGCCGTTCACCGGCGAGCGAAACTCGACGCCCACCTCGTCGATCTTGCGCAGGCTCTGCAGGCTCCAGACCTGGAAGCCGCCGGAGTCCGTCAATATCGGTCTCTGCCAGTGCATGAAGCGGTGCAGGCCGCCGTGGGCGCGGATGACGTCGAGACCCGGCCGCAGCGCCAAGTGGAACGTGTTGCCGAGGATGATCTGGCTCCCGACGGCCTCGAGCTCCTCGGGCGTCATCGCTTTGACGCTGCCGTACGTGCCTATCGGCATGAACGCGGGCGTGTCGATCGTGCCGCGCGCGAACCGCATCCTGCCACGGCGTGCCGCACCGTCGCGCGCGATGAGCTCAAACTCCATGCTGCGCTCCAGTCGCCGGCGCGATCAACATCGCGTCGCCATAGCTGAAAAAACGATAGCGCTGCTCGACCGCGTGCCGATAGGCCGCGAGCGTTCGAGCGTGCCCCGCGAACGCTGCGACGAGCATCAGCAGCGAGGACTCGGGAAGATGAAAGTTGGTCACGAGCGCATCGACCACCCGAAACCGAAATCCCGGATGAATGAACAAGCCGCTCTCCCCTTCGACCGGCCGCAGCTCTCCACCCCGCGCAGCCGTCTCGAGCGCGCGCACGGACGTCGTGCCCACCGCGACGATGCGCCCGCCGCGTCCCCGGCAGCGCTCGACCCGGTCGACGAGGCTCGCGTCGATCTTGAACCGTTCGGCATGGAGCTCATGATCCTCTATCCGCTCCGTGCGGACCGGCGCGAACGTACCTGCACCCACGTGCAGCGTCAAAAATCCGTGCTCGATGCCGTGCTCGGTCAAGCGCGCGAGCAACTTCGCGTCGAAATGCAGGCCCGCGGTTGGCGCCGCCACCGCGCCGGGAGCGCGGGCGAACACGGTCTGATAGCGCTCCGCGTCGCGTGCGTCCGGAACGCGCTCGATGTAGGGCGGTAACGGAACCTGGCCGTGCCGCGCGATGAAGCCCTCGACATCGCGGTCGAGCTCGAGCTCGAACAGCGTATCGGCGCGCGCGACGACGCGCGCGCGTGCGCCGCCCGCCAGCTCGAACTCGCTGCCGACTTTCGGAAGGTGGCTCGCACGCAGCTGCGCCTGCAGCCGCCGCTCGGCCACGATCCGCTCGAGCAGCAGCTCGACTCTCCCGCCGCTGGCTTTCACGCCGAAAAGGCGCGCCGGCAGCACGCGAGTGTCGTTCAGCACGAGGAGGTCGCCAGGCGCAAGAAGCTCGGGCAGTTCCTTAAAGCGCCGGTCGTCGATTCGCCCGGAATCCCTGTCGAGCACGAGCAGGCGGCTCGAGCTGCGTTCCGTGAGGGGCTCCTGCGCGATCAGGTCCGGCGGCAGGTCGTAGTGGAATTCGCTCCGCTGCATCGGAGCGGAATTCTAAGGAAAGTCGGCCCCGCGCGTCGGCTCAATCGGACGCGGGCACCACGAACTCGAGGGTCTGGCGTTGCTGCCGGCGCAGGATGTTGATCCTGAGCGTCTCGCCTTCCTCGAAGCTGCTCAGAATCCTGATCGCGTGCTCGGGCGTCGTGGGCTTGCGGCCGCCGATGTCGAGAATCACGTCGCCGTCGCGCAATCCCAACGCATCGCTCTGGGGGCCGCGCACGACCAGAAGCCCTTCCTGCGCGCCGAAATACGCACCGAGCTCCGGCGTCAGGGTCGCAAGCTGCATGTCTTGCCAGCGATTCGTGAAGACGAACACATTCGGCATCGCGGGCATCGCGGCAGCGCGGGCAGCGCCGGCAGCGCGTCGAAGTAGAACTGCCCACGCTCGCGCGTTTTGACCTCTACCTCGCGCTCCTGTCCGTCGCGGACGACCTTCAAGGACACCGTTTCCCCTGGCTCCACGTTGCCCAACTGCGCGAACAGCAGCTGGGACGGGGATTGCTTGCCGCGGTTCGTGACACGCGGATCGGCGAGCGCCGCCCCGTCGATCTCGACGATCACGTCGCCGACCTCGATGCCCGCCTCCGCCGCCGCGCCGTTCGGCGTCACGCCGGCGACCCGTACGCCGAGCTCCGTGTCCTCCGGAGTCAAGCCCAACCTCGCGCGGTGACCGAACGTGCCCCACTTCGCCGTGATCTCGCGCGCGAAGGGCTCGGCATACTCCATCGATAGCCTCGCGACATTGCGCGCGGCCTCTTCCAAATCTTCGCGCGCCAGTTGCAGCTCCTCTTGCACCCGCCCCTGGTCGGCTAGCGCGCGTTCTTGCGCCTCTTGGGCCCCGGCAAACGCGCGTTCTTGCTGCTGCTGGGTCTCGGCCAGCGCGCGCTCTTGCTGCTGCTGGGCCTCGGCGATCGCCTTGTTTTGTTGTTCGAGCTGCCGTTGAGACTGCGCGCCCGCATTAGATGCGAATCCAATCGTGCCGAGCAGAGCCGCGGTCCCGCACGTCAACACAGTTGCGTGGCGCATGGTCGTTCCTCGCGCAAATCTAGTCATCGTCTAGAAACCGGTGCGTTGCGCCTCGGCGTAACGCACATTTACCAAAGCGTTCATGAGCTCGACTCGCTGCCCCCACAAGGCCTCGCGCTGAGGGAATTCCACGGCGTGCAGCATGCCGATCGTGAGCTGCTCGTCGATGTAGGCGATGCGATCCTCGAGCCCGACGATCGTGCCCGCGGTGCGCGCGGTCATCATCGGCCGCTGGCGCGGAATGCGCGCGAGCACGCGTTCCAACCGCGCGGACTCTTCGACGAGTGCGACGTATGAAGGCGGCGCCAGCGGCACCGCCGACAATCTCGGCGGGTCAGCGGCGGCGACCGTCGCCGGCGCATCGAGCGACCCGCCGGGCAATTGCATGAGATACACGATCGCGCCGACAGCAGCGCCCGCGGCAATAGCGGCGCCCGCGGCCCAGCGCAGCGGCTTGCGCGCGCGCTGAGCGTCGTCGCGGTCAAGCTCGGCCGCTACTCGCGGCCATGCGTCTTCGGTGGGCTCGATGTCGGGCAAATCGCGGAGCGCCGCACGCATGCGGCGCAGTCGATCGAGCTCGGCAACGGCTTCCGGATCCGCGAGCAAATCCTCGCGCAACACCGCGTCGATCGGCTCGCCGTCGCGCAGCGTCAGCAGGGCTTCAGTACGGGGGTGCATAGTTTGATCTCGCTTTCTTCCGGCGCGCCTTGCAGCGAAGTGCGCAACCGATCATGCGCACGCGCGAGCTGTGACTTCGAGAAGCTCGCGGTGCGTCCCATCATTCGACCGATCTCCTTGTGCGTGTAGCCTTCCACGTCGTGCAGCCAAACGACGGCACGCGACGTATCCGAAAGCTCGGCGAGCGCCCGCTGCAGCGCCACGTGATCCTCCGCGCCATCGTTGCGCACACCGTGCTCGAACACGTCGATGTCGTTCGCTTCCACGCGCCGCGACACCCAACCCGAGCGCAGATGCATGAGGCACTTGTTGATCGCCACGCGCTTGACCCAGAAGCCAAACTCCGCGTCGCCACGGTAGCTGCCGATCTTGCGGATCACCTCGATGAATGTTTCTTGGAGGACGTCCTCGGCGAGCGTCTTCGACGCGAGCATGCGCCGAGCGAGCGTGTACACCATCACCGCGAACGCGTCGTACAAGAGCGCGTGAGCTTCACGGTCCCCGCGTTGTGCCCGAACGAGGACGGCGGCTTCGATCTGTGGAAGGGGCTTCGGCATGGTCTCGTAGACTAAGGATGCCAACGGCTCGAAAACGGTCGCGGCTTTCGAAAGCGATTGTAGAATCCGCCGGCGCTTTTTTGGCACACTGTGCGCCTTCCGCGCTTATTAACCTAGGTTAAGTCGCGGGCCACAAGCCGGGATGGCGGAATTGGTAGACGCGCCGGACTCAAAATCCGGTTCTGGTGACAGAGTGTGGGTTCAAGTCCCTCTCCCGGCACCATCGCCAAGGGCGCCTGCCCCGGCCTCCGCTTGTTTCAGGCCAAGCTACGAACGCTGTTGGTAGTACCATTCGTCTTCGCAACCTTTTGGTCGAAATCGCATGTCGATCGATCGAGGTACGCGCATCGGCCCCTACGAGGTCGTCGCGCAGATAGGCGGTGGCGGGATGGGCGAGGTGTATCGCGCTCACGACACCAAGCTCGGTCGCGAGGTCGCGCTCAAGGTGTTGCCGGCTGCCGTAGCCGCCGATCCCGATCGCATCGCACGCCTGCGGCAGGAAGCTCGCGCCCTGGCGGCTCTCAATCACCCGCACATCGCCACGATTTACGGCATCGAAGAGTCCAATGGCCAAGTTGCGCTGGTGCTCGAGCTCGTCGAGGGTGCCACGTTGTCTGACCGCCTTGCAGCCGGCAGGCTTCCCTATGCTGCGGTGTTGAAGATTGCCCGTCAGATTGCCGAGGGGCTGGAAGCCGCCCATCAAAAGGGCATCCTGCACCGCGACTTGAAGCCGGCGAACGTCAAAGTCACGACAGACGACGTCGTGAAGATTCTGGACTTTGGGATTGCGAAAGCGCTCGTCGCTACGAATACGCAGTCGTCACAGGCTCTTACCGTCGGCGCGCAGGACACACGCGACGGCCTCGTGCTCGGCACCATGGGCTACATGAGTCCAGAGCAATCTCGCGGCCACCTGGTCGACAGACGCACCGATATCTGGGCATTCGGTTGTGTGCTGTTCGAGATGCTGGCTGGCGCTCCGGCGTTCGCCCGGGTCACTGCGCCCGACACGATCGCCGCAATCGTCAACTCTGAGCCGGAGTGGAAGAGGCTCCCCGCCGACACGCCCGAAGGCATCAGACGGCTGCTCAAACGTTGTCTACAGAAGGACGCCAAACAGCGGCTGCACGACATCGCCGACGCGCGAATCGAGCTCGAAGAGGTAGCCGAGGAGCCGGCGCCCTCCACGGTTCGACTGTCGCGCTCGCGACGCCTCGTGCCTTGGGGCGCGGCGCTTGCGGCGACCGCAGCGCTCGTGTCGCTGTCGATCGCGCTCGTCGGACCGAGATCGGGAACCTCCGCTCCGACAGCAGCACTCGACGGTCGTTTCGTTCGGCTCACGGACCTGCCCGGTCTCGAAGAGGCCCCAGCGATATCCCCCGATGGCAGGTCCGTCGCGTTCACCGCCGGCGTAGATGGGAAACGACAGCTGTTCGTGCAGCTCGTCGCGGGCGGGGCACCGCTGCCCATCACACGCGATCCCGTCGACCATGAGTTTCCGCGCTGGTCGCCCGATTCGAGCTCGCTCTTCTATTTCTCTCCCGCGACGCCAGGGCAGGTTCAAGGAAACATCTGGCAAGTCCCGGCGCTCGGGGGTGCACCGCGCCGCGTCACGGAAAGTGTCGGCGGCGGCGACGTCAACCAGACGGATGGCCGCCTCGCGTTCTTCAGACTGGCCGAGGACGGCATTGAGTTGGTAACGGCGCCAGCCGACGTTTCCCGCGTCGACGTCGTCGCCCGGTTCCCACCGGTCACCTACTACTTGTACCCCCGGTGGTCGCCGGACGGGAGGTGGATCGCATTTCAGCGAGGCGACAGCATCCGGTTCGACCTTTTCGTCGTGTCTGCGGCCGGCGGCGAGCCGCGCCAGCTGACGCAAGAAAACACCATGATGAACGGGCTTGCCTGGATGCCCGACAGCACTGCCATCATCTACAGCTCTAGCCGCGGCAACACGATGCCGTACCTACCGACAGCGGGCTTGTGGACCGTGACGCTGAGCGGGGGACGCGTGCAGCACGTCATCTCGGGCGAGGCGTCGTTCTTGCACCCAGACGTCTCCAAGACCGGCGCCGTCGTAGTCGACCGTAGGAGGCTGCAAAGCGACATTTGGCGGTTTCCCGTCGACGGCTCGCCGACCGAAAACGTCCTGCGCGGCATTCGAGTAACGCGCCAGACTGGACAAGTCCTCACACCGACCGTGGGTCGTGACGACACGCAGGTCGCATTTCTGTCCGACAGCGGCGGTCATGCGAATCTGTGGATCGTGAACACGGTGAGCGCTGAACGTCGCCAAGTCACGCACGAAAGCGATCCCAACATAGCGATCGGTGTCGCCGTTTGGTCGCCGCAGGGGGCGTCGATTGCCTTCGTCTCCTCGCGGGGAAATCAAGGTCTGGCGTTTGGTGTATGGCTCGTCGATTCGGACGGCAGCAACTTGCGCAATATCGCCAATCCCGCTCTCGGCCCGGGCTGGTCGAACGACGGTCAGTGGCTCTACTACTCGACCCGAGGTCGAGGTGGCACCTCCGATTCCGGTGCGGTTTTGCAGAAAGTTCCTGCTGAAGGAGGAACGGCTGTCACGGTAGTCACTGAACCGGTGCGCAACGCCATCGGCTCGGACGGGACCACTTTGTATTATCTCTCCGAGCGGCCACTCGTCGACGGTACTCCGTCTTTCGAGATCCGCGCGGCCTCCCCCGAGACCGCGCCATTCCGAGTCGTCGCGCGCATTCCAGCGTCACGCGTACCGATTTGGCAGATCGTCAACCCGACGCTATCCCCCGACGGGCAATCGCTCGCGCTAGCACTCACGGATGGCCAGACGACGAACATCTGGGCACTCTCGACGACCACCGGTGAGGAGCGGCAAATCACTGACTTCGGCGATCGCCCAATTTTCATCGCCCGCCGCGTCTCCTGGTCCGCTGATGGACGTTCGATTTTGGCCGCTGTCGGAGAGGGCGACTCGGACATCGTCTTGCTCGAAGGTGCAGCAAGCGTCGGCGTGCAGTGATGTGCGGACCCGCAATGCGCCAACGCTTAACCTTCATGAAGTGAGATCATTGCAAGGTAGCCTTCTCGAGGCTCGCCGGCATGAAATACAGCACTCCAGAGGAATCCGAACAGCGGACGCTCGACCTACCTGAGGAGGGCCTGCGGTTGCGACTGCATCTTGCTCCTCGAGCGTCGACTTCGGTTCCTGTGTCCACGTCTGTCGACGCCCTGCCGCTGCTCGGGCCACGCATCGGGCCGAAGCGGGTTCGGCATGAACCACGCCGCGTCGGAATAGGGGCGTAGCGGCAGGAGACCGTCCGTTCGTCGGCTATGATGTGTCCATTGCACCGCGTTCGGCTGAACCGGGGGAGGTCGTATGGCGACCGAGTTCTGACACCCAATGGGAGGCCTACGGCAAGCACGACCCTTATTACGGCGTCATGTGCTCCGACCGATTTCGCAAAGACCGTCTCGACCCGCATGCACTGACGGAGTTTTTCGAATCCGGAGCACGGCACATTGACTACGTGCTGCGCACCATCCGCTCCGATCTCGACCCGGCGTTCCAGCCACGGCGCGTGCTCGATTTCGGCTGCGGCGCCGGCAGGTGCTCCATTCCACTCGCGCGAGTCGCGAACGAGGTGCAAGCACTCGACGTCTCAGACTCGATGTTGCGTGAGGCGGAAAAGAACTGCCGGGAACGGTCGATCGCTAATGTCGAGTTCCTGAAGTCCGACGATCAGCTCAGCAACGCCACGGGCACGTTCGACCTCATTCATTCGTCCGGCGTCTTCATTCACATTCGCCCCGCGCGTGGTTACGTGATCTTCTCACGCATGCTCGACCTCCTTGCCGAGGGAGGCGTGCTCGCTATCGATTTTCTCTCCAGCCGCATCGAGCCCGCGTGGGCCCGCGCCCTCGGTCGTTTGCGCACGACGATTACACCCTTGCACTATTTGGCAAACGTGCTGCACGGCCAACCGTGGCGCGCGCCACTGATGGAAAAGAACGTGTACAGCTTGAACGAGCTGGCATTCACGCTGCATTCGCGTGGCCGCTACAAGACCCACATGGTCACGGTTGGGGTCGCGCCGCATTACTTCGCACTGCTCTTTGTGCAGAAGCGGCGCGCGGACGATGCTTACGACGACCGGGATTGGTACTGAACCGCCGTTTGCGGCGCAGCGTTCCTTCTCCAATAACCGCTGGCGGCGAAACACAGCGCGCCGATTGGGATCATCGTAAACGCCAAGACGCCCAACAACACGGCGGAGGAGACGCTCGTTTCTGGCGATACGCCCAGCGGCTCCAACAAGAACAGGGTCGCTGCGGTTGCTACCGCAGTGCCGTTGATTCCGAGCGGAACCATCGCGAGAAACATGACGATCGGAGCCAGAGCCAGACTGACCGCAAAAAGGTCGCTGCGGCCCAAGGCTACGAACACGATATAGACAATGATGCCGCGGACGACTTGCGCCGCGACACCGAGTCCCAACGATTGCAAAACGACGTACCGTCTGCCCTGCATGTTGCTCAGTGTGAGCACCAATCGGTACACCGTCATGCGCAGGCGCGCAAACCAAGAAGCGCCCGCCGAGGGCGCAATAGCCGTGAGCCACCTCGACAACCACGGCGACACGAGCGTGGCGAGCGCGAACAGAGCCGACACGACGACGCAGGCGGCTATGATCACGCGACGACCAGGCATCTGCACGTCGAACGCCAACAGGGCCCCGAGCGCGACAATTGCCAATGAAGCCATACTCGTTGCCCGATCGATCAAGGCCGAAGCCAGTCCCAAATTTCCGGCGCCATGGTCGCGGGACAGGTACCAAACGCGTACTACTTCGATGCCCAACGCCCCGGGGACGACGAAACCGACGAAGTAACCGACGAACGTAACCATCGTGAGATAGAGGACGCCGAGACGCGCACCCTCCCCACGGAGGATCACCCACCACTTCAGGCCCATCAAGAATCGATGCGCCACGGTGACAACGACCGCGACGAAGAGCCACCACGGATTCGCACTGAGTATCTCGCGCGCCACCGAATCGATCGGAACTTGTTCCCAGAATATATAGCCGAAGATCGCGAGCATGCTGCCCACCGACAGCACCCAGTGCAGTGCCGAACGATGGCGCCCGGTGGCTTGCTGACGGGCGGTTTTGAGCGCTTCGACATCGCCCGCCAAACGCGTGTGCATTGATTTTCCGCTCACTGTGTCTTGAGCACGTTGTTACTGCGTGCCGCCGAGGCGGCGCTCGAGATCCTCTAGCTGCGTCAGTAGGATTCCCGCCTGCGCGTAGACTTCGGTCGGGAAAATGTGTTTCGGCGTCGGCAGCGGCGCGCGCATGCGCGGCGCGTTGAGCGTCGCCGCGAGCGCGGCAAGATCGGCCACGAGCAAGCGTGCGATGTCATAGGCGTGCCCCGGCTCGATGTCGTCCGGAACGTTGCGTCGCGAGCTCAATCCGAGCACGTGCACGCCTGCCTTCGGCGCCACGCGGATGACGGCGTCCATGCACTCCGTGAGCCGCCGATAGACGTCGGCCGGCCGCTTATAGCCGTCGAACGGCGGCGCTTCCGGAACCGCTACGGCCTGCGGGTACATCGACAACATCGACGCCGCGTACGTGACGGCCGTGGATATCTCGTCGAACACTTCGGCGTCGCTGATGGGGACTCGCAGCATCAGATTGAGCTGCCGGTTGATGTCGATCACGATCAAGAAAACGCCGGTCGCCGAGATCGATGGACCGCGCGCAATCGGTTCGACCTGTTCCGTGATGCCAATCGCCTGAGCCGCGACGCGGATTTGCTCGAGCGAGTCCTCGAGGACGCCGTAGACGTCCGCAGGCGAAATTTCCCCCGACGGCACGGGCCCCTGCGGGCGCGGGGCTGCGCCGGCCAATTCTTCGGCAAGCTGATTGGCCTTACGCAGCACCGACTGGGCGTGATAGTAGAGCTCGAGCTCCGAGATCTCGGATACGGGCAACCGCGGGCTATCGTCGTAGGGCCGGCCCATCCGCTCGCGCACGAGCTCGAGCTCGTCAGCAAGCTGGTTCGCGAGCGCGTAGGTGGCCGCGTTATCGATTTCTTGCGAGCGGCTCGCCGCAACGGGCGCGAGCGAAGCGGCGAGCGCAAGGACGCACGGCAAGAGAGACAATTGCTTGTTGACCATCTCGATTCCCCTTCAACTCACCGAGGCGGCGCGTCAAAAACGAAACGTGTAGCCGTACTTCAAGGTGAGCTCCGAAAAGCTCGAATGAAAGTCGTCGTCGCGATCGAGGTCCTGAAGATTGTGATTGAGCACGAGGAACGCCTCGCGGCCCGCTTGCGGTATCCAGTGTAGGCGGCTGTTGACGCCGACGGTCTCCGACACGTTGTCATACTGAATCAGATTGATCCAAGCCAGTTTTGAAGAAAAGACCGCCTCGAGCGAGACCCTAACGACGCGCGTCACGAAGCTGCCCTGCGGCAGATCGATGTCGTTGAACTGGTAGTTGAAATTCGTCCGAAAATGCCGGCTCGGGCGCCAGCCGACGAACATTCCGACGCCGAAGCGCTCACCGTCGTAGAACTCGCCGTTGTTGATGAAGAACCCGCCGCCGACAGCCCGTTGTTGACCCGTTCGAACGCCGAGATTGACCTGGTCGAACGAGTACTCTCCAGGTGGAATTGTCACGCCGGGCGAAATCGTAAACGGCGAGCGCAGGCCTTCGCGGCTCTGCGTGTAGCCGACGTTGAACGAGTCCTGCGAGTTCAGCTCCACGGTCAGCGCTTGGAATTCGATGACTTCGCTTTGCACGTCGCCGTTGTCCGAATATTCGATGCGCCCGGCGTCGACGCCCGAGAACACCGTCCTGATCACGCTGCCGCGCGGACGCCAGGTATTGCCGAAGGCGAGGGTCAGCTCGTCGATGCCCCTGCGCCGCACGAAGCCCAGCGCCGGATTGAAGTTGTCGTCGATTTTCGTCAAGGCGACTTCGCCGCCGAGTCCCGCCGTGGTCGGCAGCTCCACGTGGATGCCGGCCGCGGTGTCGTCGCCCGCTAACCCTTCCGTGTCGGATTGCTGAACCCACGCCTCGCCGCTGACGCTCCGGCCGCCGGCCAAGCGGCTATTGAAATAGCGGAAATCGATCCCCGCGACGCTGTTGCTCAAATTCGAGGTCGGATCTCCGTCGGTCACGATCATGCCGACACTGGATTCCTCGAGCACGTTGGCCGCGACGCGCCCCACGAGTGCCGTCGTCGCGTTCACGTTTTCGTAGGCCTCCTGACGCACGGCAAGCGCGCCAACGTCGAAACGGCCGATGCGGCCGCTGACCTTCCCGCCGAAGTCGATCGGCACTTCCTGGCCGCTGGGGCTGATCCCGAGCTTGCGCGAGAAGAACGGCCGCCCGTCCTGCTGCAAGCGTCCAAACTGGAAAATATCGACGTCCTGCAGGAAGAAATCGCGCTTCTCCGGGAAAAACAGGCTGAAGCGCGTCAAGTTGACTTGGCGATCGTCGACTTCGGTCGCCGAGAAATCCGTGTTGATCGTGAGCGAGGCGTTCAACTGCGGCGTGATTTTGTAAAAGACATCCAGCGAAGGCTCGGTTTCGGTCTCCGCAACGGACCCCGCGACAGATCTGCGGTCGCGCACGCTCACCGCAGGCACTACGTCGAGCCCTCGCCCTTGCTCGATTTGTGAAATGCCGCGCATCTCGCCCATCGTGCTCAAGTCCGTGGTGCGATTGCGCGATACCCAAGCCATGCCTTCGTTCTTGCGCTCGATGTTGCGGACGAAGTTCATGCGCCATGTCTCGGTCGACGGATCGAACGACAACGTCTTGAACGGAATCGCGATCTCGACGACCCAACCTTCGCGATCGATCGTGCTCGCAGCTTGCCAAATGCCGTCCCAATCGAATTGACGCTGCGTGACGCCTTCGAACACTCCGTCGTAGCGCACACCATTCGGATTGACGCCGAAGAGGTAGCCGCCGCGACGGCTGTTGAATGGATCGATGTGCACAAAGAAGCGATCGTCCGAACCGATCGGCTGCCCCTGCCTCAGGATTCGCGCATTGATGAGCTCGGGCTCGCCGTCGAACATCCTCGCGCCGATATACAAAGCGTCTCGGTCGTACAGCACGCGAACTTCCGTGCGCTCGCTTGCGGCACCGAACTCGACGGGGTTCACCTGATGGAACGCGTCTATGACCGGGGCGCGTAGCCAGATTTCCTCATTCAAGACGCCGTCGATCTCAGGCGGGGCCGCGGCCCGCTGGATGCGAACGGTCTTGAGCTCTCCGGTGTCTTCGATGAGTGGCTGCGCGAAAACGGCGAGCGGCAACAGGGAAGCCAGAACGCTTAGCCAGCGAGCGATCACGTGCAGCCGTCAGTGCAGTCGATGACTCGCGACACAGTCGACGCTCGTGCCACCGCTACTATTATTCTTCTACCCCTTTCGGCATTGAAGCATAGATGAGTAGTGCGGACTAGCTGCCGTCCGGCCGCAGCGTGAGGCCGCGCACCGCGGACATGTTCGGCGCGATCCGCCGTTCGGCCACGATCTTGCCACCGGCCAGCGTCACGACGCGGTCGGCGGTGGCCACCGTCTCGCGTCGATGCGCGACGATGATTCGCGTCATGCTCAAAGTCCTCAGGGCCGCGCTCACCACGATCTCGCGCTTTGCATCGAGGTGACTCGTTGCCTCGTCGAGGATCAAGATCTTTGGCCGCTTGTACAACGCGCGTGCGAGCAGGACGCGCTGCTGCTGGCCGCCCGAGAGCACGGAGCCCATGTAGCCGACGAACGTGTTGTAGCCCATCGGCATCGCGACGATCTCGTTGTGAATCGACGCAAGCTTCGCGCACTCCTCGACGCGGATCTGGTCAGGGCAGTCGGCGAAAAAGCTGATGTTGTCGGTAAGGGAGCCTGCGAACAGGATGTCGTTTTGCGTAACGCTGCCGATCATCGTCCGGGCTACGTCCGCGCCGACGTGGGCCAACCGGGCGCCGCCGATCAGGATCTCTCCTTCCGTCGGCCGCAGTATCCCGAGCAGCGCGTGCAGCAGCGTGGTCTTTCCGCAACCGGACAACCCGACGACCGCTACGGATTCGCCCGCAGCAATTGCGAGATCGACGCCGTCCAGCACATAAGCCTCGTGCTCGGCGTAGCGATAGCGCAATCCACGAACCTCGATCGTAGGTGTCAGGTGGTCGATTTCGGCCGCGACCAATCGGCCCTCTGACGGCGCCGCCTCGGGCTCGGTCAACACGATGTCGGCGAGGCGCTCGCCCTGCACCTGCAGCATCTTGAGCTCGAAATACTTGTCGATGAGCGAGCTGACTCGCGCAGCGAATTGCCCTTTGTAAGCCATGAACGCGAGCAGCATCCCGACACTGAATCCGCCGTTGAGGACTAGACGCGCGCCGAGCCAAATGACGAGGACGTTCTCGAGGCCGAACAGCAGTCCGTTCAGGAGCTTGAATCCGATCTGAAGCTTCTGCGCGCGCAGGCCAGCGTTCACTTGGTCGACGAGCAGCGACAACCAGCCGGCGCGCCGCTCATCTTGCCGACCGAACAGCTTGATCGAGCGCGCGCCTCGCACGGTCTCCAGGAAATGACTCTCCTGTTTCGCGGCGTGCACGATCTGCTCGTGAGTCGCCGCGCGCAACGGCGCGAACGCGAGCCACCGACCGCCTGCGTACAGCGCCATCGCGGCGAGGCATACGAAGCTCAGCGCGGGGCTGTAGAGGAACAGCAGCGCTACGATCGCAAGAGTCATCAAGCCGTCGACGATCGCTTCGACGAATGCGGACGTCAGCGTGCGCTGAATCGTGTCGATCGAACGGAAACGCGAAACGATGTCGCCGAGATGACGCTTTTCGAAGTACGGCAGCGGCAAGCGCAGCATGTGTGCAAAAGCATTCGCTTGCCACTGAACGCTGAGCACGGTGCTGAAGTGCATGATCACCCACGAGCGCAGCGTCGCTAGCGCCTCCTTCGTGAGGACGAGCAAGCCGAAGCCGAGCGCTGAGCGTCGTGAGCAGGTCGCGATCCGCCGAAACGAGCACATGGTCGATCACCCATTGCAGGAACAACGGACTCACGACGGCGCAGATCTCGAGCGTGACCGCGAGCATCAGCACTTGGCTCACGGCTCGCGGCAGACCGACGAGCCGCCCGAACAGATCCCTGAGCCGCACCGACCGAGCTTCTTCCGTGCGTTTGAAGTCGGGGTTCGGCCAGACCTCCAAAGCGACGCCCGTGAATGCCGCGGATGCTTCGTTGATCGCAACCTTGCGCTCGCCGCTTGCGGGATCGTGGATGCGGATCGTGCGCGTGCCGACGGAGGCCAGCACGACGAAATGGCTCATTCGCCAGTGCAGTATGCAAGGACAGCGCAGCCGCTCGAGCTGCGCGAGGTCGACCCTTACAGCCCTACTCGAAAGCTGCAGCCGCCGCGCGATGTCCATCAGCGACGCCAAGGTGGTGCCCTTGAGCGAAATCGGGAAGCGCCGCCGCAGCGAGGCGAGATCGATTCGCTGCCCGTAGTAACCCGCAATCATCGCGAGGCACGCGATGCCGCACTCGGCCGCCTCCGACTGCAGGATGGGCGGTACGCGCCGGCGCAGGCCTAGCGTCAAATGCTCGTGTGGCCGGGCGAGCATCGCCAAGCGTCGGCTCGATAAAGCGGACTAACCGGCACAGACGCTTGCGGAACGAAAGCGGCTAAGCCGCTGTCCGGCTTGGACATAAGCGAATACTCCAAGGATTAAGACGCGAGAAAGCTCGCCATCTCGCGAGCATCGTCGCATTGGCCAGCGACCGTTGCCACGGTCGTGCAATTCCAGCCGACCTCGAGGGGGTCGCGACGCGGACGCCGCTCTAGACTAACGGCGGCTCAACTCCGGTCCGACATCGTTTCTGCGAGGGCGGCATCCACCGCTCGTTCGGCCTCGAGCCAATCCTCGTGCGGATCCCCGCCGCCGAAACCGCGCTGCGCGGCGCGCCGGTAAGCCTCGTCGGCAATCATCGAGCGACGGCGTTGCTTGGAGAGTCGCCGCCGGTCGAGCCAACCGACGATCGCGCTCAACTGCGCGAGCTCGATCTCCACTTTGTGCGGAGCGAGCTCGCAGACCCCGATTCCGAGTGCGGAGGCTTGGACGAAGCTCTGGCTGTCGCGCAGAGAAGCAATCAGAGGGATCTTCAAGCTGCCGAGAAATCGCATGAGCATTTGATAGCTCTTGGTGTTGCTGCGCACGCGATTCGCGACGATCGCGAGTTTCTGCTCGCGCCGGTCGAGCTGCGCGTCCAACAAGAGCTCGGCGATGAAGCGCGTTGCCGAGTGAATATCGATTTCCGAAGGCATGATCGGGAGCAGCACGCTATCGGCCGAATACGTGTAGGCGTGCAATCGGTCGTGCGGGATGCCGGCCGGTAGGTCGACGATCACGGTGGTCGACTCGGAGTGGCCCCTCGGGACGAGCGGCGCGGCGGCGTTGAAATCGAGGCTCTCGAGCCGAACACCGTGGATCCGGGAACGGTTGGGCGGTCGTTTTTCGAGCCAGCGCGTGGAGAATCCCTGCGGATCACCGTCGACGAGCGTCGGAGCCGGGCCGCGAAGCGCGTAGAGGCTCGCCAGATTGGTCGCGAGCGTCGTCTTGCCGCAACCCCCCTTCGGATTCAGAACGACAATCTTCAGGAGATCGTCACTGTCCGTGGCTGTTCACCTTGTGCGCGGTCTTCTTGCGCGGCGACAGTCCCCCCGACCATCGACCACAGAAAGAGCGCGTCTGGAGCATAGTCGATCACAAGGGCAACAACAAGATGTAGTGTCTCGACCGCGCGTTCGGGCCCATCGACCACAATATATAGGGCTCGTCTCAGGAGCCGGGGAACAGCCAGGCGGGGCGGCTCGAGTCGAGCAGAACCAGCGCGATCAGGCCGCCCGCGATCGAGACGTTCTTCCAACCCGTCACGAACTGCGGGAAATTGATCGTGCCGTCTTTGACCATGAAGCGGAAGTGGTAGACATAGCTCGCGGGAATCAAAAATAGTAGCCAGGCCAGCGCCGCGGCCCAAACAGCGTAGTCGAAGATCAACATGGCGGCGCCGACGATTTCGAGCACGAGCACGGCCGGGAGCACGATTCGCGGCAGCGGCACCCCGAGATGCGTCATCTCGGCGATGTTCGCTTGGTAATGCGTGGCTTTGTGCAGACCGGCGGTAACCCAGATTCCGCAGCTCAAGATGCGTGCCACGAGATAAGCGATCTCTGCACCCGTCATAGATCTCCCCCTCCTCACAGCAACGCCGCGACGGAGCTTCTAGACCTCTTTCTTATGCAACTGCACCGGATTGCGGGACCGGCGAATCCGTATGTTCAGCATTTCGACGGCGAACGAGAAAGCCATTGCGAAGTAGATATAGCCCTTCGGAATGTGTAGATCGATGCCCTCGCCGATCAGCGCGACGCCGATCAGCACAAGGAACGAGAGCGCGAGCATTTTCACGGTCGGATGATCGTCGACGAACCGACCGATCGCACTTGCAGAGAACATCATGACGCCGACGGCGATCACAATCGCGATGATCATCACGGCCAAGTCTTCCGCAAGTCCGACGGCCGTGATCACCGAATCGAGCGAGAAAACAATGTCAATCAGCCCGATCTGAATCAACACGCTGATGAATGCGGCCCGCCCTCCGCCTTGCCCTTCCCCGATTGCGCCCTCCAAGCTCTCGTGGATTTCCATCGTCGACTTCGCAAGCAAGAAGAGGCCCCCGCCGATCAGAATCAAATCGCGCCCGGAGATTCCGACGTCGAGCACCGTGACCAGATCTGCCTGCAGCCGCATGATCCACGTGATCACGAGCAGCAGCAGAATGCGCGTGCCCATCGCGATGCTCAAGCCGAACACGCGCGCCCGTTGCCGCTGCGCTTCCGGCAGCCGGCCGACGAGGACGCTGATGAAGATGATGTTGTCGACGCCGAGGACGATCTCGAGCAGCGTCAGAGTCAAGAGCGCGATCCACGCTTCCGGGGACGCAATCCACTCCATGACGGTCGGAGCGCGAGGCTGAGCTTATTCGGCTTCGGCCGCTACTTCATCGAGACGTTCGAGCAGCGTCGCCGGAGGCAGGTAGCCGCCGAGGAGCTCACCGTTCTCGGCGAACACCGCGGGCGTGCCGCGGACGCCGACCCGTTGCCCAAGCGTGAAATGGGCCTCGACGGGAGTGTCCTTGCAGGTCGCGGAGGGCACCTCGCCACCGAGCTTCGCGCGAGTCAGCGCCGTGTTGTGGTCGTCGGCGCACCAGACGTGGTCGGCCTTCTCCCATGACTCGGTGTCGCGGCCGGTGCGCGGGTAGAACAAATAGTGCACCTCGATGCCGAGCTCGTTCACCTTGTCGATCTCGCGATGAAACTGGCGGCAATAGCCGCAGTCGATATCGGTGAAGATCGTGACCGTGTGCTTGACCTCGCCGTTCTTCGGGCTGAATACAATCATGCTTTCGCGATCGACGCTCGCGAGCAGGCTGACTCGAGCGCGCTCCCGCGTGTTCTCAGTCAAGTTCTCGCCGTTCTCGACGTCGATGATCTCGCCCTGCACGACGTACTTGCCGTCGCGCGTAACGTACGCAACATTGGAGCCCACGGCCACCTGGTACATCGATGGAATGGGAGAATCGCTGATGTCGCTAGGATCGACGTTGTTGAGCTTTCCGGCGAGATCCTCTTTGCTTAAGCTCGCGTTTTCCTGCGCCGTTGCAACGGAAAATGCGCAGCACAGCATTAGGCAGATCGTCGAAGGGCGTAATCTCGGCACTGCAAGTCTCCTACGGACGGCGGTCAAGTGAGGCCCGAGCTTTGGGATTCTACCAAAAAGACCGTGCCGACAAGCGTTAGTTCGGCCGTCCGTATGCCGTTTTAGCCGCGCGGATGATGGCGACCGTGGATCTCTTTCATGCGCTCGCGCGCAACATGGGTATAGATCTGGGTGGTCGAAACGTCGCTGTGACCGAGCAGGAGCTGCACGACACGCAGGTCCGCACCGTTGTTGAGCAGATGGGTCGCGAAAGCGTGTCGTACCGTATGCGGGGAGAGCTTCTTCTTGACGCCCGCTTTCTTCGCGTAGCGCTTGATGATGTGCCAGAAGGCCTGCCGCGTCATGCGGTCGCCGCGGCGCGTCGGGAACAAGAAATCCGTCTGGCGCTCGAGGAGAATCTCCACCCGCGGACCGTTCATGAACTCGCGGATCCAATCTTGGGCCTCGTCGCCCAGGGGAATCAGCCGCTCGCGATCGCCCTTGCCGATGATGCGCAAGACGCCCTGGTTCAGGTTCACCTGACTCAGCCGAAGGTTGATGAGCTCTGAAACCCGCACGCCTGTCGCGTACAGCACCTCGAGCATCGCGCGATCGCGGTGGCCCAAGGGCTCGGCGACGACCGGCGCGGCCAGCAACGATTCGACTTCCTCTTCGGTGAGTGACTGCGGCAGCGCCCGGCCGATCTTCGGCATTGCGATCTGCGCCGTGGGATCTTCCGCGAGCATCCCCTCGCGCAGCAGGTAGCGGTAGAAGCGGCGAAAGCTCGAAAGTTGACGCGCCGTGGAGCGAGGCTTCGCGCCGGACTCCACGCGCCAAGCGATGTAGTCGAGAATGTCGGCGCGGCTCGCGCGTGCGAGCTCGACGTTGCGCCCGACCAAGCGCTGATTGAGCGCGATCAGATCGGCACGATAGGCGCCGAGCGTATTCTCGGAGAGGCCGCGTTCCATCCAGATCGCGTCGAGGAAACGATCGATCAGCGCCTTAGGATCTTTAGGCAGACTGTCGCCCGGTTCGGTCGAATTGGTGTGCAGAAATTGGTGCGCCATTCGTAAACGTGCTTGCCCGCAGATTCGCCCCGCCGCTGAGCCTTACGGTTCCCGGCGGTCCAGCCGTTGGCAGTTGAGCCAGACTTCGACTCCAAAACTCGATATGATTCAGGCCGTTGCTAATACAACTCTCGTGCCAAGGACTCCCATACGAGTGCGGATCGAGTATGCGTGAGGGGGTAGGGGCGCTGCGTGACCAGCTTCACAAAACCCCTAGAGCATTAACATAAAGAGAAATGTGTCACAGAAAACGGCGCCGAGACCGTTTCCCGTGTCTCGGTAGCCGCCGATGCCCTTTGACATAAACGTGAGCCCCACCGCAAGAGTTCTGCGCTTCCTGGCTCGGATCGCGTACGGCACCTACGCTTGGGTCGCGCTGGTCGCGGTCGTCATCCCGATGTGCGCGATTCTGGCCATCACGCCCAATCTGCGCTGGCGCCGGCGTATCGCGCGAGGCTGCGCCCGCCTCTTTCTTTGGGCGATCGGCACGCCGGTCCGCCTCGAAGGGCCGCGGCTGTCGGGGCACGAGCCGTGCGTCGTGGTGGCCAATCACGCGAGCTACCTGGACGGCATCATTCTTACGGCAGCGCTCCCGGCGAGCTTCACGTACTTGGTCAAGCACGAGATGGCGAAGTTTCCGGTCGCCGGTTTCGTGCTCAAGCGTCTGGGCACCGCGTTCGTGAATCGCGAGGACCTGCTCGACCGCAAGAGAATCGCCCGCCGCCTGCTGGAGCTCGCCGTGAAAGGCGACGCGCTCGCGTTCTTTCCGGAAGGGACGTTCGACGCGGAGCCGGGGCTCAAGCCGTTCCAATTGGGCGCGTTCAGCGCGGCGGCGCGCGCAAAGCTGCCAATCGTTCCGCTCGTGATCCATGGCTCGCGCTACAAGCTGCCGGCGGGCGCCGTGCTCCCGGCGCCGGGCGGCCGATTGCGCGTGCGGATCTGCGAGCAGGTCGACACCATACAGCACGAATCGGCCCGCCGCGTCATGCATGCCACCCGCAGCCGGATGCTCGCCCACCTCGAGGAGCCGGACCGCGCCGACTAGGTGCCGACATAGTTCGGCCCACCTCCGCCTTCGGGCGGCACCCAAGTGATGTTCTGCGCGGGGTCCTTGATGTCGCAGGTCTTGCAGTGCACGCAGTTCGCAGCGTTGATGCGAAACTGCGGCTGCCCGTCCGCCGACTCCACGATCTCGTACACCGCCGCCGGGCAATAGCGCTGCGCGGGCTCCCCGAACAACGGCAGATTGGCCGCAATCGGCACGCTGGGATCGCTCAAAAGCAGATGGCACGGCTGATCCTCGACGTGCGCCGTGTTGGACAAGAACACTGAGCTCAGCTTGTCGAACGACACGACGCCGTCGGGCTGCGGGTAGGCGATCGGAGCGGCCGCGGCGGCCCGCACCAAGCTTGCGTGGTCGGGCACGCGATTGCGGAGAGCAAACGGCGAGCGGCCGCGCAGGACGTTGTGCTCGACGAATGCGAACGCGCCGCCGAGCAGCGTGCCGAAGCGCGCGAGGCCGGAGCTGAAATTTCGCGCGGCAGCGAGCTCGTCCCCCACCCATGACTCACGTACCCGCGCCGTGAAATCCTCGAGCTCGCGCCCGCCCGCGTCGCCGGAGGCGAGTGCCGCGTGAATGCACTCGGCCGCGAGCATGCCGGTCTTCATCGCCGTATGCGAGCCTTTCACTTTGGCGGGATTCAAGAAGCCGGCGTCGCAACCCACGAGAAGGCCGCCGGGCACGACGAGCCGCGGCAACGAGTAATAGCCGCCTTTGTTCACGGCTCGCGCGCCGTATGCGATGCGCTCGCCGCCCGCGAGCACCGCACGGATTCGCGGATGCTGCTTCCAGCGTTGGAACTCCTCGAACGGGTCTAGATGTGGATTGCGGTAGCTCAACGAGACGACCAATCCGACGAACACTTGCTGGTCCGCGGCGTGATAGAGAAACCCCCCGCCGTCGGTCGCGTCGTCGAGCGGCCACCCGATGGTGTGCACGACTTCGCCCGCGCGATGATCCGCCGGAGGGATTTGCCACACCTCCTTGAACCCGATTCCGTAGTGTTGCGGATCACACTCGCTTCCGCGCAGAGCAAAACGCGCCTCGAGCGTCTTGCCGAGGTGCCCGCGGCAGCCTTCGGCAAAGATCACATACTTCGCGCGCAGCTCGTAGCCGGGCTGATAGTTGCCTTTGCGCTTGCCGTCCCGCGCGACGCCGAAATCACCCGTCACGACGCCCGCGATTCGCTGCCCTTCGTAAAGCACTTCCGTCGCGGCCGTGGCCGCCAAGACGTGACAGCCGAGCTGCTCCGCCTGTGCGCCGAGCCAGCGACATACGTTGCCGAGACTCACGATGTAATGGCCGGCGTTGTGCATCGGCCGCGGGATGAACACCGACGGGATTTGCAGCGCGCGCCTCGCGTTCGGCAGCCACTGCACACGATCCGCGACGACAGGTGTGGCGAGCGGCGCACCACGCTCGCGCCAATCCGGGAAGAGCTCCGCGAGTGCCCGCGGGTCGAGCACGGCGCCCGAGAGAATGTGCGCACCGACTTCCGCGCCCTTCTCCACGACGCACACCGACGGCTCCACGCCGTCGCGTTGTGCGAGTTGCCCAAGACGGCACGCGGCCGCAAGCCCGGCCGGCCCCGCACCGACGACAACGACGTCAAACTGCAGCGTTTCGCGTGACACCGGTGATAAGCGAGCGGGCGCAGGAAGGGTGCGGCATTGTAACATCCGGTCCGCAAGCCCTAAGCGCTCGACCGGAAGCCCGCGACTCGTGACGCAACCCATTTGGCAGCCGACGCCGCAGCGGATCGCGGCGAGCAACATGCAGCGCTTCATCGAGGCGCAACGAGCGCATCTCGCGCGCCCCGATTACGCGTCGCTGTACGACTGGAGCGTTCGCCGGCCCGCCGAGTTTTGGGCTGCGATCTGGGGACTCTGCGAGATTCGCTCATCGGCTCCCTACACGGCCGTCGTCGAAGATCACGAGCGCATGCCCGGCGCCCGCTGGTTCCCCGGCGCGCGGCTGAACTTCGCCGAGAACTTGCTGCGCCGCGACGGCGCCGCGCCCGCGATTGTTTTTGCGAACGAAGCCGGCGAGCGGCTCGAGCTCTCCTTCCGGCAGCTGCGGGCGCAGGTTGCGAGCGTCGCCGCGGCGCTCCGCGGGCTCGGCGTCTCGCCGGGCGACCGTGTGGCAGGCATGCTCGCAAACCGCCCGGAAACGGTGATCGCGATGCTCGCAACCGCGAGCCTCGGCGGCGATCTGGTCGTCGTGCTCGCCGGACTTCGGCGTCGAGGCCGTGCTCGATCGGTTCGGTCAAATCGCACCGAAGGTGCTGTTCGCGACCGACGGCTATTTCTACAACGGCAAGAGCATCGATTCGCTGCCCGCCGTCGCGCGGATCGCCGCGGAGCTCCCGAACCTCGGGGCGGTTGTCGTCGTACCGTATCGCGACCCGCGGCCCAACATCGCGCACATCCCGCGCGCCGTAGCGTTCGCCGAGCTCGCGGCCACCAACGCGGCGCTGGAATTCACGCAAGTCGCGTTCGCCGATCCGCTCTACATCTTGTATTCATCGGGCACGACCGGCGCGCCAAAGTGCATCGTGCACGGCGTCGGCGGCACACTCCTGCAGCATTGCAAAGAGCATGTGCTGCACACCGACATCAAGCCCGGCGACGTCGTGTTCTATTTCACGACCTGCGGCTGGATGATGTGGCACTGGCTCGTTTCGTCGCTCGCGTCCGGTGCGACTCTGGTCCTGTACGAAGGAGCACCGCTGTATCCGGATCCCGGGATGCTCTGGCGCCTCGCCGAGCACGAATCGATCAACGTGTTCGGGACGAGCGCAAGATATTTGAGTGCGCTCGAAAAATCGGGATACGTGCCCGGGAAACACGTCGACCTCAGTGCGCTTCGCACCGTGCTCTCGACCGGGTCGCCGCTCGCACCGTCGAGCTTCGACTTCGCCTATCGCGACATCAAAAAGGATCTACAACTTTCGTCCATCGCGGGTGGCACCGACCTGATCTCGTGCTTCGCACTCGGCAATCCGCTGCTGCCGGTGCATCGGGGGGAGCTGCAGTGCCGAGGGTTGGGCATGCAGGTCGAGATTTTCGACGAGCGCGGCCACTCGGTGCGGCAGCAGAAAGGCGAGCTCGTCTGCACGGCGCCCTTCCCATCGATGCCGATCGGGTTTTGGAACGACGCCGACGGCCGCCGCTACCGCGCCGCGTATTTCGAGCGCTTCCCGAACGTCTGGCATCACGGCGACT
Organism: uncultured Gammaproteobacteria bacterium; assembly: GCA_963744305.1. GTDB lineage: Bacteria > Pseudomonadota > Gammaproteobacteria > Steroidobacterales > Rariloculaceae > FEN-1219. The sequence continues at coordinate 46,554 of CAVUTF010000047.1, forward strand.
ACGCCGAGCTCACCGCGACGGACGGTTTGATCATCCACGGACGTTCGGATGCCGTCCTGAATCCCGGGGGCGTACGAATAGGCACTGCCGAGATCTACCGCATCGTCGAGCAGTTCGACGAGATCGCCGAGAGCATCGTCGTGGGCCAGGATTGGGACAATGACACGCGCGTCGTATTGTTCGTGCGGCTCGCGCCGGGGCGCACGCTCGACGCCGCGCTCGTGCAGCGCTTGCGCGAGGCGATCCGGCGCAAGGCGAGCCCGCGGCACGTGCCCGCGAAAATCCTCGAGGTCGCCGACATTCCGCGCACGATGAACGGCAAGATCGTCGAGCTCGCCGTGCGCGACGTGATACACGGTCGGCCGATCGCCAACCGTGACGCGCTCGCGAATCCGCAGGCGCTCGATTATTTCCAGAATCGTCCCGAGCTCGCCGAATGACGGGACCGCTCGCGCTTTATCGGCGCCGCGTGGAGGCCGGCGAGATCGCAGCCGATCCCGCGCAGACGGAGGCGATCACCTCGCTGCAGCGGCTCTACGATGAGCTCGTGGCAGCGCAGCCAGCCGGTGCGTTGCGGCGTCGCGCGGCGCGCTGGACCCGCCGGCGCATCGCCGCACCGCAAGGCCTATATCTATGGGGCGGCGTGGGTCGCGGCAAAACGTTCATGCTGGATTTGTTTTACGGCGCGCTGCCGTTCGACGACAAGGTGCGTCGGCATTTCCACCGCTTCATGGCCTCGGTTCACGAGCATTTGAAGTCGCTACGCGACCGCGAGAACCCGCTCGACGCGGTGGCCGATCGAATAGCGGAGGAAGCGCGCATCATCTGCTTCGACGAGTTCGCCGTCAGCGACATCGCAGACGCGATGATTCTCGGGAATCTGTTTTCCGCGTTGTTCGCGCGCGGCGTCGCACTCGCCGCGACGTCGAACATCGCACCGGAAGACTTGTATCGCGACGGTTTGCAGCGGCAGCGGTTTCTTCCCACGATCGCGCTCCTGCAGGAGCACACGGAGGTGCTGCACGTCGCGGGCACGATTGACTACCGCCTACGCGTTCTCGAGCGCGCCGACGTGTATGTTCCCGCATGGGAGCCGCGCGACGGCCGCAGCGCCGACGAGCGCCTGAGCGAATTCTTCGCCGCGATCGCGCCCGACGAAGGCGATCATGGCGGAACAATCGACGTGCTCGGCCGGCCGATCGAGTACCGCCGCGCCGCTGACGGCGTGATCTGGTTCGATTTCGCGCAGATTTGCGACGGCCCGCGCAGCCAGGACGACTACATCGAATTGTCGCGGCTCTATCAGACCGTGCTCGTCTCGAACGTGCCGCGCTTCGATGCGAAGCAGGAGAATCAGGCACGCCGTTTCATCGCTCTCGTGGACGAATTCTACGATCGGCGCGTGAAGCTGATCGTGTCTGCCGCCGCGCCGGTGGGCGAGCTCTACCGCGGACACAAGCTGCGCCAGGAGTTCTTGCGCACGCGCAGCCGCTTGACGGAGATGCAGAGCCACGATTACCTCGCAGCGGCACATCGACCATAGGATTGGGGTCGGGTACCGATTTTCCGCATCGGGCTTCGAAGGTTGCGGCGACGTGCCGGAAAATCGGTACCCGACCCCGATTTCGCTCAGCCGATTTTGGTGCGGACCTCGATGAGCTCGGGGAAGAACGAGAGGTCGAGCGCTTTGCGCAAGAACTTCACGCCCGATGTGCCGCCGCTTCCGGGTTTCCCGCCGATGATCCGCTCAACGGTCTTCAGATGGTGGAAACGCCAGGCTTGGAAATTGATCTCGATGTCGACGAGGCGCTCGGAGACCTCGTACGCAGCCCAGTACTCATCCGGATGTTGGTAGATGACCTGAAGGACGTCGACGACGCCCGGATGATATTGGTAGCGCTCCGTCCAATCACGCTTCTCGACGCATTCCCTCGGCACTCGGTGGCCGACGCGGTAGAGATATCTCAGAAATTCGTCGTACAAGCTCGGGCTTTCGAGCGCGTGCTTGAGCTGCCGGTAGTACTCCAAGTGATGGCCGAACGACGGCAACATCGCTCGATCCTTGTTGCCGAGCTTGAACTCGATCAATCGGTATTGCGGCGACTGGAAACCCGAAGCCGTGCCAAGGGCGTCGCGAAAGGCCATGTATTCGCTCGGCGTCAACGTCGCGAGCACAGACCATTGCGACGTGAGTTGGTGCTGCACCTGCTTGATTCGGTTCAGTATTTTGATGCTGCGTGCGAGCTGATCCTGCTGCAGGCAGACGATCGTGGCGTCGAGCTCGTGCAGCAGCAGCTTGAACCAGAGCTCCGCGACTTGATGCTGGATGATGAACAGCATCTCGTCGTGCTCGGGGGACTTGCTCAAAGGCTGTTGTGCGGAGAGCAGCTTGTCGAGCTGCAGATAGGTCTCGTATCGGACCTCGCCGCCGGTCGCGGCGGTCGGCTCCCTAACCGGCTTGTTCTTGTCTTGTTCCGGTTGACTCGTCATTCCGCCATCCTCGGTTCGGTTGGACCTGGTCGCCAAACTATAACCCAGTTCACGCGGACATCCCGTGACCTTAGACGAAGATCACTAGTAGCCGATGGGGCATTGCTTCAAGATAGTGCGAATTCGCATGGTTACCGCTCCCGGACCTTACGTCAATGATGCGTAGGCCCAAGCGAAGCCGTTGCGGCCAGGAGTGCACGGCCCGCGGCTCGGATGTCCGCCGGCACGGCGCGTAGGACACGATACGCATGGCACGCAAAGCGTCTGACGTCAACGACGGGCATCCGCGCTCCCGATCACTCGATGCAATTCGCGCAGCAGCGTGCGAGCTCGAACGATATTCCGCGTTGCCCGTCGACCGCGCGGCGTTCGTCGAGCTGTATTACGCGCAGGCAGACGCGGAGGATCTCGCTCGCGATCCACGACTACTTGCCGCGGCGGCGCTGAGCCACCTCGATTGGGCTGCGACGCGCGCGCCGAATACGCCAAAACTACGCGTGTTCAATCCGACGCTCGAGCGCGACGGCTGGACTTCCGAGCACACGATCGTGCAGACGGCCAACGACGACATGCCGTTTCTCGTCGATTCGCTCACGATGAATCTGAGCTCGATCGGGCACGCTGCGCACGTAACGATCCATCCGTTGCTGCGAGTCGAGCGCGGTCCCAAGGGAGAGCTCGTTGCAGTGGGTGCGCCGCGGACGAACGGAGCTCCGGCCGGCGGCAAGACCGAATCGTTCATCCACTTCGAGATCGTGCGCGAGACAGCCCCGGAGCTGCTGACCGGCATCGAAACCACTCTGCAAAACACACTGCGCGACGTTCGCGCCGCAGTCGAAGACTGGCAAGCGATGCTCGTGAAGCTGCGCGTGTCGGCCGACGAGCTGCGCAATACGAAAAGCCTGCCCGCCGCCGAGATGCTCGCCGAGTCCTGCTTGTTCTTGGAATGGCTCGCTAGCAACAACTTCACGCTGCTCGGCTACCGTGAGTACGAGCTGGTCCACGGCGAAGACTTCGACGAGCTGAAGACGCGACCCGGTACCGGCCTCGGCATCCTGCGCGACGATGCGGCGAATCGCGATGTCTTGCGCCTCGTCGGTGCGGCGCGCGAGGAAGCGCACTCGAAAAATCCGCTCGTCATTACCAAGGCCAACCGACGCTCGACCGTGCACCGACCGGCGCCTCTCGACTACGTCGGCGTGAAAGTGTTCGGCGCCGACGGACATCCACGCTTGGAACGGCGTTTCCTCGGTCTGTTTACGTCGGTCGCGTACAACCAGAGCCCGCGCGACATCCCCCTCCTGCGGCTCAAAGTGCGTCGGCTGATGCAGGAGTCGGGCTTCGATCCAAAAGGCCATCGCGGCAAGTCCCTGCAGCACATCCTGGATACGCTGCCCCGCGACGATCTGATTCAAGGCTCCATCGACGACTTGCGCGCAATCAGCGAGGGAACGCTCGCCCTCCAGGAACGGCACAGGCTATGGCTGTTCTGCAGGCGCGACGTGTTCGGTCGCTTCTATTCGTGCTTGGTCTACGTTCCGCGCGAGCAATACAACCCGCGCTCGCACCGCACGATCGAGAGCGTGCTGCTCGCGGGCCTCGGGGGCACCGAGGTCGAGAGCGAAGTCTCGATCTCGGAGTCGGCGCTCGCACGGCTATCGGTGAAGGTGAACCGTGCCGGGTCAGCAACGAGAACCGGACATCGCCGCGCTGCAAGCCGAGCTCGAGAGCGCGGTGCGCACGTGGACGGATCGGCTGCGCGAGGCGTTGCTCGCGCAGCTGCCCGAGGAACGGGCGCTTGCCCTGTTGCACGAGCTCGGTGAGCGATTCTCGGCCGCCTATCAGGAGGAGGCCGATCCGGCGCGAGCGAGCCACGACATCCAGAAGATCGCGCTGGCGCGTGATCGCGCAAGCGATCTGGAGATGGCGCTCGAACGCTCCGCGAGCGCGCCCGAGCAGCGACTGCGCTTCACCACGTTCAGGCGCGACGACCCGATTCCGTTGCACGTCGCTCTACCCGTTCTCGAGAACATGGGGTTCAAGGTCATCAGCGAGCGCGTCTACCCGATCCGCCTGCCGGCAAATCCGGTTTGGATTCAGGACTTCGAGCTCGAGAAGAGGCAACCACTCGACACAACCGCAGTCGGCGAACGCTTCAAGGAATGTTTCGCGAGCGTCCTGCGCGGGGACGCCGAGAACGACGGTTTCAACGCCCTTGTCGTGAGCGCTGATCTGCATTGGCGGGAAGCCGCGCTCGTACGAGCGTTCTGCAAATACATCTTGCAGACAGGCATTCGCTTCAGCCAAAGCTACATGCAGGAGGTCGCTCGGGCGCTACCCGGCATTTTGCCGAGCGCTCGTCGAGAAGTTCGCGGCGCGCTTCGACGTGGACATGCCGCCCGACGAACGCGAGCGGCGCCTGGGGGAGAGCGATGCCGCGATCCGCCGCGAGCTCGATCGAGCCGTGAGCCTCGACGACGACCGGATTCTGCGCGCATTCGGATCGGTAGTGAGCGCGATCCTGCGGACGAACTATTATCAGCGTGAAGGCGGGAACGCGAAGCCGTACGTGTCCTTCAAGCTCGATCCGAGCAAGATCCCTGAGCTGCCGAAACCGCGTCCGAAGTTCGAGATTTTCGTCTATTCAATGCGCGTCGAAGGCGTGCATCTGCGCGGCTCGAAAGTCGCACGCGGCGGCATTCGCTGGTCCGATCGGCGCGAGGACTTCCGCACGGAAGTCCTCGGTTTGATGAAAGCGCAGCAGGTCAAGAACACCGTCATCGTGCCGAACGGCGCCAAGGGCGGCTTCGTCTGCAAGGCGTTGCCCGCCGGCGGCGACCGCGACGCGGTGCAGCGCGAAGTCATCGCTTGCTACAAGACCTTCATTCGCGGCCTGCTCGATATCACCGACAACATCGTCGACAACAAGATCGCAACGCCGGAGCGCGTGCTACGTCATGACGACGACGATCCGTACCTCGTCGTCGCGGCTGACAAAGGCACCGCGACGTTCTCCGATATCGCGAATAGCCTCTCTGCGGAATACTCGTTCTGGCTCGGCGACGCGTTCGCCTCCGGCGGTTCCGCGGGCTACGACCACAAGAAGATGGCGATCACCGCGCGTGGCGCGTGGGAAGCCGTGAAACGCCATTTCCGCGAGCTCGGCGTCGACGTTCGCAATCAAGATTTCACCGTGATCGGCATCGGCGACATGAGCGGCGACGTCTTCGGCAACGGCATGTTGCTCTCGCCGCACCTGAAGCTGCTCGCCGCGTTCAATCACCAGCATATCTTTCTCGATCCCGAGCCGGACCTAGAACGCAGCTTGAACGAGCGCGAGCGCCTGTTCGCGCTGCCGCGCTCGACATGGGACGACTACGACCGCACGGTCCTCTCGTCGGGGGGCGGCATCTACTCGCGCCAGAGCAAAGCGATAGAGCTGTCTGCCCAAGCGCGGGCGATGCTCGGCGTCACGCAAGCCACGTTGACGCCGCCCGAGCTGATTCGCGCAATTCTCACGATGCCCTGCGATCTCCTTTGGAACGGCGGCATCGGCACGTACGTCAAGGCAAGCCACGAAGCCCACAGCGATGCCGGCGATCCCGTCAACGACGCGGTGCGCGTCGACGGGCGGCAACTGCGCTGCCGAGTCGTCGCCGAGGGCGGCAATCTAGGCTTCACCCAGAGAGGCCGCATCGAGCACGCACTGAGCGGCGGCCGCATCAACACCGATTTCATCGACAATTCCGGCGGCGTCGACTGTTCGGACCGCGAGGTCAACATCAAGATACTGCTCGAGGATGCGATACGCCGCCGCGCGCTGTTGCGCGAGCAGCGCAACGAGCTGCTCGCGACGATGACCGACGACGTTGCGGGCTTGGTGCTCGCCGACAACTATGCTCAGACGCAAGCGCTGTCGATGATGGAATCGCGGGCCGCGGAGCGTCTCGGCGAGCATGCCCGATTGATCCGCGTGCTCGAAGCGCAAGGGCTTCTCGACCGCGCGCTCGAGTTCTTGCCGACCGAAGAGCAGATCGAGGAGCGGCGCGCCGCAGGGCGCGGCCTCACGCGTCCCGAGCTCGCTGTCATCCTGAGCTACTCGAAGATCGAGCTCGTCGGCAGCCTCGCGCACACCGACATTCCCGAGGACCCGTACCTCGGCACGGAGCTCGAAAGCTATTTCCCGCCGCAGCTGCGCACGCCGATCGGCGGGCTGATCAGAAAGCACAGGCTCGCGCGGGAGATCATCGCGATGCTCGTCGGCGGCAGCATGATCAATCGCATGGGTCCGTTCTTCGTGCTGCGCGCAGAGGAGGAGACCGGCGCGAGCGTCGCGCAAGTGGCTCGCGCCTACGCGATCGTGCGCGACGTCTTCGACGTGCGGCGGCTGTGGCGCGAGATCGAAGCGCTCGATTACAAAGTCCAAGCCAAGGTGCAGTACGACAGCATCTTTCAGATCAGTCGAATGGTGCGCCGTGCCGTGTATTGGTTTCTGCAAAACTACGCGCGCGACCTCGACATCGAGCCGATGGTCACCCGTTTTCGGTCCGGCGTGCTCAAGGTGCTCGGCGAGCTTCCGCACCTCGCCTGCGGACGCTGCGCCGCTCGTTTCGAGCAGGACTTGAGGCAATACGGCGAGCTCGGGTTGCCGGCGAACGTCGCGAGGCAGATCGCCGGGTTGAACGTGATGACGCAGGTTCTCGACGTGATCGAGCTCGCACGCGAGTTCCGCTTACCGCCGCCCGAGGTAGCGCAGCTGTACTTCACACTCGCGAACGAGCTCAAGCTCGACGCGATCCGCGATCAGATCGAGTCGCTCGCCGTCGAAGGCCGGTGGCGCGCCATGGCGCGGGCGACGCTGCGGGAAACCCTCGCGAAACAGCAGCGGGCGCTCATGCGCAGCGCACTCGCGGCCCACGGTGGGCAGCCCGCGGCCGGTGCGCTCGCCGCGTGGCTCGAGCGGCACAAGAGCGAGATCGCGCGCGTCCAACGCGCTTTGGACGACATGCAGATGTCGGGCCCGCCGGACTTCGCGACGCTGTCCGTCGCGCTGAACGAGGTTGGCCGCCTCGTCTAGAGGCGTCCCTCCAGATGGGGTCAGGCTCGGGGTCAGGCACTGTGCCTGACCCCGAGCCTGACCCCGATTTGCTAGCGGATCGCGAGCGGCCGCATCGGCGAGCCCGTCGCGCCTTTGTAGCGGATCGGCGTCGCGATGAACAAGAACTCGTACACCTCGTCGGCCGCGAGCTCCTCGAACGTCATGTTCTCGATGTTGAAGATGCCGTTCTTCATCATGAGCTCTTGGTGCACGGGAATCGTGAGCTCGGGGTTCGGGTTAGGCGACACCTCCGTGGGCGCCGTGTCGGAGCCCGTGACGGTCACCTTGCGCTCGGCAAGCCAGCGAGCAACCTCCAGGCCGATACCGGGCGTGCTGCCGCCGTACTCGGCCGGCGTGCTCCAGAGCTGCGCCCAGCCGTAGCGGAACAGCACGGCGTCGCCCGGCGTGATCGAATCTTCCGCGATGCGCTGTCGCGCGAGCGCGCCGCGCACATCCGCGAGCGTGACCTCGTAGCCGCGTTCCAACCGGCCGACGCGTTTGAATCCGGGCACATCGATGAGCACGCCGCGCGTGATGATTGGCTTGACGTGCTCCACCCCGAGTTGTCTCAAGCCGTTGCTCGCGTTCATCTCCGCGGCCGTGAAGCCGTTGTAGAACACGCGATCGACGGTGCCATCCTGAAACTTGACCTCACCGCCGATGTGGCCGAGGCCGTCGAACTGCGTTCCGACTTGGCCGACTTGAGCGGCGAGAAACTCGTCGTTGTAGACGACTCGATTGGCTCCCTGCGGCTGGGCCGTCGCGAGCAGCGTCAGCGCGAACGAGCGTGTCGCGCCGAGAGGCATGCCGGCCTCGTACACGCGTCCGACCTCATACACCTGCCCCGTCCGCACGACGGATAGCGCCTGCATGATCTTGTCCGGCGTGATGCGATTCGAAGCGCCGGCTTGATCCATCGGTCCCCATTCGGCGTTCGGCCACCATGGCCCGGATTGCCGCGTCTGCGCGGCGACCACGAGCGGAGCCAGAAGTGCGCACAGCACGATCACTTTTTTCATCGCATTTCCCCCATCTGCCCGCGACGCGGAGCGTTTTCGGCCGATCATAGATTGATCTCGACGCGCGGAGCCAGAACAATAGCGCCATGAAAAAGACCTCGCGGCCGGCGCCCGGCCAACTCGTCCTCGTCCGGCACGGCCAAAGCGACTGGAACCAAAAGAATCTTTTCACCGGTTGGACCGACGTCGATCTCACGGCCCAAGGCAAGGAAGAGGCGCGAGAGGCCGGCCGGACTCTGGCGTCTGCAGGGCTCACGTTCGACATCGCGTTCACGTCGGTGCTCGTGCGCGCGATTCGCACGCTCTGGCTGATCCTCGACGAGATGCAGCTCATGTGGATTCCGATCGAGAACCATTGGCGGCTCAACGAGCGCCACTACGGCGCGCTGCAGGGCCTCGACAAAGCGCAGACCACGGCGAAGCACGGCGAGGCGCAAGTCAAGATCTGGCGGCGCAGCTACGACATTCCGCCGCCGCCGCTTGCGGATTCCGACGAGCGGCATCCGCGGCACGATCCGCGCTACGCGGAGCGTCGAGCCTTCCGCGCTGCCGGCCACCGAATCCCTCGCGACAACGCTCGCGCGCGTACGGCCATATTGGGAGGACCGCATCGCCGTCGAGCTCTTGCGCGGGCGCAACGTGATCGTCGCCGCGCACGGCAACAGCTTGCGTGCGCTCGTGAAGATGCTCGAAGGCATTTCCGACGAGGCGATCACGGAGCTCAACATTCCAACCGGCGTGCCGCGCTTGTACGAGCTCGACGCAAGCTTGCACCCGCGCCGCGCCGAGTACCTCGGCGACGCCGCCGCGATCGCTGCCGCCGCCAAGGCCGTGGCGGATCAAGCCAAGGCGCGGAAGTAGGCGATGCTCTACGACCTGGGCGAGCATCGCGTCAGCACCGTCGGCGACGATTTCTTCGTCGCGCCGTCGGCGGCCGTCATAGGCCGCGTCTTCTTGGGCCGCGACGCGAATGTCTGGTTCGGCACGGTGTTGCGCGGCGATATCAACGAGATTCGGATCGGCGATCGCACCAACGTCCAAGACAATGCCGTGATCCACGTCGATTACGATGCCGCCGCGACGATCGGCGCCGACGTCACGATCGGCCATGCGGCGACGGTGCACGGTTGCACGGTCGGCGACCGCACGTTGATCGGCATCGGCGCAATTATTCTCAGCCACGCCGTGATCGGCAGTCAGTGCATCGTCGGCGCCGGCGCGTTGATCACGGAGCGCAAGTCATATCCCGATCGCTCGCTGATCATCGGCGCGCCCGCGCGGCGCGTGCGCGAAGTCACGGATGCGGAGCTCAAGATGATCGACGAGATCGCCTCGAACTACGCGGAGCGCGGCCAGCGCTATCGGCGCGAGCTTCGTGCCGTCAATATCTGACCTCCCCGTCTCGCGAAGACTCGCGTACTACCGCGGTGATCAGCTCCAGATCCGGATAAGCCCTTCCTGCGCCGTCGACGCGACGAGCTTCCCGTCGCGTGTGAAGAACTGACCGCGCGCGAGCCCGCGGCCGCCCGACGCGTTCGGGCTTTCCATCGCATACAGCAGCCACTCGTCGATCCGAAATGGCCGGTGAAACCACATCGCGTGGTCGAGGCTCGCCATCTGCACCGTGCCGTCAGCGAAGTGAATGCCGTGCGGCAAGGTCGACGTGGCGACCAGCTGATAGTCCGAGACATAGGCGAGCAAGTTGCGGTGCAGATGAGCGTCGTCGGGCAGAGGTTCGATGGTTTTGATCCAAATGTGCCGCAGCGGCGGGGCCCGCGGCGGCGACAATACTTGGATCGGCTCCACGGGTCGCACGTCGAACGGCCGCTCGTGCGTGAGAAACCGGCGCATCTTCTCGGGCACCTTTGCAAGCGTCCGCGCCGGAATCTCGCGCACGTCTGCAAGGCCATCGGGCCCGGGGACATCCGGCATCGGCGCTTGATGCTCGAGACCGGCCTCGGGCACTTGGAACGACGCGGTCATGTTGAAGATCTGTCGGCCGTGCTGAATGGCGACGACGCGCCGGTTGCTGAAGCTCTTGCCGTCGCGCGCGACGTCGACCTCGTAGACGATCGGCGCTTTGACGTCGCCCGCCACGAGGAAATAGGCGTGCAGCGAATGGACCTCGCGATCGGCGACCGTGTAGCTCGCCGCCGTCAGCGCCTGGCCGAGCACCTGGCCGCCGAAGACTCGCTCCCCTCCGAGATCGCGGCTCTCGCCGCGAAAAATGTGATCCTCGATGCGCTCGAGCTCGAGTAGCTGCAGAAGGTCGGAAAGAATCGGGTGCACGGCCTCGCGCGTCAACTCTTCTCGTGGCGATTCAGCCGCGCGATCAAGCTCGACGTATCCCAACGCTTGCCGCCCATGCGCGACGATATCCGCGTAGAACTGGTCGACGAGCGCGGCGACTGGCAGCTCCGCGCCGTTCGCGCGCGCCTCCTGCAAACAGATGCGCAGATCTTTGCGCATCCATTCCACCGCGAACCCGAAATCGAACTTGCCTTCGTTCATCGTCTTCCAGCGGTTCTCCATCTGCCAGGACTGCGCCGCGCCCTTCGAGATGGTGTCGACGACGGTGGCGACGTCGAGCCCGGCCTTGCGCGCGAAATTCAGCGCCTCCGCAAGACCCTGGACGACGCCCGCGATCGCGATCTGGTTGACCATTTTCGTGAGTTGCCCCGCGCCCGCCGGTCCGAGCAGCCGCACGTTGTGCGCGTACGCGCGGATAACGGGCTCCGCCGTCGCAAAGGCTTCCGGCTCGCCGCCGACCATGACGGTCAAGCGCCCAGCTTCCGCGCCCGCTTGGCCGCCGGACACGGGCGCATCGAGACAGTGGACTCCGCGTGCAGACCCCACGGCTGCGATCTCACGCGCGATTCCGGCCGAGGCGGTCGTGTGATCGACGAAGATCGCGCCGGGCTTCATCGCGCCCAACGCGCCTTGCGTTCCGAGCGCGATCTCGCGCAGGTCCGGATCGTCGCCAACGCAGCTAAAGACGATCTCTGCACCGGCGGCCGCTTCGGCCGGAGAAGCGGCGACCGTGCCCGCGTTGTTGGCCACCCATTTTTCGGCCTTCGCGCGCGTGCGATTGAACACCGTGACCCGATGACCCGCGCGGCTGAGCCAGCCGGCCATCGGCGAACCCATGACTCCGAGACCCAAGAACGCAACGTTCGCCATATTCGATCCTATGGAGCCTGCCCTTAAGGGAGCGCGCCGCGACATGTGGTCGGCCAGCCGCGAGTAGTCCAGTGCATCGCGCGCGCGCCGCGCGCCGAGCAACGCCCAAAACATCGCCAACAATCTGACCATGCGCACCACGTCGGCAAACTCGACCAACGTCACCGGCGCGGGCTCGCCATAGTAGGCGGTCAGAAGATCGCCGCGTTGCGACTCCGTGTAGTCGTTCATCCCCGCCAAGCTCGCAAGATCCAGAATCGGCGCGCCGCAAACAGCATACTCGAAGTCGACCAGCGCGAGCCCACCATCGTCGAGCACGTTCGCCGCTACGAGATCGTTGTGGCAGAGCGAGTCCGCGCGATAGCGCGTGTCGTAGCTGCGCGCGAGCCGCAGAAGCTCCTCTCCGAGCGTCAGCTCGTGGCGCCCGCTAGGAGCGAGATCCGCGACGTAGCGTTGTGCGATCTGCGCGGCGGCGAATGGCGGCAGCGTCGCGGGCACGCGATGCAGCGCGCGCAGCAAATCCGCTGCCCTTTCGATATTCGCCGGCACGCGCGCTGCGGCGGACGTCCACGGCAGCGCGCCGGCGCGGTACTCGGTGAGGAGCACTCCGCGCTCGGAATCGGCCCCGATCACGCGCGGCGCGAGGCCGGCCGCGGCGGCCGCCTGCATCACGCGCGCCTCCGCCGCAACGTCGAGCAGCGGCACAGCGGTCCCCGAGTGCAACCGTAAAACGTATTGATTGCCGGCGACGACGATCAGGAAGCTGCGCTGCTCGAGCCCGCCATCGAGCGGCTGCCATTGACAATCCGATGCGAGCTCCGCGAAGTCGGGCAGGATGCGCTCCAATGCCCAGCGAACACGCGCATCATCCGGCGCGATCATCAGGCAACGGCGTGGGCGGCTTGTGCGCGCCAATCGCGCCGCCAGCGCATGAAGCCCGCGACGACCATGAACAAATATAAAATAAACAGGGCCGCGTAGAGATAGAGCCCGCGCGCTGCGTGCAAATACACGCCGATGCCGTCGATGACGAACCAGTAGATCCAGTTCTCCAGGATCTTCTTTGCGACCATGTAGGTCGTGACGATTGCGCCGACGCTCGTGAACGAGTCCAGATACGGAAACGCGGCGTCGGTCTTGGCGAGAAACCAACCGAGCACCGCGCTCGCGAGCAACGTGCCCCCGATCGCGAGCGCGTGTTGGCGCGCGGACCAAACGGCCACCGGCAGATCGTCGGCGGCGCGCGCTCGGTGATCGCGGCGCCCAGCCCGCCACTGCTGCCAGCCGTAGAACGCCATTGCGGCGTAGAAAAGCTGGAGCGCCGATTCCATGTAGAGCCGCGCCTCATAGAACAGGACGAGCGACAGCAGCACGCCCAGCAGCGCCGCGGGCCAGCACCAAATGTTCTGACGGATCGCGAGCATGAGATACAAGAGACCAAGACCGACCGCCGCGATCTCGAGCGGCGACAGCACCGCAATCGCCGACCAGACGGCCGAGGAGATATCAGCGTTGCTCAAGATCGGGCGCCTCCGCGATGGGCAAATCGGCATTGAGGAACTTCGCGACGAGCACTTGCGGACCGCCTGCCGCGAATGATTCGCGCAGCGCGTTTGCGATCACTTGCAGCACGTCATCGAGGTCACCGCGGATTTGCGTGCTCATCTGGTTCACTGCGATCTCGACGCGATGGCTGCCCTGCACCACATCGATGAATTTCAGGATTTTTCCGATCGGATCGCCCTGCATCGGGTAGAGGCTCAACTCCGCCGTTATTCGCATCGTCGTCACCATTGATAACGCAACGTGACGCCGAAATGGCGCGGATCGCCCAAGCGCGTGTATAGCTCGTCCGCGAAATCCGGCGGCTCGTTGCCGAAAAAGAAGCCGCGCACGAAATACTCCTCGTCGAGGAGGTTTCTCGACCATAGCGCGACGTCCCAAGCGCCCCACGCACGGCCGACGCGCAAGTTCAAGACGGTGTATGCGCGCGACTGCTGATCGTGGCCGTAGTCGAAAAAGAAGTCGTCCATGCCGGCGACGTCGACTCGGCCCCACCAACCGGATGGCACGCGGTACTCTGCGCCGAGCGCGAACGTATATGCGGGCGCGTGCGCTTGCTCGCGTCCCTCGAGCTCTGGAAACAGCGTGAACTCGGTGATCTTCGTATGCAGCCGCCCGAGCGCGGCCGACAACGTGAGACGTCCCGTCGGCAGCCAGTCCACGTTCGCCTCCAGGCCGCTGTGCTCACCGCGCTCCGAGTTTGCCGTCAGCAACAGGAACGACGACGGGTCTCCGCGGCGCAGCTGCAGCGGAATCTTGATTTGCTGATCGTCGCGTACGGCGGTAAACAAGCTCACGTCCGCTCGCAGGCGGCCGGCAGCCGCCGTGCCGCGTATCCCAATCTCGAGACTCGTCAGAGCTTCCGGGCCAAACTCGATATCCTGCGGCGAGAGGTTGTCGACGTCGCCGAAGTCGACTCCGGCCAACGCGATGTTGAACCCGCCGGCCTTGTAGCCGCGCGCCCCGCGCGCATAGGCCGACCAATCTTCCGCGAAGGCCCAGGTGAGCGCGAGCTCGCCGCCGACCATGTCGTCCTCGGGATCGAAGCGGTTTCCGGCCGTGTCGGCATAATCCGCCGAGCGCTGCTCCCAGCGCACGCCCGCGGTCAGGCGCAGACGATCGGCCAGAGCGACGTCGATCTGGCCGAACAGCGCGAGGTTGCGTCGCGTCGTACTCGCTCACGACCGACTGATCGAGCGTGGGACAGAAAGGTCGTCGTCGACGCCGACGTCGAGCCGATCGTTGGTCTCGTTCAAGTCGAGCGCGTAAACGCCGACCAACCAGTCGCCGCGTCCGCCCACGATCGCACCGGGCTTCGATAGCAGCCGGACTTCCTGATTGTAGGTGCGACGGTCGCGCTCGTTGCTCGTCACGTAATCGTAGACGAACGGGCTCCAGTACGCTGCGTTGCCCCAGTCCGCATCGAAGCTGAATGTCGCGTCGGTTTGCGCTGCACCGGAGATGCTCACGAGATCGAACGCCGGCAGCTCCGCGAGAACGCGAATCGAGCCTGCGATCGAGCGTTGTGCATCCTTGCCGGGTTTATCGGAGTACGTCGTGAAGGCGTTGTCGATGGCCCACGCGTCGTAGCCATTATCGACGTCGATGTACAGCCCCGCGAAATCGACGTCGATCTTATCGCTCGGCTCCCACGTCAACTTGCCGCGCGCGGACAACTCGTCGCGGCCATACGTGTCGTCTCGATCGAGGTAGGCGTTGTGACGAAAGCCGTCGCTTTGATATTGATGCAGCGATGCACGATAACGCAGCGAGTCGTCGATCGGGCCGCCGAGCGCCGCGCCGAGGGCGAGCGTTCCGTCGTTACCGGCCGTCGCCTCGACGTCCGCGGCAAACGCCTGCGTCGGCTCCATCGATCGCATGTAGATCAATCCGCCGAGCGCATTGGCGCCGTAGCGTGTGCCTTGTGGTCCGCGCAGCACTTCGACACGCTCGATGTCGAACAGCGTGGCGATGCTTCCGAGGCCCGAGAAGTCGATGTCGTCGACGATGAAGCCCACGGACGGATTCGGTGCGCCTTCGTACTGCTCGAGCTCGCCGATACCGCGCAGCTGAAAGTAGCGAGCCCTGGAACCCTCACCCGACCAGTTCAAGTTCGGCACTTGCTGCACGAGCTCTTCGAGGTGCTGCACGCTGCGCACGTCGAGATCGTGCTCGTCGAGCACGCTGACGCTCGCGGGCAGATCCGCGACGCTCTGCTCCCTGAAATTTGCCGTGACGATGATCTCTTCGAGCTGCGTTTGGGCGCTCGTTGCGGCGGCCCATGCTGCGGCAGAGATGGCGGCCGCGACCGTTAGGTACTGTTGCACTGCGGATCTCCTCTGCGAGCGAGATCCGGTCTGTCTAGCGAGCGGGGAAAAGTTGGCGGTTCCCGTCCCTTCGCCGGTACTAACCGGATCAGGTTCAAAGGGTTGATTGACTGGAAGTCGTCAATCTCTCAGGCCGACTGTCGGCCACCCCTCGGATCTGAAATCAACGGGAGATGATAGAGGAAACCGCGCGGGCCGTGAAGCTCACTCCTTGAGCCGCGGCATGAGCTCCGCGAGATTGCACGGACGCGTTCGTTGATCGAGCTGCGGCGCCAAGATCTTGTCCCAGCCAGTGGCGCAGGCGCCCGAGGAGCCCGGCAAGCAGAACACGTACGTGCCGTTTGCAACGCCCGCAAGGCAGCGCGACTGCAGCGTGGAAGCGCCGATCTCCCCGAACGACAGCATCCGAAAGAGCTCGCCGAACCCCTCGATCTGCTTGTCGAGCAGCACCGCAACCGCCTCGGGCGTGCCGTCTCGGCCGGTGACGCCGGTGCCGCCGGTGGTGATTACCACATCGACGTCGGCGTCCGCGATCCACTGCGACACGATCGCACGAATTGCATAGACGTCGTCGCGAACGATTTTCTTCTCCGCGAGCGTATGCCCGGACTGCGTAAGGCGTTCGGCTAACAGCGCGCCGGATTTGTCCGTGGTTTCGTTGCGGGTGTCCGAGACGGTGAGCACCGCGATGCGAAGCGCAGCGCCGCGCTGTGCACCGGCGTCGGTCATTGGGGCCGAGCGTTCGGCGCGGCGACTACGGTGAGATCGCGGCTCATGCGCAGTGCGTCCTCGCGGCCGCCGTAGTATGCCGTTTTGCGTCCGCACTCACGGTAGCCGAGCTTCTCGTAGAACGCGCGAGCGGCCTCATTGGTCGCGCGCAGCTCGAGGTGCACGCTGAATATGCCCGCGGTGCGCGCCGACGCCTCGAGCCACTCGAGAAGTTGCCGGCCGATGCCCTGTTTCTGATAACCGGGGAGCACCGCGAGCAGGCTCAGATGCGAATGCTCGTCGTAGAACTCCATGATCGCGAAGCCCACGAGCCGGCGCCGGTCGCGCGCTGCGAGCACGACGCACTCGCGGTTACGCATGCAGTGATAGATTCGCTGCTCGTTCCACGACCACGGCAAGCCGTTCTCGATGAGGCGACGCGACATCCCTGCGATCGCAGCCGCGTCGTCGGATCTCGCAATGCCGATTCGAACGTTCGTCACGCCCTTCAGTATAGTGGCAACGTGGAATCGTCCGCATCTCGGTTCACGCGCCGCTTGGCGTGCGTGCTGCTCGCCGCGGGCGGGTCCCGCCGTCTCGGTGCACCGAAACAGCTCGTGCGCCGCAAGCAGCGCCCTCTGCTCTTGCGTGCGCTCGACAGCGCGAGCGCCGCCGGCGTCGCGCCCCCCACGATCGTCGTGCTCGGCGCGGAAGCGCTGCGGCTGCGCGCGCTGCTGCGCCGCGATCGCGCACCGGCCCGAGTCGTCCTGAACGCGCGCTGGGAAGACGGTCTTGCGAGCTCTCTCCGGACGGGTCTCGCGGCCGTGCCGCGCGAGGCCGAGGCCGTCCTGGTGCTATTGGTGGATCAACCGGAGCTCACTGCGAGCGCGCTCGCGCGCTTGATCGCGGCCTGGCGCCGCCGCCCGCGAATACCCGCCGCGGCTTTCTATGCGGGGCGCGCCGGCGTGCCCGCGATACTGCCGCGGCGCTCATGGCCGGCCGTGAGCCGCCTGCGCGGCGACGTGGGGGCCCGCGCGTTGTTGCGCGAAGCGGCGGAGCTCACCCCGGTGGATCTGCCCGAGGCGGAGCTCGACGTCGACACGCCGGAGGATCTCGCCCGCCTCACCTGACCCCGTGTCAGGCTCGGGGTCAGGCACCGTGCCTGACCCCCGCTACTTCGTGGCGCAGTTGACCCACGCCGACTCGCCGTCGCGATAGTGCTCTTTCTTCCAGATCGGTACGCGCCGCTTCGTCTCGTCAATGATGTAGCGGCACGCGTCGAATGCAGCGCCGCGATGAGGGGCCGTGACTCCAACCCAAACCGCGCAGTCGCCGATGGCAAGCTTACCGACGCGATGCTCGCATCTTGCGCTCACGATCGCGAAACGCTCGCGAGCCTCCTCGAGTATCTTCTCGCCCTCGCTCTCCGCGATCGACCGATGCGCTTCGTACTCCAGCGCCGTGACAGCGGCACCGTTGTTGTGATCTCGCACCCAGCCTTCGAAACACACGCAGCCACCCGCTGCGTCGGCCACGAGCGAGCGCTTCAGGGTTTCGGGATCGATGACGTTGGACGTGATCGCAAAACTCACGGCGGCGCGCCCGAGCTCAACCGCCTGCGACGGGAGGGAAAAACAGAACCTCGTCGCCCGGCGCGAGGGGCGCGTCCCAAGCGGCGAGCTCCTCGTTGATCGCAACCTTGCAGCGCGTCCGCGCATCGGCAAAGCCGTGGCGGCCCGCAACCTCGTCATAGAGCTCCGCGGCCGTTCTCGCGGCAGTCGAAAGCCTCTCTGTGTCGCGTCCTGCGCGCTCGCGAAAAGCCGCGAAATAGCGAGCGGTCACGTCGATCATTCGCCGCCGGCTCCCGACCGCTCGCCGTGTGCGTGATAGTCCTGCTTGCCGCCGGTCTTCGACAGCAGCGCGATCTCGCGAATCCGAATGCCGTGCGTCAGCGCCTTGCACATGTCGTAGACGGTCAACGCGGCGGTCGTCGCCCCCGTGAGCGCTTCCATCTCCACGCCGGTCTTGTGAGTCGCGCGCACCGAGCACTCGATGACGATCTCGTTGCGCGCACCCCATTCGATCGAAATGCGGCAGTCCTCGAGAGCAAGGGGATGACAGAATGGAATCAGCTCGTGGGTGCGCTTCGCGGCCATGACACCGGCGATGATCGCCGTGTCGAACACGGGCCCTTTCTTCGTGCGCAGCACTTCACCGCTGGCAACAGCGGCGTCAGGAGGGAATACCACGACCGCGCGCGCGGCGGCCGTGCGTGACGTAATTGCCTTGTCGCCGACATCGACCATCGTGGGTCGATTGGCGGCGTCCACGTGCGTGAGCATCAGCCGCCCATCCGGAACATCTCGACACGCTGGACGGACTCGCCTTGCTCGCCTTTCGCGGCCCGCAGCTCGCTGTAGCGATCCTCGCGGTTGCGCCAAACGTTTTGCAGCAGACCGACGAGGTCGGCGTCGCTTGCTCCCGCGCGCAGCGGCGTGCGCAGATCCGTGCCGTGCGCCGCGAACAAGCAGGTGTAGACGGTGCCGTCTGCCGACAGACGCGCGCGGTGGCAGTCCCCGCAGAACGGCGCGCTCACGGACGAAATGAACCCGAGCTCACCGGCGCCGTCGACGAACGCGTAGCGCTTGGCCACCTCGCCGCGGTAGTTGCTGTCGAGTGGCCGCAGCGGCCAGCGGGCGCCGATCTGCTCGAGCAGAACTTTCGACGGCACGACCTGGTCCTTCCGCCAACCGTTCACCGTGCCGACGTCCATGTACTCGATGAAGCGTACGATGACGCCGGTACCGCGAAAGTGCTCGACGAGCGGCAGCACGGTGTGCTCGTTGCGGCCGCGTTCGACGACGACGTTGATCTTCAGCGGCGCGAAACCAACGTCTCGAGCCGCCTCGATTCCGCGCAGCACGGTCGCGACGTCGCCGCGGCCACCGTTCATGTCGCGGAACACGGCGTCGTCGAGGCTATCGAGGCTGACCGTGATGCGCTTCAGGCCGGCCGCTTTGAGCGCGGCGGCTTGCTCGGCGAGCCTGGAGCCGTTCGTGGTGAGGGCGAGATCATCGAACCCTTCCAGCGCGGTCAACGCGGCGACGATCTCGACGATGTCCTTGCGCAGCAGCGGCTCTCCGCCGGTCAGCCGTACCTTGCTCACTCCGAGGCGTAGGAACAGGGCGGCGATGCGTTTGATCTCGCCGGCCGTAAGCCAATGTGAGCGCGGGAGGAACTTGTAGCCCTCGCCGTAGACCTCGGCGGGCATGCAGTAGGGGCAGCGATAGTTGCAGCGATCGATGACCGAAATTCGCAGGTCGCGTAACGGCCGGCTGAAACGGTCTTTCACGGACGCTTGGCCTTGCCACTGGGTTACGGTGCTCGTCATCGGCTCACATTCTCGGCTACGTATACTAGCCTACTACGGACGACCGCTTTAGGGACGACGTCCTTAGGATCGCAAGGCTCCGATATCTTAGGAATTTCACCCAAGAGACCGCCGTGGCACAATAAAGTGCCCAGGGGGAGAACAACAAATGGATAGAAGTCGCCTCGAGCCGCTCGGCGTGCCCGGAGACTACGGTTACGCCGAGGATTCAGCGAGCGCTCAGCGCCGCGAGCCGAATGCTTTCGACCGCTGGCTGGTCCGCCGCATGAGGGCCAATCTCGGCACCTCGCCGGTCCGCATCGCATTATGGAACGACCCTGACATCGTGCCGCGCGACCGCTCGGTGGTCCTGCGCATCCTGGACTCGCGAGCGCTCCTGCATCTGGTCATGAATCCGGATTTGCACTTCGGCGACCTCTACAGCGCCGGCCGCATCGAGATTCGCGGCGACCTCCAGCTGGTGCTCGAGGAGGCCTACCGCTACACGACCGACAACACCACGCTCGGCGCCTGGCTCGCGCGCGGTCGGCGTCTGGCCGCGCCGGACCTGTCCGAGTCCAAGCGCAACATTCATCACCACTACGACATCAGCAACGACTTCTACAAGCTCTGGCTCGATCGCGAGGCGCTGCAGTACACCTGCGCGTACTACGCCAACCCGGCGATGACGATCGAGCAGGCGCAACAGGCGAAGATGCACCATGTGTGCCGCAAGCTGCGCTTGCAGCCGGGCGAACGCGTCGTCGAAGCCGGCAGCGGCTGGGGCGGCTTTGCGTTGTTCATGGCGAAGAACTACGGAGTGCACGTCCGCACCTTCAATATCTCGCGCGAGCAGGTGAGCTATGCACGCGCGTGGGCCGTGCGCGAAGGTCTGGAGCGCAGCGTCGAGTTCGTAGAGGACGACTATCGCAATCTTTCGGGCACCTACGACGCGTTCGTCTCGATCGGCATGCTCGAGCACGTCGGAGCGCCCAACTACCGGGAGCTCGGCAAGTTGATGCACAGGGCAATCGGTGCCGATGGCCGCGGGCTCGTGCACACCATCGGCCGCGATCGCCGGGCGCCGCTCAACCCATGGATCGACAAGCGGATCTTTCCCGGCGCCTATCCTCCGACTGTGCGCGAGATGATGGAGCTCTTCGAGCCGAATCGGTTGTCTGTGCTCGACTTGGAGAACATCCGGCTGCACTACGCGAAGACTCTAGAAGCCTGGCTCGAACGCTACGAGCAGAACGTCGAAGCCATACGGGCGATGTTCGACGAACCGTTCGTGCGAGCTTGGCGGCTGTATCTCGCGGGGTCGATCGCGGCGTTCCTCATCGGCAAGCTGCAGCTGTTCCAAGTGCT
This sequence comes from uncultured Gammaproteobacteria bacterium, assembly GCA_963744305.1. Taxonomy (GTDB): domain Bacteria; phylum Pseudomonadota; class Gammaproteobacteria; order Steroidobacterales; family Rariloculaceae; genus FEN-1219. The sequence goes on from CAVUTF010000047.1 coordinate 67,677, forward strand.
ATTCGCGCGTTCGGGATCGAACCGCATCCCTTGGACGCGCGCCCATGTCTACACCGACGGCGAGTAGCTACCCGGAGAAAACAGCGCGGCTCAAAGAAGAGTGGCGTAGCGGCGCCGGGCATCTGAGGCTCGAGAAGTCGACGATCTCGAATCTGTTCCGGTATCAGCCACGCGGCACCGCCGTACGACGGCTGTCGCTCGCTGCCTTCAACGGCGTGATCTCGCTCGACTCGGACGCCCGCACCGCAGAGGTCGAGGGTCTCGCCACGTACGAAACCGTCGTCAGGCATTGCTTGGCGCACGGTTTTCTGCCGCTCGTAGCGCCCGAGCTCAAGCACATCACGGTGGGCGGGGCGACCGTAGGCATCGGCATCGAGTCGACCTGCTTTCGCTACGGCTTCGTGCACGACGGCTTGATCGAAGCCGACGTGCTCCTCCCCGGCGGCGATATCGTGACGTGCCGAGCCGACAACGAGTACTCCGATCTGTTCCGGGCGCTGCCGAACTCTTACGGCACGCTCGGCTATATCCTGCGCGCGAAGATCGCGCTGCACCCCGCAGCCCCGTACGTGCACCTCAGCATTGAGCGTTTCGGCGACGCCGCCCAATACCTCGATGCGATGCGGGCCGCGACCGCTTCGCAGGAGCTCGACTTCGTCGAGGGCCTGTTCTTCGAAGGCGAGCGCTATTTCCTCATGACGGCGCAGTTCGCAACGCAGGTGCCCCGCTGCGACGACATCGTGCGCGAAGACATTTTTTACCGTCTAGTCGAAACGCGGAGCGATATTTACCTTGCGACGGCGGACTATATCTTTCGCTACGACCCGGATTGGTTCTGGAACGTGCCGGAAACGGCGCCGTACGGGCTGTTCCGGCGTTTCGCGCCGCTAGGTTGGCGCAACTCGAGCTTTTACACGAAGTACGTGGCGACGAAGAAGAAGTTGCTCGCGTCCGTCGGCCTGAACGACACGAGCATGGAGCCGTTGATTCAGGATTGGCAGGTGCCGTGGGCGAAGGCCGAGGAGCTCATGCGCTTTTGCCTCACCGAGGTTTCACTGGACGGCAGGCCGTGGGCTGCCGTGCCGATCAAGACTCCGCGTCAACCGACCCTGTACCCGATCACGCCGAAGGAGCTGTACTTCAATCTCGGCTGCTACTGCCAGGTAAAGAGGCCGGCCGGCAAGGAGCCCTACCACTACACGAAGATCATGGATCGAAAGTGCTTCGACCTCGGCGGTATCAAGATGCTGTATTCGTCGTCGTTCTTGAACGAAGCGGAGTTCGACGCGCGGTACAATGGCGCCGCCTATCGCGCTCTGAAGCAAAAGTACGATCGGGCCGGCGACGCCCAGACCCTCTACAAGAAAGTCGCGCTCGCTCCCGGCTGAAATCGGGGTCGGGTACTAATTTCCGCCGCCGCCGGCAGGAAACATCAGTCGCGGGGAAATTAGTACCCGACCCCGATTTCACTTCGCGGCGGCGGCCAGCGCTTCTTGCTCCAGCTTCGCCCAGGAATCGCGCAACGTGACGGTGCGGTTGAACACCGGGCGCCCGGGGGAAGACAACACCGAGTCCGCGCAGAAATAACCGAGCCGCTCGAATTGGAAACGCTGATCCGGCTCGGCCTCCGCAAGGGCGGGCTCGAGCGCAGCTTGTCCGACGAGTTGCAGCGAGTCGGGATTGAGCTCGCGCTGCAGATCTGCGCCCGGAAACGCCGTGACGAATAGCCGATCGTAGAGCCTGACCTCGGCGCGGAACGCGTGTTTCGCCGACACCCAGTGAATCGTGCCCTTGACCTTGCGGCCGGTTTCGTCGGAGCCGCTGCGAGTGGCGGGGTCGTACGTGCAGTGCACCTCGGTTATCTCGCCGGCGGCGTTCTTCACGACGCGTTCGCACTTCACGATGTAGCCGTAGCGCAGCCGCACTTCGCCGCCCGGCTTCAAGCGATGAAACTTGCTCGGCGGGTTTTCCATGAAGTCTTCGCGCTCGATGAAAAGCTCCTTTGAAAACGGTATCTTACGCACGCCAAGCTCCGGTCGGCTCGGATGATTCGCGGCCTCGAGCCACTCGTCGCTATCCGGATAGTTGTCGATCACGACCTTGAGCGGATCGAGCACGGCGAAACGCCGCGGCGCGGTCTCGTTCAAGTCCTCTCGGATGCAGCCCTCGAGCAGTCCGAGCTCCGCCACCTTCTCCTTCTTCGTGACGCCGACCCGTTGGATGAACTCGCGGATCGAGGCCGGTGTGTACCCGCGCCGGCGGATGCCGGACAGGGTCGGCATGCGCGGATCGTCCCATCCCTCGACGTGCTTATCGTCGACGAGCTGCTTGAGAATGCGCTTGCTCATGACGGTGTACATCAGATTGAGCCGCGAGAACTCGATCTGCCGCGGCCGGCTCGATGAGCGCCACAGTCGGTCGAGAAACCAGTCATAGAGTGGCCGGTGATCCTCGAACTCGAGCGAGCAGAGCGAATGTGTCGTACCCTCGATAGCGTCCGACAACGTGTGTGCATAGTCGTACATCGGATAGATGCACCATCGGTCGCCTGTCCGCTGATGCGGCACTTTGCGGATGCGATACAGCGTCGGGTCGCGCAGATTGATATTGGGCGACGCCATGTCGATCTTCGCTCGGAGGACGCATTCCCCTTCCGCGAACTCTCCGCGATTCATCGCTTCGAACAGCCGCAGATTCTCCGCCGCGGACCGGTCGCGGTAGGGGCTGTTCTTGCCGGGCTCCGTCAACGTGCCGCGATACTGGCGGATTTGCTCAGCGTTGAGATGATCGACGTATGCGAGGCCTCTCTGGATGAGCTCGACGGCGAAGTCGTAGAGCTGAGGGAAATAATCCGAGGCGTGCCGCAGGCGGTCACCCCACTCGAATCCGAGCCAGCGCACGTCGCGTTGGATGCCCGCGACGAACTCCTCGTTCTCCTTCTCCGGGTTCGTGTCGTCGAAACGCAAATAGCACTCGCCGCCGAACTCGTCCGCGACGCCGAAGTCGACGCAAATAGCGAGCGCGTGCCCGATGTGCAGATAGCCGTTCGGCTCGGGAGGAAAGCGCGTCTGCACGCGGCCGCCGTTTTTGCCGGCCGCGACTTCCTCCGCAACGATTTGGCGAATGAAGTCGCGGCCGCGCATGAGATCGGTAGTGCTCATGGCCGCGAATTGTCGTTCAATCGCGCCGCCCAAGACAATTCGCGGTCTGGCTCGGTCGGGCAGGCCGTCCGACGCCGCCAACACCGATTCGCCAAACGGAATTGTTGTCGCCAAAAGCCGACGAATTTTTCGCTGCGGCGCGTCGCTCGTGACAATGTAGGGTCCTTCTTGCTATGGTAACTTTTCGGGGGAACTCCTTTGATCCTACAATTATTTTTGAGGCGGGAGCGCAAGGGTGAGCATTCCCCAATACATTACAGACGCCGCGTCCACGATTGCCGCCAAGCCGTTTAAGCAACTGCTCGAAGTAGTGCCTGTGGCGGCCTATTTCTGCGATCGCGAAGGCCGCATCATCTTCTTTAACGAGCCCGCCGCTGCCCTCTGGGGACGACGGCCCAAGCTAAACGACGAGACGGATCGATATTGCGGATCGGTGGAGCTACTGTCGTCCGACGGTGCGCCCCTCCCCCACGATCAATCCTGGATGGCCCGGGCCCTGCGCGAAGACAGAAGCTACGACGGCCGGGAGCTCGTGATCGTTCGCCCCGACGGCGGCCGGCGCGCAACGCTCGCGTACGCAAGTCCGATTCATAATGACAATGACGGGCTCATCGCGGGCACCTGCGTGCTCATCGATGTCACCGCGCAAGCCGCGGCGCAACGCACGACGGAGAATGCGCTGCAGATCAGCGAGGCGAACTTTCGCGCGTTTTTCGACAGCGCAGCTGTCGGCGCGGTGCAAGCCAATGCGGAAGGCCGCTTCATTCGGGTCAACGACCGCTACTGCGAGATCACCGGCTACAGCCGCGAGGAGCTGCTGTCGATGGGGCCGTTCGATTTGGATCATCCCGACGAGCGCGGCGCGGACATCGAGCTAGTCAAGAAGGCGATCGAGGATCCGGCCGGCATCTACCACGCGGAAAAGCGCTACGTCCGCAAGGACGGGAGCATCGGCTGGGTGCATGTCGCAGCGAATATGCTCCGCGACGCGTCCGGGCGTGCGACGCAAAGCGCTGCGATCGCCATGGACATCACTGAGCGGAAACTCGCCGAGCAGGCGCTCAAGGACACGGACCGGACCAAGGACGAGTTTCTCGCCACACTCGCTCACGAGCTGCGCACTCCGCTTGCGCCGCTCACCAACGCCGTCGAGCTGCTGCGCCATCCGGGAGTGCGCGAGCCGTTTTGGTGTCGGCAGGTCATCGAACGTCAGGTAAGCCATCTGTCGCGGCTGGTTGATGACCTGCTTGACGTATCGCGCATCACGCGCGACATGCTCGAGCTGCGCCGAGCGCGCATCGCGCTTTCCGACGTGCTCAACGGCGCCGTCGAAGCGAGCCGCCCGCTACTCGAGCGGCGCGAGCAGAAGTTGGAAGTTTCGATCACGCCCGAAGACGTGTACATCGACGGCGACTTGGTGCGTCTCACTCAGGTGTTCACGAACCTGCTCACGAACGCTGCGAAATTCTCCAATATCGCCGGCACCATTCGTTTGTCAGTGGCTCGTGACGGAGACGACGTGCGCATCGGCGTCGCGGACAGCGGCATTGGCATAGCAGGCGACGAGCTCTCGCGTATATTCGACAAGTTCTATCAGAGCCCGCAGCGCGGCGACCGTTTCATCGGCGGCCTCGGAATCGGCTTAGCGCTCGTGCGCCGCCTCGTGGAGTTGCATGGCGGAACCGTGGAGGCCCGCAGCGCCGGTCTAGGGCAGGGGAGCGATTTCGTCGTGCGCCTGCCGGTCAAAACATCGTTGCGAGCGGACTCGGTTCCGGCACCGATCTCCAAGCTATTCGAGCGCTCCGGCAAACGCGTTTTGATCATCGACGACAACGAGGACAGCGCCAACTCGCTCGGCCGCTTGCTCGAGCACATGGGACACGAGGCCGTGACCGCGTACGACGGCCAGTCGGCGCTCGAGCGCGCGAGGACCTTCCCGGCCGACGTCATTTTCCTCGACCTCGGTATGCCGGGATTGGACGGCTTCGAGGTTTGCCGGCGCCTGCGCGAGCAACCCGCTCCGAAGCGGCCGAACATCGTTGCGCTGACCGGCTGGGGCCGCGAGGAGGATCGCGAACGCACGCGGGACGCGGGCTTCGATTCGCACGTCGTGAAGCCCGTCGACGTGGCTACCCTCGCGAGAGTGCTCGACGACGCTTGACGCCCGCTGGAGAGGCGGCACTCGGCGCACACGGAGCGCTCACATACAGCCGCTTAGGCTCGCGATCCAGTCACGGATTACCGCAACGCCCGCCGCATCGACGACGTTCGATGCAAGCGGCGGCATCGCTTGCGCGTCGCGCCGATTCATTCGCGCAAGGAGCACCGATCGATCCGGCGCGCCCGGCGCGATGAGGCGCGCGTTCGCGATCCCGAGGTCCCCCGCTTGCGGCGGCGTGTCGCACGCTGCGGTGGAGCTCAACGCCGTGCCGAAGCGCAGGTCCATGGAAGCTCCGCGTCGGGCCGTTCGGTCGATGGCAATGCGCGCAGTTCGTGTGCAGGTAAGCGCGGGCCCGCGCGGTGAGCGATGCGCTTGCATCGGCCGGATCGGCTAGCGCGGGCTGCAGCGCGGGATCTCCGAGCGGGGAGGCAAACATCACGATGTTGTCCAGCGTCCGCAGTTGGTTCGCCGTGCGCCCAGTGCTCGCATATGCGAAATCATGGTTGAGCTGCGCGGTTTCCAAACCCAGCGCACCGCCCGCGGCCGCAGTGTGGCACGACAGGCACTCGTTGCCGCTCGGATAGATCCAATTCTGACCGCCGATCGTCACTGTTTTGCCACCTTGCACGAGCGTCGCATCGGTCTGTTGCGTGTTCCACTCGTACGTGTAGCCGGCCCAGTCGCCGTCCGGATGACGCATGAACAGCCGCGTCTCGACCAAGCGGCCACCCAGACGGAAATGCTTCATGAGCACCGAGCCGTTCGGAAACGCGAAGTCGCCGTCCGCGCCAATACCGATAGTGGTACCGTCCGGAATCGCGAGCCAGCGTTCCTTGGTGGCACCGTCGGACCAAAAAGGCGCGATGGTGCGGTAAGGCACGAGCCCGGACGTGGGCTGGCTCGGGTTCTGCTGCGTCACGCACCCCGTGTTCGAGAGCAGCGTTGCGACCGGCGGACCCGAAGGCGCAGCCCCGCCGCCATCAACGATCTTGTGCAGGCCGCCGCCCGCAATGTCGACGACGTAAAGCTCGCCGTCGTTGCCTTCGCCGAACGATGCGATCGACAAGCTCGTGTCGAGCAGCTCTTGAGCGTTGAATCCGCCGCTGCCGTTTGCGACGAGCCGCCAGATTCGGCCGCTACCAAAGTCGGCAAACAAATAGCTGCCGGCGAGCGCCGGCAGCGCGGAGCCGCGGTACACGTAGCCGCCGGTGACCGAGACTCCGAGGCTCCTGCCATATTGATGCACAGGATCGATGAGCCCGGTCGCGGTACTGCAACTCGGCGCGGGGCTGCCGAACGTCGCTGTGCCCTCGCGGCAATCCCAACCGTAGTTGCCGCCGCGGCGCACCTGATCGATTTCCTCGAAGGCGCTTTGGCCGACGTCACCCACCCAGAGCGTTCCGCTGACGGCATCGAAGCTCCACCGCCACGGATTGCGGAGGCCCCAGGCGTAAATCTCCGGACAGTTGTTCGCCGAGACGTTCGAGTCGGCCGTACACATCGCGCCGCCGGCGAACGGATTGTCCGGAGGAATCGCGTACGGCGCGGCGCCATTCACATCGAGCCGCAAGAAATCGCCGAGCAAATCGGTCGTGTCTTGCGCACGACCGTCGGGATCACCGCCGGACCCCCCGTCACCAAAGCCCGTGTACAGGTAGCCGTCCGGTCCGAAGTCGATCTGCCCGCCGTTGTGATTCTCGAACGGCTGGTTGACGCGAATGACGTTCTGCCGGCTTCCCACCGGCAAGGTGGCAGCTCCTGGCGTGTGGTTGAACCGCGCGATCGTCGACACCATCGGCGTGCCTTCGGTCCACGACAAGAAAACTCGGCCGTTGGTTGCATAGTCGGGGTGAAACGCCATGCCGAGCAAACCGCCTTCCGAGTTTGCATTGACTGCGAGCGAGATGAAGGTGCTCGCGGTCGGGTTCGTGACGTTGTTGAAGACGCGCACGGCGCCGGTCTTCTCGAGCACGAACCAGCGCGAGCTGTCGCCGGGCGCTTGCAGCATCGCGAGCGGTTGGTTGAACGTGAGATTCGCGAACACTCGCTCGAGCCGAATCGTCGTCCCCGCGTTGCTGTTGGCCTTCGCCGGAGCCACGCACGTGAGATTCGCAGGCCGCTGATCGAGGCCTGCGACGGGCGTGCCCGGTGGCGGCGGCGGGCTCGGTGGTGGATTCGGAGGCGGCGTGCTCGCGGCGCCGTCGTCGGAGGAACTATGGCAACCGAGCAAGACCGCAAGCAACGAGACGGCCACGATCCCTCGCAAACCGATCCCCACTGAGCATCCTCCGAACGCTTCGACGCAGTTGAATGCTGACAGCTACACGAGGGCTCGCGCAAGCGAATTCTTGTCGGGTTTCAACGACATGCGACTTAACTTTTGCTGCAAGCTGAACCCACGCTGAAGCAACTTCCGCGTTGGAATCGACTCTATTGACGCGTCGTCCGACACGAGCAGAATGTGCGGCCATGCCGATCCAGAGTTCTATCAAGAAGGCGCAGCTGACGGCCTCCGTCCTCGGCCTCGCCGCATGCACGATCAACCCCGTGACCGGCGACCGCGAGCTCGCGTTGATCTCCGCGGCCGACGAGGTCGCGATCGGCGAGCAGCAATACGCAGCCGTCGCAGCAGATGCAAGGCGGCGACTACACGCTCGACCCGCAATTGACGGCGTACGTCGCCGAGGTCGGTCAGAGCCTCGCCGCGGTGAGCGATCGCGCACTGCCATACGAGTTCGTCGTGTTGAACAGCTCCGTGCCCAACGCGTGGGCGCTGCCGGGCGGCAAGATCGCGGTGAACCGCGGCTTGCTCGTCGAGCTGCAATCGGAGGCCGAGCTCGCCGCCGTGCTCGGTCACGAGATCGTGCACGCGGCCGCACGGCACGGCGCACTCGCGATGCAGCGCGGGATGCTGCTCCAAGGCGCGCTGCTTGCAACCGCCGTCGCGGCGGGCGACTACGGGGGCCTCGCCGTGGGCGCCGCGAGCGTCGGCGCGCAGCTGATCAGCCAACGCAACAGTCGCGGCGCGGAGCTGGAATCGGACCTATACGGGATGCGCTACATGTCGGCCGCCGGCTACGATCCGCAGGCCGCGATCACACTGCAGGAAACATTCGTGCGTTTGTCCGAAGGACGCGAGCAGGGCCGGCTCGCTGCACTGTTCGCGAGCCATCCGCCGTCAGCCGAGCGCGTCGAGCAAAATCGCCACACCGCTGCGACGCTGCCCGCGGGCGGCAACCTCGGCCGCGAGCGCTATCAAGAGGTCACGGCTCAACTGCGACAACGGCAACCTGCATACGAGGCGTATGACCTCGGTCAGGCCGCGCTCGCGGAAGATCGTCTCGACGAGGCCGAGCGTCAGGGACGCGAGGCTGTACGCCTGCTGCCGGGCGAAGCGCAGTTTCACGCGCTGCTCGGCGACGTCGATCTCGCGCGCAAGGAGTATGACGGTGCGCTCGTCCACTACAACGATGCGATCGCGCGCAATGACCGATTCTTCTACTACCACTTGCGCAAAGGCATGACGCAGCAGCAGCTGCGTCAGTGGGATGCCGCGGCCGCGTCGCTCACTGCAAGCATCGAGCTGCTACCGACCGCCGACGCCTACTACGGGCTCGGGAGAATCGCCGAGCAGCGCGGCGACCGCGCGGGCGCGCTCGAGCACTACGCGCGCGCGGCGCAATCCGGCACGCCCGCAGGCGAAGCGGCCCAGGATGCAACGGTTCGGCTCGACCTACCGGCGAATCCCGGCAAGTACTTGGCGGTTCGAAGCGGTCTCGATAGCAGCGGTCAACTGCTCGTGGAGCTCGCGAATCCTACGCGAGTCACGGTCGCGGACGTCGTATTGACCGTGCGCTATCTCGATTCGCAAGGGACGATCAGGCAGGCAAATCGTCAGTTCGCCGGACAACTGCCGGCGAACGCAGCGCAGCGCTGGGCCACCGGCCTCGGGCCATTCACGACGACAGAAGCCACGGAAGTCACGGTTACGAGCGCGCGAGTCGTCGCGGAATAGTCAAGGCGCGGAGGCGAGCTCGCGAATCGAGTCGAGCCGAAAGATATAGGTGCGGCAACCGGGCCGCACGAGTCTCGCGTCGTCCCATCCCTGGTACTGCGAGCGCGCGAGCGCCGACAGCGTCGGGGCGCGGAAGATCTCGTCGGAAATCTCGATGATCTCCGGCTTGGTGATCAGGCCGCTCGCGTCCACGAAGAAGCACGTGACGGCGCGACCCTGCTTCGCGTCGCGAACGGCCTGCGCCGGATAAGCGGGCGTCGCGGTACGCACGGGCACGAGCGGCGGCATCAACGCTTCGGGCTCGACTCACGAGCACGCCGGCGAACGCGGCATCGTCGAGCGTGGTGCACCACCACCCGCCGACCAACGTGACCGTGCGCCAGCGTCCACCGAGCGTGGCCCGGCTCATGTCGGCGCTGAACCGCCGGCCCGTTCGCGTATCGCTGAAGCTGACCTCGCCGTCGTCGTCGAGCCAGCGCGAAAGCGGATCCCAGATTCGCTGGTTCGCGTCGCTCTTGCGAGAGAGGGCCGCAGTCCCGTCGGCCGCGAGACGAATGACCACGCGCTCGTCGCCGAAGGCGGGATGGCCATAGATCACGCAGCTCCAAGTGCCCACGGGGTCGAGGTCTGACCGTCTCCGCCGTGCCGCCTCCGCGTCGTCCGTAATGCACGCGAGCACGCTCAAAGTAGCGGTTAGACAGACAGCGTGCCTGAGCGTAGCTATTGGTGTTCCTCCACGGTGACGCTCGGCTGCAGGCTGCGCTCGTTGATCATGCCGCGGATCTGAGCCACTTGCCGCGCGTTCGGGCTGATCGCCTCCGCGGCGTTGAGATCCGTCGTCGCTTCTTTGAACATTCTTTTCAATAGATACGCGTATGCGCGATTGCTGAAGGCGCGCCAGTTTTGGCCGTTCAACGCGAGGGATTCGGTGCAGTAGCGGATGGCATTATCGGGGTCGCCCTTGGCCGCATACGCTGCACAAAGATTGGAGAGTCCAGCGGCGCGATCGCCTGGACTCGGCGAACGCTGCAATCCGAGGTCTGTCAGCCGAATGCCGTCTTCGTACGAGCCCGCGCGAATCGCGTCCGCGCCCGCCGAGAGATACTCGTTGCCGCCGCCGAGGACAGTGCGGCTGTCCGGCGTTTGCTGCGGGTCTTGAGCCCAGCACACGTTGGCGACGAAGCCGACGGCGAGACCGGTGTAAAACGCTCGGGCCATGCTGGCCTCCTCCCTCGTTAGTATAGTACCGGGGGTGCGACTGCGCACCGCAGCGGGAGAGTGAGCCGATGACTGAAGTTGCCGCCGCGGAAGCCGCCATTCTCGCGGGGATGCCCAGGTTCCCGAGCGAGCGGCAGCCGCTTGCGGCGTGCGTCGACCGGGTGCTGCGCGAGGACGTCTTCGCCGAGCGCGACCAACCGCCATTCGACCGGGTCACGATGGACGGGGTCGCGATCGCGCATCGGGACTGGGCGCGGGGCATCCGCGAATTCGAGGTGGTCGGCACACAGGCGGCAGGCCGGCCTGCGTTGGCCGTCGGCCGAGCGGGCCAATGCGTCGAGGTGATGACCGGCTCCATGCTTCCCGAGGGCACCGACAGCGTCGTGCCGATCGAGCGCGTCGCGCGCGAAGGTGCCGTCGCGCGCCTCACGGCACCCGAGGTGAATCCGCGCCAATTCGTCCATTCGCGCGGCAGCGATCGGCGCGGCGGCGCGTTGTTGCTTGCCGCGGGAACGCGCATCGGTCCACCGGAGGCCGCCGTGCTCGCCAGCGCCGGCCGCCACGACTTTGCCGTAACCGCGCTGCCCGAGGTCGCCGTGATTTCCACGGGCGATGAGCTCGTTGACATGGACGAGCCGATCGCACCGTTCCAAATTCGCTCCAGCAATGACCGCGCGCTCGAGGCTAGCCTCACCACGCATCGGCTTGCGCGCGTCACGCGCACTCGTCTCAAGGACGATCCGGAGGTGCTCGCCGCGTCGATCGCGGAGCTGCACGGCCGGTCGGATGTGCTGATCCTCTCCGGCGGCATCTCTAAGGGTCAGTTCGACTTCGTGCCGCAGGTACTCGAGCGACTCGGCGCGCGCGTGCTTTTTCGCAGAGTTCGCCAGCGGCCGGGGCAGCCGATGTGGTTCGGCCTCAGTGCGCAAGGCAAGCCGATCTTCGCCCTGCCGGGCAATCCCGTTTCGACGCTCGTTTGCGCGACGCGCTACGTCTTGCCCGCGCTGCGGGCCGCGGCGGGCTTGGCGGCAGAGCGAACCGAGAGCGTCGCACTCGCCGCAGCGTACGAGCCTTCGCCCGAGCTCACTTACTTCGTCCCGGTCAAGCTCACGTGGTCGGCCGCGGGCGTTGCGCGTGCGGATACGCGCCCGACGAACACTTCGGGAGATTTCGTCACGCTCGCGGGAACCGACGGTTTCGTCGAGCTGCCGGCGGCGAAGCAGACTTACGCCGCGGGCTCCGCTGCGCGTTTGTTTCGGTGGTGAGGGGGACGGTTTGGGGTCGGGTACCGATTTTCGCTTCGACACCTCGGGCCCTGCGACAGTAGCGAAAATCGGTACCCGACCCCGATTTCGCCTCAAAACCAAAACGAGACGAAGAACTGGAACACGTTCGCTTCGAAGCCGTAGAGCGGCTCGGATCCCGCAATGCCTGTCGGAGTGCCGGACAGATCCCTGAAGTCTTCGTAATCGAACAGAATGTGATCGTAGATCACGCTAAACGTGCCCCGTTCTACGAACCTCCAGCCGCCCCGAACGATGTCGTAGCTCGCGCCGAGCCGCAGCGTTTGGCTCGCGAACGTGCTGAGCTCCTTGTCGCGTGCCATGAAATTCTGGAATTGCGAGCGCGGGAATAGATCGCTGTAGAAATCGGCCTTGCTCTGCGAATACGAGCGCACCTTGCCCTCGAAGATCCAGCCGGTCTCCATCGGATGCGTGTACCCGATCTCGAACGTGTCGGACTGCACGTCCCAGGTGTCGGCGTACTGGCGGAATTCTCCGTGGACGGCGGCCCGCCAAGGCAAGTAGAAGCGCAGTCGCAGCGCCCCCGCGTCGCTCGTGCGCGTGCGCGGATAGAGCTCTGGCTCGAAGCTGTAGCCGATCGGGTTCGACAGGTCGGCGTAGCGCACCGAGCGGTATGGGTTATTCAGAAAGCCTTCGTCAGTGATCGTCTCGAACGACAAGCCGAGCAACAGGTTCTTGGTGAGAATCTGCGATAGGCCCAACCGGTAATGCTGCCGCTCGACGCTGTCGGCGAACGTCGCATCGCCGCGTCGAGTGACCTCGTCGTTGCCGAGCGAGTATCCGAGCGACACCGTCGTGAGGTCGCCAAAGAGGTCCTGACTGATCCCGAAGCTCAGGGTGTCGGCAACGAAGTCGTTTTCCTCGCTCTTCGTCACGCCGATGTTCATGAGCCAGCGGTCGTGCAGATAGTCGAGGCCGACCGACGTCTGCGTGCGCTCCTCCGTATAGGGACTGGCGGTAGTGACTACGTCGATCGACGCACTGCTGACCTTGTCGACGTAATAGTTGGCAGAAGCCGAGAACTTGCTGGCGAATTGCTTGCGGACCAGCAGCGACGGACCTTGAATCGTTACGCCGCCGCCGTCGTAGGAGTGGAACAGCACGTCTGCCCGATCCTCCGGCAACACGCCCGCGAGCGCCGGCTGCAAACCCAACCCGGCGGTGAGCGCGGCGGCCGCGAGCAGCGCGTGAAGCGCTGGGGTCTTGCGGCTGTTCGGCGGCGTGACCACGCGACGCGCGCCTAGTTGCAGCCGCAGCCGCCGCCGGCGCTGCCGGTCGCGCCGCGCGCGCCCTCGCGCGCCTCGTAGACGTGGTGCGTGTACGAGCTCGACACCGGGTCCCGATCGAACGACATGATCGGATCGGCGATGTGGTCGCGCTCGTACGGCTTCACCCAAGGCTCGATGCTGCATCCCGCGAGTGCCGTGCCCGCAAGCGCAAGGAGCGCGAGCGTGCGAAGGAGTGCGTTGTCAGGACGACGGCTCATGTCTATTCCCGCAGCAGCGCGCGAATCTGGGTTTGGTACTCGCCTTCGTAACCCGGCTTGTAGCCGTGGTGAATGAAGCGCATCGAGCCGTCGCGGCCGACAAGCACGGTGCTCGGCATTGCGATCACCTTGTACAGCTTGCTGACCTCGTTCTTCGGATCGAACAGAATCGGGAAGGACACCGGCGTTTCCTGCAGGTACTTCGTAGCGCCTTCCGGATTGTCCTCGACGTTCACGCCGAGCAGCGTGAAGCCCAAGTTGCTGTAGCGCTGATGCAG